>CAYRUO010000003.1:0-368485 GCA_964427505.1 uncultured Thermanaerothrix sp.
CTTCGGTAACCTTTTCTTTTGAACTAATCACCCCTCCTCGGTAACATTATCTTTTGACTTGACAGGGCGGGAGAGTTGTGATGTCTGAGATAAAAATTCACCGTGGGCAGAGTTATCCCTTGGGGGCGACGATTCACGATGGCGGGGTTAATTTCTCGCTCTTTTCGATGAACAGCACGGCGGTAGATCTTTTGCTATTTGAGAATCCTGAGGATTCTGAACCCTCGCATGTGATTCATTTAGATCCCCAAGAGCACCGCACGTTTGCCTACTGGCATGTCTACGTGCATGGAATCGGCTCCGGTCAGATCTACGCATATCGAGTATTTGGACCACACGACCCTGAGCGCGGGCATCGCTTTGACCCCAGCAAATTGCTGTTAGATCCTTATGCCCGAGTGATTGTTAATACCGAAAATTACCGCCGTGAGGCCGCATTACAACCAGGTGGGGATTGGGGCCATATGCTGAAGTGCGCAGTGATGGATCCCCGTGGCTACAATTGGGAAGGCGATCAACATTTGCGATTGCCCTACGCTCAGACGGTGATCTACGAACTTCATATAGGCGGCTTTACCCGCCATCCGTCATCCGGTGTGACGGAAGAAAAGCGTGGAACGTATGCGGGTTTGATCGAAAAGATCCCCTATCTCAAATCGCTAGGGATCACTGCAGTAGAATTGATGCCGGTACAACAGTTTGACGAGCAGGATGCGCCTCCCGGGTTAACGAACTATTGGGGTTATAGCCCGGTGGCGTTTTTCGCACCCCATCGTGGTTATAGTTCACGCAAGGATGTTCTTGGCCCGGTGGATGAATTTCGGGATATGGTTAAAGCGCTACACCGTGCAGGGATTGAAGTCATCTTGGATGTGGTCTTCAATCATACCGCTGAAGGTGATCATCGTGGGCCGGTATTCGGATTGAAAGGGCTGGAAAACAGCATTTACTATATGCTTGATCCGCACGACCCATCGCGGTATCTGAATTTTAGCGGTTGTGGGAATACCCTAAATACCAATAATTCGATTGTGCGGCGGTTAATTCTGGATGCTTTGCGTTATTGGGTGCAGGTGATGCACGTAGACGGATTCCGCTTTGATTTGGCTTCGGTTATGGCACGAGATGAAGATGGACAATTGCTCAAGAATCCCCCCATTTTGTGGGAAATCGAAACCGATCCCGTCCTCGCAGGGACGAAGATCATTGCCGAGGCTTGGGATGCGGCAGGACTTTATCAAGTTGGTACGTTCATTGGTCACCGTTGGGCGGAGTGGAATGGGCGCTTTCGGGATGATGTGCGCCGCTTTATGCGCGGAGATGAACGTACGATATGGGATTTTGCCAATCGCCTTATTGGCAGTCCTGATCTCTTTCGCCAACCCGACCGTGAACCCAATCGTAGCATTAACTTTGTCACCTGTCACGATGGATTTACCCTGAATGATTTGGTCTCATATAACCACAAGCATAACGAAGCCAATTTAGAAGATAACCGGGATGGTATTGAGGAAAACTTCTCATGGAATTGCGGGGTTGAAGGCCCTACCGATGATCCCCAGGTGGAGCGCTTACGCCAGCGGCAGATTCGTAATTTTCTGGTTGCGTTGCTGATTGCTCAAGGTACGCCGATGCTTTTAATGGGGGACGAGGTGCGACGCTCCCAACGTGGCAATAACAATGCCTATTGTCAGGATAACGAAATGTCCTGGTTGGATTGGCGACTTCTAGAGCGAGAACGGGGTCTATGGCGCTTCGTGCAAATGCTGGTGGCTTTTACGCAATCTTACCATGTGTTTCGTGAGGAATCGTTTTGGGCGCGTAAGCCGGGCGACAACACGCCGCGCATTGCATGGCATGGGGTTAAGTGTCATCAACCGGATTGGCGCGATATATCCCATTCTTTAGCGTTGGAACTGTGTCTGCCCGAAGCAGGGGAACATGTTTATGTGGCGTTCAACGCCTATTGGGATGCGCTAAACTTTGAATTGCCCTGGTTGCCTTCTGATCAGCGCTGGCATCGGTTTGTAGATACCAGCCTTGCCTGTCCCGAGGATATCTGCGAGCTGCAACAGTCGCCGCCTATTGTATCCCCAACCTATACGCTAGAAGGGCGTAGTAGCCTGATCCTGGTGGCTTTGCCGGTGCAGGGGTCAAGGCACAGGTTACATTAATCCAGCCGATACAATCCGGCACGATGGGCAGCCTCTACCGCCTGTCGGTATTCCTCTGCCGTGATGCGGCGGTTGATCTCTGGAAACAGATGGGCGCGATAGGTTGGATAGTATTGATCCATAATGTTAAGATAGGTATTGGGCGATATTTCCTGGGCGAGAAAGCGGACGATTTGCTCAGTGCCGGCGAGATTGTTGGGTAAAACCAGGTGGCGAACCAGCAAACCGCGCACCGCAATCCCGTTTTCGTCTAGTTGCAAATCACCCACTTGCCGGTGCATTTCACGCACGGCGGCCTGGTTGACCTGAGGGTAGTTGGGGATGCGCGAATAACGTTTGGCAATCTCGGGATCGGCGTATTTCATATCCGGCATGTAAATATCAATGACCCCATCCAGCAGGCGTAAACTTTCCATTGAGTCATAGCCGCCCGTGTTATAGACCAGGGGGAGGCGCAGTCCGGCTTGAGCGGCGATGAGGACGGCAGCCAAGATTTGCGCCACCACATGGCTAGGGGAGACAAGGTTAATATTATGGCATCCCAAGTGCTGAAGGTGTAGCATGATCTCGGCCAGTTCTTCCGGTTCGACTTCTTGCCCTTGGTCGGTTTGACTAATTTCATAATTCTGGCAGTACTGACAGCGCAAATTGCAGCGAGTGAAGAAAATGGTGCCTGAGCCACGCCAGCCGCGCAAAGGGGCTTCTTCCCCAAAGTGGGGACCATAACTGCTGACTTTAGCTTTTTCACCCGTACGGCAGACCCCCAATTGCCCTGCGCGGCGGTTGACGCCGCAGGCCCAGGCGCATAAATCGCAGGCTTCGAGATGGGCGTAGGCGAGTTCAACCCGCCGTTTAAGTTCACCGCTTGCCAGAAGGCTCAGATAGGCGGGGCGGAATGCCATCGGTACAGGCAGATCAGATGCCCAAGTAGGCTGCCTTGACCATTGGATTTTCGGCGACCTCTTTGGCTGTGCCCGAGAGCACAATACGTCCGGTCTCAAGTACGTAAGCGCGGTGAGCGATGGAAAGCGCCATGTGCGCGTTTTGTTCTACCAGAAGAATGCTGGTGCCTTGTTGGTTGATCTCTTGAATAATACGGAAGATTTCTTCGACTAGAATGGGGCTGAGGCCCATGGAAGGCTCATCCAAGAGAAGCAAGGTGGGGCGGCTCATGAGACCACGTCCCATGGCCAGCATTTGCTGCTCACCGCCGGAGAGAGTGCCTCCCAATTGGTTAATGCGTTCCTTTAGGCGCGGGAAAGAGGTGAAAACGCGCTCCATGGTGCGCTGAATTTCGTTGGGGTCGTTCCGTGTGTAGGCACCCATTAGCAGATTCTCGCGCACGGTAAGCGGGGCGAAAATCTTGCGTCCCTCAGGCACATGACTGATGCCCATTTTGACAATTTCCTGGGCTGGGGTGTTGGTAATATCGCGCCCTTTATAGCGAATGTAACCGGTGCGGGTGCGGAGCAGGCCTGAGATGGTGCGTAGTGTGGTGGATTTTCCCGCCCCGTTTGCTCCAATGAGGGTGACGATTTCGCCTTCGTCAACGTGAAACGAGATGCCCTGAAGGGCGTGAATGGCACCATAGTAAACATTGAGATTATGAACTTCAAGCAGCATGGGTCACTCCTTTCCCCAGGTAGGCTTCAATGACCAAGGGGTTTTCCTGGATCTCCTTGGGGGTGCCACGGGCGATCACCTGGCCGAAATCCATGACCGTAATCCACTCGCAAATCCCCATAACCACCCGCATTTGATGTTCGATGAGCAGGATGGTCAAGTCAAATCGTTCGCGAATGAAATGGATCAGGTCCATCAGTTCAATAATCTCGCGCGGGTTCATGCCTGCGGCGGGTTCATCCAGAAGTAATAGTTTGGGATTGCAGGCTAAAGCCCGCGCAATCTCGACCCGACGCTGTTCGCCGTAAGGGAGGTTCTTGGCAACTTCGTTGTAGATGCGATCCAATTGGAAGATACTTAGAAAATCGAGCGCTTGTTCGGTCAATTCCTTTTCTTTCACGCTGAAGCGTGGGGTGCGTAAGAGGCCGTCGGTCAGGGTGTAGCCGCAATGGGGGTGGTAGGCAATACGCACGTTGTCCAGCACGGTCAGGTTGGGGAAAAGACGAATGTTCTGGAAAGTGCGGGCAATGCCCATACGGGTGATTTCGTGGGGTTCCAAGCCAACAATGTTCGTCCCGTTGAAGTAAATTTCACCGCTGGTGGGCACATACAGACCGGTAATCATGTTAAACACGGTAGTTTTACCAGCGCCATTCGGGCCAATTAATCCAACCAGTTCCCCCTGCTTCAAGGTTAGGTCGAAATTACGCACGGCGGCCAGACCGCCGAAAAATTTTGTGAGACCACGAATTTCAAGTACAGAGGGTTCGTTTCCGTTGGGTTTCGTCTCCATGGGCTACTCCTTTCACGCCGCGCTTTCATGCGCCGGTTCTGGATGGGATCGTGGAACGGGGGTGAATTCTGGACCTTTGAGGAATCCCCATTCCACAGAACCGAGCAGCCCTTGAGGGCGGATCAACATCAGCAAGAGCAATGTGATCGGGTAAAGCACAAAGCGCCAGGTGGGGGCTTCGGTGCCCATCTGGCTCAGTAGCACGCGCAGCATCCCTTCCAGGAAGAAGATCCATCCGAACGTGGCTGTAATGGTACCGGTCATGCTTCCCAAACCACCAAATACTACGATGATTAAGGGGTTGAAGCCAGCTAAGAAGTCAAACGTTCCCGGACTGAGAAAACCGATGTAGTGGGCATAGACAGCCCCACCCAAGCCGGCGAAGAAACTCCCGACTACAAAGGCAAATAATTTTGCCCCGGCCACGTCAATCCCCATGGCTTTGGCTGCCACCTCGTCTTCACGTACGGCTACGAGGGAGCGCCCGGTGCTAGAGTGAATAAGATTGCGCATAATAATAATGACCAACATCATGAAGAAAAAGGCGGAGAACCAAGTGGTAAGTTTGGGAATACCGATCATGCCGCGTCCCCCTTTCATTTCAGGGAAGGGCAGGATGGTATCCGAATTGACCATGAGGGTGTTGACTACGATCGTAAATCCCAGGGTGGCAATGCCAAAATAATCGCTTCCCAGGGTCAACACGGGCAAACCGAAGAGGAAAGAAATTTGCGCGGCAAAAATTCCTGCCAGTATCACCGAGAGGAAGTAAATTACCTGTTGTGCCGCGGGGGTATTGAGGGGGCCGGGTTCGCCTGCGGTGCCCAAGAAGGGAGTGATCAGAGGGTTCAATTGATTGCCCAGGTAAACTGCAGTTACGCCCGCAATGAGGGCGCCGATCAAGTAAAGCGTAAATGAAGAGAGCACCGGGATGCCGCGGAAGCGCTGAAGCCATTTGTTTATGCCGATTAATACCAGAGTTCCCAGCAAGGCACCAAAGCCCAACACCAGAAGGCCACGTGCATCACCATTGATCCAGCGATAGGTGATATCTGCGGCGGCGTAGGCGCCGATGCCGTAGAAACCCCATTGCCCCAAACTGAATTGGCCGTTGAACCCATAGATCAGGTTCAACCCTAAAGCGACCATGGTCATAGCACAAGCCTGAAAGAGCAGCCCATTGTCAAAGTTGTTAAGCAGTCGGAAGCCGTTAATGTCCGTTAAGGCCAGTTGCACCACCGCAAACGCCCCTATTAGGCCGGCAATCTTTATCCAAATAGAGGGGCGGGCAAGTACCCACATTAGCCCGTAGAGATAGGCCATGATGGCGATAATTTTGACCAGGGAACCGAGTAGAAATCCCAATTCCATAATGGGTTCTCCTTAGGCTTTTTCTTTTTCGGGTTCGCCGAAGATGCCGGTCGGGCGAAGCAATAACACAATAATCAGAATAGTAAAGGCTACGGCATCTCGCATAGGGGTGGAAATATAGCCCATGGTCATTGCCTCGGCCTGTCCCATAATTAAAGCCCCGACGAAAGCCCCTGGAATGCTGCCGATACCTCCCAGCACGGCGGCGACAAAAGCTTTCAAGCCGGGTAAGATGCCCAACTGGGTCCAGATAAGGCTATACGCGATAGCATAGAGCACACCTCCGGCACCGGCAAAGGCTGCTCCAACCGCAAAGGTAAAGGAAATGACGCGATCCACGTCAATGCCCATCAGGCGGGCTGCCTGTCGGTCATAGGAACATGCCCGCATCGCGATGCCGATCTTGGTGCGGCGAACCAAATATTGCAAAAAGAGTTGGATAAGAAGGGAAACCCCGATAATAATGAGGAAAATATTGGAAAATGTTATGCTGTTTTCCGGCGCTTGCTGCCCGGGCAGAACACGATGAATGCCATCTTTAATATACCAGGCAACGACCTCGAAAGGCCGTTCGTAAGGGATAAAACGAGGTGAGAAGACAAAGTTTAGTGCGCCGTAAAATTCAAGGAAGAAAGAGACACCGATTGCAGTAATAAGTGCTGAAATACGAGGAGCATCGCGGAGGGGTTTATAGGCCACGCGTTCAATAGTGATGGCCAAGATCATGCAGACCAGCATAGAGAGCAGGATGACCGTGATGGCGCCGATAACAACACCTAACCCTGGGTCTAGATTGGGAAAGACCGCATTAGGCCATTGGTGCAGGCGGTATTTGGCTACTGCGTAAAAACTGGTAAAAGCCCCGACCATAAAGACATCGCCATGGGCAAAATTGATCAATTTGACGATACCGTAAACCATGGTATAGCCCAAGGCGATCATGGCATAGACAAACCCTAATTGCAGTCCGCTGATAAAAATTTGGGCGAATAGGGTGGGGTTTTTGACTAAATTGACGCCGAGAATGTAAAGAACCAACAAACCTAATAAGGCAAAGAAACCTCTGCCAACCCATAGCAAAGGTTGTCGGCGGTGATAAATGACCGGAGTTGAGGACGCTGATACAGTTTGCATAGGCTCTAGGCTCCTACTGCCAATCTTGCAGTATGCGGGGGGCGACCAAAGTTAATGTGGCGCCCCCCAGCTTTGCGATAGGCTCAAGACGCGTGGCTCATGGATTGACAACCGTCTCAAACTTGACGGCGCCATCCTTGACGGCGAGGATCACAGCGGACTTGATCGGGTTGTGATTGGCATCGAAGGTGATCTGACCTGAGACGCCGTTGAATTTAATTTTCTCCAGAGCGTCCTTCACCTTGGCGGTATCGGTGGTACCGGCTTGATTGATAGCCTCTAGGAGCAGGTTGGTAGCGTCATAGGCCAGCGCGGCAAGCGCATCGGGCACCTTGGGGTTACCATTCTCGTCCTTGTATTTCTCACCGTAAGCCTTGCGGAAGTTCTGCACTTCGGGGCGCGGATCATCCGGTGAGTAGTGGTTGGTGAAGAAGCCACCATCCGCTGCGGCTAGATCCAAATCGGCGGAATCCCAGCCATCGCCACCCACAAAGGGTACGTTGATGCCCTTTTCCTTAGCCTGCTTGGTGACCAGGTTGACCACATTGTAGTAGTCAGGCAGGTAAACCACATCCGGTTTGGCCTCGGCCACCTGGGCCAGAATGGCGGAGAAGTCCGTATCCTTGGCGGTGTAGGTGGCTTTACCGACAACCTGACCACCCAGAGCGGTGAAGGCTTTTTCAAATTCCTCGGCTAAGCCCTTGACGTAGTCATTGGCCTGATCCAGCATGATGAAAGCCTTCTTAGCGCCGAGTTTCTCCCAAGCAAACTTAGCCCCCACCTGCCCCTGGAACGGATCAATAAAGCAGGCGCGGAAGATGTAGGGTTTCACTTTGCCCTGGCTGTCAACAGTGACGTTGACGTTCGTGGATGTGGGGCTGATCTGGATGACACCCTTGGCGTTGGCGATTTCAGAGACGGGGATGGAAGCCTTAGAGCAAACCTCGCCGATGATGAACTTTACGCCATCCTGGTCAATAACCTTGTTGGCGGCGTTAACCGCAGGATCAGGGGTGCATTGGCTGTCCTCGACGATGGGCACGATCTTCATGCCCAAGACACCGCCCTTGGCATTCCACTCGTCAATGGCCATGAGGGCTCCATCACGCGTCGAGACGCCAAACGTTGGAACCGGGCCTGAAAGAGGCGCAAGAATGGCGACTTTTAGTTCTTTGGGCTGGGCTGCGCCCCCGCCCCCTGGGGCGCAGGCAGTTAGGATAACTGCCAATAGCAAAACGATAGATAGAAACTTAACCGAGCGCATACTCTCCTCCTATGGCTTTAGATTTATCGCAAGAACAACGAGGCTGGGGGTGTTAATTTAGAAAATCATCTTGACTAAGTGTAAGCCAATCACCTCCTTTGGCTCAAAGATTTAAGCGCAACGCCTTTTAATTTGGACTTACGGGGGCCGAGATGAATTGTTGGTTTAGAGGCTGGTTGTTAGCCGAGGGGATTAATTGCGCACAATAATAGGTGAGCCTTTGGGATTTGTCAAGAGTTTGAGGATAAACTTGTGAAGAATATGAATATATTCTAGCGCTTTTGCTTGACAAAGGCAAGATTGTGCACTAATATCAAAGATCATTATCCCCCGAATAAACTGATCTTTAATTTTAGGGAGAGCCAATATGTTACCCAGGTTCTTCTTCCAGCCGGGAGTTATTGCTACCTTCTTGATCCTTCAGGTTGTCCCGTTGGTTTTGTACCCCGCCGCCTCATTTAATCCTGCGTCGCAGGAATGGTGGTTGCCGGTGGTGCTTGCCGTGTTGGCTTTAATCGGAGCGATTCAGATCCTGCGTCGCAGTCTTGCTCCTTGGCCGTGGTATCTGATTTCGTTTTCGCAGGGTTTTAACATCATTAGCCGGCTGATGCTGGTGCTCTCGCGCGGCACGGTGAATGTGAACGGCGTACAGGTATTCAATGCTCCTTACGTGCTCATGACGATTATCGCCATGTTGCTCTCAGCCTTTTTGATCTGGTACACCGATTTACCCGAAGTGCGCATGGTAATGTTGGGAGGCGCAAAGCAGAAAGAAGCGTGAGTTTTCTCGATTTGAGAAGAAAAAGACGCGGGTGTCAGCCCGCGTCTTCGTTTTTTTTCCGTGGTCAGCGTCTTAATCGTTATCACCGGGAACGCCGACAATGCGGTCAATGCGCTCCAGCACCTCATCGGTAAGTTTTTCGACCGCTTCGGCTGCGCCAAGGTTCTCGTCTAGTTGTTCTAAACGCGTTGCCCCGGTAATAACGCTGGAGACTTCCTTGCGGCGAAGGATCCAGGCAATCGCCAGTTGAGCAGGGGTGATTCCGAGTTCTTTGGCCAGGTCGGTTAACTGACGCACTTTTGCGATGCGTTCCGGGGTGATCATATCTCGGATCCAAGCCATATCGGGAAGCGAAGCGCGACTGCCTGCGGGGATACCCTCGTTGTATTTACCGGTGAGGATTCCATATGCCAGTGGGCTCCAGGTGGTCAAGCCAATCCCCAGTTCGTGGCACACCGGCGCCAGTTCTTCTTCCACGCGACGGCGGTGGAGCAGGTTATATTGAGGTTGTTCCATGGTGGGGGGAATTAACCCGTATTGACGGCAAATGCCGTATACTTGGGTGATTTGAGCCCCACGCCATTCTGACGTGCCCCAATAGAGCACCTTGCCCTGATGGACCAAATCGTCCATGACCCGTGCAACCTCTTCTAGCGGTGTGTCCGGGTCGTAGCGGTGGCAGAAGTATAGGTCTACGTAGTCCGTACCTAACCGGCGCAATGAGGCATGGATGGATTCCATGACGTGTTTACGGGAAAGGCCGCGTCCGTTAGGCCCTGGCATCGTAGGCCAGAACACCTTCGTGGAGATGACCAGGGCTTCACGCGGTAGGTCTTTAATGGCTTTGCCCATCACAATTTCGGCTTGACCGTTGGCATAAATATCTGCATTGTCAAAGTAATTGATGCCGTGGTCATAGGCAGCGTGGATTAGGTCAATGGCGGTTTTTTCGTCAATTTGATGACCGAAAGTGACCCATGCACCCAGCGAAATTTCGCTGACCTTCAGACCAGAGCGTCCCAAACGTCGGTAATGCATAACACCTCCTTAAATTGAATTAGATTGATCGAGTTTTGGGTCATTGGTGGGAGCGGCTTCATTATCACCGCTTCCTATCCCCAACGGCTTCCATTTCGAGGGGTCGGCGCGCAGGCGGTGGATGCCCCCACCACGGCGGTGTAATTGGTCAAACCCTTCGGGTTTTATGAACATTTCTTCGCCATCGAGCAGGGCGGTTATACCCTTCTGGCCCGGTTCGGGGCGTTTGTTCTGGCAGTAAACGCAGGTTTTAGGATCATGGGGTTTATAGTCTAAGGGTTCCTCGTATGTGGTGATGTAGCCCTCGTAGTTGCGTAAAACGATCTTGTGATCGGACATGCTGATGAGGTAATTGGGCATGACCGGGATCTTTCCACCGCCCCCTGGAGCATCCACCACATAGGTGGGAACCGCATAGCCGGACGTGTGTCCGCGTAGGCCTTCGATAATCTCGATTCCCTTGGCAACAGGGGTGCGGAAGTGACCAGCGCCTTCCACCAAGTCGCACTGGTAGAGATAATATGGACGCACGCGGATGCGCACAAGGTCATGCACCAGTTTGCGTTGAATATGGACGCAATCGTTGATCCCGGCCAATAGTACAGATTGATTCCCCAGCGGGATACCCGCGCGGGACAGGCGATCACAGGCTTCGGCAAGTTCTTTCGTGATCTCGTTGGGATGATTGACGTGAATGTTCATCCACAGCGGATGGTATTTTTCCAGCATTGTGCAGAGTTCTTCGGTGATGCGCATTGGCAAGAATACCGGGACACGCGTTCCGATACGGATAATCTCGATGTGGGGAATTTCGCGCAGTTTTTGTAACAATTCTTCCAGCAGGCGTGGCGCTAGGGTGAGTGGATCACCGCCGGAGAGAAGCACATCGCGCACCTGCGGGGTGTGGCGCAAGTAATCCAATTGCATTTCGAATTCGCTACGTGAGAAGGTGGCGCTGGGATCGCCGACGATGCGCGAACGGGTGCAATAACGGCAGTAAGAGGCACATTGGGTTGTTACCAGCATCAATACCCGATCGGGATAGCGGTGCACCAGCCCGGGCACCGGGGAATGTTGATCCTCGGCTAGCGAGTCTTCCATCATCCCGGTAAACGGGACGATTTCTTCCTCGCGCGGGATGACTTGTTTGCGGATGGGATCATCAGGATCGTCGGGATCAATCAAAGAAACAAAGTAAGGGGTTACGTCCACACGGAATAAGCCCTTTTGGCTGAGGGCTTTGCGTTCGCTGTCGGTTAGC
The DNA here is from genome assembly GCA_964427505.1 of uncultured Thermanaerothrix sp. Lineage (GTDB taxonomy): Bacteria > Chloroflexota > Anaerolineae > Anaerolineales > Anaerolineaceae > Thermanaerothrix. The sequence continues at coordinate 11,440 of CAYRUO010000003.1, forward strand.
CGCAGTACACGTTCAAATTCTTCAACCGTGTTCAGGCGATTGCTGAGTTGCCAGCGCCAATCGTACCATTTTTCATCGGGTACATCCGCGTATACCGGGGCTCGTTTAGATGGAAAAGGGTTAACAAACATAGCCGCCACTCCTTTGGCTTTTTAATACTCAACCACTTCAAAACTGTATAAGGACAGCCCTTTTGATAACACACACTAAAGAGCCCCATACTAAGGCGGATCATGATCTGGGCGGAAGAAACCGGCAGGTAAGAAGTCCATAACCACAAATTATTTTAAGGGCGTTACGGAGCGGGGTCAACAGGGGCATCTGGTGATTTGGGATAACCCGGAGAGGTTATTTTGCCGCCAAGGCTTGCAGGGAGCGGGAGAGGTGCTTATACTATACCCCTATGGACGAAGAGGTGCTCACGACGTGGTTGGAGATTGATCTGGGGGCTATCCAGCATAATTATCGTCTTTTGCAGGCGATCAGCCAACGACCGGTAATGGCCGTCATCAAGGCGAATGCATACGGCCACGGGATTGGTGGGGTGGTACCGGCTCTAACCCAAATCGGTGCAACTTGGTGCGGTGTAGCACGGATTGAAGAGGCCTTAGAGGTTCGACGCTTTAGCCGTGAGATCCAAGTGCTGGTCTTAGGGTATACCCATCCTTTTTGGGTCGAGGAAGCCCTTGCCCAGGATATCTCTTTGACGGTTTTCGACCCTCAAACGGCGGAGGCTTATGCTAATCAAGCCCGGGGATTAGGGCGCGAACTGCGCGTGCATGCCAAAGTAGATACCGGGATGGGGCGCTTGGGGGTTTTGCCGGAGGGGGCGGTGGATTTTATCCGTTGGCTGATGGCTTTACCTGGATTAAAGGTAGAGGGTCTGTATACCCATTTCGCGCGGGCAGATGAGAGCGATCCTGCACCTACCTTAAAACAAATTCGGCATTTTGATGGAATTCTGGAAACGCTGACTGCCCTGAAGTTGCGTCCGCGTTGGGTGCATGCCAGCAATTCTGCGGCGATTTTTAATTTTCCGCAAGCGCGTTATGACCTGGTGAGAGCGGGGATTGCGTTGTACGGTCTGCATCCCTCTCCGGAGACGCCCCTTCCCTCTTCGTTCCGTCCGGCCATGGCATTGAAGGCGCGTCTGGTTTCCGTGAAGGTGTTGCCGCCGGAGAGTGGTGTGGGTTACGGGCACCGGTATGTGACAAGGGATCATGAGCGCATCGGGGTCGTTGCCGCCGGGTATGCGGATGGGATTCGCCGGGTTTTGGGAAATGAGGTTCTCGTCCATGGGCAAAAAGCTCCGGTGTTGGGCACGCCGTGTATGGATCAAATCATGATTCAGTTGGATGGTGTAATGGGGGCGGCACCGGGAGACGAGGTGGTGATTTTCGGTCGCCAGGGAGAGGGCTTTATCTCGGTAGAGGAGGTTGCCGAGCGTTGGGGCACGATCAATTATGAGGTGGTTACCAACATGATGGCGCGGCTACCCCGCATCTACATTGACCCCAAAGATGATGAGGAGAATGGATAATGTCCCCTCGACTGGATAAACGTTGGGAAATCTCTCAACCGGTTCCCCCCGCAGTTGACTCCGCACTGGCTATTTACCCCCCTCTGGTACGCCAATTGCTTTACAACCGGGGTATCGAGACACAGGCGCAGGCAGAGGCGTTTCTCAATGGGCAGGTGCTTTTAGATGATCCCTGGCTACTGAAAGATATGGACAGTGCTGTTGACCGCATCTTGTGGGGGATTGATCACGGCGAGCGCATTGTCATCTATGGCGATTATGATGTGGATGGCGTAACGGCCAGTGCCTTGCTCTATGAGGCTTTACGCCACCTGGGAGCAACGGATGTGCGGGTGTATATCCCCAGTCGTTTTGATGAGGGTTACGGCCTAAATACCACGGCAATTGATGAATTGGCCGAAAGCGGGACCGACCTGATCATCACGGTGGATTGTGGCTTGCGTTCAATTCATGAGGTGGAGTACGCGAATCACTGTGGTCTAGATATCGTGATTACGGATCACCATTATCCCAAGGTCGAAATTCCGCCGGCTCGGGCTGTGGTTTCGCCCAAGCGCGCCGATGATCCCTACCCGGAGAAGAACCTAGCGGGGGTCGGGGTAGTTTACAAGCTGGTGCAGGCCTTGTTTGCGCGACGTCCCGTATCGGGTGTTCAACCTGAGGAGTGGTTGGACTTGGTAGCATTGGGCACGGTAGCGGATGTCGTGCCTTTGGTGGGGGAAAATCGGGTTCTGGTTCAACGAGGATTAGTCCGAATGCGTCAAGGGAAACGGCCGGGATTAGTCGCACTGGCACGTGCCGCGGGGTATGACTTAACCCGGGTGAATGCCGAGGGCATTGGGTTTATCCTTGGGCCGCGTCTCAACGCTGCCGGACGTCTGGAAACGGCGATGGATGCTTATCATTTATTGGTGGCCGATCAGCCCGAGGTGTGTTCGCGGTTAGCGCAGATATTGGATGATCGCAACCGTGAACGCCAACGCTTGACGCTGGCGATGCAGCGTCGTTCCGAGGAAGTGCTACGCGATCCTCAGTCCCGTAATCTGTTGGTCGTTTTTGAAGAGGATTTCAATGAAGGGGTTGTGGGCTTGGTGGCCTCGCGCTTAGTCGAAGCGTATTACCGACCGGCAGTGGTGGGAGTGCGAGGGGGAGAGTTTTCGAAAGCCTCGTGTCGCAGTATTCCCGAATTTCACATTACCGAAGCCCTGGATCAATGTGCGGATTTGCTGGATCGCCATGGCGGTCACGCGTTAGCGGCCGGTTTTACGGTGCGTACTGAGAGGCTGTCTCTCTTGGTTGAGCGTTTGGAAGATATTGCAGAACGGACATTGTACGCGCGCGAACTTATTCCAAGTTTGCGTGTAGATATTGAACTCCCTCTTTCGGAGATTCGCCCGGAAATCTTATCGTATTTGCAGCGCTTTGAGCCATTCGGTTTAGGTAACTCCGAAGTCACGTTTCTTTCTCGAGGGGTTGAGGTACGTTCAGCGCGCTCGGTGGGTGCGGAAGGCCGACACCTTGCGCTGAAACTGAGTGATGGGCGCTTTATCTTCGATGCCATTGCTTTTAGGCAGGGGGATCGGTTTGCGGAAGTTACCCCACGGATTGACGTGGTCTACACGCTGGGCATTAACCACTATAATGGTCAGGCAACCCTGCAACTGACCGTGCGCGATTTCAAGCCAACGTGAGATTTAATCTACAAAGCGGTATTTGATCAAGGCCCATAGGGCTTCAAACGCGTCCCATGCCTTGATCTTCTTACCTTCTGAGTAATCGCGAGGGTTGAAGTCTATGGGAACTTCGTAAATGCGGATGCGGCGCTTGAGGATTTTGGCCGTGAATTCCGGTTCAAAATCGAAGCGCTGGGCGCGGAGCGGGATATTCTGGATCACCTCGCGCTTGAAGACCTTATACCCGGTTTCCATGTCGCTCAGGATGTTGTTGTAGAGAAGATTGGTGATAAAGGTCAACAAGCGGTTAGCCACCATATTCCAGAAGAGGATCGGACGGCGTGCTCCACCAAGGAAACGTGATCCATACACAACTTCGGCGATCCCTTCTTCGATGGGGCGCAAAAGTTTGGGATATTCGCGCGGATCATATTCCAAATCTGCATCTTGAATAATGATGACATCGCCGCGAGCATTTTGGATGCCGGTTCGCACCGCAGCCCCTTTACCTGCATTAGCAGGGTGTAAAATGACCCGGATAGGGGGTTGGTTCTCTAGTTCTTTAAGGATGTCACGGGTGCCATCCGTGGAGCCGTCGTCAACGATGATGATCTCGTATACCAGGCCGGTATCGAGGACACGCTGAACAATTTGGCGAATGGTTTGGCGTTCGTTATAAACCGGGATAACGACACTGACTTTCATCATGGTGGCATTATATAAGAGGCAGGCCGTTTGCGCAAGTCACCCGTGCTATAATCGAATAACAAACTGTATGATCCTGTACGCTATGGAGGTTTGGTAAGGATGAACACCCCCACAAAATCAAGCATCCCCAATAACCCTCCCACGCCTCCATTGGAACCCCCGCCTTTTGTCCCGCCTCCGATCACCCGAATTGAAGAGACCGGGTTGTCGCCGCTGTGGCTACAGGATCTGGTGCTTAAAATTTTCTATTTCCAGGGGTATATGAGCGGCTTTAAGGTGGCCGAAGAGATTGCTTTGCCGTTTACCGGGGTGGTGGATCAGATTCTGGATGCCCTGAAGCGCGAAAAGTGTATCGAGGTACGCACCTCACAGATGGGATTGGGGGAAGGTGCTTATGTTTATGGGATTACCGGTGTAGGTATCGCACGGGCACGGGAAGCGTTGGAACGCAGTCAATATGCCGGTCCCGCGCCGGTGCCGCTCAATGTGTATAACGAAGCCATTCGCAAGCAGAGCCGGGGACGTCTTCAAGTAACCAGTCGCCTTTTACGTCAGGTGTTGGCGCATTTGGTTCTCTCAGAGTCCACCTATCAGCGTATTGGGCCAGCGGTCAACTCCGGTACCTCTATTTTCCTTTACGGTCCACCCGGTAACGGTAAGACCTCGGTGGCGCGCGCGATTGGGGATTTGATCCAGGTGCAGACGATGTATATCCCCTATGCGTTGTATGTGGATGGTCAGGTGATCAAACTTTATGATTCGGTGAATCACCAACGGGTGGCTGAGGAAAATACGGCCCAAGGTACAGGCGCTCTGCGCACCGGTGCGCGCCGAGATCCTCGCTGGGTGCTGATCCGCCGCCCGTTTATCGTTACCGGGGGGGAATTGACCTTGGCTGGCCTGGACTTGGTGTTTGATGATACGTTGAAGTATTATGAAGCACCCTTCCAGGTCAAGGCGAATGGGGGGATCTTGCTCATTGACGACTTCGGACGTCAATTGGTGCGTCCGCGCGATTTGTTAAATCGCTGGATTGTACCGCTTGAGAATCGCATTGACTACATGACTTTACATACCGGGCGTAAATTCGAGATCCCATTTGATGTATTGGTTATTTTCTCAACCAACATTCCCCCCAAAGATTTGGTGGATGAGGCGTTCTTGAGACGCCTGCGCCATAAAATTGAGATCCCCGATCCTTCATACGAGGAATATCGTGAGATTTTCCGCCGTGTGGCGGCACAAAAAGGGATCAAGTACAGCGATCAGGGGCTGGCTTATCTACTGCAAGAGCATTATATAAAGCGAAACCGCAAACTGCGAGCTTCACATCCGCGTGATTTATGTGACCAGATTCTAGATATCTCGCGTTATCTGGGAATTGAACCTGAAATGAGCACGGATTTGATTGATCGCGCGGCTGAATCTTACTTTGTCGAGTTGTAGCATGCTGGAGAAACTTCCTCAACCGGTGATTTTTGCCCATCGTGGTGCTTCGGCGTATGCGCCGGAAAATACCCTGGCGGCGTTTCGCCTGGCCGCGGAGCAGGGGGTGGAGGCGATTGAGTTGGATGCCAAATTAACTGCGGATGGCGAGGTGGTCGTTATCCACGATATGACCGTTGACCGCACCACAAACGGTCGCGGCGAAGTGCGGCACTTAAGGCTGGATGAGATAAGACGTCTGGATGCAGGCTCATTTTTCTCCGCAGAGTTTCGGGGAGAGAAAGTTCCTCTACTGCGAGAGGTGTTTGAAGAATTTGGGCGGCGTCTGTTCATAAACGTAGAACTGACCAACTATAATGCGCCATTCGATCCATTACCAATAAAGGTGGCGCAACTGGTGCGCGAATACCACTTGGAAGATTGGGTGCTTTTCTCGTCATTCAATCCGTGGAATCTGGTTCGAATCCGCCGCCTATTACCAGAATGCCCAATTGCCTTGCTGGCCTTGGAAGGACGAGCAGGGTGGCTGGCACGGTCTGATTTTATGCGCTGGATTTCGCCACGTATTATTCATCCTTACCTTGCCGACGTGACGCCTGAAAGCATCGCGCAGGAGCATCGCCGAAAACGGCGGGTGCATGTGTGGACGGTTAACCGAGCCGAGGATTTGGAGGCTCTCTTTCGGTGGGGGACGGATGGTGTGTTTACCGACGATCCTGCATTGGCGATGCAGATTCGTTCACACATGCAGGCACGGTTATCCGATCAAAAGGTTGAGACCATTCCTAAACCATGAGTCGAAAGTCAATCCCAGGGCATCCGGAGTGCCAACATAAATCCAGCCGCGGGGGGAAGAGATGGGTTTGGTTTATTGTTCTGTTAACAGTGCTCGGTATTTTCCCGTTACCTGCACCGAGTCACGCTCAGACGCCCTCAAATGAGGCTGAGGCACGAGCACGTGAACTATTGGCGCAACTTTCTCCGGAAGAGAAAATAGGTCAGTTATTCCTGGTGACCTTTCAAGGGCGTGATGTGGGTTCAAACACCCCCATTTATACGCTCATCACCCGCTACCATGTAGGTGGAGTGGTGCTCAGTGCGGCCAATGATAACTTTGTTGGGCCGGATGGCACTGTGGCGCAAACGGCGGAACTGATTCGCAACTTGCAACAGGTAGCATGGGATGCATCACAAACTCCCGCCATTGATCCACGCACCGGGCAGGCGACTCGTTGGGCATATATACCTTTGTTTGTGGGAATATCGCAAGAGGGGGATCTTTACCCAAATGATCAAATCTTCAACGGGATGACCCCGCTTCCCAGCGCGATGGCCATCGGAGCCACTTGGAAGCCCACCCTGGCCGAGCAGGTGGGGCAGGTTCTGGGGAAAGAACTTTATGCCTTGGGGTTCAATCTTTACCTTGGTCCCTCACTGGACGTTTTGGATGTGCCCAACTTAGGCATGAGCGGTGAGGATCTGGGGACACGTACCTTTGGCGGAGATCCCTACTGGGTGGGGGAGATGGGTAAAGCCTTTATCCGTGGGGTTCATGCAGGAAGTAATGGGCGAATAGCAGTTATTGCCAAGCATTTTCCGGGGCAAGGAAGTTCGGACCGTTCGCCCGAAGAAGAGGTGGCGACAGTAAGGAAATCCTTAGAGCAACTTAAGCAAATTGAACTGGCACCCTTCTTCGCAGTGACACAGGCGCTACCGGGGGATCCTGTCGCTCCGGATGGTGTTTTGGTTTCGCATATCCGCTATCAGGGCTTTCAAGGGAATATCCGTGCCAGCACTCGTCCTATTTCGTTGGATGCCACGGCATTGGAGCAGTTGCTTCGCCTTGACCCGATCGGTACCTGGTATCAAGGCGGCGGATTGGTCATCAGCGATAACCTCGGCAGTAATGCGGTTAAGCGCTTTTTTGATCCTACCGGTCAGAGTTTTGACCCGCGCCTGGTTGCTCGCACTGCCTTTCTGGCCGGAAATGATCTGTTGTATGTGAACAATTTCGTCGGGTCTGGCGATGCGAATGCGCTTGATGCTTTGATCAAAACCCTGGATTCCTTTGTCCAAAAATATTTGGAGGATGCGGCATTCGCCGAACGTGTGGATGCCTCGGTGTTACGCATTCTGACGTTGAAATATCGTCTTTATCCATCCTTCAATATTGAGGATGTGCTTCCTGAACCGATTGCCCTGAATGAGGTGGGGCGTTCACAGTCTGTGGTGTTTGAAGTGGCGCGCCAATCGGTAACGCTGCTAAGCCCCGATGCTGCCGAGTTGAGTGATGCTTTGCCGCGCCCGCCGGCACCGCGGGAGGGAATGATCTTTTTTACGGATGTAGAAAATGCGCGGCAGTGTAGCACATGTCCCGAGCAGTTCATCTTCTCTGTGGATGGCTTGAAGAGGGCTGTGGTGAAGTTATACGGACCGCAAGCGGGGGGCCAGATCAATGAGGCTTACCTCTCGGCTTATTCGTTTCAAGATCTCACCGCCTATCTTAATGGTGGGCAGGAAATGGCGGCGCTGGATAACAATCTCCGTCAAGCCGAGTGGGTTATTTTTTCTATTTTGAACCCGCGCCGTGATCATCCGGAAGCCGATGCTTTGCGGCGATTATTAGCCGAACGTCCTGATCTCATCCGCAATAAGCGTGTCATTGTCTTCGCCTTTAACGCGCCCTATTATCTGGATGCGACGGATGTGAGCAAATTAACGGCTTATTACGCGGTTTACAGCAAAGCCCCGCCCTTTTTAGATATGGCGGCACGGGTGCTCTTTCAAGAAGTGGTGCCGGTGGGAGCGCCGCCGGTTTCGGTGCCCGGGATAGGTTATGATCTAATAATTGCCACCTCACCGGATCCGACGCAAGTTATTCCCATCTTTGTGGAACCGGTGGGGAGTGAAGGAGCAGTATCGCCCCAGATGACACCCCAGTCAACAGAACCTCCCTCTTTTAGGGTTGGGGATGTCATTTTGATCCGCACCGGCCTCATATATGATCATAATCGCAACCCGGTACCCGACGGCACCGTGGTACGTTTTATGATTGCAACAGGTATGGGTGAAAAGCGCATTCAGCAGCAGATAGAAACGGTAACCAACCAAGGTGTCGCTCAAACCACGTACAAGATCACCGAGGCGACGCCGGTTGAAATCCGTGCCGCGAGTGATCCGGCGCTGTTATCGCAAATTGTCACCATTAATATCACCAATGGTCAGGAAGCAGCGGTAACAGCAGTCTTGCCCACGGTGATACCTACGCAAACCCCTGAGATAAGGGCAACACCTACGGAAGAAACCCCCACGCCTACGCCTCACCCCGAAAACACGGAAAGCAAGGGATCTGCCCTGGGAATGTGGCTGGTTTCTATGTTTGTGGTTTGGGGGGTTGGCTTGGGGGTTGGAGGGTTGGCATCACGCGCGATGCCCGTTCGTTTAGCCTACCAGCAGGCGATGTTTACGATCATCGGAGGAATGATCGCCTATCTTGTTAGTGTTGCCCTTCCCGATGCCAGGAACGGGTTTGTTCAGGCGGGGGTGGTGGGAATCGCGGTGGCGGTTCTGCTTGGCTGTAGCATCGGTTGGGGATTGAGCCGGTTGTGGCAGATAACAGGTGGATATCTGAGATCTTGGTTGGAACGCTGGTTGGGGATTAGCGAATCAGAGTGAGAACCAAGCCGAGCAGGCTTAGTGCGATGGCGGTATAAAGCAATGCGCGTTCTGCGGGCAGGGTTAAGAAGTACCACTTGGAGGTAACCCTGGACTGCTTCGGCAAAGGGCGTGAAATACTGGGACGGTCACCGATCAGGCTGAGGCGGAATTCTTCCACACTTTCGGGGCGCTCGTTAGGGTGTAACCCCATGGCCCATAAAATCGCCCGTTCGGTGCGCGGGCTGATCGCAGGGTTGATCTGTCGCGGTGGTATCAGCGCGCTAGGGTTGAGAAAACGTTCTTTAGCATCTGCAGGGGGAGTGTTGGTGAGCAAATGATATAATGTTGCGCCAAAAGCGTAGATATCACTTCGGACATCTGTATGCCCGCCATCACCCCCGTACTGCTCAAGGGGGGTGTAGAGAGCGGTCCCTTGCCCTTGCAGTATGGTAATGGTCACCTCACCGGGTGCTGCTAATTTGACCAACCCAAAATCCACTAGTTTAAGCAGTCCGCTCGGCGTGATCTTGAGATTGCTGGGCTTAATATCGCGGTGCAAGATAGGCGGGTTTTGGCTGTGAAGGTAGATCAGCGCATCGGCTAACTGATTTGCCCAGTTCAGGACCTCGCTTTCGGGTAAAAACTCATGCTTAGCCTTGGCTTCCAACATGAGAGTGCGCAGGTCTTTGCCCGGCACATAATCCATAACCAGGTAATCGCGTTCTTCAACGGAGAAAAAATCCGACACCTTGGGGAGATTGGGATGGTCCAGTCGTGCTAAAACGGTTGCTTCGCGGAAAAACTGCTCGCGGGCTTCCTTAAGCAGATCCGGAGGCAGAGAGCGGTCGTATTCCACTTCCTTGAGCGCACATTGGCGGCCTTCTAGGCGCAGGTCATCGGCTAAATAAATATTTCCCATTCCGCCATGGCCAATAATGCGGCGAATGCGGTAGCGATTCCGCAAGACACTCCCGGACTTAAGAGGTATGGGCATAATCGTGATGACCTAATTAGCGTTCCAGGGGCTGACAATTAAATCGCGGCGTAAATGTCAGCCTAAAAAGGGCGTATCTTCCACTTTCATTTTCTGTTATATTATAACTGAGGGTCGGAGGAACCATTGAGTGGAACTTTTAATTTGGGACACCTATGATGAAAAATGATCGCGAAAAAGAATTCCCGTTGCTCATCGGTCAAACCGGTCCGCTAAATGGCCAACGGTGGGTAGTTGATCACACGTTGACCATCGGGCGAGATGCGCGGTGTGAGGTGGTCATTCCTGACCGTCAGGTCTCGCGTTATCACGCACGCCTTACCCTGGTTGAGGATAATGTAATTTTAGAGGATCTGGCCAGCAAAAATGGAACTTTTTGTAACGGACGGCGCGTTGAGGGTCAAGTGCGTTTGGAGGATGGGGATTTGATCCAGATTGCCCTGGTGCAGCATTTTGTATACCTGGCTTCGGATGCAACTCTCCCCCTGATAGAGCCGGTACCCGTGCAAAAAGAGGCCGAACCTGCGCGGCGACGCCTTTATTTGGATAAACAATCTCATCGGGTCTGGGTCGCGGGGCGCGAAGTTTTACCGCCGTTGTCGGTGCCCCAATTTCGGCTCTTGGAAATCCTTTATGATCATCAAGGGGAGGCGGTCTCGCGGCAAGAAATCATCCGGGCAGTGTGGGGAGAAGAACAGTCGTTAGGGGTATCGGATCAGGCGCTGGATGCCCTGGTGCGGCGGCTGAGGGATCGTTTAGCGGCCAGTGATCCTGAGTATCCTTATTTGGTGACCATTCGTGGATACGGATTTCGCTTGGATAACCCGGTGTATCTCTAAGAAAGTTGAAAAGCGGTTGTTAAGTGTGAAGAATTGACGAGATCAATGGTGGGGATTAATATTGTGAGTAAAGATGGCTATTGCGGCTGAAGATATGGACTTTATTAGCCTAGGGATGGGGTGGGAGTGACGTGAAACGAAAAAGCCGTAAGTCAGGTGGTCAAACTACGACATCATCGAACCAAGAAAGCGTTAAATCCAATTCCAAATCTAGACGCCATGCTGGTGATGCTGTAATTACCCCTGAGCCGAGAGAAGCGGCGCCGGTAGTGGTTGGTGTTTCGGTGTCGGAACGCTCTTTCGCTCAGCCGAGGCACGCCGTTCCGCGCGCCATGGGTAAGGCTTGGATGCGTGTGACCCAAGATCTCTCTAGTAAATTCTGGGACGGGCTCATTCCAATGGCGGCGCTGGTATTACTGACGTTAACACTGCACATGATTGCCGCGCCCGTTCAGGGGTTTTGGGGCCTGTCAGGTTTGCTGGTGTATCTGGTGGCGTTGTTGGGTTTGGGGGTTGTGCTGCTTAACCATGCCATCCTTCAGACGCATTCAGAGATCGTTCAGGCCTGGTCAGGGCTGGTCAGCGGGAGTGTGATGTGGTTTGTGATTATCCTAAGCGAAAAGGTGGGCGGGGCCCAAGTGCCCGGCGCAACCATTCTGCTGTTGTTGGTCGTTATAGCCCTGGTCAGTACAATTCTGTGGAAGTCGGTATTTCCAATAGGGGTGAAATTCTTTGTCTTAACGGTATTTCTGGCAGCCGTGGCGCGTTTGTGGGTCGGCTCTCAGCAAGCGATGGCGGGCGTGTGGCCGGTTTTAAACCAAACGCTTATGATATCAGGGTATGTTGCTCTGGGGGCTTTGGGAGCAGTTTTCTTCTGGATTATTACCCTGAGTCGGGAACGCATCCAGCGCCTATGGGCAGCGCTGTGGGGGTGGTTTTGGGCTTTACAGGTGCTCGCGGTGTTTTTAGGTAAATTACTCTAAAGTGGGGTCTCGTGTGAGATCGTTGGGAAGGAGGGGGATAGAGCAAGGATTCTCAAGTAAAGTTGGAGGATTTGCTTGGCGATTTCTGGCCAAGCATAGGGTTGGGCGTGCGCGATGGCCTGCTGACCCATGCGGTCACGTAAATCGGCATCTAAAATGAGTTGAGTCAAGCGTTCTGCGAGAAGCGAAGGCTCACCGTTAGGAATGACAAATCCGGTAACGCCATCTTGAACCAGGAAAGGTAATCCCCCAACCTGGGAGGCAATTACCGGAGTGCCACACGCCATGGCTTCTAGGGCTACCATGCCAAAAGATTCATAGTGAGAAGGAAGCACCAGGACATCGGCGGCAGAGTAGTAATAAGGGAGAGATTCCTGGGCTTGTTTACCGAGGAAAAGCACCACATCTTTGACTCCCAACTGCTTACTCAAGCGTTGTAAACGTGCCATCTCCGAATCGAGTTGTTGGGAATCGGAGGATGGGTCACCGCCGATGATGGCTAAGTAATGAGGACAGCAGGCCAATCGTCCGGTATCCTGAATAAGTCGCAGGGCGCGAATTAGGGTCTCAATACCTTTGAGGGGGTCAATACGCCCCACGAAAAGGATCATGCGTGCCTCAGGTGGCACGCCGACAAACGCACGTGCTTCGTCCTTGGGAATGGGGTAGAAGCGGCTTAAGTCAACACCGGGTGGAATAATGGTGATTTTTCTGGAGTCGGCGCGATAGAGAAATTCCAATTGCGCCTTTTCGGCGGGGGTGGCGGCCACAATGTGATCCACGGTTTGAACTAAGTGGGCTTCTTTTTCAATGCGCAGGGGTGATTCGCGTTCGGCCTGAGACCGAGCAACTCGGTTCTTCATCACCCCTAAGGTGTGGAACATATGTAAGATCGGCGTCCCCCAGGTGTGTTTGAGGGACTCGGCGGCTAAGCCTGAAAGCCAGTAGTGGCTATGGATGAGGTGATAGTGAATATGCTTGGCTTCGGCGAATTCGAGGATGCCTTGGACGAAATCACCCAAGTAATGGTAAAGTTCGGTTTTGGGGAGGGGTTTTTCGGGCCCGGCGGGGATATGGACAACACGGTTCCCATATCCCAGATTGTGCAAAATATGGGGCACATGTTCATCTTGAGAGCGGGTGAAAACATCGACATGGACGCCCATCTGACCCAGATGGCGGGTCAGTTCGGCGACGTAGACATTCATCCCGCCGGTATCTTTACCCCCTAAAGTCGCCAGGGGGCAGGTGTGAAAGGAAATCATGGCGATGTTCAGCATAGAAAGCCTTGTCGAAATTCTAAATCCTGAGATATAATTTTTGCCACGCCACCGTAGCTCAGCCGGCAGAGCAGCCGCTTCGTAAGCGGCGGGTCAAGGGTTCGATTCCCTTCGGTGGCTCTAGTATTTTAACGAAAAGGGATGCTGGTTAGACATAAAAACGAAGTGCCCTCGGTTGCCAGGGTCGAAAGAGGGTAAGTGGGTGCACCAGAAGATAGATAGGTAATAATTTGTTCTACCTCCGGGTTGCGCAGAGGATATTCGGGCAATTGTTGTGGTGTCACCCAGCGGGCTTGCAGTGATTCCTGATCTGCCAGGCTTTTGGGAGGAAGCGAAGAAACAGGGTGGGCTAAAAGGATAAAGCGTATTAATACAACCACAACAAACCATGCTGGTAGGGGGTCTCTTGGCATTGTCCTAAATCCTCATTCTCCCGAGATGGGCCGAGGTTGAGTTGGGTTGATTATAATGGCATTATGACCGGCGAACGATTCCCCGTAGTGCCTCTAAAAGTGTTTGGTTTTAAGCGGTTCTGGAAGCGTTACGCAACCTGGGTTGAAAGTGCACTTTTGGGGCTAATCTTCTTGGTACTGGTTGGACTTAATTTGTGGCCCCGCCCGTGGGAGACCGATCAGCTTCTGAGTCGTGGCCAATTGGCTCAAGTGCGGGGAGATAAGGCACAGGCGCTGTTGGCTTGGTTGCGGATGGGGGAGTATCTATCCGATCGTCCCGAGGTATGGCGCCAGATAGGGTTGCTCGCCTATGAAACGGGAGATTATCCCCTTGCGGTCAAAGCCTTTACCCACCTAGCCGACCACATGTTATTATCGGTAGCCGAACAACAGAAGTTGGCCGAGGCTTATTGGAAAATAGGGGATGTGGATTCTGCTGTTCGGGCATGGCTCGATTTGATGCGTAGTGCGCATCTTTCTGGTGAGGAACGCGTTGCACTGATTAAACGTTTGCGTGCTGTGGATTTGAATAAAGCACGTGAAGGACTGTACCTCTGGCTTGAGCAGTCGCCTTCCGAGCCTCAAGCCTTGTTATTGGCGGTGCGTTTTTGGGCATGGTCCGATCCATCCCTGGCTTTGAACTGTCTGCAAACCCTTATTGCGACAGGGGTGCAGACACCGGAGATTGATCCATCGTTACAAAGTGCGCTTTTGGAACGTTATCAAAATCCTGATGAGATTGCAGGTTGGGTTCACCTTGGGCAAGCCTTGGGACGCGGGGGAGATTGGGACTTGGCGGAAGAAGTTTTCCTGCAAGTGGTTATAAGGCGACCGGAATATGCCGAGGGATGGGTCTTATTAAGCGAAGCCCGCCAACAATTGGGCAAAGGGGGGGAAGATGAACTGCGCACTGCATTTAGATTAGCCCCCGACTCCGAAGTGGTTCGTGCAGCATGGGGATTGTACTGGCGCCGGGTGGGGTATCCTGAACGAGCCATTTACTTTTATCGTGGGTTGGCACAACAATTCCCACAGGATCCTCGGTGGCAAGTGGAAATGGCCGAGACGTATGCGGTAATGGGCAATGTTGCTTTGGCTATGGCATATTATGAACGAGCGGTGGCGTTGGCACCTCAGGACGCTTATTATTGGCGGCTCTACGCGCGCTTTGCTCTAACCTATGGGCTTGACGTGCCAACCTATGCTCTCCCTGCCGCCAAAAAAGCCTTAGAGTTGGAGCCCAACAACCCTGAGGCGCTGGATTTGATGGGGTGGATTGTGTTTTTGTTGGGTGATGCCGCTCAAGGGGAACGTTTCTTGCACCAAGCACTGACAAAGGATGCGCATTATTGGCCGGCGCGGTTGCATCAGGCACAAATCTGGCTGTGGCAAGAAAAATGGGAGAGCGCTTATGAGGCTTTGGTACAAGTGGCAGGTCAGACCGATAATGCTGAACTGGCTGCTCAAGCCCAACGGCTATTGGAGCGGTATTATCGCCAGCGCTAGAACGGTCTTGGTGCTGTTGTGGCTGGTGGGGATGGGGGGGTGTAACGCTTTAAGCAGCCCCATCCCTTCCAATTCCCCAGACCATTTATTGTTTTACGATGATTTTTCTGATCCGCAGCGCGGATGGCAGCGATGGGAGAACGAACAAGCCGAAATCGTTTACAGAGAGGGTGGACTACGTTTCTCAATTAACGCGCCGTATTATGACTATTGGTCTTTAGCCGGTTTTCAGATCGAGGACGCTATACTGGCTGTGGAAGCCCGAGTCGTCGGCGGACCTCTGAATAATGACTTTGGCCTGATATGCCGTTATAAAAACTCTAGTCAGTTCTATGCGTTTATCATCAGTAGCGACGGATATGCGGGAATTGCGGCCGTGGATGGGGAAGGGTATCATCTTCTAACGGATTCTACCCTGACCTACTTCGCTTCTCTGGAGCGAGGTTGGGCAACCTATTTATTGCGGGCAGATTGCATAGGGCCTCGATTAACTCTGTATGTGGATCGGGAGAAACTTCTTGAAACCGAGGATCATCGGTATAATTCGGGTGATGTAGGCGTTTTGGCTGGGACATTCGATCAGGTTGGGGTTGAGGTGATATTTGATAATTTCTATGTGTTTAAACCTTAATGGTAGGTCGCTATGCGGGTGTATCTGGATACAGTGGGCTGTCGCTTAAATCAAAGCGAGATTGAAAAGTTAGCCGCCAATTTTCGCGCTGGGGGACATGAAATCGTGGCCTCCGCGGCGGAAGCGGATATTGTGGTGATCAATACTTGTGCTGTAACCGCCGAAGCCGCTTCAGATTCGCGCCAAAAAATCCGCCAGGCGGCACGGCAAGGGGCAGGGCAGATCATTGCGACCGGTTGCTGGGCAACGTTGGAACCCACCGCCGCGGCGGCACTGCCGGGAGTGAGCCGGGTGGTATCCAACGCCGATAAGATGCGCCTGGTTGCGGATCTAACCGGGATGCCTGTGTTTGATTTGGAACCTCTGGCAAGAGAACCACTTCCCGGCCTGCATCGGCGAACACGTGCCTTTATCAAGGTCCAAGATGGATGTGATAATTTCTGCACATTTTGCATCACCCGCATCGCCCGTGGCAAGGGGCGCAGTGAGAGCATAGAGAACGTGATTCGCGATGTGCAAGCCGCCGTAGCCGGGGGCGCGAAAGAGGTGGTCCTGAGCGGTGTCCATTTGGGCTCGTGGGGGTATGATCTCCATCCACCGCGCCATTTGCGCCATCTGATTGAAGCCATCCTGATGGAGACCGATGTGCCCCGTGTGCGCCTTTCTTCTTTAGAGCCATGGGATCTGGATGAGACGTTTTTCCGACTGTGGGAAAATCCGCGGATGTGCCGGCATCTGCACCTTCCTCTGCAATCCGGGTGTGCGCAAACCCTGCGTCGGATGGCGCGCAAAATTACCCCTGAGGGGTATGCGGCGCTATTGGAACAGGCTCGCGTGATGATTCCAGGGTTGGCAGTGACCACGGATATCATTGTGGGCTTCCCGGGCGAGAGCGAGGCCGAATTTGAGGTGAGCCTGGCTTTTGTTGAAGCGATGGCCTTTGCCGGAGGGCATGTTTTTGCTTATTCACCCCGGCCGGGCACGGCGGCAGCGCGTTTGCCCAATCACGTATCGCCAGAAGTCAAGAAAGAACGCAGTCGCCGGATGCGTGAAGTTTTAGCCAAGGCGAGTTTACGGTTTCGCCAGGCCTTTATGGGGCAAGTGGTCAATGTGCTTTGGGAGACTGTTGATGGTAAAGGCCCACAAGGGTGGCGACTGCGCGGTTTAAGTGATAACTATATCCACGTTGAGGCGTTTGCGCCCGAACCCTGGTGGAACGAAATCCATTCGGTGCGATTGATTGAGATCAGTTCCCAAGGGATGATGGGACAAATCCTTGAGCAAGGCTTAAGTTCAGACGGCACAATTAAAACATTAGTGCGAGGTGATTAATCATGACATCGCAGAATTCATGGTGGCAAGAGGCCGTTTTTTATCAAATCTATCCGCGCAGTTTTGCCGACGGCAACGGGGATGGCATTGGAGATATCGAGGGAATTATCCGCTCCCTGGACTATTTACAATGGTTAGGTATAGATGCTATTTGGCTTTCTCCACATTACCCTTCGCCCCAGGTGGATTGCGGGTATGATATCTCCGATTACTACGGGGTAGCACCTGAATATGGTTCGTTAAATGATTTCAAGCGATTGCTAAAGGAAATCCAACGTCGTAACATGCGGCTGATTTTGGATCTGGTGCTGAATCACACCTCAGATCAACATCCCTGGTTTCAGGAATCGCGCTCCAGCCGCACCAACCCGCGCCGCAATTGGTACATTTGGCGGGAGGGGCGAAATGGAGAACCACCGAATGATTGGTGCTCGACCTTTGGGGGGAGTGCCTGGACATTTGATGCCACAACCGGCATGTATTACTACCATTTCTTTTTTAAGGAGCAGCCGGACTTGAACTGGCGCAATCCAGAGGTCAAGGCGGCTATGTTTGATGTGGTGCATTATTGGCTAGAGATGGGTGTGGATGGCTTTCGCCTGGATGCCGTGGGCACAATCTTTGAGCATCCCGACTTACCCCCACACGGAAAAGATTATGGTATTGATGACCTTTATGTTAAGTTGCGAAAAGCACGAACGCCTGAAGAACAACGTCAGGTTCGACGGCTGTTTGATGAATTGGTGCGTTATCAAGTGGACATGCCTGAAGTGCATGATCTGATGCGTCAGTTAAGAACCGTGGTGGATGAGTTTCCAAGTAAGGTGCTGGTTGGGGAGTCGGAAGAAATTGCTTTTTACGGCAATGGATATGATGAACTGCACCTGGTGTTTAATTTTCCGCTGATGCGCACTCGGCGGATCACCCCTCAATGGGTGCTACAGAATCAGCGTGAGCGACTGGCTCAATTGCCTTCAGGGGCATGGCCGTGTAATACGCTGGGGAATCATGATTCGTCACGCATACGCAGCGCATTTGGGGATGGGGTGCATGATGAAGGGCTGATGAGGGTACTCGCGGCTCTTGTGCTAACGCTTAAGGGAACGCCGTTCTTATATAACGGCGAGGAAATCGGCATGACGGATTATCTGTTCACCGATGTATCGCGTTTCCGCGATCCGCTAGCGCTGCGCGCCTATGACCTTGAGGTACGCTTGCTGGGAACGCCGCCCTCAGACGCAGCCTTTCATGCGGCGGCTTATGGTCGCGATAAGTGCCGCACTCCGATGCAGTGGCGGAATGCTCCCAATGCGGGCTTTTGTCCCAAAGATGTTGAGCCTTGGCTACCGGTTAACCCCAATTATCGAGAAGGGATCAATGTTGCCGATCAAGAGCGTGACGGCGGTTCGCTGTTACACTTCTACCATGATTTGCTTCAGGTGCGTCGTTGCTCCCCGGCTCTTCGTCATGGGGAATACCAACCGCTAAGCGATGAAACGAAAGATTATTTATTATTCCTGCGTTCAGCACCGGAGCAGACCTGCCTGGTAGCATTAAACTTTTCGCCCCACCCCCAAGATATTGATTTATCCTCGGGTTTGGGTAACGTTCGACTTATGTTCTCATCGCAGGGTGCCCGGCAGACAGAAGTCCACCAAGGGTTGCGATTGGCACCTTTTGAGGTGTGGATTGGTGAGGTAGTTGAACCCCTCACGCCATCATGAGGGGTGGCCGGGAGCCAGAGTTCGCCGTAAAGCCTGACCCTCCAAGAGGGGGGAAGGCGCAAAGTTGAATATACGGCTAAAAATGGGTGCAAGTTGTGCGGCAACCTCGAGGACGGTGGGAGGGGAAGCCATCAATTCGGCCAGGCTGGTCATGCGTACCCCTTCCAACCCGCAGGGGATGATGCCGTTCCAGTACGCCATCTGGGGCGAGACGTTCAGGGCGAATCCGTGGCGGGAGATTCCAAAGCGGTCTACCTTGACGCCGATGGACGCGATTTTGGCGGGTAGGCTCGATCCTCCGGGCAGGGATAGATTGACCCAAACCCCGGTTAACCCCTCGCGGCGAAACGCATTGACACCATAAGAATCTAAAAGTGCGATCAAGACATCTTCTAAGCGGCGCAGATAGCCGATAAAATCGGTTTGGGGCAAGCGGTCTCCCACCCATCCGGTTTGAGCGAGAGGAAGGATCGGGTATCCTACAAGTTGGCCTGGGCCGTGGTAGGTCACGTCCCCGCCGCGGTCTACCTCGCGAAGGATAACTTGACGGCGGGCGCATTCTGCATCATCCCAAAGGATATGAGCGCGCGAGCCGCGCCGGCCGATGGTGAAGACATGGGGGTGTTCAAGGAGTAAAAGCGTTGCCGGGCGTTGACCCAGGCGAATCTCATCGGCAATTTGATTTTGCAATGTCCAGGCCAGGTCGTAGTCTACACGTCCCAACCAATAAACATCAAGGGGGGCTTGGCTGTTCATCGCATATGTTTGGGTTTAGGCGGGCATATGAATTTTTAATGTGGCTCTAATACATTTATTACAGAACCAGGTTATATCTAAACTCGACAGGTGAACTTATTTTAGCGGTAAATTCGAAAAAGAAGGAGGTTGTCAATGAATTTAGAACGCTATACACAGAAAGCACAAGAAGCCCTGTTTCAGGCTCAACAGTTGGCACGTGATCTGAATCACCAGGCCATTGAACCGGCGCACTTACTGCTGGCCTTGGTGCAGCAACAGGATGGAATCATCCCTGCCATCATCACCAAAGTGGCAGGAAGCGTTATCGGCCTGCGGGATTCCGTGCGCTCCGATTTGGAACGCCGTCCTAAAGTCTACGGGCCGGCAACTCAGGTGGGAATTTCGCAAGCCCTGGCCGATGTCTTGGCTGCTGCCGAGCGCTACGCCAAGGGCATGCAGGATGAATATGTTTCTACGGAACACTTGTTGCTCGGCTTGGCCGACAGCCTGGAAGGGAGACGATTAGCCCAGTTTGGGTTAACTAAAGAGGCGATCCTCAAGGCATTGGCTGAAATTCGCGGCACGCAGCGGGTCACCTCACCTACGCCCGAAGAGACCTACCAGGCACTGGAGAAATATGGTCGAGATCTGACCGCAATGGCGCGCCAAGGGAAATTAGACCCGGTCATTGGCCGCGATGAGGAGATTCGCCGTGTCATTCAAATCTTATCGCGGCGCACCAAGAACAATCCGGCTCTGATCGGTGACCCCGGTGTGGGTAAGACGGCCATTGTCGAGGGATTGGCTCAGCGCATTGTCAAGGGCGATGTTCCCGAAGGACTTAAACATAAGCGGATTATCCAATTGGATATGGGGGCGTTGATAGCGGGCGCCAAGTATCGCGGTGAGTTCGAAGAGCGTCTGAAGGCCGTCTTGCAAGAGATCACGGCGGCGGCAGGTGAGATCATCCTCTTTGTGGATGAAATGCACACGGTGGTGGGTGCCGGTGCGGCAGAGGGCGCCATGGATGCCAGCAACATGCTCAAGCCCATGCTGGCGCGCGGCGAGTTGCACATGATCGGCGCTACCACAGTGGATGAATATCGTAAATACGTGGAAAAAGATCCTGCCCTTGAGCGCCGCTTCCAGCCCGTATACGTCGCCGAGCCCTCGGTAGAGGATACCATCAGCATTTTACGCGGGCTGAAGGAACGCTATGAGGTCCATCACGGTGTGCGGATTACGGATGCTGCGGTGATCGCGGCGGCTACCCTCTCCCATCGTTACATTCCGGACCGCCGCTTGCCGGATAAGGCGATTGACCTGATTGACGAAGCCGCGGCACGCTTGCGCACCGAAATTGATTCCAAGCCGCAAGCGCTGGATGACGTGGATCGCCAAATCATGCAGTTAGAAATCGAGCGGCAGGCTTTGCAAAAAGAGCAGGATAAAGCCTCGCGTGAACGCCTGGAAAAGATTGAGGAAGAACTCAAGGAACTCAAAGAGCGTTCACGCCAGTTGCACGAGCGTTGGCAGGCGGAAAAACAAGCCATTGCGCAACTGCGGGCGATTAAAGAGCGCATTGAGCAAACGCGGATCGAGATAGAGGATGCCGAACGGCGTGCAGACCTTGAGAAAGTTGCCCGTCTGCGCTACGGCACCCTGCGGGAGTTAGAGGCGCAACTCCGCCAAGCCGAAGAGCATTTACGCCGCCTGCAAAGCGAAGGGGCACTTTTGAAAGAAGAGGTGGATGCCGAGGAAATCGCCGAGGTCGTCTCGCGCTGGACGGGTATTCCGGTGGCGCGGTTGATGGAAGGCGAGACCCAAAAGTTGCTCCATTTGGAAGATCGCCTGCATGAGCGCGTGGTGGATCAGGAAGAGGCTGTGCGCAGTGTGGCAAACGCCGTACGCCGTGCCCGGGCTGGTTTGCAGGATCCGAACCGCCCCATTGGTTCATTCATCTTCCTAGGTCCGACCGGTGTGGGTAAAACCGAACTGGCGCGGGCATTGGCCGAACTGCTCTTCGACGATGAGCGGGCTATGATTCGCATTGATATGAGCGAATACCAAGAGAAACATACTGTCTCACGTCTGATCGGTGCGCCGCCTGGCTATGTAGGGTACGAGGAAGGTGGGCAGTTAACCGAAGCGGTGCGCCGCCGACCGTTCAGTGTGATCCTGTTCGACGAGATCGAAAAGGCGCACCACGAGGTCTTCAATGTCTTGCTCCAGGTGCTGGATGATGGTCGCCTGACCGATGGGCAAGGCCGAACGGTAGATTTCCGCAATACGGTGATCATCATGACCAGCAACTTAGGCAGCGAATTATGGCTCAATCGTCACGGAGCGGTGACTCGCGATGAAGTAACGCGGGTTTTGCAGGCTTACTTCCGCCCTGAATTCTTGAACCGCATTGACGAGATTTTGGTGTTCAAGCCGCTAACCCGCGAACATCTGGTACAGATTGTCAACATCCAGTTGCGACGACTGGAGAAGTTGATCCAGGAGCGCGGTTACCGCTTGGAGGTGACCGAGGCGGCGCGTCAATATCTAGCCGAAGTTGGGTATGACCCTGACTTTGGTGCGCGACCGCTCAAACGGGCGATCCAACGCGAGTTGCAGGACCCTCTGGCACTGAGGATTTTGGCGGGTGAATTCAAAGAAGGTGATACCATCCGGGTGGATCGGGGTCCCGAAGGGCTAACCTTCCAGGCGGTTGTTGCCGGTGAAGCCGTTGCGGTCTAAGGTTAGGATGTCATCAGACCCCAGAGGCGCTTAGACGTCTCTGGGGTCTTTGCATTTCTCAGGGTAATGCATGCTAAAATAAAAGCATGGCACATCCGCGAGAGCGTTATCCCTCAACCTTTCGCCGTCAGCATCGAACGCAGGTACTGACTCAAATTTACCTTCCGCTTGTTTTCGCCACGCTCTTACTTTTCATTATCCCGACGATAGGCCTCATCCTTACGCCGAACCCATTGGGAGTAGGTGGCGGGCAATGGGCAGCCATTGCCTTAATGTGGTTACTAGCGCCTTTTTTCGTGATTATTGTGTTGGGATTGGTGGTCACGGTTGCTTTGATCATTTTATTGAATCGTTTGACCATCAATCTTCCTATATGGACTCAGAAAGTGAGAACGTGGCTGGATCGAATGGGGATTCTGGTTTTGGATTGGTGTAATCGGTTGGCTCAACCCATAATTCGAGTCAGTGCCGTTTACGCTGTGATACGGCGGGCAATAATTCTTCTGAGTCACCCATCCGAAATAATGAGACTAAAATCAGGAGAGTGAGGATGATGGAACCGTGGAAACGTAATGCCCTGATTGTAGGGGCGGTAGTGGGGTTGCTTTCCGGGATTATCGCAGCCTATTTATTAATTCAACGAGCCGAACAGTCTCGGTCCCAGGTTAAACTAACTGCGCAGGATGGCGTCAAAGTCGGCATCAGCGTTCTCAGTGTTTTGAAACAAATCGCCGAATTAGGGGGAGGGCGGCGCTAAACCCATGGAGGGGTTTAAAAGCGCATAACACTGGGTGGTGAAAGAGGGGATAACGAGTAAAATGGAATCGCATTATCTGCGCTATGTGATAGCTGGGCGTCTTCAACGCGATTTTATTCTCCCGCTGGAGGGAAAACCTTCGCTGGACGTGCCGGGGGGAAGTGCCCTGTATGCAGCAGTGGGAGTTTTGATCTGGGATAAGGATATTGGACTCATCAGCCGGGTAGGTGAGGATTATCCTCAAGAATGGTTGGAAGCCTTGGCCGAACGCGGCCTCGATATTCAAGGGGTGCGTATCTTGCCGCAAGGGCTTGATGTACGGCGGGTGATTTGTAGTTCTGAAGAGGGTGAAGAGGTTTCCAATCCGATGCGTTGGTTTGCACAGCGCGGTATCCCGATTCCTAAAGCCTTACTGGGGTATACTCCGTCCACCCAAAGTCATAATCATCATGAAGATCCTACGCCATTTACCCTGCGCCTGAACGATATTCCTCAGAGTTACTTGGAGGCTACCGCGGCTCATCTGGCGCCCATGGATTATCTAAGCCATACGTTGCTTCCTTCAGTATTGCGGAAGGGCAACGTCACAACCATTACATTAGATCCGGGGAGCGAGTATATGCACCCAACATTATGGGAGCGTATTCCCCCGTTGATCCGAGATCTTACCGCTTTTCTGGTGGCAGAAGAGGATTTGAGACGACTTTTTCAAGGGCGGAGTACCGATTTATGGGAAATGGCTGAAGGAATTGCGGCGTATGGTTGTGACTTTGTCGTGGTCAAGCGTGGAGAGGCGGGGCAGTATCTTTACGATCGCGTTGGGCAAAAGCGATGGATGATCCCCGCCTACCCAGCGCGAGTAGTGGACCCAACGGGAGCAGGCGATGCGTTCTGTGGAGGATTTCTGGCCGGGTATCGTCAAACGTATGATCCATTGGCGGCCGTTTTGCATGGAAATGTCTCCGCTTCCTTGGTCATTGAGGGAAGTGGCCCGTTTTATGCTCTGGAGGCTCTGCCCGGCCTGGCTCAAGCCCGTCTCGAGGCGCTACGAGATGCAGTGAGTGTGGTGTGAATAGACACAACATTCCTGCTCATCTAATCCATGCGTTGAGCGTTTATGTGCTTGAACAAGCCCGAGCGCTTCAGGCTATCCCTGCGCCTTCATTGGCCGAAACTCAGCGAGCCAATTACCTGAAAGACCAATTCACCCAGTTGGGTTTTTCAGCCAAACAGGATGACGTCGGCAATGTGTTGGTCTGTTTGTCAGGGGGAGGGAAAGCCCCTTTAGTTTTAACGGCTCACCTGGATTCGGTATTTTCTGCCGACCAAGTGTTATCCTCGCGACACGTTGAGGGCCGGCTTATTGGCCCCGGTATTGGGGATAATGCATTGGGCTTGGCTTCGTTGTTAGGTTTGGCCCGCTTCTGGGAGGATCTGAATATTGATCTACCCGGAAGTCTGTGGTTGGTGGCTTCAGTGGGTGAGGAGGGACACGGGGATCTAAAGGGTATGAAAGCCATCGTGCAGCGTTTTGGTTCTCAGCCGGTGGCCTATGTTATTCTCGAAGGCATTGGTTTAGGACGAATTGTGCATCGGGCTTTGGCAGTTCGCCGTTTTCGTGTGCGGGTTCAGACTCCCGGTGGACATCCTTGGGTGTTACGGGAGACCTCGTCGGCGGTTCATATTTTGATTATGTTGGCGCACGAGATTCTGCAGTTGTCTTTGCCTGCCACGCCGCGCACTGTTTTGAATATCGGGGTGATCCAGGGAGGTGTTTCGGTGAATACGCGCGCCCCGGAAGCCTGGATGGATGTTGAATTGCGCAGTGAAGCCACCCTACCATTAGAACATCTTGAAGCCGAGATACGAAGGCTAATCCATTCTTACAGGGGGTGGCATAAAACTGCGAAGATTGATCTGCTGGCTATGGGGAGCCGCCCAGCGGGAGAAATTCCGCCACACCATCCTCTGGTGCAGAAAGCCGTGCAGTGCCTTTCTTCATTGGGCATTGAGGTTACCTTGGAACAGGCCTCAACGGATGCCAATGCGCCTCTTAGCCAGGGATATCCAGCGATCTGCTTGGGTCTGGCGCGGGGTGGGCGCGCGCATACTGAGGATGAATTTATTGAGGTTGAAAGTGTTTCACTGGGGTTACAGCAGGTGTTGTGCTTGATACAAAAGGTGTGGGATTAAACGTCGAGCGGGCTAATTAGGGAGGGCTCGATTCTGGCGCATCAAGGTGCGTCTTGAGACGTAGACGGTAGCGTATGACCTGACGCCAGAGGGTTTTCAGGGCGTGGCGGGCGGTGGTTAAGTCGGAAGTATAAGGACTATAGATTGCCTTTTCATATTCGA
The DNA here is from genome assembly GCA_964427505.1 of uncultured Thermanaerothrix sp. Taxonomy (GTDB): domain Bacteria; phylum Chloroflexota; class Anaerolineae; order Anaerolineales; family Anaerolineaceae; genus Thermanaerothrix. The sequence continues at coordinate 36,800 of CAYRUO010000003.1, forward strand.
GCAAGAAGAGCAATGCCGGGGCTTTTAGCCACGCATAGCGGTTCACCAACGCTTGAATCCGTTCTTCAGGGGTCATGCCGGGCAGGTCAGCCTGACCAAGTACCCGGCTGATTAATTCAAATTGAAGGAACAAGCGTTCCATAGGCGTTAATCGAACATAATTAGCCCAAAAGCGCAGCCATCCCGGTGCACGCCATCCGCGGTTAATCCACTGCTGTTCAAGGTAAACCGGAAGAGAGCGCTCGGGGGTGGTGCGCAAGGTCTGTGCCAGGCGAAGCCCGGCATAAACTAACCCCAGCACACCCAGGGCGAGCAAGAAATACGGCCACAGGCGCTGGATCAAAATTTCGATGGATGGCGAAGGGGTTAGTGCAGGATTTCCATCAATTTCCGCCTCTTCGAGACGATTAAATTGTTCGGCGAGTTCGCGGGTGTTGGGAGAGGCAGGGTTAGCGACCGGCGGGGCAGGACTTTCTTCGAGGTTTGTGCCAGAAGGGCGGACAATTTGGGGTTGGGCCGAGGTAGGCTCAAACTCAACCCAACCAATCCCTGGAAAATAGACCTCAGGCCAGGCATGGCTGTGTTTCTGCCGTACCGTAAATTGCGTGTTGGTGGGATCGGGCTCGCCCTGAGCGTAGCCGACCGCAAGCCGCGCCGGGATTCCCAAGGAGCGCACCAGCAAGACCTCAGCAGTGGCGTAATAATTGCAAAATCCCTGCTTCAAATCAAACAAGAACCATAGGATAGGATCGCGATCTTGGGGTGGGGTGGGAATCGTTGCCGAGTACACATAGTTTTCGCGCAGGTAGCGGGTGATTGCTACGACTTGGTCATAGGGGTTATCTAAGCCACCTGTAATCATGCTCGCCAATTTGGAAAGCGAAAGAGAAGCAGGTACCTCGAGATAACGCTCACGAATCCAATCCGGATAATCACGCCCGGCGGCTCGCAGTTCGGCTTCGGTGGGGTTGGCAACTAACGATTGGACGGCATAGCGTTCACCCGGGCGAAGCAGTGGTTCCACCTTGATCGCCAGGGCCTCTAAAGGTGGTACTTCTGGTAGTGGACGCTGATTAATTAAAGCAGTAACGGGGCGATCCACGGTTAATGGGATCGCCGGGGCAAAAAGGGTCTCCAAGTGGCGTTTGGCCTCAATGGTAAATTCGACGGGTACTCGGTGCAGGTAAAGGTTGGGCGAGGTGAGGAATTCACCGGCTGCAAAAGGAATTTCCTCATCGAAGGTGTTGCGCCATACCCCATTGCGATACTCGTCATACGTATAGGCGCGCCAGTAATAGACGGCTCCTTCGGGGCGTGGCTGGCTGGCTTGAGCGGTGAAAACCACATCCTCGGATACGGAGATCCCGGTGCCGAGGCTCAAATTCGATGAATAGACCTGTACGGTGATGACCGCCGGTCCGCGGAGTGGGGCAAACAGGTTTTCCATCCGCTTGCGGAGGGTGAGCCAGGAGGTTCTTAACCAGGTTGCTCCTTCTGGAGCCTCAATCACGGATGCAGTTAGGTTAGCGGCGTTCCAAGCGAGGAGCACCATGGCCACGGCAAGCCCTAAGGCCCATTTGCCCAGGTTGAATTCGGTTTCCATATCTACCGCAGTGGCATTGCGTTCCCACTGTGCAGCATTGCGGTGATAGTACATTAGGGTCAGCAGAAGCAGGCTAAGTACGATATAGGTGGCTAAGGCAGTGCCTCTTTGGCCCAATGTGGGGTGGTAGATATCCACCACAACGATAGAAACGCCCCCGATAAGGAGAGGTAGCCAGGGGCGACCGTACCGCGTCTGCAAGTAACCGGCGCTTAAACTGACCGTCCAAAAAAGCAAGAGCATACTGGCGACGAAGAGGATTGGATCGGTTACCGGGCGATTGCTGAGAAATTGTTGGGTTGCCCAGTACAGACGGGCATAGAGGATCGTCAAACGCTCGTTCCATGACGTTGCGTCGGTGATCAATAATCCCAACTGCCAGGGGATGAAAAAGACGGTATAGGCTATGGCAATCCATGTGGCAAGGCGGCGAGAGAAGCGGCTATATCCTATGGCCAGCCCTAGGATGCCGCCCGCAAGTGCGGCTTGGGTCACCCTTTCAAGGTGTTCAGTCCAACCGGTGCTTGCCATGTGCGAAGCGGCGGTTATGAGCACGGCGATTAAGCAGGCTACACTGGGAAAGGAAAACCACCGTTGGGTCAGTTTTTCCATAATTCGAGTGTACAATATTTAGAGTGAGTTCGTCAATCGCCAGGACAAAAATCATACCCTTGGTGTCCGAATTATGGATCAAATGACCTGGGTTATTACGTTCCAAAATCTGGGGGCGTGGCTGTTGCCGTGGATGTCCCTGCTTTCAACCTTAGGCACCGAGCAGTTTTACATGCTGGTCATGCCTTTAATCTTTTGGTGCGTGGATGCCGGGATTGGGTTGCGCTTTGCACTGTTATTATTCCTTAGCGGAAGTGTAAACACTTACTTCAAGTTTTTATTTCATGCGCCGCGGCCCTTTTGGGTTGATCCGCGGGTTCAAGCCTTAGCCGTGGAGACATCCTTTGGCATTCCCTCAGGGCATGCCCAAAACGCTGCCACGCTGTGGGGATTTGGTACAACGCTGGTCAAACAAAAAAGCCTGAAGTGGCTCATGGGTTTGGTTATTGTTCTGATCGGGCTTTCACGCGTGTACTTAGGGGTTCATTTTGTGAGTGATGTAGTGGCAGGATGGTTGATCGGCGGTATTTTACTGGCTGGGTTTCTGTGGCTCGAACCGCATTTTTTATCTTGGTGGCGAGGCTTGCGGTTGAAGGCCCAATTCTTCTGGGTAATGCTGTCTTCAGGTCTTATTCTAGCCATAGGATGGAGCATAACCTTTATTTATCGGTCCTGGGTGATGCCCGCTGAGTGGATGTCCGTGGCACAGAGCAAGATCGGATTGATCCGCCTTGAGCCCTTTTCGCTTACCGGTCTGGTGACCATTGCCGGAACATGGTTAGGGGCATTGGGGGGATGGGTTATCTGCACTCATCACTGGCGGGATTATCCCACAGGCGGCACAGTGATCCGGCGTACCCTTCGTTATGTCTTAGGAGTTGTGGGAATAGGGCTGTTTTATGTAGGGCTGGGTTTGGCCCTTGATCAAGCACTGGCAAGTTGGGGGATGGACGAAGGGAGCCTGGTTGGGCTGGGTTTGCGGTACTTGCGGTTTGTCGTTGTGGGAGCATGGGTTACTGCAGGGGCTCCATGGGTGTTTAAGGTATTGGGTTTATCCAGCGGCAAAGGAGGTTGAACCATGCGCCAAATTGGACGTTTCTTAATGGGTTTATTAATCGGCTGGGTTGTCGGCAGTCTGGTGGGTTTGCTTCTCGCGCCGGCGCCTGGACCGAGCACGCAACAGCGCATTGTCCAGGCTTATCAGAAGTTTCTGAACGATATTCGAGAGGCGGCTTTAGCACGCCGGCGTGAACTGGAACAAGAACTAGAGCGGTTGCGCAAAGGGGGGAGCATCCAGAGCGTACTTTAAAGGGGGGCTCCCCTTGCCATCAACGCCGTTCCACCGATAGGTGGTAAGTAGCAGGTTGGCGCGTGAAGCGAGTGGTGCCACTGATAACCAGAGTGGCCGTTTCACGTTCACTTAGGGTGAATTCAAAGGAGATTCTCTGATTCTCATCCAGAGCAAGAGGTTGAAGGATGGTTTTTTGACCTTGCCGAATCAGGGTAAGGCGAAAGGTTTGAGGTAATCGGTTCTGAATCCGCACAAACCCCTCGGCTTGCCATCCGCCGTCATCGCGTTCAAAATCGCTAAAGTAGCCGATGGCTGGGATGGCAATATCATCGAGCAAAAAGCCCTCGCCGTTAACCGCGGCATCGGTCACATACTCAAAACGCAAGGTGACCCGTTTACCGGCAAAGGGGGTTAAGTCCACCTCTTCCCGGATATAATCTTGGCTATTGCCGTTATAGCCACAGCCATAGGAATTGCCTGAGGGATCATCGGTAGTGCATGAGGGGGTGGTTAGGATCTGCCAATCTTCACCATTTTCGGAAACGAGCAGATACAGGTAATCATAATCCTTCTCTAGGTCATACCAGGTCCAATATGTTAGAGTAATAGGCCCTTGAACGTTCGTGAAGTCGAAGGTTTGGGTTAAGGTCATGTCGGATTCATCGCCCTTGTTCGACCAAAATGCATAATTGCCGGAATGGGCTCCAACAGGCAGAACACCGACTTCCTGATTACCCTTAAAGCGTAGACGTAAGCGTCCCGGACAGGTGATTCGGATGTAATCGGCACCGTATTGGCTGACCGCACCGGTTATTTCTTCGGGAGCGCATTGCTGAAGGTCCTCGGTAGTGGTAAAAACGGGTGGGGTTTCGTAACGATAATAGGCATAACGGCCATCCTCGAACGAGGGGTCTTGCAAGTAATTCGCTATAGTCCAATCCACAAAAACGTCATCGGCGGAATAAGGCTGGTTGGTCAGGGGATCAACCGCACCGAGGTCAGCGAGCACGGCATCCAAGCTGTCCATACCATTATCAGGATGGGCAACCAACGCTTGGGTTGCGCGTTCACCAAAGCGGTCTAAAAAGTAAGCCACAAATAAGAAAGATGCACCATAATGGGGCGTTGTGGCATCCGGATCATTGGGCCAATCGTTGAGTTGGAGATCGGGATCTCGAGCAAAGAGATAGTCGAAGCCACCCGGATCGTAGCCGTTCAAGAAAGCCGCCAGTTCTGAAAACCCCTCATTGAGCCAGGATTCTTCGTTGCGGTCGCGATACCAGTGAATCATGTGCTGAAATTCGTGTGCCAAGACACCATAGGTGTAGGGATCGTCCAGCGGGGTGTTGTCGGCGTTGACGATGAACATCTCGTGAGCATTAGAATATTCCTGAGCCAGCGGGTGCACCGAGTCCGAGGAGGAAAAATAAGCCGCGACGGAATCACCCAGGTTGGAGGCATAAAGGATGTAAATGCGGGGATCATTATCTATGCCTGGGTTCCATTCGCTCCCAAAAAACTCACGCGTTGTAGGATAGATGTGCTCGCAAAATGTTTCGGCCAGGTCTTGCAAGTCCGCTTTACGGTATTCGATACCCTCTTCAATCCAAAAGTAGGCACAGTTGGCTACATAGGCAAGATGAGCCGTGAGGCTAAAATTTTGGTTGGTATCTACATTGGCGACCCAAAATTGTTCGCGATCTCCCTGGCGATAAGGTTTTGCCGGCTGTACTGAGGGGATGAATCGCTTGCCCTCTAAACGGCGCGCCAAATCAACTAGATTGCGGTTTGGCACGATGGTATTGCGCAGGCGTTCAAGGGTCTCAGATGCGCCGTCGGGATTGGGATCTGTCAGGGTGGGGTATGGGGTGAGGGTAACACGCACTGGAGGGAGGGTTTCATATCGAAGGATTGGGGTGGGAGATGAGGAGGGAGCCCTGAACAAAAGAAGGGCGCTTCCCACGCCAACAGCGGTAAGACTCAGACAACAACACAACACTACAAGGATCAACGCAATAATGACCCACCCGGAATTCTTATTCATAGCACCTCCATTACCTCTAAATCAAATGCCAGATGTATTTTTGTTTCCCAACCAAGGGTTATTACGGCGTTCCTCGCCGACGGACGTTTCAGGGCCGTGTCCGGGCAATAAGCGGGTTTGATCGGGGAGGGAAAAGATATGGTGTGTAATGCTATGGGCAAGTTGGTCAAAATCCCCACCCGGTAAGTCGGTGCGGCCAATACCATGATAAAAGATCAAGTCGCCACAAAAGGCAAGTTCCATCGAAGGGATATAAAAGATCACGTGTCCTGGGGAGTGCCCAGGTGTATGCCGCACCTGGATCAAGGTGCTACCCAATTGGAGCATTTGCTCATGGTCAAGATTCAGATTGGGGGCTACCTGTATGGTTAGGGGCCAACCAAACCAAGGAGCACCACCTTGGACTTGCCAAAGAGGGAAGTCATGAGGATGTAGACCAATAACGAGGCCGGGGATCTGGTCAGACAGGGTTTGAACCCCGGCGATGTGATCAAAGTGGGCATGGGTAATCCAGATTTGCGTTAAGTGAAGGTTTTCTTGTTGCAGAACTGTGAGGATTTTTTCGCTTTCGAAAGAGGGATCAATGATGACTGCTTCGCGCGTAATGGGTTCGATCAATAGGTAAGTGTTATTACCAAGCGGTCCTAAGGTGAATTCACGGATTAAGAGCATGTGTTTAATCCTCCCCCTGATTCGTTACCAGCACCGGAGTGGGACGATAGCGTTCAGTTGCGCCCAAACGAAGGCCGATAAAGAGGGTGCCAATTCCCAGCGTTAGTGCAACCCAATAAACCGAGAGCGGAGAATGTTGGTAAAGCCATCCGGCTAATGCGGCGCTGACCACAATTCCCAACGCATTAACGGTTTCGATCAGCCCATAAGCGGAACCTACTTGCCGGTCATTTACCAGTGAACGCGCCCAAGCCAAGATCATGGCTCGATAAAACCTGAATCCTCCCAAGAGAAAGTAACCTACGCCAAACCACCAGGGGGAGGAGCCTAACCAAGTTGAGAGCACGAAAAGCATTCCGGTGGTCAATCCGATATTGACCCCTAACATGGGTCGGAGGTGACCAAAGAGCAGGGCCAAAATCGTTGTTCCTAGGCTGCAAAGGCTTCCGAAAAGGCCTATCTGTTCCATGGTGATGTTATGGTAAGCGGTTAGGTAATTGGGAGTAAGAGGCTGGGCAAGGTATAAGGCAAAGATTCCCAGTGCATTAAATCCCAATAAGTAAAGAAAGTGGCGGTTAAGGGGCAGGTTGCGCAGTGGGGCAGGTGCTAACGCTGGTGAGGCGGGAACAATGGGGCGGATGAAAAGAATCAACAGGGTTGAAATCACAAAGGTGACGAAGCCAAACAAATAGATGTGACGCAGTCCCCAGGTCTGGGCGATGAATCCACCGACCATGGGTCCAAGCGCGGCACCTAGGGTGAAACTAGCCGAAGCCGCACTTAGCGCTCGCGCCGGCGTCCAAGTGCCGCGTGCGGCGGTGATATATGTGTTCATCGGTGCCAATACGGATGAGGTAAGGCCGTAGATCACCAAGCCTGTTACAAAGCCGGCTAGGTTATGGGCTAAAGCCATTAGCGCAGCGGCAAACGTGCCCATGATCCAAGAAAACCACATCAGCGGGCGCGGCCCAAACCGATCCGTTAGGTAACCGGCGGGTAGTTGCGTGAGTGCCATGGCGAATCCCCAAGCGCTTAAAATCCCCCCGATGGTTACCGGTGTGGCGCCAAGCGTTTCCATATAAAGGGTTTGAAAAAACGTAAAAGCCCCCTCGCCAATTCCCCAGGCAAATAAAGAAATGACTACCAAAGCCAAATCACGCGTCATGAGGATGTCCCGACAATCGCAAACGTTTTTAGAAAGGCGGCGATTTCGTGGAAAACAATGGGATGATCGGTGTCGCAGGTGATGACATGCCCGCTGTTCTCGAGCCAGACCAATTTCTTTTCGGGGGTTTCAAGGTGCTCATAGATGCGAATAGCATTTTCGGGGGTAACGGCACGGTCCTGTCGTGAATGGATGAGCAGTACCGGTATGCGAATAAGAGGCAGTTCCTGGCGCATTTTGGCAAGCAAGCCCATTAATTGTTCAATGCCAGCGGTCGGATAAGCGGGATATTCGCGATGATCTTTAGCCAGGGCGGGATTATGCCAATCCGATGTACCTTTGGGTACTGTGGGAAGAAGATACTTCAGCCAACGAATAAAACGCAGGCGCCAATCATGTGGTAGGTCATAGGGGGTTGAAAGGCCTACAGCACCGTGGAGCGGGTAGTTCGCGGCAGCCAGCAGTGCCAGAGCGCCGCCCATTGAAAGCCCGATGGCGAAAACTTGATCGTAGTTGGCGTGGAGCAAGGCTAAACCATCCTCGACGCTGGCCAGCCAGTCCTCCCAGCGACAACGCATCAGATCTTCTAGGCGTGTCGCATGCCCTGCCAACCGAATACCCAGGACGGTGTAATTGAGATCGGCCAGGTACTCCCCCAATTTTCGCATTTCCCTAGGGGTGCCGGTGAATCCATGGATTAGCAAACAGGCCGTGCGACCACGGGGGAAAAAGAAGGGTTGAGCCTCGGACATCAAAAGCATAGAGGGCACCTTCCTTACTCTAGAAGATTTACGAGTTCACGCGGAAAATCGGTGAGGGTTAAGCAACCCTCTGTGGTCACAACAACGTTATCCTCAATGCGTATTCCTCCCAATCCGGGGAAGTAAAGTCCGGGCTCGATGGTGAAAACCATACCAGGGGCAAGAGGTAAGGTGTTTTCGGCATAAATGTAAGGGGGTTCGTGGGCTTCTAGCCCAATGCCGTGCCCGGTGCGGTGGGTGAAAAAGTCGCCGTATCCGGCTCGCGCGATAACACCCCGTGCCGTACGGTCAACCTCACCGGCGGGGATGCCGGGGCGCACACTAGAGCGTGCGGCTTGATTCGCCCTGAGAACAATTTCGTGGGCAATTTTGAGATCAGGGGGAATTTCTCCCAGAGCAAAAACGCGGGTCAGGTCAGCGCAATATCCGTTCCAGGTTGCCCCCCAGTCAATCAATACGATATCCCCAGGTTGGAGGATACGTTCCCCAGGAACAGCATGGGGATTGGCGGAATTGGGCCCGCTGGCAACGATGGGATCAAAGGGCAGATTGGGCTCAGAACCGGCTCGCACGAGTTGAATGTACAGTTCGCCGGCGATATCGCGTTCGGTAACCCCTGGGCGAATGACCGGCAGAGTTGCCTGAAGGGCGTTTTGTGCGATTTCGACCGCCTTGCGCAGATGAGAGATTTCGGCCTCGGTTTTGTGAATGCGAAGATCGGCTAATAGGCTTTCTGCGGAGACAAAGGCGGCAGTGGGAAGGGTGGTATGAAGCAGGTTGAGTTCAAGGAACCGCATGCGGGTGGGCTCAACCCCAATGCGGCAGGGTTTCCCCGCTAAGGGTTGGACGGCTTGCATGAAGGCTGTTTTCCATGCGGTAGGATCGTCTGGATAGGGGATGGGTTGGATGGATAAAGTGCTATTATTCAGGTTGGACACCTCAAAGGCCGGTAAGATCAGGCGAGGCGGTTCCCCTGGAATGATGAGCAGGGCTATTGGGCGTTCAAAGAGGTGCATTTTGAGGCCGGTGAGATAAAAAAAGTTGGGGCCTGGCACAAGAACCAGGGCATCCAGACCAGCGGAATGAAGACGTTCGTGCAAGTCGGTCATGATCGTGGTCATTGCCTTTAGAACCTCCCAGGCCGATTATAACGCAAACCTCATCCGCCTTTGTGAGATTGGACGCGGGTGTCAGCGTTAGGATTCAGACATTCAGGGTTATAATAATACCGAACATGATCCTGGTGACGGGTGCGACGGGGTTCGTCGGTCAGGCGTTGGTGCGACATTTGGTGTCACGACGGCGTCCGTTGCGTTTGCTTTTAAGACCCGGGGGGAAGCCTGCCCGCCTGCCTAAAGGGGTTGCCATTGATGCCGTGATTTGCGATTTGGGTGACGAGCGGGCACTGATGGCGGCGATGCGAGGGGTGACGCATGTCGTCCATCTTATAGGTGCGGAGCGAGAGAGCAGTCGCGCTTCGTTTGAGCGGGTAGATGTGCGATCCACACGTGCCCTGACCGAGGTGGCCGCTAAGGCTAAGGTACAGCGTTTTGTATATTTGAGTCATTTGGGAGCGGATCGCGCGTCGGCTTTTCCTCTGCTAAAAGCCAAAGGAATTGCCGAAGCCCTGATTATAAACAGCGGTGTGCCCTATACCATTATTCGCTCGGCAGTTGCTTACGGCCCTGGCGATCAGTTCGTCACCGGGTTAGCCACCCTTTTACGGCGAACGCCGGGGTTTTTTTTGATGCCCGGCGATGGTTCGATGTTGATGCAACCCATTTGGATTGGCGATCTCGTGGAAGCCCTGGATATTGCCCTAACATATCCACCTTTGGAGAATCAGGTGGTCTCGATAGGCGGTCCTGAGTACCTTTCACTGCGTCAGATGGTGGATGTACTCATGACAACCCTGCGTCTTAAGCGCTGGATCATCCATATGCCTTTGGGAAATCTCAAAATACTGGCTTTGATTTTGGATCAATGGCGGGGTTTCCCCATGCCGATTTATTGGCTCGATTACCTCTCTACAGATCGCACCACCTCGCTGGAAAACCTTCCGCGGATTTTTGGCATCATCCCGGCTCGTTTTCACCAGCAAGTAGGATTTTTGAGCAGACTCAAGAAATCATCTCCGGAACGGCTGGGAGTACAGGAAGCATGACAAATCTTCAAGCGTTCTGTATTCATGGGCATTTCTATCAACCCCCGCGCGAAGATCCTATTACTGGGGAGGTCCCGGACGAGAGCGGAGCTGAGCCATTCCGTAATTGGAACGAGCGCATTCATGCCCACTGCTACCGTCCTAATGCTGAACTGGGTAATTTCGGGCGCATCTCGTTCGATTTTGGTCCCACCTTGCTCAATTGGATGAGCAGTTATGATCCGATCACCTTGGCGAAAATTGTCTCACAAGAGCGCTGGCATTACCGGCAGCGAGGAGTAGGCAACGGGTTAGCCCAACCGTATTTTCACGTGATTCTGCCGCTATTGCCCTGGTATGATCGCAAGACCCAAATTCTGTGGGGATTGCGGGCGTTTGAACATCGCTTTGGTCATTCTGCTAGTGGGCTGTGGTTACCGGAGACGGCGGTGGATGAAGATACGCTGGCCTTATGTGCCGAATTGGGGGTTCAGTTCACCATTTTAGCCCCCTGGCAGGCGGCAGAGCCCGATTTGGACGTAACCCAGCCCTATTGGTGGGAAGGCTCTAACCAGCACCTTGCACTTTTCTTTTATCATCCTGATTTGAGTACGCGAGTCAGTTTTGATCCCGAGTCCACATCGAATGCAGATCGTTTTCGCGCGATGGTGATGGAAGCCGCCGCTACTAATGGTGATGGTCACGCGAAGTTGATCTTGATCGCTTCCGACGGTGAGGTATATGGGCATCATCATCCGTTTCGGGATCATTTTTTAGCCCATTTGACTGAAACGAAGGATGACTCCCTTAAAAACACCTACTTAGGGGAGTGGTTGAGAGAACATCCGCCTCAACGCAAGATGGCGATACGGCCTGCAACATCATGGAGTTGTAGTCATGATCTTGCCCGTTGGTCTCGAGGTTGCAATTGTACACCGCAAAGTGCGTGGAAAGCCCCGTTTTGGGAAGCATTACACCGTTTGGGTGAGCAGTTAGACGGCTTGTACGGGCAAGTTGTAGGGCGTTATCTTAACCAGCCTTGGGCATTGGTTTGGCATTATATTGACGTGTTGTTAGGGCGCATTTCCCTAAGTGAATTGTTCTTTCGGTTGAGTGGAGAAATCCCGAAGGAACGGGTGTTACACCAAGTGGATTACCTACTGCGGGCACAACTCAATAAACAGCGCATGTACACCTCGTGCGGATGGTTTTTCGAGGATTTTGGCCGCCCTGAACCCCAAATCAATGTGCGCTATGCGGCCCAGGCCGTGTGGTGGAATACCCTGGCTACCGGGGTGGATTTATTCTCCGAAACTATGAATGCACTGGCGGGGGTACGTAGTAATGTGATCGCCCTAAATGCTGCGGAGGTCTTTTCGGCCCATTATGCTTATGCGGCACAGGCGCCGTTCCCATTGGTGGCGTCCTACCGGCCAGCTCGGTCAGCCACTGTGGGCCTGACTAACCGTTGATCATTTTGAGTCCAGATATTTCTTCTGCCACTCGTAGAGTTTGTTGAGGGCTTCTAGGGGGGTAAGTACATTCAGATCGAGGCTTTTCAATTCTTCGAGTAAGGGATTGGTCTCGGGGAAGAGGGTTAATTGCTGAGGGAGAGCGGGATTGAACGAGACTGCTCGGCCTGATGTGCGTTCTAGTTGTTCTAGAATTTCGCTGGCGCGTTGAATCACCGGACGTGGCAAGCCTGCTAATTGGGCAACATGGATACCGTAGGAACGATCTGCGCCACCAGGGACGATTTTGTGCAGGAAGATGACGCGGTTCTCGGTCTCGGTAACGGCAACGTTATAATTACGTACCCCGGGAAGAAGATCAGCCAATTGCGTTAACTCGTGGTAGTGGGTGGCAAAGAGCGTTCGCGGGCGTAGGCGTGGGTGATTGTGCAAGTACTCGACCACAGCCCAAGCAATCGAAAGCCCATCGTAGGTAGAGGTGCCGCGTCCGATCTCGTCCAGGATCAGCAAACTGCGTTGGGTGGCGTGGTTGAGGATATTGGCCGTTTCGGTCATTTCCACCATAAATGTGGATTGGCCAGCAAAGATTTCATCTTGAGCGCCGATACGGGTGAAAATACGATCCACACACCCGATGCGGGCGGAGGCGGCGGGAACAAAGGAACCAATTTGCGCCATGAGCACAATCAGGGCAACCTGGCGCAGAAAGGTGGACTTGCCGCTCATGTTGGGCCCGGTGATGATGCGGATTACCTCGCCGGCTTCAAAGACACAGTCATTGGGCACGAACCGCTCACCCTTGAGCATTTTTTCCACCACCGGATGACGTCCCTCGCGAATATCCAGCGTCAGATCATCGGTAATTTCGGGGCGAGTGTAGCCATTTAGTGCGGCCGCCTCAGCCAGCGCGGCGTAAACATCCAGTTCGGCTAAAGCCTGGGCAGTTTCAAGAAGATGCTGACTGGCAGCGACAATTTCTTGGCATAATTCCTTAAAGAGGCGAGATTCGAGCTCCCGGATGCGGTCCTCTGCGTTTAGGATGAGAGCCTCGTATTCTTTCATCTCCGGGGTGATGAACCGCTCTGCGTTGACCAGGGTTTGCTTGCGGATGTATTCCGGGGGGGCTTGCGAGGCAAGGGCGCGTGAGATTTCAATATAATAGCCAAAAACTTTGTTATAGCCCACCTTAAGGGTTTTAATACCGGTGCGTTCGCGCTCGGCGGCTTCCAGATTAGCAATCCAATCGCGGGCATGTTGCGAGGCTTGGATGATCTGATCCAATTCAGCCGAGTATCCGGGGCGGAAAATACCGGTTGTTTGCAGGGTTGCCGGAGGCTCATCCACTAAGGCCGCTTCTAACTTCTCGCATAGATCAGATTCAAGATAAAGATGGGCAAGTAACGTTTGAAGTGGTGCAGGAAGCGCTTCTGTGAAAAGATGGTGTACTGCAGGTAAACTGCGTAAAATGCTGCGTAAATTTGCAAGATCACGCGGCCCGGCATGACCGGCAATGACACGGTTGGTAAGCCGTTCCAAGTCACCTAAGCCTTTCAATCGAGCGCGCAACTCGGCGCGTAACATACCCTGCGTGAAGAAGAAGGCAACGATGTCTTGACGCCGGCGAATGGCTTCAGGGTTGATCAGAGGCTTGCTCAGCCATTGGCGTAGTAATCGCCGCCCCATGGGGGTTATGGTGTAGTCCAGTACACTTAGTAGCGACCCTTGAGTCTCACCCTGGCGCATTGTTTCGGTGAGTTCCAAACTGCGCCGGGTGTTGGCGTCTAAAAGCATAAAATCTGAAGAGGTGTAGGTGGAAAGGCTGGTGAGCAGTTTAAGAGCATTGGGCTGGGTTTCTTGCAGGTATTGGAGAATGGCGCCTGCGGCACCAATTGCCAGGGGCTTTTTGGTGAGGCCGTAGCCATCCAGCACGGTGACCCCGAAGTGATTTTTCAATACTTCCTGACAACGTGCAGTTTCAAAGCGCCAGGTAGGAAGTAATGTAAGGTGATTAGGGATGATCTCGCCAAAAGCGGCCTGATTTTCAGGTAACAAGGTTTCAGCCGGTTGGATGCGGGCAAGTTCGGCGCGAAGCAGGGTATCTAGGTGCTCTCCGCTCAATTCGGTCGCGCGGAATTCCCCGGTGGTGATATCCACATAAGCGATACCGGCAGCGTTATCCTGGGCAATCAGGGCGGCGAGGTAGTTGTTATAATCGGTCTTAAGCAAAGTGGGTTCAACGACCGTACCCGGGGTCACCACACGCACGACTTGACGTGGAAATAAGCCTCGGGTAGGTTGATCGCCCACTTGCTCACAGATTGCGACATGATAGCCTTTCTCGATCAACCGAGAGAGATAGTTCTCAACAGCATGATAGGGGATGCCGGCCATGGGCACGCGTACCCCTTTGGCGACATTACGCGAGGTAAGTACGATATCGAGTTCGCGCGCCGTGATTTCGGCATCCTCATCGAATGTTTCGTAAAAGTCACCTAGACGGAAGAACAAGATTGCATGGGGGTACTGGCGCTTTATTTCGAGGTACTGCTGGCGAATGGGAGAGACATCCTCTTGGGTCATGGTTATCATTCTATGAACTTCGAGGGTTTTCGGCAAGGGTGCAAGAAAAGATTGCCTATATAATTTGTGAGGGAACTTGATATTCAAACTGCATGGAGGTGCTATGACGGATGTCATTAATTCTCGGCATCCCGTTTTTCAAGGGGTTGAAATGGGTGTGGGCACGTGGGCGTGGGGAGATCGTTTGGTGTGGGGATTTGGGCGTGGGTATTCACGGGAGGATTTGAAAGAAACCTTCCGTTTTTGTGTTGAGTCGGGTTTGACTTTTTTTGACACAGCAGAAGTTTATGGTCAAGGGTTGTCCGAACGATTGTTGGGAGAGTTTATCGCCGACGTGGAAGGCCCGGTGCGGGTGGCGACAAAATTTATGCCTTATCCGTGGCGGTTGAGCCGACGGGATTTACTGCGTGCACTCCAAAACAGCCTGCGGCGTTTACGGCGAGAACAGGTTGATCTCTATCAGATCCATTGGCCATTGCCACCGGTGCGAATTGAGGTTTGGATGGAAGCCATGATCGAGGCCGTTCAGCGTGGGTGGACGCTGGCGGTGGGCGTTTCTAATTACAATTACGATCAAATGATGCGCGCTTATGAAGCGCTGACCCGTCATGGTATCCCCTTGGCCTCGAATCAGGTGGAATATCATTTACTGGATCGAAGCGTCGAGCAGAATAGAGTTATGCAAGCATGCCGTGATTTGGGGATCACATTGATCGCGTACAGCCCGTTGGCGATGGGAGTATTGACCGGCAAATACACGCCGGAAAACCCACCTCAAGGTTTTCGAGGACGGCGCTATAATCGCCAATACTTAAAGAGAGTTCAGCCCTTGATACAGGCACTTCGAGATATTGGGGCTGCCCATGGTGGACGGACACCTGCGCAGGTGGCGTTGAATTGGGTCATATGTAAGGGAGCGTTGCCGATCCCCGGAGTGAAAAATCGTGCTCAGGCTGAGCAGAATTTAGGGGCATTGGGGTGGCGGCTTTCGGATGAAGAGGTGGCCAAATTAGACGAAATTAGCGAACGGGTAACGCGCATTGGATAGGTTTAATCCTCGAATTCCAAGGTTAGAGATGGCTCGTCAGGAAGTTCACCCGTTGCCTCTACTTCGATCTCGGCAAAGAGCGTGGGCTGATGAGCGACCACCAGGCGCTGTTTGATGAGTTCCAGCATGGCCAAGAATGTGACCACAACCTCGGTGCGGGTGGTTCGTTGTCCTAGAAGACGACGGAAGGTGACGCGGGGAATTTGACGCAGGGTCTGCAGCAAGTGGGTGATTTTCTGACGAATGGTGATCCGAGGGAGCATGACCGTTTTCTCGAGCGCTTCAGGTGAGGCGCGCTGAATCAGGGCATTACGTGCGGCGAGAATCAGTTCTTCAAGGGAAAGACCTTCCAGGTGGGGTTTTAGATTGAGGTGGCGAAGTAAGGGGGGAGCGCTCCGGGTATAGGTGCGTAGGTTTTGATTCTCGCGGTGGTGTAAGTATTCCGCGGCTTCTTTGAAGCGCTTATAGCGTTTTAATTGTTCCACCAGATCATCTTCATTGGTGGGTGCTTCCTCAGAGGAAAGGGCGGTTTCTTGGCTTGAGGGAGGACGGGGAAGGAGTGCGGCTGATTTGATTTGAAGTAAACGTGCGGCGATAACCAGGAAGGCCGAAACTTCCTCGGGATCACGGTTCTCAAGGTGTTTAAGGTGTTCAAGATATTGATCAGTGACTTGGGCCAGTGAGAGGCGGGTGATATCAAGTTCGGCACGCTCGATGAGATAGAGTAAGAGGTCAAGCGGCCCTTGGAACACATCGGTGACAACCGTGTAGGACGCACCAGGGTGGATCACAGAAGCGGTCATGGCAGGTGGGATTATAGCATTTTTGTGTAGATATACATGTGGATGAAGCCTTCTGGCCCTTTATTCCAAAGTATAATTAGAGCATATGAATGAGAAATCACTGACGCACCTGGACGACCAAGGACGGGCGCGGATGGTGGATGTTTCCGCCAAGCCCGAAACATTGCGGATCGCCATAGCCAAGGGCGAGGTGAGGCTAAACCCTGAAACTTTGGCTCTGATCCGACAGGGATTAATGAAGAAAGGGGATGTGCTCACCGTGGCCCAAATTGCGGGGATCATGGCGGCTAAACGGACCGCGGATTTGATCCCGCTTTGCCATCCGCTCCCTCTTCATCAGGTAGAAGTCAACCTGACCTTGGAAGATGCGCTTCCCGGTGTGGTGATAACGGCAACAGCGCGTACCACAGCCAAGACTGGTGTGGAAATGGAAGCGTTGACAGCTGTAGCAGTTAGCGCTTTAACCGTTTATGATATGGTGAAAGCGGTTGAGAAAACCGCTCAAATTACGAATATCCGACTGGTCGAAAAACACGGTGGGCAAAGTGGTGATGTCATCAATGAGTGATCCTCTGCCGGAAAGGACTTCTTTGATTGGTCTGAAGATTCTTCTCTTTGCCCATTTGCGTGAGATTGCCGGCACCAATCACTTGGCTCTTGATCTTCCCTCAGGATCTCGGGTGCGAGACCTAAAACAAACCCTTAAGTCTCGCTTTCCGGAACTGGGGCAACGATTGGACAACGTCATTGTGGCCGTAAATCAGGTTTTCGCCAGTGATGAGGATGTTTTGGAGGATAAAGCCGAAGTGGCCCTCTTTCCGCCGGTAAGCGGGGGTGCGGGGCCAACAATTGTGGCGGTAACGGATGCCGCTTTGGATTTGGACGCTTTGGTTGCCCAAATTGTCCAGCCCACCACCGGGGCTGTGTGTGTGTTCACCGGAATCGTGCGTGGAGAAACGAAGCGAGGGGAGCCACATCAGACGATAGCCCTGGAATATGAAGCCTATGTCCCCATGGCCGAAGCCAAAATGCGCCAGATTGCGGATGAAATTCGGCAGCGTTGGCCTGAAGTAGAGGGGATTGCCCTGGTACAACGTATCGGGCATCTTGAAGCCGGCAGTCCAACCGTAGCCATTGCGTGTGCAGCAGCCCACCGAGATATGGGGGTGTTCGAGGCTGCGCGCTACGGCATTGATCGTTTGAAAGAGATTGTCCCGGTTTGGAAGAAAGAGATCGGGCCGCGGGGTGAAACCTGGGTAGAAGGGCATTACCATCCCAGGCGGGGGGAGTAGGGTAATGGGGCGCGTTGTATGTACCCACTGCGGTGCGCCATATCCGGATGAGGGAGTACCTTACCGTTGCTTGCATTGCGGTGGAGTTTACGATTACGATACGCCTCCGGTTTTCAGTCCCCATGATTTTCGCGGTGATTTCCCGGGCCTTTGGCGATATTGGTCAACCCTAGCCTTACCTTCCACGGCTGAGGTGCTCTGGCTGGGAGAAGGGAATACGCCTTTAGTGCCCTTGCCTTATGCTGGGAACAAGGTCTATCTCAAACTAGAGTCCCTTAACCCTAGCGGTTCGTACAAAGATCGCGGTACTGCTGTTTTGGTCAGTTGGTTGTTGGCGCGAGGTGTGAAGGAGGCCGTAGAGGATTCTTCCGGTAATGCGGGGGCTTCGTTTGCGGCTTATGCGGCCCGAGCGGGTTTGCGCGCTGTGGTGTATGTGCCGGAAAGTGCCTCTGGCCCGAAACGATTGCAAATCGAACGCTATGGAGCAACCTTGGTGCGGGTCCCAGGCCCACGGTCGGCGGCGGCACAAGCGGTGCTGGAAGCCGTTCAGCGGGGGGCGGTTTATGCCAGTCATGCCTATTTACCTTTTGGCTTGCCTGGTATTGCTACAATCGCCTATGAGATATGGGAACAACTAGGACAACGGGCGCCAGGAACGGTTATAGCACCGGTGGGACACGGTGGCCTCTTGCTCGGGATCGTGCGGGGTTTCCAGTCGCTTGAACAAAGCGGCATGATCTCTCGCCCCCCCTATTTTGTGGGTGTGCAGGCCGCGGCGTGCGCGCCAGTGGTGAGCGCGTTTCAAAATCGGAAGAGGGTGCACGAGTTGACGGTGGAAGAACGTCCAACGCTGGCAGAAGGGGTTCGGGTGCGCCAACCAGTGCGTTTGGAGGCCCTATTACGAGAAATTCCTCCCGATTGTGGCACCTTTGTGGCGATTGAGGAGTCCGAGATTGAACGTGCCTTTATTACCCTGGCGCATCAGGGTGTGTATGTGGAACCAACGAGCGCACTGGTTTGGGCCGCGCTAGAGCGGTTGTATGGAAAGTTGCCGGAACCGATTGTTCTAGTGATAACCGGTTCAGGATTAAAATATGGCGCTTGAAATTACCGGAACCGGAGGAACGCAAATTGCTTACCTGCATGGGGTAAGGGGATTGCGCTTCTCGGGTTCCTGGCAGGAGGATAAACGTGGGAAGCGAAATACCTGTAGAGAAGGTCGAATCTCCTCAGGAACTAGCGAATCGCCTGGGACTAAAGTTTAAGGATTGGCTGCTCTTAAGCCGCGCACTTACTCATCGCTCTTATCTCAATGAGCATCCCGAAGCCATTGAGGATAATGAGCGTTTGGAGTTCTTGGGGGATGCAGTGTTGGATTTTCTGGTGGCGGTGTGGCTCTATCATCGCTATCCCGAAATGCCCGAGGGCGATCTGACTCGTATGCGGTCAGCGTTGGTGCATACCGAGCAACTGGCCGAGTTTGCGCGGCGGATTGGCCTGGGTCGAGCACTGCGGCTCGGGCGCGGCGAAGCCCAAGCCGGAGGGCGGGATCGCCCTTCACTGTTGTGTGACACGTTCGAAGCCCTAATTGGAGCCATCTATCTCGATCAGGGGCTTGAAGCCGTCGAGGCGTTTTTGATCCCATTTTTGGAAGAAGCTGCCGAGGATGTGCTTCTGCATTACCGTGTGGAAGATCCCAAGAGCCTGTTACAGGAATGGGCGCAGTCCCAAGGGTTGGCTGCCCCGCGCTATATCACCCGCAATGTGTACGGCCCGGAACACGCCAAAGTGTTTGAGGTCGAGGTCTTGATCAATGGCAAAGTGTGTGGATGGGGGAGCGGATCGAGCAAGCATGCGGCAACAAAATCGGCAGCCCGCGATGCGATCCGACGCCTGGGTATTGTCCCAGAGACTATGCTGTGAGAGGGTGAGGTGCCGCATATGGCAAGTCGGCTAAAATCCCTGGAACTACAGGGGTATAAAACGTTCGCCTCGCGCATTCTTTTTGAATTCCCCGGACGGATTACTGCGATTGTAGGACCGAATGGCTCAGGCAAATCGAACATCGCAGATGCGATTCGGTGGGTGTTGGGCGAGCAATCCTTCTCGCTACTGCGTGCTCGCAAGACCGAGGATATGATCTTTTCCGGCTCAGAACACCGTCCACGGGCCGGCATGGCGATGGCGACCATTGTTTTTGATAATGAGGATCAATGGCTACCTCTTGAATTTAATGAGGTAAGCATCACCCGGCGGGCTTATCGCGATGGTCAGAATGAGTACTTGTTAAACGGTCAGCGCGTGCGTCTTAAAGAGATCACGGAACTACTCTCACGCGCGGGCCTTTCGGAACGAACCTACACGATCATTGGTCAGGGATTAATTGATGCCGCGCTTTCACTACGCCCTGAAGAGCGACGGCGTTTTTTTGAGGAAGCCGCTGGTGTTGGACTCTATCGCATTCGCCGTGAGGAGGCTTTAAACCGGCTGGATGCTACTCGACGTAACCTTGAACGGGTGCAGGATGTCTTGGCCGAACTAGAGCCGCGGGTAAAGAGCCTTGAACGGCAGGCTCAGCGGGCCCAAGAATACGAACGCATTTCCGCAGACTTGAAACTTCTCTTAAGAGAATGGTATGGCTACCATTGGTATCAGAGCCAACAAAGGGTTGTCCATTCTCGGGAAGCGGTTAAGAAGATCGAGCAACGCCTGAGCGACCAACGTGCACGGGTAGAGGGGTTGGAGATTCGGCTTAAAGAAATACGCGAGAATCTGACCGATGTAGTTAGCCGGATTGAGGCGCTAAAAGAGCAGGAACAAAATCTGGAGCGCCAGAAGGCTCAGATAGAACGTCAAATAGCCGTGATGGAAGAACGCCGGGCGGCTTTATTAGTACAACAGCAGAACGCGGGTGTAGAACATGAGCGCTTAGAAACCGAACGTACCGAAATCCAGGTTCAAATCGCAACCGTAGAGCGTGAGCGTGAACAGGTGCAAGTCGAGGTAAACGGTGCTCAGCGTGAAATTCGTGCCTTAACTCAGCAATTAGAAACCCGGTCATCCGAAGAGCAGGCGTTGATTGCTCGAAAATCCGAACTCCAAGCCGCAATCCTAAATCTGGAAAAGCGTCATATGGCTTACGGTGTTGAGCGTGAGTCGCATCAGCGGCGGTTAAGAGAATTGGACGAGCAAATGAGACGCGCCGGTCGCCAAAAAGAGGAACTGGTACGCGTCCTTGAGGAGGCTAAAAATCAACTGACCCAAAAAAGACAAGCCATAGAGGCCTTAGAAGCGAGAGGCCGGCAACTTTCATCTGAATTAGGATCCCTTTCACAACAATTAGAAGCGAATCGTGAGCGCTTGAGGCAACTTCAAAAGGAACAAGATGCCGTTGAGGCCGCTATGTTAAAAGCCCAGGCGGAATTGGCGGTTATCGAACAAGCCGAGGCTGCTCTGGAGGGTTTTAGTCAAGGGACGCGGGCTGTCCTTCAAGCAGTACAGAACGGACAGATTGACGTGCGGGTGCAGCGGTTGAGCCAAGCGTTGAGCGTTTCACCGGAATATGAGCGTGCGATTGCGGCCGCCTTGGGTGAACGGATTGAAGGCTTGGTTTTAGAAAACCCACGCTCAATTGAAGATCTTTTGTCCTTTCTAGAAGGGGATGATCGCGGTCGGGCTATTTTTTTGATGAATCAAGATTTCCACCACAAGCCCGAATCTCTGGCTCTTCAGGACGAAGCCTGTTTAGGCCGGGCTACCGATTTTGTGCAAGCGTCGGAGGCAATTCAAGGGGTAATCCAAGCGCTATTAGGTACGACTTGGGTCGTTCGTCATCGCAGGGATGCTCAGCGATTATTGAGCAGGCTTTCTCCGGGGGAGCGGTTAGTAACGCTGCAAGGTGAGGTTTTTAGTGGTGATGGCGTGATCATCGCGGGTTTGGATCGGCGCGTCAGTTTGGTAACCCGTCACCGCCGTCAACAAGAGTTAAGGGAAACACTACGTCGTTTGGAGCAGAAGTTAGGGCAGTTGCGCAGCGAAAAGCAGGTTACCGAGAATGATCTGGCCCAATTGGAGAATGAACGGGTAGGGAAAGAACGCGAGTATAAACGCCAGCGAGGGGAACTTGAACAACGGCGGCGTGAGCAGGATGGGATGCTTGGGCGCATACGGCGCCAAGAAGAGGATTTGCGGCGGATCGAGGAAACTCTCCGTCAGGGTGAAGCACAGCGGAATGTCATTGAGCAACAAATAGATGCTCTTGAAAAACATTCCCAAGCCGCTCAAACCGAATTAAACACCCTACACAAGCAGTTAGAGCAAGTAAATGAGGCGATTGAAGCATTAGCGGTTGGTACCATCAAAGATCAAATTGCGCATTGGCGTTCGGTTGAACGAATGGCGACCCAGCGTTTGAATTACCTAGCCCAACGTCTTAGTGACTATCAACATGCCTTACAGCGCACCGAAGGCCGTCTAAAAGACCTGAATGAGAAAACTATCCAAGCCCAGGGAATGTTTACTGGTTTGGAGCGCGAGATTGTCCTTCTACGCCAGCAGTATCAGGAGTTGTTACAAGCCGAAACAGATTTGCACGGATCCATTTTGCCGCTAGAGGTTGAGCAGCGTCGCCTGCAGGTTGAGCAGGAACAAGTGATGGGAGAATGGCGCGCCCAGCAACAGCAATTGGCGTTATTAGAAAAGCAGTTTCAACAGGCGCAACTAGAGCATATGCGGGATGCAGAGGCCTTAGCCACGCTACAACGACGTATCGAAGAGGATTTAGGGCTGGTGTCATTCACTTATATCGAAACTGTTGCCGGGCAAGAACCCTTACCGCTTAATGGTTTGGTGGCGGAACTGCCAGCATTGCAACAGTTACCCCCGGATTTAGAAGAAAGCATCTCCCGCTATCGCAGTCAATTGAAACGGATCGGGACGATTTCGCCGGATCTGCTAAAGGAATATCAGGAACTAAAGGCGCGTTATGATTACTTGTATACTCAAATGGAAGATCTGAAGAAAGCCGAAAGTGATTTGCGTGAGATCATTGCCGAGTTGGATGGATTGATCAAAGAAGCCTTTGCGCGCACGTTTAAGGCTGTGGCGGCGGAGTTTCAACAGAATTTTGTGCGGTTGTTCGGTGGAGGCGAGGCAAGGCTGTACCTGGATGATGAATCTCGCCCCGGTGAAGCGGGGATCGAGATCGAAGTTCGCTTGCCGGGGCGGCGAGAGCAAGGCTTGGCGCTGCTCTCGGGTGGCGAGCGCAGTTTAACCTCAGTAGCCCTGGTGTTTTCTCTGCTGAAGGTTGCACCGCCGCCGTTCTGTATTTTGGACGAAGTAGATGCCATGCTCGATGAAGCCAATGTGGGCCGCTTTTGTGAGATGCTCAAAGAGTTGAGTCAAGCAACCCAGTTTATTATCATTACCCACAATCGCAACACCGTTCAGACCGCCGATGTGATCTACGGTGTCACCATGGGTAAGGATATGACCAGCCAGGTGATTTCATTGAAATTAGAAAACCTGGCCGAGATTATGGTTTAGAGCGGTTAAAAAGTGACATGTAGAAAAGAACCCCCACAATCGTGTGGGGGTTCTTCGTTGGGATTGTCCCTGATTAGTTGCTGGCAATGCCGGGGGGTAATGTGGGCTCGACCGGTAATTTACCTTGCCAAACGTTGTCGTAACGCTCAACCTTGAGTTCGGTCTTCTTGCTGTCAAGCCATTCTTGGTACTTTTGGTTCAGCAATTGCTGGCGGCGATCAGGGGAGATTGGGCGTACCTCACGCCCCAACAGTTGGATGATGTGCCATCCATATTCTGTTTGCACCGGTTGGCTAATTTGTCCAATCTCGGTGAGCGCAAAGGCGGCATCTTCGAAGGCTTGGGTCATCTCACCTTTTCCAAACCAGCCCAAATCACCACCGCGATCTTTGTTGCTGGTATCTTGTGAGACCTCTGCTGCAAGTTTGACCCAATCCTCACCTGCCGCGAGGCGTTTGAGGACATTTTGGGCTTCTTCTTCCGTCTTAACCAAGATATGCCGTGCCCATACTTGTTCTTCTTCGTAAGGGATTTCGGCATCCAGTTTCTTCAGTAGTTTATCACGCAGTAAAAAGGCTTTGAAGAACGCTCGTAAATCGGCCTCCTCCAAACCTGTTTCGGCCTTCAGCCCTTCCAAATACTGGGTGTAATTGGTGCGAAAACCTTCTTCGGTCAATGGTGTAGGTGTGGGCAGAGGGGTCTCGGTAGGAGTGGGGGTTACATTGGGGGCCTGGGTGGGGGTCGGTGTTGCGGTTGGCCAGGGTGTTGGGGTTGGCCCAGCAGTGGCGGTGCTTGTGGCAGTGGGGGTGGCCGTAGGGGGAATGAGCGTGCGCTGGAGCGAGTTCAACGTGGCCGTGGCATAAGGGGTGCTGGTTGGGGCAGGGGTGGGCGTCCCCTCGGGATAGTAGCCGAAAGCCTCTTGGATTGCGCGTGTAATTTCATCCTCGCTTACGCTAATACCCAACGCGGCGGCTTCGTGCTCGAGGATGCGGGCTTCGATTAGGGCATCCAGGGCTTTGGAACCCAAGGAGTTGGAATCCTTGAGTTGGGCAACGCTCTGCTGAATTTGAGCATCGAAGTAGGCTTGAGAGGCGGGGTCAAAACTGAAAAGTTGTTTGTACTGTGTCAGGGTGGTGATGCTCTGGATGAGTTGATAGCGTTCGAACCGCACCCGTTTCTGCAACTCTGACAGCGGAATTGGGGTACCCGCTACCCGGGCTACCGGCCGTTGCTGTTGTAGGACGAATTGATCTAATAGGCCGTAGACAATTACCAAGACCACCAGGGCGATAATCCCTATAGTGCCTCCAAGGACCAGGCGACGATTGCGTAATTCGCGTTCAACGCGGCTTTGTTGCTTGCGAGAGACTACTTTTGTTTTGGGTTTCTTTGCCATAATTACGCCTCGAAAGTGGCATGCATAAAATTAAGGGCATGAGCGGTCGGCTACATGCCCCTAACTGGCGATAGTGTTGGCTTAGAGTAAGCCTTCACTCAAATCTTTGGCTACAAAGGGAAGTAAAGCGAGATGGCGCGCCCGCTTAATCTCGCGTGCCAGTAAGCGCTGGTGCTTGGCGCAAGTTCCGGTTTGCCGCCGCGGTCGGATCTTGCCTTCCTCAGTGAGAAAACGACGTAGTAAATCCACCTGCTTATAATCAATGACGGTATTCTTGTCCGCGCAAAATTGGCAGATTTTAGGGCGGGCAGCATAGCGACGTGGAGCCGCTACCTGTTCGTGTTCGGTTAATTCAACGTCGGTCATGCTTCAAACTCCTAGAAAGGGTATTCGTCTTCATCCAAGTCTTCATCTGAGTGTTGGGCGTCTTGGAGCGTCTCGGCGAAGTGATTATTGTTTGAAAGGGGCTCGCGGCGTTCGCCCAAGATCATCATTTCATTGGCCACAATTTCTACCGAAGTGTGCTTGTTGCCTTCGCTGTCTTCCCACCGGCGCGTTTGCAACCGTCCTTCGACGTAGACTTGTTGACCTTTGCTCAGGTATTGCTTACAGATTTCGGCCAGATTGCCCCACGTCACCACATTGAACCATTCGGTTTCGGTGTGACGCTCACCATTGGAGGTGTTCCAGGTGCGCGTTGTGGCGATGGTGAACGTGGTAACCGGACGCCCGGAAGGGGTGTAGCGCATCTCCGGATCACGTCCTAAGTGACCAATCAACATGACTTTGTTTAAGCCCCGGCTCATTTTCACACTCCGCTGAGGTTGCCCTAAAAGGAACTATCCCCGATTGACAATCAAAAATCGCATGATGGGTTCTAAATAGCGCAAATTGCGCTCGAGTTCGGCGCTGAAAGCAGGGGGCATTTGCATTTCGAAGAGAACATAATGGCCTTCATGGCGCTTGCGGATGGGATAAGCCAAATGGCGTTTGCCCCACAAATCCACTTTGCTGATGGTTCCGCCTGCTTCCGTTATCCACCCTTTAACTTTTTCGATCACCCCTTGTAGGGCTGCGTCGTCCAACTCGGGTTGGACCACAAAAACTAATTCGTAAGCACGCATAAAAAGATGTTCCTCCTTCTTTCCTTGGGTTTGCCCTCCACCTCAGAGGTGAAGGGTGGAAAGCAGTTTTGAGGTCTGCTTTGGCGAGCCCAAGTTTACTATGAATCCTTGGATTCGCAAAGGGTTTTAACGCCGCGCATGGCAGCGTGTGCTAGAATAAATTGAAGTTTTTCCGCTCGATACTGATGTTAGGAGGAGACCGAATGGAAGTAGAGATTTTATATCGTCCTTCATATTCTGTGGCGCGGGTTAGGTTAGCGGCTAATGAAGCCCTATTGGCTGAAACTGGAGCGATGGTGGGTATGTCGGCCGGAGTTCAATTGGAAACTAAAATGAAAGGGGGATTTCTGAAATCCTTGAGCCGTTCTGTATTGGGGGGCGAATCGTTTTTTGTTAACACCTTTAGGGCACCGTCTCATGGGGGTGAAATTTTATTAGCCCCAACGTTGCCCGGTGATGTTTTTCTTTTAGAATTGAACAACGAAACCTATCTGGTTCAATCGGGGTCGTTTATGGCGTCCAGCGATGGCATACAGACCGATACCAAGTGGTCGGGGGCGCGCACGTTCTTTGGAGGCGAAGGGTTGATCATGTTGCGGTGCAGTGGCACCGGAAAACTTCTGCTTTCCAGTTATGGGGCGATTCATGAACTCGACCTAAAGGCAGGTGAAACATATACCGTAGATACAGGGCATTTAGTGGCATTTAAGGAAAATGTCGGCTTCCATGTGCGCACGGTGGGAGGGCTAAAATCTACGTTGTTCGGCGGTGAGGGGCTTGTGGTTGATCTGACCGGTCCGGGTAAAGTCTTATTGCAAACGCGCAGTGAGGGGGCATTCCTGGATTGGCTGATCCCCAGGATACCCAAACGTTCGTCGGATTAATGTCTCAATGACCGTTGGTATTCAATAGGGTAGACCGGCAATGGCATGTAGCACTGCTCGTGCCAGTCGGGCATCGTCGAGGGCGCGGTGGCTATTGGGAAGCGGGATGCCAAGAAAGCGCCCCGCTTCCTCAAGTTTGAAGTAACGATAAGCACGACGATTGGGGTCCCATTCGCCGCGGTAATCTGCAAAAATTTGCATAATATCCAGGGTGGTGAGCGTTTCTTGCCACTTAAAGCCGTAGCGGGTGAGGGATTGTTCCATCATACGCCGGTCAAAATCGGCATTATAGGCGGCGATGAGACGCCCTTTGAGAAGAGGGCGGATAGAATTCCAAACGATTGGCCAAGGGGGTGCTGTTTTCACTTCATCATCGTGAATTCCGTGTACCGCAATGACTTCAGGGGGAATTGGGCGTGAAGGACGAACAAGCGATTGGAATAAGGGGCTTCCATCATGTTCGATGATGGCAATTTCAACAATCTCGGCGTTTTTATCCAAACCGGTGGTTTCGGTATCCAAATACAACGGACGCTGTTCGATTTGTTGGCGTGCAAATTCTCGAATTTGGTTGCGGAAGAGTGCAAAATCCATATTGTTCACGGGAGGTTCCAATAGGATAATTCGTCGAGATAGACGGTA
The DNA here is from genome assembly GCA_964427505.1 of uncultured Thermanaerothrix sp. GTDB lineage: Bacteria > Chloroflexota > Anaerolineae > Anaerolineales > Anaerolineaceae > Thermanaerothrix. The sequence goes on from CAYRUO010000003.1 coordinate 63,876, forward strand.
AAGCCGGGCGTATTATGGGCAGCAATCACTGCCCCGGAATATCCCTCAGCAGTAAATTGTGAATCATTAATCTCGTCCAATCGTACACCGTTGACATAAAGACGGAATGTGTTACCTTCCAACCAAACTCCCAAGCGATTGGTTTGGTCGGGGCCGGTTTTGATCACTTGTTGGTCGTCACGGCGTTCAAGAAGGTTGATGTATTTTTCGCCGTCCCAATAACCAAACCCATAGTGTCCGTCACAAGTGATCGTGAACCAATAACCGCGGATAAAATCAGGAGAACGCACAATCAGACCATATGTGTCCTGCCCCGCACAGTTACCGGTTCGGAAAAGCCCTTCCACGTAGCCATCTTGAAGTTTTCGTCCGCCGGTGCGCCAACCATGGTACCCTGTCGCATATTTGCTGGTTAGAATCATGGCACCATTCTGGACACGGATCAAGGTGTTCTCATCCTCGTACACTTTACCCTCTAAACCAAAGGAGCGTCCATTGTCCAGAGTTTCGGTATAGATGGGATCTCCCAATTGTAGACGTGGGGCTCCGGAGGATTCAGCACTGGGTGTTGGAGAGGGTTCCATTGTAGGAGTTGCCGTAAGAAGAGGTAAAATCTGTGTAGGCTGGGGTGTGGCACTGGGGACAGGGGTGGGTTGCAAGGCATATTGGGTGAGTGTTTGAGCTACGTGTGTCCCGATGAGATCGGGAGTTGCCCTTAACGTGCTGACCGGCAAATTGCAGGCCAAAGCCGTTAGGAGTATCAGACCGAATAGTAATCGCATAATTCTGGGCACAAGGATCTCCTCGGGTTGGGTTCAACCGAATTATAGTCTAAAATTGAAACCAATTGCGCGAGAACGATCATGATGACCCAAACAAACGTCGTTGTCGCTTTTTACAAACCTTATGGGGTATTGAGCACTTTTACCGATCCTGAGGGCCGCCCCACCCTTAAGAACTATGTTTCACTGCCTAACATCTATCCAGTGGGACGCTTGGACTTCGATAGTGAGGGTTTATTGTTGCTAACCAATGACGGGGGTTTGATCCATCGTCTAACGCATCCCCAGCATCATGTGCCTAAGACTTATCTGGTCCAGGTGGAAGGTGTAATTAGCCCTGAGGCTGTTGCAGCCTTACAACGAGGGGTGGTGATCAAAGGACGCAAAACGCGACGCTGTCAGGTTGTTGTTATTCCAGAGCCATCGCTTCCACCGCGCGAGAAGCCCGTTACCCCTCATGGCCCAACCAGTTGGCTGCGGATCGTCTTATTTGAGGGGATGAAGCGGCAGATTCGCCATATGACGGCGGCGGTCGGGTATCCGACATTGCGTATCGTGCGTATAGCCATTGGCCCGATTAATCTGGAAGGGCTTCTACCAGGACAATGGCGTTTTCTTTCCCCGGTAGAAATTGAGCGGTTGCAGGAGGCCTCTCGCCGGTAGTGCGTCGGCCGGGATTGTATATAATAACCCCATATGAAAACCCATGTGATTCGGGTTGAGCCCTTTGATGATGTGTTATCGGTGGGGGACAAGATGACCTGGGTCCCTGCCCAGCGAATAATTTTGATCCTTCCCCTTCGGCGGACACCGCGGTTTAATCGGCTGGACTGGGTGCGCTTAGAACGACGTGCGCGAGCCTTGGGGGCGCAACTCGCCGCAGTAACTCGCCGTTCAGAAATAGCCCACCAGTGTTTGGAAGCGGGAATACCTGTATTTAGCAGTGTCGAGGCGGCCCGTAGAGAGCGCTGGCGCCGTATTGGAATGTCAATGCGGCCTCTTTGGTCGTCTTCTCGTCTTCAACTCTTACGTTCCCAACGACAAGAAATTAAGGCGGCGCTTGCTTCGCAGCGCCCTAAGTCCTCGGCTTTGGGGGTGAGGTTAGTTATTTTTCTCTTGGGTTTCGCGGCGGTGCTGGTTTTAATGGGATTGCTCATTCCCAGCGCTACACTTGTGATTGAACTCCCCAAGCGTTTACAATCCGTTGAGATACCGGTTCGTCTCTCTCCCCGGGCGCAGGCTGTGCAAGTACAGGGCGTACTCCCCTGTCGTGAGATAACCACCGATATCGAATCCCGTGTAGACGGGATTGCCAGTGGTTCGACCCTGTGGCCTGATACCTATGCTCGTGCTGAGGTGGTCATTGAGAACCTGACCGAAGTCTCTCAGATAATTCCCAAGGGCACAATATTTGTGGCCCCTGAACCCGAACCGGTACGGTTTGAAGCCTTGGAGAGCGCTATCCTTCCGGCAGGTGTGGGTCAAAGAATTTCTCTTGCCGTAATGGCGACAGTACCGGGGAGCGTGGGAAACGTGCCAGCGGGGGCGATACGTGAGGTTGATGGCGCTTTGGGGCCAATTGTGCGTGTGTTTAATGTTGAGCCGGCACAAGGGGGCTCGGATCGGACGGTTTCGGTGGTTAGCCGGGGAGATGTAGAGCGTGCCCGACGGCGGTTATTGGATGAAAACTATCGGGAAGCCCCTGGTGAATTGCAAGCACACTTAAGCCCAGAGGAGGTGTTGATTACTTCTACAGTGCGGTTGCAGGAGATTCTGGAGGAACATACCTTCCCGTCAGTAGGCGAGCCAGCGTCCGTGTTTCAAATGGTGGTCAAGAGTCGGTTCTCGGGATGTGTGGTTAAGAAAAGTGATGTTCAAGCGTTTGTGCGCACCATCCTCGATGCTCGGATGCCCCCAGGCTATCAGGCTCTAGATGAAGATATACAGGTCGAGTGGTTGGGGCAGGGATCAAGCGAAGGTCGTGAACCCACCTTTACCCTCAAAGCCAATCGTTGGTTGATCCCCGCTACGCAGGTTGATAGTGTGAGCCGCGCTCTGATCGGTCAGCCAGTTACGCGCGCCGAGGCCATTTTAGGTGCATTATGGGGGGGCGTAAAGGTGGAAACAATCCGATTATTTCCCTCATGGTGGGGGCGGTTCCCATTTCTGCCGTGGCGCATCCATATTTCTCTGAAATAAAAAATATGCGAGTTTTGTGTGTTGATCCAGGTGAAAAGCGCATCGGGTTGGCGGTCAGCGATCCCAGCGGTACGATTGCCCGACCACTCATCATCCTAGAACATCGTTCTCGCGAGGCCGATGCTCGAGAGATTGTGAATCTGGCAGAGTCGTTGGGAGTTGGGCTTATTGTTGTCGGTGTGCCTTACACATGGAATGGTACGATCGGCCCGGCTGCCCGCCGCGCGTTGCGCTTAGCCGATGCGATTCGAGCGGTTGGTTCCGTTGCGGTGATAACTTGGGATGAGAGTGGCAGTTCTCAGCGTGCCCAATCCCTGTTGCGAGAAATGCATGCTTCGCGCAAAAAGCGGCGTGAGCCCCTAGATCATCGCGCGGCGGCGATCATTTTGCAGGATTTTTTAGATGCTCAAACCGATTTGAAAGCAAGACCGACGCATAAACCTGAAACGGAAGATGATGAGGAGTGCCATAAAGCATGACATCACGTAAAAAACGGACTGCTCGAGTAGGGCTTTTTATCTTCTTCTTGTTGAGTTGTCTGGGGGGACTCGTCGCGTTTGTGGTACTCGTAGATATTCCCAGCCGTGTGGCGGATCGGTTCGGACCGCCAGCGGAAGAGTTATCGTTGCCTGAGCGTTTGTACTACGCTTGGGCATTGTTCCTGCATGAGAGGCAACTCCATGCCCCCTCGGAGGTCGAGGATGGCGAGGTTATTTTCACTATCGGAACTGATGAGCCGACTTCGGCGATCATTCAACGTCTCAAGCAATCTGGATTAATTCAAGACGAAGAAGCCTTTCGGATTCTATTGGTCTATTCCGGGTTGGATAGAGGGATTCAGGCCGGGCAGTATGAACTTTCACCGGCAATGGATAGTATCCAGGTAGCCCGCGCACTTCAAAAAGGGGGACGGCTGGAAATCACCGTTACCATTTTGTCGGGCTGGCGTGCTGAAGAAATTGCCCGGGTTCTGCGGCTGTCGGGTTTGCTGGAGAGCGAATCTCAATTCTTGGAGATTGTGCGTCAGCCGCCCCAGTGGGAAGTACTCAAGTCTTTGGATGATCCACCCGGCTTAGAAGGCTTTCTTATGCCGGGTTCCTACACGTTTCGACGCGGCACGTCGGCCGAGCAAATTATTGCTCAGATGGTGGAGCGGTTTGCTCGGACGCTTACGCCCGAGATACGTGAAGGCTTTGCCCGACAGGGGCTAACTCTCTACCAAGGGGTTATTTTGGCCTCTATCGTGGAAAGGGAGGGCGTTGTCAAAGAAGAATATCCTCTGATTGCCTCGGTTTTTCTCAACCGTTTACGCACCGGTATGAAGTTGGATAGTGATCCCACAGTGCAGTATGCCCTTGGCTACGATGCGCAGTTAAACACCTGGTGGAAAAACCCCCTCAAATCGGAGGATCTCAAGATAAATTCCCCCTATAATACCTATATCAATACGGGATTGCCCCCGACACCGATTTGTAATCCTGGCTTAGAGGCGTTACAGGCCGTAGCCAACCCGGCACAAACCTCTTATTATTATTTCAGAGCGCGGTGCGATCAATCCGGGCGGCATGTTTTTTCAGAGACGTACGAGCAACACTTATCTCAGGCTTGCCATGAATGAGGTCGTTTTGATAAAAATCGGGAGGTGTAAGGATGAAAACGGCGATGGGGATTGATATCGGAGGAAGTGGGATTAAAGGTGCCATTGTGGACATCGAGAGCGGAAAATTGATCAGCGAACGAGTACGCTTGCCAACACCGGAGAACGCAAAACCCGATGCTGTGGCGAAAGTGGTCAATGATTTGGTACGCTCTCTAGGATGGGACGGTGTGATTGGCTGTGGATTTCCAGCAGTTGTTCATCATGGGGTAGCATTAACGGCGGCAAATGTGCACAAGGATTGGATCGGTACCGACGTTAATCGGTTGCTGAGTGATGCTACCGGCTGTCCCACATTTACCCTCAACGATGCTGACGCCGCCGGTATTGCCGAAATGCGCTTTGGTGTGGGACGTGAGAATGCACGCGGCGTTGTCATTATGCTGACATTAGGTACGGGGATAGGCTCGGCGATCTTTACAGATGGTCATTTGGTACCTAATACCGAGTTTGGCCATCTTAAGATTCGAGGCAAGGATGCGGAATGGCGGGCCTCCGACGCGGCGCGTAAACGCAAAAAATTAACCTGGAAGAAGTATGCTAAACGCTTGCAAGAATATTTAAACGAGATGGAAAACCTCTTTTGGCCTGATTTATTTATTATTGGGGGCGGGCTGAGTAAACAAGCAGAAAAGTTTCTGCCGCTACTCTCGCTACGAACGCGTATTGTGCCCGCCCAACTCCAGAATCTCGCCGGAATTATCGGCGCTGCGATATACGCTGGCGAGGCGGCTTAGCCCCCGCCACCGCCGCCCCCAAACAAGCCTCCCTCGGTTAGCCGCCTTAGGTCACGAAATACGGCGCGGATATCCTCTTCAGTCAACGGCTGTCCGGTGTCTTTATGGCGGAGTTCTCCGAGACGTGCTTTTTCCAGCGCTATGTCTTGAATGGTCATGTTGCGGCTCAGGGCTTCTTTCACCAGCGCGGCTCCAGCCATGTAACCGATGAGAGGATTCAATGCCGTCACCAGGATGGGATTGCGTGCCAGCCATCCTTCTGCCTTTTCCCGGTTGGCTTGAATGCCAACCACGCATTTGCGGGTAAACGCACGAACCGCACCGATCATGACGTGCATCATTTCAAAAAGGTCATGGGCAATGATAGGCATCATGACATTGAGTTCAAGTTGTCCGGCCTGAGAGGCGAGGGCTACGGCGGTATCCAGCCCAATGATGTGGTACATCGCCATATTGAGCATCTCGGCCAGCACCGGATTGACCTTACCCGGCATGATCGAGGAACCCGGTTGTACCGGTGGGAGGCGAATTTCATCCAGGCCGGTCGTAGGGCCAGATGAAAGGAGACGAATATCATTGGCGATACGCGTTAGGGTTAAAGCCAGAGTACGCATCGCTGCGGAAAAGTCGGCCATATCGGCCATGGACTGCATAGATTCGAAGAGGTTATCTGACGTGTATAGCCGCAGGCCGCTGATCTCTGAAAGGCGAGCGACCATGCGTGGGTGATATTCGGGATGGGCATTGAGCCCGGTGCCGGTAGCAGTCCCCCCGATGCCGAGGCGACGTAGCCCTTCTGCCGCGCGTTCGATCCGTTCGCGGTCGCGTTCGACGGCGCGAGCATATGCCCCAAATTCTTGCCCTAGGCGCACCGGAACGGCATCTTGAAGGTGGGTACGCCCTGATTTGACAATATCATCGAAAGCGATGGCTTTTTCGCGTAGGGCTTGAGCAAGTTCGTCAATGGTTTGGAGCAGTTCGTCCAAGCGCCATAAGCAGCCCAAGCGGATGGCGGTAGGAATGGTGTCATTGGTGGATTGCGACATATTAACGTGATCGTTAGGGTGGACACGGTATTCGCCTAGGCTTCCCCCCAGGATCAGGGTAGCGCGGTTGGCAATGACCTCGTTGGTGTTCATGTTGTGGCTGGTACCAGCGCCGGCCTGGAAGGGATCAACGACAAACTGGTCATCCCAACGACCTTCCATCACCTCAGTGGCGGCTTGAACAATGGCCTGGGCGCGTGTCGGATCGAGTAATCCCAAGGTGCTGTTAACGTCTGCCGCGGCGCGCTTGATCAGCCCCATAGACCAGATGAAGGCTCGATAGGGTCTGCGCCCGGAGACGGGGAAGTTTTCTACCGCGCGTTGGGTTTGTGCGCCATATAGAGCCTGGGCGGGCACGCGCACCTCGCCTAAAGAATCGCGTTCGACCCGGAATTCTTCGCTCATAGCGGACAAAGGGAACCTCCTTGGTGTGGTTTGAGTAGAGAATAAAAGAGGAAGCCGCTGGACGACTTCCTCTTTTGGCAGGACATGCTGGGGTTATTTCTCGAGCGCGCTGTAACCCGGCCCCTCTTTGAAGTAAGCGTAATTTTTGGCGATATCCGGGGTCAGGTCAACCGTCTCGCCGGGTTTCAGGGTGCGAGTGGCTTCCAAGTGCACCGGTTCGCCGAAATGATTCACGCCGTCATAGACTTCGGTGAAGCCCGGGGTGCCTACCGGCATTGAGAGCCGCTCTCCACCCTTGGCAACATAGGCGGAAGGTACCTCATCTTCCGGGAAGATGGCGGCATAAGGGCATTCCGGGACACACGCACCGCAGTCAATGCAGGTATCGGGATCAATGTAGTACCATGGCCACTGCTCGACCGGTTTCCCGGGAACAATGCAGTCAACTGGACACACCGTGGTGCAGCCAGCGTCACGCAGACATAGGCTGGTGATTATATGGGTCATGCGCTCCTCCTTTCTTGGGAATAGAAGTGAATCCTACCGAGTGAAATCGGACAATCCACAACCGCCCTTGTTCGTTTCGTGAATTGTCCAACCCCAAAACGATTTTAGCCATCGCCCAGGATGGTGTCAAGCAGGAAAAAGTGATGATTTTGTGGGGTGAGTGGGTCAAGTTTGTGATATATTATCTGTCGTTCTTAATTCAGTGTGGTGGGTTGAGGATGAAGGCTTTTCAACGGTTTGCATGGGCAGTTTTGGGATATAACGTTTTGGTGATTCTCTGGGGTGCCTATGTGCGGGCGACTGGTTCAGGGGCAGGGTGTGGATCGCATTGGCCATTGTGCAACGGCGAAGTTCTCCCGCGCGCACCTCAGGTAGAAACCCTTGTCGAATTTACCCATCGTATAACCAGTGGGCTGGCATTATTGCTGGTGCTTGGGTTAGTGACCCTGGCTATAAAATCTTACCCTCGCCGTCATCCAGCGCGTTGGATGAGTTATGCTGCTCTGTTTTTTACGCTCACCGAAGCCCTCATTGGCGCAGGATTGGTATTGTTTGAATTGGTCGCTCACAACACTTCCCTTGAACGTGCTTGGGCAATGTCTTTGCATTTGCTAAATACGTTCCTGTTGTTGGCCGCTCTAACCTTGACGGCCTGGTTTTCGCGGTGGCCGGAAGGGCAGGGCTGGAATTGGAACCCATCTCATCTGGGGTTATTCCTTGGGGCTTGGTTGGGTATGGGGCTTCTGGGGGTAAGTGGGGCGATCACCGCTTTAGGGGATACGCTTTTCCCGGTATCCAGCCTGCGTGAAGGGTTGGCCCAGGATGTTTCGCCTATGGCGCATGCATTCGTGCGATTACGGGTATTCCACCCGTTCATTGCTGTTGTTGTTGGGCTTTATATTATTGGGGTCGTTTTGCGGCTACAAGGGAAAGAAAATAGTTCCGTGCCTTGGGGAATGACCCTTGTTGCCCTCATCCTTTTCCAGTGGGCAGTGGGGCTGGTTAACATAGTGTTGTTAGCCCCGGTTGCTATCCAACTTCTGCATTTGTTGATTACGGATTTGATTTGGATTGCCTTGGTCTTAACTTCGGTGCAGATCCTGGTTCGCCCGCGACTTTTGGAGCGCACGCCGGACCATAGCATCCAGAATGGGGTTTATTCCAGCCCCCAATACCCTTGAAAACAGATAGATCACTTTGGTTTCAAGGCCAGGCAGGATCAAATAGGTGCCGCGGCGTATGCCGCGAATGATCTCTTTAGCCACTGCATCCGGTGAGAGAATCCCGGCGTTGCCGGCAAGGGCACGGGTGACCTCAGGTTTGAACTGATTCTCGTAGGCAAGTTGCGGCGTATCGGTATCTGGAGGAAACACCAGCGAAACACCAATGCCGCGGGGCTTAAGTTCCATGCGTAAGGCATCACTGAAACCGCGCACGGCAAACTTTGAGGCGCCGTAGGCGGTGTAACCATAAATGTTCAGAAACCCAGCCACAGAAGAGATATTGACAACATATCCGCTTCCTCGTTCTATCATGGCCGGCACCAGGGCTTTGGTCACATAGACCGTGCCCAAGTAATTTACTGCAATCATTTGATCGAACACGTCCAGCGGCAACTCTTCAAATCGCCCTGGGCGTGCAACGCCGGCCGAATTTACCACGAGATCCGGGGGGCCAAGTTGCTCAAGTAAGGATTGCAATACGGCGGTCACTTGAGATGCATTGGCCACATCAGCACGCCAAAGGCTTACGTCGCCCTGAGGGAAGGCAGTAAGCAGTCTTTCTCGGGCCTGGTCTAGTTTTTGCGCATCGCGAGCAAGAAGGGCAATACGCGTTCCTTCGGCTAACAATTGATGGGCTAATGCCAGCCCAATACCGCTGGAACCGCCGGTAATCAAAGCCAAACGACCATTAAGGGTTTGCATCGTTGCAACTTAGTGATGACCACACGAGGCGCATGAGCCGCCTGCACAAGAGGTACAGCCTGTGGTTGAAGTAATGGATCGACCTTCGCTGGCGGCAAAGAACACCGAAACGGTGCGGTAGGTATTAGGGCTTAAGCAGGATTTGCAATGGATGGGTTGATCGGCCTCTTTCATCGGGCGCATGCTTTCAAAGCGCGCTCCACAATCTTTGCAAATATACTCGTAAATCGGCATAGGTGTTATTCCTTTTTCTTCGCGGTGGTCTCAACGGAGGATTTTATCCGTGCGTTAGGGCTTCGTCAATGCTTCTGCTGGGTGCCGTTTGTGCTAAGTAACGCAGGAAGTATGCCACAATACCAAAGGCAACAGCCACATTTAAGGAATGCTTATAGCCTTGCATAGGAATCCAAAGCAATACGTCGCACAATGTCTGAAGTTCAGGGTCTATTCCGGCCACCTCGTTACCGACCACAATCGTCCAGGGGGAGTTGCTGGGCAGGTGACCGATTTCAAAAAGGGAGTGCGCATTTGAGGCGGTTTCTACACCGATCAAATAATGCCCTTCGCGCTTTAGGTGCTGAGCGAGTAAAACATTGTTGGGGGCATATGACCAGGGAAGGCTTTCTTCTGCTCCCAGGGCTGTTTTTCTCACCCCGGGATGGGAGGGGAGTGGGGTGATGCCGCAGAGGTACAGATGTCGCATCCCGCAGGCATCGGCGGTGCGGAAAATCGAGCCTACATTGTAAGCACTGCGCAGATTATCCAGTAGTGCAGAGTGGAGAGGTGTGTTGGTATCCAGAATCGGCAAAGCAGGGACCTGTTCATGAGTGGGTAAAATCGCTCGGGTCTCAGCCCCACAACGTGGGCAGGATATTCTCTGTCCTGCTCCCCATTCGGCAGGGAAACGGAAAGTGCATGAAGAAGATTGGCATTCAAAATAACGCCACATTTTTAGGTGGTTGCTCCATTCAGTCGAGTGCGGATAATACGAACAGCAAACGGATCATAGCCCAATGCCGCGACCACTTCCTCCGGACGTCCGGTAGCGCCCTCGCGGGCGGCAAGGCGCATGCGAAGGCCAAGGCGGCCGGGAGTGGTATCGGTGAGTATCTCTATAAACTCAATGAGCGGACGGAGATTATAGGCTTTTCCGCGACGTTCGCGTTGAATTGAGGGAGTGTTCAGCAGTTGGGTTACGCGAGAGGCAAGTTCATCAGGACTGAGTGGATCAAGAAACCAGACTTCATACTCTGCACTGCTAATTTGAGAGGTAAGCGCAGGCGCCTCCGGTGCGATTTCGGTCACAGAGAGGATCTCAATTCCGGGTTGTGGCGTGGCTTGGAGGCGGGCTTGAACCTCTTCCGCCGAAAGGTCGGTTTCTGCTTCCAACCATACATCAATGATCTCATTTGCCCCTAGGTAACCCAGAGGAAGGGGATGCGCTTGTTGCAAACGAGGTTGTGGCGTGAATCCGTGGCTATATGCCAGCGGAAGTCCTGCACGCCGCAAATAGCGTTCCCAAACTTTGTGTAAATCCAGGCTACTGACATAGCGCAAAGGTTGGGTCTTGGCATAATGGATGCGGAAACGCTGTACCACGAGTAGAGGATACCTCACAGTGAAAGAATTTACTAGGCCCGTGCATGCACGGGGACCTCGGGGCATTTCCAATGCGGGCCTGGATATTTGCGGCGCAATTCTTTATAAGTGGGTAGAATACCGCAAGCATAACATTGACGCCGACAATCGAGGCGCAGAATGCCTTGTAGGCTGTTCAAATATTCCTGCTGAAGGTATGCTTTGCGCACACCGGGGCTAATGTGATCCCAGGGGAAGACTTCATCCAAGGAACGCTGACGATGGGTATAGAAGGCGGGATCTAAATTCGCCATTTGAAAAGCGGTCATCCATTTTTCGTAATCAAAGTGATCGTGCCACGCATCAAATTTTGCCCCTAAGGTCCAGGCATTGTAAATTACCTCGGCCAAGCGGCGATCTCCCCGTGAAAGCCAGGCTTCTAAGAGTGTCTCACGAGGGTCAGTCCAGTTGATTTTTATTCCAGATCCCCGCAGGGCGTCAAGAAGGGCGCGCTGTTTGTTTTGAATTTGCTCGGGAGTGTCGCAAGGCAGCCACTGAAAAGGAGTGTGGGGTTTGGGAACGAACGTGCTAACCCCTAGATGAAGGGAAGCCCGATGCCCGATGAGTCGGCGTCCCTCGGCTAAAACTTGCCGACTAACCTCGGCAATGGCTCTGACATCCTCTATGGTTTCCGTAGGATGGCCGATCATGAAATAGAGTTTGATCTTTGACCATCCGTGCTGGAAGATAGCGCGAGCCGTTTCAAGCAGTTGGCCGGTTTCGATTGGCTTGTTGATTACCGCCCGCATGCGATCCGTAGCGGCCTCTGGCGCTAAAGTGAAACTACTGCTTTGACGCTTGCCTTTTAGGCGTTCCATAAGTTCGACCGAGACCGTCTCAATGCGCAACGAAGGTAGGGAGATGACCAAATGCTGGCGGGTGGCTTCGTGGCTGACGCGCTCAACCAGATGGGTGATCTGGCTGTAATCCGATGAGGAAAGCGAGAGCAAGGCGACCTCTTCGTAGCCGGTGTTTTTAAGCGCTTCTTGGATGGCGGAGAGAATTTCTTCTACACTCCGCTCGCGCACCGGGCGGGTGACCATGCCGGCATGGCAGAACCGGCAACCTCGCGTACACCCGCGCATAATTTCAATGGCAATACGATTATGCACCACATCTATTGAAGGAACAATCGGTCGTGTGGGTGGGGGAGGCAAACGGCCCAGGATGCGCTTGTGAATGACGGGGGGCGCGGCTTCGGTTAGGCGTTCCATCAAACGCAGGGTGCCATCGGGGTGATAGTGAGGGCGGTAAAATCGGGGAATGTAGACACCGGGGATATTTAGCAGGGCGTGAAGAAGATCATCGCGCGAAACGGATTGGGCTTTCCAATCCCGGAAGGTGTCCAGAATCTCATGGATGACGTCTTCCCCCTCGCCGATGACGAAGGCATCTATGAAAGGCGCCATAGGCTCAGGGTTGAAGGTGGCGTGACCGCCTGCAATGATTAAAGGATGCGTCTCATCCCGCTCGTTCGAAAACAGGGGGATACCGGCCAAGTCGAGCAGATTCAGTACGTTGGTGTAGAGTGTCTCATAAGGCAGCGTAATTCCAAGGATGTCAAATTGGTTTAGGGGGTGCTTGGTTTCCAGCCCATACAGTGGGATTCCGCCGTCACGCATCAGTGCTTCCATATCTACCCAGGGCAAGTAGACGCGTTCAGCCAAGGCATCCGGGCGTTGATTGATGGTTTCATATAGGATCGTCAGAGCCAGATTAGGCACCCCAATCTCATAGACATCCGGGAAAGCCAGTGCCACCTTGATCGGGATAGAAGCCCAGTCTTTCACAACTTGGTTGAGTTCCCCACCCACGTAACGTCCGGGCTTTTGTACCCGCATCAGATTGCGTTCAAGCCAGGCTTCGATCATCGAGGGATCCGTAACACTAATCTTCATGGCAACTACCTCTAATGAGATAAAAGTGGCCGGACAGGGATCTAGAGAAGCCCTTTATACATTCCTCCATCTACCTGCAACATAACCCCGGTTACATAAGACGCAGCGGGTGAAACCAAAAATGCCGCCACGCGGGCGAACTCTTCGGGTTTTCCCATCCGACCCAACGGGCTTTCGCGAGCCTGCTTTTGAATTTCCTCTTCAATCGTCGTGCCGTTCATTTCAGCACGGTTGCGCATCAGTTCAATAACCCGTTCGGTCTCGGTCCAGCCGGGCAAAATGGAATTAAAACGAATACCTTTGTGCCCCAATTCCAATGCTAAAGATTTGGTTAATCCGACCGTGGCGGCGCGGATGCTGTTTGAGAGAATAAGATTGGGGATAGGTTGTTTGACGGCATAAGAGGTCACCGTAAGAACCGCGGGGGTGGTTGATTTTTCCAGGTAAGTCAATGCGGCACGGATAAGACGCACCTGGCTCATGAGCGAGAGTTCTATCGCCGCATACCACTTCTCGTCATCCAAGGTAGCAAAAGGCCCGGGTGGGGGACCGCCGGCGTTAGCGATGACGATATCCAATTGACCAAATGCCGAAACCACTTCCTGAACGAGGGTCTGGGCTGTTTCCGGAGCAGTGATATCGCCGGGTATGGCCAAGACCGGATGTCCGGTTTGTTCTTGGATCGAAATAGCCGCCTTTTGAAGGGCTTCGGCGTTACGGCTGTTAATGGCCACGCGGGCGCCTTCTTGGGAGAGCACCAAAGCAGTGGCGTATCCAAGGCCACGGCTGGCACCGGTGACTAAAGCAACTTTGTTGTGTAATCCAAGATCCATGATGAGCCCTCCACGGTGAAGATTGCTTAAAGACATTCGATGTGATGTTCAAGGATATCCATATCCGGCCAATTAGCGGCAGTGAAGTTTACCACTTTTTGTAATACCGAGTGCGCATGGGCGGTATCATTGCTGACCAGTGCACAGGCAATGACCGCCTCTTGCCACGCATCATGACAATCAACCTCGGCGGCAGATATGTTGAATTCGCGGTGTAAACGATGGAGAAGGGGCTTGAGCCGGCTGCGCTTTTCCTTGAGGGAAAGGCACGTAGGTAGATGCAAATGCATGGTCAGGACACCGATCATGGTTACATCCTCATATGAGGTTCTGCCATAACTCTAATCTATCTCTGGGTTGGCGTCAATAATTAGACCCGAATATGTAGAAAACCTTGCTTACTCTTTCTCTCTCCATTACAATCCCCCTGCATTGAGTTGTAGATTGTAGATAGGATTATCTTATGTCCCCATTAACTTACCAGCAAGCACTGGATTATCTCTATAGTTTTGTAGATTATAGCCTAACCCGTCAGTTGCAATATTCGCCGGAGAAATTTGACCTGGGGCGGATGAGGGCGTTTCTGGAACTGTTGGGCAACCCGCATCTGAAGTATCCCACCGTCCATGTTGCAGGGACGAAAGGTAAGGGTTCAACTGCGGCAATGATCGCCAGTATTCTCCAAGCCGCAGGCTATAAGGTGGGTTTTTACAGTTCTCCCCATTTGGAGGATTTTGTTGAGCGAATCCAAATCAACCAAGTGCCTCTAAGTCACGAAGCGCTGGCAGAACTCGTAGATGACGTGCGTCCTTTTGTAGCTCAAATTGAGCGCTTGACCACCTTTGAGATTACGACCGCGATTGCTTTTTTGGCCTTCTTACGTGCCGGCGTGGATGTGGCTGTGATCGAGGTTGGTTTGGGGGGGCGATTGGACGCCACTAACCTGGTGCAGCCTGAGGTGTCGGTTATTACCTCAATTTCGTATGATCACATGAAAGTGCTGGGAGAATCGCTGGGTCAAATCGCTCGTGAAAAGGCCGGCATTATCAAACCTCATACCCCGGTAGTGGTCGCTCCCCAGCGTCAAGAGGCTTTGGCGGTTATCCGTGAGGTGGCGGCTGGACTGTCTGCGCCGCTCGTCTTAGTTGGGGATGATTATCGCTATCGTGTTGGCATTCACTCTTTAGATGGTCAGGCTTTCTGGGTCTGGAAGGCGGCTGACCAACCCAGGGTAGATGAATGGATCGAAAACGGGAGTGAGCAGTTTGAGCCGCTCCGTTTTGAAATGCCGTTGCTAGGCGCCCACCAGGTGGATAACGCGGCAACGGCGTTTGCGGTGGCCGATATTCTGCGTTTACGAGATTGGGAGATAAGCGATGCGGCGATTGCGGATGGCTTTCGACGCGTTAAGTGGCCGGGACGTTTTGAGGTACTGCATCGCGAGCCGTATTTGGTCGTGGATTCTGCCCACAACCAAGATTCGGCATTGAAGTTGAGATTGGCATTGGAAGATTATTTTCCGGGGAAAAGAGCGATTTTGATCCTGGGGGCGTCCGAGGACAAGGATATTGAAGGGATATTAAGAGAATTACTGCCAAAGGTGAAAATTGTCATAGCCACCCAGTCATTTCATCCCCGCGCGATGAACCCTGAGGTTTTGGTGCAACTGGTGCATCGCTTTGGTTATCCGGGGCGGGTTGTGGTGCCGGTTGAAAAGGCTTTGGCTTACGCCATGAACCAGGTGGAGGGGGACTCGCTGGTACTGGCCACTGGTAGTTTGTTCATTGCGGCGGCGGTGCGGCAGACCTGGCGAGAGCACTTTCGGGTATAATACCCTGTCCGAAGATTCTTTGAGAAGAATATTTTGAGCAGATAAGGCATATGAAGAAAAATAACTGGTTTCAGGACGACGAAGACGAGGATTTCAGCACAATTTTGCACCAGCGGACGGAAGAACTTTACCAAATTCCTGATGCAAAACCGGACCGCAAAGGACTTATTGAGTGCAACGTGCTGATCTTGCGCGATATTGTCATTTTCCCGCGCATGGTCTCGCCCATTTTTATTGCGCCGGGGCCGAACCTGCTAGCCGTGCAAGAGGCGCAGTATAACTATGAGACCATGATCGCCTTGGTTTTGAAGGATATTGAGAAAGAAACCTTTGAGTTAGAGGATTTACTGCCCATTGGCGTGGAAGTTGCTGTTGGACGACTTTTGACCATGCCCGATGGTAACTCTTCGGCATTGGTGCAAGGACGCCGCCGGGTTGAGGTGGTTGAATTTGTGCAAGAAGCGCCGTATTTGCGCGTGCGGGCACGTCCGATAGAAGAGAGCGTAGAGATTGACCGACAGGTGGAAGCGCTCATGCGTACCACCCGCGATCTCTTTGAAAAGTGCGTTCAATTGGACCGCAGTTTACCCGAGGAGGCACATCTCTTCTCTTTAAACATCCACGAGCCGGGTTGGTTGGCGGATATGGTAGCCACTGCCATCTCACTACCTTTCCCAGAACGCCGCGCGTTACTGGTGCAAACCGATCCGGTTGAACGCCTTAAGCGTGTGAATTGGCTCTTAGCCCAAGAGCTGGATGTCTTACAGTTAGAGGATGAGATTCAGACTCGGGTGCAAAGCGAAGTGGATCGCACACAGCGCGAATTCTACCTGCGGGAGCAAATGAAGGCGATCCAGACCGAATTGGGCGAAGGGGATGTCTTCACCCGTGAGATCAACGAACTCCGTGAGCGGGTGGAAAAGAAAGCCATGCCTGAGGAAGCCAAGACCCAGGCATTGAAAGAAGTAGAACGCTTGGCTCAGATGCCCCCGATGTCGCCCGAGGTAAGTATTATCCGCACTTACCTTGACTGGCTGTTGGAGTTGCCCTGGACGGAAGAAACCGAGGACAATCTGGATGTCAATCACGTCGCCGAGGTGTTGGAGAAGAATCACTACGGCCTAGGTAAAGCCAAGGATCGCATCCTGGAATACATTGCCGTCCGCAGTCTGAAACCCAAGCGTTTGCGCCAGCCGATTTTGTGCTTCGTAGGGGCACCGGGGACGGGGAAGACGTCCTTGGGGCGTTCAATTGCAGAGGCTTTGGGACGTAAGTTTGTCCGTGTATCGTTGGGCGGGGTGCGGGATGAGGCTGAGATTCGCGGCCATCGCCGCACTTACATTGGCGCACTGCCCGGGCGTATTATTCAAACGATGCGCCGCGCGGGAACGATCAACCCTCTCTTTATGTTGGATGAGATTGATAAATTGGGCGCTGACTTCCGTGGTGATCCGGCGGCTGCGTTGTTAGAAGTCTTGGATCCAGAGCAGAATTTTGCCTTCTCTGATCATTATCTCGAAGTGCCCTACGACCTCTCTAAAGTGATGTTTATTACTACCGCTAACACTTTGGCGACCATTCCTCCGGCGCTTTTAGATCGCATGGAGATCATCGAGTTTCCGGGCTATATTGAGGAAGAGAAGGTAGAAATTGCCAAACGTTTTCTCATCCCGCGCCAACTGGACGAAAGCGGTTTGGAAGCGGGCGAGATTGACTTCCAGGAGAAAGCCCTACGTAAAATCATTCGCGAATACACCTACGAGGCCGGGGTACGTAATTTGGAACGAGAAATCGGGCAGATTTGTCGTAAGATCGCCCGGCTGAAGTCTCAAAAGCGTTCCTACCCGCACCGCATTACCCCGCGACTGGTAGAGACGTATTTAGGGCCGCCTCAGTTTTTTATGACCGAAGCCGAGAAAGAGGATGAGGTTGGCGTAGCGACGGCGATTGCCTGGACCGAAAACGGTGGCGAGATTATGCCGGTGGAGGTGCTCATTTTAGAGGGCAAAGGCAATCTGCAAATCACCGGCCAGGTTGGGGAGATTATGCAGGAATCGGCCCAGGCGGCGCTTTCTTATGCCAAATCCCGCGCGCGTGACTTTAACTTGGACCCCGACATCTTTGAACGCTTGGATGTTCATATTCATATTCCCGAGGGGGCGGTGCCCAAAGATGGTCCAAGTGCCGGCGTAACGATTGCGACTGCCTTGATTTCTGCCTTTACCGACCGAGGGGTAGCTAAAGACATTGGGATGACCGGCGAAATAACCCTGCGGGGGCGAATCTTGCCGGTGGGTGGGATTCGTGAGAAGGTACTGGCCGCTCACCGGGCGGGGTTAAAGAAGGTGCTTTTACCGGAGCGCAACCTCAAAGATCTGGTGGACATTCCCAAGAAGGTACGCTCGGATCTAGAAATTATTCCGGTCTCTCATATGGATCAGGTGATTGAGATTGCGTTACGTCCTCCGGACCGCGGTCACAGCCGGCGCAAGTCGGTGGTTAAGTTGGTCTCACAGGAATTGGCGCGCGAGAAGCGACGCGAGCGTGAAGAAGAAAGGCAAGCCGAAAGCGAAGAAGGTTAAGTATTTAGGGTGGGTATTATTGTTGGGTGGGCGAGTTAGGAGGAGAGGGATAACGCTCGCTTTGCAAGGTGCGAATGCCATTGCGCACCTGGTTGAGCAAGCGCTCTAATTCGGCTTCGAGGCGGGTGAGTGTTTCAAGGACATATTCGTCCGCCTCGCGGCGGGTGATATCGGCTTCTAGGCGGGCTTGGTTGATAATTTGCTCTGCGCGTGCCTGAGCGGCTTGGGTGATAGCATCACGCTCGACCAGCGATTCGGCCTTTTCGCGCGCTAGCTGTACAATTCGGTTGGCTTCTTCTTGGGCTTGGGCCAGGATGCGGTCGCGCTGGGCGAGCAACTGCTGGGCTTTACGAATTTCTTCCGGAATAGTAGCCCGCATCTGATCAATAATATCAATCAGGCGGTCTTCATCCACCAGCACGCTGTGGGTGAACCAGACCTGACGACTTTGGTTGAAGAGTTCTTCCAGACGATCTACCAGATGCAAGATATCCATGTCCTCCTCCTTACCTTCCCTACCCTGATGCAATTTTCGGGCCAGTTTTCCGCTTTTCTGACCTAATCTCGCAGTGAATCAATGATTACAGGTTGATTTCCAGTCTGGTGAAAATTAGCGCCGAACTTTGACCGTAACGCTTCGGCCACGTGCGCGGGCACCATGGTGGAAACATCTCCGCCCAGTGAGGCGATCTCGCGAACGGTTGAGGACGATAGAAAAGAGTGTTCCTCGCTGGTAATCAGCGCAATGACTTCAATGTCGCGGTCAAGGCGATGGTTGGCCAGTGCCATGCGGAATTCGTGTTCAAAATCAGAGAACACACGTAACCCCCGCACGATGACCTGAGCGTTGACCTGGCGGCAGAATTTGACCGTTAAACCGCTGTAGCCGGTGACCTTAATTTTTGCCTCGCCTTCGAACGCTTGGCGCACCAGCGCAATTCGCTCTTCCGGGCTGAACAAGGCATTTTTAAGTGGGCGGTCGTACACGGCAACAATGACCTCATCAAACAGACGAGCGGCTCGCTGGGCGATGTCAATATGCCCGTAATGAATGGGATCAAATGTACCGGGGAAAACTGCACGAACCATTTTTCCTCTCCTGACTAACTGATATCTCCCCGGCCTCCCTGCCAGAACCGCTCAAAGTTAAGCCGCAAGGGTTGGTGTTCTGGGAAGGATAAATCAGGGTCTTGTTCAAATAGCGACTGGGCTAAGCGGCGGGCCTTTTCGATGAGGTGCACATTGGCCAGGTTAGCCATACGCAGTTCCGAATAGCCTGCCTGGCGTGTGCCTAAAAACTCACCCGGACCGCGTTGCTGAAGATCACGTTCGGCTAACACAAAGCCGTCATTGGTCTCGACCATCGCCAACAGGCGTTCGTTTTCGATATCATCATTGGTCTCAGGGATAAGCAAACAGTAGGATTGGGCTTGCCCACGCCCAACACGCCCGCGGAATTGATGAAGTTGAGCCAAACCAAAGCGATTCGCCCCTTCAATCAGCATGACAGTGGCGTTGGGAATATCTACGCCCACCTCAACGACCGACGTGGAGACCAAAATGTGGAATTCACCATTCCGAAATGCGCGCATAATGCGATCTTTTTCCGCCGGTGGCAAACGTCCATGCAAAAGCCCAAGGCGGAGATCAGGGAAAATCTCTCGTTGTAGCCGTTCATATTCCTCAACCGCTGCCTTGGCCTCATCGTTATTATTGTTTTGGCTTTTTTCGATCAAGGGATAGATAATAAAGGCTTGGTGGCCTTTCTTTATCTCTGCGCGTATGAGAGCATAGGCGCGTTCGCGCTCGAGAGGAGAAAGCAGATGGGTTTCTATGGGTTGACGCCCGCGGGGCATTTCGTCCATAACCGAGAGATCCAGATCGCCGTAAATCGTCAAAGCCAGCGAACGCGGAATGGGGGTGGCCGTCATGACTAACAGGTGGGGGTTATTCCCTTTGAGTCGCAAAGCCGCACGTTGTTCTACACCAAAGCGGTGTTGCTCATCTATGATCACCAGTTGTAGGTTAGCAAACGTCACCGGATCTTCGATCAGCGCATGTGTCCCGATCACCAGTTTGATAGAGCCATCTGCGAGCCCGGTGCGAATGGCTTCTTTTTCACTTTCGGGGGTATCTCCCACCAGTAAACGGATGGCATCGGGAGCAAGGAGGGGGGCTTCAGGGTTAGAAAGTAATCCGGTAAGGTTGCGATAATGTTGTTCGGCCAGAATGCTGGTAGGTGCCATAAAGGCGGCTTGTGCTCCGTGATAGGTCACCATGGCAATCGCCAGTGCGGCAACAATGGTTTTACCGGAGCCAACATCTCCCTGTAGCAAACGATTCATTGGGCGGCCTGAGCGCAGGTCATCACGAATTTCGGCCAACACACGCCGCTGGGCATTGGTGAGTTCAAACGGTAGGTTGGAAATGAGGCTTTCAAGCCACGATTCGGGCACCTCGAAAATGGCTGCGGTGTTGGCTTGCCAAGCGCGCTTTTGCTGTAGAACACCGAGTTGGAGCAGGAACAACTCGTCAAAAGCCAGGCGGTCCTGGGCGGCTTTCAGGTCTTCGTGGCTTTCGGGGAAATGAATGTTTAGTAGGGCACGCGACAGGGGCATTAGTTCCCCAGCCTGGCGCACCCATTCGGGAAGGTAATCCTGAATGCGCGGCGCCCAGAAGGCGACCGTTTGATACATGATCCGGCGCAGCATCTTCTGGGTCACTTTGGCCGTGAGGGAGTACACCGGCACAATCCGATTGGTGTGGAGGTGTTCCTGTTCTAAGGGTTCCCATTCGGGGCTGTTCATCACCAATCGTCCGAGGTACATATCCACTTTGCCGGAGAGGACAATCTGCATACCCGGCGTAATGGATTTGGCCAACCAGGGTTGGTTGAACCAATTCACTCGTAATGCGGCCGTACCGTCACTGACGATGACCTCGGTCAGGTTAAGCCGACCGCCGCGCGTATCTCGGTTGTTGACACTTTGCACGGTGCCAATGACGGTCACCTCTTCGCCGTAGCGGAGACGGTTAATCGGCTTGAGGCGGCTGTAATCGTCATAACGTCGAGGGAAGTAATAGAGAAGATCCTCTAAGGTCTCCAAACCCAGTTGGCGTAGGGTCTGGGCGTAGCGTGGGCCAATCCCCGGCAACACCGTAAGAAGGGCTTTGAGCCCGTGTGCGGGGAGGGTGTCGGCGGGCAGAGTGTATCCGCGTGATCTCGAGCGGGAGGAACTTTTACTCCGCTCGCGTTGCGTTTGGGAGGGAGCAGAGGTCCCTGCGGCTTGTACCTGAGTAGGAGCGGCTTCGGTGGTTTCAAGGGCGGTTAGATCGTTAATTTTTATGAGAAGGGTCTGCAAACATTCAGCCCGTTCTGGGATAGAGTAAGATGCATAGCCTTCCAGACAACGTATAACGTCCTGGATAAAATCTTCGGGCACTTTATTCTCTCGGGCCTCTTGCTGCCAAACCGGGAGAATTTTATCCAGGCCACCTAAAACGGCCCGGTTGTCATAGCCGCGCTCGGCCTCTAACTTGATAAATTTTTGGAGTTTCTGTAATGCGGGTAGCATGTTTTTATTTTACCCTAATCTTAGGGTTCAAAAGCCTCGACGGCAATTAGGCATACAAACCGTGGGCCAAAGAGTGTCATCATGGGAAGATTGGCTTTGTGTTCAGTAAATGTAGTGCGGGGAAACGTTTCGCCAACATATTGACGTAGTAGATAGGATTCGCTCAGCGGTGTAGTGCCGGTTTGAACCAGAGCCACGTGGGTGAGATCTTCAAACTCGCTCAGAAATTCGATAAAAAACTCCACAGCGTGGCGATAGTTACGCACTTTTTCAATGGGCACCAAGCGATCTTCTTCAAATGTGAAAACCTGAATCAGATTAAGCATCTCTCCCGCGATAGCCTGAGGATGGGAGAGTAACCCGTTATAAGCCAAATAGGAAAAGGCAGGCGTACACAGCAAGGTATAGATTTTAGGCACGTTGCGGCGCACCAGGGTCTCGATTTGATCAAACGCGAGACCCTGAGAAATGTATTGGGCTGTGGCTTGGACCAGCAAACCCAACCCTGCCGAAATGGTTTGGGCATTAATGACAGCAATGCGGGAGGTGCCGTGAAGGATTTCAGCGGCTTGTAGCGCGTTCTCATACGTTGGACTTAATTGTGCCGAATGGGTGATGACCAACAGGTCTGAGAAGCGTTGGTGTAAGAGGAGGTAGTGTTGATAGAATTCTTCTACCGATGGTGGGCTGAGGTGAGGGGCCTTCTCCGCTTCCCACCCGATCAGGGTATGGGGAAGATCGAGCGATTTATTCTCGCGACATTCTCCAAGGGAAGTGCCTTGGAACGTAAGCGAAAAGTCTATCAAGATAATTTGATCTTGCCCGGGAAACTTGGGCTGAGGAAAATGGGCGGTAGTGTCTGTGAGGATGCCGATGGATGCCATAAAGAGGGTTCACTCGATGGAAAGGATCAATTGATAATGGGGTTGTCCCCCTTCATGAATCTCGATCTCGTGGCGGGGATAGACCTCGCGGATTTTATCTGCAATCTTATTCACCTCGGCCTTGGAGATGTTTTGACCGTAGAAGATGGTAATCCGTTCACGGTCTTGTGCGTTGGCTTTTTCGAGCAATGTTAAGCAGGCGTCCATGATGCTGGGCGAGGAGCAAATCAAATTACCGTTGAGCAGAGCGATGACCTCACCCTGAGAAACTTTGACCCCATTGATTTCAACTGAACGGGTGGCGGTGGTGATTTCGCCGGTCTCAACGTCATGAAGCGCGGCTTCCATTTCGTCCACAACGGTGTCGAATTCACCATCTGGATCATAGCGCAATAAGGCGCTTAGTCCCTGGGGTACAGATTTAGAAGGGATGACGGCTACTTTTTTGACCGTCATGCTGGCGGCATTTTTAGCGGCTAAAATGATGTTTTTATTATTGGGAAGGATGATAATTTTATCGGTGGGTAGGTTCTCAAAGGCGCGCAGGATTTCTTCGGTGCTGGGGTTCATCGTTTGCCCGCCTTCCACAATTGCGGCCACACCAAGGCTGGCAAAAATGCGGCTCAACCCGGCACCCGGGGACACGGCTACAACGGCAATTTGCCCCGGTTCAATCTTGGCCAGATTAAGGCGGGTACTGGGGCCCTGTTCCTGTTTGCGTTCTTCGATTTGAGCGAGCAGGTTTTCAATAGAGACTTTGGTGATGGTACCAAGTCCCATGACATAGTCAATCGGGCGATAGCGATTCTCGGTTGGGACATGGATGTGCATGCGGTACATTCCATCGCCTTCACCCACTTGGATGGATGTGCCCATTTCTGCAAGATCGGAGTAAAACTTTTCTAAATCCAAGGGGGCTGTGGGACGAAAGTCAACCACTACTTCGTAATCTTGCCCAGGCTCTATTTCTTCCATTGTCTCATCCATTTTCATCGCAGAAAGCGGTTGTACCACGGTGGTTAGTGGGGTCTCAAGTGACAAGCCTTTTACGAATCGCAACATTCCCTCGAGGATGAAGTAAAGACCCTTACCCCCTGCATCCACAAC
This sequence comes from uncultured Thermanaerothrix sp., assembly GCA_964427505.1. Classification (GTDB taxonomy): domain Bacteria; phylum Chloroflexota; class Anaerolineae; order Anaerolineales; family Anaerolineaceae; genus Thermanaerothrix. The sequence continues at coordinate 87,482 of CAYRUO010000003.1, forward strand.
ACCTGCTTGCTTAAGAATGGGCAGCAGATCCGGGGTCCTTTGCACCGAGCGATCGGCCGCTTCAACTAAAGCCTCAAGCATTTCAATATGCAATTCCTTGTCGGTAAAACGTTCAGCGGCCTGGGCAATATCTTTGATGACGGTCAGAATCGTTCCTTCTACCGGGCGAACGACACCTTTATATGCGGTGTTGCGCGCCTCCGCCAGGGCTTTAACCAGAAGGGGGGCATCCATCACGTCAAAATTATCCAATGCGCGGGCAAATCCACGCCAGATTTGGGAGAGGATCACACCTGAGTTGCCGCGTGCTCCGAGCAGAGCCCCTTGTGCGATAGCGTGTGCAATTTTGCCAATGTTATGTTCACCCGAGGCGGCGATTTCGTTATAGGCCGCCTGAAGTGTAAGCACCATGTTGGTTCCGGTATCACCGTCTGGCACCGGGAATACATTCAGGGCGTTTACCGTCTGTTGGTTGTTACGCAGCCAGGTTAATCCTGCCTCGAGGAGGGCTTTTAGCCCTTGTCCGTCCAGAGTGGGTGATTCTAGTAACTTACGTCCGTCCGGAATGGGAGAAAACTGAATCTCATTGCCCATGTGTTTACAACCTTACCTCTACCTTGGAATTGGAATTCAATCGGTGTTGCTCACACGCAAACCGCGTACATGCACGTTGACTTCTTTGACGGGTAAGCCGGTGATCTTTTCAATTTGGTAGCGCACGTTGTCGGCTACGCTGGAAGCAACGGTCTGGATGCGTGTTCCATATTCGACAATGATATAGAGGTCAATGACCACCGAATCATCGGTGAAACGGACATCCACCCCATGCGTTGGCTCTTTTACCAGGACTTGCGCTATCCCTTCGGCAAGATTCTTGGGGGCTAATCCGACTACCCCATAAGACTCCAGCGCGGCATGGTAAGCAATTGTCGCAATTGCTTTCGGTGAGAGATAGATGTTACCATAAGGATTAGCCGACTGCTTCATTTCTGCCCACCCTTCCTTTTTATCAATTTAACCGAATAGGTTGAAATTCGATGCGGTGTGTGATAAAATCCACCTTTGCTGATACTATCTGGATTCGGAAAGGATTGACAACCATGGCAAAGTGTGAACACTGCGGTAAAACGACTACCTTCGGCCACCGGCGTTCTTTCTCCATGCGTGCCACGAATCGCGCCTTTAAGCCCAACTTGCAGCGTGTTACGCTGTTCATCAATGGGCGCAAGGTGCGTAAGACGTTGTGCGCTAAATGCATCAAATCCCTGGCCAAAACTTCGTAGTTGCTTCTCTTTCATCATCTCTCGAACAAAAATTGCGGCGTCAGCCGCATTTTTTTATTTTACTGCCGTGCGTAGCGATTTTACCCCTTCCTGAATACCTTGGGGATGCTTAAAGATTGCCGTTGCCGCCACAAAGATGCGTGCTCCGGCCTGATAAGCCAAGGGGAGGGTTTCGGTGTTGATACCTCCATCTACCTGGATAAGGGCGGTGCTGTGGTACTGTTCAAGCATCATTTTTATCTCTGAGATTTTTGCCACGCTCTCGGGCAAGAAAGATTGACCGGAATAGCCCGGATTGACGGTCATCACCAGAATGAAATCCACTGCGGGCAGAAGAGCGCTTATCGCACAGGCAGGAGTGCCGGGGTTAAGCGCGATGCCCGCTTTAGCCCCAAGGCTGCGAATAGTTTGCAGGGTGCGGTGAATGTTAGGGTTGCCTTCTACATGCACACTGACGTAATTTGCCCCAGCGCGAATAAAAGCCTCTACGTAGCGCTCCGGTTTCTCGATCATTAGGTGCACATCTAGGGGGAGAGAAGAAACGCGGCGGCAAGTTTCAACGATGAAAGGTCCCATGGTGATATTAGGGACAAAATGTCCATCCATCACGTCAATGTGTAACCAATCAACCCCGGCAGCCTCGGCTTGAGCAATCTCATTGGCCAGGTGAGCAAAATCAGCAGAAAGGATGGAGGCGGAGAGAATAATGTCGTCCATAATACCTTAGCGGGGAGGGTTAAACGTGAGCCATATCCACAGCCAGAATGGAATCAGTCCGCCGACGGCAATAACCGCCAACAGACCCAGCAAGATGGTAATCCAATCAATATTTTGCGTATCATCGGCGTTTTGAACAGGAGGCATTTCACTTGAGACATAAGCAGGAGATGCCGTTTGAGATTCGGGAGGGGGCTGTGTTATTTCGGCATTTTGAATTTTTTGCAGCCAGTCTTCCAAAACAAGAGCCAGTTGTTGAGCGGTGCGATAGCGCCGCGCGGGCTCTTTTTCCAGAAGTTTGAGCACTATCATTTCGAGCGAAGATGGTATGCCGGGGTTCAGAGTACGCGGAGGACGAGGGGGCGCTTCACGATGTAATCGCGCAAGTTCGACCGGGTCACTGGCGTAGAAGGGGGGTTGTCCGGTGAGTAATTCGTAGAGCACAACCCCAAGTGAATAAACATCGGAGGCGGGGGTAGGGGGGTGACCGGCGGCCTGTTCTGGTGAGAAGTAGAGCGGGGATCCCCAGACCACATCGGCGCTCTCGTCGGGTTGAATAGATGCCATCGCACGGGCTATGCCGAAATCGGTTACCTTAAGCGTTCCATCTGGGGTGACCAACATATTGTGGGGTTTTACATCACAGTGAATAACACCCATGCGATGAGCGTAACCGATCCCCCTGGCAGCCTGAATCACCAGACGAACGGCTTGATCGAAAGGTAGAGGGCCTTGGTCTTTGAGGATGCTCTTAAGATCCGTGCCCGGTACATATTCCATCACCAAATAAAGCGCGGCTGTGTTCTCGTCATAACCGAAATCGTACACTGTAACAATATTGGGATGCGAGAGGTTGGCGGCGGCACGGGCTTCATTTTGAAATCGTTCGCGGAAGCCAGCCTCACGAGAAAAGGGCTCTCGAAGAACCTTGACCGCTACCCGCCGATCAAGCGTTTTATCGTGCGCCAAATAGACCAATGCCATTCCGCCGCTTCCAATCACGCGCAGAAGGCGATAACGTCCCCCCAGCATTGGTAACGTTTGGGCGTTAGAGCTTGCCGTGTTCATTCAGAGCCGATTATATCATACCCCGCATGGCATAAGTTTTAGCCTGCGTTTCGGGTCATACCGTGGTAAATTATATGGGATTGCGGGGATCTCGGAGTGGGAGAAAAAACGGTGGCAGAAAAAATAGGTGTTTTGCTCAAAGATCCAATGAAATGGTTACTGGGGGCTGCACTGTTAGCCATAATGGCTAAAGTTCAAGGTTGGGGTGATTATTGGGTGTTTGGGCTTTCAGCGCTTGGTCTTATCCCTTTAGCCGGATTAATCGGAAAGGCGACCGAAGCCCTGGCTGGTCACACCGGCCCCCGAATCGGGGGATTGCTGAACGCAACTCTTGGTAATGCGGCTGAACTTATTATCACTCTGGTGGCTATTCGTGCCGGTCTATTGGAATTGGTCAAAGCCTCAATCACCGGCTCTATTCTTGGGAATTTGTTGTTCGTAATGGGCCTAGCCATGCTGGTGGGTGGATTAAGGCACGGCGTGCAGATATTTGACCGCCGACAGGCGTCCAATTATGCTGTTCTTTTACTCATATCGGTCGTGGCATTATTAGTGCCCTCTCTTTTCAGCCACTCCATTGGGCCAGAAAATAGTCCTGGGGTGGAAGCGCTTAGTCTGGGCGTGGCGGGGATCATGATTATTCTATATGCCGCGGGACTGATTTACAGCCTGCGGGGGGCGAGAAATCCGGTTGCAATAAGTGGGGCACAATTGGAAACAGTAGCGCCGCATTGGGGGGTGCCGACAGCGGTGGGGGTTCTGGCTATTGCCACGTTTGGGGTGGTGATGTTAAGTGAACTCTTGGTTGGGGTGGTTGAGCATGTTGTGGCATCGCTTGGGGTATCGGAATTCTTTTTGGGAATAATCTTAATCCCCGTCATCGGGAATGTGGCTGAGCACTTGGTTGCGGTTAATGTTGCAGCACAAAATCGAATGGAATTGAGCCTTGAAATTGCGGTATCATCAAGTCTTCAGATTGCCTTATTCGTAGCACCGCTGTTGGTGTTCGTTAGTCTCCTCATGGGTAATCCGCTCACCTTGATCTTTAATCCCTTTGAACTCATTGCCCTGACGGCTACGATTTTTATTGCTGCATTGGTGGCAATGGATGGTGAATCAAATTGGTTGGAGGGTGCTGCGTTGCTGGCGGTATATTTGATTTTGGGGTTGGCGTTTTTCCTTCTACCCACAAGCGGTTAGGGAGGTGGCAAAGGCTATGTCGAAGCCCTCTATAGGTCTCTTAATCGCTGCCGGCATAGGTTTGGGAGGGTTGGGATTTGTGGTGTTGCTGGTTCTAATGATTTTGCTCCGCACCGGTTCTGCCGCGACTATTGAAATTACTGCCGTTTATACGGTCATCCCTGCTCCCACCTCAACGACGTTACCGAATGCGTTCCAAGCACCTACGGCAACGTCAACCATTGACCCACTTCTAAATCCAACCGGAATCCGATTGGGGGAATATGTTCAAGTTTATGGGACGGGAGGTGAGGGACTGCGGTTGCGCACGAAACCGGGTACTCGTTCAGCCGTAATGTTTTTAGCCATGGAGGAAGAGGTCTTTCAGGTGTTAGATGGGCCGGTGCCGGCAGATGGTTATGTTTGGTGGTATTTGCAGGCTCCCTACGATAAAAATCGAAGCGGCTGGGCGGCAGCAGATTTCTTAAAAATTGTGGAATTGACCCCACAACCATAATGCTTACTGTGGAGAATTGATCATGTCCTCTTATCCGGTATCGATTTCTGCCAATAAAAGCGAAGGTTGGCTGAAGATCACTTGGGATGACAATCATGTCAGCACATACCCTTTTGGTTTACTGCGAGCGGCATGTCCTTGTGCCACATGCCGAGGGGGGCATGAAAATATGCGATCTACCCCTGACCCTGAGGTTTTTGAGCTGGTATTGCCCGATTCACCGGCCACGCGCCTAAGAAACATTGAGGCTGTGGGGAACTACGCTATCACCATTGAATGGGAAGATGGACACCATTTTGGTATTTACCGTTGGGATTATCTCCGCGAACTATGCCCGTGTTCCGAATGTCGTGGAATGGCTTAATTCCGTAGGATTTACATATTGTAATAAAGTTCAATCTCATAGGGGTGAGGGCGAAGGCGAACCTGATTTTCCTCATCTGATTTTTTGCGAATCCACACCTCAATGAGGTCGGTTGTAAACACATTGCCCTGAAGCAAGAATTCGTGATCGGCCTGGAGAGCCTGAAGTGCTTCCCCTAACGAGGTGGGGAGACTTTTGATCGTCTTGCGTTTCTCGGGTGGCCAGGAGAAGATATCCTCGTCAATGGGACCAAAATGATGCTCTGAGGGGTCTATCCGATGGCGAATGCCATCTATGCCGGCCATCAACATGGCGGCCATGGCTAGATAGGGGTTACAGGTTGCGTCGGGCGGGCGAAATTCAAAACGGAAGGTCTCTGGGTCGGTCGCATATTTGGGGAGGCGTATAGCGGCGCTGCGATTGCCGCTGGAGAAGAAACAATTGACTGGTGCTTCAAAACCCGGTACTAAGCGACGATAGGAGTTCGTTGTGGGATTCGTAAAAGCCAATAACGCGGGGGCGTGATAGAGCAAACCGCCGATATAGAAGCGCGCTTCCTGACTGAGATGAGCAGGAGCATTGGGATCATAAAAAATGTTTTTTCCATTCCGCTTCAGTAATTGGTGAAAATGCATGCCGTTCCCGGCTTCTCCATAAAGTGGTTTGGGGAGGAAGGTTACAGACATCCCCTCACGCCATGCTGTCATTTTGGTCACATATTTAATCAGCAAGGTGGCATCGGCGGCGGATAGCAATCCCATGAGGGGAATCTCAATCTCGCACTGACCGGGTCCTCCAACCTCGTGGTGGTGATATTTTACGGGGATCCCCAATTCTTCAAGGTGGCCCACCATTCGGGCACGGAGGTTGAAGAGTTGATCATTGGGTGGAATAGCATGGTAGCCCCCGTGAAGGGAAATATAATGTCCATGTCCTCCGGTACTGCTTTTCCATGCCGATTCGATGGATTCCACCCGGTATGATGACACATTGATGGTATTTTCATATTCAACATTGCTGAAGACATAAAACTCAAATTCTGGCCCCCAAACGGATTGATCGGCAATCTCAGTGTGTTGGAGATAGGCTTCGGCGCGGCGAGCAATTTCACGTGGATCACGAGAAAAGGGTTCACGCGTATCCGCTTCGTGGACATTGCAGATGAAACTCAGCGTGGGTTGTTCCCAAAAAGGGTCCAGGAAACCTGTGGTTAAGTCCGGGATGAGGACCATGTCACCTGCCCGCACGCTTTTGAAACCCACGCTGGAGCCATCAAAGCCTACACCCTTTTGCATCAGATCGGGTGTAAACTCGCGCGTTGAAATTGTTACGTGATGCCAATTGCCCCATAAATCGCAGAACTTCAAATCTATTTGATGAATATGATGTTCGGCAATGAAAGCCTGGGCCTCCGAAAAATTTTTGAACATCTTTGCTCCATGAGGTAAGATTTTCACAGCCTGTGGAAACCACAGGCTGTGAGGTTCAACGTCAGTGTCGGGATCGTTGGCGCCGTCGGTGCCCTAGCACACCAAGCAGTAATATCAGTCCTCCCAAGGCCGTTGCGGCCTGAAGTACGGTTTTCGGTTCCATCCCCGGCATCACCACTTGGCCATCACCGTAGGCTTTAAAGAGTTTTCCCCATTTCGTCTGTAAAGCCGCCTCAACGCGCTTGCGACCGATAAAAGGGTACCAATAAACATTGTGATAGAAATTGCTAGCAAAATAACTCCAAGGCACCAAGGGGCTTTGTAAAAGAATTTTCTCAAATGGCTTGAGCGGGCCATGATAGATCATTTTCTGCCCACGGGAGGCGAAAGTATCTTCCTGGACAAAGTTCCAAGGGGGTTCCTGCTCGATATCGTAGCCTACAATCTCTATCTGGCGCGGATTCCCTATTCCTAAATCAAGTTCATGAGCGATGCGGATGAAAGGGATACGAAGGGGGTCAAAACCTTGTAATTTTGCTGAGACGGCGTCAATTGCAACCTGATCGGCAGAAGCGAGCAGGATATCCTTTTCGTGCCAGCGCATTGCCCGCGGGCCGGGGCCGTCACCGGCAAAGGTTCCATCCATCACAGCAAAAATACCCGGATGGATTTCCTGTTGAATCGTCAGCAAGTCCACCAGGGTTTCATGAATAACGCTATGGGTCCAATGCCGGTTGCGATGGAGAAGTCCCCCAAAAGCGTTCTTCATCGCGCCTGTGATGGTGGTAAATACGTGGGTCTTTACCGTAGGAAGGTGAACGATGTTTATCCCAATAAGATCCTTGGGAATATAAACGCCCTCAGGGTAGACTTTGTCCAGAACCAAGAAGGGACGGGTGCGGGGCTGGTAGCGAATCCACTCAAACTGATCTTGATAGAGATAAAGGCAAGGCACCTGATATTTATCGGTGATGTAGCGATGTTTGTTATTGTATTCACCCACTCTGGTATCTACAACCACCGTATCATTATGAACGCCCACCAAGTCTTGGTATCCCATGTTGCGCAAAGCCAGGATCACCCCTTCTAACTGCCAGGGTGTTGTGGAACAAGCGGGATACCACGTTTGCCAGGAAATATTGATTTTCAGGCCGGTCTTGATGCCGTGAGGAAGGGCTAGCTCCACACCAGCCATCTTCATAAGACGTGCAATATCTTCAAGTACGGTTTCGGGTGTGGTCTTAAGGACGGCGACCTTGCCTTTACCAGGAAACTGACTCACGAGATGCCCTCCACAAAAAATCAAGCCTGCTCGCAAGGCGATCACGCATACTTACATAAGCATTTTAGTCAAAACGCCGAAGGGGCGTCCAGTTGTTTTCGTCACTGTTGCTGTATGCGTTTATCACTCGGCGTGTAATTGGGGGAATTTTGGTGAAGGATCGGGTTGTGTCTATGTCGTGATCAGTTGACGAATACGCCGGGCTAATGCTAGGGCGCGTTCAGCAGACGTTCCCAGATATTGCACGGTGTTGTGGAAAATTTTCAGTATTTCATCTGCGGTTAAGTAGGTCAGCAGAATTTCGTCCCGGCTGAGCGTTTGAGGGAGGGGATTGGGTTGACCTTGCTGCAGGGCTTTCCATGCTATTAAGGCCTGCTGGCGCAGATGCTCATGCATGGTTTGGCGGTCGGCGCCTTTTTTGACGGAAGCCATAAGTAAATGCTCCATAGCCGCAAAGGGAAGATAGTTGCTGAGGTTGCGGTGAATAGCAATTTCATCAACTTCAAGCCCTTTCAGAATGGTGTGCGCGGTCATTAGGAGTTCATCGGTTACCAGGAAGGCCTCCGGAAGGATAAGACGGCGGTTAGCCGAATCATCCAAGGTGCGTTCAAGAAGTGAATGGGCCGCATTTTGCCAAGCAATTGAAGGGTAGGTAGCCAATAGACGGGCAAGGGAGTTGATGCGTTCCGCGCGAATTGGGTTTCGCTTAAAAGGCATGGCTGAAGAACCGACTTGGGAAGCGCCAAAGGGTTCACGCCATTCGCCGATTAAGGGGTTTTGAAGCAGGCGCAGGTCAAAAGCAAACTTATAGAGGGTTGCTCCCAAACCTGCCAATGCGCTGAGGATGACAAAATCTTGTTTGCGTGGGTAAGTTTGGCTGGCAATAGGGTAAAAGGGCAAATTCAGTTTCTGGCTGAGGAGCGATTCAAAACGTTCGAGGTTTTCGACGCCGATGAGTTCGGCGTATGAGGCTGCGCTTCCCACGGCCCCTTTGAAGCCTTTGCCCCGAATTTTGCTGTGCAGTTCGCTCAGAGTCTGGTAATCCTCAAGTAGGTCTTGAGCATAAAGGGCTAAACGGTAGCCCAAAGTGAGCGGTTCCGCAGGCTGAAAATGCGTATAGCCGAGTACCGGAAGGTGAGCATAGTTTTCGATTTTGTCGGCAAATATGGCTAACAAAGCGGCAAGTTTTTCGAGCAATAACCCTAACCCTTGGCGCAAACGCAGGGCTTCGGCGTTATCTTCAATATCCATTGATGTTGCACCCAAGTGAAGCACTTTTCCGCCCAGCGGGCATTGCTCGGCGAAGGTTTTTAGTTCAGCCATGAGGTCATGTTGAATTTCGCGTTCAATGTCGAGGGCGCGCTGCAAGTCAATAGCGTCTTGATGCTCGCGTAAGTCCTGGACTTGCTCGGGGGTTACCAATCCGAATTCTGCTTCTACTTCTGCCAGAGCGACCCAGATTCGGCGCCATAGTTGACGTTTGGTGTGCTCGCTCCATAACATGCGCATCTCAGGGCTTCCATAGCGCCAGGAGAACGGGGATTGGTATGACGTTAGGTTGAGATTCATGGCGGTCTAAGAGCCTCCGCAAAAACCAAATGGAAAATCTAACTTTTGAAATTATAATTTAACCAAAGACAGTGCATTGGTAATTAGACGGGGATAACACTGAATTGGCCTTTCCTGGAATATTGAGGCTTGACATATAATAGATAAAATCTCTTTCAGGTTTTCTTCAATTGTGAAGGAGGTAACCCTGGAAACTCAACGCATTACTCAAAATTTTGGTGGTGGCGGAACGAATCGGCAGCTTCCCCCTGGGTATGTGCTTGTAGATCGCTATTTGATCCAAGAAGTTATTGGTATGGGGGGAATGGGTTCAGTTTATCGAGCCCGAGATTTGCATTTTCCTAATGTGGTGAAAATTGTTGCGGTGAAAGAGATGATCAATCAGGCGCGCGACCCAATAGTGCGCCAAACCATTTTACATAATTTTGAACGTGAGGCCAATTTATTGGTTACTCTAAACCATGTTGCTATTCCCAAAATTTTCGATTATTTTACCCATGACGAACGTTCTTACTTGGTCTTAGAGTACATCAATGGAAAAGATTTAGAAGCCATCCTTAATGAAACAGAGGGTTTTCTTCCAGAAGATCAGGTCGTTAAGTGGGCGATTGAGATCTGTGATGTACTGGATTATCTCCATAACCATAAGCCCGAACCGATTATTTTTCGGGACCTGAAGCCCTCGAACGTGATGATTAACCAGAATGGACATGTGATGCTGATAGATTTTGGCATTGCCAAGCTCTTTCGTGAGGGCCAAAAGGGCACGATGATCGGGACGGAAGGATATAGTCCACCCGAACAATATCGAGGCGAGGCGACCCCTTTGGCGGACATTTATGCCCTTGGTGCGACCTTACATCATTTGTTAACCAAGCGGGATCCACGCCTCGAACCGCCTTTTTCGTTCGCGGAACGTCCAATTCGAAAAATAAATCCTGGTGTATCACCTGAATTGGAAGCAATTGTGAATACTGCGCTTCAATACAATCCGGAGGATCGTTTTCCTTCAGCGGCAGCGATGAAAGAAGCGCTACTTGCCGCTGCGCGAAAGACAGGTATTCTCTCGCGCATTTCACTGCCCACTACAATGAAAGAAGAGAAAATCAAACCGCTGTGGGCATTTAAGTGTGAAGACGAGGTGCGGGGGTCCCCATTCTACGATAATGGGGTCATCTATATTGGTTCATATGATAACAACCTTTACGCTCTGGATGCCACTAGCGGAGAATTCCGCTGGAAGTTTCCTACTGAAGGTGCTATTGTAGGCCGACCGGTTGTGTACCAAGATGTAGTGCTTATCGGTTCCAAGGATTCGTATCTTTATTGTGTCTCTGCTAGGATGGGAAAGTTAATATGGAGTCATAAAACAGAAGGGCCTATTCACAGTTCACCACGCGTAGGTGAAGGGCATGTTTTCTTCGGAAGCGATGATGGTTTCCTATATGCGGTAAATCTCACATCCGGGCGTCGAACCTGGCGGCTTGATGTCGGCGATCCCATTCGTTCTACTCCTTTCTTGACCAACGAGTTCATCTATTTTGGCACTGAGGGGGGAGACTTTTTGTGTATAGATTATCGCGGGCAAATCAAATGGCGTTTCCGCGCCAAGCGGGCGATTACCTCTTCGCCAACAGTGACACAGGGGATGGTGTATTTCACTTCGCTGGACGCGTCATTTTACGCGTTAGATTCAAAATCCGGCTGGATGATTTGGCGTTTTCGCATGGGCAAAGGCTCTGTGTCTTCGCCTTGTCGAGTGGATAACTTTGTTTTTGCCGGTTCTGCCGACGGGTATATCTACTGCTTGGATGCTAATACGTCAAAAGAGATCTGGCGTTTCCAAACTGAACATCAGGTTAGTGGATCGCCGATCATTTATAAAGACAGTTTATACTGTGGTTCGGCAGATGGGAATCTTTATTGTATAGACTACAAGACGGGAAAATTGCGTTGGAAGTTCGCGACCGATGGTCCGATCACGGGTACACCTACTGCTTTCAACAATGTGATTTATTTTGGCTCGGCTGATCACATGGTCTATGCCTTGCTTGCCTAATCCCCGTTTGGGTGGGAGGTTGAAGTGAGAAAATTTTTTGAGCGTTTATTTAATTGCCGTAAGCCAGTAACCGTTGAGAGCGGAGGGGGATTTGTTGAAACAGCGCCTCTAACCGATGAACAGTTGCAACCTTTAACAATTGCCCCGGTGAAAATGGAGCCAGCGCATTTATTAGTAGGGGTTGGGCAGTCGGTAGGACGACAGCGCGATCGTAATGAGGATGCTCTCTTTTCGCTTACTTCGATATTGTCGGATGGGAATATGGAATTACCCTTTGGGGTTTTCATTGTTGCAGATGGAATGGGAGGGCATGAACATGGTGAGGTGGCAAGCGGTGTAGCCGTACGAGCCATGGCCGAATACATTTTATCGCGCTCTTATTTGCCTTTCTTGTCCATGGAAGACCGTCAACGTGGTAGTTTGCAAGAGGTGATGGAAAATGGGGTTATACAGGCTCAACAGGCAGTGGTTAGGTATGCACCTGGTGGAGGGACGACTCTAACGGCTGCTTTAGTCGTAGGCGAGCAGGTCACTGTAGCCCATGTTGGGGATAGTAGGGCTTATTTTGTCTATCCCGATGGACGGATGCAGGTTGTTACCCAAGATCATTCTCTAGTTCATCGTCTAGTGGAATTGGGACAAATTTCAGAGCAAGAAGCGCTAGTGCATCCCCAGCGAAACGTCCTCTATCGTGCTTTGGGGCAATCCGAACCGTTTCGCCCAGATATTCATACCCATCCTATGCCTCATCCAGGTTACTTAATGATTTGTAGCGATGGATTATGGGGGGTGCTTTCCGATCAAGAAATGTTCCAAATTATTGCTGGTGCTCGAAATCCCGCTTTAGCATGTAAAAGTTTGGTGGATGCGGCAAACGCAGCCGGTGGGCCTGACAATATAAGTGTAATTTTAGTTCAGTATCTCTAGAGAGTATGATGGCTGAGATAGCGGATTATTATAATATTTTGAGAATCCCTTGGGATGCGACGGCTGAAGAGATACGCTCGGCCTATTTTGCAGCCACTCGTGCCTATCATCCTGATGTTAATCCTTCGCCAGAAGCACAGCGTATATTTATTCAAATTCAGGAAGCCTATGAGGTACTGTCGAATCCACAGAAGCGTGCCACTTATGACGCCAGTATTCCTGTGGAATACCGACGACCGCCATCGGTTGCCTTGGAGTGGATCATAAGCCGTGCCACCATACCTCGGCTAAATGAATCCCAATTGGTTTATGCGTTACTTGATCTAAAGACGACCGTGTCCCCGGATCCAACGTTAGCGCCGCCAGCCCATATTTGTCTGGTGGTTGATCGTTCAACCTCGATGCGCGGCGAACGCATTGAAATGGTAAAAAGAAGCATAGGACGCTTGGTTCAGAAGCTTAGACCCAATGATCTCATTTCACTGATTGCATTTGGGGATAAGGCAGAAGTTATCCTCAATGCAACCCCGGCTCAGAACCAGATTGAGATCCTTCACACTGTTAATCAACTCCAGGTTGGAGGTGGAACCGAAATTTTGCGTGGGCTTGAGGCTGCTATTAGCCTCACGCGGTTTGTGAATCATGCTAATAATGTCACCGCTCAAATTTGGTTGATCACAGATGGCCATACTTATGGAGATGAACAAGCAAGTATTGAACTGGCGGCTAATGCCCACCAGGACGGGATCGTTATTAATGCGTTTGGGATTGGAAAAGACTGGAATGATGATTTTCTAGACTCTCTAGCAGGGGTTGCTGGTGGAAGCGTTCACCTTGTTATGGATGAAGAGGATTTAGGACGGTACTTCGAGCATAAAGGGATAAACCTTAAGCAGTTATATGCTCGTAATCTTGAGATCGGCTTCATGAGTGAGGCTGGGGTAGGTTTGAATTATGCTTTTAAAGTGGCAGAGGATCCTGTAGTGCTTCCAACCGAGAACCCAATACCCATTGGTGATCTGTACTACAAGCAGGGAATTAAGATAATTTTTGAGTTTTTGATTCCACCTTTACAGCCAGAAATTGTAAACCTGCAACTAATGCGAGGCAAACTCTCAATGGAGGTGCCTTCGTCAAAGATCCGCTTTTGGCGAATTCCTATTTCTATCAATTGCGAGGTCAGAGATAAAGTTGAATTTGCACATTTTCCTGAAGATCTTGTAGAAATTCTTGCTCAATTAACCTTATATCGCATGCAAGAAAGAGCGCGTAAAGAAGTTACCACCGGAGATGTCTCGCGAGCGACCCGACGATTGCAGTACCTGGCTTCGCATTTGCTGGCAAAGGGTAAGTATCTCTTAGCCCGTTCTGTCTTGGCCGAGGCTGATCACTTACAGCGTACTCATCAAATGAGTGATGAGCGCGGAAAAAAGATCAAATATGGGACCCGCGCTCTGCTATTGCCTTCGGGAACGGAAGAGGAATAGGAGATGATCACTTGTCCCAATTGTCATCATCAAGAGTTGGTTGGGGCTTTGTTTTGCAGCGAATGCGGCACACAACTCATAGTTGTGGATCGTGGTCAGACTCAATCGTTTACCCCAAACCGGCCAGTTGTCGTTGATGAAGAGGCATCCAAGACACAACCCGTGCCTGTAGGTGACGAAATGGATCAGTTCACCGTTTCAAAGTCAAATGTTGCTCTGCGTATCGTAGACTCTGATGAAATCATCTACTTGGGTGGGCGATCAGAGGTGACGCTGGGGCGGATTGTGGAGGGGCAGCCGATTCTGCCGGATATTGATCTGAGCCCTTATGAGGCCTATGCCCATGGGGTTTCGCGGTTGCATGCAGCGATTAAGGTCACCCCGCAACGGGTCACAATTATGGACTTGGGATCATCCAATGGCACTCGTGTCAATGGTCAGAAGATTGTGCCCCATGTGGAGTACCCCCTAAAGAACCATGACGTTGTTGCGCTAGGTAAGTTGAAAATTCAGGTTATTATTCATTAGGCGAGGAAACCATGCCAAGTGTGATTATTCATCTAAACAATGAAGATCCCGTGTTGGGCGAGATTGACGCTTTGCCTTCTCCAACTGATTATTTAATCATTGTCAAGAACCCTCGCAAGCGGGATGGAAAGGATTTGCACTATATTGAGGCGAATGTTACCACGGTCATTTGGCCGGTAAGCCGGATCAATTTCATTGAAGTGTTACCAGCGGCTGAAGAAGAGGAAGTGATTTCCTTCGTGAGGGAGTGACACGTTCATGAGTGATACAAGTTTAAGAGATCGCCTGATCCTCGTGGTAGATGACGAGGAAAAGATGGCGCGCTTTATTCGCCTTAATCTGGAACATGATGGCTTTCGAGTGGTGGAAGCCCATCGTGGTGAAGAAGCCATCCGCGTCCTACGCGATGCGCTGCCAGATTTGGTCATTTTAGATGTGATGCTACCCGATATGGATGGGTTTGAGGTGTTGCAATTGATCCGTGAAATCAGCCAAGTGCCGGTCATTATGGTCACGGCTAAAGGGGAGGAGGAAGATCGCATCCGGGGTTTGGAACTTGGCGCCGATGATTATGTGACCAAGCCTTTCAGCCCGCGCGAGTTAGTCAGCCGGGTTCGAGCGGTATTGCGACGCACGGAGATGGCCAGCCCAATTTCTAAAGAGGTGGTTGAGGTAGATGACCGCTTGAAGATTGACTTTGGACGCCGCGAAGTATGGGTAGAGGGAAAACTAGTTAAACTGCGTCCCACCGAGTACCGTTTGCTCTATCATTTGGTGCAAAATGCCGGATGGGTGCTGACCTACGATCAGATTCTCTCCAAAGTATGGGGGTATGAGTATCGTGATGAGCCTCATTACGTCCGGCTTTATGTGAATTATCTGCGTCAGAAAATAGAAAAAGACCCGGCAAACCCCAAATATATCCTGACCGAGCGTGGCGTAGGATATCGGTTTGTAGATTTTCGGCGTCAGAAACCAAGCGAGGCAGGCCAGGAATCTACAAAAAATTGATATTTTTCTAGCAAAAATCTTATGCATTGGATTTATATAAGTAAGTGTCATCAAAAACCTTCTTGAGTAGGAGGTGGACGATGGCAAACCTGATGGTGTTTGATCCAATGCGTGAACTGGCTGCTTTGCGCTCGACCATGGATCAACTTTTCGATGACCTTTTCACCCGGCAGGTAGACTGGCTGCGGGGAGGCGATTGGATGGCGGTGGACATGTATCAGACCGATAATGATGTCGTGGTCAAGGCGACTATCCCGGGAGTAAAGCCCGAGGATATTCATGTGACGGTTAACAATAATGTATTGACCATCTCGGGCGAGGTAAAGCAAGAGGAAGAGGTCAAGAATGCAGTTTACCATCTGCGTGAACGTCGCCATGGAACTTACACCCGCAGCATTACTCTGCCGGTGCCGGTGGAAGTGGATAAAGCCAAGGCCGAATATGAAAACGGGGTGTTAACCCTGACGTTACCCAAAGCCGAAGCGGTGCGACCGAAGACCATCACTGTCAAGGCGAAATAACTTCCGGGTATCAGCCGCTCCCAGCGAAATGGGGCGGCTGAAAACTTCTGCGATAAGGAGGCCAAAATGCCAGTTTATCAATATGTTTGTGAAGAATGTGGACAGCCTTTCGAATATTTTGCCCAATTTTCCCAAAACGGCCGCGTTCCGCAATGTCCGCGAGGTCATCTACGCGTACGCAAGGTGTACCACGCGCCTGCTGTGATTTTTAAAGGGAGCGGTTGGTATAGTACTGACCATCGGCCCAAGCCCTCTAGCGAAGAAAATTAAGGCTTTGTGATTGTCTGAGCCTTTGAAACCCTTAAATTGTGATATACTAAACCCGATTTACTTTTGGGTATCAGAAGGGAGATAATTTAGAATGATAGATTCGCCAATTCATGTGACCGATGCAGCGTTTGAGAAAACGGTGTTGCAATCTGCCTTACCGGTGATCGTGGATTTCTGGGCTCCGTGGTGTGGCCCTTGTCGCCTCATCGCACCAGCGTTGGAAAAAATTGCGAAGGATTATGCCGGAAAAGTGATCGTTGCCAAGGTGAACACCGATGAGAATCCGGAATGGGCGACACGGTTTGGCGTCCAGGGCATTCCCACGCTGTTATTTGTTGCGAACGGCAAAGTGATCCATCGTCAGGTGGGGGCTCTGCCGGAGGGGATGCTCCGAGACGTGGTAGAGCAATTCCTGGATGTGGTACAAGCGGCTTCAGCACAGTCCAAATCCTGATCGCTTAACCCGTGAAAGAAAAAAACCGGGCTTGCAAGCCCGGTTTTTTTGTCATCCGTTTTGATATTTGGAATATGTGCTGGATTTATTCGCGTACCCGCTGAATGTGGGCACCTAGCGCGGCAAGTTTTTCATCCACCCGCTCATAGCCGCGATCAATTTGCCCGATATTGCGGATAACCGAAGTCCCACGTGCCGATAGAGCGGCTAATACCAGTGCCATGCCAGCGCGAATATCGGGGCTTTCCAGTTTTTCACCGTATAACTCGGTAGGCCCTTGCACGATGCAGCGATGTGGATCGCAGAGGACGATTTGAGCACCCATGCTGACCAACTTGTCTGTGAAGAACATGCGGCTGGGGTACATCCAATCGTGAAAAAGGACGGTGCCCTTAGATTGAGTCGCTACGACGAGTGCAATGCTCATTAGGTCGGTGGGGAAGGCAGGCCAGGGCATGACGCTAATCTCGGGTATAGCCCCTCCCAGATCAGGCTCAATAGTAAGACGTTGCTCGCGGGGGACAAAAATATCCTCACCTTGCACGTCCCAATGCACCCCCAAGCGTCCAAACACTAACTGAATCATATCTAAATATTCCGGACCCGCTTTGCGGATGGTGATTTCGCCTCGTGTTACCGCGGCAGCACCGATAAATGAGACAACTTCGAGGTAGTCAGGGCCAATGGTGAATTCGCCGCCTCGTAGTCGTTCCACACCGGTGATGTGAAGGGTGTTGGAGCCGATGTTTTCGATTTTAGCGCCTAGTGAATTCAAGAAATGGCACAACTCTTGAACATGGGGTTCCGAGGCGGCATTGCGAATAACACTTTCTCCCTTAGCCATGACGGCGGCCATGATGGCATTCTCGGTGGCAGTGACACTGGCTTCATCCAGTAAGATATTAGCCCCTCTTAACCCATTGGCACGAAAGTAGAAATAGCGGTCGTATGAGACATCTACCCCTAGTTTCTTAAGTGCTAACAAGTGGGTATCCACACGACGACGTCCGATAACGTCTCCACCGGGCGGGGGTAAGCGTAGCTCGCCGGCGCGGGCGCTCATCGGGCCGGCGAGCAAAATGGAGGCGCGTATCTTGCGGCATAAATCGGGATCAAGATCTGCAGGTCGGACTTCTTTGGCTTGAATTTTCCAAGTGTGTTCATCTAGATCGGAAAATTCCACACCCAGTGACTCGAGAAGCGCACGCATCGTGCGAACATCCAAGATATTGGGAACATTGCGCAAGATGACCGGTTCATCGGTAAGCAAACAAGCCGCCAACAGGGGTAGAGCAGCGTTTTTATTCCCGGATGGCGTGACCTCGCCGAAGAGAGGATAACCACCTTCGATAATGAACTTTTCCATTGCCACCTCCAGGGTTATTATATCCACACCTTTGGTGTTGTGGTGAGTTTTTGCTACAATAGAAATCAGTGGGGATTGGAACGGTGAGGAGATGAACGAGGCGCTGGAATGGACCGAGCGATCAAAGAACAACTTTATGAGGCTTGGCATACTTTTATAACCCGACACATTGTGTTGCCCCAAGTGCGACCGATTATTGCCACCTCATGGCAGCGATGTTGGGCGCGGGTGGATCCCTACGCACTGCTTAAGCCTCCACGACTGTCGGATCAACATCTGTTTTCCATGCAGGTCAATCATTTTGAACTAATGGCTATTGCCCGCCCCGTGATGGAGGATATCTACCAATACATCGAAAACTCTAATTCGGCTGTATTATTCGCCAACAGTGTGGGCTATCTGCTTGATCGCGTGGGGGATCCGGGCATGCTGGCGACTCTGGAGAGCCTCCAAATTGTCCCAGGCGCGTTGCTGGCTGAGAGCGAATTGGGCACGAATGCGATTGGTGTGGCACTGCTTGAGCGTGAACCTTTACAGGTCGTAGGGTATGAACATTTCTCACAGACGCTGCATGATTTCGGCTGGGCGGCGGCGCCGGTTTTTGATATTAGCGGTAAGTTGCTAGGGGCATTGGGTATTGCCACCCGGGTAAGCAACTTCCACCCCTATGCTCTGGGTTTGGTGGTAGCGGGGGCGCGGGCGATTGAAGCTCAGCGTCAGTCGGATCAATTGTTGGAAGAGCAGAATAGCCAGTTAGCCGGTATTAATGCTGTTCTCTCCGGCATCAACGAGGGTATCTTGGTTTGGAATACAGATGGGGTTGTAGTGCATGCCAATCCCGCGGCGGCAGAGATTCTCAAGGTGGCCCCTGAAACGTTGATGGGCTCACATTTGGATGCCTTTGTCAAGCTCCCTCCCTATGTGTTGGATGCATTGCACCGCCAAATCCCGATCTCTGATTTGGAAGTCAATCTTTCGGTCTTGGGTGAAACGGTCTCATGTTTGCTCAGTCTGCAATATGTGCGCGGGCGGCGCGGGTTACGGGCGATATTAGCCATTCTGCGCCCTCTGAAGAGTCTTCGTGAGTATGTGCAGCGCCAGGTCGGCTCACCGACATTTGATCTGCAAAATCTGGTGGGGGAGTCGCCCGCAATTCGCCGTGTGCGGCGGCTAGCACGCAGTGCGGCGGCGGCGCGGGGGTGTGTGTTGATTCGGGGTGAGAGCGGCACGGGTAAGAATCTCTTAGCGCGCGCTATTCACTACCATAGTCCGCGTAGTCATGGCCCGTTTGTGGTCTTTGCTTGTACTGCTGTACCAAGTGAGTTGGTGCTCCCTGAATTGTTGGGGGTTGAGCGAGGGGTGGGCGAGGGAATGTCCCATGCCAGTAAGTTTGAATTGGCGGATGGTGGGACGCTTTTCTTCCAGGATGTGGATGCATTACCGCTGGAGGCTCAGTCAGTTTTATTGAATTATCTTGAATTGGGGATTGTACAGCGCATTGGTAGTCGCAAACCTATCGAAGTGGATGTGCGCATCATTGCTTCCAGTTCGGCAGATTTGGAACATTTGGTGGCTGAAGGTAACTTCCGTGCCGATCTGTTTTACCGCTTGAGCCTATTTGAAATTGTGCTGCCCCCATTACGTGAACGCAAGCAAGATTTAGAGTTATTGATTGAACAAATTTTGCAACGCCTGGCACGGCAACTGGGACACCCTCTAAGCCTAAGCCGTGAGACCCTTGGAATATTACGGTCGCATTCTTGGCCAGGGAACGTTCGAGAATTGGAATCGGTCTTGACCCGAGCGGCGGTACAAGCCAGTCCTGGACACCTTATCCTGCCGGTGCATTTACCCCCATTGCAAACCAGCACCGAAACTAGTGGTAGCATGTGGGTGCGGAACTTGCCGCGCCTTGAGGAAATCGAACGCCAGGCGATTCTACAAGCCGCACAGCAATGTCATGGAAATGTTTCTCAGATGGCTCGGCTCTTAGGGGTAGGGCGGACAACGCTATGGCGTCATCTGCGACGGATGAACATTTCGCTGGATGCCTATCGTGAAGATGGCAGTCAAGGAGGTGGTGTTTCATAATGAAACATATCTCCCGAAAGTTGTTTCAAAATGATACATTAAAAATGCGTTAAGTTGACAGGTGGGCGGAAGGTCTTACAATGAATTGTGATGTCTTGCGCAATGTGGTTTCTTGGCTGGTGGGAAGGGTTTGCGCAGCCCATGTTGACAGCATGGGAAAAGAGTTTGCTTTTTGATGTTTTTCCCTTTGAGCAAAAGATACCGCCATTAGGTTAGCCCTGATCGGCGGTATTTTTTGCAAGACCCGTTGTTCGTTGATTGCTTAACTTCATAAATCAAAAGGAGGTGAACGGAGAGACAAGTGAAACCGTGATCTGTTGCCCCATCTATTCTATTTTTCAAATCCTTATGAAAGGAGAGGTCCGACATGAAATCCAAAGGTTTAGGCGAGTTTCTGGGCGAAGTCATCGGTACTTTCACCCTGATCTTGCTGGGTGATGGTGTGGTCGCCAATGTGGGGCTTGCCCCGCGGTTGGCTGCTCCGGCGTATAACTGGAACACCATCACCATCGGCTGGGCCTTCGCAGTCATTGTTGCGGTTTATGTTGCGGGTGGCGTCTCGGGTGCACATCTTAACCCGGCGGTGACCATCGCTTTGGCAGTTAAGCGCGGCTTCCCGTGGTCTAAGGTGCCCACCTACATTTTAGGGCAATTGGTGGGTGCCTTCTTGGGCGCGCTGGGTGTATACCTAGTTTACCGCGAGGGTTTGGTGGCGGCGGGTATGCCCAATGTGTGGTGCACCGGCCCCGGCTCGGTCTTCGGTCAGGCCTTCTGGGGTGGTCAAGGTGCCGCAGCGCAGGGTTCCTATTCGCTGCTGAATGCCAGCATCGCGGAAATTTTTGGCACGATGGTACTGCTCTTCGGTGTGCTGGCCAGTGGTGATCAGCGCAATCTGGGTCTGAAATTCAACCTTGGCCCCTTCCTGGTCGGCGGCACGGTGCTCTCGGTTGGTCTGAGCCTGGGCGGCCCGAGCGGATACGCCATCAACCCGGCCCGTGACCTCGGTCCGCGCATCTTCGGTGCGCTGGTTGGGACACAGGGCCTCTTCAATGGTCCCTATTGGATTGTGGCCCCGGTGATTATGCCGATCATCGGTGGTATTTTGGGCGTGCTGCTCTACGATTGGTTCGTGAGCGCCTTCCTGCCCGAGAAGAGCGAGTAATTCAGGTCATCAGAGTGGGCCTGCCCTTAAGGGTAGGCCCACCCTAAGCGGGCATTTCTATGGGTAGGTGTGGGTGGCGTGTTAATACAAAAAGCGCCTTAGCCACGAAAAGGGTAGAAAGGAAGTGAGGTATGAAGAAGTTAATCAATAAACCCGAAGATGTTGTGCGTGAAGAACTGGAGGGTATGGCGTTAGCCCACCCCGACCTGATCCGGGTGCATTTTGACCCTAATTATATTGTGCGCGCCGATGCGCCGGTCAAAGGGAAAGTAGGCGTGCTCTCGGGCGGTGGTTCAGGCCATGAGCCGATGCATGGGGGCTTTGTCGGTATTGGTATGCTGGATGCGGCTTGCCCGGGTGCGGTATTTACCTCACCTACACCAGATCAAATGCTTGAGGCGACCAAGGCGATCAACGGTGGCGCGGGTGTTCTGCACATTGTAAAGAACTACACCGGCGATATTATGAACTTTGAGATGGCGGCTGACCTTGCCCGCGCCGAAGGAATTGAAGTGGAATCGGTAGTTATTGACGACGATGTCGCGGTGCAAGATAGCCTCTATACCGCCGGTCGCCGTGGTGTGGGAAGCACCGTTCTGGCCGAGAAATTGTGCGGCGCGGCTGCAGAGCAAGGACGCTCACTCAAAGAAGTGGCCGATGTGTGCCGCAAGGTCAAGGATTGGGGGCGCAGCATGGGGATGGCGCTGACCTCGTGCACGGTACCGCATGTGGGCCGGCCTACGTTTGATTTACCCGAAGACGAAATGGAAATCGGGATCGGCATCCACGGCGAGCCGGGGCGGACACGCATGAAACTCAAACCGGCAGATGAAATTGTTGAAATGCTGATGGAGCCGATCATCAAGGATATCCCCTATAAGCCGGGTGACGAGGTGTTGCTCTTCGTCAACGGTATGGGCGGGACCCCGCTTATTGAGTTGTACATCGTGTATCGCAAGGCGCACCAGATTGCGACCCAGCACGGACTGAAAGTTGTGCGCAACTTGATTGGCTCCTATATCACCAGCCTGGAGATGGCCGGTACTTCGATCACATTGCTCAAGATGGATGAGGACATGATCAAGTTGTGGGATGCGCCGGTCAAGACTCCGGGCTTGCGCTGGGGTATGTAATCTCTACCATCAAGACTTGCCGGGGTTTGCTACAAGCGAACCCCGGCCATAACGGAGCGTCGTATGGTCATTACTCGGGACAAAGTACTGGAGTGGATTAAGCGTTACGCCGATCTTTTGGCGGAGAATCGCGATTATTTGACCCAGTTAGATGCCGCTATCGGTGATGCCGACCACGGGGCGAATATGGATCGCGGTTTCAAGGCGGTGTTGAACAAGATGCCAGAACTTGCCGATAAGGACATTGGCACAATCCTTAAGACTGTGGGGATGACCCTATTGGCGACCGTGGGAGGCGCGGGTGGTCCGCTTTATGGCACGCTCTTCCTCCAGGCAGGAATGAAAACCACCGGTAAGATGGAGTTAACTCTGGAGGACTGGATCAATGCACTGGAAGCAGGAATCACCGGGGTTAAAAACCGGGGCAAGGCCGAGTTGGGAGATAAGACCATGATTGATGCCCTGGTGCCGGCCTGGAATGCGCTCAAACAAGCGGCGGAAAACGGCAATAACTTAGGGGAAGCCCTGGAACGCTGTGCTCGAGCTGCCGAAGAGGGCATGAAAGCCACGATCCCCCTTGTTGCGCGAAAGGGGCGTGCCAGTTATCTGGGTGAACGCAGCGCGGGGCATCAGGACCCGGGAGCGACTTCGTCTTACCTTATGTTGCGAGCGGCCGCCGAAGTCTGGCGTGACGCATAGTCATTGTTCAAAATCTAAATCCCAAAATCTTTCAGGAGGTGTGGCATGGCTAAGTATGCTGCCGCTATTGATCAGGGTACGACCAGTACTCGCTTCATGATCTTCGACCACAGCGGCAACGTGGTAGGGGTTGATCAGAAAGAGCATGAGCAAATTTACCCCAAGCCGGGTTGGGTCGAACATGACCCGATGGAAATCTGGACGCGGACTCAGGAAGTCATTGAAGGGGCGCTGCGCAAGAGCGGTGTGGATCCCAAGGATATTGCCGCAGTCGGCGTGACCAATCAGCGTGAAACCACCATCGTGTGGGATAAGGCAACCGGCAAGCCGGTTTATAACGCCATTGTCTGGCAGGATACCCGCACCGATAAGATCTGCAACGAACTGGCTGCGGATGGTGGGCAGGATCGCTTCCGCCCCAAGACCGGGTTGCCACTGGCAACTTACTTCTCGGGCCCCAAGATTAAGTGGATCCTGGATAATATCCCGGGCGTCCGTGAGAAGGCTGAGAAGGGCGAGGTCATCTTTGGGAACATTGATACCTGGGTGATCTGGAACCTGACTGGTGGCCCGAAGGGTGGTGTGCACGTAACGGATGTTTCCAATGCGTCGCGCACCATGCTGATGAATCTGGAAACCCTGGACTGGGATGATGAGATCCTGGGTATCTTGGGTATCCCGCGCGCCATGCTGCCGGCCATTCGACCTTCCTCCGAGGTCTATGGATATGCCAAAGGCTTATTGGAGGGCATCCCGGTCGCAGGTGACCTGGGTGACCAGCAAGCGGCGCTCTTCGGTCAGGCATGCTACAGCCCCGGTGAGGCTAAGAACACCTATGGCACCGGCTGCTTCATGCTGTTGAACACCGGCACCCGCCCTGTACCCAGCAAGAGCGGTTTGCTGACCACGCTGGCTTACAAGATTGGTGATCAGCCTGCTGTGTATGCCTTGGAGGGCTCGATTGCCATCACCGGTGCGTTGGTGCAGTGGCTGCGCGATAACCTGAAGATGATCGAATCTTCAAAGGACGTGGAAGCCCTGGCGCGCACGGTGGAGGACAACGGCGGCATTTACTTCGTGCCGGCGTTCTCAGGTCTCTTCGCACCCTACTGGCGCAGCGATGCCCGCGGTGTGATTGTGGGTCTGACCCGCTACATCAACCGCGGTCACATTGCCCGCGCTGCGTTGGAGGCCACGGCTTACCAGACCCGCGAGGTGCTGGATGCGATGAACGCCGACTCCGGCGTGCCGCTAACCGCTCTCAAGGTGGACGGTGGTATGGTCTACAACGAGTTACTGATGCAGTTCCAGGCGGATATCCTGGGCGTGCCGGTCATTCGCCCGAAGGTGGCTGAAACCACCTCGCTCGGTGCGGCTTATGCAGCGGGTATGGCGGTTGGTTTCTGGACCTCGTTCGATGAACTGCGCGCGAACTGGCAGGTGGACAAGGTCTGGAATCCGCAGATGAGCGCTGAAGAACGCGAACGGCTCTATGCCGGCTGGAAGAAGGCCGTCCAGCGCACCTTTGGGTGGGTCGAATAGTTTATTAGACAGGATTGGGGGCAGGGGTGTGCCCTGCCCCCAAAATGTGCCACAGGGTGTAGGGCGGTGGGGTCAAGAGGGCAAGGCGCCGGATTGACCGAGAGCCGCTCTTTATATGCCCGTGAAACGGGTGATTTTTTGAAGGTATAAAGTCATTAATGATAAAATTCACATACGGTTGGATGGTGCCCAATGAGTAAAAAGAAAAAACGCCAGGTCGAATCGGATCCTTTTGCTACCGGTCAACCTTGGTTATCTATGAAAAGTGGAATCATTACCATGGCAGTGGTTAGCGTCTTGATGGTGGCGTGGGTGACCTGGCAGGGTTCTTATTCCAAGCCCCTAGGTGAAAGTTTGCTATGGGGATTAGTTTTTGGCGGCAGTGTATGGATTGTGTTTTTATTATTTTTGCTCATCCATCGCCTTTTCCGACGGTAGTTATATCTTTCGACCGGGCTTAATGATTTTTCTAAAGATTTTCGCCTAGGATAGGAGAGATTCTATGAGCCAATACCACGCGATTGTAATAGGGGCCGGATTTACTGGCGTGGCAATCGCCCACGATTTGGCACTGCGTGGGTTCCGCGTCACGGTCGTAGAACGAGGACCGATAGCGAATGGCACTTCGGGACGAACCCATGGCTTGTTGCACTCTGGAGCACGCTATGCGGTAAACGACCAGGAATCGGCCATTGAATGTATTCAGGAGAACCAAATTTTACGCCTGATTGTTCCCGATGCCATTGAACCGAATGGGGGACTATTCATTGCTGTGGATGAAAGTGATTTGGAATACCGTGAGAAATTCATCCAGGGCTGTGAAGAGTGCAAGATTCCCATCCGCGAATTGACGCCCAAAGAAGCGTTGCGAATTGAACCCAATCTGAACCCTAAATTGCTAACTGCATTTACTGTTCCCGATGGGACGTTTGATCCTCTGCGTTTGGCATTGGCATTTGCGGCTACAGCAAAATCGAACGGTGCCGTGTTCCATCTCTACACAGATGTGGTAGACCTTCTTACTGACGGTCAAGGAAATATCAAGGGGGTGAAAGCCTGGAATCGCGCCGCAGATAAACGCTTTGAGATTGAGGGGGATATTGTGGTCAATGCCACCGGTGCCTGGGTGGGGCAGATTACCTCCATGGCAGGCATTCGGGTTCCGATTGCTCCGACTCCAGGGGTTATGGTGGCTTATGATAAACGCCTAACTCAACGGGCCATCAATCGGTTAAACAAGCCCGGGGATGGAGATATCGTTTTGCCCCAACGACGGATGATGGTCGTAGGCACGACCTCATTCTCCATTGAAGACCCCGATTATGTCCCGGTGCTTCCAGACCATGTGGCACTGATGATTGAGCGTGGTTCTGAACTGATTCCGGCATTGCGGCAAACCAAAGAACGCGGTGCCTATATGGCGACTCGTCCTCTCATCGGGAGCGGCGCGCCGGGCCGGAGCATTTCACGTACCTTCAAGGCTTATGATCATAAAGAGACAGATAATGTGGAAGGTTTGGTCACCATCACGGGTGGTAAGGCAACGACCTTGCGGTTGATGGCTGAGAAAACGGTGGATCTCGTGTGTAAGAAACTCGGGGTCAATGTTCCTTGCACAACTGCTGAGACGCCGCTGATATCCTATCGCAAGTTCTTCATAAATTAGCACCACACCAACCCAAATTCTTGCCTGGAGCACACCTATGAGTGAAGAAAAGTGGACGGTAAATTTTGTGGTGTATCGCAAGAAAGGGGAGGGAGAGCCCCATTACCAGACGTTTACGCTTGAGGTTAGTCCAGATGAGTATGTGATTGATGGTGTTGAGCGTATCTGGGCTTTTCATGATCGCTCGTTAGTTTTTGCTCATGCATGTCATCATTCCACCTGTGGTGCCTGTGGGATGCGGGTGAATGGGGTGGAAAAATTGACCTGCATTACCCGTATTCGGGACGTTACCACCAACGGCGGTACACTGCGAATTGAACCACTGCGCAATTTTCCAGTAATCAGCGATTTAGTGGTGGATATGAGCCGTCTCTATGTGGGGATGGATAAAGTGCATGCCCCTGCGGTTCACCCTCTTTCGATGGCCCCGTTGGAAGGCGAGGGTATTAAGCCCCCCCGCGATGTCCCGATGGACGACGGCAAGGAGTATCTACGTTTGGCAGACTGCATCGAATGTGGTTTGTGCATTAGCGCTTGCCCAATTGCCGGCACGGCAGAGGACTATCTTGGGCCGGCCGTTTTGGCCGCGGCTCAACTACAGGGGCTTAATCGCGCGCCGGATCTAACCGCTATCGTGGATTGTGTGGACGGGGTGTGGCGCTGCCACAGCGCCTATGAATGCACGGCGGTTTGTCCCTCAAATGTGGATCCGGGTTGGCGAATTATGGATCTGCGACGGCAAGTTTTGGCCCAACGCATCCGACGTTGGTTCGGAGGAGCCTAGTCCAAGAGAAGGAGTGTCAACATGGAAAATCCGGAAAAGAAACCCAACACTCGGGGCATTTGGGATTGGTTTGACCCACGCGGGCGAAATGTTGGTGGGTGGGGGTTTATTATTAACCGCATATCGGCGATTGGGCTAACAGTATATCTTTACCTTCACTTGGTGATGTTAGGAAAACTGGCCCAAGGCCCGGAGGCTTATGATTCATTTATCGCTTTTGCCAAACAGCCATTGATCCTGTTTGGGGAAATGCTGGTGATCATTGGTGGAATCTATCACGGTCTAAATGGGGTGCGTATTGCCCTCAACAGTTTTGGCGTGGGCGTTTCGACTCAGAAGCAACTTCTTTATGGGGTTTTGGGTCTGACCGTAATAGGCACGCTCATCTTTGGTTGGCGCATGCTTCTTGCGCATTAACAACAAGGAGGTCGTATGCAAAACGCAGTTTCCCAACCCAAAGCGGGTGAAAGTTATCTTTTGTGGTTTATCAAAATTGTCAGTGGGTTGCTCATTATCGCGATCCTATTTATTCACTTTGTGGTTAATCACTACTTGGCACCCGAAGGTTTGCTCTCACACGCGGAGGTTGTAGCCTATTACCGTAACTATCCAATTGTGCCAATTATGGAGGGTTTTTTCCTGGTTTTTGTGGTCTCCCATTCCTTAATTGGTACCCGTAGTATCCTATTGGATTTGAATCCCAAGAAGGCTGTCATGCGCGTTATTGATGCGTTATTAGTCGTCATTGGATTGGCGGCTACGGGCTACGGAATTTGGTTATTGTTTGCCGTTATCAACTGGGGGGCTTAGATCACCTCATATGGTAAGCCTGGTTTTGGTCTCTCATAGCAAAGCGTTAGCCGAGTCGCTGGTGGGCTTAATTCGGCAAATGGCGGGGGAGACGCTAAAAATTGGTGTCGCCGCAGGGGCCGGACCCGATCATAATGAGTTCGGAACCGATGCTACCGACATCGCGCGTGCGATTACCGAGGTGGATAGCCCAGATGGCGTCCTGGTGCTGATGGACCTGGGGAGTGCTATCCTGAGCGCAGAGATGGCTTTGGAATTGATCCCCCCTGAGGTACGTCAGCGGGTGCGTTTTTGCCCTGGGCCACTCGTGGAAGGAGGGATTGCTGCCGGTGTCCAGGCCAGCCTGGGTAGCGACATTGAGACGGTATGCCAAGAAGCCCATCGCGCTTTGCAGCCCAAAGCCGAGCAACTCGAAGGAGGACCTGAGGCTCTACCATCTGCTGAAGCAGTCGCCCCTCCCCAGGAGGAACAGGAGTACCAACAGGTTGAGGTTGTGCTTAAGAACGCTCATGGCCTGCACGCCCGTCCTGCAGCGCGTTTTGTTCAATTGGCTTCAAAGTTTGAGGCCGAAATTCTGGTCGCCAATTTAACCAACCAGAAGGGGCCTGTTTCGGCCAAGAGTCTGAATGCATTGGCAACGCTGGGGGCGTTGCGGGACCATCGTATTCGTATCATGGCGCGGGGCAAACAAGCTGCCGAGGCGCTGGAGGCGTTGCGTAGGTTAGTCGAGGAACGCTTTGGTGAGCCAGTGGGTGTTGCAGAGGCAAAACCTATATCCGAACCTTCAGCACCGGCAGTAACTGAGGCCGAGGAAGCGGGTATATTCGTGGGTCTCCCCGTATCTGATGGGGTGGCGATTGCCCCTCTCTATCATTATGAATCCTTGCCGCCAGTAGTGCCCAGCGAAAAGGCCACTGATCCCGAAACCGAATGGCAACGATTGCTGGAGGCGATTGAAAAGGTGCGACGTGCCATCCAAATGCGCCATCGTGACATACTGGCACGTGTTGGCGCAGAGGAA
This sequence comes from uncultured Thermanaerothrix sp., assembly GCA_964427505.1. Classification (GTDB taxonomy): domain Bacteria; phylum Chloroflexota; class Anaerolineae; order Anaerolineales; family Anaerolineaceae; genus Thermanaerothrix. Next base: position 116,422 of record CAYRUO010000003.1, read on the forward strand.
GCGGCAATATTTGAGGCGCATGCATTGTTGCTCGACGATCCCGATTTACTGCAACCAGCGCGGCAGTTGATTTTTGAGCAACATTACAACGCGGCGTGGGCCTGGAAAAGCAGTGTCGAAGCGATGGTAGCCCAATACCAGCGCTTAGAAGACCCTTACCTACGCCAAAGGGCCTTGGATGTTCAGGATGTGGGTAACCAGGTGTTGCGTGCACTTACCGGAGAAGCCCATGAGAAAGTAACCTTTGAACATCCGGTTATCCTTGTTGCCGATGAATTAACGCCTACTGAAACGGCTCAGTTAGACCTTGACCATATCCAAGGGATCATTACGCTAAGCGGAGGACCTACCTCACATAGTGCGATTTTGGCGCGCTCGTTGGGTATTCCGGCGGTCACCGGTTTACCCCCCACGATTAAGCGATTGCCTCAGAACACCGTTTTGGGGTTGAACGGCTTCCGCGGGCGCGTTTGGATCAATCCCGATGATCAGGTACAGCGTGAGCTGGAAGCCGAACGCAAGCGTTGGCTTGAAGAGCGTCGGAAACTCCAAGAGACCAGCCTGCAACCTGCCATCACCCGCGATGGTTTGCGGGTGGAAGTGGTGGCGAATGCAGGTAATCTGGCCGATGCTCAGCTGGCTACTCAAAATGGGGCTGAAGGAATCGGTTTGTTGCGCACCGAGTTTCTTTTTCTGACGCGGCAAACACCCCCTTCCGAAGAAGAACAATATCAGGCTATTCGGGACATTGGATTGGCGCTGAAGGGCAAGCCGGTTATTGTTCGTACTCTTGATGTGGGGGGGGATAAACCCTTGCCCTATATTCCTATGGAGCCTGAGGCTAACCCATTTTTGGGCGTACGGGCACTGCGCTTGTCGCTCCAGCAGCCTGATTTATTCCGAACCCAATTGCGGGCAATTTTGCGTGCAGGGGCTTTAACACCTCTGAGGATCATGTTCCCCATGGTGGCCAGTTTGGAAGAGGTGGAGCAAGCGCGCGAGTTTCTTACACGGGTCCATCATGAATTGGAGCAAGAGGGCGTTGCGCATGCCTGGCCGATTGAGACCGGGATTATGGTTGAAATCCCTTCCGCGGCGATCAAGGCCGACGCCTTGGCACCAGCGGTGGATTTTTTCAGTATCGGCACCAATGATCTCACACAATACACCTTGGCGGCGGAACGCGGAAATCCTCGTTTGGCCTATTTAGGGGATGCGCTTCATCCGGCAGTGCTACGACTGATTGAGCAGGTGGTGCAGGCAGCGCACGCGGTGGGCAAATGGGTTGGTGTATGTGGTGAACTGGCAGGCGAAGCCGAAGCCGTGCCTATTTTGGTAGGATTAGGTGTGGATGAATTAAGTGTTAACCCCGCGGGTATTCCTAAGGTAAAAGCGCTGATCCGGGCGATGGCGATGAACGACGCACAGGCGCTGGCTCAGAAAGCCCTGTCGTGTGCTAAGGCGATTGAAGTACGTCAATTATCTACGGCGTTTATAAACACACTGCAGGGTTAGGGTTTAGATAACTGCCACAAAGTCTTCGAATGTGGTAATTGGTCGAAGGCACACGAAGCGATCACACAGGAAAACGGTTACCGGAGTTTCTGCGGGAGGGAGATGAGTCCTTACTAAATAGGGTGCATCTGGGGAAGGTGGGATTGCGCTCCCTGCCCAAATCGTGCGCGGGCGATAGTGGCGGTGAAGGTATTGTAAGTAGGGCTTTGCCTTTTGAAAATCGTGCCACAAAAAAGCGATTTGCTGAGCCGGCCCTTGGGCGATGTCTATACTGCGCAGGAAGGCGGCAAACCCTAGGGGATAGCGTTTGCACGCCGTGCTAATCCATGATAAAACGTTCTGTGCGAGGCCGTACCACGAATCTCGTTGCTCTAAGAGGGAGAGGGCTAAAAGGACTTGTATGGCGAGTGCGTTGCCGGAAGGCGTGGCACTGTCCTGGATCTCTTTAGAACGCAGGGGTAGGGTAGTGTCATCAAGCGGGGTGTCAAAGAACCCTCCTGATGCATCTTGGAAGAGGCGAATCATTTCCTCGGCGAGGTGCAGTGCCCATTTGAACCAGGTGGTGTTAAAGTCGGTTTGGTAAAGTTCAAGCAGAGCGAGGATTAGGGCGGCGTAATCCTCTAAGCGAGCGTAGGGGCCGAGCATGCTTTGTCGCCATGAGCGGTAAAGACGATGTTCCCGATAGAGTTTATTCAGGATGAAATTGGCGGCATTTTGAGCGGCGGTTAGATAGCGGGGGTTATCCAAGTAGCGTCCCGCCAGAGCAAAAGCGCGAATGGCTAACGCGTTCCAGGCCACGATAATTTTGTCATCCGTGGTCGGGCGGATACGACGCTGCCGTTGCCGGGACAAGGGCGAGGTCATTTCAGTAACGAAGTGCAGGACATTGGAGAGGGGCAGATTTTGACGCTGAGCGAGTTCCGACCATGTCAATTGGGCTTTTAGCACGATTTTCCCGCCATGGGTTACAGAATCGTCGAGGCGAAAGGTTTGAGTAAATTGCTCCCAGGTGCGGGCATCACCTAGTAGGGTTTTGAGTTCATCTACCGCCCAGGTGTAGAATTTGCCTTCCTCGCCTTCCGAGTCGGCGTCCAGGCTGGCATAAAAACCCCCAGCAGGGTGCGATAGTTCATTGAGAATAAAGTCAAGTGTGCGCTCGGTAATAAAGCGAAAAACCTCATCTTTCGTAAGAATATAACCCTGAAGGTAAACCGTGGCCAATTGGGCGTTATCGTAAAGCATTTTTTCAAAATGAGGGATGCACCAATCAGCATCGGTGCTGTAACGATGAAAACCCCCTCCGACGATGTCGAAAATTCCTCCGTTTGCCATTGCATGGAGCGCATGATTGGCGAGGGACAAGGCCCGATCACTTCCGCGGGCAGCCTGAGTGAAAAGGAATTCAATTGCCAGCGGCTGAGGGAACTTGGGTGCGCGTCCCCACCCGCCGTGCTGCCAATCGTAGGTTCGTTCAAGTTCGTTTAAAGCAGCCGAGAGCACGTTTTCGAAGTCTGTAGGTTGGGGGGAAGGCTGCCAGGTGTGGGTCTGGCGCAAATGCTCGTAGACCTTTTTAGCCAGTGCTTGAAGACTTACGCGATCCTGTTCCCAAGAGAGGTGGACGGCTTGTAAAACTTGTAGAAACGAGGGTAGGTCGTAGCGAGGCACAGGTGGAAAATAGGTACCGCCGTAAAAAGGCTCTAATGTGGGAGTGAGGAAAACCGAGAGCGGCCATCCCCCTTGTCCGGTCATGGCAATGACGGCATTCATGTAGAGGGCATCTATATCGGGGTGTTCTTCCCGGTCTACTTTGATGGGAACGAAGTGAGAGTTTAGATAAGCGGCAATTTGCTCGTTCTCAAAAGATTCGTGAGCCATAACGTGGCACCAATGGCAAGCAGCATAGCCAATACTAAGAAAAATGGGCTTGTCCTCACGTCGGGCTTTGGCGACAGCCTCTTCACCCCAAGGATACCAATCCACGGGGTTGTTGGCATGTTGCAAGAGATAGGGAGACGCTGAATGTTTTAAGCGGTTCATCGGCACATCCACCGATAAGAAATTGGACTTGCATTATCTGGATTATAACCGGAAAAAACCTTGCTGAGGGTCTTGGGTTATAACATCATGAGTCCCTCTTGCCATTCTTAAAAATGAGGGTATACTGAAAACCATCCCATCCTTATCTACAAGCGAGGTCTTATGGCGATCCAAGTTGAATTGTTAGATACGGCGAACAAGGCTCAAGTTGAGGCATTTGTGCGCTTTCCCTTCAAGATCTACAAGGATTGTCCACAATGGGTACCACCGATTTTGAGCGATATTCGGCTCATGCTCAATCGTAACAAGCACCCGTTCTATGAGCACTCGGATGCGGATTTCTTTGTGGCCAAACGCGAAGGTGAAATTGTGGGACGCATTGCGGTCATGGAGAATCGTCCCTATAACCAGTATCATGGTACTCAACAGGCTCAGTTCTACCTCTTTGAAACGATTGAGGACCTCGAAGTAGCCCAAGCCTTATTTGAGCGGGCTTTTGAATGGGCACACCAACGTGGTCTTAATGAGATCGTGGGACCCAAGGGCTTCAGCCCTTTCGATGGGTATGGGATCCTGATCGAGGGGTTTGAGCATCGTCAGATGATGACCATGATGAATTACAACCCACCCTATTACCCGCAGTTTATGGAAGCATTGGGATTTCAAAAAGAGGTGGACTTTGTCTCGTGCTACTTGCATCGGAATAATTTTGTCTTGCCCGAAAAGGTAAAAGAGGTGGCTAAAAGGGTTCAAGAACGGGGGTATTTTGAAGTTAAAAGTTTTGAGACGAAGAGCGAGCTACGCCAGTGGGCTAAGAAAATCGGTAAAGCCTATAACGAAACTTTTGTCAATAATTGGGAGTATTATCCACTAACCGAACGAGAAATTGATTTTGTAGTGGATACCTTAATCACTGTGGCCAATCCCCGCCTGATCAAAATCATCCTCAGTAAGGACAAAGTAGTTGGCTTCCTATTTGGTTTCCCTGATGTATCTGAAGCCCTACAGCGTGCACGTGGCCGGTTGACCCCGTGGGCGATTGTGGATTTGCTATTAGAAATGCGGCGGACGAAGTGGGTCTCGTTGAACGGCGCGGGGGTATTGCCCGAATATCATGGACGCGGTGGTAATGCGCTGCTCTATGCAGAAATGCAGAAAACGGTTCTTGATTTTGGATTTGAACATGCCGAACTGACCCAGGTAGCCGAGTCGGCGGTGCAAATGCGCAAAGACCTTATCACCATAGGTGGTAAAGCATATAAGAATCATCGAGTTTATTTCCGCCATATCTGATTGAAAGCGTGAGAAAGGATCTCTATTAGGCTGTCTAAGCCTAGGGCAGCCCACAAGACAAGGTAAGGGATGAGCGGAATGTAGTACCGTTGAAATGTGAGCGGTAACCAGACAAGAATAACAGCGCTTTGGAGCAACGTGCCTCCAATCAGATTGGAATATTGGCCGGGCTATTTTTGGCTATCCCCAATGTCAACGTGACCCTATATACCACGGTTAGCCTGGGCGGTTATGGTGAAGCCTTGCTTATCGGCAATCTCATCTTGATTACCACTGTGTATAATCCTGCGCGAGAGTCATAAGGCGAACCCCAGGTGGGTTCGGTGGGGTTTACGGCTTTTATTAGGTTTTTGGATTGGCTTAGGACTTTGGGTGCATGGTATTACCCTGGTGTACAGTGTGCCAGCAGTGGTAACACTTGTTTGGTTCTCCAGACCACAAAAGCGAGGCTGGGGATGGTTGTTAGGTCTCGGGGTAGGATTCATTTTGGGGGCATGGCCCTGGTGGTATTATGCACTCACCCAAGGGTGGAGACCTTTGGTGGATGAGTTATTAGGCAGTGCGGTGGCAGTAGAAGATGGCCCTTGGTTTGCCCGTGTTTTTCAGCATGCGTTCAACCTAGTCGTGCTGGGAACAACGGTGATCTTGGGCTTCCGACCGCCGTGGTCTGTAAAGTGGTTAGTTATGCCGTTAATGCCTATGTTGTTAAGTTTTTGGCTTTTGGTGATCGGAGATAGCCTTAGGCGTTGGGTAAAGGACAGGAAGATTACCCCGGCACGTCTGCTCTTGGTGGGAATCGTGATCACGTTGGTGGCAGGATCCCTGTTCACCTCGTTTGGCGTGGATCCCTCGGGGCGCTACTTCTTGCCGCTGATTCTGCCTATGGCTTACGGTGCGGCACAATGGGTTTATAGTTTGCGTCGGAAAGTCTTAGGGATTGCCTGGGCTGGGCTGATTCTCGTCTATCATTTTGGTGGAATACTGACATGCGCGGCAGTAAACCCGCCCGGTATTACCACGCAGTTTTATGTGCCAGCCCAGATAGATCAGCGTTACTTGCCCGATCTGGCGGCGTTTCTAGAACAAGTAGGGGAGACGCGAGGATACTCTAATTATTGGGTGGCTTATCCGCTGGCTTTTATCTCGAAAGAGAGATTGATCTTCAGTCCACGCTTACCCTACCATCCTGATCTTCGTTATACCACGCGGGATGACCGTTATCCGGTCTATACTTCTATGGTTGAAGTGAGTGATCGCACTGCGTATATTACCACTCGCAATCCTGCGTTGGATGAACACTTAAAGCAAGCGTTTTCGCGTTTGGGGGTTAGTTATCAGGAAGTGCAAATTGGGGATTACCACGTGTATTATCGGCTTTCCAGGCCAGTTCATCCCCGCGAAATTGGTTTGGGTGAAACGCGTCAATAATGTCTATGTGGTCAGGTGTGTGTGCCGATCGCGTAATACCGGGAAGTTGCTACGAATCTCGTGAATGCTTTCTAGGGTGATCGTTGCCTGGATGAAATCTTCGTCGTGAATACTTCCGCGGGCGAGAATCTCACCCCAAGGGGATAGGATCAAACTGCCCCCGCCGTTGGTAACCTTTCCAGAGATGCCGACGGCATTGCAGGCCGCGACAAGGGCTTGATTCTCAATGGCGCGGGCACGCAATAGAGTTTCCCAATGATCCAGACGGGATGCGGGCCATTGAGCCACGAGGAAAAATGAATCGGCATCGTGATCAAGATAAGTGCGGAAGAGTTCGGGAAAACGCAGATCATAACAGATGGCCAGCCCACAGGTTAAACCGGAAATGTGAGAGGTTATCAGTTCCTGCCCGGGCGAAAAATACCGATCCTCATTCAATGGGGCGAAAAGATGAATCTTATGATACTGACTGATGATTTGGCCCGAAGGGGCGATGAGAATAAAGGTGTTATGGTATCGGCCCTCTCGAAATGTTATGTAAGACCCTCCAATGTAGAGTCCGCTTTCTGCCGCTTGTCGGCCTAATTCGGCGATTAACTCTTGATTTTGTTGCGCGTATTGAGATTGGTTTTTTAAATCGTAACCACTGCTCCAAAGTTCGGGAAAAAGCACCACCTGAGCATGGCTTTTTCGGGCTTCCCTCAAAAATTCCAGCGCTTTGAGGTAATTTTTTTCCAAATGGCCTTGAAAGATGTTCATCTGGGCTAAGGCAATAGTTAGTTCCATAACTCTAACTCCCTCACGTTATAATTGGGAAAGGACATTAGGGAATTCCACTAATAAGGATGCATTACGCTTTGAAACGTCCTAACGTTTGGATTTATGCCTTTGGATTACTCCTCCTGATTGGACTTTTTTGCTTACTTCTAATTGTCAATCTTCGCTTGGCTGGGGCTTCCCAACTGGGAACGGATTTCTTTGAAGGCTGGCAATCGGCGCGTTTACTGCTTCAGCAAGGGGTGAGCCCCTATTCATCCGAGGCTGCACAGCAGATTGCACGCGCAGCGACCGATATTGGTCTAAACGCTGAGACGGTTGGGTTCAATGCTCCCTTATATGCTTTGATTTTATACTTGCCTTTGGCAATCGTAAAGGACTTTAAATTAGCCCATGCCATCGGTATGGTTTTGGCTGAGTTATCACTTGGCCTGGCGGTTTACTTGGGGTTGCGGATAACCACCTGGCGTCCAAAAGCATGGGTTACTGGCCTCTGGCTAGGATTTGGATTACTTTGGTTTCCGAGTGCTCTGGCGGTCCTTGGCGGTGATGTAGTGCCGGCGGTATTACTGATGGTCACTCTGGCCCTATGGGCTATTCGTACCCGCCGCGATGAATTAGCAGGGGTGGCTTTGGGTTTAGCAACCATGCGTCCGCATGTTGCCGGGGTGGTGATCGGAGTGATATTTATTTGGGCTGTCCTGAATCGTCGGGGCTTGATCGTGATGTGGTTTTTCATTACCCTGGCTCTTTTAAGTCTCTTTTTTGCCCTCTTTCTTCCTTCATGGCCATTACAGTATTTAGCGATGATCATAAATCGTCAACGCCCCTTGATTGGCCAAACGATTGGTGAGGCTTTGGGCGTATTTTTCCCGGGTGTCGGGACACGCCTGGGCCAGGCTGTAAGTGGTCTTGCAGTTGCTTTGACATTGTTTGAATTGATCCTCAATCACCGTTCAGGCATGCGGGCTTTTCTCTGGTTGGCTGCATTGAGTCTGACCCTTACAGCGTGGACCAGTGTGCGGTTTCAACCCCAAGATATGATCCTCTTTTTGCCAGCATTGATCCTGGCGGGTAGCCTGTGGGTAGAGCGATGGCGTCGTTTAGGTCTGTGGGTGACTTTAATCGTAATGACTGGATTAGGTATTGGGTCTTGGGGATTAGTGTCTTGGCGTTTGATGGAGAGTCTTCACGAGCAGAATATGGCATTGCTGATGCTGTTGATTCCTTTGGTGGTAGTAGGGCTGTTATATTGGGTGCGCTGGTGGGCTATTCGTCCTCCCAGTGTGTGGTTGGAACTCATTCAACGCGAAGATATTGAGTCTCTGGATTAAAGGGCAACGGGGGTGAAGCGTATCCATTACTTGCTTTTGGGTATCTTGGGGAGCGGAATGGCGGCTGTGATGCTGTGGATACAGCCGGTAGCAGCCGTTATGGATAGCGATTATTACTACGCTCTGGGTCAGCAGATTTTCTGGGGACGCGGGGGAGAACAGCCTTTTATCTGGAACTACCTGGCGGATCCAAAGGGTGTGCCTATGCCGTCCTTTGATTATTGGATGCCTTTGCCGGCAGTTTTGGCGGCGATTGGGATGAGGCTGGCCGGAACCACCGCGTTGTGGGCAGCACGTTTGCCTTTTGTCATTCTCCATGGCATCAATGTAGCGCTAATTGCTTATTTGGTGTTTCGTAGAACCGGACGAGCCTTTATAGGCTGGTTGGGTGGATTGGCGGCATCTTTTCCACTTTTCTATGCCGGGTTTATCACTTTCCCCGAATCCTTCACGCCGATCACCACACTGGGTGCTTTGTATTTCATCTTTGTATTCGAGACAGAACATCTGTGGGGTAAGAAAAGGGAATTCCTGCGTTCGTTGGTCGTTGGGATTGTTTGTGGCCTGATTCATCTTTCCCGGGCGGATGGGGTGATCTGGTTTTTAGCCAGCATATTTCTTCAAGCAGGAATGGTGTTTAGGGCGGTAACGTTAAGACAAAAGAGCGTTACTCTCAACATAATGCGTGTAGCCGTGATAAATCTCTTGGGCCTTGGTGTGGGTTACGGTCTCACCATTGCGCCGTGGCTCTGGCATAACCTGCATGCGTTTGGCACATTGCTTCAACCGGGGTCGGGGCGAGCCTTGTGGTTGCGAGAGTACAATGAATTGTTTTATTATCCGGCATCACAATTGACTTTTGAGCATTGGATTGCGCAAGGGTGGGGGACGATTATAAAGGATCGCCTTTGGACAATGGGACAAAATTTGCTTACTGCGATTGCCGTTCAAGGACAAATTGTTTTCTTTCCCCTCATTATTTGGGGAATAGTAAAAACATGGTATCGCCTCGAGACGCGCTTCGGGCTCGGAATATGGATGGCGTTAGGGTTGATTTTTTCGTTGATATTTCCCTTTGCGGGGGTGAGAGGGGGATTTTTTCACTCGGGTGCCGCGCTCCAGCCTTTCTTATGGGGATTAGGCTGGCAGGGGTTTCAAGCCCTGATCCAATGGGGAGCCCAGTATCGGGGGTGGCAGCCAAAGGTCAGTCAAACTATTCTAGGGGTAGGGGTTTTATTGATCGTCCTCATGGCTGCTGCCGCGATTTACGTCCAAAGGTACTTGGGAAATGAAATAACACCCCCATCGTGGCGAGTTACGCAGGATAGGTATCTGGCCATTAATCAAAGACTATCAGATTGGGGATTTCCGGCCGACTCTTCACTGGGAGCAGTTAACAATCCACCCACGTTTTTTATCTTTACCCATCGTTCCAGCATTGTTATCCCGGGTGGCGATGTTGCTCAATTGCTGGCCGTAATGTGTCGTTATCGGGCCGACTATGTGGTACTCGAACCTGATCAGATCAATCTTGGTTCGCTTTATGCGGATCCGATGAAGGATGAGAATTTCGAGTATTTAGGAACCGTCCAAGATGCACATATTTTAACTCTTAGAGATGTTGAAAAAACCTGCCGCTAGATTTTAGGAACAGGCATAGACAATTGTGCTATACTTACACCTGATTAAACCCCTTGGCTCGAATCAAATGTAATAGTGAGAAAAAGCGGAGTTGGGCATGACAATTCAGGTAGGCGATGATTCAACTACGTGGGAATTGTTTGTAGATTTTATTGCCTCTGAGCTCGAGTCGTCTCGGCGTGCCTATGAAGAGGTCACTCAGATGATTGAGCGCAGTCAGGTAGAGTTGACGCGATTGACGCAACGGAACGCCAATATCAATGCACACTTGCAGCAACTCCAAAATCAATTTGAATCGGTGCCCAGAAATGACATTCGGGTGGTTTATGACTCGGCCTTAGATGCCCAACGCCGGCTCTTGGTGATGCGTAGCCAGGTTGAAAAATTGCAGAGCGATCAGGCGCACCTGGAAAAATACATCAACCTCTTAGAAAAAGTGCAAAGTTTTTTGACCGAGGGTTCACCGGCAGGGGGTAAACGAGGGCGAAACGGCGGCATGGCTATGTTGGAGAAACTCATTGATGCGCAAGAAACGGAGCGGCAAAAGTTATCGCGCCAAATGCATGATGGTCCCGCTCAAGACCTTTCGAACTTTATCGTGCAGGCAGAAATTGCATCACGACTCTTTGATTTGGATCCGCTCAAAGCCAGGGAGGAATTAGAAAACCTCAAGAACGCAGCCATGGCGACTTTCCAGAAGGTGCGCTTATTTATTGCCGGGTTGCGGCCAATGATGTTGGATGATCTGGGGCTTTTTATCACCGTGCAACGCTACGGTGAGACCTTTAGCAGCGAAACCGGTGCTGAGGTTAGTGTCATCACGCGCGGTGCTCAGCAGCGCTTTGCCCCTTATGCTGAGGTGATGATTTTTCGCGCCATCCAGGAACTCATGAACAATGCTTATCGCCATAATCAGGACACGTTGCGAAAACTTTCCATTGAAGTCTTCTTGGAGGTTGGTGATCAATTTGTGCGGGTTGTGGTTCGTGATGATGGTAAGGGTTTTGATATACATAGACTTCAGGAGAGCAGTGGGCTTGGATTGCGCTTAATCCGTGAACGTGTAGAGATGCTTGGTGGTACGATGGATATTGATACGGCTCCCGGGCAGGGCTGTCGCGTAACCTTGCAAATCCCCCTGAGTAACATTACACTCTAGGGATTGATCTATACATCATAACGAATTCTTTCACGGGAGGATCTGCTTATGACACTGACGATTGGGATCTTAACCGGTGGTGGGGATGTGCCTGGGCTGAATCCCTGCATCAAATCGGTGGTGATGGGGGCATTGGAACTGGGTTATCGGGTGATCGGCATTCGTCGGGGTTGGGCAGGTTTATTGCATTACAACCCGGACGAACCCTCTACTCGTGATTACTATATTCGCGAACTGCACGCTGAGGATGTGCGCACCATAGATCGGACGGGGGGTACAGTGCTCCACACGTCGCGCACCAATCCGCAGCGTGTTTCTCCCAAGGATACGCCGGACTTCTTGAAGAATTCGAAGTGGGGTAAGCCCATTCCTGAGGAAGGAAAGACGGATTATACCGATTACGTGCTTAATGTTTTGGCCAACTTGGGAATTGACGTGCTCGTACCGATCGGTGGGGATGATACGCTCTCTTTTGCGGTGCGACTGCATCGCGAAGGCTTTCCCGTTGTGGCGATTCCCAAGACCATGGATAACGATGTTTTTGGGACGGATTATTGCATCGGTTTTTCTACGGCGGTGACACGTAGTGTGGAGTTTATCACGAACATGCGCACCTCCGTGGGCTCGCATGAACGGATCGGTGTGGTGGAACTGTTCGGGCGCTATTGCGGTGAAACCTGCCTGATCAGCGGTTATTTGGCTTATGTGGATCGCGCTGTAATTCCCGAGGTGCCGTTCGATATCCAGAAATTATGCGATTTCTTGATGTACGATAAGCGGAACAACCCCTCCAATTATGCCATTATGACCATCTCTGAAGGGGCGATCATGGAAGGAGGGGAAATGTTTGTTACCGGTGAGGCCGATGCGTATGGTCACCGTAAACTGGGGGGCATCGGATTGATTGTAAGCGAGGAGATCAAGCGACGCACCGGTCAAAACACAATGTATCAACAATTAGGGTACTTGATGCGTTCCGGGGCGCCCGATTCGCTGGATCGGATGGTGGCTATGTCGTTTGGTAACCTTGCTATCCAATTGATACGGCGCAAAGAGACAGGCAAGATGGTCGCTCTACACGGTGGTAAATACACGACCGTACCGGTGGAAATTGTGATGGCCGGTCGTAAGCGTGTGGATGTGCCTTCTTACTACGATATTGAAACGTATCGCCCGCGGGTTAAAGATTTTATGGGCGTCCCGATGTTTTTGAGTTAAATTGAGAAGAGGCCCTGACCAATACAGGGCCTCTAAAATTATCTTTTGGTTTGGGATGTTCCTGCTATGGGCCGAGAAGAACAAGGCGTTTTCAAGGATCGTTATACCATTATTCCTCGTACCTTAATTTTCATCACTCGTGATGACAAAGTGCTTCTGTTAAAAGGGGCACCGCACAAGCGACTCTGGGCTGGGCTTTATAACGGAATCGGAGGGCATGTTGAGCAGGGCGAGGGGATTCTGGCAGCGGCCAAGCGGGAAGTTCGAGAAGAGACGGGGCTAGAGGTTGCTAACCTACGGTTGTGTGGTGTGATCATGATTGATACGGGTGAAACCATCGGGATCGGGCTTTATGTGTTTCGCGGGGACTATGCAGGGGGAGAGGTGCAGTCATCCCCCGAAGGCGTTGCCGAATGGATTGCAGAGAGTGATCTCTCTAGGTTGCCGTTGGTACCCGATTTGGCTGTCTTGTTGCCCCGTGTTTTGAATCATCGGGAGGATGATCCCCCTTTTGTGGCGCATTACTACTACGATGACCAAGATCGTCTTCAAGTGGAGTTTGAGATCCCTTAATTCCCTAACTGGAAGTAGCGGTTGTATCTTGGGAAAGTTTGTAACGGTAGAAAATCAATTGGGTTGAGCCATAATGACGCCGATCTTCTTCGGTGAAATTTTGTAACAAGAGGGGTTTGTATTCATTGGGATCTATTTGAACGATGATGGTGCCGCTGGGAGATAGCCAGGTTGGGTTTGTATCCAACGCCGCTAGGGCTTTTTCCCATAAGCCTTTATATTGAGGGGGAGCCACAAAGATAAAATCAAAAGCGCGTGTGGGGGGGCGGCGCAGAAAAGCGAAGGCGTCCATGTGCAATACTTCTGCCCCTTGCTCCAAACGGGTGAGACGCAGGTTTTCCTTAATAGTTGAAATGGCTTGGCGACTGGTATCTATCATACAGACGTAAGATGCACCCCGGCTCAGCGCTTCCAAGCCCACGCTGCCTGTTCCGGCAAACAGGTCCAAGAAAGTTGCTCCCTCAATATCCGGGCCAAGAATGTTAAATAAGGCTTCTTTCACTCGGTCGGTGATCGGGCGGGTGCCGCTGCCCGGGACACTACGTAGACGGATTCCCCCGGCTTTGCCGCCGATGATACGAGGAGGTGCCATAAGGGTTCCCTATACCAAGATGGTGGCTTGGCAAGCCGCGTGGATATTTCCATGCGGGGTGATAATGGGTAGGACACAGCCGGTGCCCAAGATAAAGCGCCTCCCTTGGGTCTCTTGAATGGCCTGTTGTGCTTCGCGTTGCACGTCTTCGGGGCTGCCTAATGCCATTGTGGTCCATTGGGAAAGCCCGCCACAAACGGCGGCGGGAACTTTCGTTAGGGCTTCGCGTAGTGACGGCGTGGTTTGCCGATCATGCCAGTTCAGAATTTGCACCGGGTAATCACAAACCTGTGGGAACATGATGTGCTCCCCGTGGATATGCCCCACGTTAAGCCAGAAACCACGCGCCGCCTCTAAAATTTTGAGATCATACGCGCGACCAAACTCGCTGAACTCTGACGAAGAGAGTGTATCATAACGGGCATGCTGGATTGCATAGAAAATACCGTCAATCCCAAGGTCCTTTAGGGTTTCTATAAAAGCAAGAGTGGATTCAGTGATTCTCTGCAGGCCGGCGTGAAGGGCGTCGGGTGCGGTGCGTAGGTGCAAAATGAGGCGTTCCTCACCGGCCAAATTCTTGGCTTGGGCCAGGGGTGAAAAGATGGTCTGAAGAATCGGCACCTGACCCGCAAAGTGGTGCTTCAGAATTCGAAGCGTGATCAGCATGTCGCCCAATACACCCTGATGCGGGTTTAAAGGGGTCAGTTTTAGCCAGTCCTCAGGGTGGACTATGGGGTGATGAATGTAAGCACGAGTGCCTTCAGGATCGCCCTTCCATTGATCAATAACGCCCCAATCACGCAGGCAATAAGATGAGGCAGGGGTCACCTTAATGAAATCAAAATCGTACGTGCTTTGAAAATGGATAATGGCCTTGGCCAGATGCTCAGGGTGCTGGTCGTCTACCGGGAAGTGTCGCCACAGGGCGATAGGGATGCGGTCTACATCTTCGCCGCTCAGACAGCGTTCCAGGCGCGTGTAGTGATTAAGAGCGGGGGGCATCCTTATCCTCCTTGGTAGGGGCTACCGATAAATTGGGCTCGATTTGAGAGGTAAACAGTTGCAAAATTTCTTCATCTTCGTTGCTTTGGTTTTCAAGGTATTTTTCCATAAAAGCCGAACGGCGCATACGCAAAGCCATAGGGGCAACTTGACGGATATCTTCGAATGTTACCTCAATGCGACTATCGGCGGCGGCGTAAGCACGGGCGGCTTCCAGCAGGGTGATTTCTGCACGCAGTGAATCGATCTTTAGGCGTTGGATGAGGTTTATGGCTTCCAAGGCGATTGGATCTGAAACTCGTACCGAGGGCAGTAAGCGGCGCGCTGTAGCGATTTCTTCGCGCATCAGCGCGGTCTCTTCAGCATAGTGTGCCACGGTCGCGCGAGGATTTACCCGGTAATACTGACTGCGCCGATAGGCTTCAAGCCGTTGATGAGGATCTTTCAGACCATGGACAAGGACACGTAGGCCAAAGCGGTCAAGGATCTGGGGGCGTAAGTTGCCCTCTTCGGGATTCATAGATCCGATTAGGACAAAACGGGCACGATACGTGGCGGAGAGTGGTCCTCTGCGCACCGTATAGGTGCCGCTGGAGGCTGCATCCAGGATGGCATCCACGATTTCATCCGGGAGAAGATTGACCTCGTCAACATACAGGATATTTCGATCAGCCTGCGCAAGAATACCTCGTTTGAGGCGGAAACGTTCATGAGCGACGGCGCGTTCATCCAGCCCTCCCACCACGTCTTCGAGGCGAGCGTTAAGGGGCAGTTCGATTAGTTTGACCCGATCTTTTATCGTGAGCGGGCGTCCCTCGGCATACTTGCGCGCACAATCGGGGCAAACAGCGTCAATGCCGCCGGTTTCAATGTCCTCGGGTAGACAACCATAGAAACAAGCACTGCGCTCAATTTCGGGGAGCAAATCCAACAGACTACGTACTGCCGTAGTCTTTCCGGTACCCCGGGGACCGATGAGAAGCACACCACCGATAGCGGGATTAATAAGATTCAGACATAATGCCAAGCGCATTTCGAACTGACCCACAATGGCCAGGAAGGGGAAAGGCAGAGGTTCGGCGAGACCGGCGTCCTCTTGAGGAAGGATATCCTTAAGGGCTCGCCCGGAGACAATATCAATCAATTCCCGCAGGGAACGCGGCTGTGGGGTTTCGGCGGGGGCTGAATCGGGGTTGGGCGAGAGAGGCGAATCGCTCATTGCTTGAACTTAAACATCATTATACGTCCAATAGCGATTGGCAAAGAAGTTCCAAAGCATGACCACGCCAATCACAATGGCGAGCGCAACATTATGAGCGACAGTAATGGGTGAGAGAATTGTCCACTTCCACCAGGCTTGGAAAAAACGGATCAGGATTGGTTCGAGGAAAGCAAAGAGCGGGGTGCGGATCAATAGCCCCGCGATACTCACCAATAAGAATTGCGCTCCCTGTTGAGCCAGGGGTTTGCTACGGGAATCGGGATAGGTCCAGTAACGATTCCAAACGAAATTACTTGTCACGGCGGCAATAAAGGAGAGGACGCTTGCCCAAACAGCATTTTGGCGGAAGAAAGCAATGGTTTGGGTTAGGGCATTAAAAAGCCCAAAATCAATCACCGCGCCAATCGTTCCCACAACCGCAAAGCGCAGGAAGCGCCCCAGTTCTTTAGAATCGGTGATTATGGTGATTAAAGCCCCATTTTTTGACGGAAATACGGTATGGTCAGTCGTATGCCCTCCTCTAAACTCGTTTTGGGTTCCCAACCCAGGATGGTACGTGCGCGCGTAATATCCGGTTGGCGGCGTTGAGGGTCATCCCCAAGACGGCTTTCCGGCTTGAAGACGATTCCGGCTTTGTTGCCAGTCAGGCGGTTAATAACCTCTGCGAATTCTAATATGGTAATTTCCTCTGGGTTGCCCAGATTAACCGGATAATGCTCGTCTGAAAGCAAGAGGCGGTAAATTCCCTCGATTAAATCATCCACATAACAGAAACTACGAGTTTGTGAGCCATCCCCATAAATAGTTAGAGGTTCGCCACGCAGGGCTTGCTGGATAAAGTTGGGTACCACACGTCCATCATCAAGGCGCATGCGCGGACCATAGGTGTTGAAAATACGAACGATGCGCGTATCCAGTCCATGGTAGCGATGATAGGCCATGGTCAGCGCCTCAGCGAAACGCTTGGCTTCATCATAAACGGAGCGCACGCCGATGGGATCTACGTGTCCCCAATAGGTTTCTTTCTGAGGATGCTCGAGGGGGTCGCCATAAATTTCACTGGTCGAGGCTAGCAAATATCTTGCATTGTGTGCCCGGGCAACACCTAAAGTGTTGTGTGTCCCTAGTGCTCCGGCCTTCATGGTTTGAATGGGTAAATTCGTGTAACCGTAAGGGGAATTGGGGTTCGGGCTGGCCGGTGAAGCAAAATGAAGCACAGCATCCACTTTTCCGGGCACAAAGATAAAATTGGACACATCGTGGCGGATGAAAAGGAAACGTGGATTACCGGCTAAATGGGCCAGATTATCCGGGCTGCCGGTGATAAAGTTGTCCATGCCGATCACTTCGTGGCCTTGAGCCAGCAGATAATCACAGAGATGCGAACCCAAAAAACCCGCGGCGCCGGTAACTAAAACTCGCATAGATCTTTCTCCATGGTCATGATCATTTCCAGTCTATTCGACGGATTAGGCCGTCACCTGTAATCTGGCGGGCTTGCCCAGATGGTACTTCGACGAGCCAGAGGTTGCCTTGATAAATTATCCCAATCCATTGTGGTGAGGAAGGCGGCGACCAAACCGGCCGTTGAGGCTCCAATCCGATTGACCCCTCGGGGGGGAAAAGAATGCGTTGATCCGATCCATCTCGGTCTATAAGGGCTAAGCGATAGCGGCTGGATTCACTTTGGGTGGGGAACAAGGCCTGAAGATAAGCAACCCATTGTGGGAAGTGCTGGTTATCGGGAATGGGGGTGGGGTTAGCAAACATACCAGTATTTTTGACCACATCCATCATCAGGTCATAAGTGAGCGATAGCGCGCTCAATGAAAAAACCTGTGGGTCAGATTCGCTATTGGTTGAAGTATACAGGAAGCGCCCATCCGCGGACCAGGCTATACTAGGAACCCAAGCCCAATTTCCTCCGGTTTCCAGAGGTTGGAGTGAGAAGCGTGGCTCGAATGTCTGTTCTTTTAGGTTTACCAAGCCGACTGAGTCGGGGCGGGCATAGGCCAGGGCATTGCCATCAGGTGCCCAAGCGAAGGTGGTTCCCCACCAACCGTAGATTCCCCCAGCGTTAGCATCTATTAGTTTCTCATTTTTCAAAATTCGCCCCTCGGGGGAAAAACTTAGACGGTAGAAATCGTTATTGGCCTGCCAGCCTGGCGGTGCGTTGCGGGGTTCGACCGTCGAATAAGCAATGGTCAATGACGCGCCGGGCACCCACTCGGCGTAATGGACGACATTACTGACTTTAAGGTTAATCGGCTGTGGGTGTTCAATCGTCAGGTTTACTACCCAGAGGGTGTTGATCTCGTTGCTGGTGTTGCTCTGTCGGGTGTAGAGTAACCATTTTCCATCTGGGGATAGGGTAAAAACGCGCCCATCTAAATCGCCTGTTGTAACGATGGGATAGCGGTTGGCGCTGTTCTCGCGGATCAACCAGGCATTCCCGCCTGCCAGGTAAACTAGGGATCCGGGCAAATCCAGTGGTGTTAATGGTGATTGAACACCAACCATAACGATTTCAGGGCGTGGTTCGCGAATAGTTTCGACTTTAAAAATAGTTCGTGCGACTTCTTTTCCGTTTTCCAATAAGCGGCGATAAGTGATCTGCTGTAAGCCGTTTTCGCCGGGTTGAACCAGCCGGGTTTCGCCCTCAGAGAGTGATTCGTTTCTGACTACTTGTTGTTCAAAGGGAACGACTACCTCTTCGGTCTCAAAAACTTCTTTTACGCGTATAATAGTAATCCTTGAATCACGGTTCAGAACGGTAAATGTGGGCGGTTCGGTGCGATCCAGTACTCCTAAGGGAAGGTTTAGACGATCAATCACGGTTTGAACGGTAGTACCGACAGGTACGGTGATTTGGTGGCGTTGACCGTTATCTTCCACGGTAACATTAATCGCTGGGCGAGATGGAAGGAAAACCGTGCAGGCACTGAATGCCAATAGCCACAAGAAGGCTGTGATGGGGCTGGTTAATTTCAGGGTGCGCAATGTTGTGCTCATAAACTCTGAGAAAGGAACGTTCTTAAGGCGGTTTCAATTATAGCATGCAGTCAGACGAACTCGACACCCCTTCCCTCTCTCTTGAAAGTATCCTCGAAGCCTTGATCTTTGTCGCTCCGGCGCCAGTTTCGGCAGCCCAACTCGCAACGGTTATAGGAACAGACGAGGAGACAATCAAGGCGGCTCTCTCCCGTTTGCAAGAAGATTACCAGCAACGAGGGTTGCGTTTACGCGTCCATCAAGGCCGTTACGAACTCACCACAGCCCCTGAGGTCTCTGCGTACGTTGAGCGGTTGCTGGGCTTGGAAGTAGGGGCGAGGTTGAGCAAGGCAGCCTTAGAAACCTTGGCTATCATTGCTTACCGCCAGCCGATCACCCGGGCTGGGATTGAGGCTATTCGTGGGGTGAATAGCGATTCGGTTGTGCGCAGTTTATTGGCAAAAGGGTTGATCGAAGAGCGAGGGCGGGCTGATTTACCGGGACGGCCCCTTCTCTATGGCACAACTTCTGACTTTCTGGCTTATTTTGGCCTAGAATCTTTGGAACAATTACCACCGATTGATGAAACCGAAGTGCAAGATCATTCGTTGCTAAAGGATTAAAAAATGGCAGAAGAACGTTTGCAGAAAATTCTGGCTCGGGCTGGATTGGGATCACGGCGTGAAGCAGAGACCCTGATTGCCCAAGGTCGGGTTAAGGTTAACGGCGTCACGGCTACGCTAGGGATGAAAGCCGATCCTGAGCGCGATCAGATCACCGTAGATGGGCATCCGATACCCAAGCCGGTCTCTCAGTTTACCTATATCATTCTCAACAAACCTCAGGATGTGCTTTCAGACCATGCGCTTCACGAGAAACGCCGCACCGTTTATGATCTAGTGCCTTTTCCAGGGCATTTGTTTGTCGTGGGGCGCCTGGATTATGAAAGTGAAGGACTGATCCTGCTCACCAATGATGGTGAACTAGCTAATCGCCTGACCCATCCTCGGTACGGAAAAGAGAAGGAATACCGAGTCTTGGTGGCTAAGCGCCCGGATGAAGAGCAACTCGAGGCGTGGCGCCATGGTGTGGTATTACCGGATGGACGGCGAGCGGCACCTGCTGAGGTAACTCTGGAGGGTGTGGTTCGTGAGGGGGCTTGGTTACGCGTGGTTATGTGTGAAGGACGTAAACGCGAAATCCGCGAAATCGGGCGGACGATTGGATTGCCGGTCAGGCGATTGATCCGTACCCGCATCGGCCCGATTGAACTGGGTAAATTGAAACCCGGCGAATGGCGTCATCTAACCCCGGACGAGGTACAACGTTTGCGTGCTTATGCGATGAGCGGTTCGCCGGGTTCCCCTTCGAAACGACCACGGCAGATTAAGTCTCGAGGGTAACGTCTAGTTCCCCTCCCATTTTTCGTTGGGCAAGGCTTGTTGCAAGGCTTGAATAACGGGCGCAGGGGCCGGATTTTCCTTGGCTTGGCGACGCATAAAGTCTTTTAATTTGGCTAATGGCACAGCCGGGATTGGTGATTCCTCGATTTCCAAAATGGCTTTGGGGTTGGTAAAAACCAGAACTGCTTGAGGTGTAGGAAGGGGGTTGTTGGCATCCCCTAAGGTCTTTTTGAGGAATTTAGATAAATCCTCGATGGCGTAACTGGCTTCGAGGTCAGGTCGTCCAATGTTTTCCTGACCAAAGATTTTGAGGTAAATATTGCCACCCTTTTGGCGAAAGCGGCGCTTGTTGGCATCATAGGTGATCGTACCGGCAACGGTGACCGGAATTAGTGCCCAGATGCCTGCCGGACCGATGAGCATGTGTGGAATACCCGAAACATAATGATAAACCGCGTATTTATCTTCTAAGCCTTTCAGGGCATTGGTGAGGAGTTCATCCGGTCGCGGGGAGCGCCCCCAGCGGTTTCCGAAGTAAATTCCGGCTTGGGAAAGCACAAACCCGATAATCAGTGCTGTAAGGCTTAGTGTATATTGTTCGGGATGAACAAAAGAGATGTAAAGCCCAAAGCCCAGGACGACTAATGCAATGATGGTCGCAATTTGACCGATGCGGCGGTTGCGTTGAATCAGGCGTGAGTTACGAATGACTTTCATGGTTAACCTCAGGGGTTGTCGGTGATGGTATTTTCAACAGCGGAAAGTTTTTCTCGAATTGCTTCGCGGATATTGTTCAGTAGGTTGGCCCGGATGGCTTCATTTGCGACCCGCAACGCATTCATAATTGCACGAGCATCCGAACGACCGTGCCCAACAAAGACTAAACCATCAATGCCCAACAGCGGGGCCGCACCGATTTCCGAAGGATCGAGCATTTGGCGAATCTGGGCGAAGGCGGGCTTGGCCAAAAGGGCACCCAGTTTGGTGCGCCAAGACGCCATGAGCGATTCGCGTAAAACATCGGTGATTAACTTGGCTACGGCTTCACTGGACTTGAGCATGATGTTGCCGGTAAAACCGTCCGTGACGACGACATCGGCTTCACCGTTGAACACTTCTTTGCCCTCGACATTGCCGATAAAGTTCAGGCCGCTTTTTTCCAAGAGGGGGTAGGTTTCCTTTACCAGTTGATTCCCCTTGCCGGGCTCTTCGCCGTTGGAAAGCAGGCCAACACGAGGGTTTTGTTTGTGCAGGACTTTTTCGGCGTAAATACTGCCCATAATGGCAAATTGGAGCAGAAATTCGGGCCGGCAATCGGCATTCGCACCGATATCTAAAACAATGGCATGACCACCGCGTACCGGAAACATCGCTGTTAATGCTGGGCGGGCTACGCCGGGGATGCGCCCGAGGATACGGAGTGCGTTGAACATGACACCGCCGGTATTTCCGGCGCTAACAAACGCCTCGGCAACACCCTTTTTGACCAGTTCAAGCCCAACAGCCATTGAGTTGCGTGGTTTCAGCCGGGCCGCTTCAACGGGTTTGTCGCTCATCTCTAAAATGTCTGGAGCGTGCTCGATTCGGACCGCTAAACCACGGGTGTTGAGAGCCCGCAATTGGGGCTCCAAACGAGATTGGTCACCCACGAGGATGATGTCAAGCCCCCATTTCTCGGCGGCCCATAAGGCTCCCTGGATTTCCGGCTCGGGGTAGCGGTCACTGCCCATAGCATCAAGTGCGATCGTCATAATTACTCCTTCCTTGGAAATATTAGATTTGGGTAGGCTAACTTTGGCTTGACATTAATACCCAGTGAATTATATAATAAGCCGCGGATAAATGCGCTGGTGCTGGAACTGGCAGACAGGCATGGTTGAGGGCCATGTGCCGAAAGGCGTGCGGGTTCAACTCCCGCCCAGCGCACCATAAAAACCCACCTCGAAGGTGGGTTTTTTATGTTTTTCGCTGAGTAACAAACCAAGTCAGTTCTTCCAAATACTGCCGCTCTGGGGTGGCTGGGAGCATTCGAAGATCTTCCAGCGCATTCTTTACAAATTGTTGGGCTTCGTGATGTGCATCATCAATGGCGTCACTGTGGCGAAGGCGTTCGATAAAAGCAAAGATGTCTGCTTCGTTCTGCAAACATTTTCCCTGAAGGATGATCTGAGAGAACGGATCCTCAGGATGAGTATGCAGATATCGAATGACCGGCAGGGTTACAATCCCCTGTCGCAAATCATTGCCAATGGGTTTCCCAAGTTGGTTTTCCTCGCCGGTAAGATCAAGAATATCATCAATAATTTGAAACGCCATGCCTAATTCGCGTCCAAAATGGCGCAAACGCGTGATCACGTCGTTATCTGTGGTGCTAATCATGGCAGCACATCCGGTCGAAGCCTCAAACAATGATGCCGTTTTGGCATAAATACGTTGATAGTAATTATCGAGCGTGCTGTTACACGGCGGATTAAACATCTGGCTAATTTCCCCGTTGACGATAATGGTCAGGGTTTCGGCGAAAAGGCGCATCACGGGGATGGAGTTGGTTTCAGCAGCTAGTTTTGCGGCACGGGCAAAGAGAAAGTCGCCGGTGAGGACGGTTGCACCAGGTGACCAACGAGCGTTGAGGGTGGGAATACCCCGGCGAAGAAGGGCTCCGTCAATAAGATCATCATGAACCAGGGTGGCGGTATGTAACAACTCAATCGAAGCCGCCAGGGTGATGAGTTGGGGCTCTGGAGCGCCAAGCATACGCCCAACCAGCAATGTTAATGTAGGGCGAATCCGCTTTCCCCCTGATTTGAGAAGGTGCTCTAGCGCGGCTTGTAGGTCGGGGTGATAACCCTCAGCCTGAGTGCGAATCAGATCTTCTACCTGATGTATTTGATCGAGTACTGGGATGAAGAATGAAGTCATGGTGCTCAATGCAAACTCCAAGAAGATGGCAAATTAAAAAGGCGTATAGCGTTCATGCTGGTCATGTTGGCCAAGGTGGGCAGAGGAATATTGGAGATAGCCGAGATTTTCTCAGCGATAAAGGGGACATAGGCAGGCTCGTTGCGTTTTCCGCGATGGGGGATAGGGGTCAGGTAGGGTGAATCGGTTTCGAGTACCACGCGATCCCAAAGTAAAGGTTGGATAAGGGGCTGGATGCGCTCATGTGGGCGATAGGTGATTGCCCCAGCCAAACCGACATAAAAACCATGCTGTGTAGCCCAATTAAGATCATCAGGGCTACCATCGAATGCGTGAAAGACACCTCGTGGTGATGTGATTGAGGTACTTGAGGCTCCAATAGTTTGACCCCACACTTGTAAAATCGCCCGAAGATCGTCAAAAGAATTCCGTTGGTGCAAGATCACCGGAAGGTTGCGTTCACCCGCCAGTTCCAACTGAGCTTTAAGGACGGTTTTTTGCAAATCCGGCGGTGCGTAATCCCGAAAATAATCTAACCCAATTTCACCGATCGCAACGACTTTGGGATGGGTGGAAAGGGCGCGCAGTTCTTGGAGCGAGTTATTTCCCCATCGGGTAGCGTAATTAGGATGGATACCGACTGCTGCAAACACTGCGGGATAACGTTCACTTAACTCGATGGCGGCCCGACTGGTTTCGAGATCAATCCCAGGCACCACGAATACCTTTACCCCTTGGTGTTGTGCTCGTGATAGCACCTCAGGCAGGTCGTCCTGAAAGGGCTCCATATAGAGGTGGCAGTGGGTATCAATCCAGAAGGTCTCAGGCCAGTCCGGCAATGCGTAATCCATCCTGCAAAATAGGTTGAACCCGGTCGGGTTGTGTGGTTTCACAATAAACGCGAATGATAGGCTCGGTACCTGAGAAGCGGATGAGCATCCATCCACCGTCTTCCAAGAGGAACTTATAGCCATCCAGCGTGTTCAGACCAACGACCTTGAGCCCCCCGATGGTTTGGGGATTGGCGTTTAGGATCATAGCCTCGCGTGTCTTGCGATCGCCGCTAAACTGCTTGTCAATGCGGTCGTAATAATGGGGGCCAACTTTGCTGAAGAGGAGTTCCAGGAGTTGTGAGGGTTTACGATTGAGGCGCACCATCATATCCAAGAAGTAAAGCCCGGCCAGGATACCGTCTCGCTCCGGGACATTGCCGCGAAAGGCATAGCCACCGGATTCTTCACCGCCGATAAGCGCATTGGTTTCTAAGAACTTGGGCGCCACATACTTGAACCCTACGCCGGTTTCATAGACCGGGACACCATAGATTTCCCCTAATTTTTCAAGCATGCTCGTGGTAGATAGGGTTTTAATGATCGGGCCGCGTTCGCCGCGAACTTCAAGCAGGTAGAAGGCTAATAACCCATACACCTGAAGTTGATTAACGAACCGACCGTTCTCATCGCCGATTCCAACGCGATCCGCATCGCCATCGGTGACAACGAGGACATCGGCACCCTGTTCAACGGTGGTGCGCAAGCCCACGTCAATGTTGGGTGGGATCGGTTCAGGGCGTTTCATTTCAGGGAAGATCGGGTTGCGCGTATTGTGGATTTCGATAATCTGGGTTTTTCCGCCGCTGAGCAGGTGAGGAAACCATCCAGCTCCATTGCCCCACATGGCATCTACCACAATCTTAAGCCCTGCATCGCGAATAGGTTGTAAATCAATCAGGGTGTGTAGGTGCTCAATATAGGCAGGTGCTGGATCAAAACGCACCAGTCGGCCTTGAGATTCGGCTTCAGCAGCAGGCATACGTTGAACGGCGTTGACGTCATCCGGAATAGCACTTTCAATCTGTTTAAGGCCCTCTGGGTCAATGGCACCGCCGCTGGAATCGCGCACTTTGAAACCATTGTCGGTAGGCGGATTGTGAGAAGCCGTAATATTAACGGCGCCAACCGCCTTACGCTCAGTAACAGCATAGGCAATGACCGGGGTGGGTGTGGCTTTATCGGTCAGGTAAACGCGGAAACCGTTGCCGCACAAGACCTCGGCCGCGGCCTGGGCAAAATTTTCGGAGTGAAAGCGCTTATCATAACCCACGACAACCCACTCGTCATGATACCCTTTACTTTGAAGGTAATGTGCAAAGCCCTGAGCACATCGGCGCACATTATCAAATGTGTAATCCTCAGCGATCACGCCGCGCCATCCATCTGTGCCGAAAACGATTTTATAACCCATGGCGTCCTCCCCGATGCAGCCGAATGTGATAATCCTAAC
Organism: uncultured Thermanaerothrix sp.; assembly: GCA_964427505.1. Classification (GTDB taxonomy): domain Bacteria; phylum Chloroflexota; class Anaerolineae; order Anaerolineales; family Anaerolineaceae; genus Thermanaerothrix. The sequence goes on from CAYRUO010000003.1 coordinate 141,809, forward strand.
AAAAGTAACCTTATTATATCAAGGGAAACATCAATCTGGCGTGCTTCGAAGAGAGTTTGTTCTAGGCCTTAGACGGTCGAGGTGGTGCGGGTATTCACAATCTGCCTTATAATTGGGGTCGTGTTTTGGGATTGTTGGATTGAGATGACTAAAGCCCATAGGAGGTAGGGCATGGATTGGGCGAAAGTTAGGGCCGACTTCCCGAGTTTGCATAGTCAAAACGGGCGTAGGGCTGTCATTTACTTTGACAACGCCTGTCAGACCTTGCGCCCACGCCAGGTGATTGAGGCGGTTATTCGCTATTATCAGGAATTCCCGGCTTGTAGTGGGCGGAGCATGCACCGCATGGCGGCTGAGGTAACGCGTGAGGTGGATCAGGCGCGAGAAAAGGTGGCTAAATTTTTGAATGCGGGACGGAAAGAAGAAATCATCTTTACCCGTAACACTACTGAAGGGGTAAATTTATTAGCCGCGTCAATAAACTGGAAACCGGGCGACGTCATTCTAGTAACGGACAAAGAACACAACTCGAACCTCATTCCATGGCAAATGGTAGCGCGGCGACGGGGTGTCATTCTACGGGTCATTCGAACTCGAAACGATAATACCTTTAATTGGGATGCTTTTGAGCAAGCATTTAGAGACGGCCCGGTTAAACTGGTAGCCATGGGGTATACCTCTAATCTCGATGGGGTTACTCTCCCTGCTGCCGATATCATCAAGCATGCACACCGTCAGGGAGCTCTGGTTTTCCTGGATGCGGCACAAACTGTGCCTCATCAGCGGGTAAATGTGCGAGCATTAGATGTGGACTTTTTGGCGTTTTCTGGGCATAAGATGCTCGGCCCTTCGGGAACGGGGGTGCTTTATGGCAAGTATCGCCTTTTAGAGCAGTTGGAGCCCTTCCTGGTCGGTGGAGATACCGTTTCTACATCTACCTTCGATTCCTGTCAGTTTTTGCCTCCGCCCGAAAAGTTTGAGGCTGGCTTACAGGATTATGCCGGGATCATGGGTTTGGCAGCCGCAGTGCAATACCTGAGCCAAATCGGTTTTGACGCGATTGAAAAACAGGAAAGAACCCTCAACGAATACCTTACTAATACGCTAAGCGAAATTCCGGGACTCAAAATTATCGGTCCGGCGGATCCACGTCTCAGGGGCGGAATTATTTCTTTCTATATTGAGGGCATTGATCACCACCGCATCGCTCTGATGTTGGATCAGATGGCCAATATTGCTGTCCGCTCTGGCCAACACTGTGTACATTCTTGGTTCAATTCGCGAGGCGTGGCGGGGTCAGTGCGCGCTTCGGTTTATTTCTACAATACGTTGGAAGAAGCCCAACAATTTGTGGATGCGCTGAATAAAATTCGAAAGGTGTTATAGCCATGTTTTGTGTGATTGCGTTTATCGTCCTTTCTATCTTGGGGATTTTCAGTGCGTCTAATCGCCAATTGGCACGCGAAGCCTTGGACTGCGTTTTGCGACGGGTTACCTTGCGCCCATGCACAACTGGCTTTGATGAAAAAATGAAGGCAAAGATTTTGGGCTATGTGATAACGCGTTCCGAGGCTGGAGCGCGCTTCCTCAACAAATATTTTGAGCCCCTTTCTTGGGTGTTTTTCTTCTTGTTGGTTGGAAGCACGTTTTTTGCGGTGCGGGGGTTCTATCTTTACTACACAACTGGCAGTTGTAATGGGCTAAATCAAACGGGCTTTTGTGTATTCGATCCCACGGGGCAAAATACCCAGTTTTCTACCGTAGATGAGAGTTGCCCAGTAACGCCGGGAGGAAGCGCAACGGTGACACTCGAAGGCGTAGATATTAGTGGCTTCCCCAAGATTAGTGGCGCTAATACTGAGCCGATTGTGTTTATTGGCTCATATGGATGTGATTACTCGCGCAAGGCCTATCCCATGCTGCGCCGCCTGGTTCAGAAATATGGGGCGGAACTGGTTTTCCTCTACTATCCGGTCAAGGAACACAGCGATTATTTGGCTAAAATAGGCTACTGCGCTTACCAGCAGGATCAACCCAAATTTTGGAACTTGACCGACCGCCTTTTTACCGTGGAAAAGGCTCACCTTGAGGATGAAGCGTTCATCATGAATCTGTTGAACGAAGTCGGATTAAATGCTCAGTCTGTGCAATTTTGTGCCAAAAGCCCCCAAACTGAGTGGGTCGTCAAACAGCAATTGGCAGAAGTACGTAAAACCAATTTTTACGGCACACCGACCGTTTTTATTCGCGGTAAAACCTTTGTGGGCCCCAAACCTTATCGCGTCTATGCCATTGCCCTGGAAGGTTTGTTATACTGGTTGAAGTAGCCTACGCTTGATTAAATCAAAACAATCCACACCCCCAGTGAGGCGGAGTGGTTGATTCTTACCCCGGGATGCCGTATAATCTTCGTCAGACAATTTGTATCCGAAAAGACTTGTGTGTTAGAGGCAGCCTATGACCAACAAACGATTTAGCGGAGCCTATATTCGGCAGTCTTTCATTGATTTTTTTGTGGAACGCGGTCATACCTTTGTTCCTTCATCTTCCCTGGTGCCGGGCGGTGATCAGACACTGCTTTTCACGAACGCCGGCATGGTCCAGTTCAAGGATGTTTTTCTGGGCACCGATCAGCGTCCTTATAAACGAGCGGTCAATTCCCAAAAATGCATGCGCGTTGCCGGTAAGCACAACGACCTCGAAGACGTGGGGCGAGATGATACGCATCATACCTTTTTTGAGATGTTGGGCAATTGGTCGTTCGGTGATTATTATAAAAAGGAAGCGATTGCTTGGGCCTGGGAGCTATTGACTGACGTCTGGGGGCTGGATAAAAACCGCTTATGGGTCACCTGTTTTAAGGACGAATATGGTGAGATTCCCACTGATGAAGAGGCTGCCGAAAATTGGGCTAAACAGCCGGGGATGGACAGTACTCATATTCTCTTCTTCGGTCGCAAGGACAATTTTTGGGAAATGGCCGAAACGGGGCCATGTGGACCGTGTAGTGAGATTCACATTGATCTAGGACCAGAGTTTTGTGATAAGCGCGATGTGCCGGGGCATGTATGTCGGGTCAACGGCGATTGTAAGCGTTTTTTGGAGTTATGGAACCTGGTTTTTATTCAATATAATCGCCTGAGTCCTACGCGCTTGGAACCTTTGCCGGCCCGTCATGTGGATACCGGAATGGGGTTAGAACGCATCACGGCTATCTTGCAAGGTGTTTCCTCGAACTATGCCACGGATTTGCTTTCACCCCTTTTGGATAAAGTCCAGCAATTGACCGGGCACACCCTGGAAGAGAGAAAGGCGAATATCACACCTTATCGTGTCATTGCAGATCACTCCCGTGCAGCAACCTTCCTGATCGCGGATGGTGTCGTGCCGGGCAACGTGGGGCGAAATTATGTGTGCCGGATGATCATTCGCCGTGCGGCACGCTTTGGGCGCAAAATCGGTCTGGTGGATCCTTTTCTGGCAAAGGTTGCCGATACAGTCATTGAAATTTACGGTGATGCATACCCCGAATTAGTTAAAAACAGAGACGTTATTCGCGAGAATTTGACCCGCGAGGAAATCCGCTTCCGACGCACCGTTGAACAAGGTTTGAGTCAACTTGACGTGTATTTGGAAGATCTCAAAGCCCGTGGGGAGAAGGTTCTAGATGGTGAACGTGCTTTTGATCTCTATGCTACGCACGGGCTTCCGTTGGAATTGATCCGCGATGTTGCGCAGGAAGAAGGGTTAGATGTGGATCAAGAAGGCTTTTTGCGTGCGATGGAAGAACATCGCACCATATCCGGCGCCGGGAAAGCCTTTGGCCCGTTGGGGGGTGAGAACGTAGATGTCTATCGCTCAATCCTGGAAGACCTGCAACGGCAAGGTGTATTAGGGGCGGAAGGGGTGATCTATGACCCCTATAGCAGCCTAGAGGTTGAAGGACGCGTATTAGCGCTGGTTCGGGAAGGTGAGCGGGTTGAAGAAGCCATTGCGGGTGATGCCATTGAAGTCATCTTGCCGCGCACCTGCTTTTATGTGGAAGCCGGTGGTCAGGTTTCTGATACCGGGCGGATTATTGGTTTGGAAGGTGCAGATTGGGAAATTCGGGTTAACGATACCCGCAAGCCGGCGGCGGGAGTGATCGTCCATATTGGGGAAGTTGTGCGGGGACGTCCTCGGGTTGGCGATAAAGCCCGCGCTCAGGTTGATGTTGAACGGCGCCGAGATATTATGCGCAACCACACGGCAACCCATCTCTTACATGCTAAACTGCAAGCCATTCTGGGCAAAGAAGCACGGCAGGCAGGTTCGTTGGTGGCTCCGGATCGCTTGCGCTTTGACTTTACGTATCCTGAAGCCTTGACGGCGGAGCAGTTAGAAGCCATTGAAGCCGCAGTTAACCAGGCCATTTATGAAGATTACGAATTGGACATCGAGCACAAGCCATTGAGCCAAGCCCTGCAGGAAGGGGCGATGGCCCTTTTCGGTGAAAAATATGGCGAGGTTGTACGCACCATTGTCATCGGTGATGAGCAACCTATCTCCTATGAATTATGTGGTGGGACGCACGTTGAATCCACGGGGGATATTGGGATTTTTATTATCACCAGCGAAAGCAGTGCGGCGGCCGGGATTCGCCGCATTGAAGCGGTGACCGGACGTGAGGCTTATGCTTTGATTCGTAAGCGCCTAAATGACCTCGCTCGAGTTGCGGAGGCTTTGAATTGCGGTGCGGATGAGGTGCCCGAAAAAGTCGTGGCTCTAATTGAAGAGGCTGAACGCTTGCGTAAGCAAAATGCGCAGTTACGTCAAAAGGTTGCCTGGGTGGAGTTTGAACCTCTGCTCCACGACGTTCAGGTGGTGGATGGTATCCGTGTCTTGACGGCTATGATCAAAGAAGCCGATGCGGATGTATTGCGCCAATTATGCGACCGTTTTCGTCAGCAGTATCGCGAGAAGGGGGTGGCGGTACTGGCAACGGTGAGTGAAGGGCGCCCTATTATTGTCGCAACCATAACCGATGATCTGGTTAAACAGGGCTTCCATGCGGGTGAATTGGCTAAAGAAGTGGCCCAGGTAGTTGGTGGCAGTGGAGGTGGGCGCCCGCATTTAGCGCAGGCAGGTGGCAAGGAGGCAAGCATGCTTTCGGCGGCTCTTGATCGGGTGCTCCCCTGGGTCAAACAGCGCTTGGGCCAACGTTAGGCTTGGCTTGAGGATGGATAAGAAGAAGTCCCCTTTATGGGGACTTCTTCTTGTTAGATTCAGCCTTTATGAGTTTTTTCCTTTTGCTCGATGAGGGCTTGAACGAGTTCACGGCAGAAGTCGGGGATATCGGCGACGACGCGCCCCCAAACGATGTTGCCGGAGCGGAAGGCTGGGGCATCACGCCAAATGGCGCCAGCGTTGATTAAATCGTCTTTGATGCCCTCGCTCCCGGTGGCCTCGTGCCCTTTGACAATCCCCGCGCTGATACCGACTAAGCCGGCATGGCAAATCATTGCTACGACTTTGCCCTGTTCGTAAAAATCGCGCACCAGTTTCTTAACGGCGTCGTAGCGACGCAGTTTATCCGGTGCCCACCCTCCGGGTATTACGATGGCATCAAAATCCTCGGCTTTTAGGTCGGCCACACTGACCTCAGCGCGTCCGGTCAGCCCGCCTTTCCCGATTAGTTCCTCACCGGCTTTGAGCCCGGCGACGACCACGTCTGCCCCTTCTTCTTTTAAGCGCATCAGGGGGACGTAAAATTCCAAGTCTTCAAAGCCAGGACCAATTAGGTAGACAATACGCATCCCTTTGAGTCTCATGGGTCGGTTCTCCTCTCATTGAATTGGTTTCTGCTTTGGTTATTATAATCCGTGAGAAACACGATCTTTGGTGAAGAAAAATTTGAGCCGCCCGGAATAGGGCGGCTCAATTGATTTTACAAGGCTTAAGTTAGGCGGCGGAGGGAGCGCCTACTGTGGTTTGTGTTTCTTTTTGGCGGCGGAAGAGTAACCCCGGCTGCCAGGGTGTGCCGATGTAAACCAGCAGCCAGCGGTCGAGTCCGATCCAACCCGCAGTTTTCCAGGCCAGAACGAGCAGAATGGAGAGCACTAACATCACCGGATTGGTGCTAGCCGTGCCGGCCATCATGAAGTTCCAATTCATGAAGCCGCCCATGAAGGCCGAGAACCAGACGAAGATGCCTAAAATCAACGCGATACCGACGGCAATCTCGCCAAACACGACGAGTTTGGCAAACCAAGTGTAACTACCGCTATCAAGGAGCATTTGAATGAAGGCGCGGTACCAGTCAAAGGCGATCGGAGGACGCGCTGGCGGTTCAGGGATGGCAACCGCGCGTTGCCAGAAACCTTTGAGCGCCTCACCGGTTTGCACCCAAGCCGGATTAGAAAGCTTTTCCAAACCGTGCTCGAACCAAGAGTATCCTAAATAAAGCCGTACGATCAGCCAGAGCCACGCCGATGCCGTTTTATTGAAGAGGAAATCGGTCCAAGGTGGACTGGCAAGACGATAATCTTTGATTAATTGCGAACTGGCCATGGTTCTCACTCCTTAAAACCTAAAGAATGATTTTCTGTCTTCAATTCTAGGCAGGCAAATTCGGTTTTAAAAGGGGAATAATGCTCAATTTGGGATAGGCGGTTTGGCTAATGACGAAAGTCACACTGAGTAGGTGATAAATATAAAAACGGGGTGGCGCATCAAGGCGTCACCCCGCGTGAAGGTTGATTTAGAGCAAGAGATTATACAGGGTGTTCCTCTTTTTCCGGGAACCAGCAGCAGAGGACGAGTTCCTTAGCCGCTTTAACTTCATCCAGCCGACCTACCGGCGTGTTGTGCGGTGCGCTCTTAAGCAGTTCGGGCTGGGTGTGGGCTTCCTCGGCGATTTTGATCAGGGCATCGGCGAATTTATCCAGTGTCTGCTTGCTCTCGGTTTCTGTGGGCTCGATCATGAGCGCTTCGCGCACAATCAACGGGAAGTAATTGGTCGGCGGGTGGAAGTCATAGTCAATCAAGCGCTTGGCGATATCCAAGGCATGAATTCCTGGGGCATCATCCCATATTCCTTCGGCAACGAACTCGTGTTTGCAAATGCGGTCGTAAGGCACTTTGTAAACGTGACGCAAGCGAGCCAAGAGATAATTGGCATTGAGTACGGCGTGTTCGGCCACTTTGCGAAGTCCCTCGGCGCCATGCATCATAATGTAGGTATATGCCCGCACCATCATGCCAAAGTGACCATGGAACGCTTTGACGCGGCCAATCGAACGACTGGGCATCTTGAATCCATACAGGGGGGGCACCTCATCTGTGCCTTCCTCCAGGATGGTCACGATGGGGCCGGGCAAGAACTCGGCAAGCGCTTCGGTCACTGCTACTGGGCCGGAACCGGGGCCGCCTCCACCATGAGGTGTAGAGAACGTCTTATGTAAATTGAGGTGAAGGATGTCAAAGCCCATGTCGCCAGGACGGGCAATGCCTAACAGCGCGTTCAAGTTGGCGCCGTCACCATAGACCAGACCCCCGGCTTCATGGACGATGCGGGTTACTTCAAGAACGTTCTCTTCAAATAGCCCCAGAGTATTGGGATTGGTTAACATGAGCCCGGCCACGGTCTCATCGCAAGCAGCCTTCAAGGCTTCCAAATCCACGTTGCCGCGTTTGTCGCTGGGAAGTTGAACAACTTCATAGCCGCTCATGGCCGATGAGGCAGGGTTGGTGCCATGGGCGGAGTCGGGGATGAGGATTTTGGTGCGTTTGGTATCGCCGCGCGATTTATGATAGGCGCGTATAATCAGTACGCCGGTCAGTTCTCCATGTGCGCCAGCGGCGGGTTGCAAACTGACAGCTCCCAGCCCGGTTATTTCCTTGAGCAGTTCCTGCAACTCATACATCAAAGCCAGGCTGCCTTGAACGGTGTCTATTGGTTGCAAGGGATGCGCCATGGCAAAGCCGGGCAAGCGGGCCATATCTTCGTTGATTTTGGGGTTGTATTTCATGGTGCAGGAACCAAGGGGATATAGCCCATAGTCCACGGCATAGTTTTTCTGAGAAAGGCGCACAAAATGGCGAACCACATCTACCTCAGCCAGTTCGGGTAGGGGTAAGTCCTTACGCACCAATCCCTTAGGCAGTGGACTCTTGGGCACATCCGGCTCGGGAAAGCGTACACCCCGGCGCCCGGGTGACGATAATTCGAATAATGTAGGCTCAGTCATGGGCGAACTCCTCCAGGTATTCGGCCAGCGTCTCAATCTCTTCGCGGGAGTTCATCTCGGTCACAGCAATCAGCATGTGATCCTTGAGCGCAGGATAGTCTTGCCCCAGATCATAACCGCCCAAAATGCCGTAATCGAGCAGATATTCGTTGATCTCTGCGACCGGTTTGGGGCACTTAACCACGAATTCATGGAAGAAAGGACGTTGGTTCAAAACACGATATCCACGAATTTGGGCAATCCGATCTGCGGCATAGTGGGCTTTGTGATAGCAAAGTTCAGCAACCTGGCGCAATCCCTCTTTGCCGACCAGGGCGAGATAGACGGTGGCGGCCAGCGCCATCAATCCCTGGTTGGTGCAGATATTCGATGTGGCTTTTTCGCGTCGGATGTGTTGCTCGCGGGCGGTGAGGGTCAACACATACCCGCGGCGCCCCTGCACATCTACAGTTTCGCCCACTAGGCGCCCGGCAATGCGGCGAACGTATTCCTTGCGCGTAGTGAAAATGCCGAGATATGGGCCACCAAATGAGAGCGGAATGCCCAAGGGCTGTCCATCGCCGACCACAATATCCGCCCCGAATTCCCCCGGTGGCTTCAAGAGCCCTAAGGCGATAGGATTGACCACGACGGCAAAGAGGCCACCCGCCTGGTGTACCATTTCGGCTAAGGGAGCAAAATCGTGGATTTGGCCAAAGAAATCAGGATACTGCACAACGACCAACGCTGTGTTGGAATTAATCAGACCCTCCAGGCGTTCCAGGTAATTCATCGGGTCGCCTTCGGTCTCATCGCCCAAGATTTCAAGGTTCTCGTAACCGGACATATAGGTGCGAAAGACCTGGCGGTACTGGGGATGGACGCCGGGAGAGAGAACGAAGCGGGTGCGTTTGCCGCGGAAGTTGTGATAAGCCATAATCCCGGCTTCAGCGGTGGCGGTAGCCCCGTCATAGTGGGAGGCGTTGCTCACTTCCATGCCGGTGAGGGCGCACATCAGGCTTTGGTATTCGAAAATCGCTTGTAGCGTTCCCTGGGAAACCTCGGGCTGATATGGGGTATAGGCAGTATAAAATTCATTGCGGCGCAGAATGTGATCCACTGCGGCAGGAATGTAGTGATTATAGGCACCCGCTCCGAGGAAACAAGCCAGGTCTTGAGTCGTCTCGTTGGCCAGGGCCATTTGCTGGAGTTGGGCGGCTACCTCCATCTCGGTCAGCGCCGGGGGGAGGTTGAGGGTTGGATAGCGTACTTTTTCGGGGACGTCTTGGAAGAGTTCGTCAATGGAAGATACCCCGATAGTCCTCAACATCTCAGAACGTTCGGAATCCGTATGGGGTAGGAACATATCAATGCTCCCTTTCTTCGCAATACTTCTGATAGGCGGCGGCATCCATCAGGCTATCTAATTCCTGAGGGTTGCTCATCTCAATTTTCAACATCCAGGCTTCGCCGTAAGGATCGCTGTTGACCAGTTCAAATTTCTCGGTTAGGGCTTCATTGCGGGCAACAACTTTTCCTGATACCGGTGCATTGACATCAGCCGCAGCTTTTACTGATTCCAGTGTTGCGATGACCCCACCTTTTTTGATCTCATCACCGGTTTCAACCTGAAACTCGAAGAAAACGATGTCAGAGAGCTGGGACTGGGCATAGTCGGTGACCCCCACGATGGCAGTGTTACCTTCTACTTTAACCCATTCGTCTGTGGTGGTGTACTTGAGTTCGCTGGGGATGTTCATGATTCGACCTCCTGGGGTGATATAAAGTTTTTCAGGCCGCTACTTGACCTGTGGTTACCCGCCCAAAATTATTATACTCTCCGACCAGGATTGAAAATGCCATTGCCATAACGTCATTGGAAATTCAGCGATGTTTGACGTCTAATTGGATTGGAACGAATTGATTCTCAGCCTCAGTGACTTCGCGGAAAGAGGCTGACTGAGCCCGCCCTTCACGGAGCCAGTTGCGAAGCATCTCGATGGTTTCGCGCTGAGAGCGTGACAAGGGTACCTGTTTACTAAGCGCGAGCAGGATATCCTCGGTAGTGAATTCGCGTTGTCCATCGTTGAACCCGATGTACATGGCATCAATAATGGCTTGTTCGATTTCAGCGCCGACGTAGCCCTCTGACGCAGCAGCCAGGCGGTCCAGGTCATAATCTTCCGGGATGCGGTTGCGCTTTCGCAGGTGGACGGCAAAGATTTCGCGCCGTTCTGAGAAGGTGGGCAGATCCAGGAAGAAGATTTCGTCAAATCGCCCCCGTCGTAAAAGTTCGGGTGGAAGGGCTGAAATATCGTTAGCCGTTGCTACGACAAAGCAAGGCGCGGTTTTCTCTTGCATCCAGGTCAGAATCGTCGCGAAAACGCGGGTGCTGGTGCCGCTATCCAAGCCGCCATGGGCAAGCGCTTTCTCAATCTCATCAATCCAGATAATGCAAGGAGCAATGGTCTCGGCCAGGTGTAAGGCTCGGCGGGTGCGTTCTTCCGACTCACCGACCAGGCTGCCATATAGGGCACCAACGTCAAGCCGAATTAGAGGGAGGCGCCAAAGACCACCGATCATTTTAGCAGTCAGGCTTTTTCCTGTCCCCGGAATTCCGATGAGACCTATACCTTTGGGGGCAGGTAGACCATACTGGCGTGCCTCTTGGGTAAAGGCCTTCTCACGCAAACGCAGCCATTCTTTGAGCACCCCTAAGCCGCCTACATCATCCGGCGTCTCGGTGACGGGATAGAATTCCAAGGCTTCGCTCTCGCGGATGATTTGCTTCTTTTCCTCGGTAACGAGGTCAATATCTCGGTCGTCCAGGACGCCATCTTCGACGATGGCTTTAGCAAATACCCGCTGGGCTTGCGATGCCGTCAGACCGATAGCGGCTTGGACTAATTTTTCTCGTCCCAAAGGGGTTAAATTTACCCTTACCCCAGGAGTGGCCGTCAATCGGTTGAGAACTTCTTCCAGTTCTTCGGCTGAAGGCAGAGCGAAGTCAATTAAGACAGCCTCATCGCGCAGTTCATCGGGAATACGTGAGGTTACTGTAGTAATTAGGATGGATTTTTTGGTGAATTTTAGGCGCTGGGCGAGGTTACGCAACTTTCTCTTGATTTGCGGATTCCCCCAGGCCTCATGAAAATCTTTAAGGATATAGAGTGTGGTGACTGCGGCTTCGGCATGATCAATTTGTTCGAGAGCTGTCAGGGGGTCGCGCGCTGTGGGGAGGACGCCACTGCCCACCATCCATTGGAAGCCATCGGCAAGATCCCAAACCAGGCAATGGCGCTGGGTACGTTCGCACACCGCGCGAATCTTTTGCAATGCGCGTTCTTCCTCGGGTGTAACCAGAACCAGTAAGGTGAACCGCGCTCGCAGGTAGATATCGAGTTGCTCTTCAAACCGTTGAGATGGCCTTAACATGGAGAACCCTCTGTTTGATTATAGCACGCGCTTGAACCTCTGGGCAGGATTTTGAAAAGTTGTCTGATAACTTTAGCAGTATGGTTGGGGCAGTTTTTGTAAGGGCGTTTGGGCAAAGCAAGGTATAATAGGGACACCCGCAACAGGTGGGAATAGAACTATTGAAATTTGGAAGGAGGTTTGCAAGCAGACATAATTCACCATGTAGTAAGGGAAAGTTAAGCGCAAGGCCTTGGGTCGGAGGGGGAGGAAGGCCTGAGGTGACGAGGAGGAAGGTTCTCCACCGCAAGGTGGAGCTAACCGGTGAGAACAGGCTGCTAACCTGGTCGCCGGGAAAATCGAGAGATCAGCGGAAGCCTTCCCATTGCCACAGCGGCAATGAACACTTTCCCCAAAAGTATTGGAATCCCTAAATAGAAGCCCAACAAAGGCGTTGGGCTGGGGTGTGTTGTGGCGCTTTGACTGCTCCAAGACACCTCTTGAATCTTTGCCCTTAGGAGGATTAGCCCTATGTGTGGGATTGTTGGCTATATCGGCTATCGCAATGCAACACCGATCATTCTCAATGGATTGAAGCGCCTTGAATATCGCGGGTACGATTCGGCGGGTCTGGCGGTGCTGCAAAATGGGCGAATAGAAATCCGCCGCGATGCGGGTAAGCTCAGCAAGTTAGTGTCGTTGGTTGAAAATCAACCTATTAATGGTCAGGTTGGGATTGGACATACTCGTTGGGCGACTCATGGTGAACCCAGTGCGCGCAATGCTCATCCTCATGTGGGGAGCACAGGTGAGGTGGTGGTAGTCCACAATGGAATCGTGGAGAATTTCTTGGAACTTAAAGCCGACTTGGAGGCTGAGGGGGTCAAATTTAACTCCGATACGGATACCGAAGTCATTGTACACTTGATCGAGCGGTTTCTGGCCAACAGTATTCCTCTTGAGGAAGCCGTTCGTTTGGCTTTGAAACAGTTGCGGGGTGCTCATGGTATCGTCGTGCTCTCGACACGCGAACCCGATAAGATCATTGCGGCGCGTATCGGTAATGCCGGTGGGGTTGTCATTGGATTAGGAGAAGGGGAAAATTTTGTGGCTTCGGACATTCCGGCCATTCTCGAGCATACGCGTCAAATGATTTTCCTCGATTCTCATCAAATGGCAATTGTTAAGTCGGATGGGGTTGTTGTGAAAACCTTGAATGGGCAGGCTGTAGTGCCTCAGGTTCATAATATTAGTTGGGATCCGGTGGCGGCTGAGAAGGGGGAATATCGTCATTTCATGCAAAAAGAAATCCATGAGCAAGTCCGCTCGTTGACCGATACCCTGGCCGGGCGTGTTGATTTTGATGAAGGAATGATCCGCTTGCCTCAACTTAACCTCACCCCTGAATTGGCGCGGCGGATCAAACGTATTTGCATTACGGCTTGTGGCACAGCCGCCCATGCGGGGATGGTGGGAAAGTACCTGATCGAACGGCTTGCACGTATTCCGGTTGAGGTGGATATTGCCTCAGAATTTCGCTATCGGGACCCCATTGTTGATGAGGATACAGTTGTCCTGGCGATCAGCCAATCGGGTGAAACGGCGGACACCTTAGCGGCGATGGATGAAGGCCGACGAAAGGGGGCAACGCTGTGGGCTATTGTGAACGCTATCGGATCGCAAGCCATGCGCATAGCCGATGGTTATATTGCGATGCAAGCCGGCCCGGAGATTGGGGTGGCTTCGACAAAAGCCTTTACCGCCCCTTTGGTAGATCTTTATATGTTGGCTGTTCTGTTGGGTGACTTAAGAGGTGTGCTTTCAGAGCGTGAACGTAGGCGTCTAGTAGCCGATTTACGCCTGATACCTGATTTAGTGAGCCGTTGCCTAGATCGCGAACCTGAAGTGCTCCAAGTGGCGCGGGAGATGCGGTACATTCGCAACATCCTTTACTTGGGACGTGGTATTAACATGCCCATTGCTTATGAGGGGGCGCTCAAACTTAAGGAGATTTCTTACATCCACGCCGAGGCGTATCCGGCAGGCGAAATGAAGCATGGGCCGATTGCGCTGATTGATCGGGACATGCCGGTTCTGGCTATCGCGCCTAAAGATCCCTGGTATGAGAAGATGATCAGTCAGATTGAGCAGGCCAAGGCGCGGGGTGGGAGTGTAATTGCTGTGGCGACCGAAGGGGATGAGCGCTTGCCGGAACTATGTGACTACATTTTCTGGGTGCCAGAGACGCCCTGGTTGCTCTCGCCCGTGGTCACCGTCATTCCTTTGCAACTGTTTGCTTATCATATTGCAGCGCTGCGAGGTTTGGACGTAGATCAGCCTCGTAATTTGGCCAAATCGGTTACCGTGGAATAACGTTCTCTAAGTGTTATTCTGTCTCTCTGTGCCTCCGGTCTAAGCCGGAGGCACAATTTTATATAGAGATTTTCTATTGAAAAATATCGTGATATCTTATCGTAAAGGTGATGATTTTCACGGATGAATGATGACGAAAAAGCCCCTTATTGCCTTAAGATTAATCTTGTATTAATGGTCTGATTTTTCTATAATGTAGCCATGCCGTAGGTTAATCTGACATTAAGGAGGTGATTAGACCGCGAGAATCTCCCTATAGATATCTGCGCATTTTGTTTATTTCAGTTTCGTGTTGTTGGGAGGGTACATTATGAAGCAACCATCAAAGATTGTGCTCTACATATTAGGCGTACTGATCTTGATGGCAGTTCTGGTGGGATGCCAATCTCAAACGCCGACGGCAACAGCAGGTGAGCCAACTGCTGTCCCTCAGACGTGTCCAACCCCTGAGGCTTGTCCGCCGGATTTGAGCGGCGAGATTCCGTTCTGGCAAAAATGGCAGGCTTCTGGGCATGCCAACGCTGAGGCTGCGGCATTCACCCACTGGAATACCGAAGAGCCCCCTGAGATCCCCGCGACATGCGCCAAATGCCACAGTTCGCAGGGCTTTTTGGATTATGTGGGGGCAGACGGTAGCGAAGCCTTCAAGGTAGATGCAAATGCACCCGTTGGCACCGTGATCACTTGCAATACCTGCCATAATGAGGCAACCCTTGCCCTGGATACAGTGAAGTTCCCCTCGGGAGCCGAATTAACCGGTCTGGGGCGTGAAGCCATTTGTATGACCTGCCATCAGGGTGCGGCTTCCAAAGTGCAGGTGGATGAAGCGATCCAGAAGGCCGGTGCTACAGATGAAGACCAGGTGGTGGGCGAACTTGGCTTCATCAATGTGCACTATTATGCGGCTGCCATCAGCCGTTACGGTTCTCAGGTCAAAGGGGGCTACGAATACGAGGGTAAACGCTATGATGTGCTCTTTGAGCATGTCGCTGGCATGCAAACCTGCACTGATTGCCATGACTCCCACTCGTTGGAAGTCAAGGTGGATACGTGCAGTACCTGTCATGAGGGCGCTACCTCTGTTGAGTCACTGCGTGATATCCGCATGGCGTCTTCGCAGGTGGACTACGACGGCGATGGCAATGTAGAAGAGGGTATCTACTACGAGGTTGACGGCCTGCGCCAGATGCTGTATCAGGCTATTCAAGCCTACGCTTCTGAGGTGGCTGGTACACCGATTGTCTACTCCGCTGAAGCCTACCCCTATTTCTTCATTGATACCAATAAGAACGGACAGGCAGACGCGGACGAGACCCAGTATCCCAATCGTTACAATGCCTGGACGCCGCGGTTAGAGAAGGCTGCCTTCAACTATCAGGTTTCCATGAAGGATCCGGGCGGCTATGCTCACGGCGCCAAGTACATCATTCAGTTGCTCTATGATTCTATCGAGAGCCTAAATGAGAAACTAAGCCAACCGGTGGATCTGAGCAAGGCGCATCGCAATGACCCCGGCCACTTTGCTGGCTCGGAAGAGGCTTTCCGCCACTGGGATGCTGAAGGGAAAGTTCCCAATACCTGTGTCAAGTGTCACACAGCAGAAGGTCTGCCGCAGTACCTGGCGGAGGGTACGAATATTTCCATGTTGCCTTCCAATGGTCTAATGTGCGAGACCTGCCACAGCAGTGTGACCACCTTCGAGCGCTATCAGGTCGAATCGGTGACTTTCCCCAGCGGTGCTAAATTGGGCTTTGCAGATAAGGCGGATGCCAATTTGTGTCTGAACTGCCACCAAGGGCGCGACTCCACGGTAACGGTCAACCGTGCCATTGCCGGGAAGGATCCCGATACGGTGGATGAGAAGTTGTCCTTCCGCAATGTGCACTACTTTGCCGCAGGTGCGACCCTCTTCGGGACCGAGGCTAAGGGCATCTATGAGTATGCGGGTAAAACCTACGCCGGGCCGTTCAAGCATGTCCAGGGCGTAGAGACCTGCACCGATTGTCATGACGCCCATAGCCTGGAGGTTAAGACTGCCAGTTGCCAAGGCTGCCATCAGGTAGATGATCCGGCTAAGATCCGGATGACCTCAAAAGCCGATTATGATGGTGATGGCGATACACAAGAAGGATTGAAGGGCGAGGTGGAGACGATGAAGGAATTGCTCTATGCCGCGATCCAGGCTTATGCCAAGGATGTGGCAGGCAAGCCTATCGTCTATTCGCCGGTAGCCTATCCCTACTTCTTCGTGGATACCAATGCCAATGGTCAGGCCGATGCGGATGAGGTTAACTTCCAGAACCGCTACAATGCCTGGACGCCGCGCTTGCTGACCGCTGCGTATAACTATCAATATGCGCAGAAGGATCCGGGCGGTTATGTCCACAACGGCGTTTATGTCCTCCAGGCGCTGTATGATTCGCTTGCCGACCTGGGCACGAAAGTCAAAGTGGATCTGACCAAACTGGTACGACCGTAGGATTGTCCTTTTGGGAGCACCCTCTGTCCTTGGGGACGGGGGTGCTCCCCACTCTGGAAAACTTAAGGAGCAGATCAGACAACGATGCGCAAACCATTGATTCCTTGGATCATCCTTGCCTTTACCTTTGCCCTGGTTGCAGGGTTTTTGATTTTTACGGAAGAAGCCAAAAGTCAAACCCTAAATACGCTTCCTGCAGGCGGCTTGGCTCAGAATCCGGATAATTCAGCCTGTTTGAGTTGTCATCAGCGTGAAGGCATGACCTGGCCTCTGCCGAACGGGGAAGTGCTTCCGTTGACCATTGATCCTAAACAGTATGATCAAGCCGTGCATGCTCGCCTGAGTTGCCAGGTGTGCCATACGAACATTACCGGTTTTCCGCATCCAGAAAACACGGCCCAAGATCGGCGCGAATACACTCTTCAATACCAGACGACCTGCAATCAGTGTCACCCTAATCAGGTTAAGGATCTTGCGGATAGTGTACATACCAAACTTTTCCAAGCGGGAAATCGGAATGCGCCTATTTGCGCCGATTGTCATAATCCTCACACTCAACCGCCGATCCAAAAGACGGCAGAGGGTTTGCCAGCCCCTTCCGAACATGCACGGATAGCCCAAACTTGTGCTACCTGTCATGCGGCGATCTATGATGAGTATTTGAACAGTGTGCATGGTTCGGGGATCATAGAGAATCGCAATCCGGATGTGCCGGCGTGTACGGATTGTCACGGTGTTCATCGCATCACGAACCCTAAAACCGCGGCTTTCCGTCTTTCATCCCCGCAATTATGCGCGAAATGCCATACCGATGAAAGTATCATGAGCAAATATGGGCTTTCAACCCAGGTGCTCAATACCTACGTGGCTGATTTCCACGGTACAACCGTGGTGTTGTTTGAAAAGACGGATCCAGATCAGGAAACCAATAAACCAGTCTGTTACGATTGTCATGGCGTACATGATATTCAGAGGGTGGATGATCCACAAAAAGGGATCGCGATTAAGGAGAATTTGCTCAAGACGTGTCAGCGCTGCCACCCAGATGCGACTATGAATTTCCCGGATTCCTGGTTGGGCCACTATATCCCCAACCCGGATCGTTATCCTTTGGTTTACTATGTGAACCTGTTCTATAAATTTTTCATCCCAACGGTTTTAGGGGGAATGGCCATCTTTGTGGCCAGTGATATTTACTACCGGTTGTGGGGACGCCGACGCCGCCAGCGGGGTGAGGAGGCCGTTATGCCTACTTCATCCACAACTGGGGACGTGGTTGCGGACACGTCCCAAATGGAAAGCAAGACAACGCCAGATATGACCATCTCTGATCGGGAACAAGAAGGGTCATCTGGAGTGGAGACTTCGTCTTCGGAGCCTAATGTGGCTCAAGATCAGGAGAATATAGAAGACAGCAATGAGCCACATGATCGTAGCCCTGAGGAGTAAGGGATGGAAACAACAACTACAAATACAACCACCAAATTCTATTTGCGATTTGACGTTTTACAGCGTATAGAACATTGGGTGCTGGTGGCTTCGTTTACCACTCTGGCAGTAACCGGATTGGTGCAGAAATTCGCGCTCTTCCCTCTCTCGCCGATCATCGTGCGATTATTAGGTGGGATCGAGTCGGTGCGCATTATTCACCGCGTTGCGGCTACGGTGTTTCTAATCGAAGCCATCTATCATCTGATCTCGATCGGGTATAAACTCTATGTCGAAAAGAAATCGGCCAGTATGCTGCCGGGGATTAAAGACCTTCAAGACGCGTTTCAAACGCTGGCTTTTAATCTTGGGTTGGCTAAAGAACGGCCCAAAATGGGGCGGTATAACTTTATTGAGAAGGCCGAGTATTGGGCGCTGGTGTGGGGGTTGGTCATCATGGCGCTGACCGGCTTCATGCTGTGGAATCCAATTGCAACGACCCGTTGGTTGCCCGGTGAGGTCGTACCGGCGGCAAAGGCTGCTCACGGTGCAGAAGCGGTTTTGGCCGTGCTGGCGATTATGCTTTGGCATTTCTACCATGTTCACATCCGACACTGGAATGCCAGCATGTTTACCGGGCATCTTACCCGTGAAGAGATGGAAGAGGAACATGCGCTTGAACTGGAAAAGATAGAGCAAGGTCAGGTGGGGCCGGAGGTCAGTCCGGAGGAGCGGAAACGCCGTTTGCGGGTCTTTATTCCCGTGGCAAGCGTCCTTTCGCTGGTTCTTCTTTATGGGGTGTTTCGTTTTGTGACCTTTGAGCAGACGGCAATCACAACCTTACCCCCGGCAGAACGTAACGTGCCGGTGTTTGTGCGGGCAACTTCAACACCCGTGCCCACACCAACTGTAACACCGACGCCTCAAGCCGTGCAACCTGCGGTAGGTGAATTATCCTGGGAAGGCGGAATCGGGGATCTCTTTGCGCGGCAATGTGGCGCTTGCCATGGACAAGCGGGAGGATTCTCGGTTTCGGACTATTCGTCGGTGATGAAAGGGGGGGTGAACGGGCCGGTTATCATACCGGGAAATGCGGAAGACAGCCGCTTGATTCGGGTGGTTGGGGGAGGGAATCACCCGGGTAAGTTCACCGATGTAGAACTCTCGGTGATTCGAGATTGGATTAACGCAGGTGCATTGGAGCGGTGACCAATTGGCGGTTATATGTTGGCCCCGGTTTTTGAGCCGGGGCTAATTGTTTTAAATCGGCATGTCGTAGGTTGACCGCTGTCGAGGTCGGCACGTTGTATCTGCTCAAGTTGAAAGCCGCTCAACTTTTCAAGCAAAAGGCTATCCAATGCGCAGATCTGGGGCGTTTTCAAAGGGAGTGGCCAATAGGGACAATTGAAGAGGATCAAGACAGGACCGGAAAAGCGGGCTTCCCAGTGAGCCTGATATCCAAGGCCTTTCAGGACTTCTACGGCTTGATTAAGGCGAAGCGTTGGGTTTAAGGTGGTGGGAGCGAGAGCAGAAAAATAAGGGCTTAAGAGACTCGTTAATGGGTTTTCAGAACAATCCCTCGATTTTTCAGTTATGGCTTTAATTAGTAATTCGCATAGCCATGAAAGTGTGTGGGGAGAGGGAAGGATGTTAATCTTGAAGGCAGTTGCGGGACGACCACGCTTTGATACCTGGCCGGGAGCATTGATCCGTTGAATTCTCCCTTCTTTGACCAGTAAGTTAAGATGATAGCGTATATCTGCGGAAGTGAGATTAAGGGCATTACCGATGTCCTTGGCTGTGCAAAGAGGATGTTGTTGGATAAAAGAAAGGATAGCGGAACGGGTATCTTCCATAACTTGGCGATCCGGAGCTTGACTGGCTGGTGGTGAATTATGTAAAAAATATTTTACCAAAATAATGGTTGACAGAAAAGTGATCCTCGGTACAATTAGGGAGACATAAGAATAATCTTTGGGATTCGGAAACGAGGAGCGTTTGAGGCACTAAGATGAACGATGATAAAGGGATCACTTCACCAGGTTATGAAATACCCCCCGAGTTGCGTCATCAGGTAACGATCACAACGCTGGAACGAATCTATAACTGGGGACGGGCTAACTCCCTTTGGCCGATGATGTTCGGCCTAGCCTGTTGCGCAATTGAAATGATCGCCACCGCGGCCAGCCGCTATGACTTGGCGCGCTTCGGTATGGAGGTGATGCGACCGAGCCCGCGTCAGAGCGATGTGTTAATCGTTTCCGGCACGGTGACCAAGAAAATGGTGCCCCAAATTGTGCGGCTTTATAACCAGATGGCCGAACCACGCTATGTGATCGCCATGGGGGCATGTGCTTCGGGTGGAGGTCCCTTTAAAGAGGGGTATAACGTTGTTTCAGGAATTGACAAGTTTATACCGGTGGATGTCTATATCCCGGGTTGTCCTCCTACCCCTCAGGCTCTCTTGAATGGACTAATCGCATTGCAGAAGAAGATCGAACGCCAAAGTCTGCGTGATCTTCCCTGGTATCAAAAAGGTCCCTCTGAGCCGATACCGGTGCCGGTGTTAGGACCTGATCTGATGGACCCTCGCAAGTATGCTTTGATCCGTGAGGTCACCCATCAACAGATGCTCCAAGAAAATCAAGAGGAGGCGGCTCATGAGTGAAAGCGCGCTAAAAATTGCCCAAATCCCGGATTTGACCCTCCTCTTTCCCGATAAGGTTCGGCCAGATACGCGCCCCGGTTATCAAGGATATATTGTTGAGCGTGAGCATTTGCTTGAGGTGGTGCGGTTATTACGTGATGAATATGGCTACGATTACCTCTCATCGGTTACCGGTGTGGACTATTTGCCTGAGGGAAAGATGGAGGTCGTTTATCATCTCTATAAAACCCTGGGGGGACCGGCGTTGGTGCTGAAAGCCCAGATGCCCCGGGAGGATGCTCGTGTCCCTTCATTGGTGTCTCTTTACCGCGGCGCAGAATTCCAGGAGCGTGAAGCCTGGGATCTCTTGGGAATTCGCTTTGAGGGGCATCCTGATTTACGACGCATCCTCATGTGGGAAGGATTTGCGGGTTTTCCGCTACGTAAAGATTGGCGTGAACCCTACTTTGAGGAGGAAGCCAAACCTTTTAAGAGCCGCTGGCCGGAGGGTTTTGTCTTCCGTGCCGAGGATCGTAACCCGTTCGGTGATAACGTGCAATATCCACCTGGGTTTGACCCGGAATCCTGGACGCCGGCTGATGATGAGGCGATTTATCGAGCCTTAAAACGTGCTACGGATCAGGATGATCTCCATGCGGATACTCTGGTGGTTAATCTGGGACCGCAACACCCTTCAACCCACGGTGTCTTCCGGATGGTTGTTTCACTGGTCGAAGAGACGATTTTAGATCTAAAGCCGGTGATGGGTTACTTGCACCGTAACCACGAGAAAATCGGCGAGCGTAATACTTTTCTCCAAAACATGCCTTTTACGGATCGCTTGGATTATCTTTGCTCGATGAGCAACAATTTTGGCTATGCATTGGCGGTTGAAAAACTAATGGGTATCAAGCCTCCAGAACGGGCAGAGTATATCCGAGTAATGATGGCGGAATTAACCCGTTTTCTCAACCATATTTTTGCCATTGGATTCTTGCTTAACGATTTGGGTGCATATTTCACCCCTGCGCTTTATGCCATTGAAGAACGCGAGTTGATCCTGGATATCTTTGAGGCGGTATCGGGATCGCGCATGATGTGCAATTATTTCCGCTTTGGTGGCGTGGCACGTGATGTTTCGGACGATATTTTGGAAAAGGTGCGCCGTCTAGTCAACGACCGCCTACCGCGAAAAGTGGATGAGATGGATGAATTTTTAACCAGAAACGAAATCGTGCGGGAGCGGTGTGAAGGGGTGGGCATATTGACTGCCGAGCAGGCAATTGCCAATTCGGCCTCGGGGCCGGTGTTGCGAGCCTCGGGGGTGCCTTATGACGTGCGTCGGGCTGAACCCTATAGCATTTATGATCGCTTGGAATTTGATGTTGCGGTGCGTTATCATGGCGATATTTATGATCGTTATTTGATTCGCCTCGATGAGATGCGCCAGAGTTTGCGCATTTTGCAGCAGGTGCTGCGGGATATCCCCGAAGGTCCTATTATGACCGGCAAGCCCCAATACCAGGTTCGCGTGCCCCCCGGCGAAGCCTACGGACGCGTGGAAGGACCTAAAGGAGAGTTAGGTTTCTATGTGGTTTCGAACGGGAAGCCCAATCCTTGGCGCTACCATGTTCGCGCCCCTTCCTTCATCAACCTAACCAGCCTTGCAGATATGGCGCGGGGGAATAAGGTGGCTGATGTTGTGGCTATCCTCGGCTCGATTGATATCGTATTGGGCGAAGTGGATCGGTAAGCGAGAAGGGAGACGAAGCACATGACAGGATGGGGCATTTTGAAAAGCCTATGGGTGACCTTCCGACATTTGGTGGTCACTTATATAGAAGATATCCGTTATGGAAAGCGCCGCTATTTTACGCCAGAAGGGATAGAGGCGCGCCGCAGTAGTGATGTGCAAGGCATCTTCACGGTGCAGTACCCAGAAGAAAAACTCCCGGTGCCCGAAGCCTTTCGATATTTACCCTTTCTGGTCTATGAAGAAGGGGCAAACGGCGAGCGACAACTGCGGTGTACCTCGTGCGGCATTTGTGCCAAAGTCTGTCCACCGCAGTGTATATGGATTGTGCGCAAAAATGATCCCCAGACCGGCCGACCTATCCCTACGCCCGCGGCGTTCTATATTGATGTGGATATTTGTATGAATTGCGGCTTTTGCGCCGAATACTGTCCATTTGACGCCATTAAGATGGATCACGATTACGAGATCGCTTCTTATGATCGCTTGCGCGAGCACATTTTTGATATCGAGAGACTTGCCAAGCCTGTTTCCTACTACGCATCAATTCGGCCAACCGACTACGCTCTTGAGGAAGCGGCACGGGCTCAAAAAAGCGGCGCCAAAAAAACCGAAAGCGCAGCGGGGTGATGAAAGATGTATAACGAAGACACCGAAATGTTGTTTCCGCTCAGGGTACTTCCTCACTTGCGCGATTTGCGCAGTCCCCTCTGGCAGAATCTCGTATCTCAGGTTGAGCAACCCACGACGTCTTTGACCGATCAGGTTGCTTTTACATTGCTTATGGCTCGGCTCAATAACTGCATGACCTGTAGCGCCGATTCCTTTCGTGGTATGCGGGGATGTACACAATGTGCACGCACAACCATACGCCGATATCGTGGGCAGGATCAAGAATTGCTTGATTTATTTGAGCAATGCCGTCGTGAAGTGAAAGCGTTTTTATCAGAGCACATAAAAGCGTGAAAAGAAGCCGGGTTTGAATTACAATTGAAGCCACGAAAGGAGTAAACATGAGCGCTGATGCGTTATCCCAAGAGGCTTTATTAACGGCTCTACGCCAGGTCAAAGATCCTGAATTGGGCCGAGATATTGTTTCGCTAAACATGGTTCGCCGCCTAGAAATGGCTGATGGGGTAGTGAGTGTGGACATTGTCCTTACGACACCTGCATGTCCTTTACGCGACCAGATTCAAGATGATGTGAAGGCGGCTTTGATGGCATTGCCGGGGGTAAAAGAGGTGAACGTTAACCTGCAGGCAAATGTAGCCTCCGATGGGCGTATCCGAGGTAGTCTGCAATTACCGGTGAAGAATGCTGTGGCTGTGGCGTCAGGCAAGGGCGGTGTGGGAAAGACTACCGTGGCGGTCAATCTGGCGGTGGCTTTAGCCAAGGAGGGAGCCGCGGTAGGGCTCTTGGATGCAGATATTTATGGCCCTAATGTACCTACCATGCTGGGCGTGGACCGCCTGCCCCCTTTCCAGGGTGAAAAGTTAAAACCCGCTGAGGCGTTCGGTGTAAAGGTAATGTCCATTGGATTTCTAGTGCCTCAGGGCAAGCCTTTGATTTGGCGCGGACCAATGCTTCACTCCGCAATTCGGCAGTTCCTTTCCGACGTGGCCTGGGGTGAGTTGGATTACCTTATCATTGATCTGCCCCCAGGCACGGGAGATGCACCCCTGAGTCTGGCGCAATCTATCCCACTAACCGGCGCAGTGATCGTGACGCTACCTCAAGCCGTTTCGGTGGAAGATGCGGCGCGAAGTTTGGAGATGTTCCGGGAACTTAATGTGCCGGTGTTGGGGGTGATCGAAAATATGAGTTATCTGGAACTGCCGGATGGAAGCCGCATGGATGTTTTTGGTCAGGGGGGAGGGGAAAAACTGGCGCAGAAGGCCGGGGTCCCGTTTTTGGGGAGTATTCCTATGGATCCGGTGGTGCGTATTGGTGGGGATCATGGTTCACCCGTGGTCGTGGCGAAACCCGATGCGGCGCCGGCAAAGGCGTTGATGGATATTGCCCGTCGCTTGGCTGCCCAGATCAGCGTAGCGGCGTTGCAGGCAGAGCGACCGGTTCCCAAGATTGAGATTACGGGTTAGCATCATGGCGGTAAGCACGGATTTGTTTATTGTTGGGGTTAGATTTTCCAAAGTGGGCAAGGTTTACCACTATGATGCCACCCATCTTGAGAATGTGCAGGTGGGTGACCGGGTCGTGGTTGAGACAACTCGCGGATGGCAAATTGGGGAGATTGTGCAAATCGTTGACTCACCTGGACAGCCTCCAGAGGGCGGATGGAAACCGATTACGCGCTTGGCGACGCCGCGTGATTTGCTCTTACGCCAATTGTGGCAGGCAAAAGAGCAACAGGCGGTTTATCTCTGCGCTCAAAAAGTGGCCGAGTTGGGTTTGAGCGGATTAAAAATCATCGGTGCCGAGTATAGTTTAGATGGCACCCATCTGGCAATCTTATACAGCAGTGATACCGAGGAAAAACAAGATCTCAAAGCCTTTCGCCAAGCGGTACAAAGGCTCTTCCCGACGGTGCAGATTGAGTATCGGTTGTTGGGGCCGCGCGATGTTGCTAAATACATGGGGGGCATGGGGGCGTGTGGCTTGGAAACACGCTGTTGTTCCAAGTTCCTGACCGAATTTAATTCCATCTCCATCCGCATGGCAAAAGAGCAAGATATCTCGCTGACGCCGGCTGAAATTACCGGGATGTGTGGGCGCCTGCGCTGCTGCTTGATCTATGAATACGAACAATACTGCGAAGCGTGTCGGGATTTACCTAAGCGCAATAAGCGTGTGCTCACCCCGGCGGGCGAGGGCAAAGTCGTGGATTTGAACATCCTGATGGGGAAGGTAAAAGTGGAGATTCCCGAAATCGGGGTGCGTGAATTCTCAAAAGAAGAGATCAAACCCGCAAACGGGGGTATACCCCCTTCAAATCCTCCAACGGATAAATCAAAGGGAACCCAAGGCAAACGCTAAACCTGAGCCCTATGGACAGCAACGACCTGGAACTTTTCGTTGATTGGGATTCGCCCCAAAAGATTCTCGTAATTCTAGCGCACCCGGACGACCCCGAATTCTTTTGCGGGGCGTCTATAGCCTACTGGTGCGCACGAGGCCATGAGGTGAAATATTGTCTTCTCACCCGTGGAGATAAAGGGGTCAATGGTCGTGTGATCCCTCCGCAGACGTTGAAAAAGATGCGTGAAGAAGAGCAACGTGCTGCCGCAGCGGTATTGGGGGTGAAACAAGTGTCCTTTCTTGATTACCCGGATGGCTATTTAGTGCCGACTTTGGAGGCACGACGGGACGTGGTGCGGGTAATTCGCCGCGAGCGACCGGATATTATTGTAACCTGTGATCCCTTGAATTATTTCCCGGCGCCAAATCGCATTAACCACCCTGATCATCGTGCGGCTGGACAAATTGTGATGGATGCAGTATTCCCGGCGGCGGGGAATCCGATGTTCTTCCCTGAACTCTTAACCGAGGAAGGGTTGGAACCGCACGAGGTCAGAGAAGTATGGTTT
Source organism: uncultured Thermanaerothrix sp. (assembly GCA_964427505.1). GTDB lineage: Bacteria > Chloroflexota > Anaerolineae > Anaerolineales > Anaerolineaceae > Thermanaerothrix. The sequence continues at coordinate 167,655 of CAYRUO010000003.1, forward strand.
TCGTTGACCCGACAGCCCAATGTCCGTCTAGATGTAACGCCTTATTGGGATCAAAAAATTGAAGCCTTGCGCGCTCACCACAGCCAGATACAGGATTTTAATGAATTAGAGGGGCGTATGCGGGCGCGCCTTGCACCAGGGAGTACTCCCGGGCAGCCTCGCTATGAGGAATATTTTTATCGGGTCGTGTGGTGAGGAGGAAAGATGAAATCCCTCTTTGAGGAAGCCTCTAACCTATTTCCACAGATCCAACAGTTACGTCGAGACCTTCATCGTCATCCGGAACTGGGGTTTGAAGAACACCGTACTGCGGGGATTGTAGCGCGGGAACTGCGGACATTGGGGTTGGAAGTTAGCACGGGTATTGGCAAGACCGGCGTGGTTGGCCTGCTAGAAGGTGCCCATGAGGGTCCTACCTTGCTACTGCGCTTTGATATGGATGCTCTGCCGATCCAAGAAGAAACGGGCGCCGAGTATGCTTCAACTCGGCCAGGGGTTATGCATGCATGTGGTCATGATGGGCATGTGGCGATTGGATTGACCGTGGCTAAATTATTGGCTCAGCATCGCGATGAAATTCATGGACGGGTGAAATTTGTCTTTCAACCCGCTGAAGAGGGCTTGGGGGGCGCCCAAGCCATGCTTGAGGATGGGGTGCTTGAAAGCCCGCGCCCAGACTTTTCTCTTGCGCTGCACCTCTGGAATGAGAAACCGGTGGGGTGGGTAGCGGCTACCCCTGGCCCATTTATGGCAGGATCGGATGTGGTTGACATTAACCTGCGGGGGAGAGGGGGGCATGGGGCGTTGCCACATCACACGCGCGATCCCATTGTTGCGGCAGCGCAATTAATCTTGGCGCTACAGACCATCGTCGCGCGCAACGTACCCCCATTAGATGTTGCGGTGCTCAGCATCACACAGGTGCATGGTGGAGATGCACATAATGTGATCCCGGAAACGGTGCATCTCCGGGGGACATTGCGCACTTTTTCAAAGTCCACCCGTGAATTGGTGCTAAACCGAATTTTCCAACTCACCGATCACCTTGCGCATGCGATGGGATGCGACGGCGAAGTAAAAATTACCGATCTTACGCCGCCGGTGGTCAATGACGAGACGGTTACGATGTTGGTTGCCCAAACCGCCCGTGAAGTTTTGCCTGAAGTCATTGTAGATACGTCGTACCGAACGATGGTCTCGGAAGATATGGCTTTATTGATGGAACGGGTACCCGGTTGTTATTTCATGGTCGGGAGTGCCAACCCAGAGCGGGGACTTAATTATGGGCATCATCATCCCAAATTTGATTTTGATGAGCAGGCTTTGGTTTATGGGGCTACTTTGATGAGCGCGGTGGCACTAAAGCGGTTAGGTGCGCCATGAGAAAGAAGGATTTAAGCAATCTCCGCCGATTACCTGCATTCGATCTGCCGCCTAAGCGAGTGATCTCCCTGGTACCGTCAATGACCGAATCTATCCTGCGATTAGGACTGGGAGATTCTCTGGTTGGAATTACGGATTACTGCATCTATCCGGAAGGGTTAGTGAATGCTTATCCCCGTGTGGGAGGGCCCAAAAGCATTCGTGTGGGTGACGTGTTGGCTCTACAGCCCGACTTGATTATTGCCAATCAGGAAGAGAACTCCCCGGAGGATATTGAAGCGCTAGTAGAAGCCGGGGGCCGGGTTTGGGTTACATTCCCCAAGACGGTGCGTGAAGCCCTGACCGATTTATGGGACTTGGTGCATCTTTTTGCACGAGATCGTGCATTTCAGACCTTACGCGTTTTGGAAAGAAGCGTTGAAATTGCAGAATTGGCGGCAAGCGAGCGCCGAAGGTTACGATATTTTTGTCCTATTTGGGAAGAAGAACACCCACGTTATGGCCGGTGGTGGATGACCTTTAATCATGATACCTATAGCAGTGATCTGTTACACCTCGTTGGGGGTGATAATGTCTTCGCAGACCGTGAGCGCCGCTACCCCTTAGAGGCTGAATTGGGTGAGACTCTTGGAGAACCGGCAGGTGCTCGGGACGTTCGCTATCCTCGCGTCAGCCTGGAAGAGGTCTTGCGGGCTGATCCCGAGGTCATCATCGTTCCGAGTGAGCCATATCCCTATCAGCCGGAAGACTGCGACCGTTTGACGGAGATTTTCGCCGAAACGACCGCCGCTCAGTTGGGGCGGATCTATTATGTAGACGGCTCGCTGATTACCTGGCCGGGGGTGCGGCTGGGGGAAGCGTTGGCCCAGTTGCCTCCCCTGTTTGAATCTGCAGAGTCAACGTCAACCGAAGAATAATATTTCCTGTTCTGAAGCCGCAAGGTTTTGATCAGGGAGGATAAGGTGGTAAAAATGACCCTTTCGGGTAATAGCCGTTAGGAAGGGTTAGCGCTATGATCGTGCGTAACATCACAATATCTCAACCCGGAGGCGATCATGAGCATTCTCCCTTCCACCCAACCGATCACCGCAATTGGCATTCGCGCCTATCCTGATGCTCAGGAAGTTGTCGAGAGTGTCTATAAAGAGGTGGTGCGACGCAATCCGGGGGAGGTTGAATTCCATCAGGCCGTGCATGAGGTTTTGAGTTCGCTGGTTCTGGTCCTAGAGCGTTACCCCGACTTACGCCACGATCGTATTTTGGAGCGTTTATGTGAACCTGAACGCCAAATCATCTTTCGGGTAACCTGGGAGGATGACCGCGGCCAGGTGCATGTTAATCGTGGTTTTCGGGTTGAATTCAACAGTGCTTTGGGGCCATATAAGGGAGGGCTGCGTTTTCATCCTTCGGTGTATCTAGGAATCATCAAGTTTCTCGGTTTTGAGCAAATTTTCAAGAACGCCTTGACCGGCTTAGGCATGGGAGGGGCTAAGGGGGGTAGTGACTTTGATCCCAAGGGAAGGTCTGATCGTGAGGTCATGCGGTTCTGTCAATCGTTTATGACCGAGTTATATCGCCATATTGGGGAACATACGGATGTTCCTGCGGGTGATATAGGCGTGGGAACGCGCGAGATCGGTTACCTGTTTGGGCAGTATAAACGCCTGACCAATCGGTATGAAGCCGGTGTATTAACGGGGAAAGGTGTGGATTGGGGGGGTTCTCTGGTCCGCACGGAGGCTACTGGCTATGGCTTGGTCTATTTTGTTGAGGAAATGCTCAAAATGCGGGGTGAGTCCCTGGAAGGGAAGACCTGTGTGGTCTCAGGTGCGGGCAATGTAGCGATTTACACGATTGAGAAGGTTCATCAACTGGGTGGAAAGGTGGTGGCTTGTTCGGACTCGGATGGTGTGGTTTTTGATGAACAAGGTATTGATGTGCCTCTGCTCAAGCAGTTGAAAGAAGTAGAACGTCGGCGTCTCAAGGATTACACGCAGTACCGACCGCAGGCGAAATACACCCCGAAGGGAAATATTTGGAAGATTCCCTGTGATGTGGCTTTTCCGTGTGCTACCCAAAACGAAATCTCGGGCGAAGATGCCGCCAACTTAGTACGCAATGGATGCCGCGTTGTTGCTGAGGGTGCTAATATGCCTACCACCCCTGAAGGGGTGAAGATCTTCTTAGAGGCTGGTGTGCTTTACGCGCCGGGCAAGGCGGCCAATGCGGGGGGCGTTGCAACCTCAGGGTTAGAAATGTCTCAAAACGCCAGCCGTGAACAATGGGATTTTGAAACCGTGGATCAGAAACTGCGCAAGATCATGCAGAATATCCACGATCAAGTCTACACCACTGCCGAAGCCTTTGGTGTACCGGGGAATTATGTTCATGGCGCGAATATTGCCGGGTTCCTGCGTGTAGCGCGAGCGATGTTAGCGATGGGTTTAGCGGGATAACAGACATCTTTTTCTCCTGGGGTGTTGGTTCTTTGCGCGGGGTGCCCGGATTAGGGCACCCTGGCGCGCTTTATTGACCTTTACGCCCGTGAAATCCTGCATATAATAATCCCCTAATCATTGCCTTTCTTGTCCAAACAGGTGTCCGGTGACCTCATGTCAGGTACAGAAAATGACCTCACCCGAATTCTAAATGTATTAAACCAGTCGTCTACGTTGGTTAATCACCTTGGGCTGAGCGATTCCATTACCTTAGAAGGTTTGCTCAACCTGGTAGTCAGTAGCGTTGTCGGCATCGTGCCGGGCAGTTGCGCTGTGCTTTACCTTTATGATGCCAATCGCGAGACTTTCGTCCTTGAATCGCGGGCGGCGGCAGGCGAGCGTCTTGTGCGCCCCGGTTTTGAGCCTGCTTTTCCGCGACCCCAGGGCTTGGGTTGGCGGGCGGTTAACCGGCAGCGTCGGGTTTTGCTGGAAGAAGAGCCCGATTTAGAACTGCCTTTGCATCGCCAGCGTGAGGGGGCAACCACGGGGGCGGCGTTTCCGCTTATTGTGGCTCGTCGAGTTGTGGGCGTTCTCTATGTTTATCTTTATGAGCCGCGTTCGTTCACGCCGATTGAGTTGTTTGCCTTGGAGAATTTTGCCAATCAGGCGGCGATGGCGGTTTACCATGCCCGGCAGGCTGAGCGGGCGCGCGAGGCGATATGGCGACGAGATGAAGAATTGATACGATTGCGGCGCGCGGGGTTGCTTATCTCTTCCCGTCCACGGTTGGAAGATACCTTAGAAACTATCCTTAAAATGGCACTCGAAGTCACCAACGCCGAATATGGCAGTTTCCGCTTGGTAGATGCGAGTGGAAAGTACTTATTACCCAGCGTCGTAATAGGTAAATCTATCCACAGTCAAGAAGCCGAGAAATTACCGATAGATGCCGGAAGCGTTACTGGGTGGGTGGCTTTACATCGTCAACCCTTGTGTATACCCGATGTTACTGAAGACCCCTGGGCTAGAATGTACTCTCCGTTAGACCCGGGTCTTGAGATCCGCGCCGAGTTGGCCGTGCCACTGATCGGTGCCAGTGGAAGGGTTGAAGGGGTGCTAAACCTGGAGAGTCCCAATCCGGGCACGTTCACCGACGAGGATAGCCGTCTGGTGCAGGCTTTGGCAAACCAAGCGGTTATTGCCATTCAAGAAGTCAAACTATTGGATGCCTTGCAGGATTTGACCGAGAAGTTGCTAACCGAACCTTGTCCTAAGGTTTTGCATCATTTAGTTTTGGTCGCCTGTCACCTTTTAAATGCGGCCACAGCGGCTATTTGGCTCTTAGAGGGTGAAAGTTTGCGCTTGGCGGCGTCACTAGAAGGTCATCAGCATGTTGACCTCTTGCCGCTCAACAGTTCCCTGATTGGGCGAGCGGTTCTGCATCGCGAGGTAATTATATCCACCAATTTGCCGGAAGAGGCGTGGTTCTTTCGTCCGGAATTAGCCCGCCAGCAGGGTTGGCAACGGGCGCTGATAGTGCCTTTGATCGAGCACCATCAAAGCGCCAAAGCGATAGGGGCTTTTGCGGTGTATAGCACGCAACAGGATCCAGGGCATTTCATCGAGTCGGACTGGGATAAAAAAGTACTCACCATCTTGGCACGGTATGCCGTGTTGGCAGTGGAAAGTGCTGAGCGTCAGGAGGCGATTCGAGTGGCCCATGAACGTCAGATGCTCAGCGAAACGTTCGCGGCTCTAGGCGATGTTGCTGCCAATCTACTTCATCAGATGAATAACAAAATAGGAATCATCCCGGTCAAGATTGAAAGCATACAGGAAAAAAGCCGCGCGATTCTAGAAAAAGACGCTTATCTTGCACGTAACTTGGAAGAAATCAAAGAAACTACTCGCAACGCCTTAAATGCTTTACGTGAGAGTCTGATTCTTTTACATCCTATGCAACCCGGACCTGTTTCAATCCTGGCTTGCGTGCAAGGTGCATTGCGTTCGATAACCATGCCTTCAGAAATTGAAGTGTCTCTGGTTAACCTGGAGAAGTTGCCCTGGGTGGTTGCCAGTGAACCCAATCTGCGTTTAGTGTTTCAGAATCTTATCGAAAATGCGTGTGAGGTGCTGGGGGGAAAGGGAAAAATAGAAATCGCGGGGCACACCGAAGGTCAATGGGTCGAGGTTAGGGTTAGCGATAACGGTCCCGGCATTCCCTCCGAAATTCAGGATCGAATCTTCGAACTCCACTTTTCTAACCATAAGCCCAGCCACATTGGTTTCGGGCTCTGGTGGGTCAAGACCCTGATAACGCGTCTGGGGGGCTCGGTAAAGGTGAGAAGCCACCCCTTGCAAGGTACCAGTTTCTACTTGCGACTTCCGGTGGCTTCAGAAGACAAGGAGGGTGGTAGTGAAGCGTAACCGTTTGGGGCGGGCGTTGGTGGTTGAAGATGATTGGGGATGGCGGTCTGCCGTTGGGGAGATGCTGGCCGAGGAGGGGTTGGATGTAGATTTTACCGAGAGCGTGGCTACAGCGAAGGAATTGTTGCGTTCCCATTCCTATCGCTTGGCCGTTGTAGATCTCTCACTAAGTGAGATATCACAACCCGATCAGCAGGGGTTATTGGTTTTACAGGCGATCCGTCAGCAAGATCCACTCTGTCCGGCAATTCTGCTTACTGGATATGCGACGGTAGAAATTGCTGTGATGGCCTTACGGGAGTATGGTGCATTGACATGCCTGCGCAAAGAAGCCTTCAACCGAACGCATTTTCGTAATCTGGTTCGGGAGATTTTGGCGAGCGCTCCGGGAATGGTTGTGAAAACAAAGGATTGGCCTGAGGTATCTCCGGGTGGAGGCGGTAAGGAGAAAAATGAGAAGCAACCGAGCGCCCTGGTGGTGGATGATGATGCAGGGTGGCGCAGCCTTCTCAGTGCGTTGTTGGGCGAGGTGGGTTTTCGGGTTCAGCCCTGTGCCGGATTGGGGGAGGCCTTAAACCGCTTACGTCGCACTCATTTTGATTTGGCCGTAGTGGATCTCTCTCTTATTGAACCAGTGTCCACAGTGCGAGAAACTCTTCCATCAGGGACGGATGAGGAATTAAGCGGGGTGCGATTGCTGGATCATATCTACGCACGAGGAATTCCCGCCATTGTAGTCAGTGGTCTTTCGTCTCCGCGGTTGATTGAGGCGTTGTATCAAAGTGGGAAGATCCATGCATTTATTGAAAAGCAGGCCTTTGAACGGAGAACTTTTCTGGAAATAATCGAGGAGATTCGGTCTCGATGCAGGAACGAAACACCCTTGGGTCTGCTTTCAGATCGCGAATGGCAGGTGTTAAATCTGTTGGTCGAGGGATACTCAAATCCCCAAATTGCGCAGGAACTGGTCATTTCTCTTAACACGGTCAAGCGTCATTTGAAGTCTATCTTTGCTAAGTTAGGAGTACGCAATCGCGCCGCGGCGGTAGCCCTGGTTTTAAAGCACCGGGAACGGGATCGGATATAAAAAGCCTTGGCAATTATCGTGGAATGCAGTAGTAATTTATAGCAACGGGTTGCCGTTTTTTTACCGGTCAGGTTGGGAGCAGTTGCTATGAAGGTAAAGGATGAGAATCCTTGCCGGACATGTGGCGCCTGCTGTGCTTACTTTCGGGTTTCGTTTTATTGGGCAGAGACCGATGAAGCGCCCGGCGGATATGTCCCAGCCGAACTTACGGCTCCCCTTCCCCCGTTTTATCATCTTATGCGCGGCACAGACCGTAACCCCCCACGGTGTATTGCCCTCGAGGGCGAAGTGGGACATTCGGTGCGTTGCCGTATTTATGAGCGGCGGCCTTCACCCTGCCGTGAGTTTGGTGTCCAGTTGAGGAATGGCCGGATTGAAATCTCTTCGGAAATGCTCGAGCGATGCAATCGCGCACGGATGGCCTGGGGGTTACCGCCGCTGAATGTAGAAACCCGGCTGACGTGCACCGCCCAGTCTTCTGGGGAAAGAACTACACCTCGCCGGAAACCAATTCGGCATTTCCCTTCTTCAGTGAGAAATCAACCGGCAGCTTGATTTCTGCCGGTTGAGGAAAGTCTTTCTAGTGGGTCGGAGAGGTTTCTTTTAGTCTGGTTCCACAATAGGGGCAAACTAGCCAATCGGATTGGATGGGGCGTTTGCATTGTGGGCAAAGCAAAGCGTTTGGCGGCTGAGGCGTTGAGGGTGGATTGGATGAAACGCTCCGCACCAACCAGACAATCCCCAGGACCGAAAGGACCAGGATCAAGAGTGGGGTGAAGAGCATCAGTAACGGCCATAGCCAACCAACTGTGGGAGGATAAAACCAGCGATGCATACCCCAGAGATGCATGGGCATGCGGTATACGCCGAATTCCCAGCGAGTGGTGAAAAAGACGATCAGGCCGGCTAGAAGCGCCAAAAGCAGCAGTCCTCCGATCACATATAAGACAATCAACCAGGGCGATGTTTTGTTCATTCCAGCCTCCATAAGTCGAATCATAACGGTATTGAGCAGTTAATGCGTTTCGAAGTTTAAATACACCCTGTGAAGATTTCGTCAACAGGATATGAAGAAAATATGAAGGTGAAAAGATCACCTGTCTTGGCTTTCGGCATTGGGGTCGGATTTGTGCAGGGGAAGGCGAACTTTGAAGCAACTTCCTCGACCGGGAATGCTTTCAATTTCGATATGCCCCCCATGAGCATGAATGAGGTCCCGGGCAATGGTTAAGCCAAGTCCCATGCCCTGGGGGAAGCGTTGGGCGGTGCTACCACGTTGAAACGGCTCAAAAATTAGAGATTGCTCATCCGGGGAGATACCAGGGCCATTATCACAAACGATAAAATGGAAATGGACTTCATCGGCAAAAGCCTGGATGGTTATCTTGCCACCACTTGGTGTGTAGCGAATCGCATTGTGGATGATGTTACCCAGGGCTTGAGCCAAGCGGTCTGCATCGGCATTAAGGGACGGCAGATTATCTGAAAGTTCCACCTGCCACTGCTGGTGTTTCTCTCGTGCGGCCTGAGCCCAAGGAGCAAGGAACGCAGATAACCATTCCGTTGGATGGATGGTTTGATAATGAAGTTCGAAGGCACCGAATGCCTGATTATGGAGATGGGTTAGTTCATCGGTTAACCGCTTAAGCCGTCTTAATTCCTGATCCATTCCTTGGAGCAGTTCGTCTCGCAGTGCGGTTTCCTCGGCGGCTCCTGAAAGGAGGGCTTGAACCGCGGAGATAAGTGCCCCCAAAGGTGTGCCAAGTTCATGAACCAGGTTGGCCAAGAGGCGCTTCCGACTGGTTTCAAGTGTTTGCAGACGCTCAAGGAAAGCATTGAACGTGCGGGCTAATAGTTTAAGTTCTTGGGGACCATCCTCAGGGATGGGTTGAGGAGGAGCAATACCTAAGGCTAAGGTGTAAGCCGTCTGGCTTAGGTGCTTAAGGGGACGTTCGATGTCCTGAGTGAGTCCCAAAGCGAGGAGAACGCCTAACAGGAGTCCTGCGCCGCCGGTGAGCAGGAGAATCCATACCAAAGTTGTTGTGCGGCGCGTAAATTCGGCGAAGGGTGTGCTGAGAAAGATATATCCTTGTAAATTATTCAACGAATCCCGAATAGGAGCAAGCAATCCCTCATCATTTCCAACTTGGGCTAAGACGATATTGCCTTGTGAAAATGCATCATTCGTGTTTGGGAACTCAAAGCGGGTACCAATCAACAGGGCGTCACCCGAATCCGATGATGCAATGAGTTCGCCTTGGGGGTCGAAAAGGATTAAGCGAGTGGGAATAATCTCTGCCATGCGAATCAGGATATCCTGAGCGAGGCGACGGTTTTGCCAGACATCTGGGCGATTCGCAAGCAGTTCAGAGGCGAGAAGCGCTTGACGGGAATAGTCATTGAGAAGATTACTTAGAATGACCTGAGAACGTAATAGCGATGAACTGGCAAATATCACTACCAGAAGTATGACGAACAGAGGGGCGATACCTAAAAGTAACAGGCGATAACGCAGACGATTCATTTTCCGTTTTCCAAAGGAACATACCGGTAGCCGATACCACGCACGGTTAAAATGCGCTTGGGATTATTGGGATCGGCCTCGATTTTTTCGCGTAGCCAACGAATATGGACGTAGACCACCTGGGGTTGTCCCTCAAATTCAGAGCCCCACACTTGAGCCAACAGATCCTCAGTGGATACGACGTTAGGGGAGTGGCTGGCCAGCACATAAAGCACATCGAATTCACGCGGAGATAGTGCAAGGGGGGTACCTTGCAATGTGGCTTGCCGGGTCTGGGGATCGAGTGTGAGATCCCCAATCGTAATAGACGATAGAGAAATGGACTGAGGCGGACTCTCGGCGCGGCGTAGCACGGCTTTGATGTGCGCAATGAGCACATCCACATCAAAGGGCTTGGTCACATAATCGTCGGCGCCCAGTTCTAACCCTAAAATTTCATCGAGTTCACGGCGGCGGGCGGTAAGAAGGATAATCGGTAAGGATGGCCATTCCCGACGCACTATGCGCAGTGCTTCCAGTCCATCCATTTCGGGTAAGGTGATGTCCAACAGGACCAAATCGGGTTGATTGATCCGAAGCCAAGCTAAGGCGTCTTCTGCTGTGGCGACTGCGTGCACCTTATAGCCGGCACGTTCCAGGTTAAAACCCAGGGAGCGGCGGAGCAGGGCATCATCATCCACAAGCAAAAGGGTTCGTGACACGGGTGGTGCTCTCTTGGATCAACTCAAGAAAGTTGGAGCAGGTGTTTCGCCAAAGCGACGGCGCGACTGGCATCTGGAGCGTAACCATCGGCACCGATTTGACGCGCAAATGTCTCGGTCACCGGGGCACCCCCAACCATGACGCGTATCCTCTCCCGCACCTGCGCGCGCTCGAGGGCTTCGAGGGTGAGTTTCATGTTGGACATGGTGGTGGTTAGAAGTGCCGACATACCGAGTAAATGGGGTTGGTGTTCTTCAACGGCGGTTAGAAATTTTTCTGGCGAGACATCGGTACCTAAATCAATCACCTCAAAGCCGGCGCCTTCCAGCATCATACCGACCAGATTCTTGCCAATATCGTGCAAATCGCCTTTTACCGTTCCCAGCACGACTTTACCCAGTGGCTGAATCCCTTGGGCGACTAAAAGGGGGCGCAGGCGATTGAGGCCGGCTTGCATGGCCCGGGCGGCGACCAACATCTCTGGAACGAAATATTCACCTGCTTCGAATAGGCGTCCGACCTCACGCATGGCGGCGATGAGACCCTGATTTAATATCACTTCGGCGGTCAGCCCTTGTTCCAAGGCGCGCTCGATTCCTTCAAGGGCGCCCCGTGTATTACCATCTACGACGGCTTGAAAGATTGTAGCAATGATTGCGTCAGACATAGTTTCCTCTCGAAGTGTGTGACTAATCCAATTATAACTATTCGAACCGGAGAGAAACTATAATTGATTGGAAAAGCGCTAAGGACATTCGAGCAGTATGCCGGAAGTCACGGTTTATCCAGAAGGTAAAACGGTTTCTCTTCAGTGGGGGGAGAATCTGCTTGAAGGACTGCGAAGAGCGGGGATTGACCTATTTGCCCCTTGTGCAGGAAAAGGTTGGTGTGGAAAATGCGCCGTTGTGGTAGAAGCAGCGGGTCCAGACGCGTTATCTACCGTCACATCAGGAGAGAAAGCGTTCTTAGAACAACATGGCGATACCGAGTACTGGCGTTTAGCCTGCCAGGTTGAGGTTCGAGGAAGGGCTGTTATTCGTATCTCGGTTGAGAGCAGGCAGCGCCGCTGGGTGAGGGAGAAAACGCTATTTACGCGTGAATTTCAGATAGAGCCGGTTATACGGGTGTGTCAGGTGGTCCTTCCTGATAAAGGATTGTGCAGTGCTCAAGAATGGCTTGAACAGATTTTCCGTTTGGTTGAAGAAGTGTCCGGAAGTCGGCCCTTAGCCTGGTCGCAAGACGTAAAAGAGAGATTACTACTTAGGAATGGTTCGGAATGGACCAAGGCTACCTTTACCCTGCGGGATGAGCAAGAGGTAATCCATGTCCAACCGGGCTTTAGTGATCGTAGTTATGGCGTTGCGATAGATGTGGGAACAACAACGTTGGCGGTCTATCTATGTGATTTGATCCAGGGGCGTATTCTGGCCTCGGCCTCTGTTCTTAATCCTCAGATTGCTTACGGCGCGGATATCATCTCACGGATTGCCTATGCACAAACAAACGCGGAACGGCGAAAGCATTTACAGAAGATTTTGGTTGATGCACTTAACTCATTGATGGGTCGGTTGGCCCATCAGGCACAAATCCACCCTGAGGATATCGTTGAAGCCGTTCTGGTCGGCAACAGCGTCATGCACCATCTTGCGTTGGGTTTAGACCCATCAGGGATGGGGAAGATACCCTTTGCCCCTGTGGTGCAAACGGCATTAGATTTGCCGGCGCGTGAGATTGGGTTGAAACTGGCACCAACAGCGCGTTTACATGTGCTTCCATTAAAGGCGGGTTATGTTGGCGCGGATGCGGTAGCGGCCGTGTTGGGGAGTGGCTTGGAGGCCATTGAAGGGAATGCCTTGCTCGTTGATATGGGCACAAATGGTGAAATTATCCTGAAGCATGGGAAACGCCTGATCTGTACGTCTGTGCCCTTAGGACCAGTGTTTGAAGGGGCACAGATCACTTATGGGATGAGGGCTGACATTGGGGCGGTTGAGCATGTGCATTATAATGCAAGTCGGGGGAATTTTGAGGTCGCTTGGATAGGTCAGGAAAACCACTCAAAAGGGGATGAAGCGATTAAAGCGAAGGGCTTTTGTGGTTCAGCCGTGATTGAGATTGTTGCCGAGGCGCTTGCAGCAGGCTTAATCAGCCCAGATGGTCGAATTGTCAATGGTGATGTCCCTTGTGTGACGAAGACGGATTCCGGTGAACGGGCACTCGAGATTGTGCCTGTTACTCAAACCTCGAATGGTTTACCCTTGCTTTTTACCCAAAAAGATGTTCGGGCGGTACAACTCGCGAAAGGGGCTTTAAGTGTGGGTATAACGCTCTTAATGAAACAAATCGGATTGGAAGAGGGCGACCTTACGGTTGTATTACTGGGGGGGATTTTTGGAACGGTGATCAGTCCATACCATGCGCTGGCGCTGGGGATGCTCCCGCCGATTGATCCTCACCGGATTCAAGCCGTGGGAAATGTCGCCGGGGCAGGCGCGTGTATGGCATTGCTTAATCGTTCCTTGCGTCAGCGTGCGGCAACTCTTGTGGAGCGGATGGATTATCTCTCTTTGCCCCAAGATCAGGAATTTCAAGAGCGTTTTGTAGAAGCCCTAAAATTCCCTGAGCCCCAGCGCGCCCAACGTGCTCTCGATCAGGCTTCAGACTCGTGAATCCACCCCAGAACGTTCCTCACCGCTTCCTCAACCAGATCAAACTTCTCGTCTATGATCCAGTCACGGCGGATAAGTTCGCTCCCCATGCCAAAGGCAACGGCACCGGCTTCCAGCCAAGCATGGATCACGTTCTTGTCTAGCGGGATTCCCCCGGTGGGAAGCAGTTTTAGCCATGGCATAGGACTGAGCAGGGTGCGGAGATACGGAGGGCCGCCAAGGGCGCTGGCCGGAAACAATTTGATCATCTCTACCCCGTGCGAGAGCGCATTCACAATTTCGGTAGGTGAAGCCGCACCCGGAATATAGGCGATGCCATGACGATGGCAAAGGGAAGCCATGGTTGGATCAAAGATGGGGCTGACCACAAAATCTGCACCCAGCGCTATATAGTGGGCAGCGGTAGCGGCGTCAAGAATTGTGCCTATACCGATTGTTGCCTGGGTGGAAGTGAATTGCTTGCGCAAAGCGGTGAAAACGGCCAACGCTTGGTGGCCGCGATGAGTGAATTCTATTACCTTAGCGCCACCTCGCAAACAGGCCGCTGTGATTTCAATAGCCGCGGAGACCCGAGGTATATAAAAGAGCGGCACCAAGCGGGTTTCCTGAATTGCGTTATAGGCTGCAAGACGGTCCATGGTTGTTTGGGCTATTTTTCCACCCAGGCCAGGAAACGGGCCGGGTTTTCGACTAGAAGACGATGAACAATAGCGCGGTCAATCCCTTCCTCGATCATGCGAGACACAAACCGCCATAAGATATAAGTAAGCCCAGGTCCATTCCCAAAACCAAAACTAGGCCAGTAACTCTTGCGCGCCAAGTCACCGGAGAGCATAATCTGATCAACATGACCTTTGGCGATCAGCATTTTGATCATTTCAATGCGTAGATTGTCAGACGCATATTTTTCCTTACCGATTTGATCGAAACCCAAATAAACCCCGGTGCGCGCAATTGCGAGTAAATAGTCTGGTTCAAGTTTGCGATCCAGGTGACCGATAAGGATGCGGTGAGGGGGAACGCCTTGTGCCGTAAGGCGTTCAATCTGTTCTAATGCCAGGGTGCCGGCCTCGGTGTGGGTGGAAATGGGAGCCCCAGTAGCGCGATGGGCTAAGGCAGCGGCGGTGAAAACAAGACTTTCGGTTGAAGTTATCTCGTTCAGGCTGCTGGATGCTTTAATCACGCCGGCGCGCACGTCGGTATTGTCCATGCCCCGTAGCAAGTCACGAATCATGTCTTCGGCCAGAGATTCAGGTGAGTGATTAGTCACCCACGGAGCGCTGAACTTAGCCTTGTTGTACCCGGTGGTTGCAATGATGTGCACCCCGGTTGTCTCGGAGATGCGGCGTAGTACCAGTGCGTTTCGTCCCAGTTCGGGAGTGGTCATTTCAACAATGGCATTGCCACCGGCTTTTTTAAACCAGGTGACTTCACGTATTGCGGCCCCGGGATCATCCAGGCGTAAGTCGGGATCTTGAGAGGCAAAAGGCTGCGGAGGGAGAAAATAGAGATGTTCGTGCATATACGTGATGCCCAATTCACGGGGATCTATATCGCCACGCACCGTACGAATATAAGCCATAGAATTTACCTGCCTTTCTCATGGGAGTGGGTAGCGTCCAAATTCCTGGGCGGCTTTGAAAAGGGTCACCACGTTTTGAGGTGGAATGTCGGGCTGGAGATGATTGCTGGGAGCCAGGATATATCCCCCACCTTTGCCTAGAACGGATAATCGCGTCTTGACTTCCTCAATCACAAGGTCGGGTGAGCCTTGTAAGGCTCGTTTGATATCAATACCGCCCCAAAAAGATAGCTTATCCCCATACTGCGTCTTGAGGGCGGCCCAATCTACACCCGGTAGGGGCTCGACGCTATGAAAGATATCTATACCCAGGTCTGCCAGCCGTCCCAAGAAGGGGGACATGTTGCCATCAGAATGAAATAGAATTTTGACATGTGGGGATAGGTCATGGATGGTAGCAATTAGACGCTTCCAGGCAGGGGCAAAATAACGATCAAACATGCGTGGGGAGATGATGGGCGTTTCTCCCGCATAGTCATCTCCAGGTAGTTCTAGGATATCCAGCCATTTTCCGGCCGCCTCAAGATAGCGGATGAGAAGTTGTTCTAAAACTTGGGCTACGTGAAAGATCAATGTCTCCGCAAAGGTAGGATCTTCGACCAGATCAACCAGAAACTGCTCGGTGCCGCGCAGAGTACAACAGCGTTCGAAAAGTCCATAAGAATCGGGAGCGCGCCCTACAACGGCGTAATCCGTGTGTTCGCGTAAGTAACGTGCGCGCTCGATGAGTTCTTCAAGGCGGAGAAAGCGGTCCACCTGAGGCCAAGGGTAATCCTCCAAGGTTTCCAAGGTGGCATTGGCTAAGGGGTGGGTTGTGGCGGTAAGATAGGGTCCGCTTTGGGTATATGTAACCCCCCATGCATCCGCACCTCCACCCTGTTGCGGCCCTCCAAGATCGGTAAAACCACACCACACATGACGGACATCAGTATCTAGGGCTTCGAGGATGCGATCATCATAGTAATTTACAGTATGCCCAAGTTTGCGACGGAAAGGCGGGAGAGGATGGCCAAGATTGAGATAATTGACCAGTTTAATATATAACCCGTCGGTAATCCCGTAGGCACTACCCCATAGGGCGGTGGGAACGCGGTCGGGTTCAATGTGGTGTAAAGCGGTTAGGACACGTTCACGATGATGCATGATCAAATATCCTGGTTAGTCTAGGATGGCACCAATTTGGCGTAGGCGATTTTGAAGTAAGGGTATGGAAACCTCACTCGGGGTGCTATGGTGATGGATGGCCCAGGCGGCGGCTATGCCGGCGGCTTGTCCCATGGCCATACACTGCCCCATACTGCGCACCGAAGCGTGGGCATCGTGATCCGCAGAGAGACAGCGACCGGCGACCAATAAGCCATCGCAATGGAGGGGAAGCAAACAGCGATATGGAATATGATAGGTTTCACCTTCGGGAAGATACTCCCAGCGAGTGTCAGCCCCTGAGTGATGTTCCTCGATGGGTGCGCCACACTGGGCAATGGCATCATCAAATTTGCGCGCGGCAAGGACATCCTCGCGCTTAAGGCGATAATGACCATAAATCCGCCTGCTCTCACGCACACCGATTTGCACGCTCAAGCCAGCCAGATGAGCATGCTCGTAACCAGGGACGCATTCCTTCAGAAAACGGAAATATTCCAGTGCCTGACGGCGACCTTCAGTTTCTGCCCAACTCAGTTGTTCAATGTCGGTGGGATCAATATTCACCACACGAGTCATATTTGTGGCCATGGTGCCCGGTAGGGGGGTGATATGGATACTGCCTTCCTTGCGAGGTAAGTCGTACCTGCCTTCAGCGATGGCTTGAGCCATGCGTTCATGGAGTTCTTTCTTGCCAATTTGCAAGGCACGCTGAGTATCTACATTGAGCAAACGAAACGTGGTCGTCAACGCTTGGACGGGGCCATTGGCGGCACTTTCGAAGGGCACCCCGGACAGCGCGGCGATATCCGCATCACCAGAGGCGTCTATAACTACTTTGGGATGGATGCGTAGGTAGCCGCTCTTCGAGGCGAGGATCACAGAGGCAACGCGTCCGTGATGCGTTTCAACGTCCACCGCCAACGCATGGAAGAGAATCCGTACCCCGGCTTGAGTTGCCACACTTTCCCAAACGATTTTCAAGATGTCCGGGTTATAAGTAATGCCATTGCCGGCACCATAGGTATTCGGGCGAATAAGCATGGCGTTGTGTCTTTCGAGGGCCGCGACAATCTCGTCGGGTATTCCGCCCACGACTTTACGGGGATGGCTTCCAGGGGTGTAAAACCCATAAAACGTGTCCAAAACCTGGGTACTGGTGCCACCTAAAAAGCCGTAACGTTCAACAAGCCAGGTGTCTACGCCCTCACGGGCCGCGGCGATGGACGCAATCACACCGGCTGAGCCTCCGCCAACGACGAGCACCTCGGTTTCAATGTCTTTATAGGGCAAATGTCTTACAGTATCCACTGCAATCCTTTCCTTTACACAACGGTCCAGCCACCATCAACGGTCAGAACAGTGCCGGTAATAAACGCGGCATTATCCGAAGCGAGGAAGAGCGCGGCGTATGCCACATCTTCAGGGCGCCCAAAGTCCCCCGTCAAGGGTTGGAGAGTGGCCAGGCGTGCGCGAATTTTAGGATCCTCTTGAGCGCGCCGGCTCATCGGGGTTGCAATCAAACCGGGGCAAATCACATTGGCGCGAATATGATACGGTGCATAATACGCCGCAATGGCACGCGTTAGGGCGATGACGCCCCCTTTGCTGGCCGCATAGGCGTGGGTTGCAAAGTCCTCATCACCACCTACCAAACCCAAAACAGAGGCAATATTGATTAAGACCCCCTGTTTGCGCGGCAGCATCCAGCGGATAGCGGCGCGCGAACCTAGAAACGTGCTGCGGAGGTTGAGATCCAGGGTAAAATCCCAGCCTTCATCGGTACATTCGGCAACAGGTCCATCGCCATGTTTGCGTCCACTGCCGCCAGCCACGTTGATCCAAATATCAAGGTGGTCGTAATGATCTCGGATCATCTGAAGGGCGCGTTCAAGAGAAGGGGATGAGGTCATATCGGTGGGGATATACATACCCTGACTACCGGCAGATTGTAGATCGCGTAACCACTGTATCTCGGCTTCAGGATTGATGTCAAGACCAATCACCTGAGCGCCGTGCTTGGCAAAAACCATGGAGGTGGCACGACCAATGCCGCTGGCAGCCCCAGTGATAACGGCAATTTTTCCTTCGAGCCAGTTTTCCCTCATTTATCACCTCCACAACGCCCGTAAACGCGCTGTACGCGTGCGCGGTAGTCGTCATAACAATCTTCGAACCTTTGGCGCGAGCGTTCCTCCCCTAAGAAATAATTGCTCGTTAACACCAAGGGGGGCTTACCCAGTTGGGTTAGGCGCTCGGCAATGGCGCACTTAAGGGCGTTGACCACGGCGGCACCACCGATCGTCGAGCCTGGGCCGACTGGATCCTCAAGTCCTTCAATCCAGACCATAGCGTCCCCGGCAGGGGTGCAGTTGTCAATAACGATGTCTGCAATATCAATGAGTTTCTTCCCTGAAGAATGTAGCGCACGCACGGCTTGGCAGTGCTCAACCGATACCACGGCAATTAAAGGCATGCCTTGGCGTTTGGCTTCTAGCCCCACTTCTACCACCACTTCATTGACCCCACTATTTGAAAAGATCATGAAAACATCGGGCGGGGCGAAGACGAAATTGCGCATGATAACCCGCCCCAGGCCTTCAACGTGTTCCAGAAACATCGCCTGTCGTTGTCCGTTTGCACCGACAACAGGATTGTGATAGGTGAGAGAAAGTTCTACAATGGGATGAAAACCCGGAAAACTACCGTGCCGGGGGAACATTTCCTCTACCATCATTCGCGAGTGACCAGTGCCAAAAAGGTGCACTAACCCCCCGTTAGCAATAGTATTGGCGCATAAATTAGCCGCTTTTTCAATGACCTCTAATTGGGTTTGTCGGATACGGCTTAAGATAGTGGCTGCTTTTTCGAGATAATCAACCGCGGCTTGTGCAGGGCTCATTTCAGATCCCTCCCCTAAGTAAAACGGCATCATTTCAAAGCGTATGCACGACTGTGAACTCAAAACGATCCGAGCGATAATAACTCAAGGTGTGTTCAATGGGTTCCCCATTTTCCAGAAAAGCCGTGGTTTTGACCAAGAGCAAAGGTGTTCCGGGCATGGTTTGAAGTAACTCGGCTTGGTGGGGCGAGGCCGAGGCAGCGCTAAAGGTATGGGTGATACGCGCAATGATCAGGTGATATTCCCGGGAGAGAATGGCATAAAGAGATTGGGTATTGAAATCAAATGTTTCGAGACCTGGGCAATGCTCAGTTATGATGGTGGCGTATTGAATACCCAGAGGTTCATCATCACCCAAGCGTAAACGATTTAAATACAAACAAGGGGCGCCTCGTTGGGATTGCAGGGGTTCGGGAGCTGTTTCATCTATGATACCGGAGGATTGTTTAAGCACAATTGAATGGGGCCGTTTGCCCATTTCTTCGACCTGTTGAGAGAAAGAGCGATCGAGGAAGAAGCGCTGAGCGTTGTTCGAGGGGGCTAAAACGTAGGTCCCAATCCCGCGATGCCGTTCCAGCCAACCTTCGTCCACAAGGCGTAGGATGGCACTGCGGATGGTTTGACGCCCAACGTTGTAAAGGTCACATAAGGTGAGTTCCGGAGGAATTAAATCACCCGGTCTCAAGACGCCGCTGCGGATCAGACGCTTGAGGTCAGCATAGACTTGATAATATAAGGGAAGAGGGTTGTGGGGGTCAGCCGGATGAATATTTAACCCTGAGTTTGAGGCGTTGGGGGTGAACATCATTTTCCTCGGAGTGGATATGTTGCTATTATAAGCCGTTTTTTGTCTTTAAATGCGAATGTTCGAACAAAGTTCTCTACAACAACTACACTTTAATCTCACTATATATACAGGTGCCTTAAGATCTTGTGTGGTAATGATGTGCCCACAAGGCTGCTCCGATAACCCCGGCGTTGTTACCAAGAGTGCTGGGGACAATTTCCACACGTTCCTTGGGGGCGACAAAGACCCGCTTATGTAAGGTGCGCCGAATCGGTTCCAGAAGCAAATCTCCGGCTTGGGCAACGCCACCGGCGATGACGACCCGTTGAGGGTTAATGGCAACGACCACATTGGCCACGGCGGTACCGATATACCCACCGGCAATTTCAAAGATCTCGCGGGCGATGGCATCGCCGTTGCGGGCAGCACGGGCGATAACCTCGGGTGTAATGCGATTTAGATCATAATCCACCAGGGTGCCAATTTGCGTGGTCCATCCCTGTACCACTGCCTTAATACCCATAGCGGCGATGGCCGGACCTGAAGCAAACACCTCCACACACCCATAGTTACCACATCCACAGCGAGGACCGTTGACGTCTACTGTGATGTGTCCTAATTCGCCGGCGGTCCCTCCGAAGCCAAGGTGCAGTTGACGATTAATCACCAGACCACCGCCAATCCCGGTGCCGATGGCAAAACAGGCCATGGTATCCACGCCTTGACCGGCCCCAAAACGCCATTCCCCAAAGGTAATGGCACGCACATCGTTAAGAATGACCGTGGGGAGCGTCGTCCCCTTTTGAATATATTCGGCAAGCGGAATGTTGGGCCAGGTCGTAGGAAGGTTAGGCAAAAATAGAACGACCCCGCGTTCCATATCCACCGTTCCCGGTACCCCGATGCCTATTCCGCCAATTTCATCAAGGGGAATACCACTTTCTTTAATGACACGGTGGAACAGGTCTATCATGCGTTGAATGACGGCGTTGGGTCCCTCGCGGGAGAGGGTGGGGGTTGAGATAGCCTGGCGAACTGAACCGTTGGTGACATTGACCAGCGCTGCGCGCAGATTGGTGCCACCCAGATCACATCCAATATACCATTCCTTCATAGTCACCTGCGTTGTCAGAGAAAATTTTTGGGAGGGGTTGTCTTATTTTAAACCCCTCCCGTGATTTCGTTAATGCACATAAGGTCGGAGAACATCGCGGGCAATCAGAAAGCCGCGTTTAACCAGATCCTCGGTACCTTCGAAGGCACGGTCTTCATGCTCAATGCTCAGAACGTAATCATACCCAACGCGATAGAGCGCACCGATGAATTTTCCCCAGTCCACCTCGCCAAAACCGGGCAGACGCGGAACTTGCCAGCCCATGCCCTGCGAAAGCACACCATTATTATAGAGACCTTCGCGGTCAATCATCAGATCTTTGGCGTGTACATGGAAAATACGATCCTTGAACTCATGGACCACCCGCACATAGTCAATCATCTGCAAGATAAGGTGGGAGGGATCGAGATTCAAGCCGAAGTTGTCATCCGGGATAATCTCCCACATCTTGCGCCAAATCGCAGGGGTGCTAGCGAGGTTGTTTCCACCCGGCCACTCATCATACGTGAAGATCATCGGGCAATTCTCGATGGCGATCTTGATCCCATGTTCACGGGCAAACTTGACAATCGGCGGCCACACCTTGGCGTATTCTTCTAAATTCTGAGGGACGGTCTTGTTTTTGTCCTTGCCAATGAAGGTGCCTACGATGGGAACTTCAAGCATTTCCGCGGCAAGGATCACTTTCTTAAGGTGCTCGATAACCGTTTGGCGATGATCAGGATCGGGATGAAGCGGATTGGGATAATATCCCAGAGAGGATATCTGCAATCCATAGGTTTTAAGCATGGCTTGAATCTCTTTAGCCCCGGCAGGGGTTAAGTTGGTCACATCAATATGAGTCACCCCTGCATAGCGGCGTTCGGCTTTACCAGGTGGCCAGCAGGCAATTTCCACCATCTCAAAGCCATTCTCTGCCGACCAAGCCAGAAATTGTTCCAAACTCCATTGTGGGAAGGCGGCGCTGAACAATCCGAGTTTCATGGTAACCTCCTGTTCTGATTAGAGATCATACTGCACTTCAACCCATTGCCCTTCTTTCGCACTGCGCTCGATGGCTTCGGCGATCAGCATTTCATGATGCCCGTCTAAGAACGTGGGGAAGTCGGTAGGGGCTGTGTAATCTCCGCGCTCAATATAAGCGTAGATTTTCTTGAAAAGTTGCTTGAAGATGTCCGGGAAGCCCTCGTTGTGTCCACCCGGGTAAGATGTAATGGCACGGGCTTCGGGAGAAAGCAGAGAGGGGTCTTTCAGTAATAACTCATTAGGCTTATCGCGATATCCTAACCAGAGTTCATTAGGACGCTCTGAGTCAAACGCTATGGCTGCTTTGGAGCCGTCAATCTCAAAGTAGAGGCGGTTCTTTCGGCCAGCACATACCTGGGCGACCGTCACCACCCCGCGCACATCATTTTCGTAGTGAAGAAGGATGGAGGCGTAATCTTCAGTGTAAATTGGTTGGTCAATATAATCTTCAGGGGTCAGAAGTTTACCCGTGTAGGTTTCAACGGGTTTAGAGGGTTTCTTACGCACCGGGATAAAGGTTTTGAAATCCGCCATCACAGCCTTAACTTTGAGGCCGGTCAAGAATGTCATGAGATCCAACCAATGCGAGCCAATATCGGCCACTGCGCGCAGCGTCCCACCCAATTCCGGTTCAAGGCGCCAATTCCAGTCGGTAGGATAGAGCAGCCAGTCTTGGAGGTAAGAACCCTGCAGGATGAAGAGATCACCCAGCGCACCTTGCTGGATCAGTGAACGAGCATGATGCATAAGGGGATAGAAGCGCAGGTTAAAGCAGATTGCGTTGACCAGACCCTTTTCACGAGCGAGTTGCACCAGTTCAGCTGACTCGCGACTATTCATCGCCAGGGGTTTGTCGCAAATGACGTGTTTGCCGGCCAAGAGAGCGGCTTTGGCTTGGGGATAGTGCAGGTAGTTAGGGGTAGCCAGGTGAACAGCTGTAATTTCGGGATCGGCGATCATGTCTTCAAAGGAATCATAGCCTTTAGGGATCCCTAATGCGGCTACTTTCTGCTGGGTTTCCTCGCGAGAGCCGGTAACCAATCCTACAACTGGAATATTGATGCGCCGTAGTGCTTCAATATGGGCGGGGCCGATAAAACCGGCGCCGGCAACCCCAACCTTGATCGGTTCTTTCTTACTCATGTTCGTTCCCTCCAAATGAAAATTTTGCCTCTACTGACTTGTATTTGAGCGTGCACGAAAAGCGTCCAATATGGCGGCAGTGGCAGTGGCTCCGACGCGGGTTGCGCCAGCATCAATAATTTCAAGGATGGCTTCTAGGGTGCGGATGCCACCGGCGGCTTTTACCTGAACGCGTGGACTAACCGAGGCGCGCATCAGGCGCACATCCTCCACGGTGGCACCGCTGGGCGCAAAACCGGTGGAGGTTTTAACAAAATGTGCACCGGCTTGCTCAACCAATTGGCAACCGCGCACAATTTGTTCCTTGGTTAGATAGGCATTTTCGAGGATCACTTTAACGATGTGTCCTTTGGCTGCGGCAACAACAGCATGAATATCCTCACGCACGAAGTCATCATTACCGGAACGCAACTCCCCGATATTGATGACCATGTCCAATTCTGTGGCTCCGTCTTCAAGGGCTTGGAGGGCTTCGGCGACTTTGACCGCAGTAGTTGAGGAACCATGCGGAAATCCCACTACCGTGCCCACGGCGACGTCGCTCCCCTTAAGGATCTCACTGGCCAGCCGGACGTGGCAGGGTTTCACGCAAACTGAAGCGACATGATAACGTGCGGCTAATTCACAGCCTTGAATCACCTCAGTGCGGGTAAGTTCTGGCCGCAGTAGCGAATGATCAATGGTTTTTGCTAGTTGCTCGTAGGTAATCGTCTTACTACTTAGGGTAGGGTAAGCCATAAAGACCTCTCTGGGAATTATTGTCGCAGTGCGCGCTGGCGACCATAAGCGGCCAGCAGGACGAGTAAGATAAGTCCATAGACGATTTGGCGGAGATGTTCTTCCATGCGCAAGGTGGTGAGCAAACTGGTAATTAGGGTGAGGACGATTGAGCCGGCCATGGTACCCCAGTAACTTCCCACACCACCGGAAAGCACTGTCCCACCCATGACAACCGCCGCGATTGAGGGAAGGGTATAGGGGTTACCCAGGTTGAGGAAAACCCGCTCATAATAACCCAGGAAAATAAATCCGCCAAACGAGGCCAGAGTACTGCAAAGCATATAGGTGGTAACAACAGTGGCTTTGACGTTCACCCCCGAAAGGCGTGCCGTAATGCGGTTGGTGCCGATGGCAAAGAGATTCTTACCATATCGAGTACGCTGTAACAGCAACCACATTAAGCCGGCAAATGCGGCCCAGATATAGAGAATGCCCGGAATACCCAAAAGGAGGGGTTCGGTTGTGATTTTAGACAGCAGCGGAGCCGAACCGCCTTCTAGACTGCCTTGGGTCACGGCGAAAATTAACCCTTGGATCACCGTAGCCATACCTAGAGTCATGACCAAGGGCGGAATGCGTAAATAGGCTACCCCAATGCCGTTTAGTGTACCAATGATTACCCCCGCACCCAGTGAAGCCAAAAAGCCGATCCAGATGCGGTCGTCGCGTTTGCTGATCAATCCATAGGAGATAATCGCGCCGAGGGTAACCATGGCACCTACTGAAAGATCAATCCCCTCGCCGCCACTGATGATCACCAAAGTTTGTCCCGCGGCAACGATACCGAGGAAAGCGGCCAAGCGGAGGATGTTCATGGCCAATTCAAACGAGGTAAACCCGGGTTGAATCAAACCACCCAGGAAAAATAGCACCACGGCAAGGGCAAGCGCGATGAGGGTAGGACTGATGCGTCGTTTCATGCTTCACGCCTCCCACGGATAAGCGCCCAAATACCTGGGCCGGCCAAGATCAGCATCACGGCCAAGCCGTTTACCAATGTCTGCCACCAGGATGGCACATTGGCGAACGAAATGATATTTCGAATGATGGCTAGGATGAACACCCCGAGGATGGTGCCGATGACGCCTCCGCCTCCGCCGCTGAGGGCTGTGCCCCCTAAAACCACCGATACGATGGAGGGCATGGTCATATCTAACCCGATAAGGGCGGAGCCGGTGCCAATGGACATGGTGAGCAACAGCCCACTGAGGGCAGCCATCAGGCCGGAGGCAACATAGGAAAAGAAGCGAATCCATTCAACAGGGACAGCGCTCATGTAAGCCGCATAAGCGTCGCCTCCGGTGGCATAGAGGTAACGCCCAAAGCGAGTTGAGCGTAGATACCACCAGACTAAGGCAACTCCTAGAATGACCCAGAGGGGAAAGGTGATCCCTAAAGGTGCACTACGATAGGGCTGCATAAAGAATTCGGGCACACTACCGCCGGGACGCGGGAGAACCCACACAGCGATACCGGCAAATATCGAGGACGTGGCGAAGGTGGTCACCAGAGGTTGAAAGCGCAGGAAGGCGATGCAGGCACCGTTTAGTGCCCCGGCCAGGGTACCGGCCAGCAAGCCTAATGCTACGGCCGTCAGAACTTGGGACTGGGTCGCTTCTGCTCCCATGCGGGTGACCAGGATGACGTTGACCATGGAGACGATCGAACCGACCGAGAGATCAATCCCTCCACCGATAATGACAATGGTCTGCCCTGCGGCCAGCAAAACCAGGGGTAGGTAAGTTCGCAGTAACCCTACCAGAGCAATAGGTTTGAAGAAATTTGCCTGCAAACTGGCGTTAACCACAACGCCTATGATCAACAAGAGGAGCGAGAAAAGGAAATACTGGCGCCCTAAGCGGCGAAGCAGTCCAGAATTCAATGCTGCTTTCATGACCTACTCCTAGGTACTGCTGCCCATGGCGGCAGCCACAAGTTCTGAATGCACCAGTCGCTCACCTGACAATTCGGCTGTGATCTTGCCGTCGTGCAATACCAACACCCGGTCACACAGTCCCAATAACTCTTCATCATCGGTGCTGTAGAAAAGAATGCTCGTGCCTTCTGCACGCAGGTCAGAGAGAATCTTGTAGAATTCGCTTTTCGTGCCGACATCCACCCCCTTGGTGGGATCGTCGAGCAGGAGGATCTGAGGGCGGCGCAGCAGCCACTTTCCGAGCACAACTTTTTGCGCGTTACCACCGCTGAGGGTGTTGATCGGTTGGTCTAGATTGGCCATCACCAGTTTTAAACCGCTGGCAATAGCCATGGCGTCGGCTTGGGCTTGCCGAATGCGAAGTGGAAAACCGTAGTGTTTCCAAGAGGGTAGGAGTAAATTGTCCAGAATGGATTGGATGGGGAGTAAACCGGCGGTATTGCGTTCTCCAGGGACGTAGGCGATCTGGTGGCGCATGGCATCTTGGGGACGGCGCAATACAACCGGACGCCCGTAGAGGTAGATTTGTCCCGAATAGGGGATGGCACCAAAGAGGGCGAGTAGGAGTTCTGCCTGTCCCTGGCCTTGTAATCCACCCAGGCCCACCAGTTCACCGCGCCGAAGGACTAGGTTGATTGCACGTAGGGTAGTGGTAGAGAGCGATTCGACCCGCAAAATCTCCTCGGCAGTGGATACTTCGAGGTGCTTACCGTTTGTGCGGGTGGCGACACCCCCCTCAATCATCAGATTGATTAATTCCTGTTTGCTAAGTTCATTGATTGGAGCGGCGGCTACCGTGCGGCCGTTGCGTAAAACGGTCACCCGATCCGCGATGCGGTAAATTTCATCTAAGCGGTGGGAGATAAAAACAATCGCCATTCCCTGACGTTTCCAGTCTTGGATCAGATCAAATAGGCGATTAACCTGGCGCGAATCGAGCGAAGCCGTCGCCTCATCCAAAAACAGTACCGAGGGTTGCCAAGAGAGGGCTTTCAGGATCTCAACAATTTGTTTTTCTCCCGGTGAGAGGGCAGAAATGGGCATATCAGGATCTAAATGATTATGAGTCGTGCCCTCAAAGAGCGCCAAGAGTTCTTGGGTGCGCTGGCGCATCTCCGCATGGCGCAAGATGCCGCCGGTACGTTCCCATTCATGCCCTAGCCAAATATTTTCCGCGATGGTCATGCGGGGAACCAGCGATAGTTCTTGATAAACAGCCACAATACCCAATTCGCGCGCTGCATGGGGGGTGCGGAAGATCACCTCGCGATCGTTGAGGAGTAGCCGCCCCCCATCGGGAGCGACTACTCCGGTAACGATCTTGCCCAGGGTGCTCTTCCCGCTCCCATTGGCACCCACCAGGGTCATGACCTCGCCGGGGTTAACCTCCAGGTTACCATCGGCTAGAGCGACAACGCCCCCATAATGTTTGACCAGATGTTGAGCGGAAAGTGACACCTTATTCATAGGACTTATTTGAAGAACGCGCTGACTTCGAGATCGTTCATGACCGAATCCAGGGTGTACCAGTCGGTCTTATCTTTGACCATTTCATAGTAGGTCTCGAAGTTATCTTTGGTCACAACACCCGGGATCGGCACGTAGAGCGTATTGCCCGCAGCGCCTTTGAGGATACCGTCCTTGAGTTGTTTTCCTTGGAGCAATTTGATAGCGACGCGGAGGCCGGTTGCGCACTGGCCGGGCGGGTTGATGACGCCGATGGACTCGAAGTCAGGTTTGGTCTGGAGGACTTCCTTCCAGGCCTGGAGGTATCCGGCGCGGGCTTCGCCGACCATGACCGGCCATTTGGCGGGGTTAGCCGCCTGGACGGCCCGCAGGGCACCCAGTGCTACGCCGTCCTGTGCCCAGACGCCGTCAATGTTGGGGTAGGCGGCGAGCATGTCAGCCATCTTCTGTTGACCGGTGGCCTGATCCCACTTGCCCTCGACGCTGTTGAGGATGTTGATGCCGGCTTGCTGGAAGACCTCGGTGGCGGCTTTGACGCGGGCCTCGTTAGCGGGGTGGCCGGTGATGCCGTTGATCATGACCACGTTGCCCTTGCCGCCGAGTTTCTCGACCAGCCAGCGAGCGCTGATGCGGGCCCATTCGGCCTGGTCAATGGCGACGTTGATGGCACCCTTGGCGGAGACCTCCTGGTCAACGGAGACGACGAGGATACCGGCGTCAATGGCCTCTTGGAGGACGGCGTTGAGGCCGGCGGCATCGGAGGGGTTGACGATGATGGCGTCAACGCCTTTGTTCATGAGGTTACGGATTTGCTGGATCTGGCCCTGGACATCGGTGTCGTAGGACTCGATGATGAGTTCGTTGGTGATGCCTTGAGCCATGTATTCGGCGTTGACTTCTTGGAAGTCCTTGATCATCTGGGAGCGCCATTCGCTACCTACGAAGGGGTTCGAGATGCCGATGGTGAACTTCTTGGGGGCAGGGGCACCCTCAAAGAAGGCATCCACTTCTGCATCGCTCAGGATTGAATCCAGGGTATACCAATCGCTCTTGTCTTTGACGGTTTCGTAAATGGTGTCAAAGTTGCGCTTGGTCACGATGCCCGGAATCGGGACGTAGATGGTGTTCCCGGCGGCACCCTTCAGAATGTCAGAGCGGAGTTTCTTTCCCTGGAGCAATTTGATAGCAACGCGGAGGCCGGTTGCGCACTGGCCGGGCGGGTTGATGACGCCGATGGACTCGAAGTCAGGTTTGGTCTGGAGGACTTCCTTCCAGGCCTGGAGGTATCCGGCGCGGGCTTCGCCGACCATGACCGGCCATTTGGCGGGGTTAGCCGCCTGGACGGCCCGCAGGGCACCCAGTGCTACGCCGTCCTGTGCCCAGACGCCGTCAATGTTGGGGTAGGCGGCGAGCATGTCAGCCATCTTCTGTTGACCGGTGGCCTGATCCCACTTGCCCTCGACGCTGTTGAGGATGTTGATGCCGGCTTGCTGGAAGACCTCGGTGGCGGCTTTGACGCGGGCCTCGTTAGCGGGGTGGCCGGTGATGCCGTTGATCATGACCACGTTGCCCTTGCCGCCGAGTTTCTCGACCAGCCAGCGAGCGCTGATGCGGGCCCATTCGGCCTGGTCAATGGCGACGTTGATGGCACCCTTGGCGGAGACCTCCTGGTCAACGGAGACGACGAGGATACCGGCGTCAATGGCCTCTTGGAGGACGGCGTTGAGGCCGGCGGCATCGGAGGGGTTGACGATGATGGCGTCAACGCCTTTGTTCATGAGGTTACGGATTTGCTGGATCTGGCCCTGGACATCGGTGTCGTAGGACTCGATGATGAGTTCGTTGGTGATGCCTTGAGCCATGTATTCGGCGTTGACTTCTTGGAAGTCCTTGATCATCTGGGAGCGCCATTCGCTACCTACGAAGGGGTTCGAGATGCCGATGGTGAACTTCTTTGCGGGTTGTTCGCCGCCACTGGGGGGTTGGGTGGCGGGCTGTCCGCCAGCGGGTTGGGTGGGGGCAGTCGTGGGTTGTCCGCCGCAAGCCGTCAGCACCATTGCCAGGATGACCAACAGGCTAACCAGCCAAATGAGGGGACGGTACTTTCGTTCAGACATGTCTCACTCCTCCTTGCAAAGCCTACAAAATGGATTTTGGAAACAGGGGGACGTCAGAATATCCTTCGTGGAAGTGCGTATGGAACTGAAACCACCTCCTTTCAGTAGAGATCACTCATCATCTTCAAAACCCGGTGCGTTAGACGTGGTGAAAATGTGTTCCAATGCCAGGTATATCGCACCATAAATTCCGGCCTCGCCACGCAGGGAGTTATATTCGATTCGTAGGTCTCGCGTGGAGAGGGGTAACGAGCGGGCAAGCACGGCTTGGCGAATCGAGGAAAGCAATTGATACCCGATATTGCTGACCCCACCGCCGATTAAGATGAGACTGGGATTGAAGAAATTCACCACCCCGGCCAACATTTCCCCGATTAACTTGCCCGACTCTTGGATTAAGCCGATTGAAATACGATCCCCGCGGGCGGCAGCAATGCCGACATCCTTAGCGGTCAGAACGCCGTTGTTGCTCTCCATTAACTGTTGCAAAATCGGGCTGCGTCCTTCTTGGGCGGCTTGCATGGCTTTGGCAGCGATAGCCGGCCCGGCAGCCATTGCTTCGACACACCCGCGGTTGCCGCAATGACAGATAGGCCCGTTGTAATCTACGCAGATGTGTCCAACGTCTCCTGCGCACCCACTGCTACCACGATAGATTTTGCCCTGGCACACGATCCCACAGCCAATACCGGTGCCGATCTTAATAAAAATGAAGTTCTGAGCGTTAATGTTCTTGCCCCGCCGCAGCTCACCCAGCGCCATGACGTTCACATCGTTATCCACGATGACAATAGCCTGAGTGAAAACACGATTGAAATACTCACGAATGGGGAAGGCCTCCCAACCCGGCATAATCGGCGGAGCAATAAGAAGGCCCGTTGAGAATTCGACCGGTCCAGGAACGCCGATGCCAATGCCGTGAATTTGCTCAGGGGCGAGACCCGCTTCCTGAAGCATGATCAACATTTGATCCTTGATCATGCCCAACAGAACATCAGGGCCGTCTCGTACATCGGCAGGGGTGTCAAAGCGGGAAAGAATGCGACCAGTAAAATCGGAGAGAGCAATATCTACACTCGTAGCCCCAACATCAACCCCGAAGATGTAGCCGATGTTGGACGCAAAATTGAGCAACCGCGCCCGCCGGCCACCTCGTGACTCATCGTCCCCCACTTCTTCGAGGATACCACGCTCGATCAGACTTTGTACGGCGGCGCCGATTTTAGCGCGAGAATAGCCTGTGCGCCAAGCCAATTCGGTGCGGCTGAGCGCTCCATGCTGGCTGAGCAGATCTACGATCATTTTCTCGGCGCGGCTGAGAACATAAGGGGAAGGCTGGGACATGGGCACAACCTGGGGCGGGAATGGTATTTTGATTATAGCAAATTCAACTTTGTAAGTAAAGTAGCAAAAGTGTTATTTTTTCCAACTTTCTTTGACTAAGTTCGATAATTGTATGGTTTGTTTGACAACCGGCAGAGATGTTCCTGGGGAGATCTCTGCCGGTTGTCATGTTCCTCAATTCGCTGGTGGTACGATTTTTTGAGTGATCTCACCGCTTTGCTTGTGGCGCAGGATGTATTTGAGACTACCGTCGGGCATTTTCTCGGTCTTGATAATCCAATGGTCAACATCGTATTCGGCGAGGGCTTGTTGCGTTACACCCTGTTCTCCGCCACGCCATTCTTTCAGAACGATTGGCTCCCAGCGTTTGCTTTGGACGGAACGATAACAAGCGTCCATGATGGCGTTCACTACATAGCCATCATAAAAAGTCTCCATCGGGGTGCGCTTTTGATCTAGGGCGTTGAGTTGATCGAGGAACATATGCACATACCCCAATGCACCAATTTCATCACCGACGGGGAAAAGCCATCCGGTTGTCCCTTCGGCTTTTTCGGCGACATACCCTTGGGGCCCAACCGCGGTGAAAAGTTCGAACCCGGTACGCAGCCAATGATTGAGCCAAATTGTCCCTTGGGTACCAGCCACTTCATCGCGTAAGTCCATGCCACCGCGGAAATTCCAGGCTACCTCGAATTGACCAATGGCACCGTTTTCATAACGAATCAGTCCAATGGCGTGGTCTTCGGCCTCAATCGGATGTACCTGGGTATCGGCCCAGCACATTGCCTCAACGGGACGAACATCTTTGCCAATAAAATTGCGGCTAATTTCAATGCAGTGACAGCCCATATCAATCAGCGCGCCGCCCCCCGAAAATTCCTTTTTCCAAAACCAATCACTGTGGGGACCGCCGTGGGTTTCCCGTGACCGTGCCCACAGCACTTTGCCCAAAGCGCCCTGGCGTACGGCTTCCAAGGCTTTGAGGGTCTTCGGAGTGTAAACCAGATCTTCTAAGTAGCCGTGAAACACCCCCGCTTTTTCTACAGCCTCTAACATATCCCAGGCTTCTTCCGCGGTACGCGCAAGAGGCTTAGTACAAAGGACGGCTTTTCGCGCCTCGGCGGCGAGCAATGCGGCCTCTTTGTGCAAGTGATTGGGCAAACCGTTGACCACAACATCGGTTTCGGGGTTACGGATGGCTTCAGCCAAGTCGGTGGTCCAGTGGGAAATACGCCACTTTTCGGCAAACTTGCGCGCGTTTTCGGGAGAGCGCGAATAGACCACCTTGATCTCGTCGCGATTACGCATGCCAATTAGGCTAGCGGCATAAAATTGACCGATCAGGCCGGTTCCAAGAAGGGTGATTTTATGCATGGGGCGCTCCTTTGGTTAGGATTAGGGGATAATTGGGAGTAATTGGATGGGATCACTTTATAATGTTATGCTGACCGAATGTTCGAACATTACGGACTAAAACCATTATAGAAAACTCAGAAGGGTGTGTCAATCGGCGGATCGGTATAATTCAAAGAACCGCAGTACAACAAGAGTCTATCTCCAAATTATGCATCTAGGAGTTTATATGGCTAAACGTGGTTCCTCTCGTTCTGTGCAACGTCGTCAACTTTCACCGGTAACCCTGCTCATCACAATCCTGGTGTTGCTTCTGCTTGCTCTGCTAGACACCTTGGCATCCGGAGAAAAGTCATCCTTGGATGAAGCTACGATCACACCGGAGCCAATTCCTATTTTCACCGATTCCGGTGCGTTAGCCTGTTTGCCAACCAACACAACGCGAGAACAGGGTAGAGTCGTCAAAGTCGTTGATGGAGACACGATTGAGGTCGAAGTAAATGGAACGCCATATAAGGTTCGTTATATTGGGATAGATACCCCTGAAAGTACAACTCAGATTGAATACTTCGGTGAAGAGGCGGCAGCCCGTAATCAGGCGTTGGTGGATGGGCGAGAGGTCACCTTGATCAAAGACGTGAGTGAAACCGATCGTTATGGCCGCCTTCTGCGTTATGTTTTAGTTGGCGAAGTGTTTGTTAACTACGAATTAGTACGCGGTGGTTATGCTAACACTTTACGTTACCCACCGGATGTTGCGTGTGCCGAGGTGTTTCGGGCGGCGGAGCGCCGGGCGCGGGAAGAAGGATTGGGACTTTGGGCGCCAACGCCAACGCCCTAGTAGGCGGTGCGCTTTCAAGCGATTATGGTAGGATCTGGTACCATAAGACTGAGCACCCAGCGAAACGCAGCCGGCGCGGCTTCCTCCCAGTTGACGCTTTCGTGATCCATTAGTCCTTGCAAGAGCAGACCTAAAGCCAAAGAGACCATAGCCACGGCGGCCAGGTTGGGATCCGCGTTACGCAGGGAACCTTCATTTACACCTTGAGAGTAAAGGTTGGCGAAGATGGTGCGATAGCGTCGGTAGGGCTCAATGGTGGCTTGCCACACCGCAGGATCGCGGGCGGCCTGTAACCAGAATTCGAGAAACATGGGTAAATAATCACGCCCCTGAGTTAATCCGTCTTTTAACAAATCGGCCATGGCATATAGGTTTTGGGCAACGTTGTTCCCTAGATAACGTTCAGGGTTTAGGTATTGGTCGAGTTGAGACAGCCAATCTTCCAATAGGGCGAGGAAGAGGGCCTGTTTGGTCGGAAAATGGTAGAAGAAAGCACCTTTGGTTACTCCGGCGCGTTGGCAAATTTCAGCTACACCGGTTGCCTGATAGCCCTGGCCGGCAAAGACTTGGCGCGCGGCCTCTAATATCCGCCGCCGTGTTTCTTCAGCCCGTTCTTGTTTACGCATGTTGAATCTCCTTGACGTAAGACGTTAATCGGCTAAAATTATACCAACTGGTCGGTATTTAAGAAAGAGGAGGTTGGGATGACAATTTTAGTCACCGGTGCAACCGGGCATTTGGGGAACGTCTTGGTGCGAAACTTGGTTGCCCGGGGTGAGCGAGTTCGGGCGTTGGTCTTACGTGGAGAGAGTTTACTGCCTTTGGAGGGACTGCCGGTAGAGGTGGTGCCCGGGGATGTTTTGGATGAGGACATCCTACGCTTTGCCATGCAAGGGGTAGACCAAGTCTATCATCTGGCGAGTCTGATTGCTATTCGCCCTGGAATGGATGAAAAGGTATGGCGAGTTAATGTAGAGGGCACACAGAATGTGATTCGCGCAGCCTTAGCCACGGGGGTGAAGCGGCTTATTTATACCAGTTCCATCCATGCGCTGAAGCGCCCGCAGGCAGGGGAGATGGTTGACGAGCGACTGCCATTTGATCCGGAAAATCCGGCAGGGATTTATGACCGTTCCAAGGCAGCCGCTTCGCTTTTGATGCAAAGGGCAATCCGTGAAGGGTTAGATGGGGTTATCGTTTGCCCGACCGGTATCATTGGCCCATATGATTTTCTCGGTTCGGAAATGGGCGGCTTGGTACGACAGGCAATGAAGCAACGCCTTATCCTCGCGGTGGATGGGGGCTTTGATTTTGTGGATGTGCGGGATGTTGCCCAAGGGCTCATTTTAGCCGCAGAAAAAGGAAAGCGGGGTGAAATTTATCTGCTTTCAGGCACCTGGATTGAGATCAAGACGATGTTGACTAAGGTGGGGGAACTAACCGGACGCCCGGTGAGGGTAATAATGCTTCCTCGCGACTTTTCTATGCGTATAGCCAAAATTAACTTGATGGTTGCGCGTTGGTTTAATTTGCGTCCTCGGTTTACCCCTTATGCCATTGAAACGGTCAGCGATTCCTTTCGGGTTTCTTCGGCCAAAGCGCGGGAATATTTAGGATATCAAACGCGTGTTATCGAAGAAACACTGCGTGATACAGTTGCCTGGTGGCGGTTGTGGCAGAGGCGCCCTGCTCAGTGGTCATTTCTGCTGGGACGAGGGTTGGCCGAAGCCCCGCAGTTTCGGTAATTGGATCGAAATTCCCTCTTGCGTTTCCGAAACGGTAATGTTATAGTATCCTGCGTGGTCGGAATCCACGAGAGGTGGTCATTTTTTTATGCGTCGTCATTCTTTTGATCTGATTGACTATCAAATTCTCCAAGAACTGCAGGTGGATGCCCGAAAGCCGGCGGCTGAAATTGCGCGTAAATTGGGCTTAAATGAGCGCACGGTGCGCAACCGGATTGACCGCATGGTTGAGGCGGGAGCCGTTCGATTGACATGTATTGTAGATCCGACGTATTTTGGCTACGTCATAACCGCGGATATTTTTTTGGAGGTGGATTTGGAACGGGAACAGGCGGTGATTAA
Source organism: uncultured Thermanaerothrix sp. (assembly GCA_964427505.1). Taxonomy (GTDB): domain Bacteria; phylum Chloroflexota; class Anaerolineae; order Anaerolineales; family Anaerolineaceae; genus Thermanaerothrix. The sequence continues at coordinate 202,510 of CAYRUO010000003.1, forward strand.
TGCCTTGTTGGCAATGCCCGAGGTATCATATTTAGCGTTTGGCCAAGGCACTCAGGATCTTTCCATTGAAGTGCGTTTTAAGAATAATGAGCAACTGCGTGAGTTCCTGCGCAGTGTTTTACCTGGGATTCCCGGTGTCCATGTCAAAGGATATGCATTGGTGCCGCGCATCTTGCGTAATATTGACGAATGGATGCCCCCTGCAGAAGACTTTATTGAGGAGTAGGCCCTAGGGCGAGTAGCAATAGGTAGAGACCAATTTGCCGTTGCTATCTTTCAAATACGCGCAATCACCGTCGTTATTCCAAACGGCTTGATTGCGCCCCCAGTATAGATTCTGGCTATCGTTGGTGCCTGCTTTAGTCCAGACTTTTATGGTCTGCCCACTGCCGATAACGGTATCGGGAAATGTATAGGTATTGCCGGCTTGGTCAGAAAGCGTCCAATGGGTTAGGGATTGAACGCTTCCACCCTGGTTTTGGAGCTCGACATACTCGCCCTGAACATCATCGCCGGGCGGATTGTACTCAATATAAGTGATCTTTACTAACGAAGGAGATGGGATTGGTGTTGAGGTGGGGGGCGGTAAAGATGGGAACTCCCTTAAGATCAACGGAAGAAATATTGTGTTCGTAACTTGAGTTACCCAGAAAGTGTTACCATCGCTGTAAAGGACAATGGTGCCCATTTGATCCGTGCGCAGTGTTTGGACGCCGCTGGCGGTCAAACGGTCCAGCGTTTCAGGTGCGGGATGACCGTAGGAATTTGGGCCGACTGAGATGACCGCGGTAGTGGGTTGAACGGTGGCCAGAAAGTTTTCACCGGTGCTGTACTTACTTCCGTGGTGGGCTACCTTGAGTACCTGCGCCTGAAGGGGAAACCCGTTGGCCATCAACGTGGCTTCGGCGGTGGTACTGATATCACCGGTGAGCAGAATGGCCATTTGTCCATGTACGGCCCTTATGACCACCGAGTCATCATTATCGTCACCTCTGGGAATAGATTGGGGGTTTAAGATATACAAGGTGACCAACCCGGCGTTTATGCTTTGTCCGGCGGCCAGAGGTGTAGGTGTTAGGCCACGTTTGGCGGTCTCGGCGGTGAGGGTTTGGCAGGTCGTGGTTGTGCACGGGAGCCCATTATCAGCCACGGCTTCGATAGTGAGGGTGGAACGTAAGACCGGGATCAAGCCGCCGATATGATCGGAATCGCCATGGGTGGTGATGAGCAGGTCAATATCGTCAATGCCTTGGTTTTGCAAATAAGCCACAACCGTTGGCCCCGCTGATGATTGTCCACCATCAATGAGAACGTCGTATTGATCTTCACCGTGGATCCAGATGCTATCCCCCTGTCCAACATTGATAAAAGCAACGCGGGTTAAACCGAGTCCCTGAGCGGAAACAAGACTTGCTCCAATGGAAGCGGTTAGCAGAATAGTCATGAGTAGGACGCGGCTCAGGGGGAAAAAGGCCGCCCGTTTAATCCACTTTGCATTACGAAGAATCATAACTCAATTAGAACATCATCCGGGTTAGGGCGCAAATATTTTGGGGAAGCGATTTCACAAACTGGCGACATTTGTCACGTTGGGATGGGATATTGATCACATAAATTCCGATATCGCTTGAATGTCGTGGTTAAATATGCTATCATGTTATCGTAAACGGAATAACTATATTCCGAATCGGAAATTTCTAGAGAGGTAACTATGACTTTACGACACTTCATTGATACACAAGATTTTACCAAGGAAGAATTACTCGATTTGATCAGGCTGACGCGTCTGATCAAAGAGGCCGACAAGCAAGGCTGTACCCCCAAACTACTTAAAGATGCCAGTCTGGCGATGATTTTTGAAGAGCCATCCACCCGCACCCGTGTCTCGTTTGAGGTAGCAATGACGGAGTTGGGCGGGCATGCCTTGTACCTCAAGCCGGGCGAGATTCACTTGGGGGTGCGCGAGTCGCTAGCGGATACGGCACGTGTACTTTCGCGCATGGTAGATGTGATCATGGCACGCACGTTAAAACACGAGACCATTGTGGGGTTGGCCCAAGCGGCGACGGTGCCGGTCATCAATGGCTTGACCGACTACAACCACCCGACACAGGTGGTGTGTGACGTGTTGACCATGATGGAGCATATGCCGGAAGGTAAACGCTTGGAAGACCTGCGCGTAACCTTCATCGGCGATGCCACCAATGTACTCTCGTCCTTGATGTTAATTTGTACACGGTTGGGAATGCATTTTACGCATGCGGCTCCCAAACGCTATCAGCCGCCTGAAGCCTGGGTCAAGATGGCGTTAGAGAACTGTCGGGTGTCAGGTGGCACCTTACGTATTACCGAAGATCCGATTGAGGCGGTCAAGGATGCTGACTTCATCTACACCGATTTGTGGTGGTGGGTTGGGCAGGAAGCCGAGATCCCGGAGCGGAGCAAGGCGTTCATGCCTCGTTACCAGGTCAACATGGATCTACTCAAGCATGCGCCGGCCCACTGCAAATTTATGCACTGTTTACCGGCTTCGCGAGGGGTTGAAGTAACGGATGAGGTGATGGATTCAGAGCGCTCGATCATTTATGATCAGGCTGAAAATCGGTTGCATACCGAAAAGGGAATCCTGGTGTGGTTGGTGTATCCTCGCTTGAAGCGGCCAAGCCCCGAAGTGGAAGCCTATCACAGCGGGAAAATACAGGCGTTCTTAGCGGAGCGGATGGGCGTTTGACGCCCATCCCTACTTTTTGTTCTTCGATAAATCCACTTTTTGGGGAGGAATGTCATGACGGTAGAAAGACAATTAGAAAAATCAGGGGGCTTCAAAAAGACCCTACGACGCTTTGACATGATTTTGTTCACCGTCGCGGCTATTTTGGTTGTGGATACGTTAGCGCCGGCGGCGGCGATTGGCCCTTCGGCGGTCTCATGGTGGATCATCACGCTCGTCTTTTTCTTTATCCCTTACGGGCTCATTACCGCCGAGTTGGGCTCCACCTATCCTGAGCAGGGGGGAATTTATGCTTGGGTGCGGCGGGCGTTTGGAGAAACCTGGGCAGCGCGGGTGACCTGGCTATACTGGGTCAACGTGGCTTTGTGGATGCCTTCTGTCTATATCCTCTTTGCCGGCATGTTTGCGCAGATGTTTTTCCCGGATTTACCACTGTGGGGGCAAATTGGGATTGGAATCCTGATGACCTGGATTACGGTAGGGATTGGGATCATTGCACTTGATGTCGGCAAGTGGGTGCCCAATGTGGGGGCGATTTTGAAGATCACAATTATCCTGGTGATTGGCTTGGGAGCATTCTATTATGCCTCACAGCACGGTGTCGCTAACGACCTTTCCTTCCGCGCTCTGCTCCCTACATGGGATGCGGGGTTGGCATTTTTACCCGTGATTGTGTTCAATTTTATGGGTTTTGAGTTAATGTCCGGAGCAGGCGAAGAGATGGAAAATCCACAGCGAGATGTTCCAATAGCGATCATTACAGCTGGGGTGCTCATCGCCTTTTTCTACCTGCTGGGGACATTAGGAATGTTGATGGCATTACCGCTGGAACAATTGGGATTAATTTCCGGGATCATTGACACCCTACGGGTATTGCTCGGTCAAAGCGCCTTGGGTGAGGGGCTGGTGACGCTTTTAGGCATTGGGGCTCTTTACACCTTTCTGACTAACATGGTGGTGTGGACGATGGGGGCGAATCGCAGTGCCGCCGAAGCGGCCAATGAAGGTGTTCTACCGGCTGTGTTTGGCCGCCTCCATCCAATCAACAAAACCCCGCTTGGAGCCTATCTGATTACCGGGATCATCTCAACCGCAGTGATCATTCTCTACGGTTTCTTTGCCGCCACGGCGGAAGATCTGTTCTGGAGCCTCTTCGCCTTCAGTTCGATAGTGTTCCTGCTCCCATATTTAGTCATGTTCCCGGCTTTCTTGAAATTACGTTTGACTGATACCACGACGCCGCGCCCTTATCAGGTACCCGGCGGCATACCAATGGCATGGATCATGACAGCATTATGCGAGATGTTTATTGCTCAGGCGATCCTCTTTTTCGTGTGGGTGCCGGGTCAGCCGGTTGATTGGACGTTTGCGCTTCCTGTTCTAGGCGGGGTGTTGGTTACCTTAGTCATCGGAGAGGTATTGGTGGCACGACGCCAACGCTTACTGCGTGCTGAACGCGCAGGCGAGGCCGGTTAGGAAACAGTTTCTAGGAGGTAGAACCATGTCACGACGATTGGATACGACCCCTAAGCAAGATGGTTTTCGGATGCCGGGTGAGTTTGAGCCCCATACGGGTTGTTGGATGCTATGGCCGGAGCGCCCGGATAACTGGCGCTTGGGTGCTAAGCCGGCTCAACGTGCCTTTACTGAGGTGGCCAAGGCCATTGCGCAATTCGAGCCGGTTACAATGGGCGTTTCTGCGGCGCAGTTTTTGAATGCGCGATCTTTACTCCCCCCTGAAGTGCGCGTGGTTGAAATGTCCTATAACGACTCATGGATGCGTGATTGCGGACCAACCTTTGTGACCAATGGGCGTGAAATTCGTGCGGTGGATTGGGAGTTTAATGCCTGGGGTGGATTAAAGGGTGGCTTATACTTCCCTTGGGATCAGGACAACCTGGTTGCGCGCAAAGTGGCTGAGATCGAACGGGTGGATGTTTATAAAGCGCCGTTGGTGTTAGAGGGCGGCTCCATTCATGTGGACGGCGAGGGTACGTTGATTACTACCGAGGAATGCCTTCTTAATCCCAACCGCAATCCCGAACTAACGCGCGAAGAGATCGAACGTTATCTGAGCGAATACCTCAACGTAGAGACCATCATCTGGTTACCGCGCGGCGTTTATAATGACGAGACCAGCGGCCATGTGGATAACCTGTGTTGTTTCATCCGGCCAGGGGTGGTAGCGTTGACCTGGACAGACGACAAGCAGGACCCGCAGTATGATATTTCAGCCGAAGCATATGAAATCCTGATGCAGGCCAGAGATGCGCGAGGACGCCGCCTGCAGGTGCATAAAATTCATCAACCCAATCCGGTTTATATCACGAAAGAGGAAAGCGAATGGGTGGATGCTATTGAAGGCACATTACCGCGGCGTGAAGGCGACCGTCTTGCGGCGTCCTACATCAATTTCTATATGGCCAACGGCGGCGCAGTGGTGCCGGTGTTCAACGATCCTCATGATGCGCCAGCCTTAGCTGCACTTCAGGAACTGATGCCGGAACGCAAGGTGGTCGGCGTTTACGCGCGAGAGATCTTATTAGGTGGGGGAAATATCCACTGCATTACGCAACAGCAACCGCGCCCGTTGAACTAAGGGACGAGTGTGGGCTTCTTAGCCCTGGTATCAGGTACAACCTGCGCCAGGGCTGTTTTTTTTAGATTCGGAAAGCGTTGTCGAAAACCCTATGCTAAAATGGGGTGGATCCATTCGTACCGGAGCGATTGATATGCCAAAAAATTATCAGCGCATCTATTTATTAGCCTTCATAGGGGGAGTTTTAGGAGAACTGACGCTTATGGTCTTAGGGGTTTTAGTAGGAGGAATGATTGGCCGCCAGCAAGGAGGCACTGGCTTGGCAGATCTGGCGCTAGGGATCTTAGGAGCCCTGATAGGGATCGCTCTGGGCGCTGGCTTGGGGGTTTACTTGACGTGGCGGCGGATGGGTTTTCGGGTCAGTCTGTGGCGTGCTTGGGTAGGGAGTGTTCTGGCGGTGGGGGGTATCACGGCGTTGGCTGAACCACTGCGATTGAATCAAGTTAGTGGTGTATTATGGCTTTTAATTCTTGGTCTTCCGCCGGTTTTGGCCCTGCTTTTGGGAAGGCGGGGGGTATCTTAGATGCGTTGGGTTGGAAAGGGTTATGGGGGTGGAGGTGAATTTTTCCCAAGGTTCTTGACAAACGCGGAAGTCGTGCTATTGTATATATTGTGTATAACGATGATCAACGATTATGTGGGTGAGATAACGTAACGTTCTCACTATCGGGTAAGATCACCCGTTGTTTTCGAATCGCGATTAAATGGGTCATTTCAGATTGCATCGCTGACCAAAAGGGTGGAGAGGAGGTGGTGCTATCTGCGGTATTAGAGACCCCCAATCAAAGGATTATATAGCCACCCTGTGAAGGGGTGACATATCTGTTTGTGATGCATCCTCTCATGAGTCTTACCCTGTGCTCGTTCAGGAGGAGGAGAATATGAGCAAGCGATGGTTGATTGTGACGACCGTTCTGGCCGTCTTGAGTTTGGTGTTAGCAGCCTGCCAACCTCAGGAGGTGGTCAAGACGGTCGTGGTGACTCAGGTCGTTGAGGTCAAAGGGACGCCTGAGGTCCGTGAAGTGGTCGTGACCGCGACCCCTAAGCCGGAGGAACGCAAACTGGAAATCTTCCACTGGTGGACGGCAGGCGGTGAGCGCGAAGCCGCGGATGCCATGTTCAAGGCCTTCAAGGATAAGTACCCCGATGTGGAAATTGTTGAGAACCCAGTTGCGGGGGGTGGCGGTGTCTCCCATCGCGTAGTGCTTCAAGCGCGTCTCTCCGCAGGCCTACCACCCGACACGTTCCAAACCCTGGGTGGGGCAGAATTGAAGTCATACGTGGATGGTGGGTATTTGGTGCCCCTGGATGACCTATGGGCGGAATTGAAATATGCGGATGTGATCCCGAAACCGCTGGCTAATGCGGTGACCATTGATGGGCATCCGTATACGGTACCGCTCAACATGCATATCCAGAACATCCTGTACTACAACAAACCACTCTTCGAGGAACTTAAACTTACCCCACCCACGACGTTTGATGAATTGATCAGCGTAGCCAAGGCGATCAAAGCGGCTAAGCCCAATATGGCGCCACTGGCCTTGGGCGCGAAGGAGAAATGGGGTGCGGCGTTCGTCTTCGACAGCATCTTGCTAGAGGTGGGTGGTCCGGAATACTACGTCAAACTCTACAAGGGTGAGATTGATGTTAAGACGGATGCCACCTTCAAGACCGCCTTGGAGAAATTCAAGGAGTTAATCCCCTACATCAACACGACCAACCCTGGTCTGACCTGGGATGAATCCTGCGGTCTGCTGGTTTCGGGTGATTCGGCGATGGTGATCATGGGAACCTGGGCTATCGGCTATTTCAAGAGCCGTGGTTGGACGCCAGGGCAGGAATTCGGTGCGGTGACCTTCCCGCAGAAACCCGAGCGCATCTTGCTCTTCCATCCTGATACTTACGGCTTGACCAAGGGCGCGCCGCATCCAAAGACCACCATGGACTGGCTGCGTGTGGTTGCCTCACCGGAGTTGCAAATCCCGACTGATGTCATCCAGGGCGGTTTGTTCGCGCGCATTGACATTGACCCGAAAGAATTTCCGGATCCCATCCGCCAGGAGTTGATGACCTACGTGCGCGAGAATCCTACCAAGTTGATTCTCGATCAGCATGGTAGCATCGCTCCCTTCTCATTCACGCAGGCTTACTGGGACGCCATTGCCGCCTTTGTCGTCACACCGGATGTAGATGCTACGATCAAGACGGTGGGCGACCTCTTCACCACCTACCAGGTGAAAGAAGGAGCGGCCTGGTACCAGTGGCCATAAAATGGCTCGCCTGAAAAGAGCCTTCTCCCCCCTTTATATGGGGAGGGGAAGGCTCTTTCTACCTGTCGGCTGAGAGGGTGCCTTGGAGAAGCGAACGATTCGTTTCCGATTAGGAGAGACGCTGGTCTTTTTGGGGCCTTTATTGATTTTTCTGATCGTCCTATACGGCATGCTATTATGGACGATTTATGTATCTTTTTCGGATTGGTCGGGCACGGCTCCCAATTTCCGTTTCGCGGGTCTAAAGTGGTATCAATTGATGGTGGGCTTGGATCGGTTCTGGGTGGATGTGCGCAACAACTTGCGCTGGTTGCTGTTGGGGGTGGTGCCGACGGTCATCATTGCACTTTTTATTGCTTATCTGTTGGAAATCAGCCCGATTCGAGGCATTGAGGGTTATGTGCGCACCCTGATCCTCTATCCAGTGGCGATGTCATTTATCGTCACGGGTACCATTTGGTCCTGGATGTACCAGCCGGATAAGGGGGTTTTGAATACCATCTTCAGGGCGTTTGGGCTTAATTTTCTGGTTTCTAACTATGTTAATGACCCTAAAACGGCTACTCTATGGCTTATTGTGATATTTATCTGGCAATATCTGGGCTTTGCGGTCATCATTTTGCAATCGTCGTTCCGCACCACAGAACTTCAAGAAATGGTTGAAGCCGCCACAGTGGATGGCGCTTCCAAATTGCGCATCTTGTTTGATGTCATCGTGCCCAACATCCGGAGCGGTTTGCTGGTGTTGGTCTCGTTGCTATTGATCTCGACCCTTAAGGTATTCGATATCGTTTATATCGTTACTTTTGGCGGGCCGGGATATTCAACCGATGTGCTGGCCTTCTTTATGTTCATTGCCACCTTTCAACAGCATCTCGTTGCGCTTGGGGCCGGCTTGGGTGTCATCATCTTTTTGATTGCATTCATTGTTGTCATCCCCTATACCCTCTACGCGTTTCAACGATGGTTCGAATAATTCGCCGCAACCCAATTCTGTTTCTGCTTACCGTTTTAGCACTGGCCTTCTTAACGGTCAGTTATCTCTTGCCCATTTACGTTATGTTTGCCACCTCGCTGAAGACACCGGTAGAGATCACCCAACGCACCTATATGGTGCTAAGTGGAAACCTTCAATGGGAGAACTATGCCACGGCATTGCGGCTGATAGCGCCAGCACTGAGGAATTCTTCAATTATTTCCTTTACGGTGACCCTTTTGGCTACGTTCTTCGGTGCCTTGGGGGGGTATTACCTGGCGCGTGTGCGGGCAGGATGGGTGCGGTTTTTGTTTATCCTGGTTGGGATTGCGCTTTATCTTCCCTACCAGGTGGTGTTGATCCCACTGGTGCAATTGATGGCGCTAACGCGTTTGGCGTTAACCCATGCCGGTTTGATTCTTAGTTATCTGGTGCTCAATGTGCCGTTGGCATCGGTGTTGATGGGAACCTTCTTTCTTTCAGTGCCACGGGAGTTGGAGGAAGCTGCCGAGGTGGATGGGGCCAGCAAGTTGCAGATATTCTTCCGCGTGGTGACTCCGATCTCGCTGCCGGCGTACGCCTCGGTGGCGATCATCATCTTCACTCAGGTTTGGAATGAGTTTCTTCTGGCATTAACTTTATCTACGCCTCTGACGACAACCATCCAGGTCAAGTTGGCCGAGGTGAAAGGCAGCTTCGTGGCGCTATACAACTTACAAATGGCGGCGGCGCTGATCGCCGTCCTTATCCCATTAACGTTCTTCCTGCTATTGGGGCGCTACTTTATCCGTGGTATTTTGGCCGGTGCCCTTAAAGGGTGATTGAAATTTTCTAGGTGTGCCACAATCCGATGAAAAGTAAGGTGAAAAGGCTGCTGACGATAAGTTGGCGCAGACCGATTTGGGTGGGTTTTTGTCCTATCGCAGGTTTCCAAAATCCCCGGGCCGATTCAAATAATTGTAAGGCGTAGGCAAGGGGAAGCCATGAAGGTAATAGGGAGATTGCGGAAAGGAAACCTGTTGTGCTAACCGCCAAGAAGTTGAAGCCCAGGGTGGGCAAGGCGATTCGGATTTGGGTTGAAAGAGAAGGTATACTTTGCCACCGCCGTTGTTCTAAACGCATGAAAGCGTGCGCGATAGAGGTTAAAGCGTGAAGACTGCACAATCCCCAGAGCGTCCAACCGGTGGCGGAGTAAGCGCCCTCGGTGACCCAATAGGCTGCCGGTGCACCCAGCGCTAGGACGAGGGCAACCGCAAAATCTAAAATGGGCTGATGGCGTTCGGCACGCCGGCTGACAAGAAAGAGGTAAACCGCCAGGACGGGCAGGGCGGGAAGAGCGAGCCAGAGCAGTTCTTTGAAGCCCTGGGCTATAAGGAATCCTAAACCAACCAAACCCAAAATTCCGTAGCCACATGCCCAAAAGATAGCACCAAATAGATCGGCGCGTGAACGACGTCCACTTAGTGACTTGATCACCAACGTAAGAGGATGACGAAAAAGGAAAGCCGCCAGAGCGGTGATCAAAAGCACAACCGAGGCCATTGAAGGGGAACGGTCGGCTGTGGCTAAACCGATGACGAGAGGGCTAAGAAGAAAAACCCATCCACCATGCTCTTGGGGAAGCGCGAGGTCACGACGCAACCACATTGAAAGGCTTTGAGGCTTTGACGTCATCGTCTGTAAATCCATAATTGCTTTTCTCCGAGGTTTTGGGTGATTTTACTGCAAATCAGTGTCACTATATTTTGCCGTAGAATTGGGGTAATTTGATTGTGCTAGCGCAAAGTGATCGTCCGGAATGCAGAAATTTTCACAAAGTTGCCCATACACGCCAACTAAAATTTCGGTAAAATTATGAACGTTATGACCCGTAACTGTTGGCCTGTGGGATGGGCCTGACGATTATTCCCCATTGATGAGGCGTATGCATGGTAGAGGCAAAAGTATTGATCAAAAACAAGGTGGGCTTACACGCACGTCCGGCTTCTCTTTTTGTTCAGACGGCTAACAAGTTCAAAAGCGCTATTACTGCCATTCACGGTGAACGAAAGGCGAACGCCAAAAGCATCTTGAGTGTTCTAACGTTGGGGGCGGATCAGGGGGCAGAATTGATCTTGCAGGCCGAAGGTGAGGATGCGGAAGAAGCCGTGCAGGCTTTGGTTAGTTTAATTGAGTCGAATTTTGGGGAGGCTGAATGAAAACAATTCGGGGCATCGGGGCCTCGCCGGGGATCGCCATTGGGCCGGCTTATCGCTTCCACCGTGTGGATTTGCATGTGGATACACGTTCAGTGCATGATGTAGATGCGGAATTTGCGCGCTTCTATCAGGCGCTAGAACACGCTGAGGGACAACTGCGTCTGGTGCATGAAAAAGCGCGCCGAGAGGCCGGCGCAGAGCAGGCGGCAATCTTTGAAGCCCAGTTGGAAATGTTGCGGGACCCGGAATTGCTGGGTGAAACTCAGGCTGCCATCCGCGATCAACGTCTGAATGCCGAAGCGGCATGGTGGAGTACGGTTGAGCGTTTTGCTGCCATTTTGGAAGAAATGGAAAGCGAATACTTTCGCGCCCGGGCCGCCGATATCCGAGATGTGGGGCGCCGGGTGTTGCGGATTTTGAAGGGTATTACCGAAGAACCGATGCAACTCACCGAGCCGGTGGTTATCCTGGCACAGGATTTGAGCCCTTCTGATACGGTTGGGTTGGACAAATCTCTGGTGTTGGGGTTCTGCACCGCCGGAGGGGGCGAAACATCACATACAGCAATTTTGGCGCGCAGTCTGGGGTTGCCAGCGGTGGTTGCGGCAGGCCCGGAGGTGCTTCAAATTCCAAGTGGCACCCAGGTCATCTTGGATGGGGTGGAGGGACTGTTGATCGTCGAGCCGGATGAGCAAGCGGCGAAGGTGTTTGTGCAACGCAGAGAAGCCCTGACAAAATTAAGGGAACAGGCGTTCGCGCATTGCAAAGAGCCGGCTGTTACCTTGGATGGACATAGGGTAGAGGTGGTGGCGAATATTGGCAATGTGCAGGGGGCATTTACCGCCCTGGAGCACGGGGCCGAAGGGGTAGGATTGCTACGCACCGAGTTCCTGTATTTAGAACGCTCCACACTTCCAGATGAGGAAGAACAATATCAAGCCTATCGTGCCATCCTTGAGGTATTTGGGCAACAGCCGGTTGTCCTGCGTACCTTGGATATTGGCGGGGATAAAGAGTTGGCTTACATGGAATTGCCCAAGGAAGAGAATCCTTTCCTGGGGGTGCGGGGAATTCGTCTATGCTTAGTACACCCGGAACTCTTCTATCCTCAAATTCGAGCGGCGTTGCGCGCAGGGGTTGGGTATAACCTAAAACTGATGTTTCCGATGATCGCAACGTTGGATGAAGTGCGTGCAGCCAAACGCATCGTGGAGGCCTGCCGCGAGGAATTACGCCGCGATGGTAAGCCAGTGGCCGATAATATCGAGATTGGCATCATGGTTGAAGTGCCTTCTGCGGCAGTGATGGCGGAGCACTTTGCCCGCGAGGTGGATTTCTTCTCGATTGGGACCAATGATTTGACCCAATATACTCTGGCGGCGGATCGGGCTAATGCGCAGTTGGCCGATTTGATCAGTGCTTTTTCGCCGGCAGTTCTGATCTTGATTGATCAGGTGATCCAAGCCGCTCATCGTCATGGCAAATGGGTCGGATTATGCGGGGAACTGGCGGGCGAACCACTAGGCATCCCGATTTTGTTGGGCTTGGGTTTGGATGAATTCAGTATGAATCCCAGCGCTATTCCATTGGCCAAACAAATCATTCGATCACTTTCATTGACGCAATGCCAGGAACTGGCGCGGGAGGTTCTCACCCTCGAGAGCGCCCAAGCGGTTAAAGAACGTGTGCGCGAGCGCTTCCCGTTTCTGACGCTTTCCTAAGTGAGTTGTGAACACCCGGTCAAAATCCGGGTGTTTTTTATTTGTTTGTTTTATTGCGGTGGAGTGAAAAGAGATAAGTGGGGTGATAAGAGACATCATTGACCGCGGTCGGGCTATAATAGTGAAAGATCCCACGATAACCCAGGAGGCAACAATGAGCATTCCGTTCCCAAGTGATGCCTGGATCAAAGCCATGATGGAAGACCTTAATCAGAGCCAAGCGTATGCCGAGGCGGCCAAAAATTGGGAGGGGGATTTTTATTTTATAATTGAGCCTGGTGGCAGCCTGGATCACACGGTCATCCTCTATATGGATTTGTGGCACGGAAAATGCCGCGAGGCTTTTGAGGTCACCGACCCTGAGGCACGCAAGCCGGCGTTTCGTTTGAGCGGCCCCGTCCAGACCTGGAAGAAAGTGATGACGCGTCAACTTGATCCCATGCAAGCCATGATGACGGGGCAATTGCGTCTTCAGGGGAATATGGCGATGGTGATGAAAAACGTCCGCGCGGCGAAAGAACTGGTTGAATCGTGCACCCGCATCCCGACTATATTCCCGGTATAGCCTTGGAAAGATCTATGAATTTTCTTGGGTAACGCCTGCTATACATCCGGAGGCGGTCATGTGGTATTTTGCTTCACCTCTCATTGTGTATGGTGAGGATGCGCTTTCACATCTTGCTACCCTGGAAGGGCAACGCGCGGCACTCATCACCGATGTGCACCTTGTGGCGTTGGGATTGGCAGATAAGGTTGCTGACTTTCTTCGCCAGGGCGGGCTGGAAGTGGTTTGTTATGATCGGGTTGAACCTGAGCCGAGCCTTGAACTGGTCAAGGAAGGGGCGGAATTTTTACTCACCCATTCTCCGGATTGGATTGTGGCGTTGGGTGGCGGTTCGGTGATAGACGCTGCGAAAGCCATGTGGATTCTGTACGCTCGACCAGATCTCGATCCGGAGGCCATAAACCCCATCGAGCATTTTAATTTGCGGGCTAAAGCGCGTTTTGTGGCCATTCCTACGACCAGCGGTACGGGTTCTGAGGTCACCTGGGCTATTGTGCTGACCAATCGAGCCGAACGACGTAAGTTGGGCTTGGGCAGTCGGGAGGCTATTGCGGATATTGCCATCGTTGACCCGGCTGTGGTTATGGACCTGCCCCCACGTCTGACCGCAGATACCGGCCTGGATGCCTTAACGCATGCCATCGAAGGGTTCACCAGCACTTATCACAACGACTTCACCGATGGGTTGTGTCTGAAGGCGGCGAAGTTAGTGTTTGAATATTTGCCTCGCGCCTATCGTTTTGGAAAGGACGACCCTGAAGCCCGCGCACGTATGCATTATGCCGCCACCCTGGCCGGGTTGGGGTTTGGAAATGCCATGGCGGCGTTGGCGCACGGGATTGGGCATGCGTTGGGGGCAATCTTTCATTTGCCGCATGGTCGCGCCGTGGCATTGGCATTGCCTTACACCATTGCCTATTGTGCTCAGGGGGAACCGGGCTCGACACGGTATGCAGAGTTGGCCTATCATTTGCGGTTACCGGCTGAGAGTGAATGGGTGGCTGCCAAGGCATTGATTGAGGCTGTGACTGACCTGATGAGGCAGGTTGAACAGCCGCTCACCCTGGCGCAGGCAGGGATTGCGCAGCGTGACTTGGAACGTGAGATGTCAGTTCTGATAGATCATGCCATGAATGATACCCAGACCATTATGAGCCCTCGAGTTCCGGATGAATCCGAACTGCAGGCTCTGCTCTGGCAAATGTACTCGGGTGATATTTCCCTCTAATCCCGTCAACCAATGGGAGGCAACATGTCGTTTGGCCGGATACTTAGCGTGGATTTGACGCGGGGGACGTTCGAATTTTCTACGTTACCGCGTGCCTTTGTAGAGGACTTCATCGGCGGAAGCAGTTTAGCGGCGCGCATGATGTGGGATGTGCTTGACCCCCAGCGCGATCCATTCCATCCTGACAACCCTTTGATTTTTATCACCGGACCGATGACAGGTACGGGCGGACCAACGACCGGGCGGTTTACGATTTGTGGGCGTTCACCTCAGACTGGATTGTGGGGCGAGGCCAATATTGGAGGATTCGTTGGCCCAGAGTTGCGGCAGGCAGGGGTAGATGTGTTATGGATTACGGGACGCGCTGAGGAGCCGGTATATCTTTTGATTCGCGAAGGGGAGGTTTCCCTACGCCCTGCAGGTCACTTATGGGGGAAGGCGGATACTTATCAAACTCAGGTTATCGTGAAAGAGGAGATTGGCGAACCTCGTGCTAGGGTGGCTTGCATTGGGGCGGCGGGAGAGAACAAGGTGCCGATGGCGGGGATTCTGGCCGATCATGGACGGTTGGCAGCCAGAACCGGCCTGGGAGCATTGATGGGATCGAAAAATCTCAAGGCCGTGGCAGTGCGCGGAACTGGTCAGATCCCCTTGGCGCGAGCGGACGACTATCGCAAGTTGCGTGTAGCCGTAAATAAAAACTTGCTGGAACAAAACCTCACCGCAGTCTTAAAAGCCACAGGCACCTCGGGCGCGGCAGAATATCTGCAGTTTATGGGGGATATGCCGCAGCGCTATTGGACGGCGGCGACCTTTGAGGGAGCGGCAAATATCAGCGGTTCAACGATGGCGGAAACCATCTTGACCGGGACAAAGGCTTGTCAGGGATGTGTGATCTCGTGTGGGCGAGAGGTCGTCATTTCCCAAGGGCCCTATGCGACTCAAGGGAAAGTAAAAGGACCTGAGTATGAAACTATCTGTGCGTTTGGGTCGCAATTATTGGTGGATGATCTTGCGGCGATCACCGCGCTGGGCGAGCGCTGTGATCGGCTGGGTTTGGATACCATTTCAGCCGGAAATACGCTGGCATTGGCTTACTTGTTGTTTGATCAGGGAATTATCAGCGAAAAGGATACGGGGGGATTAGCGTTACACTGGGGGGATCCAACCCCTTGTTTTGTGCTCTTGGATCAAATGGCACAACGTGAGGGTTTTGGAGAATTGCTGGCTCAGGGTAGTCAAGCCGTGGCTGCCCATTTTGGCGTTCCCGACCTGGCTGTAGTGGTTAATGGTCTGGAAGTGCCCATGCACGATCCACGTGCCTTCAGCGGGCAAACGCTTTCCTATCTCACTTCGCCGCGTGGGGCCTGTCATAATCAAAGTGATTTCTTCCAGGTAGAAATGGGCGGCACTTTGGAAGAAATTGGTATTACACTACCAGAGCGATTTCGGGATGAGGGCAAGGCTAGGCTGGTCGCGCGTCATCAACATTGGCGCACAGTATGTAACAGCCTGGTCATGTGTTATTTCGCGGTTGTGTCTCCGAGTGCGGTGTGTGAGTTGCTCAATGCAGCCCTCGGGGTGGATTGGGATGTGGAAACAATGCTTCTGGCCGGGGAGCGGGGCTGGAACATGAAGCGTATGATCAATTTGCGCCTTGGTTTGAAACCAGAGCGAGAAAAATTACCCCGTTTGCTGGTCCAGCCTTTACCAGAAGGTGGGCAACAAGGCTACGTGCCCAATGTCGAAGTGTTGCTCGATGAATACTACACTGCCAGTGGCTGGGACCGTGCCACCGGTTGGCCGACTGAGCAAAAGATCAGAGCCTTGGGCTTGGACTTTGTATTGTAGCCTTAGCGCACTGCAGCCGTTATCTCGATCTCACCACTTTGCTCGAACCCGAGTTTAAGCCTTATGCTGTCGCCTGGATTGAGTGTGCGGTTTAAGCCGATGAGCATAATGTGATACCCTCCCGGCGCTAATCTCACCGTACTCTGAGCGGGAATCTCAAGACGATTAATCGGCTGCATTTGCATCACGTCGCCACTCATAACCGTCTGATGAATCTCAGCCCGATTGGCCACATCGGTGGCAACCTCAACGAGGTAATCTGGGGTGTGTCCGAGGTTGCGAATTACCATATAAACAGCACTGGTTGTCGTTGGATTTGCCGATGACTCGTGGCTGTGTGTGGGCGTTTCCATCCCGTGATCCATGGATGACATGGGCGTTGTGTCTAATGCACGAGCACGTGCCCAGGCTTCCTCGATGCGAATCAAGGGTTGGGATGGTGTGTTATTGAGGTAGATGATGAACCCGAAGGCTAGCAACGTAATCCCCAGACTTACGAACCAAAACAAGCGTTTCATTCGATCTGTCTCCCGCTTTGAATTTCTTCAATTTTATAAAGGGGGGAGGATGAGCGTAAATCGCTAGAATGAGCGATTTACCTCGTAATAAAATCGGGGACGGAAAACGCCAGCCCGATTTCAGGCTGGCGTTTCAAGCAGAGATAGGGCACTGGATTATTTTGCGCCTACAGGGGGATAGAAGCGAAACTTCCAGGTATCTGGCTGGGATTCTTGGCGAAGGGTCGAGCCGGGTGTGGCAATATGGAACCAGGTTTGACCGGGCGCAAGCGGGAAGGGGCGCCCATCCGGATAACGTAGGCGCACTGGCCGTGCCAGACCGGTGGTCTTTTCGTAGTCCTCACTCACCATGCTCCAAACCAAGTTGGTGTAAACCTGACCGTTGCGGAACACAATCGCACGGCCTTTGCTACCCGGCCCCATGTTCAGGTCTATAATAGTGGGACGGCGGGCGGTGTGTTCAACGAAGAGGATGACGATATTCTCGAAGAGCAGAGGACGATCGGTGAGGCGATCCGTAGCCGGGGCGAACTTTCCAACCTGGCTTTCTGTACCGAAATCCTGGTAACGCCAGTAAGCCTGAGCAACCGGATCATATATCCAGCGGGCTTGGTTAAGATAGGCATAAAAGACATTAATTTGGGTCGCTGGTTGACCACCGGTTGGGGGTTGAGGGTCAAAGGCATTTCCGGAGTAATTCGGAGGGGATTGGGGATTCCGGTTCGCTTCGGCTAGTGCGCGCAACTGGTTCACAGAAATGCCAGCGCTGTTAATGTCCTGAGGATTGCTACCGAACACATTGCGGCAGATGCGGAGGTTAACGTCAGCCGATTTACTGGCCGCAACTAAACAGCCGTTTGGAAAGGCATTGGCGATGGGAACATAGGCTTCGCGCCCGGAGCGAACGCCAGCCAAACCTGCGTCTTGGGGGTGTTCAATGCCGCTAAGGCTGGGATTGGCATTTGTACTAGATGTTGAAGCGAGGGTATTCCATATCAACCCAAAATCAAGAGTTAGGTCTGTTTTTTCAAAGGTGATAAGTTCGGTCTGACCTGTACGTGGGTCAGCGTCGCTGTCTGCGCTATCATCGCCGGCATTGGCTTGGGTCAGGGTAAAGCCATTGGG
This sequence comes from uncultured Thermanaerothrix sp., assembly GCA_964427505.1. Classification (GTDB taxonomy): domain Bacteria; phylum Chloroflexota; class Anaerolineae; order Anaerolineales; family Anaerolineaceae; genus Thermanaerothrix. Next base: position 220,295 of record CAYRUO010000003.1, read on the forward strand.
GATTTGGATGCGGAGGCGATACTGTGACTCGGATGGAGGTACAACTGCATAGTAACCGTTGCCATCGCTCAACGCCGATTGGACAACATTCCCCCGAGGGTCAAGCAGTTGTATTTCGATGCCGCCAAGCCCGGCTTCCCAAGGCTGTTGTAAACCATCGGCGTTTTGATCCCACCAAACTCGATTGCCCAGCGCCGGGCCGGTAATGCGGAGGGGTTCGGCGCGGGGGTTTAGATCAGTGGTTGTGGGAACTGACCGAGGTGGTTCGCCGTAGAACACGGCCAGAAAGCGTGTCATCCCTTCGGTAATATAGATTTCATACACTTGGGGGGCAAATGAAAGGCCGGTTTGGGGCCGGACGCTGGGAGGAAAATTGGAGAGGGAGACCAAGACGGCGGGTAAATCTAACCAGGAAGGATCGGAGACCGGCAAACCGGTGAGTGGATTATAGCCCGGAGGAAATTGAGAAAGGTCAGGGCCTAGCGGATAGGATGAGGATGGTGATGAGGGTGTTGAGGTAGCCGCAGTGGCAGTTAAGGGGGCGGGATAGAAACTTAGGCTCAATATGAGGATGAGACACGTCAGGGGCCATAACGCCCCGTTTGCTTTTTTCATAACAAAGCCTCCATAAGCCTTTATTTGCATTATAGCAGGGTTCAGGGGGAGAAAACTTTACAGGTTTGTTGGGTGGGTTGAGGAGGATGAGGCGAGAGCACGAGCTGCCAGCCGTTTTACATGGCCGATGATGGCAATTAGACCATTTAGCCGTTGGGGGCTCAGAATGTGGTGCAGTCCCATGCTAAGATAAAAGTCATCGGGGATGCAAAGTACCTCTTCAGGGGTGGCATCCCACAGCCCTTGTTGGATAATAGCCGCATAACCGCGGATGGTTGGTGCTTCAGGTGGGATTTCAAAATAAAAACGCAACCGCCCTTGTTGATCGTGGCTATACACGGTCACAGGTGTCATACATTCGGGAACGGGTTCGGGCTGGCCGATCGGTTCGACCAGCCCCGCGGGGATGGGCAGAAGGCCAGCAGAAAATTCGAGGAGCAATTCCATCTTTTCCTGACGATCGCTGAGGGCGAAATCATCCAGGATTTCGGCTAGGCGAGGTGGGAGCGAGGTAGATTGATCCATATCCTATTTCTCAATCGGGGCATTCACCAGATTACCCCACTCCGTCCAGGAACCGTCATAGTTTTTGACTTTGGGGTAACCCAGCAGATACTTAAGGACGAACCAGGTCAACGAAGAACGTTCCCCGATGCGGCAGTAGGCAATAATTTCCTTATCCGGGGTGATGCCGTGGTTTTGGAACAGGGTGCGCAACTCGTCCGGCGATTTAAAGGTGCTGTTTTCGGGGTTAACGGCTTGAGCCCAAGGGATATTCACCGCGCCTGGAATGTGCCCACCGCGTTGCGCCCCTTCTTGAGGATAGCCTGGCATGTGTAGCAGTTCGCCGGAATACTCTTGGGGAGAACGGACGTCAATCAAGGGGAGTTTTTGTTCCATGTGGCGAAACACCTCATCGCGGAAAGCGCGAATGGAGGCGTCAGGGGACTTGGCTCGATATTGGGTTGGAGGATAGCTCGGAATATCCTTGGTCAGGGGACGACCCTCGGCGACCCATTTTGCTCGCCCGCCGTTCATGATTTTCAGATGCACATGCCCATAATAGGCGAAGAGCCAGAAGGCATAACAAGCAAACCAATTGTGTTTATCCCCATAGAAAACAACGGTGGTGTCATTGCTAATTCCCAATTGCGAACACAAGGCTTCAAATTCCGATTGGTCAATGAAATCCCGGCGGAGGGGGTGTTGCAGTGTTGTAAACCAATCCACCTTGACAGCACCGGGGATGTGACCGGTTTCATAAAGTAGGGGATCTTCGTTGGACTCTACGAGGCGAATTGAAGGATCATTTAGATGCTCGGCGACCCAGGCAGTTTCAACCAAATACTCAGGATGGGCATAACGATTTTCGCTCATAATGCACCTCTAATTACGATAATATTTATCCATAATATATCATAAATCCCTCTTAGAGATTTGTCAATGAGATCGGATTATAAAAACGAAGGGTTTTCAATGGGTAGAAAACCCTTCGTCTCGCGGTTATCCAAGAGTAACTCTTAGAATTGGCTACGGCTCCAAGACCGCTTGAGTTCTTCCATCACATGATCGTCCATAACCAGCATAAGTTTCGCCATCAGCGTTTCTTCAGGGACGGCTCCCTCAATGTGAATCACTTCGTTGATCACCGTTCGAGGTACGCCGTAAACATGATAACGGTTGGCGAGGTGGGGAAATTCGCTGGCTTCGACCATATCGGCAGTGATCCAGGGGCTAGCCAGGGCTAGTTTGTGGGCCAACAGGACTGCACGGGGGCAATATGGGCAAGTGGGCGTAACGAAGACTTGAATGTGGACAGGGCGGTCAAGGCGGGCGAGTTGTTGCATTGTTGCCAGACTGAGGTCGGGTTTTCGTCGGCTGACCATCAGAATGTCTTCGATCAATGTGCCAAACTCATACCCCGAGGGAATACCGAAGAAACGAATTCCGTGGTCTTGAGGCTGTTGTCCATCCGATTGGAGGACTAAGGCCGGTATCTTGTCCACTTTCAAGGTATCGGCCAGGGCTTTGTCATGCACGAAATCATGGATTTCCAATGTAAGTTTGTCAGAAAGAGCCGTGATTTCTTCGGCGAGTTGGCGGGTTTCAGCACAAAAATCGCATTCGATGGCGCCGCCTTCGCCTTGGGTGAAGAGTAACAATTTCACGGGATGTTCCATTCCGAGGAGCAAATTTCGAACTTGTTCACGGACTTGGGGATTTAATAGAGCCATTTTTCCCTCCTGTTTGCAGATGAGAGAGGTTAAAACCGTGTTGCTATAGAGAAATTATAGAGAAGGAATATTAAAAATAAATCAACTTTGTAGATTCCTCTCAACGCTCATCCTTGGATCTCGCAGTTTCTAACTCAGATCACACAAGGCAATGATTTCTGCTATAATGAAATAGAACATTAGTTCTATTCTCTTGAGTTGGCCTATGACCCGCGTGCTTTGGTTGGCTCATGAAAATGCCATTTTTACCTTTGATGTGGCGCTAAATCCATCGGATTTACTTCTGGCCGTGAATAGCGGCGATTGGCGGCCACCTGTGGCAATTTTTGCCTTGCTTTCCCCTGAAATCCAATCCCTTCAACACCCTTTGCGTGGGGTACTGTTAGGTCATCTGGTAGTGGTATATCCGTTGGCATTGGTCGAATCTGAAGAGGCGCATCAATCCGTTCCTCACGTGCACCTCTCAGAGAGGCAGCGTTTGGTCTTACAGGGATTGGCGGAAGGCCTCAGCCTCAAGGTTATTGCGCGGCGGTTAGGGGTATCTCAAAGCACGGTCGCCGCTCATGTTCGAGCGTTAAAGCAACGTCTTAATTGCCATACCCTGGCGGAGATTATCTTAAGAGCCTCTGCACTTGGTTTATGCGATCCGGAGCAAAGTTTGCCCCCTCTTTACAAACCCCGAATAAGGCAAACTAAAACTGCCAATCTGCGATCTCGCTTATCGCGAAGGTAAGCCCTAAAGCAGGAAAAGAACGCGTTGATCCTGACTCAAATCGGCGTAGATCGCATAGAGTTGTTCTTCTGATTCAGCGACGAATGATACCGTGACGGCGCAGTATTTGCCTCCATTGCTCAACCGCGCGTTGATGTTATCCTCGTTGATCTCGGGCGCAAAACGCCTTACCCTCACCATGATATAAGTGGCAAAGTCATCTTGGTTGTAGCCGATGACGCGAAGGCGAAAGATGGTGGGAAAATCCATGAGATCCCGAAGCGAGCGGTGCATATTTTTTCCTCACGATATTGTCTGCGGAATTTATACCACAAACTGCTTGTGAGGGTAAAAATCGCCTTTAAGCATAATTAGATCGTCAACGGTTGTATAAACCATTTATTGCGGTTATACTGTAAACCATTGGCGGTTTAGAGCCATCTGTTGAGAGCAGGGTGAATACTTGCTCAATTCCAAGTCTGTCCCGAACCACCATTGGCAACCGTGCATTTACGCTCAGAGTTGTTGGCGAAAGCCGGTGCCGAACAGGAGAAAACGCATGTCCTTTAAAAATCGCAAACTCAAGCGCCTACGCCGGATGTATTTGGTGCTGGCGACTTTATTGGTGGGTTGTTCTGTTTTTACGCCAGAAATCGTAGGAAAAACGCAGACGCAACTACCGGTGCCACAGATCACAGAAGGTCCGGCGCCACAGGTCAGTGAGGTGGTCGTCGGTTCTGTTTCTCCTACGCCCGATACAGTGTTTAATGCCAGTGCCACGACGCAGATTTTTCTGCCGGTTATTACGCGGGCACCAACCCTACCGCCTATTGGCGGGGGACGGGCCTTTTTTGCGGCCCCCAATGGCACGAATAACGGCGATGGAAGCATGGAACGGCCTTTTAACCTCGCCTATGCGATTGAGGATAAAGCCAAGACGGGCTTTTTTCAGCCTGGCGATGTGATCTGGGTGCGTGGAGGCACTTATGGGGGCGGTGGACTCACCTATTTTAACAGTCACTTACAGGGAACGGTGGATCGCCCAATCGTAGTCCGTGCTTATCCCGGTGAACGCCCGATCATCAATGGAAGCATTAAGATATACAAACCCAATGTGATCTTTTGGGGGTTGGAAGTTATCAACACTGACCCTAATCGCACCTCGCAATACAGCGGGTCGTTTCCGAATGATATCTATCGCGAGGATGCATTTAGCGTTTATGCCACCAATGTCAAACTCATTAACAACATTATGCATGATGCCGCAGAAGGTGTTTATGCGGATGATCGTGCCCCAGACGTGGTCATTTATGGCAACCTCATTTACAACAATGGCTGGAGGGGCCCGGACCGAGGGCACGGACACGGCATCTATGCCCAAAATCAGCAGGGAAGCAAGTGGATCGAGGATAACATCATCTTCAATAATTTTAGCGGTTATAGTTTGCACGCTTACCGTGAGAATGATTACCCCTTGCTTGACTTTAATTTTGACGGCAATGTGACCTTCAACGGTACGTTCTTGGTTGGAGGGAGGCAACCTACGCAGAACGTTATTCTGACTAATCAATTTACATACAATGAAACCGTGGCCTTGGGCTTCAGCGAAAACACCCAAAATCGGAATGCGCGGGTGCAGAACGCATACCTTTTCAACCGTGGGGATTATGCCCTAGAGGTGAAGGTATGGCAGGAAATCGCTTTAGACCATAACATCCTGGGAGGGCAAAACGCACCTTTGGTAAATTTGGTGCAGTCTTCCGGAGTCTGGGACGATAACCAGTATTTCTTTGTGTCCAATGGAACCCCGTTCCTAATCAATGGACAAGGGCGCAACTGGACTCAGTGGCGTTCTCAAACCGGTTTCGACTCCCGCAGTTCGTTTGCCACGACCTTGCCCGCCACAACCCAGGTTTTTATCCGGTCTAACCGCTATGAGGCTAAACGAGGGCATGTGATCGTGTACAACTGGGCCAAACAAGATCATGTACTCGTTGATCTGAAGACGTTGGGGTATCAAGTTGGAGATCGCTATGAGATTCATAATGCCCAGAATTTTGAGGAAAAAATCAGTGGGGTTTATCAGGGGCAAGCGGTAACCTTGCCGCTGAATAATTGGAGTGTGGCAAAGCCAGTTGGCTGGCCGGAACCACTTCATCCGGTGACACTGCCCGAATTTGGGGTCTTCATTGTACTCTCTCTATAACCTAATAGAGTGTCCGAAGAACGGTGAAGCCCCGGTGAAAAAACAAACGCCGGGGCTTCTGGTTATGGCGCCCTGCCGCACGATTTAGGAATTCGGGCGCGCACCGAGTGTCACGTCAACACGCTGTGACTTTCCTTCTCGCAGGATGGTCAAGGTTACGTTTTGTCCAGGTGAGGATTGGGCTAAGGCGGCTTGTAAATCTTCAAACGAGGTTATGGGTTGATCATCGAAGGCGGTGATGATATCGCCACCAATCAGCATTTGTTCGCCGTTGATCGTAGCCGGCTTGAAACTACCGCGTAGGCCGGCTTTATCGGCAGGGCTTCCGTTGACCACATTCACAATTAATACGCCTTGTTGATCCTGATTCAATCCCATCGCTTGTGCGATTTCGGGGGTCAGTGTGCGCCCGGTAATCCCAAGGTAGGCGTTACCCTGGGCCGTGGTTAGGGTAGAACTCTGGGTGCGAGGGCGTGCGCCGAGGGTAACCTCTAAGGTCTGTTCACGCCCGTTGCGCAGGATTGTAAGGGTGACCTTCTGACCTACTGAGGTTGAGGTGGCGAGATAACTGGCCAGGTCTTCGAACTTTTGCACCGGGTTGCCATCAATAGCCGTGATCACGTCGCCACCTACGCGGGCCGGACTTCCGTCGAGCGTGATTTGGCGGTCACTACCGCGTAAACCGGCTTTGTCGGCGGGACTGTTGGGGGTCACGTCAATGACCAGCGCACCTCGTTGATCAGGGCTTAGCCCCATGGCTTTGGCTAAATCAGAGGTCAGGGTGGTACCGCTGATACCGAGGTACGGGTGGTCATAGCGCCCGTTGGCGATTAACGCCGGGACGACGCGTCTTACAATGTTTGAGGGGATCACGAATCCTATCCCGGCATTTGCGCGCACCGGGGATTCAATCGCTGCGGTGACACCAATCACTTCGCCGCGGCTATTTACTAAGACACCGCCCGAGTTTCCGGGATTGATCGGTGCATCGGTTTGGATGACATCAGGGATCGTGTAAGTAGCACCGTCATTGGCTGTGCTTTGTACGGGCAATGAGCGCCCCAAAGCACTGATGAACCCAACGGTCATCGTACCTTCTAGACCATAAGGATTGCCGATAGCAATAGCCAATTGTCCCACTTTGACCTGCTTGGAATCAGCCAAGCGTACGGGGACTAACTTATCGGCGGGCACATCCACTTTTAGCACGGCAAGGTCGGCATCGGTGTCGGCGCCAACAACTTGGGCTTCGACGGTACTGCCATCAGAGAATGTCACGGTGATTCGATCAGCACCGTCTATCACATGATTATTGGTTACAATATGTCCCTGCTTATCCCAAACGAACCCTGAGCCCAGACTGCGTGTAACCGGGGCCTGATCGGGTAATTGTCCCGGAAAGTTGAAAGGCAGGTTCAAGGCTGGTCCAAGGCGCTGAGTAGTTTGGATGTTGACTACGGAGGGGTTGACCTGAGCATAAACCTGGGCTAATGTATCTTCTAATGCGGCAAGCACGCTAACCGATGAAGGGTTTTGAAGTTCTGCGGTGCCAGAGGAAGGCGCTAGGGTAGCAGTTGGAACTACAACCGGTGTTTGGGATTGCGTATTGCCTTGTTCAATCTGGATTTTGGGCAAACGCAAGCCCTGGACATTAAAGGGGACACAGGCCGAGGCAAGGAGGCCAATTAAGATTAGGGATATTGCGAGAAGGAAAAGGCGCGATTGTGTCTTCATCGTACACCTCCACATTCGCTGGATATGAGCGCTTATGTGAATGGGCGTAGTCAGTTTGCCTCATTCGCTAATGAGTGTAAAGGAAAAAAACGCCTCTGTCCTTAAACCATCCTCAAGATGACCTTAAGGTTGGCTTAAGAAGTGTAAGCAAAAGTGGGCTTTATCCAAGATGTTCGGCCGTGCGGAATAGCGCTCTGTAAAGCAGGATTGGGATACGAACAACCCAACGCAAAACCACCACGAGCGGCACAAGTGCCCAATCCACCAACTCATTAACATTTGCAAAACCCTGCCCAATCCATATGAGCACTGGCCGGAGATATTGTAGGAACCTGCTATGGGCATAAAGCAGTGCCGAGAGCAATATGGTTACCGATATACCAAAGCGCAGCCAATCGTTGATCTCAAGTCCAATCCATTCTTCGAGTAAAAGTTCAACGCCAATAGCCAAAACCAATAAATACGCCGCCGGCTTGAGGATGGGCTCACGGGTGACGGCATAACTGAAGATCCCGGCGGCAAAACGCATCATCAAGATCCCAATGGCTACCCCCACCATAATCACCCAAAATCGGTTCGAGAGCGAAACCGCCGCCACCACATTATCCAGGCTGAAGACCAAATCGGTCATTTCGACTGTCAACACAACCATCCAGAAGGAGTGTTGTTCAAGCGGGTGGGCGTGAGCATCCTCTTCACCTGCTTCGGGCTGTCCCAGGTTGTCAAACGCCAAGCGAATTAAATAAGCCGCACCAAGGATGCGTAACCATGGGTAGTGGATGACCCAGGCTGCTAAGGCAAGCATCAACCCTCTCCCTAGGTAGGCTCCCAGTAAACCCACCCGAAGGGCTGCCGTGCGTTGATTCCCCAATAAACGATGTAGACGATTTCCTAATTTGGTTAAGGGCCGCGGCCAATGGACAGGCTGATCGTCGGGCAGATGTGCCACCATAGCACCTAAGACGGCGGCATTATCAATGGATAGCAGCCCCTCCAGTAAGATCAGTTGCAGAATAATAATCGGGATGCTCCAATCCACGCTGTTTCTCCCAATTGTTATTTAGTGCCCTGGGTGAGTATAACCCAAAGCCATACTAGATGGCGCGTGGAAACCCTCAGGATTTCGGGGGAAGGGAATCCTGTTCAAAAATGACAGATATCCTTCTCTTATAGATTTATAAGAGATCCTCGTTGGCGATTTCGTTATCGGCGATATAGCGGCGGGGCATGGCTAAAGAGGCCCAGCCGCCAGCTTGTTGCAAGGCAAATGGATCCACGCCACGGCGGGCCGCCTGGGTTGCCCAGTAATGACGGCAGTCGTGAGCGCTCAGTCCGGTAATCCCCAATTGCTCACCTAAAAAGCGAACCCTTTGGGTGATAGCACGGGTGGTCATGCCAGCCTTACCCAGACTGCCATCTTTCAGACTGGCACGCAGGAGAGGGGCTTGAGGTTCGGAGGGTAAGTCGTTCAGCGCTGAACAGCGACGGAGGAGGTGCAGGGTGTCGGGGCTAAGGCGATGGGTTTGCGTTTTGCCCACTTTGGGACGGAAGAAGCGCAATAGGCCCGCTTCCAAGTCGATATTTTCGACCCGTAATGAGGCAACTTCCCCCACCCGGAGCCCGTGATCAAGGAGCAAGCACATAAGCAGGGCATCTCGCCGCCCTTGAGGGGTATCGGGTTGAGTTTTGAGCGCAGCGGCTTGTTGAGGAGTGAGCGGCACCGGCACGGGTTTTTTGGCGCCTACGCGTTGGCGTGGTCGGCGTTGATCCAAGCGCTGCTGCTCGCGATGGGAGAAGCCCTTGATGCTACGAATAAGGGCGTACTCTTCGGGTGTCAGGCAGCCGCTTTGGAGGGCTAGGCGGGCATAGGTTTTGACCGTGGAAAGGCGTACGTTGATGGAAGGAATTGCGTACCCTAGGCTTAACTGCCACTTAACAAAGGCTTCCACCAGGCCCCACGTAATTCCACACCATGCCTCGGGGTTCTGATTAAGATCACTAACCTGAATGCCCAATGAGGAAAGGAATTCGGCGAAGAGCGCTAGGTCCGCATCCTGACGCCGCAGTGTATGATCGGCTCGGCGAGCCCGATAATCGGCAAAGCGATGCCGTGTAGCCGCCTCATTGGCCGCATGACCGATCTGGATATCGTGGGTAGGGATAGGAAGAGGGAGATTATTGTTTGGATCGGGGTGATTGGCACGTGAGGCTTTCATACCCCCATTATAAACGTGTTAGGGTAAATCCGTACTGCCATAGATTTTTGGCGGCGTTTGGGGAAGCCTGATCCGGGAAAAACCAAGGGAGATTACCCGATCTGTTGGGCCAAATCCAGCCGGTTGTGCATTGGATTGAGACGGTTCTCGCTTTCACGCGCCAATTCGATGATATGGTGCATAATGGTCTCGGCCACAGAACGCACTAAGGGACGATCCTCTACGTTACCCTCAAAGTGGAGGGGAGCGCCCACAGTTACTTTGTAAGGCCCGCTCAGATACCATCGTCCATAGGTCACCTCGCCGCGGACGGTGGAACGGATAAAACGCAATCGTTCACGTTGCAGGTGGATACCTATCGGAATCACCGGGGCGCCGCTGGCCAGGGCTAATCGGGCAACACCGGTACGGGGTTTGTGAAATCCACCTTCAGCGGGGCTAAGGTCGCCTTCAGGGAAGATCATAATGTTATGTCCAGCCGCGAGATGTTTGAGGGCCGCGTCTATTGCGCTTTGTCCTTCTCCCACCTTGACCGGAATGTGTCCCGAAAGGCGGAGGTAAGTGCCAAGCAGGGGTACTTGAAACAGTAGGTTGTTGATCAGGATAAACGATTGTTCACGCACGGCGGCAGCAACAAAAAAGGGATCGGCTGTGCTGGGGTGATTGGCGGCAAAAATTTTGCCCCCTTGAGGAAATAGGCTGGGGCGCTTGATCTCCATTTTCAATGCCAAAGCAACAAATGTGCGCACGACCGGTTTAGAGGCCCAGTATAGGAGTTTTTCAGGGAGCATGGGGGAGTAAATCCGTTCTAGAGAGGATTGGGTATATGTTAACAAAAAGCACGATTAATCTATTCCCACCCAGGTCATAATTCGAGGGGGCTTGAGGTATACATACCTTTGTGTCGTCACTGTGCTTTTTCTTCTAGTGGAGAGAGTTACATGATTTATAACCCATAGGGTAGAGGCAAGTTACTAATTACAGAACTCCTTCAGTCTGGCGGGATTCGGATAGGGTTGAGGAGTTCAGGTTTTCGATCAAGGGTTTGATTTGCTCCACCCAGAGGTCATAACCGATAGCCATCAGATGAAGTTTATCGTTGGAGAGTTCCGGGCGAATCTGTCCCTCGGCATCCGCAAAATGGGGAAAGAGGTTGACAAAGGTATAACCAAAACGATGGGCAAGTCTTTCCAGTTCGGCGTTAATACGGAGAATGCGCTTGGCATAACCACGTGCGCGGGGAAGAATAGATTGAACGAAGATCTGGGTGTTGGGGCTTTCCTGCCGACAGCGTTCTAAAATGGCCGTATAGGTTTCGAGAATATCGCGGTCGCTCCGGAACATGAACCAGGGAAGGTCGTTGGTGCCAATCAGCAGAAAAATAGCCGCTGGTTGGCCCGGGAGGATGCTATCCAAACGGGCTAAAACCCCTCGGGTTGTATCGGCGTTTATGCCGCGATTTTTCACCGGAAGTCCAGGGAAAAGTTCATCCCACCGTGCGCCATCGGTGATGCTGTCTCCCAGGAAGACGATATCCCCGGCTTGGACGGGGTGGTGGGCAAAAAAATCACATTTCTGTTCATGATGTGTACGCGCCAGGCGTTCGGCGGCCATACGCGCCAGAACCAGATAAACTAATGTGATAACCAAAAGGGTGGAAAGAATCGCATTAAGTAACATGGTGTACCTCGTGTCCCAAGTATAACTCCTGAACTCTAAAAGGAGGTGTAGTCTGCCCAGAAAGGTAGAATTTTTTAAGGTTTACCCCCTTGACAAATCTCCGTTGGCGTATAGAATTGCGCAATAACTTCTCAAAAAAACCAGCGATTGAAGATGTCATACATTTATTCGCTCCTCGCCCTTAGCCTAATTTTGGTTCTCGTCCTTATTGAGAGCCTGACTCCCCTTTGGGCGGTTGGAGCGAGCGAAGTGGAACTAGCCTAAACCCTTACGCAAGTCCATACCAAAAAGTACAAACCAACCGCCCGAAAGGGCGGTTTTTTTATACCCAAGCGAGGAGAGCGATGATGCGATCGGATCAGGTCAAGAGAGGAGTCGAACATGCCCCACATCGGGCACTCTTGAAGGCCACAGGGGTCAAGGACCAAGATTTCGAGAAGCCGTTTATCGCCATTGTAAATTCATACGCCGATATTGTGCCCGGACATGTCCACTTGCAATCGTTTGCCCGAATCGTCAAAGAGGCCGTGCGTGCTGCTGGAGGGGTGCCTTTTGAGTTCAACACAATTGCCGTGGATGACGGTATTGCGATGGGCCATGAGGGGATGAAATATTCTCTCCCCTCACGAGAATTGATCGCCGATGCGGTTGAAACCATGATAGAAGCGCACCGTTTTGACGGTATGGTGTGTATTCCTAACTGCGACAAGATCGTGCCCGGCATGCTCATGGCGGCAGTGCGCCTAAATATTCCCACTATTTTTGTCTCCGGTGGGCCGATGGCGGCGGGTCGTACGCCAGAGGGCGAGGTGGTGGACTTGATCTCGGTATTTGAGGGTGTTGGTGCTTACCAGGCGGGTAAGATTGACCAAAAACGCCTGAAAACGCTTGAGGATTACGCCTGTCCCTCTTGTGGTTCGTGTTCGGGCATGTTTACTGCCAACAGCATGAACTGCCTGATGGAAGCATTGGGGTTGGCACTACCCTACAACGGCTCGGCATTGGCGCTTACGCCGGAGCGAGAAGCACTGGCACGGCGGGCGGGACATTTGATCCTTGAGTTAGTGCGGCGACAAATAAAACCTCGCGATATCGTTACGTTAGAAGCCTTGGATGATGCGTTCGCGCTGGACATGGCTATGGGAGGGTCCACCAACACACTTTTGCATGGGTTGGCCATTGCCCATGAAGCCGGGTTAGATTATTCGCTGGAACGAATTAACGCGATTTCAGCCAAGGTTCCCCATTTATGCAAAGTCAGCCCATCTGGTCCATGGCACATGGAGGACGTACACCGCGCCGGAGGTGTGCCGGCAATTCTAAAGGAAGTGCATCGAGGAACCGGACTACTTCACTTGGATCGGATAACTGTGACCGGCAATACGCTGGGTAATGCTTTGAACGGAGCTGAGATTAAGGACGAGAACGTCATCCGGCGCTGTGAAAATGCGCACTCGCAAACCGGGGGGCTGGCCATACTTTTTGGCAATCTTGCTCCGCGTGGCTCGGTAGTCAAGACGGCGGGTGTGTTGCCCGGAATGCGTCGCTTCAGCGGTCCGGCGCGTATCTATGAATCCCAGGAGGATGCCCTGCGCGGGATTCTGGCGAAGGAGGTTCAGCCTGGCGAGGTAGTAGTGATTCGTTATGAAGGTCCACGCGGTGGGCCGGGCATGCAGGAAATGCTCAGCCCGACCAGCGCTATTATGGGCATGGGATTAGGGGATAAGGTGGCCTTGATCACCGACGGGCGCTTTTCCGGAGGGACTCGCGGCGCGTGTATTGGACATGTGGCACCAGAAGCGGCGGCGCGTGGCCCGATTGCCGCATTGCGCCCTGGTGACATTATTGACATTGATCTGGATGCCCACACATTGAATGTGCGTCTCAGTGATGAAGAGATTCAGCGCCGGTTAGCGGCGCTACCGCCGTTCGAACCACGGACCAACAGTAAATGGCTAAAGCGTTATGCCTACTTTGTGAGTGGTGCGGATCGTGGTGCCGTGCTGGAATATCCGGGAAATTAGTCGTCCTTATGAGGTCTTGCCAAAGGAGGAGCAGTGATGAAGCGAACGGGAGCGCAAATTGTTTGGGAAGTGTTGGTGCGTGAGGGGGTTGAGGTCGTTTTTGGTTATCCGGGAGGGGCAAATTTGCCGATTTACGATGCGATGTTGGATTATCCGGTGCGCCATGTGCTGGTTCGTCATGAGCAGGGCGCGGCACATATGGCTGATGGCTATGCCCGCGTGAGCGGCAAAGTGGGGGTGGCTTTGGCGACGTCTGGTCCCGGCGCGACGAATCTGGTAACCGGGATTGCGACGGCCATGATGGATTCTTCACCTACGGTGTTTATCACCGGCCAGGTTGCCAGTCACTTAATCGGGTACGATGCGTTTCAGGAGACGGATGTTACAGGGATTACGCTCCCGATCACGAAACATAACTATCTGGTTACTCGGGTAGAGGAGATCGGGCCGGTACTGCGGGAAGCCTTTTACATTGCCCGTACTGGACGCCCGGGACCGGTATTAGTGGACATTGCCAAAGATGCCCAGCAAAACAGCATGGAATGGACGTATGACCCCAAGCCGATCGAGTTGCGCGGCTACCGACCTTATCGGGTTCCAGATCGGGCGCGGATCGCTCAGGCGGCACAGTTAATTCGCGAAGCCAAGCGTCCGCTCATTCTGGCCGGGCGGGGGGTGTTGCTCAGCCGGGCAATGGAAGAACTGCGCGCCTTTGCGGAGCAAACCCAGATTCCGGTGGCGATGACCTTATTGGGAATCGGGGGCTTTCCGGCTTCACATCCGTTGAACCTGGGCATGATGGGCATGCATGGCCAGGCTTGGGTTAACCAGGCCATTCAAGAGGCGGATTTACTGTTGGCGTTTGGAATGCGCTTTGATGATCGGGTGACCGGTAACGTCAAGACGTATGCCACCCGCGCGCGCAAGATCCATGTGGATATAGACCCTACCGAACTTAACAAGAACGTCAAAGTGGATGTTTCCGTCATCGGTGATCTCCGTGAAGCGTTGTGTTTACTGTTGGAAGAAACTCCCACATTGGAACATTCGAATTGGCTGGAGTATATTGAGGCACTTCGTCGCGAGGCCGCGGATGAGGACATCCTCAACCTGACGCCGGAGAATGGCAAGCTCTACGCGGCTCATGTTATTGATGCGCTCTGGCGCTTCACCCAAGGCAAGGCCATCATTGTGACCGATGTGGGTCAGCATCAGATGTGGGCGGCGCAGTATTACAAGCAGGATCATCCTAATTGGTTCATTACCTCTGGCGGTCTTGGTACCATGGGCTTTGGGCTACCGGCGGCTATTGGGGCGAAGATTGCTTGCCCAGAGGCTGAAGTTTGGGCAGTAGTTGGTGATGGGGGATTCCAGATGACTGCGGCAGAACTCTCGACGGCTGCCCAGGAAGGGGTGAAAGTCAATGTCGCCATTATCAATAATGGCTATCTTGGCATGGTGCGGCAGTGGCAGGAGTTGTTCTACGAGCGGCGCTATGCGGCAACACCCATGCGCAGCCCTGATTTTGTGAAACTGGCTGAAGCACATGGTCTAACGGGATTGCGGGTGACCTCACGAGAGGAAGTAAATACGGCATTACAGCAGGCACGTCAGATCGAAGGCACAGTGGTCATTGATTTCAGAGTTGAGCAAGAAGACAATGTGTATCCCATGGTCCCGGCAGGTGCGGATCTGCACGCCATGATTCGACGGCCATTGGTCAATCGTATGGTCGAAACCGCAGCAGATGAAATTTGATCGGGGAGGGTGTGATGCAGCACATTATTGTGGCGTTAGTTGAGGATAAACCCGGCGTGCTTAACCGTGTGGCTTCCTTGTTTCGGCGGCGTAATTTCAATATTGAATCCCTGACGGTAGGGCACACCGAGCAACCCGGAATATCGCGTATGACGATTGTGGTGGACAGCGACAACGTGAACGCTGAACGGTTGACGGCCTATCTCTATAAACTGGTCAATGTAATTCAGGTCTCAGACCTGACGCCGGTGCCCAAAGTAACCCGCGATCTCGCTTTGATCAAGGTTAAGGCGACGCCGGAAAACCGCGGGCATGTGATGCAAATCGTTGAGGTTTTTCGCGCCCACGTGGTGGATGTGGCTACCGATTCCATGATCGTGGAAATCACCGGGGATGAGGAGAAGATCGAGGGATTCTTGGAAGTCTTGCGCCCGCTTGGAATTATCGAGATGGTGCGTACCGGTGTGGTCAGTATGGCGCGGGGAAACATGCCTCTCTATGCAAACGGCAATGGTTATCACGTTACCCATGTTTATCCCTAACTTTTCATAATAACTCCCAGGAGGTGTCCGTATGGCAAAGATGGATTTTGCAGGTGTTTTAGAAGAGGTGGTGACCCGGGATGAATTCCCGCTGGAGAAGGCGCGCGAAGTGCTGAAGGATGAGGTAGTGGCGGTATTAGGGTATGGGGTGCAGGGCATGGCCCAATCCCTCAATATGCGCGATAACGGCATCCGGGTCATTGTGGGCGTAAGGCCAGGGGGGCGTTCATGGGAAAAAGCACAGAAAGATGGTTGGGTGCCGGGTGAGACGCTTTTCTCACTCGAGGAAGCGGCGGAACGGGGTACGGTCATCCAATATCTGGTTTCAGATGCAGCCCAGAAGCAAATGTGGCCGAAAATTGAACCCTGTCTGAAGCCGGGAAAAGCGCTTTATTTCTCGCATGGTTTTTCAATTGTCTATAAAGATCAAACCGGCGTTGTCCCCCCGCCTTATGTGGATGTCATCATGGTCGCACCCAAAGGATCGGGTACCAGCGTGCGAGCAAATTTCCTGGCTGGCAGTGGCATCAATGCGTCCTTCGCGGTAGCACAGGATTATACCGGGCGAGCACGCGAGCGCACGTTGGCGCTGGGAATCGCCATCGGGTCGGGATACCTCTTCGAAACCACCTTTGAGCATGAGGTGTACAGCGACCTTACCGGCGAGCGGGGGGTATTGATGGGAGCATTGGCGGGGATCATGGAAGCCCAATATCAGGTGCTGCGTGCTCATGGGCATTCCCCATCGGAAGCCTTCAACGAAACGGTGGAGGAGTTGACCCAAAGTCTGATTCGCTTGGTGGCTGAGCACGGCATGGATTGGATGTATGCCAATTGCTCCACAACGGCGCAGCGTGGGGCGTTGGACTGGCGCCATGAATTCCGCCGTGTGACCCTACCGGTGTTTGAACGGCTGTATCAATCGGTGGTTTCGGGAGAAGAGACGCGGATTGTCCTAAAAGCCAATAGCACCCCGGACTACAAGGAAAAGCTGGAGGCCGAACTGCGTGAAATGCGCGAATCGGAAATGTGGCAAGCGGGGGCTAAGGTACGTGCTCTGCGTCCCGAGAACTGGAAAAAACAGGAGAAGCAGGTTGAAGCAACCTCAGTAATAGGGTAATGGTGGAGGCACAGAATGAGCGAGGATTATGTTCGTATCTTCGACACGACCTTGCGCGATGGTGAACAATCCCCCGGTGCGACCATGACCAGCGCTGAGAAGTTAGAGGTGGCCAGGGCGCTGGCGGCGTTGGGAGTGGACATTATCGAAGCGGGTTTTCCCGCGGCCTCACCGGATGATCTCGAAGCCGTGCGCCGCATTGCCATCGAGGTGGGTAATACGGACTATAACGGCAAAACGCCTGTGATTTGCGGTCTGGCGCGGGCTTCGGTCAATGACATAGATAAAGCCTGGGAGGCGGTGCGCCATGCGGCCAAACCCCGCATCCATGTATTTTTAGCCACCTCGGAAATTCACATGAAGTATAAACTGCGCATGACGCGCGAACAAGTGGTAGAGCGTGTGCGGGAGATGGTGGCTTATGCGCGTCAATTGTGCGATGATGTCGAGTTCAGCCCTGAAGACGCCGGACGGAGCGATCCTGAGTTTCTATATTATGTTCTGGGGGAGGCCATTCGGGCGGGTGCAACCACGCTGAATATACCGGATACGGTAGGCTATACCACACCAGAGGAGTTCGGAGCACTGATTGCGGGCATTATTCGCAACACACCGGGCATCGAAAACTGTATTGTATCGGTGCATTGCCACAACGATCTGGGGCTGGCAACGGCGAACACGCTGGCCGGATTGCGGGCGGGTGCGCGTCAGGCCGAGGTGACCATCAATGGGATTGGTGAACGGGCCGGAAATACGGCCTTAGAAGAGGTCGTGATGGCACTGTACACCCGGCGGCAGTTCTATAACCTGCGCACCGGTATTGATACTACCCAGATTTACCGGGTGAGCAAATTGGTCAGCAATTACACCGGCATCCCGGTTCAGCCTAACAAAGCCATTGTGGGGGCCAATGCCTTTGCCCATGAAGCGGGCATCCATCAGGATGGCATGCTCAAGCACAGCATGACGTATGAAATCATTCGACCGGAGACGGTAGGCGTGCCGCAAACCCGGCTGGTCTTGGGCAAGCATTCCGGGCGACATGCTCTGCGCACACGATTGGCTTCTCTCGGATATCAATTGAACGATCAAGAGTTGGATCAAGTTTTCGAGCGCTTCAAGCATTTGGCAGATCGTAAGAAAGTCATTACCGATGCGGATTTGGAGGCGCTGATCTCGGATGAACTTTATCAGCCCCGTGAGTTGTTTACTCTAGATGGGCTGCAAGTAACCTGTGGAACGATGGGGATGCCCACGGCGACCGTGCGTCTGCGTGACCCCGAGGGCAATTTACGGGTGCAGGCGGCCATTGGCACCGGTCCGGTAGATGCCACTTACAAGGCGATTGATGCGATTGTAGGGGCATCCAACACGCTGCAGGAATTTGTGATCCACGCCGTCACTGAAGGGATTGATGCGTTGGGTGAGGTCACGGTGCGCATTGAAGCCGGTGAAGGCGTCTTGCCCTTGGAAGATGAAAACGGTGTGATTGACCATCCCCGCACTTTTGGTGGTTACGGCGCCGATACCGATATTGTGGTAGCCAGCGCTAAAGCCTATCTGGCGGCCTTGAATAAGTTGCTCGTGGCCAGTGGGCAATATGGTCCGGTCGAAAAACCATCTGCCGAGGCGGTTGGTTAATCAGAAACTCAAATGCCAAAGGAGGAGTGACATGAATCCGCGACGTACAACCTCAGAAAATCCAGGGCCTGTCGGGTATAGCCACTGGTTTGATATGCCTCGCACCATTCCGGGGCGATGGGATATGAGCGCTTATCTCAATCCCCCTCATCCGTTGAACACCATGGCGGATATGAACGGAACAGCCTTTGAACAATCTCAATCCTCGAGCGTGGTAGCCTATGATGACTCCGAAAACGTTGTTTGAAAAAATCTGGGAAAGTCACGTTGTTGTCGAACCCCCGCAATCTCCGGCAGTGCTTTATGTGGATCTCCACTTAATACACGAGGTGACCTCGCCTCAAGCCTTTAGTGGACTGCGCCAGAAAGGGTTACGGGTGCGGCGGCCGGAACGCACTTATGCGACGGTGGATCACGGTGTGCCGACACTTCCTCCACCGGATGGACGTCCTGAAGGTAGGTTGGCTTATGCTGACGAGCAAAGCCGGAAGCAAATTCGCCAATTAGAAGAGAATTGTCGTGAATTCGGTATTCAACTGATGGGCTTAGATAGTCCTTACCAGGGAATTGTCCATGTGGTTGGACCGGAATTGGGGTTGACCCAGCCGGGGATGACAATTGTGTGTGGTGATAGTCACACTTCCACTCACGGTGCATTTGGGGCTTTGGCATTTGGCATCGGCACAAGTGAGGTGGAACACGTCTTAGCCACCCAATGTTTGCTCCAGCGCCGTCCTAAAACCTGCTTGGTGTATATGGATGGACTGCCTGGTAAGGGGGTGACCGCAAAGGATATGATCTTAGGTCTGATTGCCCAGATTGGCACTGGTGGGGGTACCGGGCATGTGCTGGAATATGCCGGGCCGGCGGTGTGGGCACTTTCGATGGAAGAACGGATGACATTATGCAATATGTCCATCGAGGCCGGGGCAAGAGCGGGTATGGTGGCGCCGGATGAGGTGACTTTTGAATATCTAGCCGGGCGTCCGTTTGCGCCTCAAGGTGAGGCATGGGAAAAGGCTGTTGCCCATTGGCGCACACTGCCCAGTGACGAAGGGGCAGTTTATGACAAGGTGGTTACCCTGGATGTCAGTCGCTTGGAGCCAATGATCACTTATGGGACAAACCCCGGCATGGGAATGCCTATCGGTGGACGGATCCCCGATCCGGCAGAGGTAAAAGATGCTGTGCAGCGCTCAACATTGGAGAAGGCGTTGGCTTATATGGGGTTGCGCCCCGGCCAACCCTTGTTAGGTCATCCCGTGGATGTGGTCTTCATCGGCTCGTGCACCAATGGACGGCTGTCAGATTTACGCCAGGCAGCCAGTTTGCTCAAAGGGAGGAAAGTGGCTTCGAATATACGCGTCTTGGTTGTGCCCGGATCTCAGCAGGTTAAGCGAGCTGCGGAGGCAGAGGGACTCGACCGCATCTTTAAAGAAGCCGGCGCTGAATGGCGAGAGCCGGGTTGCTCGATGTGTATTGCCATGAACGGCGATGCGCTTGAGCCCGGCCAATATGCGGTAAGCACCAGCAATCGCAACTTTGAAGGTCGTCAGGGGCGAGGGGGGCGCACGTTTTTGGCCAGCCCGCTAACCGCCGCGGCGACGGCAATTTACGGTGTTATCACCGACCCGCGCACACTGCTTTAGTGGAGGCATTTATGGAACCCTTTACGAGGTTGACCTCTCGGGTTGTGGTTTTACCCGTGGACAATATTGACACCGATCAGATCATTCCGGCGCGCTTCTTGAAGACTACCGATCGAACCGGTTTAGGGGCAAGCCTCTTTGCGGATTGGCGATACCTTCCCGATGGGCAACCCGATCCAACTTTTGTTTTGAATTACCCCCAGAGCCAGGGAGCGCAGGTTTTGCTGGTGGGTGATAACTTTGGGTGCGGATCTTCGCGCGAACATGCGGCTTGGGCCTTATTAGGGTGGGGCTTTCGGGCTGTTATTTCCACCTCGTTTGCAGATATTTTTCGCAATAATGCCCTGAAGAACGGTTTATTACCGGTGGCAGTCCCCCCTGAGGTTCACCAAGAACTCGTCCGTCTTTTAGGGCGCGATCCTTCCCAGACCGTAACCATTGATCTTGAAACTCAAACCTTGTATTGGGCGGGTGGGGAGACCCATTTTCCGGTGGACCCGTTCGCAAAGGATTGCCTGCTACGGGGTGTGGATGAACTTGGATACTTGTTGAGTCTTGAACGTGAGATTGCAGCGTTTGAAGCCAAGCGGTTTAGCGGGTAGGGAGTGATAGCCATGATCCAGATCTATGACACAACCTTACGTGATGGGTCACAGCGGACCGATATCTCGTTTTCCATTGACGATAAGTTGAATATTGCACGGCGTTTAGATGATCTGGGCGTGGCATTCATTGAGGGGGGCTGGCCCGGATCTAACCCCAAGGATGCCGAGTTCTTTCGGCGTGCCGCAAATATGGAGTGGCGCTACGCCAAGATTGCGGCTTTTGGCATGACCTGTGCGGCGGAAAAGCGTCCGGATGAGGATGAAAATATTCGCGCTTTGCTCGAAGCCCAGACACCCTATTGCACCGTGGTGGGCAAATCTTCGCTTCTCCATGTGCATGAGGTGATCCGCACAACGCCGCAAAACAACCTACGGATGATTGAAGAAAGCGTCGCCTATCTGGTGCAACATGGGCGCGGCGTTATTTATGACGCCGAACATTTTTTTGATGGGTACAAAGAAGATGCTGACTATGCCCTGGCGACACTCAAGGCTGCCTTGCGCGGTGGGGCAGAGACGCTGGTTTTGTGTGACACCAATGGGGGAACTCTCCCGTGGGAAGTGGGGGAAATCATCCGGGCTGTGCGAAAGCGCTTCCCCGAAGCTCAGTTAGGCATTCACGCCCATAATGATGGCGAATGTGCGGTGGCAAACTCATTGGTCGCCGTGCGTGAAGGTTGTGTTCAGGTCCAGGGAACGATCAATGGTTATGGCGAACGGTGTGGAAACGCTAATCTGTGCTCTATTATTCCCGATTTGGAATTAAAAATGGGCCTAAAGGCTTTGCCGGAGGGACATCTGGTCAAATTGACCGACCTCTCCCATTACGTGGCCGAGGTCGCCAATCTTGCGCCGGATGAACACTTGCCCTACGTAGGACGAGCGGCATTTGCCCACAAGGGTGGGATTCATGTGGCGGCCATGCGGCGCACCTCTCGCTCGTATCAACACATTGATCCTGAGTTGGTCGGCAACCGCAGTCGGGTTGTCGTTTCGGAACTCTCGGGGCGCGGCAATTTGCTCAGCAAGGCGGAAGAGTATGGCTTAGATCTGGGTAAGGCATTTGACGTGGCCTCGGCATTGAAGGACCTGAAGTCCATGGAAGCGCAGGGCTTCTCTTTTGAAGCCGCCGAGGCTTCGGTGGTGATGATGTTGCGGCGGCGCCAGCCGGAATATCAACCCCCCTTTGAACTGATTGACTTCACGGCCAGTGTTGAACATCGTCAAGGACGTGGGATGATTGCCGAGGCGACCGTCAAGGTTCGTGTGAACGGTGAGATTATCCACACTGCCGCGGATGGAAACGGACCGGTGAACGCGCTGGATCGCGCCTTGCGAAAAGCCCTGCGCCCGTTTTACCCCGAGATTGATCATTTTCATCTCAAGGACTATAAGGTGCGTATTCTGGACGGGAATCACGGTACCATGGCCACCACGCGGGTACTGATTGATACCAGCAATGGGGTCAGTCAATGGAGTACGGTAGGTGCATCTACAAACATTATTGAAGCCTCTTGGCTGGCATTGGCCGATGCGGTGGAATATGGACTCTGGGAACTGCGCAGGAGACAACGTCATGAAGGCTAACATCGTGCTTTTGCCCGGTGACGGCATCGGGCCGGAGGTGGTGGGAGCCGCCGTGCAGGTTTTAGAAGCCGTTGGGCGGCAGTATGGCCATAAGTTTGTATTTACAGAATATCCGATTGGGGGAAGTGCTATTGATAAGACCGGACATCCATTGCCCGAAGAGACCTTACAAGCCTGTCGTTCCGCGGATGCGGTATTGCTGGGGGCGGTAGGTGGGCCAAAATGGGATGACCCGCGTGCGCCGGTTCGTCCAGAACAGGGGCTGCTGGGGTTACGTAAAGGGTTAGGAGTGTTTGCCAATCTGCGTCCGGTACGAGTTCATCCGGCGCTCATTGAGGCTTCACCTTTGAAACCGGATCGGCTTGTGGGGGTGGATCTGATTGTCGTCCGCGAACTGACCGGTGGATTGTATTTTGGTCAGCCTAAGATGCGGGAGTGGGTTGGTGGTCAGCAACGGGCGGTGGATACCCTGGAATATACCGAGAGTGAAATTGAACGCATTGTAGATCTGGCATTTCGTTTAGCGCGCCAACGGCGTAAGAAAGTAAGTTCGGTGGACAAGGCTAATGTACTGGAGTCGTCTCGCCTATGGCGAGAAGTTGCCAGTCGGGTAGCTCAGCGTTATCCCGATGTGACCTTAGAGCATGTCTTGGTGGACACAGCGGCCATGCGTTTGGTGAACACTCCCCAGTCTTTTGATGTGATTGTCACCGAAAACATGTTTGGGGATATTCTTACTGATGAGGCTGCGGTATTGGCCGGTTCAATGGGAATGCTTCCCTCAGCATCGCTAAATGGTCGGCATGGTGGGTTGTATGAACCCATTCATGGCTCGGCACCGGATATCGCCGGACAGGGAATTGCCAACCCCATTGGGACCATTTTGAGCGCGGCGATGTTACTGAGATATTCACTAGGGCTGGAGCAGGAAGCGACGACTATTGAGAAAGCGGTGGATCGGGCTATTGCCGATGGCGCGCGCACACGGGACTTGGGAGGGGCATTGACCACAACCGCGATGACCCAGGCGATCATCGAGCGGTTAGATTAAACTTTCCAAATTCCAAAATGGAGGAATCATTATGGCTGAGTCACGTTATATCTGGTTAGATGGCCAACTTGTGGAATACGAGAAGGCTACGGTGCATTTTCTAAACACAGCGTTACATTATGGTTTGGGGGTATTTGAGGGGATTCGTTGTTACAGCACGCAACGCGGGCCAGCAATTTTTCGGTTGAAAGAACATATGACCCGCCTGGTCAACTCGGCAAAGATCCTGGGCTTCCGCTCATTGCCATTTACTGCCGAGCAATTGGGGGAAGCATGTAAAGAGGTGGTGCGGGCAAATGGATTTCAAGCGTGTTATATTCGTCCTTTGGTATTCCATGAAAGTGACAAGCGCGATCTGAACCTGGATAGTGGCATAGCGCGAGTAGGGATTGCGGCCTGGCCTTGGGGGGCCTATTTGGGAGATGAGGCAGAGGAGAAGGGGGTGCGGATGAATGTCTCATCTTACACACGCCACCATCCTAACGTAATGATGACCAAGGCGAAGGTGACCGGAAATTATGCCAACAGCGTGCTGGCCAAAACCGAATCGGTGCGGCTAGGTTTTGATGAAGCGGTAATGCTTGACCCCCAGGGGTACGTGGCGGAGTGCACGGGGGAAAATCTCTTCATCGTTCGGAATGGGGTGATTTATACACCGGGCACCTGGGCGGTTTTAGAAGGAATCACCCGTGATTCATTAATGACCTTGGCAAGAGACCTGGGTTATCAGGTGGTAGAGACACAGATTAGTCGTGATCATCTTTATATTGCCGATGAAATTTTTGTCTGCGGCACGGCGGCAGAAGTTGTGCCGGTGACCGAGATTGATTTTCGGGTTATTGGAGATGGAAAGGCCGGTCCGGTGACCCGTGCTCTGGCCAAGGCCTTTCGTGCTGTGGTACAAGGTGAGCATCCGCGATCTGTGGAATGGCTAAGTTATGTGAATGAGTGACGTTTGGGTGTTTTTGTGCAGAAATAAGGCGCCAAGCAAGGGCGCCTTATTTTGTTAATGGCGGTTTTAGCGGGTTTTAATCGTTTCTTTACAGAGGTGAGTACTTCGTTTTGTTTACACTGCATTTGGGGATCGTGAGATTAATTGCCTGAAGGAGCAAGCATGGGAGCGATTGGAACCGCTATCAAAGACGTGCTTAGCGCCATGAATGGATGGACATTTCTCGTCTTAATCCTGTTGGTGGCATTGCTTACGTTAGGCGTCGTTTATCGAATCTTTGGCCGGGGTATCGCTTTTCGTCTCAACGCGATTGTCGTAGGGATGACCTCACTTGCGGCAACCGCAGGATATATTTTAGGAAAGCAAGGGGTAACCATAGCCGGTATCGGTCTGGCAGCGGTATTAGTAACCCCGGCCTACTTCCTACTGCTTTTAGCCTTGAAGCGGATCGTCCTCCCTGTTCATGAGTTAGCGCGTTCTGCGCTTCAATTGGCGCAAGGGGATTTAGGGAAAAATAGGGCAATTCGGGGTTGGGATGAGATCAACGATTTGCTCCAGGCTCAGCAACAGATCCGAGAATATCTGTTGCAAGTTAATGCGATCGCCGAGAAAATTGCCGGGGGAAATTTGGCTTTGGATCTCAATGCGCGTTCCGAAAATGATGCGATCGGGCAAGCCCTGATGCGAATGGTGAAGTCGCTACGCGAGACCATTAGCAAGATGACCAAGAATATTGACCAGATCAGCCGCGAATATGGCAATATTGCTTTTGCGGCGGATAAAACCAATCAAGCCACTCGTGAAATCAGCAACAAACTGCACTTAGTAGCCCAAGAAACAGGCGAACAAATTGAGCGCTTACGGGCTACGCTACAAGCCGTGGAGCAGATGGCGTTGGCAATCAATGGTGTGAGCAGAGGGGCGCAAGAACAGGCCCAGGCTGTGGCCGAAGCATCCCGAAAAATGCAGAAAATCTCCGAAAAAATTCAATGGGTTACCGACCACACACGGATGGCTGTTCAAGTGACCAATGAAGTCTCTACGTCGGCGCAGCATGGATCGAAAACTATTCGTGAGAGCATAGAACGGATGCAGCGCATCGTCGAAAGCACTCGACGCGTTCAAGAGAAGGCCGAAGGGGTAGGGCAGAATACGCGCCAGATAGGAATCATTCTTGAAACTACTCAGGAATTGGCGGCGCAGACCAACTTATTAGCGCTTAATGCCGCAATTGAAGCCGCCCGGGCTGGTGAGCAGGGCAAGGGATTTGCCGTGGTCGCAGACGAAGTGCGTAAACTCGCCGAAAAATCGGTTCAAGCCACCAAAGAAATTGCGACCTTGATCCATAATATTCAAACGTCGGTCTCGGAGATGGCACAGGCGATTCAGGTTCAAGGCACAGAAATCGACGTGGGAGTCCAACAAAGCCTTGATGCTCGTGAAGCCCTTGAAATGATTCTCAAGGGCATTGAGCAGGTTGAAGGCCGGATCGAGAATATGGCAAAGGCTGCCGATGAAATTTATGCGGCTACACAAGGGTTGACCACGGCCATGGAGACGGTTTCGGCGGTGGTAGAAGAAAACACAGCGGCTACAGAGGAATTAAGCGCGAGCGCTTCTGAGGTGACCCAGACGATTCGAATCTACGCGGATACAAGTGAGCAGAATCTGAAACGGCTTAATGAGGTGGCTTTGGCAGCAGAACAGATCCGGGATCTAGTTGCTAATGTAACCACTTCGATCCAACGGATGAGCGAACAGAGTACATTGCTACAGCAACAGATTGTTAAAATCACGACACAGCAAGTAAGCGGAAAGGTTAGTCGTGGCAGCGCTTTAATCGGGCGGCTGGATTTTGTCCGGGAGAAGTATGGAGCATCAGCACTTGAGCGGGTAATTAACCGCTTACCGGCTGAAGTTCAACGTCTTTTGCGTGGCAAAATTGATCCCGAGGGGGAGTACCCACCCGAGATTCTGGGTCTGCTAACCAACGCAATAAAAGAGGAATTAGCGGGCGGGAAAGATGACATTTTACGCGAGATGACCCGATACCGTGCCAAATACGATATTCAGCCCGGTGCTGCGTTAGCCAAATATTTTAAACCCGGCGATCCCGGTTATATCATTCGCCGGATGGATTTGTGCCTGCGCCATAATTGGGGCGATGGTGTGGTGGTACGGATTTTCGATCTGGCTGAAAACCATGTGCGTATGGAAGTGGACATGGGAAAGCGGCAACCGCGGGAGCGTTGTACGTATAACCATGTGGGTTGGATGGAAGGGGTAATTGAGGCGGCCGGGGGTATTCCATACATTAAGAAGACTCGCTGTATGTACAACGGCGACCCCTATTGCGAGTATGATGTGCGTTGGGAGATGGCCGCAGTGGGGGTTAAACGGGGATAACCGCCTCTATGGTTGTTCCCTTACCCTTCTCGCTGTGTACATTGACCATTCCACCAAACATGCGTGCACGTTCACGCATGCATGTGATTCCAAACGAATGCTCAAATTGAGCCTGACTGTTGAAGCCAATGCCATTATCTTGGACGCATAAAGTGATGGATCTTTCGTTGTAAACTAACGTTATTTGGACCGCAGTGGCTCGTGAATGTTTGCGCACGTTAGAAAGCGCCTCTTGAGCGATGCGGTAAAGGGCTTGCTTGGTGTCGGTAGGGATGAGTGGTTGGCTGCCCGTCACGTGGAATTGAACATTGATCACAAGATCGCGGGTGAGTTTCTCAATTTCGTTTTGAATCAACTCTTCCAGGGATTGCTGGCTTATGGCCGGGGGTTTCAGCGAAAGTACAGATCGCCTTGCTTCATTCAGGTTTTCGCGCGCAATACTTTGAATGCGCATGAGATGGTCGTTGATTAAGTGCATATCTCCCAGATTCAGGCTTTGGCGTAAGGCTTCTACCTGCATCAGAATCCCAGCAAAACCCTGGGCGAGGGTATCGTGGATTTCACGCGCGATGCGATTGCGCTCTTCAACCACGGCCATTTCGCGTAGTTCCTGGTACATGCGGGAATTTTCCAGTGCAATGGCGATTTGATCGGCCAAGGTTTGGACGGTGAAGAGGTCATGCGTGTCGAGGCTACCGTGGCGCGGGCTTTGGACATCTAGGATCCCAAGCGTGTCACATCCAATCTTGATTGGAACTACGATTCGGGAGAGCGTTTCCCCAGGTGTGGTGCGCCCCGATTTGTTAAGAATGGGCGATTCTTCGTTCACAAGGTGAGGTTGCCCCGAACGGGCCACATAGCCCTCGATACCTTCCTCAATGCTTAGTAGTGTACCAATGGGTTTCTCTTTGGTTTGTCCAGCCTGAGCGACCAAAACCATAAAGCGGGCTTGAGGTTGCTTCAAATAAACTCGGATGCTGTGAAAGGAAAATATTTCCTGAAGCGAGGCTACGATTGAAGGGAGAACTTGTTCAACGTCCATCACCGCGCTAATCTTCTGGCCGACTTCGTTGATCGCGCGGAGTTGGTCGGCACGGCGTTTTTCGGCACGGGTGCGCTCTTCCAGGTGGTTTAGAAGGGTAAGGATATTCTGGTGAATCTCCCGCGAGGGTTGTAGGAACTCATCCATGAAAATCGTCACAGCCACAACCAAGCCGTGAGGTTTCAGCGAAGGGGGCCAAACCGGGTGACACACCATATATTTCTTGCGCACATTACCTTCGTAGTCTTTGAACTCATAGTATCCTTCTGATTCCCCGGTCAAAGATTGCTCAATGATTTCCCAGAAATTCTGGAAGCGTCCGGCCAGGTGACGTAAATCCGCCCCGATCAATTCTGGGTTAACATGGAATCGATTAATCCCCTGGGTATCGTGGACGGCTGAATACCCGGTCTGGCCGACCCTTTGAACGGCGATGGCAGCCAGTTTGGCGTCTGCACTCAGTGCCTCCAGGTTGGGGTAGGTGTGACAAGAAAGGTAAATTTCAATTTGTCTGGCGATATCGTTGGCTTTCTGGCGGATTAATTGTTTACCTAAGGTTTCCAGTGCCTCGGCAGCGAGGTTGGCAGCTTGTTGTCCAATTTGAACGCTGTCTTCAAGGGGGGATTCGAGATGAAGGGGTACAAACATCGAAGGGACGGGCTCCTTGTTTATCATAGTTGGTGATATTGTGTCATAAAAGATGGTTATAGGTATTCTACTCCAAATTTTGGGGTCAGTTTATAATCAGAATGCCCCAGAAAATTTCAGCCTGGTGAGGAGGGTGTGTGGAAAACCCCAATGTGCGTATTTTGATTGCCGATGACCACCCGGTCATTCGGGAGGGATTAAGCGCTATGCTCGCTAGTGTGGTGGGATTCGAAGTTGTGGGCGAAGCGAGAGATGGGCAAGAGGCCATGGATTTGGCGTTACGCCTTGTGCCTGATATTGTGCTTATGGATTTGCGGATGCCGGGAATGGATGGCGTTCAAGCCATGCGGTTGATCCGTGCCCAATGTGAGTCCATACGGTTTATCATATTGACCGTGTATGATAATGATGAGTATATTTTCGAGGGTATTCGGGCCGGCGCGTCGGCTTATTTGCTTAAGGACGTGTCGCGGGATGAGTTGATTAATGCCATTCGCGAGGTTCATCATGGACAGTCTTTGCTCCATCCTCAGATTACCCGCAAGTTATTCGATCGCGTGTCCGGGAGTGGTGAAGGGGAACGTGGTGTGGCGCTTACGGATCGCGAATTGGAAATCTTGCGCATGATGGCTAACGGGGCATCGAATAAGCAAATTGCTGCGCGCCTCAAGATTAGCAGTCACACGGTAAAAACCCATGTGAGTAACATTTATCAGAAACTTGAGGTCAACGATCGTGCCGAGGCGGTAGCAAAAGCCATTCGCCAAGGCATTTTGCGGGGATGATTATGGCTTAGCCCAAGACGGGCATCGGTCAAATGGGGGATACCCG
The DNA here is from genome assembly GCA_964427505.1 of uncultured Thermanaerothrix sp. Classification (GTDB taxonomy): domain Bacteria; phylum Chloroflexota; class Anaerolineae; order Anaerolineales; family Anaerolineaceae; genus Thermanaerothrix. The sequence goes on from CAYRUO010000003.1 coordinate 249,548, forward strand.
GATAGGAAAAAAGGCTGACGGTTGGGTCAGCCTTTTTTCGGTCTGCGGGATCGGAGGAATCCCCGATTGAGTAAGAGGGGGGATTTGATTAAAGTGTTTACGGAAAACCTCCTCTAAAATCCCGCAAGAAAGGAGTGTAACATGTCAGAGAAGTCTGTAGGTGTGCAGGAAGTCACCAGGAGTCTGGCTGACATACTGCAAGAAAAAGGCATCCCCATCAGTTTCCAATACGGGAAAGCCCCTGAAGAAATGGTAGATCGCGAAGTAAAGCGCGAACCGACTCCCCGCGCAAAGAAACTTCGCGATCTGTATTTTAACACCTACTCTTCAGTGGATTTGGAATTCCCGTACTGGTACACGCGCAAGTACATGGAACTGGATAATGAGGTTCCGATTGTGCGCCGCGCGTTGGCTCTGAAGCACGCCTTCAGCCATTTGACGCCCAGCATCTACCCAGGAGAACTCTTGGTGATGGGCAAAGCACACTATTACCGCGGCTCCTTCCCGATGCCTTGGCTTTCGGAATCCTTCTACGTGGCTAAGGAAGATGAACTATACCAAGAGGCCTTAAAGCGCGGTAGTGCTTCGGCAGGTGAACTGTCGAAATTCGGTTCGGGTGGTGGCAACGTTACCAAATCCTTTGGTAATGTGGTCTCTATCGCCGGTAAGTTTGGTATCCGCAGTGAAGAGGTACCCGCCCTATTGAAATTAGCCAAACAATGGGTAGGTAAATCGGTGGAAGATCTGGGGCACAAATATGAGATGATGGTGCCCGAGTACGATCTCAAAGAGAAACTGATGCGCTCCCTGATCTGCATGTTTGATTCTGGGTTCACCCTGCCGCAGGGGCGCGAGGTGATCAACTATTACTATCCGCTCCAGTACGGCTTTGACGGTTTGATCGAGATCTGCAAACAGCGCAAAGCCGAGGTGGCAGGCAAAGCGGATGGCGACGGGATCACCGGCATGGATCGCCTGTATTACTACGATGCGGTGATCCATGTGATTGAAGGTTTGCAGGCGTGGATCCTCAACTATGCTAAAGAAGCGCGCCGCTTGGTGGGCATCACCACGGATCCGGTGCAGAAGAAGGAATACGAAGAGATTGCAGAAACCCTAGAATGGATTGCCCACAACCAGCCGCGCACGTTCCGCGAGGCGTTGCAACTGACCTACACCCTCCATATCGCCGTACTCAACGAGGACGCCATCTCGGGTATGTCCCCCGGCCGCTTGGGGCAGGTCTTGTGGCCCTGGTATGAGCAGGATATGGAAGCGGGGCGCATTACCAAGGACAAAGTCCTGGAGTTATTGGAATGCCATCGCGTGAAATTCACCTGCATTGACTGCTTTGCTTCAATGGGTGTGGTTGGCGGTGTATTGTCGGGCAACACCTTCAACAACCTGAGCATGGGTGGTCTGACCAAGGATGGTGACCCGGCCAGCAATGATCTCGAGAAACTCATCCTTGAATCTGCAATGAGCCTGCAGTCACCGCAACCCACTCTTTCAGTACTTTATGACGAAAAGTTGCCGGAAGATTTCTTGCTTAAGGCGATTGAGTGCGTCAAGACCGGAACGGGTTATCCTGCCTGGATGAACAACCAGATTGGCATTCAATTTTTATTGAGCCAATATGGCCCCGAAGGCATGACCCTCCCCGAGGCGCGTGCTATCGCCATCGGCGGTTGTCTAGAAACCTCGCCGTGCTCATGGCATCAATTGACGCTGAACGGCAAGAAGTACTGGATCCCCGGTGGCGCCGGTCAACCAACTTCGGTGGGTGTCCACTTCATCGCCAACCCCAAGATTCTCGAATGCGTGATTTTCAATGGCTACGATCACCGCATTAAAGAACAGATCTTCCCGCCTCACAACCGCAAGTTGGAAACCTATGAGGAACTGTGGGAGGTTTACAAGCAGTATTATGAGATGGCGGTAGATGCCCTATGCAAATGCAACAACATCCAGCACGATATTTGGCGCAAGAACAATATGACCATCATCAACTCGTTCTTGAAGCCGGATTGTCTGGAGAAAGGGCGTCATATTGGCCAGTTGGGCTACCGCTACAACGCTACCTTCAATGTGGAATCCTGCGGCACCATCAACATGGTTAACTCCCTGGCCGCGCTCAAGAAACTGGTCTATGACGAGAAGAAGTACACCCTGGATGAGATGCGTGAGGCCATCCTGGAGAACTTCGGTTTCAAGACTGCCCATGAAGTGGGGTCCTTCTCCCTGTTCTCCCAGGTGAAGAAACCGGGTGGCGAAAAGTACGACAAGATTCACAGTGACTGCTTGCTGGCGAATAAGTACGGCAATGATGATCCGTATGTAGACAGCATCCTCCGCGAATACGAGGATTGGTTCTGCGATATGTGCCACAAGTTCGAGTCGCTGTATGCCAAGCCGCTCTATGCGTGCCAGATTTCGGTTTCAACCCATGGCCCGCAGGGTGCGGCAACGCTGGCTACTCCGGATGGGCGCTTGGCGGGTACAACCTATGCGGATGGTTCAATGTCGGCATATCCGGGTACGGATCGCAATGGCCCCTATGCGCTGTTCAATTCGGCTACGGTTTGGGATCACGCTAAATCGCAGAACAGCCAGATGAACCTGAAGATCCACCCGAGCGCTGTCAAAGGCATTGAGGGGTCGCGCAAGTTGCTTGAGTTGACCCGTGCCTATATGCGCCGCGGTGCGTTCCACATCCAGTATAACATTGTGGACTCCAAGATTTTGAAGGATGCTCAAGCCCATCCCGAGAATTACCGTGACTTGCTCATCCGCGTGGCGGGCTTTACCCAGTACTGGGTCGAATTGGGTAAGCAGATCCAGGATGAAGTTATCGCCCGCACCGAGTATGAGGAAGTCTAATCTGAGGTGAACTCACAATTTTCTAGAAGGAGATGCAAACGTGAGCCAGGAAACTTTACGGCACAATGATTGCAGGAACTTTGTGGCAGTTGACGTCACCAAGGGCATTTGCCGCCGCACCAATGAGTTGGTTTTGATTGACTCAGAGGTATGTGGAAGTTTCACGGCATTGCCCAAGTGCAAGAACTGCGCGTTCTTCAAAGAGGATGGGCAGGATACCATTGGCACTTGCACGGCTGAGAAGACCCAACCCTGGACCTTCAAGGACCTCATCGCTGTCACATGTGAGATGTACGCCACAAAATAGATGTGCAGATGAAACAAGGGGGGCGTCCATTGTGACGCCCCCGACCCATCCAATTCCAGTCGGAGATTAAGAAATGGACGAGAAAACCGCAAAACGAATTGGCTACATGGTTGTGGCTGCCTCATTCTTAGCGGTGTTTTGCTTATTTGGATATCGTTCCACCTTCTCGGTACTTCAAGGCCCAATGGCAAAAGACATGGGGTGGACCACGTCCCAAACTTCACTGGGTTATTCCCTGATGATGACGGTGTATGCCATTACGGCTTTCTTCAGCGGGATGATTATTGACCGCTGGGGTAATCGGCCTGCCTACCTGATCGGGGCTGTATTTGCGGCTTTGGGCTACCTGCTGACCAGCAAGGTGCAGGCGTACTGGCAGTATCTGCTGGTTTATGCCCTGTTCGCAGGGATCGGCACCGGCATGTTGTGGGTGTCCTCAACGGTTTCGGTGCGCAAATGGTACGTGGGTCGTACCTATGCTACCATGTGGGGGATCGCCTTTGCCGGTGCGCCCATTGCTCAGGTGGTTCTCAGCCTGGGTGTCAAACCCATCCTACTGAGCACGGGATGGCGAGCCGCGATGGAAATCCTCGCCGTGGTCGTCTTCGTGGCCTTGATTTTGGCTGGTATCCTCGCGCGTAAAAACCCTGAAGGCTATGGCTTGAAACCGTTTGGTCTGACCCCTGGTGCGGCCGCGGCTAAAGATGAACACAATTGGTCTTTGAAGGAAGCCTTTGGAAATTACGCCATTTGGGGCACCATTCTGGCATTCTTGACCGCTATGGTGGCAGAATTCCTGGTTTGGACGCAGGTGGTGCGCTTCTGGACCGAGGATGCCAAACTTGATTTGTCAACAGCAACCAACCTTTATGTAGCCATTGGCCTAGCCGGTATTATTACCATGCCCTTAATGGGTGTGGTAGCGGATAAGCTGGTGGCTAGGTTCGGGATTGAAAGCAAAGCCCGAAAGACGATGCTGATTATTGCCCCCATTTGTGGCATTGCGGCATGCATCTTGCTGTTGGTCAGTCTGACCCCAGGGGCGACGATTGTAGCGGGACTGATCGCCTGCATTCTGTTCGCAGTTTATTGGGCCATTGAACCCGGTGGTTGCGCCGGATATGCGGGCTCGGTGTACGGTCGGAAGACATTGGGTAAGATTTGGGGCTTTGCCACCCTTATCGTTATGGGCATTGGTCCGGCGGTCGGTTCCTTTATGGGCGGTTACCTTTTTGATGTATCTGGAACCTACCGCTACTCGATTATCTTTGCCCTATCCGCCTTTGTGATTTCGGCGATTGTGGCTTCTACCCTGCCGCTGGCCGCTCAACCCAAGACCGCCGTTGTTAAGGCGGCTGAGGGTGCACCTGCTGATTAATACAAGTAAAAGAGTGCCAAATCGGACTTTGGGCCTGGGAGACCGTCTTGCTCCCAGGCCCAGAAAGGGATAGGAGAGAAGATGAACGAAGAAAAAGGATTGATTTTTGATATTCAAGGCTATTCTGTTCACGATGGCCCGGGCTGTCGGACACTTGTTTTTCTCAAGGGGTGTCCGCTGGATTGTGCTTGGTGCTCTAACCCTGAGGGTAAGCAGTTTAAGCAAGAAATTATGTATCGCGCTACGAAATGCACCCACCTTACTCAAGGGTGCGAACGTTGCATTTCGGCATGTCCGGAAGGAGCAATTCGAAAGAATCTCTCTGATAATGGGGATCGAGAGGCCGTTCCTTTGATCCTGGATCGTTCTAAATGTCAGTCCTGCCGTGACTTTGACTGTGCGGCCAGGTGTTACTTTGAGGCTTTGAAAATTTGCGGGCGCTGGTACTCGGTCTCGGAATTGATGCGCGTTTTAAAACGCGATCAGCAATACTGGGGAGGCCAGGGTGGGGTAACGTTTTCGGGTGGCGAGCCATTAATGCAGCGTCGTTTTATGCGGGCGGTGTTGGAGGCTTGTCGTGATGCCTACATTCATACGGCAGTGGAAACCAGCGCCTATATCGAATCCGGTGCTTTCCTGGAATTAATGAAGTTTGTGGATTGGGCATTTATTGATATTAAGCATATGGACCCCGAGAAGCACAAGATTGGGACAGGGGTATCGAACGAACTAATCTTAAGCAACATAGCGCTGTTAGCGCGTTCCGGCTGGTCGGGGCGACTTATCATTCGCATGCCCGTCATTCCGGGTTTCAACGATGATGATGAGAACATCCTGAAAACCGCTGAATTCCTGCGCCAAGTAGGTTTGGTGGAAATGAACATCTTGCCATTTCATCGGCTCGGTGACTCCAAGTGGTCACAACTGGGGGAAGTGTATCCTTATCGAGATTATGAGGGTACCCCAGAAGAGAAAATGGCACATCTTCAACGGTTACTTCTGGATCAACAGATTGCTTGTTACGTCGGGTCAGAGACACCGTTTTGAGGTTCAGTATATAACGTTATGAAGAATAGGGCAGTCCTATATTAGGGCTGCCCTTTGTAACCAACGTTGAACTTTGAATGTTCGCGCTAGAGTTTCACATAAGTGCAACGGCACTGATATCCAGATCTGTCTCAGCGGGTGTAAAATGGACATGGGGGGGAAGAAATCTACATAATTTGTGGTTGCACTTCATTGAAGCGGAAAAGCAAAAATCTAAAAATCCATATATCCCTGAGGAGGTCCTATGCGATCGGCAAAATGGCTCATATTATGGATTCTGGTGGCTTCGTTACTGCTCAGTGCATGTGCTCAGGCTACCACCACCCCTACAGTTGAAGAGAAACCATTTAAGGTTGCCGTAATTCTACCCAGTACGGTCAGAGATCTGGAATGGAGCCAATCCCTTTATGAGGGATTGCTCAAAGTGCAGCAGGAAATGGGCGGCCCGAGCAAGTTGGAGATCGCTATTTCAGAAGATGCGTGGGATGTGACTAACGCGGCGGCGGCCATCCGAGATTATGCCTCGCAGGGGTATAACCTGATTATTGCCCACGGGGCCCAATACGGAACGTCATTACAACAAATTGCACCTGAATTCCCTCAAACATCATTCGCTTGGGGTACTACTACTCAAACCTATAAAGAAGAGGGGATCAACAATATTTTTGCTTACCAACCGGAAGCCCAAGAAGGGGGCTACGTAAATGGAGTGATTGCGGGGATGCTGACCAAAACCAAGGTGGTCGGGGTCACCGGACCAGTTGAGGCTGGCGATGCCCGGTTATACAACTTGGGCTTTGAGGCTGGGGTAAAGTCCGTTGATCCCTCGATACAGGTTAACATCAGTTATACGGGATCATTTTCGGATGTATCGTTGATGGCAGCGGCGGCGGAGACGCATGTTCGGGCCGGCGCGGATGTTCTGACCGGTACGTCTCAATCGGTGACCGGTGCCATTAATGTGGCCAAACAAAACGGCATTATTTGGTTGGCTTCGGCGTGGTACCAGGACTCGTTGGCACCGGATACGGTTGCGGCAAATTTGATCTACCGCTGGGAGGTCATCCTACGCGATATGATTGCGAGCAATAAAGCCGGTGAGCCGGGTGGCAAGGTTTATTATCTGTCGTTCAAGAATGGCGGGTTAGAGATGGTGTACAATGACAAACTGGTGCCTGCTGAGGTCAAGGCCAAGGCGGAGGCCACTATCCAGGGCATCAAGGATGGAAGCATTGTAGTTGATGTGAAGTAGGTCGGAAAAAACAAAAACAAAGCAATTTGAAACGATGCGTTCCAATCTAGGGAGCGCATCGTTTCATTTTTGGTTTTGGTTGTTCTCTAATCAAGTTTTCCCGAGGCGATCACCTGACGATACCAATGTGCACTGCGCTTCATTCGCCGTTCCTGGGTTTTGAAGTCTACGTAAATCAGGCCGAAGCGTTTCGTGTAGCCATGAGACCACTCAAAATTATCCATCAGCGACCAGACAAAATAACCCTTTAACGGCACTCCTACTTGTAATGCGCGCCAGGCCTGAGCGAAATGTTCACGTAAGTAGTGGATTCGCTGAGTATCCTCGATCCTGCAATCATCAGGGTTATCTGGATAGGCTGCACCGTTTTCTGTTACATAAATCGCGGGAAAACGATATTCGTAGGTCAGGCGCGTGAGCCACTCAAAGAGACCCTGCGGATAAACTTCCCAACCCATCTCGGTGATTTCGCTTCCAGAGGGTGGAGGGAGGGGAATGGGAGTGAAATCCTCGTTTTCCCGGTCTCTGGCTCGAATGATTTGGCGACTGTAATAATTCATACCCATAAAGTCAATAGGTGTTGCGATGACTTCCAGGTCGCCTGGTTGGATGAAATCCATGGGGTAATTGAAGAATTGGATAACCTCAGGCGGGTAACCACGTGCAACTAAAGGGTCGAGCAACCAACGATTGCGATATCCATCTTGCAACCAAGCGGCATATCGGTCGGCAAAGTGAGAAGAGGCCGGAGTTACAGGGTAAAAGTCGAGCGTGATTCCAACTTGAGCGTGAGGAGCGTTTTGGCGAAGGATTGGGACACTCCAGCCATGAGCAAGCAAAAGATGATGGGCGGCACGAAGCATTTCATCCCGGTCCTTGTGCCCGGGTGCATGTTCGCCGATTAAGTAACCTAACCAAGCCACAATAAATGGCTCATTGAAGGTGATCCAGTATTTGACCCGATCGCCTAACACTCGAGAGACCTGATCGGCATACTGAACGAAGGCTTTAGCCGTATCTCGGTTCGGCCATCCCCCTTGATCTTGTAGGGATTGTGGAAGATCCCAATGGTATAAGGTGATAAAAGGCTCGATATCGGCGCTCAATAATCCATCCACCAAACGCTGGTAAAAATCCAGCCCTTGGGGGTTGAGTTTACCCGTTCCTTGGGGAAAAATGCGCGGCCAAGCGACAGAAAAGCGATAGGCTTTCAGCCCGATAGATTTCATCAGTGAAATATCTTCCTGCCAGCGATGATAGTGGTCGCACGCAATGTCGCCGGTTTGATTATCTCGTATGGCTCCAGGGTGGTGGGAGAACGTATCCCAAATGGACAAGCCTTTACCATCTTCATTCCATGCGCCTTCGATTTGATAAGCAGAGGTGGCTGCTCCCCAAACAAAATCAGGTGGAAACTGCATGTCTCGTGTCAGGGAGTTGAGTCGAGTCAGATAAGGGATTTGGGTCGAAGTATCCATAGGAGTATCCTCATGCGATTGAAGAAGAGATATTTTTGGGAGCGCTCCCAATTATTCCGGCTTGAAAAGCCGTCTTGGGGCGGCTTTTGGGGTAAAAACGGGTCACTTTTAGAAGCGCTCTCAATTCAATTATAGAACTTTTGGGGCTAATTGCAAGAGGAAAGTGGGGATTCTCCCCAAAATCTTGACGTTTCTGGGCCATCCTCATTATAATTCACAGGTCATTGGAAATAGAGCGAGTAAAGGATTAGGAGCATAAACCATGGTACCTCTACCAAAGCGCAAATTGTCTAAGGGCCGACGCGATCGCCGTCGTGCTCATGATGCCCTTAAAGCGGCAAACTTGGTGCAATGCAGTAATTGTGGGGAATTACGTTTGCCTCATACGGTATGCCCTAATTGCGGTTATTATCAAGGGCGCGAAGTTGTCAGCATGGAGAAAGAAGCCAAGAAGTAGACTTCTTGTCTCGAGGAAATCAAAGAAAAACGCGACCATCACACTGGTCGCGTTTTTTATCTCTAGATTAAAGCGCTCGTGCTAATAAGAATCCCAAAACGGCTAGAATCAGCCCGAGATGCAAGAAGAGATTCGTCTGAGCGATCCATCCGTGGCTGAAGAACTGAAGAATTAAGTTCAAGAGGATAAATCCTAATCCGATCAGGGGGAGAAGTCCTTTGCGTGCGGCCAGAAACTCAGAAAGTTGATCAAGAAATCGCGACATCCGATGTCCCATTGTTAGGCTCTGCTTGAGTAACTGTCTTGATCCGCCGCGTGAACGGGGTGAAACGGGCTAAAAATCGCCCTGGCAACAACCCTTGCATCGTTACGTAACCATCATGATGCGTGACGCGCTCGACTTTCCCATGTTCGTGGAACAGCGAGATGAGGTGACCTTCTGAATAAGGAATATGGACAATGATTGGACTGTAATCTTCGTAAAGAGTGGTCTCGATTGCGCGCAACAAGTTAGGGATACCATCTCCAGTAAGGGCTGAGATGGGCACGGAGTGAGAGAAGGCATCCGAAAGCGTTTTAATCGCAGTGGTATCGGGTAACCGATCAATTTTATTCAGAGCGGTAATGACCGGGATATCACCAGCGCCAATTTCTTCAAGCGTTTCTTGGACAACTTTCCATTGCTCAACGGCGTTGGGGTGGGTGACATCTAACACGTGGACCAGTAGATCGGATTCGGTGATCTCTTCCAGGGTGGCACGGAAGGCGGCGATTAGTTGAGTGGGCAACTTTTGAATAAATCCTACTGTGTCGGTGAAGAGCACCACATGTCCCCCGGGGAGTTCAACCCGGCGGGTGGTTGGATCAAGCGTCGCAAAGAGTTGGTCAGCCACATACACCTGGGCTCGCGCGAGCCGATTAAGCAGTGTGGATTTGCCGGCGTTGGTGTATCCCACCAATGAAATAACCGGAATTTGGGATTTGCGGCGTTGTTGGCGATAGCGCTGACGATGGGCGCGCACTTTTTCCAGTTCGCGTTTGAGGAAAGCGATACGGCGCCGAATTTCACGCCGATCTACCTCGAGTTGCGTTTCACCCGGTCCGCGCAGCCCAACCCCGCCTTGGCTACCTGTTCTACCGCCACCGCCGCCTGTCTGCTGAGCCAAATTGGTCCAAGCACGCGTTAATCGCGGTAACCGATATTCATAAAACGCCAGTTCAACCTGTAAAATGCCTTCCCGGGTATGGGCATGACGGGCAAAGATGTCAAGGATCAGCGCGGTGCGGTCTAATACCCGCACTTGATTGCCAAACTTTTCCTCTAATTCACGTTGGTGGCGAGGGGTGAGTTCAGCATCAAAAATTACCACATCGGCGGCAGTTTCTTCTAACAGCGCCTTGATTTCTTCAACCTTGCCACTTCCGATTAACGTATCCGGATGGGGCCGCTCAAGGCGCTGATAGGTTTCCCCCACAACTTCGAGGTCAGCCGTTTGAGCCAGAAGACGTAATTCCGCAAGCGAATCCTCCAATGAGAGAGGGGAAGGATCGCTTCGAATCTCTACCCCAACCAAAAAGGCTCGTTCGCGTGGAAAAGCGGTTGGTTCTGGAACTTTAGGACTCATGGCTTGACTATTATACTAGCCCTTCTGAAGCCATGAGGTCAGGCGTGCCATGGCCTCTTGCAATCGTTCTGTGGGCGCACCCAACGAAATTCGAATGTAGCCTTCGCCATAAGTTCCATAAACGATTCCAGGGGTAATGCTAACCCCGGTTTCTTCCAACAGTTGCGTGCAGAATGCGGTGCTGTCTTCATAACCCGCTGGTAGATGGGCCCACACATAAATGGCGGCTGCCGGGGGTTCAACATGAAAGCCGGCTTTTTTCAAGGCATGAACAACCAAATCACGGCGCTGTTCGTAGATACGATTGCGTTCTTCAATCCAACTCTGGTCTCCGGTGAGTGCGGCAACCGCAGCCAGTAGGATCGGCTGGAAGTGAGAAGAGTCCATTTGACTCTTGTAGGTATGCAAATATTGAATTATCTGAGGATTGCCCACCGCCATGCCAACCCGCCAGCCGGCCATGTTATAGGTTTTAGAGAGGGAGTTAAACTCAATGGCCACCTCTTTGGCGCCTGGGATTTGTAAAATGCTGGGGGCTTTATACCCTCCGAAGCAAATGTCTGTGTAGGGTGCGTCAAAGGCAACAATAAAGTGGTAGCGATGGGCTAACTGGATGACATGTTCGAGATACGCATAAGGGGCAATGGCACCGGTAGGATTATTGGGGTAGTTTAGCCATAAAATCTTTGCCCTTTCGAGTACCTCGGGAGAAATCCCATCCAGAATGGGTAAAAAGTTATTCTCGCGTTTGAGCGGTAGTTTGATTACCTCCGCGCCGGCGATGACGCTGGCGGCTTCGTAAACCGGGTAGGCTGGATCCGGAACCAACACCAAATCGCCGGGGTTAAGGATAACCTGAGCCAAGTTAAAGAGCCCCTCTTTGGAACCAATAAGCGCCAAGGTCTCTTTCATCGGATCTAATTCAACTCCAAACCGACGACGGTAATAAGTGGCGACTGCTTCGCGAAATGCTGGAAAGCCACCGTTAGGTGTATAGCCGTGGGTATCCGGGCGGCGGGCATGTTCAACCAGCGTTTCGATGATGAAGTTGGCCGGTGGCAGATCCGGAGATCCCATATCAATCCGGATAATATCCACGCCGCGAGCCTTAAGTTCGGCAATCTTCTGATTAAGGCTGGCGAAGAAATAAGGTTTGAACGAGGCAATGCGATGTGCAGGTTGAATAAACGAAGCGCTCATAATTCATCTACTCAGATAAGGATTGGGATGGGGCTATCGCCGCTAAAAAGTCGGCAGCGCGTCCTTCAAGCGAAGGCGGGTGTTTGGGGAGCAGGACGTGAAAAGTAGAACCCGGACAACGCACTTCATCATAACCCTTTGATTCTACCCAAATTGTTCCACCATGGGCTTCAATAATGCCTTTAGCAATGGGAAGACCCAAACCTGGGCCACCTCCCTTGAACTTGGTTTTACCGCTGGAATGCAGGGCAACGTTACCGATGCGGGCAAATTTCTCGAAGATCAGGTTTTGGTCATTAGGGTCAATGCCAATACCAGTGTCGCGAATGGTCACTTCTACAAAACCGGGTAGTTCACGTCCATTGATCTCAATGATCCCGCCATCAGGGGTAAATTTGATGGCATTGACCAGGATATTGCGGAAGGCTTGAAGTAGTCGTTCGGGATCGCCAAAAATCATCTCATCGCATCCGGGGAAGTGATGGATCTGAAATGTTTGATGCCTTTCTTCTATAGCGGGACGCAGCTCCCGGTCAAGGATCTCGAACAAGCGATTTAACCATGTGGGTTGAAGATTGAGGGAGAGCAGGGCGTTGTCAATCAACGAAACGTCAATCATGTCCTCGATAATGTTGCGCAAGCGTCTTGCGCCATTCTCGATCCCCTCGATCAGGATCACCACGTCATGAGATAACGCTGCCCGCTGACGTAGTCCTTCCCGTAACATCGCGGTGTAACCTTCAACCAGGGTAAGCGGTGTTTTCAGTTCATGAGCCGCGATTGCAATGAAATCGGATTTGCTTTTATCCAACCGCTCAAGCCGTTGTTGAACTTGGTTCAGACGATTGGAAATGTAGGATGTCTTGGCTTCAATCTCATGTTGGGCAAGTTGCTCATTGGCATAATTGAAACAAGGGAGCAATCCTTCGATGAGGGTTAGTGCCTCGGGAGGCTTTAGGTGTTGTTTGATCGTTTCAAAGGCCGAGGTCATCAGGATGCCCATAAACCGCATGAGATCGCTGGTACTGCTTTCAAGGTCGGTTTGGGTCAGAGATGATGCCCAGCGCTCTAAGATGGGATCTAAGTTGTGGTATGCCCCCTCACCGAGAACGTTTTGAAGTGCCTGAGCGAAATCTTGGATTTGGAGATGCAAGTTTTCTCGAGTTGGGGTATTTTGTCCCGCCAATCGGACGGTGCGCTCGATCCATTCAGTTTGAACAGATGCCCACAAATCTTTTAGTTTCTCCATGTCTATAAGTTTAAGCGAGCAAGGCGCTTTTGCCAACTGCTGATCAATTGCTAGGGGTTTTTGTTTCAGAGTAGGTAATCCAATGATATAAGGTACGCCCAACAATTTCTAGACTAAAGGGTGAGACTTTGTCCGGTAAATCCTGCGTGGTATGCCAGTAGGGGTACTCAAAATCAATCAGATCTACCGCAGGAATGGATTGTTCAAGAAATGGGATATGATCGTCTAGAATGGATAGACCATCTGCATCTACGAAATATTCCTGATACCCTAATTCGTGAGCGACCGACCAGATTTCCTGGATGAGTTGGGGGTCGGAATTGCGTTCTTTGGGAATGCGAAGGTGGGCATCTCCAACCATGTCTATGACTACCACTGCATCCGGATGGCGATCTAATTGCGAGACGAAATATCGTGAGCCCATGATCCATTCCCAGCCGGGAATTTCCCCCTGATCTTCGGCATCGAAAAAAACCAACCAGATTTCCTTATCCGTTTCTTTAGGTAGTGTGCGTGCCAGTTCGAGGAGAACGGCCACCCCTGATGCTCCGTCATTGGCGCCCGGCACGGGCTGATTGCGCAATTCAGGATTGGGGTCTTTATCTGCCAAAAGGCGGGAGTCGTAATGCGCGGCTAAGATGATCCAAGGGCGCTGGCTACCTCGTTTGCCAATCAGGTTTACGAGAGTTTTTCCTGCGTAATTTCCTGATTGGGTTTTGACTGTCCAGCCACTGGTTTGGAGAGTTTTGACAATATAGTCTTGTAAGGCAGTGTGGGCGGGGCTACCCGGCGTGCGCGCCCCTAACGCGACCTGGTCTTGCACATCGCGATAAGCACGTTGGGCATTAAAAACCTGTGGCGGTTGGGTGATGTTAAGGATTAATCGCCCGATAACCAGGAACACTGCGACCAATAGGACGGTTAAGAACAGACGAAAGCGAGGGGATTGGGTTGGCATAGTTGACCTTTATCATAGCGAAGGGAGTTTTACCTGTTGGCGTTCCGGATGTCGGCGTAGCCAAGCGTTCAAATCCTCTAACGCCCGTATGGCCAGGCGTTGATGTTTTTCCTGTTTCCCACGGGGCGGATCGGATAGTTCGGGCAAAAGTCCAAAATTAGCCTTCATGGGTTGGAAGTTCTCTAGACGCGCTTCGGTGATATAACGGCACAAGGCACCTAGCATCGTCGTTGGGGGCAGAGTTACCGGTTCTTCCCCTCTCAAAATGCGCACGGCGTTCCAACCGGCCAGCAGGCCAGTGGCAATGTTTCCCATATATCCCTCCACCCCGGTAATCTGTCCAGCGAATAAGATGGTCTTGTGGTGACGCAATTGTAACGTGGGTAGCAAAAGCCGTGGCGATGCGATATAGGTATTACGATGCATTTGACCGTAGCGCACAAACTCCGCCCGCTCAAGCCCGGGGATCATGCGGAAAACGCGCTTTTGTTCGGGATAGGTGAGGTTGGTTTGAAACCCCACCAGACTGTAGAGGGTTCCCAACAGGTTGTCCTGTCGAAGTTGTACAACGGCGTAGGGCTGTTTTCCGGTGCGTGGATCAATTAATCCAACCGGGCGAAGTGGTCCAAAAGCCAGGGCTTTTTCGCCCCGTGTGGCTAAAACTTCGATGGGCAGACATCCCTCAAAATATTTGTCTGCTCCCGCTTTTACTCCATGCTCAATGGCCTTCTCAAAATCACGCAGAGGAATGCGTTCGGCGTGAATCAGTGCATCTACAAAGGCTTTATATTCGGCCTTAGTCATTGGGCAATTGATGTAATCACCCTCATCTTGAGAACCACGCCCATAACGCGAGGCCTTGAAAGCGATGTCCATGTTGATGGACTCGGCAGTCACAATCGGAGAAATGGCGTCATAGAAAAATAAATAGTCCTCACCCGTAAGACGTTGAATTTCGGCACTCAGTGCCGGCGATGTTAATGGTCCAGAAGCAATGATCACCACACCCTCGGGAATATGGGTAACTTCTTGACGTACAATCCGAATGCGAGGGTGCTGGCTTAGTGCGCGGGTGACCTGTTCCGCAAAAGCATCCCGATCAACCGCCAATGCAGCGCCGGCAGGAACGGCAGTGGCCTCGGCACATTCTAGGAGCAAAGAGCGCAAAAGGCGCAGTTCTTCTTTGAGCAAACCGGACGCACGATCCAGGAGGCGTGAGCCGAGCGAATTGGAGCAAATTAACTCTGCCAGTTTATCCGTTCGGTGGGCCCCCGTCATGGTTTGAGGGCGCATTTCATAAAGAATGACCTCAGCGCCTAATTCTGCGGCTTGCCAGGCGGCCTCGCTTCCGGCCAAACCACCACCGATAACATGAATTACGTTCATGGTCTACTCTCATGCAGTTAAGATACAGGTCAGTCGCGAGTTGATAGTATCCAGGATAAAGCATTGTGTCAAGGCAACTTTGGTGAAAAGAAGAGTTAAGTGAGTTTTACGGGCTTTTTGCTCTGGCGCAATATTAAAGGGGCTTAATTCTTCTATTCTGAATATTGGGGTGCGTTTCCTCTTAATTCATTTCTGTTTTCCCAATTTTATACTTCCTAGGAGTAACTATGAAACGGAAATGGTTTTTGTGGACGGCAGTGATACTGGTTACGGCAGGGCTAGCGGCTTGTGGTGGTAAGACCTCAACGCTGACCCTTCCTACCCCATCGGCTGAGATGTTAGCGCCGACCGCCGAAGAAGCCACTGTGAACCTCGCATTTGAGGGGTTTAAGAAAGGTGGTTGTGGTGCTTGTCATATTATCCCCGGTGTTCCGGGCGCCCAGGGCACCCTTGGCCCGGATTTGTCCCAAATTGCCGAGGTGGCCGAGGAGCGACTTAAGTCAGGAGAGTATCATGGTAAGGCCAACAATGTTGTTGACTATTTGCGTGAATCCATTGTAGATCCGGAGGCTTATTTACCTTCCGATTGTAATGGTGCTCCCTGTCAGAAGGGATTAATGCCGACGAATTTGAGCGCGCTCTTGAGTCCGGCTGAGATTGAGGCCATTGTGCAATATCTCTATCACGTCCCAGAGAAGGTAGAGCCTTCCACACCGATTGAGGAGGTACCAGATTCTATCGCCTCGTCTCCATTACTGACCGAAGATGAGTTTGCGTGGGCAAAACAGGTTTATTTTGAGCGTTGCGCAGGCTGCCACGGAACACTGCGCAAAGGGGCTACAGGACCCGCACTTACCCCGGACATTACCCAAACCAAGGGCACATTAGCATTGGCTACCATCATCTTTAACGGCACTCCGCGAGGCATGCCAGACTGGGGGAGACAAGGTTTCTTTACTCCCGAACAAACCGATATTATGGCCAAATTTTTACAAATGGAGCCCCCATCTCCGCCAGAGATGGCACTTGACCAAATGAAACAAACTTGGAAGGTATTGGTTCCTCCTGCACAGCGACCGTCGCAGCCCCAGACCAGGCGTGATTGGCAAAATTATTTTGTAGTCACGCTACGCGATGCGGGTCAGGTGGCTATTATTGATGGCGATACCTATGAGGTTGTGGTGAAAATTGACACTGGTTATGCGGTGCATATTTCGCGTATGTCGGCAACCGGTCGTTATGTCTATGTCATAGGGCGCGATGGACGTCTATCCATGCTAGACCTGTGGTCTGAGATTCCCCAAAAGGTTGCCGAGGTCCAAACATGTTATGATGCCCGTTCCGTCGAAGTTAGTAAGTATAAAGGTGAATGGGGGGACTTTACCGATCGCTACGCTATTGTAGGATGTTATTGGCCGCCACATTTTGTGATCTTGGACGGACAAACTCTCGAGCCCTTCAAGATCGTGAGTACTCGGGGATACACTGTGGATACAGAAGAATTTCATCCCGAACCGCGTGTCGCCAGCATTGTGGCATCCCATTTCAAACCTGAATGGATCGTTAATGTCAAAGAAATCGGGCAAATATGGCTGGTGAATTACAGCGATCCACGTAATCCCACTATCAAGATGATTGAGGCCGCGCGCTACCTACATGACGGGGGATGGGATGCGACCAAACGCTATTTTCTGGTTGCGGCAAATCAGTCCAACAAAGTGGCC
Organism: uncultured Thermanaerothrix sp.; assembly: GCA_964427505.1. GTDB lineage: Bacteria > Chloroflexota > Anaerolineae > Anaerolineales > Anaerolineaceae > Thermanaerothrix. The sequence continues at coordinate 266,489 of CAYRUO010000003.1, forward strand.
GTGGTGGATGCGCTTGAGGGTAAATTGGTAGCCCTAGTGGATACCCCAGCGGTGCCTCATCCCGGGCGGGGTGCCAATTGGGTTGACCCACAATTTGGTCCGGTATGGAGCACGGGACATTTGGGCGATGCAGCCATTACCTCTATTGGCACCGACCCATTAGGGCATCCGGACTATGCCTGGAAAGCGGTGCGTGAAATAACCTTACCCGGGGCAGGGAGCTTATTTATAAAGACACATCCTACCAGTCCTTGGATCTGGGTTGATATGACTCTCAACTCTGATCCTCAATTGGCACGCACCATTTGTGTTGTGGCTAAAGCCGAGCCCTCCAAGCCCTATAAGTGTTGGGAAGTGGCAGATTATGGTCGGGCGACCCACTTTGAGTACAACCGTCAGGGCAGCGAGATTTGGGTGAGTGTATGGGGAGCGGCAGATAAGCCGGGTCAAACTGGTGAGATTGTCATTTATGATGACCGCACATTTCAGGAAAAGGCTCGCATACCCGATCTAATCACACCGACAGGAAAATTTAACGTCTATAACACTGTCAATGATATCTACTGATCCTTTCAGGGTAAGTTTGTTGCCTCCGCTTGTCTTCACAGGCGGGGGTTTTTGTATTTTTAATCAGGCACAAAACTTGCAACTTGAATTACTTGCACATATACTTGTGAGAGAAGTTAGGGACGAGCAATGTATCAGATTCAGCAAACGTCTCCACGCACGATCATCACAGCGCACTTGACGCAGACGATGTCGCTGTTACATCAGTCCGTAGAAGAGTTATGGCAGAAAATTCAGGCCGAATTGGCCAACCCTGCCCTAGAACTGGTTGAAGAGCGACGCTGTCCAATGTGCCAGCGTTTACTTCGATCGAATGAAAGCGTTTGTCCAATTTGTAGCAAACCACGCGAAAACCGCCAGGATGAGATTGTGGTGTTTATCTCTTCGCGAGATGATTTCTTGCCTTCTTATTCCGGAGAGCGCTCAGAGGAAGAGAATGGTGATTTACCCGAAGAACGATTCTTTTCCGAACCGCTTAACTTGCCCAATTATGTGCTCCGCCAGGTTATTTTTGATCTTGCGCACGAAGACCAACTTATTGCGGCTCACCTTGTCATGCATTTAGACGATGATGGTTTACTAAACGTGGATTTAGAAGAGGTAGCAAACTATTTTCATGTGCCTATCTCGCGGGTTGAACGGGTGCGGAAGGCAATTCAGCGGGTTGACCCGGTAGGGGTTGGCTCGTTTAATCCTCAGGAAGCCATGTTGGTTCAGTTAGAGGTTTTGTGTGAAAATCAAGCGATTCCAGAGGCGGTAGACCGAGTGATTCGGGATGGATTGGATGAGTTGGGAAAACGTCATTATGCGGAATTAGCGCGCAAACTTGATCTTCCCATTCGTGTGGTAAGAGAAGCGGCTCGCTTTATTAGCGAGAATCTAAATCCTTACCCTGCACGAGGACATTGGGGGGATGTTCGTGCCCCGGCCGAGGCATCGCAGCGCGTGTTGGTACCGGATGTGATTATTTCGCATCTTAATGATGACCCGCAAGGGCCACTAGTGGTTGAGATCATCTTGCCACTAAGGGGAACTCTGCGGGTTAATCCCGTTTATCGGCAGGGACTGCTCCAAGCAGAGGGTGAAACGCGCGAGGAGTTACGTGGCGATTTGGAGCGGGCTTCGCTTTTCATCAAATGCCTACAACAGCGAAACCACACGTTATTGCGATTGATGCGCCGGGTTGTTGAGTTGCAACGCGACTATATTTTGCGAGGCGAGCGCTACTTACGACCGATCACACGCAATCAAATTGCACGTGAACTCGGTCTTCACGAGTCAACCATCTCCAGAGCGGTGGCACAAAAAAATGTGCAGTTACCCAATAAGCGTATTGTGCCATTGGCGTCCTTCTTTGACCGGAACAGCAACGTCAGGAGCGTTTTGCGGGAGATCATTGCCAGCGAAACATCGCCTTTGAGCGACGCCGAATTGGCTGAGCGGTTGAGACAGCAAGGGTTTAAGGTGGCGCGACGGACTGTGGCAAAATATCGCATGATGGAAGGAATATTACCGGCGCATTTGCGCCGTCCTTCTCTCCGTTCTTCTACTCCATAAGATTTGCGGTTGAGGCACTGATGACGTTTTATCCTATTGGACGAAACACGAAGAGCAACCTCTTCCGTAGCCTTGTTCTACTTTTAGATCTATCTGATGAGCCGATTGTGCTTTTTGATACGCGACAGAATCGCATTTTATACGCAACGCCGCAGTTCTGTGAATTGAGCGGTTATTATCTCAGCGAACTTCTTAAGCGATCTCCCGAGGACATCTTTGGAGGGGAAAACATTACGGATTACGCCGATGCCATTGACTTTAACCTCACGCTTCAGTCCAAGAGCGGTCATGTTCTCAACGTAATAGGTCGGTGGGTTCCCCTAGGTCTTCCGGAGCCTTGGGCCGTCGTGCGAGTCTCACCCAGTGAGGATCCATCACTCTCGATGCAGCGATGGTGGTTTCAGGCTCTGGAGACATTGGGGGGATTGCCCCGTCTCTTTCGCTTACCTACCCTTGAACAAGCCGTTTGGGAGGCAGTAAATTCGCTGGCTCGCCTTTTTGGTGTGGGGTATGTGGGGGTTTACCGTGCTGAAAGTCGCTTCCCGGCCCTTCAGCGCATGGCATCTATAGGCACCGAATCGTTATTTCCAGAAACCTTGCCCACAACCGATTTAATCCGTTTAGCGACAAGCACGGTATGGATGCCGGGAAAGCGAATAACGACGGAGATTCACCGCGTTGCCCGCATGCGAAATTTGAGTTATGTGGTCAGTGCCCCGATTGGTTTTGAGCAGGCGACGGTGGGATTACTTGTAGTGGCAGATTGGGAGAAATCCCCGCCTCCATTTTTGCTGGAAATAACAACGCTGTTTGCTGGTTACATCGATGTACTAATTCAGCATTTTCTGCTCGGCGAGTCCTTGAACCTAGAAAAAACAGTGTATCAACGCCAAGAGTTAATTCGATCAACGATTGTTGAAAACAGTCATGAGGGCATTCTTGTCCTCGATACGGCGCTACTGGTTGAAGATCTTAACACCACGGCTGAGATGATGTTTGGATATGCCCGAAATGAGGTCATCGGGCACGCTGTGGAAAACATCTTGATCAGCCCAGATCGCGTTATGCCGGCGCTAATTAGCGCCAGTCATGGTAAAGGTTTCCCATCGCTTCCTGGTATCACTTTGCATCGGCGGAATGGGCAATCGTTTCCTGCGGACTTAAAGGTATTACCGGTCGAGCGAGACGGCGAAGTCCAGGCAGTGGTAGTTTTGATTAATGACATCAGCGAGAACGAGCAAATCCGCGCGCAAACACGTCAGTTAGAACAGCGGGCGTTCTTGGGCGAATTTATGGGGGTGTTTGCGCATGAGGTACTCAATCCGCTCAATGGAATATCCACCGGGTTACAATTGCTTGCGGCGCGCCTGGGCGAGGATAGTCCACATCGAGATCTCATCAACCGGATGGAAGCCGATTGCAATCGCCTGGCCCATCAAATGGAGGCCTTGAAGAGTCTATCCAAGCCTTATGAGCCTAAGCAAGAGCCTGTAAATATTGGAGAGATAGTGAGCCGTTTGGTGGAGCGGTGGCGTCCGCGAATGGCGCGGCTAAAGATTACCCCCATTGTTCAAATAGACGATAATGTGCCCAAGGTTTTAGGCGACTGGCGGGCTTTGGAGCAAGTATTTATGAATTTGATCAGTAATGCCATGGATGCGATGAGTCAAGAGGGGGGAGTATTATCGGTGCGCGTAAAGCGTAATTACTCGGAAACCCTGCGTCCTCAAGTAGAGATCACTGTTACTGATAATGGGCCTGGAATACCGGAGGAAATTCGCGACCGCATTTTTCAGCCCTTTGTCACGACCAAGCCTCACGGTACTGGTTTGGGATTACCCATTACCAAGCGCATTGTAACGGCCCATCATGGTACGATAAAAGTTAGTTCTTTCCCTGGGGGGACAGTCTTCCATGTCTACTTGCCAGCCATTCCAGAAGAAGAGGGTTAACCATTATGGCAATCACGGTTGTCGTCGTCGAAGATGAGGATAACGCACGGTTAAACATTTTAGAGCATTTGAACTCATTAGGCTACGAAACCCTTGGCTTTAGCACCTTGGCAGAAGCCCGGGCTTGCCTGGAGCGGGGTGAGGGAGACATTTTTATTGTGGATGTTCAGTTGCCTGATGGCTATGGCCCCGATCTGCTCATTGAAAGCAGCCGATTGCCTTTTCGTCCGCCGATGATTGTGATCACGGCTTATGGAGATATCGAAATGGCGGTGGAGGCAATGCGAAATGGGGCGAGCGATTTTGTAACCAAGCCGTTTCAACTATCGCAACTGGCCAACTCGGTCAAGCGCGCCAGCGAGGTCGTTTATATGCGACGCGAACTCGCACATTGGCGAGAAGCACAAACACGAGAGGTTAATTTTATTATCGGTAAAAGCCCAGCCATGCAGAGGGTCATTCTTCAGGCAAGGAAAGCAGCGCAAGCACAGGTTTCGGTGCTCATCACGGGTGAGACCGGAACAGGCAAAGACGTTCTGGCGCGTTATATTCACCAGAATGGCCCGCGCGCCTCAAAGCCGTATATTGCTATCAATTGTGCTGCCATTCAACCGACGATGATCGAATCAGAACTTTTCGGCCATGAAGCCGGAGCTTTTACCGGTGCGGAGAAGCGCAAACATGGTCTTATTGAGGTAGCCGATGGGGGGGTATTGTTCCTGGATGAGATTTCTTCGATGTCGCTGGATATGCAAGCAAAGCTTTTACGGGCATTAGAAGAACAGGCCATTCGCCGGGTTGGGGGCACGACAATGATCAAGGTGGATGTGCAAATCATCGCTGCTTCCAATCGTAATCTTCAAGAGATGATTCGGTTACAACAATTTCGACAAGACCTGTACTATCGCCTAAAAGTGGTGGACTTGCATCTTCCACCCTTGAGGGAACGCAAAGAGGATATCCCTGAGTTAGTGGGCTTCTTTATCCGACATCATAACGCCAGACTTGGTCTGAATGTGCAGGATGTAACCCCACCTGCCATGGATGCATTGATGCGCTATGACTGGCCCGGTAATATTCGGGAACTGAATCATGCTATTGAACGGGCCATGTTGTTTTGTAATGGACGGGTTATAGATTTAGGTGATTTGCCTGCGGATGTAATCCAGCGTTAGATTATAGTTACTGCCTGGCACATTTCTTGCATCATTCCCATCATCAGGTCTGGTAGGGACAGGAGGATGGGAATGATGTTTTTTGAGATGACTAAAAACGATTTCTTCTTTACATTAGCAGGGCTGCTGCTTGTGTTGGGCGTCGTATGTTTTTTGGTTGGATTAATCACGTTGGCCTCGCGGGTACTGGGAAATGATATTCAGCGCTTGGCAACACAGACGGCCAAAATGATGCAAAAGGGGCTCAGCGAAGAAATTGCCGGCCTAGTAGGGAATGCTGCCACATTGATTGAATCACTCAATCAATTGGTACATACCACAGCAGGGATTGGCGTCTTTCTGATGTTGATAGGTATGTTGTTAATGCTGGCTTCCTATCTTCTGGTCACGCGCATCGTATAGCCGTTTGAGTCTTGCATTTTTTCCTATAGGCAGGGTTGCCATGAAGCCACTTTTGGAGCTGATACGAGTCTCTCTTAAGGAGTCGGAACAAGGGCTGGTGCTGCGTGCCCTAAGGCAGGATCCGGTAGTGTGGAAAAGCCTGCAAGAGGCCAGTTTGATTGGGGTCATTGCTGAGCATCAACGAAATACTCGTTCGTTATGGACGCCGGGAAGTTTGGCGCTTGCAATGCTTCGGCCCATCTATAACGTGGCAGACGATTCAACCCTCGATCAGTTATCTCGAGAGGTTTCGCTTAAGCGTGAGGGCGTGGCGCTTTTGGGGCGGGTCGAGCGAGGATATAGGCCAGAAACCTTGCGAGAAGCGTCCTTGATCGCCCTGGAGTTATGGCGTCGTTATCAAGAGTCCCCTTGGGAACAAGTATTTTCAAATGCGCAATTTGAGTTAGACCCTGAACGATGGAACACGCCTTTGGTTTGCCTGTGGGCGTATTTGGAAGATGCCCGCCCACTGCTTGAATTTTTAGCCATCCTCCCTGAGCCTTTGTGTTATCCCTTAACCTTACACGTACTCCTAAGTCAGCCTCTTACCGACCAAGAACAGTGGGATTATTTACTGCCCTTGGTCAGCGGTCAGCCTTTGACTCGGCAAGTGCAATGGCCGTGGTTTATCCTCCAAAAAGGACGCGAAGAATTGGCCAGAACCACTGCCAGTCATGTTCTTGTGCATGCAAAGGAAACGCTGGAAGCTTTGTGCGAGGGGGAAAATTCCGCTTTTCCCGGATGGAACGATTTGAAAGATCGCGCTTTTTGGTTGCATGCGATGGCACTGTTGTTTCATCTGGTTGGAATGCCAACGCGTAGTTTTGAGCATTATGAAAAACTGCAAGCCCTGCTTGATTACTGGAAGACAGGTGCAGCCTTGCAACAAATGGCAGTGGCAGCCGTTGGTGTTTCTTCTTCGCAAGCCCATGAGCCTGAACGAGCAGGGGAAATACAGGGTCGCCTTTCAGTATGGGGATTGGAAGATGCGCTGGCATTTCTTGCCCCGACTCGATTGTCTTGGCTTGAAAAGAGTGAGGAGAATCCACCTGTTTGGTTTGAAATTCTGCAGTTGGCTAGTGAGAACAAGGCCCTGGTCCCCGAACGGCGTGCAATCCTAGAGGAGCGGCTGCGTGCATGGTTGGAAGATCAGGATGCGACTCACCTTCAAAAAATCATGCTCTGGTTAGGGAAAATAAATCCCAGCCCTCTGCTACGTGCACTGCAAACATTGGGATTGGCTGAGATTGGAATTATGGTGGGACAGCGATTTCTGGAATTTGCAGTGCCCACGGAAGAAGTCCTGCTTCAAATGTGTGATTTATGCGACCAGGCAGGGTTTTATCATCAGGCGGTGGTCTATGGTCTGCAAGGGGCTCTTCAATTTCCTACGTCATTGCCTCTGCGGCGAAAACTGGCCAAGGCTTATGAACACCTTGGGGCTTGGGCGCAAGCGTTGGAGGAGTGGCGGTTTATTGTGTCGAATTCTGACTCGGCGTCCGATTGCGATGATCAATTGTCAATGATCCATTGCGCCATTATGGCGGGATCCTACCAGGAAGCCATGACCATTTGTCAACAGGTTCTAGACAAATTTCCTGAAAACGGCATGGCTCACGCTTATCTTGGGGTTGTCTTGATGCTAAATGGGGAGCAAGAGGAGGCCGTTCGCGTGCTTACACAGGCGACCCTTCTCAGTCCACATGAACCTTACCCGTGGGTGAAATTAGCGGAATTTTATCAATCTCAAGGCGAAAACCTTAAAGCCATTGAAACCTTGAGGAGCGCTGCAATTATTCTGCCCTCATCACCGGAGATCCACTTCGCACTGGGGAAGGCACTTATAGAACGAGGCGGGATTTCCGAAGCCTTAACTTACCTACGTCGTGCCTATGCCACGGCGCCCAATATCTATGAAATTAACGTAGTGTTGGTTGAAACGCTGATGACATTGGGATTTTATGAGGAAGGTCAGAGCATTTTGAACCGCGCGCTGTCCCATTGGCCGAATGATCCCCGACTCACCTTCATTAATGCGTGCCTTCAATATTATTTGGGGGCTGATCCTCGTCAAGTTAGGGGGGTAATGGTTCCGCTTTTGAATCACCGCGATGTAAAGCCGGAGTGGATCTGGTTCTACCTAAAAACATTTTGGAATCAGGATGAGGATCTTCTCAGTCTTGAGCGCCGAGCCACGTCCGAGGAGCTAGAGCAAGCGCGTCACTGGCTTCAGCATTTTCTGGCCCAACAGCCTGAACATCGCGAAGCCCAATTGCTGATGGGGTGCGTATATCTGGCTCTGAATATGCCGGAAGTGGCTTATGAGATATTTAAGACTCTAGAAAATTCCTCAACCCTTTTCGAGCCCCATAAACGAGCCATTCTGCAAGGTGGCCTTGCTCGGTGTGCACTCATGCAAGGACAACCCGAAGTGGCGTTGGCAGCGCTAGAAGAAGCCATTAACCTTAGCCCAGAATGGCCTCGATTGTATACGTTGCGAACTGAGGCGCTCTCTCATTTGGGGCTTACCGCTGCCGCCCGGGAGACTGCCCGCGACCTTCTTAACCGCTTCTCAGATCACTGGGATACGATTGAGTGGGTAATTTCCTATGCAGAACGGGAACAGTGGATTGAAGGATTAGTAAGAGGTCTTGAGCAGGCCACAATCCTTGCACCTCAATCCACGCTTCACTGGCTGCGCCTGGCTGATGCTTTGGAGCAATCTGGTCAAGCAGAACAATCAATCCGGATTTTGGTCAACCTTGCCTCACAACCCAATCTGGATTCTGAGGTTGTTCCGCCTCTTAGCCGTCGTTTGTATGCTTATGGGGATTATTCACTAGCGGCGCACACCTTGAGCCGTTTAGGCCATGGTGAGGTGGTAGATATTGAGCCAAAACTGCAGGTTGCATTACTGTATCATTTAGCCGGGGAGCGAGAAACGGCTTATTCGGTTCTTGCCCAATGTTTGGCGCATAACCCTGAATGGATACCGGTTCAATTGGTTCATGCCCATTGGTTAATTCAAGATTCTCGCCTCTCGGAAGCCCTGGCGGTCTTCGAGAAGGTTTTTCGGGATGAGCCACATGTTGAAAGTCTTGACGCTTTTATCCAAGACGACTGGACAAAGGAATTGCTTCATCGCTGTGGGGTTGAGAATTCTTGGGCGGCTACCCATTTCTCTTATGCCCAACTCGCCTTCGGATTAGGTGACGTGGAGGGTGCTTATCACCATTCGGTACAAGCGGTAAATCTTGAGCCACAAAAAGTCGCCTATCGGGCTTGGGCAGTGTTGCTGGCGCAAGCGACCCTACACTTTACAGAGGCAGAGGCCCTGGCTGAGGCTGTTCTCAACAGCCTGCCGCAAGATCAGGAAGAACGTCAAGAATGGCTGGCCCTTTTGGCCGTTCTGTGTGGCGAGGTGCGGCTCGATAACGGCGATCTGGATGAGGCCCAATATTGGCTTGAGAAAAGCCTGACCTGGAATCCTAACCATCCTCGGGCAGTAGCGCTAAAGGTACGCCATTTAGCCGCCTTAGGACAATGGCGCGAAGCCCATACCGTTTTTGGCCAATTGGAACCGGTTTTCCAAAATGCCTTAACGAACCCCTTGGATATGGCCGTAATGGGATTGGAATGGGGTTGGTGGGGTGAAGCGGCATTGGCGGTATTGGATTGGGATAAAGGGATAAACGCGCTAAAGGCTAATGCTGAACAATATTCTCGAATTCCACTGGCGCATTGGCGGTTCGCTAAGGGATGCCTGGCGGCTAAGATGGCAACTCGCTGGGCAGATATTCTTGAAATCTCTCATTACCGACCTGACGAAACCCTAGGTTCTCTCCAGCATTTTGAACAAGCGCTCAATAATTTGGGGACTCTTACCCGGGTTGAAGCAATAAAGGAATTGCAGATATTGGGGCAATGCGTTTTTGCCCCGTCTTACTCCAGTATCCGCGAATTGGTTGGATTCCCGCTTAATACCGAACGGGCTATCGTCTTGTTGACTGCGCTGGTAGAGATGAAGAATATGCCCGGGGCAGAGAAGGTGGTTGAACGGCTCGCGAATGACCCCTGGGTAGGATTTTACGCGGCTACTTTCTTGGGGACGTGGGCGCCTGAAAAAGGGATATCATGGGCCCTGAAGGCACTGGAAGTATTAACCGATTTTCCACCCTTGATGGTGGCGCTGGCGCGAAGTGCTCGTACTGCTAGCAACCCCGAAGTTGCGCTGGAAGCCTTGGATCATGCCCTAAACCTTTGGCCCGAAGAATGGCGCTGGTTGGAGGAAGCCGCTCACCTGGCATGGAAAATTGAAGATCCGCGACGGGCTATCGTGTATTTGGAACGCCTTGTTAAGGAACGTCCATTTGATGTCAAAGCGCGCGTAACTCTGGCGCAAATGTACATTGAAGTCCATCAAGAGGCTGTGGCACTAGGACATTTAGAGAAGGCGCTCCAGGTGTCCTCTGAAGACCTCAACGTCATCATTCCCTATTTACAAGTCATGCTTGCTCTGGGGGAGGCAAAGCGAGCCAATGAACTGGCACAGAAATATCTCGAAAAGTACCCTGACCATCGCCCATTATTGAGACTTGGGATAAAGGCAGCACTGGCTGCAGAAAATTGGGCACCCGCGGATGCGTTGAGCCAGGCTTTGGTGGAGTTGGAAGAGAGTGACCCTGAGGCGGTTTTATTGCGGGCGGCATATTTGGAGCGGAGAGTTGGCAAATCTGAAGCCTTGGATTATTTAGAGCAGACTATTCGGAAAAAGGGGGAAAGTTCCATCTTACTGGCCGAAAAGGCCCGTCTTGTTAGTGAATTAGAGGGGTTACCTCAAGCCTTACCCATTATCCAGCGGGTTTTAGATCAAGAACCGAACCACCTGATGATGCTGGAAATGGCGGCTCAGGCCTATTGGGAGATAGGTGATACAGATCAGGCAGAACATTACGCGCTTAGAGGGTTACAGAATGACCCAGAACAGTCCAATTTGCATGCCTTGATGGGCCAGATTTGTGCCCAAAAAGGACAACTTGACAAGGCACTTTATCATTTGGGTGAAGCGATACGGCTTAACCCTGCTCATCTGGATACCTATTTGAATATGGCCAGAGTTTATTTGCAACGTCGCGAAGCCCACAAGGCATTTGAGGTTTTTCAACAAGCCCTGCGGCTTGCCCCCCAGGATTACCGTGTTTATCACGAATATGGTCTGGCACTGCGAGATTACAAGGATTACGCCGCAGCCGAAGCCATGCTTCGCAGAGCGGCCCAATTGGCCCCCGATAATGCCATCATAAAACGTCAATTGGGTGCTCTGGTGGCGTTGAATTTGGTTCATCATGTCCAGGAGGCATAACCAACATGACTCATTTTGAACCAGAACAACCTTCATCCTCCCGCATTTGGGAACGTGAACAATGGTTGAACGTGATCAAGATGGCGGTTGAGGTACGGTCGTTGCGCTTTGCACGTCAGGCGGCGATGGCATGGCTGAACATTTATCCGGGTGACCTTCTCATGAATTATTGGTTGGCAAAGAGTTTTATCTTAGATGGGTTGAGTGGGCAAGGACGGGTGATCCTGGAACGGGTGTTGCAGGTGGATCCGGAGTTTGATGAGGGATATCAAGTCCTTAACGAATTGGTGGTTGACAAAGAGGCAACCCCTTTCGATTTACAAGCCGTGCGAACTGCTCTTTTTATCCTAAACTCTAATACAGAACCCATAGAAGTGATGCCGGAGTGGGCGGAGCGGTTACGTCGGGCTCGTTTTGCCATGACCGAGCGGCAGTATGGCGAAGCGGAAAATCAAATTTATCGAGCTTTGACGCTAGCCCAGGACCAGTTATTAGTTTGTTTGACCCACATTCGCGTTTTGCATTATTTGCAGGACTGGGTGAGTATAGTGCGCTTTGGTCATCTTTATTGTCAGCGTTGGCCGGAATGTCTGGGTTTTACTCTGGCTCTAGGGGTGGGAAAACTGGCCTTAGGCGATGAAGCAGAAGGGGCGAATCTATTGCACCGATGTGTGACTATGGATGTGGCAGGCCAGGTTGTTCAAAGGTGGTTGGGCGATGAACATCCATTCCGACAGCTTTGGCCTGATCGGTTAGCGCTAAAGTTTGATCTGCCTGTGCCAGCGGATGTTGCGGCGAGGCTAGGATGGAACCAATTGAACGCGCCGCGGGAACAGGAAGATCAAGGTGAAGATAACGTCATGCCTCAAAGGGATCCTGTTCCTTTCTCCGAGGATTCCCCACCTTTACCGTCAAGAGAAGCCAATGGGGCATCTGATGACGTAAACCGAGCTGGGGGCTTAACAGACACCAAAGCCCGCGCTTCGGTTGCAAAAAATCCTTGGTTACAAGAAGTGGAAACTGAACTTGAGGCTCTGGCAAAACGAATTAATCGTCCCGCCTATGCTAAAGCCGATGGTCGGTTTCCCATTTACGTAGTCTTTTCATCACGTTCGGGGTTAAAGCGTTATTATGGTGATCAAGCCACCGAAGCCGTTATTTCTCATATGCGCGGTTTGGCTGAAGCGATCACCCATGAGTTTGGGTGGGGGGCAATGGTTTTTCTTCCTGATGACCCGGAGTCGGTAAAACCGCTAGGCATAAAGCCAATCACTCAGGGAGATGCTTGGTCATTCAAGTTAGCCCTTGCGGATTTAGATGATGCATTAGGCAAACGCGGGGGCCGGATTGGAGCACTTCTCATCGTCGGCGGCGATGAAATTGTGCCATTTCATCGGTTGCCTAACCCTACCGATGATGTGGATGCAGAAGTGCTTTCGGATAATCCTTATGCTACGCGGGATAGTAATTACTTTATTCCCGAATGGGCGGTAGGGCGATTGCCGGGCGGATGTGGAACGGATCCGGGGTTGATTTTGCAGGCTCTACGAAGCATGCAGCGATATCATCGTGAGCGACGTCGGGCTTCATCCTGGTGGGAGCGTTGGCTGTCCTTTTGGGGGTTCTCTAAAAAGCATGGTTTGGGTTATTCTGCCGCTGTTTGGCGGCGGGCTGCCTTGGCAGCGTTTCGACCGGTTGGGCGTCGAAAGATCTTTTGGGTATCTCCACCCTATCAACGCGAGCGCGTAGATCAAAAGACACTCACCCGTTCGGTCTTAGGTTACTATAATTTGCATGGATTAATGGATGGTGCGGAATGGTATGGTCAGAAAGATCCCCAGGATCCTGCTCCCGGACCAGATTATCCGATTGCTCTGACCCCCGCCGACTTAGTTAAAAACGGTAAAGCGCCTCGGATTGTTTTCACCGAGGCTTGTTATGGGGGATACGTATTAGGAAAGAATGAACAGGATTCAATTGCCTTGCGCTTTTTGGAAATCGGCACCTTAGCACTGATTGGATCCACAAGCATCTCCTATGGGGCGGTGCAGAGCCCATTGGTTGGCGCAGATTTGCTGGGTTACTACTTTTGGAATGGGTTGCGGGCAGGTTATTCTGCCGGCGAGGCATTAACCATGGCAAAAATTGCTCTCGTGCGAGAAATGACTCGCCGCCAGGGATTTTTGGATGGCGAAGATCAAAAGACTCTGATCTCTTTTACCCTTTATGGAGATCCCCTGATCTATGGTTCGGATTTACTTAAAACGCCCAAGCGATTAATTCATTATCCCCAACGCCCCAAGGTTGCAGTGATGTCTGACCAACCGGATGGTAAAGCCCTTCCTGAAACAGTAAATGCCGATTTGGTGGCAGAAGCCAAAAAGATTCTCGAGCCCTACTTACCAGGGTTGGGGCAAGCGGAATGGCGGGTTAATTTTTCTCGGCCTCTAGAGAGTGAAAGCGAGAGCCATTCTGGGCTTTCTGGAAGTAAATCGGCATATAAAGAGACCTCGGGGGCTGTGGTGCTAGTATTTCAAAACAGCCTCACAGCAGGCGGGAAGACACATCATCACTTCGCACGGGTTTCCGTAAAAGAGGGCAAGATTATGAAGGTCTCGGTGTCTCGTTGATCGTGGTGTCACCTGAGATGGATGAGGCTCCGACTTCTTTTTGCAGAAGTAAGTCAATAAACAAGGCGGCCGACCATCCAAAAACATGGGCGGCCTTATCACAGGCATCGCCAGTTTCGGGGTGATAGTACTCGACAATATCAGGGTTACGGTTGACCAGGTCTAAGGTGCGTTGGCGGAGTGAAAGAGCAAGTTCAACGTATCCACTGCGCATTAGCCCCTCGATGAGCAGATAATTAACGTTGATCCAGGTCGGTCCACGCCACATTTGGGTGGGGTTATAGTGGGGATCGCTTAACGCAACAGTCGGCACCGGGAAGGCTGGCCAGAATTCTGTGGGATCGGTCAGGTGCTGGACTAACGCTGTCTTAATCGGCGAGGGCAAATGGCCGGTTAAGAGCGGAAAAAGGCTAAACGGGGTCAAAATCCGAACCGGTTTTCCATTGCGAAAAGGCCAGAAAAGACCGGCTTGAGGGTCCCAGAGCCTCTCGATCATGCGATGAAGCAGCGTTTGGGCCTGAGTTTGCCAGTGTTGGGCGTCTTGGTTTAAGTTGAGGACGTTAGCCATTCTGGCCAGGGCTTCGAGTTGTAGATAGAGATAGGTGTTTAAATCCGGAGAGGTGACCGGCACGCCCTCATCCCACAATGGACTGTCATCCAATCCTGATGAGTAGGGATGATGGTATTCGCATAGCCCATCTCTATCGGCATCGTTGCGGTCAAACCACCATGTGTTCCAATGCACAATGGCGTCATAAATTTCTTTTAGGAATTGTTGATCATGGGTGCTCTCATAGAGTTTCCAGGCTGCCCATCCCAGGATAGGAGGTTTTGTTACATCCGCATCTACCGGAAAATCGAGATGGGTAATGGTGCCCTCATCGTGTACTGCGTCCGGTAGCATACCGTCTTCGCGTTGATGGTCAATCAGGACGCGAAATTGGTCTTGAGCCAGATGGGGATTCACATACCGATAAGCCAGGGCATGGAAAAAAGCATCCCATTGCCAGATACCCACATAGAAGGGTTTGGAAGGCACCATAGCCTCACGGGTAGTGTAAAACCGGGTGGAAATCAACCCGGCACGCATAATCCACCAGGCGTAGTAATACTGTTCTTTGTAAACACCTTCCATGGGTGGCACAGCGCGGAACCACTCTTCCCAGCGCTGGAGAGATTCGGTCAAGGTATGCTGGGGGTCTGGAACGTAACGGTTGAAGCCCAGGCGGGGGGTGATGTTGAGCAACATTGCACTAGGAGCACCGGCATCGAAGAGGAGAGTTACCTCGATTTCGTAAGGTTGCTGTAGTGTGATTTGGTTTTTGAGAAAGGGACGATCGGTAGTGTAGGCAATGTTGCGCCGGATGTCCCCTAACATATGGAGAACACCGCCGCGGCGATCGGTTTGACCGTGATTAACGTGAACGGTAAAGCGAAGCCCAAACTTTGATGGGGGCAAGGTGATTAATAGAGACTCCGGATCTACAAACGTCAGGATGAATTCACCCTTGGGGGTGTGGATTTCGATAAGGTGTGGGTAGGTGATAACCTCAGTAAATGGAAGCGGTTGTTCGTTCTCATCACAAAAGGCGAGATTTTCGATCAATGGGGGCCGAAAGCGATAACCTGAAAGGCGCGGATCAATCTTAAGCCACCGCTCGGCAAGGCGTACAGCCAGCGAGTGGTTACTGCGAAGAACCATCAAACGTGATCCGCGTTCGGTAAAGGGAATGTTTGTAAGATCAATGCGATTTTTTAGAAGTGCGCAGAACGAATTGGGTGGAGGTGTGGTCTGAAATGACTCCATAATGATTTCCGGGTTATAAGGTTATTTCCAGCCACTTTGCCCCATAGGGGGGCAAATGGATTGTGAGAGGATCGGTGATTGGTATCTCTTGCCGGGTTAGTAATTCTACACCTCTTGAGAGGGTTGTGGAGAGGAAAGTTAGAGGGATATGTAAATGTTGAGGGGCGTTGGTGACATTATGTAGACAGATTACCGCCGAGCGGCCATCAGGGGATCGCCGTAGTAAACAAAAAACGGCGGGTGAAAGGTTGAGGATAGTTTGCTCGCTATAAGGATCGAAGGCCGGGCTTATCTGTCGGGCTCGTATAAGGTCTAGTAGTCCGTTCAGTACTCGGGCTCGCCGTGAATCGGGGCGGTGCAGGTCTGCCTCGATTTCAGAAAATAGAAATTTTTGACGATTAATGGCGCGATTGTAGCCTAATGCATGCACACCTTCGAGCCAGTTCGATGAGCCAAGTAGGCTGTGAATGTAAATTCCCGGCACGCCGCGCAGCGCTATCAGGATGGCATGGGCTAGCAAGAAACGCTGGAAGGAGATTTCTTCTGACGTGGGATCGGCAAGGGCGTCATAAAAGGTAATGTTAAGTTCGTATGGGCTCAAACTTCCATCCGGATTGCTTTTATAAGAAACTAGGCCGCCGCGATCTTTTACTGTCGCAATTATCCGCTCTATCTCTTCCGAGCTCAGAATGCCCCGTGCAGGGTTAATGCCAATGCCGTCGTGAGACGCAAGAAAATTGAAGTAACTGACCTGAGACGAAGGAAGCTGAAACGCCGAGGCTGCCCATTGACTGAGAGCGGTTGCGTTCCCCGAGTATATTGTGTGCAGCATAAGGGGAGGCAATGCAAAATTGTAAACCAGGTGGGCTTCGTTATATCCATCCCCGAAATACGACACATTTTCGGTGTGGGGAACATTGGTTTCGGTGATTAATAATGCCCAGGGAGCGATTTGATCCACGATTGTGCGAAACAGTTGCACCAACCGGTGGGTTTGAGGGAGATGGATGCAAGACGTGCCGATTTCCTTCCAGACGTAAGCGACGGCATCAAAACGGATGATACGTGCCCCTTGCTCCAAATAGGTCAACAACACATCTATGATTTGGAGAAGGACACGGGGATTTTTATAGTTCAAGTCCACCTGATCGGCGCTAAAGGTTGTCCAGACCCAAAGTGTTCCTTGAGGGGTTTCAAAAGGAGTTAGCAAAGGTAGGGCACGAGGCCGTACAACCGCTGAGAGGTCAGTCCCCGGTGGTGCAGTGATGTAGAAATCTTGGAAAGCGGGATCGCTGTGTAGAAAACCTTGGAACCATGCGTTTTGCACCGAGGTGTGATTGAGCACCAAATCTACCATCAAAATATATTCTGCCGCCAGGTTTTGGATATCTTCCCACGTTCCAAGTTCAGGATTGACCTGATAGAAATCAATGACCGAGAAGCCGTCATCGGATGAGTAAGGGAAAAAAGGCAAGATGTGCAGTCCGGTTATGGTCTCGTCGAGGAAGCGATGACAGAAAGTTTGCAGGGTCTTGAGGGGTTTTTCGGTGGTGGAGCGGAATTGATCCCCGTAGGTGATGAGGACGGCATCCCGGTGATCCAGAGAGCGAGTTGAAATGTTCGGGACATGAAAGCGCCGAAGCCGAGCGATCAGTTCAGGAAGCATTTTTTCGGCTACTTCGCTTCCATATAGGAATTCAAGATGCTCGAAGAGAGAAGTGGGATTAATGTCCATTGGTTTGAGGTGGCCAGCATAGGATGCTGATCGAGGCGTTCTCGGGGATCAATGAGAAAACACGTTCAAAGGGGTAATTGAATGCCTGCACAATTAATGTGGCAATGGCTAAACCATGTGAGACCAGCAGCACACGTTGACCGGGAAAGCGTTGAGCAATCTCGTTGGCAACGGCTGTCATGCGCTGGGCAACTTCCAGAACACTCTCGCCTCCGGGTGGACGAGCGATAAGGGGCTCTTCCTCGCGTTGAGTAAAGTGGCGAGGAAACCGAGCAACGGCTTCAGAAAAGAGCATTCCTTCCCATTCCCCTTGATGGATCTCGCGCAGGCGTGCATCTACGATGATCGGGCATCGAACGCGCTCACCGATGATTTGGGCCGTTTGGTAGGCACGGGTGAGATCGCTGGTAAAGATGGCGGAGAAGGTCTTCCCGTCTAAAACGGTAGCAAGATGCTGGGCTTGTTTCACCCCTGTTGCATTTAAGGGAATATCGGTTTGGCCCTGATAGCGTCCTTCTAGGTTCCAATCCGTTTGGCCATGGCGGATAGCCCAAATTTCACATTGAGAAGGATGGCAGGAATATTCAGGAGCCGGCATGTGGATGTTTCTCCAAATACTCGGGGATTTCAATCATAGGTGGGCGTTCTTGCTCAACCACTTCTTGGACCAAAAGCGAATAGCGACCTTCCTCATAACGGATAAATTTCATGGATTTATTTACTTCTTCCAGAATAGGGAAGTGATAACGCTGCTCCAATTTTCGGATAAAGGCTTGCAGAATCAGGAAAGACATGCGACTTAAGGCTTCGAGGGGTTGGTTATGATGGATGCGTTCCTGAAGGTCTACCTGAGCGATGCTAGAGAGCCCAAAATGCTCAAAGACATCAATCAGCAGACCGGTTTCAACGCCGTACCCGGAAAAGAAAGGCAATCGTTCTAGTGCGCGGCGTCGGCCCCCATATTCACCCGAAAGTGGTTGGATAACACCAGAAAGTTCAGGGTAGAACATGTTGATCAAAGGGCGGGCAGTTAGTTCTGTAACCCGGCCACCCCCTGTGGCTTGGATCTTTTCGCCCTCTCGAATGGGGCGGCGGTAGAACCCTTTAACGAACTGGATTTGGGGGAAGTGAAGCAGTGGTCCTAAGATGCCATAAACAAACCGAGGATGGATATTGACAATATCCGTATCAATCCAAACAATAATGTCGCCCTTGGTGACATAGAGGCTTTTCCATAACGCTTCACCTTTGCCGCGGCGGGCACCGTATTTGGGCAACACTTCTTGATGAATATATACCGGGATGCCCAGTTCAGCGGCAATTTCCCGCGTTCTATCGGTGGAGTTGGAATCCATAAGCACAATTTCATCCAACAATGGCACTTGTTCCATGAGCGCGGATTTGACGCAAGAAATGACTTGCCCAACGGTTTCCTCCTCGTTGAGAGCCGGAAGCGCAAGGCTGATGGTCACGTTTTGTTTTTCTTTGAGAGCGACCAGTTCGTGCAGGTTGGCAAATTCATCCGCGTGGAAGGTGTTTTCGGCAAACCATTTGTCTACGAGCACCGAGATGGCTTTGTAGCCAATGCGCTCACTTTCTGGTCCACTCCATAGTTCTGGTACCGGTTGTGCACTTTTAACCACCACGACCGAACAAGTCGCCTGATTGAGGAGACTTTCGGCGGTTGATCCCAATCCGCTGGTTTCGGGAGTCGGGCGGGCGGCAGCACCAATTATCAGAAGGTCGGCTTGGCGCGATTCTTCTAGAATGGTCTGGGCAGGCTGATCAGATGCCGCTGTTTTGTAGGTTAGGTCGCGGAAACTGGGCAAGATACGGGCTAATCCGCGGAATGGCCCTTCGATTTGACTGCGCTCTGGTCCGACCAGGTGTAAAGCGGTAAGGCGAAAATCGTGAAGCCCTAGTGCCAAGCGAAGGCTCAATTCGGCATGGGGACCGCCGCGCAGGGGGAGCAACACATTACCGTAATGCTCCGGCCAGGGGCCGCGAATTAGGGCTAAATTACAAGGTGTGGAGGATAGAACCTCGTGAAGGGTGAACGCGCCCTGGAAATGATAGGGAATTTCGAGAAGCAACAAGTCGGGAAGATCTGACTCCAAGTATTGGCGCAGGGATGGCCACCCTGCCGATTCGGGTAAGACCTGAATACGGACATTGGGACCAATGGATTCCTGCCATTTACTCAACTCTTTTCGCTTTTGACGGGGTGAATGCACTCTCTCACCGTGGGGAGAAGAAGAGAGCGGGTATAGTGTGATCTCCCCTCCCAGTTCGCGGGCCAAGTTCAGGGCATTTGGGGGCAGAGTATGGCCTATTACGGGAATGGCAATGCGCCGAAAGGGAATGAAACGTTTTGGGGTTAGCATAAGCCCTCCAAAAGTGGGGCAATTTGACGTTGGTAGACGACCTCCCACGAGAAATTAAGGCGCACGCGACATCGTACCCGGTAAAGCGGATCACGCTCAAGGCGTTCCTGAATGGCTTGAGCGATAACCTCGGCTGAGGTTTCGGGCTGGAAATAGAAAGCGTCATCTTGGGCGATGGCACGAAGCGGTGGGATCTCGGTGCAGAAAATAGGCAATCGGCTTATCCCCGCTTCTAGCAAGGGAATGCCAAACCCTTCTTCGCGGCTGGTCAGTAAAAGTGCGTCAGCTAAACGATAGAGATCGGCAATGACGACATCACTCACCCCATCGGGGTAATCCTCAGCCAAAAAGTGTACAGCCGTTTCGAGCCCTAACGCGGTGCGCAAGGCAAGCAGGCTTTGATAATACGCCAAATTTTCGGGGTTGTGAGCGCCCGGCGGTCCGGTAACGATGAGTCTGGATGACGGAAGATGCTCATGCAATGCGCTCATGATATGAAGGGCCTGTTCCAGGTTCTTGCGACGGGTGATTCGCACCGGACAAAGTAGGATGGGCATGGCGGAAGCCAACCCTAGACGCTCGAAGATGGTTTTAGATTCATTGGAAAGCCCTAAGAATTCAGCCTGCTCGATGCCGGCTGGAATGACATGGATCGCCTCAAGGGGCAATCCACTTAGTTGACTCCACTCGAGGCGGCGGGCTTCAGAGACAACGACCTGAATGGTTCCTGGCCAGGCTTGGCGCAAAAGATCCCATGGCCAGCCCGGATGCAATTCACCTTGATAGCGTGCGGCGGTCCACGCCAAATCGTGATGCCATAATATAGCCCGTTTGGGCATGCCGCGTTGAATCAGGCGGTGGAGAGCGATGGTAAGCGGTAGATTTTTGTGTTGCGTAGCCACATTGTGGGCGATGAGGACGTCGGTTTGCTCCAGTTGGGGTTCCAACGTCTTTTCAATTTCGGTTACTAATGCTTCTAAATTTTCCGGAATGATCCCCTGATCCAATTTCTGTTTGATGGTAAGGATTTGCGGGTGGCGAGAATCAATTAATGGGATAATATGCACCGAAATGCGCGAATCCCAGGTTTCACCCCGCCCGGCTAGAATCACAACCTGATGACCGGCTTTGAGGAAGTAACTGGCTTGACGAGCCATCACGGCTTCTACACCACCAATCACAGGTGGTGCAGCATAATGGAGTAACGTGATGCGCATGACCGTATCCCTTATATCCTTTATTGGAGTTTATCGTGAATAATGAAAGTTTGTCAAATGGTCTTTCTCGAACCCGAAAGTTGAGGGTGTGTTCTCGTGCTATAATCGAAAATCGTTAGAATGATGTATCCTTAGTGTTACTTGGGAGTCTTGTTATGGCCTGGCAGGAACGAATCTACTTGGATTATGCGGCAACGACGCCTGTGGATGAGCGTGTTATTCAGGCGATGTTGCCTTTCTTTAGCCGTAACTTCGGCAATCCTTCTTCTGTTCATTTTGAAGGACAGCAAGCCGAGGCTGCACTTGAAGAGGCGCGTGAACGAATAGCACAAGCGCTCGGGGCTAAACCTCGCGAGATTATTTTCACCTCAGGCGGCACGGAAAGCGATAACCTGGCCGTGCGAGGACTTGCGCTGGCAGAACGTCAACGGCGCGGAGCCACGCGTATTTTAATCACGCCGGTTGAACACCATGCGGTTTCTGCTACGGCACATCAGTTGCGAGATGTATTTGGCTTTAACGTTGAATATATCCCGGTGGATTCTCATGGGCAAGTTGATCCGGATGATTTGCGCGCTCTAATCAACAGGGATACGGCACTGGTTTCGGTGATTTATGCCAATAATGAGATTGGGACCATAAATCCCATTGCTGAAATTGCAAAAATTTGTCGTGAGAAGAATGTGCCCTTCCACACCGATGCTGTGCAAGCGGTGGCTCATTTGAGGTTGGATATGGAGTCTTTAGGGGTTAACGCTCTTTCGCTGGGGGCGCATAAGTTCTATGGGCCCAAGGGGGTTGGTGCACTTTATTTGCGCGGGGGAACCTCTATCCTCCCAACGCAAACCGGTGGGGCTCAGGAAAACGGCTTGCGCGCTGGTACGGAAAATATCCCTCTAATCGTAGGGATGGCAGAAGCGCTGAGCCTAGTGGGAGAGGATTTGGAACGCGAATCAGAACGCCTGAGAACGTTGCGGGATCGGCTGATCGAAGGTGTGTTGACGACCATTCCGCGGGCTCGTCTTACCGGGCATCCTACTCAACGCTTGTCCAACCACGCCTCATTTGCTTTTGAGCATGTAGATGCCAATAGTCTCTTAATGCACCTGGATCATGCAGGCTTTGCGTGTTCATCGGGTTCGGCGTGTAAAACTGGGAACCCTGAACCCTCTGAGGTTTTGCAAGCAATTGGCTTGACACCACAGTGGGCTATGGGGGGCTTGCGGGTGACCCTGGGAAGAGGAACCTCTCAGGACCATATCGAACGTTTTTTAGAGGTTTTGCCTCAGATGGTAGAAAAGTGTCGCGTAATCAGTAAGGTTCATTAACCGTTTTATGGAGACGCCTCGGATGCGTAAGGTTGTCGTGGCAATGAGCGGCGGGGTAGATTCCTCAGTCGCTGCGGCTTTATTGGTTGAACAGGGCTATGATGTTGTCGGGATGATGCTACGTCTATGGAGTGAACCCGGAAAAGAAGATTTAAACCGCTGTTGCACGCCGGATGCGATGATGATGGCGCGGCGAGTCGCCGCAAAACTGGGTATCCCGTTTTACGTGATTGATGTTAGGGAGAAGTTCCGTGAGTGGGTCGTGGGAGCGTTCATCCAGGGCTATGTGGCCGGGATGACACCTAACCCTTGCCTGGTTTGCAATCGGCGCATCCGGTGGGGGGTGCTTTTACAACAAGCCTTATCTTTGGGTGCAGAATGGTTGGCAACTGGCCATTATGCGCGGATAGGCCAAGATGAACGGGGACGCTTTTTACTTTTGCGCAGTTTGGATACTTCCAAAGACCAATCTTACGTTCTAAGCGTATTAGGACAAGAAGAACTGCGCCATACCTTACTGCCTATTGGTGAGTTTACCAAGCCTCAAGTTCGTGACTTGGCGAGAAAATATGGGCTGCCTGTCGCAGAACGTTCAGAAAGCCAGGATCTGTGTTTTTTGGCCGGTGAGGATTATCGCGATTTTTTAATGCGTCATGCTCCGGAAGCATTCCGTCCTGGGCTTATTGTTAATCGGAGAGGTGAGGTTTTGGGGGAGCACAAAGGATTAGCGTTTTACACCATTGGCCAGCGCAAGGGATTGGGAATTGCATCTTCCCAGCCTTTGTACGTAATAGATAAGGATTTACAACAAAATCTCTTGATCGTCGGCCCTCAGGAAGATCTGGGAAAGCGCGTTTTGCATGCTGCGCCGGTGAATTGGATTCTGGGTGAGCCACCCGCAGAACAATTCCGCGCAGAGGTCAAAATTCGTTATACGGCTTCTCCACTCGAGGCCACCGTCGTTGTTGAGACTCCACAGCAGGTGCGGGTGGAATTTGATCAACCGGTGCGAGATATTACGCCAGGACAACGGGCGGTTTTCTATCAAGACGATATCGTCTTGGGGGGTGGAATGATCATTTCTGCTTCAACACCGTGAGGTATTCGCCATGACTCTTCAAAGTGTGATCCTGGGGACATGCGTGGCTACGTTACTGGGTGCGCTATTTCACCTGTGGCGAGGGGGAAATTGGGTGCATTTGGTTGTCTATCTAATCGCCGCTAACCTAGGTTTTTGGATTGGTCACTGGGTAGCCGGTGCGGTATCATGGAATGCCGGCCGGATCGGACCGTTAAATTTAACTGGCGCTGTTGGAGGCAGTGTCTTGTTCCTGCTCATCGCTTATTGGCTGGCCCGAGTTGATCCTTATCAAGGAGGACGGCAATCGTGACCTGGAATCTTCGCTCTTCCCAAATCCAGGCGGATGATCTGGTGTATTTGATAAGTCAGCGGCGAAAAACGTTTATTCTGCGTCTGGAGCCAGGGGGAGAATTTCATAGTCATCGAGGGATTATTAAACACGATGAAATTATCGGTAAACCCTGGGGGGTGCGGGTTACCAGTCATATGGGGGAGTCTTTTTTAGTGTTACAACCCTCTCTGGCGGACCTTATCCGTGAACTGCCGCGAACCACTCAAATCCTCTATCCTAAGGATATTGGGTTAATCCTGGTCAACATGAGTATTGGGGAAGGCCAACATATTGTTGAAGCGGGCACGGGCTCAGGCTCTCTGACCTGCGCCTTCGCATTTGCGGTAGGTTCTGGTGGCAGAGTGACCAGTTACGATGTACGCGAGGATGTTCAACGCTTGGCGTTAAAAAATTTGCAGCGCTTGGGATTGGAAAATCGGGTTACCCTAAAACTCAAAGATATTGCTCAGGGCTTTGATGAGCATGACGTGGATGCGCTTTTCCTCGATGTTCCCAATCCGCAAGATTACGTGGAACAAGCCCGCCAGGCGCTTAAGCCGGGAGGGTTTTTCGGCAGCATTCTTCCCACTACCAATCAGGTGTCGCGACTGGTGTCTGCGTTAAGAGCACAGGCATTTGATCTTATCGAGGTGTGTGAAGTTTTGCTGCGCCACTATAAACCCGAACCAGAGCGGTTGCGCCCGGTGGATCGCATGGTAGCACACACCGGTTTCCTCATCTTTGCACGAGCCGTGCAGTCGGGAAGTGCTTTTACACCAGGATCCCCCGGGATGAGGGATGGTGAGGTTCTGGATATGATTCCTCTTGAAGAAAATGGCGAGGAAGAAGACGAATAACCCGGAAGCCCTCTTTCATATCCTCAGCAACCTTTCGGAAGCGACGATTCGGGAACGTCTCGCCGAATTTCATGTTCACTGGGCGAGGGACTCTGTCTCGCCTTCTTTTCCGTGGTCAGATTTGCGGCCGGCGGCAGTCTTGGCCCCGCTTGTCAGGGCGGATGGCGGATGGCATCTGCTTTTCACTAAGCGCACCGCGCGGGTTCAAAATCATAAGGGACAGGTGGCTTTTCCGGGAGGGGCTATTGAGGCGGATGATCCGTCAATTGAGAGTGCTGCCCTCCGTGAGACCTGGGAGGAGATCGGGGTCGAGCCTACGCAGGTTACCTTGTTGGGGCGATTGCCAACCCTGGTTTCGGTGACCCATTATTTGATTTATCCCATTGTGGGTAAGGTGATCTGGCCCATTGCATTTCGTCTTTCGGAAGACGAGGTTGAGAAGGTCTTCACGATCCCGCTCACGTGGTTAGCGCAACCCCATCATCTGGATCGTAAAATGAAGCCCACTTTGGAAGGGACATTACATGAGGTACTTTATTTTGCCCCCTATCAGGGCGAACAGGTATGGGGAATTACGGCCCGGATTGTTTATTTGTTGCTCCAAGCGTTAGGGGTTATACGAGACGATGAAGGTTTGGGAGATAAGCAAAACTGGATGCTGGTGTAGCATCCAGTTTTGGGTTCGTGTTCTGACATAATTGAAAGGTTTATTCTTCCTCGACTTCCTCTTCCTTCTTGCCGCGTTCGATCACCTCAGGCTCGGCCAAGCCAGCCTCTTCAGCCTCGGCCACCTCTTCTTCCGCACCGCCTGTGATCACAGCGACAACTTCGTCAGGGTCTTCCAGACACTCCACGTTTGGCGGAAAAGCCAAATCGCGGACGTAGATGGCATCGCCAATACGCGCCAGTCCAGAAACATCTACCACAATTTTCTCGGGCAGGTCTTGAGGTAAGCAGGAGACTTCCACTTCTTCTAGGTTGGTGATCAGCACTCCGTTGAAATCGCGTACAGCGGGTGCTTCGCCCACAAATTCGAGCGCGACGTCAGCACGGATCTTCTCGGTTAGAGATACGACCTGAAAATCCACGTGGAGGAGAGTGCCTTTGATGAAATCGCGTTGCTTCTCACGGATTAGGGCTGCGTGTTGGGTACCATCCAGTTCAATGGTAACCAGGGCAGAAGGTTTGAGCCCGCTGAGCGCTTTGGTGGCATCATGAAGGTCAAGGGTGATAGGAGTGGGGTCAAAATGATGCCCATACATGACGGCGGGTAATTGACCGGCGCGGCGTAAGGCTCCAACTTTCTTGCCGGTCACGTTGCGACGAGTGGCTTTTAAAACGATCTTTTCCATTTTTTCCTTCCTTCGAGCGCCTCTCACCTCGTTTTTGAGGTTACCTTCGCTCTATTTTGGAGTAAGATTGAGATCAGTCAACTGGCTTGCAGGCTGTGATTTTAAGCACCAAAGACCGTATCGTCAAGGTTTCCGTTCACTATATTGAGAGGCAAGAGGTCGTTATGAACTTTGGGCGTGTCATACGACGAAACTTCATCGCCTTGGTTATTGGCCTTGGTGTTGTGGCTTGTCAATCGGGGAGCGATGCGCTTGCTCCCTCGACCACCCGAGATACAGAGATCGCAACCTTACTCGCACCGTCTCCCACCGTTCAAATGACGATGACATTTGAACTGCCAACAGAAGAAGTGACACCAACGCCGGGGCGACCGAGTTTTGGGGATGAGACATTGACAAAGTACGTTCTCCGTATTCGTTTATTTCCCGCACAACACCAGGCTGAGGTAGAGGAAGTCATTCGTTGGGTCAATGATACCGGCGGGGCTCGGGAAGAGTTACCGTTGGTTATCGAAGCCGCCAGGTATCCGAATGGGTTTGAATGGCTTTCCGCTATGCAGGGAGAACAGACGTTAACGCTTGAGCCAGAGATGGTTAATGTCTGGAAGATCAAAGGAATGTTTCCCGTGGCTGAGGGCGAAATGACCGAATTGACCCTCAATTACCGGCTTAATTTGCCGGAAATTCCGCCTCCCTCCGATACCGCAAAACCCCAAATTTATGGTTACACCTTACGGCAAATTAATTTGGTGGACTGGTATCCCTTCATTCCACCCTTTAAGGATAATGAATGGTTGGTTCATCCTCCCGGCTACTTTGGTGAGCATCAGGTTTATCCTGTGTCGGATTATGAAGTGGTGCTTGAAATTTTAGATTCATCTCGTGAATGGCTGGTGGCAGCCAGCGCAATGGGCGAGATGGATTCTGAAGGGCGTTTTCATTTTAGCCTTCAGCGTGCGCGTAATTTCGTGTTCTCGCTGAGCCCCGATTATCAAATTAATGAGACCACGGTCAATAATATTCGTGTAGCCAGTTACTACTTCAAAGAAAACGCGTCAGCAGGTGAGGCTGCACTCCAAGCCACGGCTCAAGCCCTAGAACTTTATTCGAAACTGTTTTCCCCTTATTCTCGTGCGCAGTTGAGCCTGGTGGAGGCAGACTTTCTGGATGGAATGGAATACGACGGGCTTTATTTCCTCAGCAAAGGATTTTATAACCTATATGATGGGACGCCGCAGGGGTACTTGACCATGATCGCTGCGCATGAGACGGCTCATCAATGGTGGTATAGCCAAGTCGCCAATGATCAAGCCTTGCATCCGTGGCTGGATGAAGCCTTATGTACGTACAGCGAACGCCTATTCTACGAGAATTATTATCCCGATCTGGTCACATGGTGGTGGTTTTATCGGATCAACTATTACCAGCCAGCCGGTTGGATAGATGGCAGCATTTATGATTATGCCGGCTATCAAGCCTATCGCAATGCAGTTTACCTGCGGGGCGCGCAATTCTTTGAGGATTTGCGCCAGGCAATTGGAGAGGAAGCATTTTTTGCCGCCCTAAGTGACTATGCTCAGCAGTATAACGGCAAAATTGCTTCACCCTCCGATTTACTCGACCTTTTTAGAAGGCACACGACAAGCGATTTGGATACCCTTCTCCGCCAATATTTTTCGAGTTTCTCGTCGCAGTAGGCTTTTGTCTAAGAAGCCTTACGGGTGGGAATATCAAATATTCGTAGCGCGCTTTCAGCAATGGTTTGCCCAATGCTGATCGAGGCGGTCGCTGCGGGCGACGGGGCATTAAGGACGTGTATCATATTGGGCGCTTCTAAGATGGCAAAATCATCTAGAAGCGCACCGTTGCGACTTAATGCCTGGGCACGCACGCCGGCACCGCCGCGTTCTACATCTGTTTCCTGTAATTCGGGTAGCAAGCGTTGGAGCGCGCGGACAAAGGCACGCTTGGAGAGTGAGCGATAAAATTCTCCAAAGCCAGTTTTCCAGTACTTCAATCCCATGCGCCAAAAACCGGGGAAGAACACATATTCACTAACGTCTCGGAGTGAGATATCGGTCATACGGTAGCCTTCGCGCTTGAAGGCCAGCACGGCATTCGGGCCGGCTTCAACGCCGCCGGTGACACGGCGGGTGAAATGAACCCCCAGGAAAGGAAAGCGGGGGTCGGGGACTGGGTAAATCAAATTCTTGACTAAATACTGCCGTTCGGGCACGATATCGTAATATTCACCGCGGAAGGGAATAATCTGCAAATCGGGCTTTAGGCCGCACATGCGGGCAACACGGTCGGAATGAAGACCGGCACAGTTAATAAGATAACGGGCTTCATAAACCCCAGCAGTAGTCTCAAGGACTAAGGAATTTCCCTTCTGCTGAAAGCCGATCAATCGAGCCCGGGTTTGAATGATTGCCCCGTGGGCTTGGGCGAGTTCGGCGTATTTCTGGGTCACTCGTATGTAATCTACGATCCCGGTGTAGGGAACGTAAATCGCCGCCAGCCCGGTGGTGTAAGGTTCGTATTCCTTGATTTCGTCGGGGCCGAGTTTGCGGATTTCGGTTAAACCATTCTCTAATCCGCGTTGGTAAAGCGCTTCCAAGCGTGGAAGTTCGTCCGGCAAAGTGGCAACGATAATCTTGCCACAGCGTTCATGAGGAATATCATGCTGTTCGCAAAAGTGATAGAGCGCCTCGCGCCCCTGAATGCAGTTGCGGGCTTTCAGCGAACCAGGTTTGTAATAGATTCCAGAATGGATCACGCCGCTGTTGTTACCGGTCTGGTGGGCGGCTAAGCGGTCTTCGGCTTCGAGGACAATAAGTGAAGCGCGGCTGTGTTGGGTAAGCGCCATGGCGGTAGCCATGCCTACAATGCCGCCGCCAATAATTGCAATATCGTAACGCGCGGTCATGGATATCAGGCTCCTCCTTGGTCAGATGTCATAAATTCTATTATTCAGGGTCATTTAGGCACAAAACCAGCAAGATGATTATAGCGCGATTTAGTGGTTGACAGTGGTAAATTGTCGGCATTGATGGCTATAAAATCCGATTCTCTCATTGCGGGGTGTGGTAAACTTAGAAATATAAGCGAGGGAGATCAGCGTATGACGGATGACCCAAAAGTCAAGCGAATTGTATATATCGAAGACGACCAAGAAATGATTGAATTGGTCACACTAATCCTGAGTCGTCGTGGCTATGAGGTCATCGGCGCACAAGGGGGACGCAACGGTTTGGAGGTTGCCCTTGCCCAAACGCCGGACTTGATCCTATTGGATCTCATGATGCCGGATATTGATGGGTGGGAGGTATTTCAGCAGTTAAAGAGCCATGCTCAAACGCGCAATATCCCGGTGATCGTCATCACAGCCAAAGCACAACCCATTGATCGGGTTCTGGGATTGCATATTGCCAAGGTGGATGATTATATTGCGAAACCTTTCCACCCGCAGGAATTGGTCAACAGTATCGAAACGGTGTTAAATAACGTTTCTAATCAATTATCGGTGTAATCTTTGCCTATTGACATCAATGCGCCTGGCTCTCGTTCAAAATCTTACCCGCCCTCTTGAAGATTCCCTTCGCGTGCGTCTGTGTTTAAGTTACTGGGAGCGATTACGGGGTTTAATGTTTCAACCCCGCCTTGCACCGTTCGACGGGATCTTGTTGGCTGAGCCTCGAGAAGGGCGTTTAGAAGCGGCGATTCACATGCTCTTTATGCGCTTTGATATTGCCGTTATTTGGATCAACCGCGCTCACCGTGTGGTGGATGTTCGCCATGCCCACCCCTGGGCATTAATATATGTGCCACAACGACCGGCTTCATATATATTAGAAACCCATCCCAGCCATCTCTCTTATTTCAGGGTGAACGATGTCATTGAGATTACGCTTCTTTAGCCTTATGCTTGCCTTGGTAAGCCTGCTTTATCCCTGGGGAATTAGTAACAGAGCATGGGCACAAAACGAGGATTTGCCGGTCTATATTGTTCAACCGAACGATACCATCAACTCCATTGCCCGTCGTTTTGGGGTTTCGCCTCAGGATTTGATCCAGACAAATCAACTCGAGAATCCTGACATTATTAGCGTGGGAACACCCTTAAAGATCCCCGGGTTTGAAGGCGTTCGGGGGACGTTGACCACCGTATCTGTCCCTCTGGGGGCCTCACTTTCATCCCTAAGCCGCCAATACCACATTCCTGAAGACCAGATTGTACGTCTTAATCGTTTGACGTCACCCGCCCAGTTATTCGTTGGGGCGACGTTGATTCTTCCGGTGCAAGGGAATCCCTCACAAAGTCAAACGATATCTCTGGTTACGTTATCCACAGGGCAGACGCCCCTTGAATTGGCAACGGCGTCTGGTGTATCCATATGGGATTTCCTGTTGGCGAATGATATAGAATCAAGTGCCCAACTTCTTCCACTGGATCCGTTGATCGCGGTAGGAAATGAACAGCCGGTGCAAAATGTAGCGGCATTTCCAGGGGCGCCGACTTTTGTGAAAGGGATTGATCTCTATCCTCTCCCGGTCGTTCAAGGGAAAACAGTAGTGGTTAAGGTGAGCGCGAATGAGCCGGTTCGGGCCAGTGGGATGCTGGGTGAGTGGCCGCTCCAATTCGATGCCCAAGATGCCAACACATATGTGGCGCTGCAGGGAATCCATGCGATGGCCCAGCCGGGATTGCTGGATTTTTCGCTAATCCTTACTACGGCCGAAGGAACGACCTTCGCGTTTAGTCAACCGGTTCTTCTCCAGCCCGGTAACTATCCCCAAGATCCCCCTCTGTTTGTAGATCCGCAAACGCTGGATAAGGCAAATACCGAACCGGAAGACAACTTGGTGCGCTCGGTAGTGGCCAATCATACCCCGGTGAAGTATTGGCAAGGGGTTTTTCGCAAACCGGTGGACGAGCCCAGTTGCGTCAAGTCCTGGTTCGGTAACCGCCGTTCGTATAATAACAGCGGTTACACGTATTTCCACACCGGGGTGGATTACGGGGTGTGTGCCAATCTGAATATTTATGCTCCTGCCGCAGGCGTGGTGGTATTTACTGGGCCGCTCACGGTGCGCGGCAATGCGACCATCATTGATCACGGCTGGGGGGTATACAGCGGGTTCTGGCACCAGAGCAACATCCTCGTTCAGGTAGGTGATCGTGTGGAAGCCGGGCAACTGATCGGCGAGATTGGAGGCACCGGGCGGGTGACCGGGCCACATTTACATTGGGAAGTATGGGTCAACGGCGTGCAGGTAGAGCCGTTGGATTGGCTGGAGCGGGAATACCCATAGGTGAGAGCTCGGAAAATTGTCTGAATAATGTCTGTACGGCCAGGTGGGGTTAAAGTATACTAAAAATCAGTGTGGCAACAACACCGATTGGGGGTAAGGGCGTTGCTTATCTGTGGTCGCGGGCGGTCAGGGGAACTTCGGGGGCGGCGATTCCAATATGCTTTGTTTTCCAATTCCTGCTTCCAAACCCCATCGGTCCTCTGATAGCGGCGTGAACCGCAGTCCTCGCAAAACAGTTCGGTTTTTCTGGTTTCTATCATAAGGGAGGGGTAAATGAAATCTTCAACGGGGGCGAATTCTCTCAAAGAATTTCTCATCTTTGCGGGGAAAATCATTTTGGTTCACACGATCACCTATTTTGTGTTCGGGCTGATCATGTCAAACCTGTTCGATTACGGCCGGATTTTTCAACAAGAGGTGATCCGGGATTTCATGCGCCCGATAGGTTCTTCGGCGGCATTCTTGGGACCACTGCTACAGCCAATTCGAGGGTTTCTGTTTGCGATGGCACTATGGCCGCTTCGCGAGACGATTATGGGGCATAAACGGGGCTGGCTTATCTTGTGGGGAATCTTGGTTGTTTTTGGCATTCTGGGCACCCCGGCCGCGGCGCCCTCATCACTGGAAGGGGTTATTTACTCCAAACTACCGCTCTGGTACCACCTGATTGGGCTACCGGAAATGTTGCTACAGACCTTGACGTTCTCACTGATTCTGGTTGGGTGGGAGCGGCGGCGCTACCAGCCTAAGCCTTCGCGTCGTCAAGGTGCTCTGGGGGCCGAGGTGCTCAAGGCGGTGATGATCGCGTGTTTTGCGTATATGGGGTATGCGGTTGGTAGTATTTTGAGCGCTGTTATCGCCAAAGTCACTATTGATTTTGAAACCGCAGCTTCGGATTGGACGACCCAGATCATGTTTGTAGTGGCATTCGTTTTCAATGTGGTTCTCATCCTTTTGCTATCCAAACCATGGGTAGCACATAGGATGGCCTTGTGGCAGGTTTTCCTTCTTTTTTGGGTGGTGGATACGGTGGTGCCATTGGGATACCAGTTGCTTTTTCTCTCGCCGATGCCCATTCCTCTGGCAATGTTAATTGGCGTTTTCCCGGCCCTGGTGATCACCGTTGGGCTACGTTTAGGCTACAAGCGGGAATTAATTGGACGTTAGGTTGGTGACCAACCGCTATTGCGAGAAAGCGCTCAATTAGGGAATTCCAAGTAAATGGTGGTATTCTGCGTCTAAACACGTTATCTCTTCTCGGGTTTACATCACTCTCATAAAAATTTGTTTCGAAGGGGAATGGATGGTGGGCAAATGCTTGTGCTCTCTGCTATGACCTACCTCGAACCCTATTGGGTTTATTCTTTCCTTTTGATGTATAATTTTTGTGCTTTTTGTTGCAATCCAATTAACGAACCCGAAACAAACGGATGGAGACATGGCCTCATTAGGTTTATCTTTGGATCCCAATTATTGGAAAAACCTCACCATCACCGAAGAGGATCTGCAGTTCTTATATAATTACCTTCTCGAGACCGAAACGCCCCAAACCGCCGCCGAATTGACAGAAGTATTAATCCGGGAACGGATTCGGCGCGAAATCGAACGGTTGAAGCAAGAGCAAGCGGCCGGAGGCGAGATCTATCAGCCCAAAAACCATTATCGCCCCGGACAAACGTTGCGTTTCCCGGCTTTAGGGATGACGCAAGGGGTCGTGGTGGGGGTGCGACCGGGCTTTAACCCCGATTTTCCCCCGTTTGAGGTTATTGAGGTTGAATTCGATTCTCAGACGCGCAAAGAATTTGCCGCCGGTCTGGCCGAGCATGCCCTCAATGCGCCGATCACGATCAACGATCAGGATCCGTTATTGAATCCCAAATATGTGGTTAAACACTATGGACGTGATATTGCCGCAAAATTGACCGCAGAATTTGAAACCAATCCGGACTTGGTGCGCATTGCTGGCGCCTGGTTCCCGCGGGCGTTATTGGTAGATGTCTCGGTGGGGTATCTGAACTTGGCAGAGGCCGTATTAGAGATGGCGGGTGGGGGGCCTTTGCCCACACAGGCAATTCTCGAGCAAATCGAGTTGCCTTCGGATGTGAATCCAAAATTGACCGAGTTTTCCTTAAACCTAGCCTTGCAGGAAGATGGGCGTTTCGATGAGGTGGGCCCAGCGGGCCAAATTTTGTGGTTTTTGAAGCGTTTGGAACCGGAGGCGGTGCAAACGCCACCAATGTTCTTGAAATATGTACCTGCCGACCTGCCGGGAGAGCCACCGCCGTCTATCCTGCAGGAACTCAACCGTTTGGTTTTCGATGAACTGGAAAATCAGCCGGCGCTGTCTGAGGACATTAATGAAGTCACCCTCAGCCTAATCTTTCCCCATTGGCGGGCGGGTACTCTGCCCTTAACCGGCGCGATGGTTAACCTCTTCCCTACGGCCTACGAATCACCACGGGTGCGTTTTAACTTTATAGATGAGGAAGATGGCAGCACTTATCCCGGCTGGGTGGTACGACCTTATCGGTATATCTATGGCCTGCAAGAATGGTATGCCCGACAAGGGGTAATACCTGGTAGTCTGATTACGGTTCGCCAGGGGGAAAAGCTGGGCGAGGTGTTTATCCGCGCGCGTAAAAAACGCCCCACCAAAGAGTGGTTGCGAACCGTACTCATCGGTTCGGATGGTGGTATAGTGTTTACGATGCTAAAGCATACAGTTGGGGTAGAATACGACGAACGGATGATCATTATTATCCTCGATCCGGAGCGTCTAGATCAGGTATGGGAACAAACTCACCGCCAACGGGTGCCACTGGAGCGTATTGTCCGTTCGATGACAAAGGAATTGGCGAAACTCAATCCTCAAGGCCATGTGCACGCACAAGAACTGTATGCTGCAGTTAATCTGGTCAAACGTTGCCCTCCGAGCGCACTCTTGGCTATTTTGGCGAGTTTGCCCAACATTTCGCACTTGGGTGACCTCTATTTCCGCTTGAGCGAAGAGGAGGCCAGCCATGAGTAATCCTCAAACCTTCAGCATGATTCGCCCCACGATCAAGACGCCTTTCCATATTGATTTTGAGTGGTGGCAACATCATGATTCGAACTGGCGGGTTTATCTGTTCGATTTCCTATGCCCGGAACACCAGAAAGCCTTTGAGGGAAAGGCCGAGGTGTGGATTGACCATGTGGATCCCCAAACTGCCGAGGTGCATCGGGTGGATGGCTTGCAGCATACCCTAATGAACCACTGCGCCAAGCAACCCGACTTTCTTTTGCGTGAAACCTCCTTAATCAACAAGATTTTCAAGTTGCTTTTGGCAAACGGAAACCGCCCCATGACCCCTGAAGAGATGTCACCGCTGGTGGGACGTCCGGCGGATGTCATCCTGCGTACTCTTTCCGGCCCTCAGGTTTATCATGGCATCCGTCCCTACAAAGCGGGATAATTTTTTATGCAAATAATCTCCTCGTCTTGTCATAATTGAGCCTTTTGAATATACTCAATGGCGTGGTGTAATGGGATGAGGAGGACATGCGGTTATGGCAAAGCAAAGAATTTTGTTGGTAGATGATCACGAGGTTGTACGATTGGGGTTAAGGGCGCTGTTGGAGCACCACCCGCAGTTTGAGGTAGTTGGGGAAGCGGGTACGGCTAAGGAGGCTTTGGAACAGGTTGCCCAGCACCGCCCTGATGTGGTCTTAATGGATATCCGTTTACCGGGAGCTTCGGGTATCGAGGCCTGCGAAGAAATTACCCAGAAATACCCTGAAACCAAGGTGATCATGCTGACCTCTTACGCCGAGGATGAAATGCTCTTCTCGGCAATTCGAGCGGGGGCATCTGGGTATGTTCTGAAGCAAATTGGTCGCGAGGATCTGATTCGGGCCATTGAAGCGGTTGGCCGAGGTGAGGCCCTGCTTGATCCGGCGGTTACTCAGCGCGTGTTCCAGGAAGTACGCCGCGCTGTACGTGAAGAGGAGGCCTCAGCGTTCGCCAACCTCAGCCAACAGGAAAAGCATGTCTTGTTATTGGTATCCGAGGGGAAGACAAACCGTGAGATTGCGAAAGCCCTGTACCTGGGTGAAGGGACGGTACGAAATTATGTTAGCAGTATCCTCTCTAAATTGGGGGTTAGCAACCGTGCCGAAGCCGCTGCCTATGCCGTTGAGCATAATTTGCGGGATTACCTTTAAAGGGCAAGGGCTTATCCCTTGATAATCTGGTGAATGCGATAAAGGTGGGTTTTAGAGAACCCACCTTTTCATTTCTCATTCACTAAATCATCCCACGTTTGCTGCATCCAGAGGGCATCGGTTTCAAGGTTGGGGCTTTCGCAGAGAATGCGTCCTGCGCATCCCCGATCGCGTAACGCTGTGAATAGAGCACGAACATTGAAGTCCGATTCCTGAATAGGAAGGTGATTTCGTTCCCCTTTCGTTGAATATTCAATTCCGGAAAGATGGATGTGTAACCGTTGCAGAGCCTCTTCCCCTAGGGCTTTCGCGTAGTCATTTAATACCCTTATCCATTCCTCATAACTATTCATAGAGCCATCCCCAGCCCGAGCGTGAAGATGGGCAAAGTCCAGGCAAGGTTGTACCTGAGGCACCTCTTGGCTCATGACTAAGACATCTTCCAACGAGCCAATCATGGCTGATTTGCCCATCGTTTCCGGGCGTAAAGTAACCCGGACCCGCCTGGCTTCTAGTTCTTCTACACACCCTTGAAGGCGGGTGATGACCTTTTTCATCACTTGAGCCGAGGATTCGCCAAAGTATGAGCCGGGATGAAACACGATATCCGTAGCTCCGGCCAGGTAACCGTAATAGGCCGCATCCATCAAGCGTTGGCGTGATTTTGGCCATTCTTCTTCTGAGGCGTTCAGGTTGATGAAATAAGGGGCGTGGACGCTAAGGGCGATATCTAACGCTTGGGCCGCCGAGGCAATTTGAGCACAGGTTTCAGGTGTGACGCGTACGGCTTGTACCCACCCTAATTCAAGGGCAGAAAGTCCTAGTTCGGCAATCTGATGCACCGCTCCGACCGAACCGCCGGGTTTCTTGGGCGTGGAGAGGGGAGAACCGACCGTGCCAAATCGAAATGGACGCATGACAAAAACCCTTTCTGCTAAAGCGGGATAGTCGTTTATCGGAATGAGATAAGGCGTTGAAGAAGAGGAAGGCCAAGGACAAGGATGCCGATTATTGCGGCGGTGATAGCCGCAATGAGCACTGCGGCTGCCGCCGTATCTTTAGCGATACCGGCGAGGGGATGCGTATCGGGGTTGACCAGATCTATAAAAGCCTCCAGTGCGGTGTTGAAGGCTTCGCTGAGCCAAACTAAACCGATGGCAAAGATCAGGATTGCCCAGCGGAGTGGGTCGAGACCTAACCAGAATGCCAGGACAATGACCAGAACAGTTGCTGAGGCGTGAATCCAAGCATTTTTTTGGGTGCGCAACACATATCCCAGACCACTAAAAGCGTGTCGAAAAGCCGGGAGGCGTGAACGTAGAAATTGGATCATTAATCCGCCTCGCTATTCAGGAAGAATTTGCGCATCACAGCCAAGGGCTTTTAAAATATTGCCCTGAATTTCCCACATCACTTGTTTTTCTTCTGCCGTTGCATGGTCGTAACCGAACAAGTGCAATACTCCATGGACGACCAGCAATGCCAGTTCACACTCTATAGGATGCCCGGATTTTTGAGCCTGCTCGACCACCTTTTCCCAGGAGATAATAATATCCCCGGCATAAAGTCGTTGGGTGTCGGGATCTACTTCTCCCATGGGAAATGAGAGTACGTCGGTTGGGGTATCATTTCCGAGAAATTCACGGTTGAGACGCTGCAATTCCCGGTTGTCACTAATAACGATAGAGAGATCCACATCCTTCTGTTCGTGCATTAAGACCGCTTCGGCTGACCGGAGGAGCACCTCTTGGGGAATTTGAGACTCAAAGGAGGGAGAAATGATCAGGTTAATCATAGCGTTTAGCGAGTAGTAGTTTCGACAGGTTGGGTGGTCTGCTCATTGAGGGAAGGCGATGTGGGTTGTACCTCAGGATATTTGATCCTCGGATGATAGGCGTTACGCAGCGTTTTAGTGAAGGATTCCGTGATCAAATAAAAATCGCGCAGGGTTAGGTTCGTATGGTCAAGTTGTCCTTCGCGTTGACAATACTCAATGGCTTTACGAACCAAGGTGCGAAATTCCTCTTCCTCGCTGGGCATTTCGGCCCGAGTGCGTGCCTCGGTCATGTCGGCCAACATGAGCAACGCCGTTTCCCGTGATTGTGGGGGTGGTCCGGGGTAACGGAAGCGGTCCGGATTGACCTTAGAAGGATCATTGCCGGCGGCCTCAAGCGCGCGAGCATACTGGTAGCGGGCGATCAACGTACCATGATGCTCGCGGATAAAATCAATTATACGTGGGGGTAGACGATGTTTTCGGGCGAGTTGTACACCATCCTCGACGTGGCGGATGATGATCTCTGCGCTGGTATATGGATCTAGATCGTTGTGAGGGTTGGGTGTTCCAATGGCTTGATTCTCGATAAAAAATGCCGGATTGACCGCCTTGCCTATATCGTGGTAAATTGCACCGACGCGGGTGAGCAGTGTGTCAGCCCCGATAGCCTCCGCGGCTTGTTCGGCAAGATTGGCGACTTGCAGGCTATGTTGATAAGATCCGGGCGCGTTGCGAAGGACGAACTGAAGTAACGGGTGATCAGGACGCAATAAATCCAGGAGTTGAAGTGGTGTAACGACACCTAGGGCTTGGGAGAAGAGAAATTGAAGTAAAAGCGTAAGGCTCGCCGAGGCAATTCCGTTGATAAAGGAGGAACCAGTGAGCGTGGCAATACCAATCCAATCGGCAAAGGGATCAGGCAGCCGGAAGGCAATGACCATAGCGCTTCCCACTAGTCCGATCGCAATGCCTGCAGCGAAAAAGTTTGCCACACGCCGCGCTTTCCCCAGGGCTAGAATTCCTACGATACTGGTCATAAGATAAAACATGAACAATCCAAGGGCATTGGGGAGGTTATAAGCGGAGAGAAGACTTAATACCAGGGAGAAGATCAGCCCAATCTCTAGGTTATAAAGACTGGCCACCGTGAGCGCAAAAGCAGGTAGGGGAAATAAGTAAGGAACGACCACACGATTAGGGATAATGATGCGAGCCGCATATAAGAAAATCAGAAAGGTTGCTGCTAGAAGCAGTAAAGCCTTGAGACTTTCCAGGGCGTGGGTATGGCGACGGGTGAAGTATAGCCCAACGAAAACGGAAAGCGATAGAACAAGCGAAGTTGCCGCCGCAACTTCGCGTACGCGATTCTCGGTTTCGACCAAGCCGAATTTTTCCAGGGCTTCCAAGACCACCGGAGTAATCAGCTGACCCCGCCGAACAATAACCTCACCGGCTAAGTACGAACGCGTCACAGGTTCGACTTTTTTGGCGGCTTCTTCACGGGCTTTTTGGGTTAAAGTTTCGCTGTAAAGGCTGTTGGGTTGAACCAATGGGGTGACCAAATCGGCTACAATGCGAGCTTGTTCTTCGGGAAGGGTAAAACTAATTACGCCGGGGACGCTTTGACGGGCTTCTTCAACCCGATCTTCGCGAATGATACCCCGCATTACCTGTTCAAGGGTTAGAAGGGCTTCCTGCTGAACGGTTTGCCACTGATTGTCGTTTAGATCGATGAGCAAACGCGCGGTCTCTTCGGAAAGGGGAATATCGTTCAAGGCGCGCAGGTCTTCGATTTTTTGTTCGGGTGTCGCATAGGGATCGTAACGTACAGTTGTGATGTAGTTCAGTGCCAGTTGCAATTTCTCAATCTGACGACGGGCAACTGAAGGATCAGGGGGAAGATAGACAGGAGCAACGGCATTGCGTGCCTCTTCCTGGGCTTGACGTGTTAAGACATCACTGACAAAGGTCAGTGTCTTGGGGGCCAGAATATCCTGAGTAGCCACATCGCCAACCTTGAGGCTGAGGTAAGGGGGGCGTATGGCGATGGGAAAAAGGAGCGCGCCGAGAGAAAGAAGGCTGCAAATTACTAACAGAACGCGCTTAATGAGAAGCCGATTCAGGCGTTCAATGAGTTTTGAGGCTGAAGCAACGCCTTTCATGTTCCCTGGTTTTGGAGAAGTTGACGCACCACTCGGCTGGCTGCTTCCCCGCTAGCGCGACCCTGCAGACGCGGAATGAGCAGTTTCATGACTTTTCCCATGTCTGCTAAGCTTTTGGCGCCTGCTTCTTCAATTGCGGCGGTAGCCAGTTTGGTCAGTTCTGCCTCTGAAAGGGCTTGAGGTAAGAATTCCTGGATAACGTTGATTTCGGCTTCTGCGGCGGTAACTAAATCAGGACGCTGCCCTTTTTGAGCGTCTTCAATGGTTTCGCGGCGTGATTTTATTTCTTTGTGTAAAAGCGCCAGGATGGTGTTATCGTCAAGTGGATTGCCCTTTTCAACCTCAGCCAAGCGGATGGCTGAAAGGATCATGCGTAAAGTTCGCTTGCGCACATCATCATTACTGCGCATGGCTTCGCGCAACGCCATTTCAAGTTTGGTTTTTAATTCCGCCATGGTTGTTCTCCGTAAAAAGTGGCGTTTATGGGGTCACCGTAATTAATTCGCGAACTTGCTCAAAGATCCCAGGGCCTATCCCGGGAACATTTTGAATTTGTTCTATTGTATCAAATTTACCCTGCTTCTGACGATATTCGACAATAGCCTCAGCGCGGGTTCTACCAATACCGGGTAGAGCCTCAAGTTGCTCGATGCTGGCTTGATTGATGTCCAAACGGTCAGAGTCGGTTCCTGAAGCCTCATTGTATACTTCAGGTACTGGTGAGTTATTTATCGGCAGGGGGGTCGTCTCTTCATCAAGAAACGGGATACGGATTTTGACGCCATCTTTTAGAGGCGCGGCCAGGTTAATGGCTTCTGTATTTGCCTGAGGAAGCAGACCACCAGCGCGTTCTATAACATCCCTTACCCGACTCATGGGGGGAACCTCATAAACCCCAGGGGTTACTACCGCGCCTGAAACATGAACGACCCAAGGCAAGGGTGTTTTGGTGGTGAGGATAATGGTTTCTGAACGCGGAGGTGCACTGATTAGTAAAACGAGAGCTGCGGATAAGAGTCCGCTAAATACACCGATGAGAACGAGTTGCCATGGTTTCATAAGGTGGTCATTAGGGAAATATTAGTACAATCATTCAATCCCAGTATAATATGCGCGACGCTTGCGTCAAGGTTGCTAATAATATCAGTCAAAAACCTGTGGAGCAGAGTGGATGGTTAAGACCACTTATCTATCGTTGGCAACCCGGGGAAACACGGATGTTCAAGACGTCACGGCGCTGGTTGCACGAGCCGTGGAAGAAAGTGGGTTTGAGAACGGTGTGGTTGTTATCTTCACCCCCTCCAGCACTAGTGCACTCACGACAATTGAATACGAGCCGGGATGTGTCAGCGATTTACGACACCTCTTTGAAGAGTGGATACCCTCTGCTAAGGATTATACCCACAATAATCGTTGGGGGGATAACAATGGACATAGCCACTTACGGGCGGCGATGTTGGGGCCATCCTTAACCATCCCATTTGTGGAGCGCCGCTTGTGTTTGGGCACCTGGCAACAGATCATATTTATTGACTTTGATGTGCGTCCACGGCAACGTCGCTTAGTGGTGCAGGTACTTGGGACTTAGCACGGTATTCCAAGGCAAGTTGATTTTCCAATTCTAGCATGGCATTGAAAGCCGCGATACTGACTTCAAGCATATCCAGGCTGGGAGGTCGGGTAGTTAATTGCTGTAACCAGAGGTTGGGTCGGATTAACCAGGCTACAATAGGGTGATTGCGATGGTTGGCTGCCCATCTGATATATTCGTAGGCAAGCATGGCTAATACCGGAATGAGCAGGATCCGGCTTGCAATCACCCCAATCCATGGGAGGTCTCCCAATAACGAAAAGACAAAAACCGAGAGCACAACAACCGTAAGGATAAATGATGTTCCGCATCGGGGGTGTTCAAGAGGAAAGCGGCTAACGCTTATTGGGGTTAACTCGGCGCTGGCTTCAAAGGCGTTAATGGTCTTGTGCTCAGCACCATGATAACCAAAGACGCGTTGTATATCGGGAATACGCCCAATGCCCCAAATGTAGCCGATGACCACAAGCAGACGAAGCAAACCTTCTAAAAGGTTGGTAACCCATCCGGAAAGCCCAAGCCAGGACTGAATTCCTTTGCCCAATAGAGCCGGAAAGAGGAAAAATAATCCCACCGCAAGCGCCAGGCTTACCAGCAAAGTTACTGCCCAGGTTGGTCCTTCGATTTTTTCGTCTTCTTTCTCGGCTTGCAAATTGGCCGAGAGCGAAAGATAACGCATGCCTAAGCCAAGCGCATCCCAAAGGATAACCAGTCCTCTCAGAAAGGGAATTGCCGCTAGACGCGAAAGGTAAATGCCTTTTAGGGGCTCACTGATGACTTCGATGTGACCCTGAGGAGTGCGTATAGCCGCTGCTACGGCATAACGACCCCGCATGAGCACCCCCTCGATTAGAGCTTGTCCTCCATAAGAAGGAAGTTTAAGGTTTTCGGCCATGTTTTTAAGCCCTTAGGCGCGAGTGAACTCAGGATAGGACAGAAGAAATTCTATGACCGCCTGAATACCACGGTACCAGGTGGGCAGATGCAAGCGTTCGTTGGGCGAATGAATGTGATCATCGGGTAAGCCGAAACCCGAAAGCGCCGATTCTAACCCAAGAATGCGCTGCATCATGCCAACCACAGGCACGCTTCCACCCTCGCGGCGGTAGAGAGGCTCTTTGCCCCATACACTCTTCAGGGCTTGGGCAAGGGCACGTACGCCGGGGTGATGACGGTCGGTAATGGAAGCAGGGGAGCCGGCTAAGGCGATCAGTTCCCAACGCACGGTTGGAGGGCAGTTGGCTTCCAAATAAGCGCGCAGTTTTTGATGGATGTCTTCGGGGTCTTGATCGGGTACTAGGCGGGTAGAAATTTTAGCCATTGCCCAGGCGGGGATGATGGTTTTTGATCCTTGCCCGGTATAACCCGAGTAGAGACCATTAATTTCGAGCGTTGGGCGTGCACCAATCCGTTCCACCGGCGAAAATTCGGGTTCACCGTAAAGCCGGGGGACACCAAGACTGTGCGCAAGTTCAACCTCTTTAAGCGGTAGACGCGCCAGTTCCTGGCGTTCCTCATCATCCAAAGGACGAACATGGTCGTAAAAACCGGGCACGAGCACTTTGCCTGAGGAATCATGCATACCGGCAATTAAT
Source organism: uncultured Thermanaerothrix sp. (assembly GCA_964427505.1). GTDB lineage: Bacteria > Chloroflexota > Anaerolineae > Anaerolineales > Anaerolineaceae > Thermanaerothrix. The sequence continues at coordinate 308,909 of CAYRUO010000003.1, forward strand.
TCGCAGAGAGCTTGAGCCGGGTTGTGAATGACTCCACCAAAGAGGCCAGAATGCAGATCGCGATTAGGGCCATAAACGCGTAGTTCAAAGGCGGCCACACCGCGTAACCCGTAGGTAATCGTGGGTTGGTCGGGTGCAATCATGCCTGTATCTAAATTTAACGCCACATCCGCTTTGAGCAGGTGGCGGTATTGCTCTAGAAACTGACTTAGGTTGGGTGAACCGATTTCCTCTTCTCCCTCGATCAACCAAATAATGTTTAAGGGAAGAGAACCCGTCGCGATAATGGCTTCTACGGCTTTTAGGGCGGCCATGACCTGTCCTTTCATGTCCGAGACACCACGGCCATAGAGATAATCGCCCTCTTGCCAGGGTTCAAAAGGCGAATTCTTCCACTCCTCGTAGGGATCCGGGGGCTGGACGTCGTAGTGGCCGTAAATCAAAACTGTGGGGACTTCGGGTAAGTGCGGATGCGTATAAGCCAGTACGACTGGATGACCAGCAGTTTCAACTATGTTGGCGTTTGCGAAACCAAGCCGCTTCAGTTCGTACACTAACCAATTCGCGGCGCGGCGTATGTCCTCTTGGTGTTCAGGATCCGTTGAGATCGAAGGGATGCTGGCGAATTCTTTCAGCGTGTTGAGAAAGGCTTGACGATTAGCATCAACATAACGTAAGGCTTGGTCTTTGTTCGTCGTCATAAAACAACTCCTCAATCAAACAAGATACGCCGATTATAATTGAATTGTAAGACAAAAAACACTTCATCTGCCCTATATTTGTGCTAAAATATATGCAGGAATCGGTGGTCAGTTCAAGCGCTGCTTGACTGGCGTCGGGCAATCCCACCAGCCCGTCGAAAAGTGCCGCCGGCTAAGGTCCACCGATCCGATGGTTCTACGGCGATTTATTTGTTCCTTCCCCCTTCCCAATCCGCAATCCCCGTTGGATTTTTTCGTCCTCGCCCGTGAACATGACTAGACACGGGCGTATTTCTTAATTCAAGATCCCGAGGTGGTTATGTTAATCACAAATGGCACATTGATCACTTGGGAAACCCCCAACCGTATTTTAGAGAATCATGCGCTTTACATTGAGGGGGATCGCATTCGTGAGATAGGGCCCTCGCAGGATCTAATTGCAAAATATCCTCAAGAAGAACGTTTAGATGCGAAAGGGCAGTATGTAATGCCTGGCAATATCTGTGCTCATACCCACTTTTACGGCGCCTTTGCACGGGGGCTAGCCATTCCAGGGCCGGCACCCGCGGATTTTCCTGAAATCTTGGAAAAGCTTTGGTGGTCATTAGATAAATCGCTTTCTCATGAGGCAGTTTATTATTCCGCTTTAGTTTGTTTGGTTGATGCCGTGCGCCACGGAACAACCACCTTAATTGACCATCATGCGTCACCAAATGCGATCGCGGGCTCCCTTGACCAAATTGCGCGCGCGGTAGAAGAAAGCGGTGTCCGGGCGTCGTTATGCTATGAGGTTACTGACCGTGATGGGCCTGAACGCGCCCAAGCCGGCATAGAGGAGAATCTTCGCTTTATTGAGTATGTCAAACGCGAACGTCCGCTTAACGGTCGGTTGGCGGCAATGTTTGGTCTGCATGCATCTCTTACACTGAGTGAGGCCACTTTACATGCCTGCCGTGAGCGAGTGGGTGAGGATGTGGGGTTTCATATTCATGTTGCCGAGCATCCGGTAGATGAATATGATAGTCTTCATAAATACGGGGAACGGGTGGTGGATCGGCTCTACCGTCATGGCATCTTGGGCCCAAAATCCATTGTTGTACACGCCGTTCACGTGGATGTGCGTGAAATCAATCTGTTAGCCGAGACCGGCACCTGGGTTACGCATCAGCCGCGCTCCAATATGAATAATGCGGTTGGTATGGCGCTAACGGAAGGGATGTTGCGGGCTGGAGTGAAAGTGGGTTTGGGCAATGATGGGTTTTCCAATGCGATGTGGGAGGAGTGGAAGGCAGCTTATCTGGCGCATAAATTATGGCACTTGGATCCGCGCCGCATGCCCGCTACAGATGTGGTTCAGATGGCAATTTATAACAATGCCGCATTGGCTACACAGCAATTTAACTGTGGTCCAATTGGTGTGATTGCACCAGGCGCTCAGGCCGACCTCATTTTTGTGGATTATCATCCGTTTACCCCTCTGACGCCTGGCAATTTACCCTGGCATATTGTGTTTGGATTCCACGAGAGCATGGTTACGACAACCATTGTGGCGGGGAAAGTGCTAATGCGGGATCGCGAACTGCTCACGTTGGATGCTGAAAAAATTGCCTACGAGGCGCGCCAACTTGCTCCCCGCATTTGGGAACGTTATCATGCTTTATTCTAATCTCACCTTAGGAGCCTTAAAGACATGACGGAAGGATTACAAAACACCTCTCAACGAACCATCGCTATCATTGGCGGTACGGGAAAAGAAGGCAAAGGATTGGCCTATCGTTGGGCTCGTTTTGGACATCAGGTGATCATCGGATCCCGTCAGGAGACAAAGGCACAAGCCGCGGCCGGTGAGATCAATCAGTTATTGGGTTCGGCGGGTTGTCCGGTGATCGGAATGAGCAATGAGCAAGCGGCGCAACGAGCCGAAATTGTGGTGTTGACCGTGCCCTATGCGGCTCATCGTGATATGTGTGAGTTTATCAAGCCCTATGTCCAGGGCAAAATCGTGATTGATGTCACAGTACCCTTAGTACCCCCCAAGGTGACCAAAGTACAGATGCCACCGGATGGAAGCGCCACCATGGAGGCACAGCGTATCCTGGGTGAGAATGTTCAAGTAGTGGCTGCTTTTCAAAACATTTCCTATGAGCACCTATTACACGATGAACCCGTGGAGTGTGATGTGCTGGTGTGTGGTGGAAACAAGGAAGCCCGCAAGGTCGTGCTTGACTTGGTCAAAGAGGCGGGTTTGGTAGGATGGGATGCGGGCCCGACTGAGAATGCGGTAGTGGTCGAAGGGTTGACCTCCATCCTTATTGGTCTTAATAAACAGTACGGCATTCAATCAGCAGGTATCCGAATCACCGGCGTGCCACGTCCTGAGTGAGAGGCTATGACTTTATGAGTGTTTCCATGACCCTGACCGCGCTCCAAGGCATCCCGTTAGTCCACCCAGGCGATGATTTGGGTGAGATCTTGTGGCAAGCACTTTTAGCCAATGGGATTATGTTGCAGGATGGCGATATCCTGGTATTGGCTCAAAAAATTGTTTCAAAGGCCGAGGGACGTCTGGTCAATTTAAGTGAAGTTACACCATCGGCACAGGCAGAAGAGTTGGCGCGGTTTACCGGTAAGGATGCTCGATTCGTAGAACTTGTACTGCGGGAGAGCCGAACCGTATTGCGTTACCGTCCGGGGACGCTTATTGTTGAACACCGGTTGGGGTTTGTCTGTGCCAACGCGGGCATTGACCATTCCAATGTAGAAGGGCTTTACGGTAACCCAGAGGACTGGGTGCTTCTCTTACCCGAGGATCCGGATGCCTCAGCGCGGCGTATCCAACAAGTCTTACAGGCACGCAGTGGGGTTAAACTAGGGGTTTTGATCATCGATTCCCATGGCCGCGCGTGGCGGCTGGGAACCGTTGGGGTCTGTATCGGTGTAGCAGGCGTACCGGCGATAGTTGATTTACGAGGTCGCCCCGATTTGTTCGGTTACCAATTACGGGTTACGCAAGTTGCCGCGGCGGATGAATTGGCTGCAGCGGCTTCACTGATTATGGGGCAGGCGGATGAGAAGCGTCCGGTTGTTCACGTGAGGGGATTCCCATATCCACTGCGAGAGTCTTCGTTCTCGGAATTGCGTCGTCCCGAAGAGCAGGACTTGTTCCGGTAGGAGTGAGTCATGCGGGTGGTAGCCTTAGCAGGAGGCGTAGGTGGTGCGAAACTGGTGGATGGTCTGGCGGGCTGTATTCCACCAGACCACCTGACCGTTATCGTCAATACGGGGGATGACTTTCGGCACATGGGGCTGTACATTGCCCCGGATTTGGATACGGTTTGCTACACCCTGGCCGGAATGGCAAATCCAGAGACGGGTTGGGGGCGCCAAGGGGAAACCTGGACGGTCATGGAAGAGTTAGCGCGGTTAGGTGGGCCAACCTGGTTCCGCCTGGGAGATCGTGATTTAGCCACCCATCTTGAACGAACGCGCCGATTGCAGGAGGGAGAAACTCTTTCCCAAATTGTGTCTGCTTTTTGCCGCGCGTGGGGAATAGCGGTCAAAGTGCTTCCTATGTCCGATGATCCTGTCGCCACGATTGTGATTACCCAACAGGATGAAGAACTTGGTTTTCAAAACTACTTTGTGGCCCAGAGATGCGAACCTGAAGTAAAAGCCTTTCGCTTTGAAGGAGTCTCAACCGCGCGTCCCGCACCGGGTGTACTTGACGCTTTGAATGAAGCCGATTTGGTCATCATTTGTCCTTCTAATCCATGGGTGAGCATTGGGCCAATTCTTGAGGTGCCGGGGATTCGACGGGTGCTGGGTAGAAAACCGGTTGTAGCGGTTTCACCTATCATAGGTGGCCAAGCCTTAAAGGGACCGGCGGCAAAGATGTTCCGGGAAATGGGATGGCAGCCAAGCCCGCTGGCAGTGGCGCGTTATTATTCTGGCATATTGCAAGGTTTGGTTATTGATGTTTCGGATGCTGAATGGGCTGAAGAGATCCGACAACTCGGTATAATACCGGAGATGACCGATATTGTGATGCACAATGTTCAGGATCGTGTTCGCCTGGCAAAAGAGGTTATTGCTTTTGGTCAAAAGATAGCGGAGACTCTTAAGTTATGAGTACTTGGGCGATTGTTCCGGTTAAACCGATCTATCAAGGGAAATCACGGTTGGCGGCTGTGTTATCCCAGCATGAACGAGTGCTTTTGAATCAGATGCTGTACGTGCATCTACTACAAGTGTTGCAGGACGTGGAAGAAATCGAAGAAATTCTGGTCGTCAGCCGCGATTCTTCGATCCTCTCAACAGCACGTCAGTATCGCGCTCGCACTTTACAGGAAGATGGGCGCATCAACCTGAATCTGGCTCTTCGGCGCGCCACGGCCATGGCTCAAATTTATGCCGCCAGCGAGGTGTTGATCTTGCCGGTAGATTTACCGTTGGCAAGCTCCGATGATGTTGGGGCAATCCTCAAAGCGGCGCGCTTTGAGCGGGGTATTGTGATTGTGCCGGATCGTCACTTGCGAGGCACCAATGCGTTGCTGGTTCGACCGCCAGGAGTGTTAGAGTATCAGTTCGGTAATAATTCATTCGAAGCCCATTGTCGCCAGGCACACCAAAAAGGGTTAGAGGTGCGAACCTTGGAGTTACCTTCAATTGCGTTCGACCTGGACTGGCCCGAAGATTTGGAGTACTGGCGCCAACACCAGTTAAACCCACTCACTCTATCATAACCCCAGGAGGAAAGCATGGAACGTGTAGCACTCTACTTACAAGATGCCCATGATCTGCGCGAAGGGCTGGAATTTGTTCGTTATGCTGAGCAACGGGGTTTCGAGGCAGTATGGCAAGCCGAAAGCCGTTTGGTGCGGGATGCCATTGTGCCCATGGCGGCTTATGCTGCGGTCACCGAACGGATTAAGATTGGTTCAGGGGTAATCAATAACTGGACCCGCAACATCGGTCTGTTGGCGGCAACGTTTCTGACCTTGGATGATTTAGCGCCTAATCGGATTATCTGTGGTATTGGTGCCTGGTGGGATCCTTTGGCACGCAATGTGGGCATTGAGCGTAAGAAGCCATTGGTGGCCATGCGCGAGACGGTAATTGTGTTGCGCCGCCTGCTCAATATGGAACGAGTTACGTTTCATGGTGAATTCATCCATGTGGAAGGGATTGAACTGGATGTTGTCCACGGGCGGCGTGAACCGCGCAATGTGCCGATCATGATCGGCGCCACTGGAGATCAAATGATGGAATTGGCCGGGGAGATTGCCGATGGGGTGGTGCTCAATTACTGCGTGCCCCCGGAGTATAACTATCGGGCGATGGAATTGCTGGATAAAGGCGCTAAGAAAGCCGGGCGCCGGGTGGATGATTTAGACCGTCCGCAACTTATTGTGTGCTCGGTGGACCCGGATCATGATCGTGCAATTGATACGACGCGCGAATTGCTGTGCCAGTATTTAGCCCAACAACCACACATCGCGAAAGCGTCTGGTGTTTCGCCGGATGTGGTAGCGGAAATTCAAAGCATCTTGGGTTGGCCGGCTACTCACGAACAAATTCAAAAAGCCAAGCATCTGGTCCCAGAGGACTTGATTTATCGCATCACGGCTTCGGGTACACCCGAAGAAGCCAAAGCCAAGGTTAAAGAATACCTCAAGACTGGGGCAACCTGCCCGATTTTGTATCCGGTGGGTGGTGATTATAAACTTCTCATCGACACCTTTGCCCAGATCTAATCTCGGCTCTTGCAGAAAGGCCACCTGGGTCTTCCCGGGTGGCCCTCAATAAGGAGGGTTGGTCATGATCATCGAGTATCATCGTCCTAAGTCACTAGATGAGGCGGTGGCTTTGTTACAGCGCCCATATCCTCTTACCATTCCGCTAGGGGGTGGGATCACGGTGAGCCGGATGAAAGAACCGGACTGCGCTGTGGTTGATCTGCAGGATCTGGGTTTGAATCAAATTGTCTCTCAAGGCAATATCATAAAGATTGGCGCTGCGGTTACTTTGCAGCAGTTAGTAGAGGATGAGGGTCTTCAGCCTGAGTTGTCCCTGGCCGCTCGCAAAGAGACAACTTACAATCTGCGTCAACGCGCTACTGTGGCCGGAAGCATTGTAAGTGGTGATGGTCGTTCCCATTTGCTGACCGTTTTACTGGCGCTGGATGCGACGTTGATCTGGGCGCCGGGAGAAAAGCAGACGTCCCTGGGTGATTATTTGGCTTTACGAGGGGCTCGTCCTTTGGATGGAGTATTAATTACTGAAATTCGTGTAGCCAAAAATGCTCAACTGAAATATGAATATGTTGCCCGTACCCCGGAAGATCGCCCAATTCTTCTGGTCGCTGTAGCCAAATGGCCCTCTGGACGTACTCGGACCGTTGTGGGAGGTTTTGGCAAAGCACCCGGCTTGGTGGTGGATGGACCGGATGCCGGTGGTGCCCCGATGGCACTTCGTGCGATGCTACAAGACGCAGGGGACGAATGGGCAAGTGCTACCTATCGTCAAGAGGTTGCTCAAGTGTTACTAAAGCGTTGCTTGAGCGCATTATGAGGACTTAAGGAGGGAGCCATGCAGATTAAACTCTGGGTCAACGGCGTAGAACAAGAATGGCATGTGGCCCCTAATGAAACATTATTGGCTGCTTTGCGTCGCCATGGTTATTATGGTGTAAAAGATGGTGGTTGTCAGCATGGGGAGTGCGGCGCCTGTGCTGTGTTGTTAGATGGCATACCAACTAACACGTGTGTCATGTTGGCGGCTCAAGCCGATGGACATCGCATTGAAACGATAGAAGGGATGGGGAAACACCCTGACTTGGGTTGGCGCAAAACGGAAGGCCTGCACCCGATTCAACAGGCGTTGGTAGAGAGCGGCGCGATACAATGTGGTTACTGTACCCCTGCAATCGCTCTCGCCGCCAAATCTCTGTTGGATCGTAATCCAAACCCGACTGAAGACGAAGTTCGTGAGGCTATATCGGGGGTATTGTGTCGTTGCACCGGGTATCTGAAACCGGTGCAGGCAATCTTACGCGCTGCAGCAATGATGCGCGGCGAAGAGGTGCCCCCGATTGAGGGTGAGGTTGAAACCTTAGCCTTTCCAACCGATTGGCCGGGTTCGGGTGAGGATGCTACAACAGCGAAACCCGGATCGGAGTCCTCACCCCTGGTGCGCACCCAAGTGATGCCGCGCATCTGGACGGTCATGCGTCCGGAGAGACAGGCAATGCAGAGAGTCGGTAAACCCGAGATCAAGGTGGATGCGGTTAAACTGGTTCAGGGGAAACCGGCCTTTGCTGCCGACATCGAGATGCGGGGCATGTTGATTGCCAAGGTATTGCATAGTCCGGTGGCGCATGCTCGAATAAAACGCATTGATGTTTCGAAAGCGCGTGCGCTGCCCGGTGTTGCGGCAGTACTTACCTATAAGGATATTCCGCGTGTTCCATATTCCACTGCCGGCCAATCCGATCCTATCCCCGGCCCATTAGATACTTTCTCGTTGGACGAGAAAGTGCGGTTTGTGGGAGACCGCGTGGCGTTTGTGGCGGCCGAAACCGAGGAAATTGCCGAACAAGCCTTGAAGTTGATTGAAGTAGAATATGAACCATTGCCGGCGATATTAGATCCGGAGGATGCGCTGAAAGAGGGGGCACCGATCATCCATGATGAGCCTGATTATGTAAACTTCGCCGAGTCGGATCCTAAACGTAACCTTGCTGCCCAGATTCGGATTGACATCGGCGATGTCGAAAAAGGTTTCCAAGAAGCCGATCGCATTTATGAGGCTGAGTACGAGGTTCCCAAGGTTCAACAGTCTCACATCGAACCTCATGTTGTAGTTACCTATTGGGATGAGGATGATCGTTTGGTGATTCGCACCAGCACCCAGGTACCGTTCCACGTACGTCGTATTTTGGCTCCAGTTTTAGGTCTGCCGATCAAGCGCATTCGAGTGATTAAGCCACGCATTGGTGGCGGATTTGGCGGTAAACAGGAAGTGCTCATTGAGGATGTCGCGGCTCATCTGACCATTGCGACCGGCCGCCCGGTGATGTATGTTTATACCCGCGAAGAAGAATTCACTGCGGCGCGTTCGCGTCATCCGATGCGCATACGAATGAAAACCGGGGTTAAACTGGATGGTACGATCACGGCCAATGCGATGTATGTCCTGAGCGATACCGGTGCTTATGGCTGCCATGGATTGACGGTTACCGGGAACACGGGGCACAAGGCAATGGCGCTATACGTTGGTGATGGCGAATATCGTAAGGCGCCCAATATCCGCTTCTACGCCGACGTGGTGTATACCAACAAACCGCCATCCGGGGCATACCGGGGTTATGGCGTCCCCCAGGGCTTTTGGGCTGTTGAGCGCCATATGGAGCGCATTGCCCGCGATTTGGGTTTAGATCCCATTGCATTTCGTCTGAAAAATGCCATCCGTGCGGGTGAGTTGCATCCATTTAGCACGGCATGGAGCGAAGGACGTGAGCCTCGTCCGGAAATCATCCATACGGTTGGCTTGGAGGAATGCGTCGCCCAGGGTAAAGCCGTTATTGGCTGGGATCAAAAGTACGGAAATCCAGAATGGCATCAGGTGCCCGGAAAGCCTCACTTACGCCGCGGCATCGGCGTGGCAATGGTCATGCAGGGGACGGCTATACCATATCTAGATATGGGCGGTGCCTCGATTAAGATGAACGATGATGGTTCATTCAATTTGATGGTTGGGGCGACTGACCTGGGAACTGGTTCGGACACTGTATTGGCGCAAATGGCTGCAGAGGTGCTGGGTGTACCGGTTGAGGACATTATTGTCTATTCTTCTGACACCGATTTTACCCCCTTTGACAAGGGCGCTTATGCCTCGAGCACGACCTATATTTCTGGTGCGGCGGTGGTAAAAGCGGCTCAACAGGCGGCCGAACGGATTCGAATTCGGGCGGCGAAAATGTTGAATAATCGGGGTAATGGCCACGGTGAGGTGAAGCCCGAGGAGATTCGCTTGGCAGACCGAAAGGCCGTTGCCCCAGATGGTCGTTTTGTAACCATGGAGGAGATTGCACTTAACAGTCTCCATCACGCAGATCAAGAGCAGATTATGGGCATTGGCTCTTATGTTTCTCCGGTTGCGCCACCACCTTTTGCGGCTCAATTTGCCGAGGTTACCGTAGATATCGAAACCGGCGCAGTGACGGTGGATCGGTTGGTGATGGCGGTGGATTCTGGCGTCATCGTCAATCCGATCACAGCGTCTGGGCAAATTGAAGGGGGGATGACCCAGGCGCTGGGGTATGCGGTTTGCGAAGAACTCAAATACGACGAGCAAGGGCGCCCGCGCGAAAAAGACTGGCTGAATTACCATATTTTCCGCGCCAATGAGATGCCGAAGTTAGAGACCATCTTTGTCGAGACGTTTGAACCCTCTCACCCGTTTGGCGTGAAGGCTGTAGCTGAGATACCTATGGATGGCGTGGCGCCCGCCGTGGCGAACGCAGTGCTCGATGCGTGCGGCGCCGATATTCTGGATAATCCGTTGACTCCGGAGAAGGTCTGGCGTGCATTAAGGCGAAAGTAGGGTTAGTTTGGCTATGAGCGTAGAGATTTATCGGGAAGTGATTAACCTGGCCGAAAAGGGAGAGGCGGGGGCGCTGTGCACAATTGTTTATGCACGGGGCTCCACGCCTCGCCATGCCGGAAGTAAAATGTTAGTGTATGCTGATGGTCGCTTTGTGGGTACCGTCGGCGGTGGCGAACTGGAAAGTCGGGTCATAAAGGAAGCGCTGGCGGCTATCCAGGATGGACGGGTGCGCTTGTTGCGGTATGATATGGTGGATCCGCAGCGGGGTGATCCTGGAGTCTGTGGCGGCCAATTGGAGGTTTATGTGGAACCTATTCTCCCCAAACCGATGATCGTTGTTATCGGGGGAGGCCATGTAGGCAAAGCGGTAGTCCATTTGGCGAAATGGCTCGGCTTTCGTGTTGCGGTTTGCGATGATCGCCCAGAATTTTGCAACCCCGAATTCAACCCCGAGGCGGACGAGTTCTATCCGGTTCCTATGGCGGAATTGCCACAGCACCTGCGCATTCACCCACAAACGTATCTCATCCTTACAACTCGCGGCAGCGCGGTGGATGTGGAAGGCTTGCCTGCGCTTCTGGAGACCCCTGCGGCATATATTGGCGTCATTGGTTCAAAGCGCCGCTGGGCAGTAACTCGTAAGGCCCTCTTGGAGCGCGGTGTCTCAGAAGAGGCACTGAACCGGGTGGTTTCACCGATTGGGTTGGAGATAAACGCCGAGACCCCTGAAGAGATCGCTGTGAGCATTATGGCTGAAATCATCATGTTGCGTAATGGCGGCAATGGCCGGCGCATGAAAGAAAACCAATAAGGAGGAATCCCTATGTGGCAGAACTATGTCAGCGCGGCATCATTAGATGATGCATTAAAAGTTTTGGCTGAGAAACGTGAGAAAGCCCGTGTGGTGGCCGGTGCAACCGATCTTATTTTGGAGATTGAACGCGGTGTTCGTAAGGGCATTGAGACCTTGGTGGATGTCACGCGTATTCCTAACCTGGATCAAATCGTCTTGGATGAAGATGGTAATTTACACATAGGTCCTCTTGTAACACATAACCACTGCGTGGCTTCAAAGTTAATCCGCGAATACGCACTGCCATTAGCCCAGGCGACTTGGGAAGTGGGCTCGCCTCAAATTCGCAATCGCGGCACAATTGCCGGAAACCTGATCACGGCCTCGCCCGCAAACGACACTATTACCCCCCTTATGGCCCTGGACGCCAAGGTGCGTTTGCGCTCATTGCGCGGCGAACGGGTGGTAGCGTTGAAAGATTTTTACACTGGAGTTCGGCGGACGGTACTTGAGCCAGATGAAATCTTGGTGGATATTGTCTTTCCGGCCCTAAAACCCCATCAGCGCGGAGTTTTTTTGAAATATGCCCTACGCCGTGCACAAGCCATTTCGGTGGTTAATGCGGCTATCGTGTTGACTTTTGAAAATCAGCGGGTGAATAAGGCTGCTATTACATTGGGTGCCGTGGCACCAACGATCATCCATGCTGCTGATGCTGAAGCGTATCTGGAGGGCCGGTCGCTTGACTCTGAAACCATTCAGCGCGTGGCCGAGTTAGCCATGCACGCCGCGCGTCCTATCTCAGATATCCGCGGCTCTGCTGAATATCGGCGTTATATGGTGGGTGTTCTGGTCCGGCGCGGATTAACCGCGATTGCTCAAGGGCGCGAACGAGGTAGCTTGCCCGAAGCACCGGTTCTGCTGTGGGGTAAGAGCAGTCCTAACTCAAAGGGTCTGGCAAAAACGATAGTTCATACTCCGAACACTCCCATTCAAACGGTTATCAACGGCAAGCCCTACGAATTCAGTACCGGCCAAAATAAAACCCTCTTGCGCCTCTTGCGTGAGGAAGCAGGTCTAATTGGCACCAAAGAGGGTTGCGCAGAAGGAGAATGTGGTGCATGTACCGTTTTCTTAGACGGGGTTGCTGTGATGAGTTGCATGGTGCCGGCGGTGCGGGCGCATCAGGCTGAAATTCGCACCATTGAAGGAATCGCAGAAGGCGACCGCCTACATCCGGTGCAACAGGCGTTTGTGGAGGAAGGTGCAGTTCAGTGCGGCTATTGTACGCCTGGATTTATTATGTCGGCGGTTAAACTTCTCGAAGAGAAGCCGCGTCCCTCGATTGAGGATATTCAGTATGCGATCACCGGTAATTTATGCCGGTGCACCGGATATTACAAGATTATTCAGGCTATAGAGCGCGCAGCGGAGCAACAAACGGAGATGATGTGATGGGCAAGTATACCGACTATAAGCGCCAACCGTCCTTAAGTGAGCGTGAAGCCAGTACAAAGTTACACCCTATTTGGCAAGGGGTGGGATTTGGGCTGATGATTCTTACGCCGTTGTTGGGTTACTTTGGAGCATTAGCATTATTGGAAGAAAATTCGCGCCGCAATTGGGTAGCCATACCGGCAGACTTATTGGCTCCAGGAAAAGACCCATTGTTATATGCAAAAATCATTTTAACGGTGGCGTTGATGTTGGTGATTTTTACCATTTTCCAATTATTCACGTATGTGCTCTATCGCCTCTTTGGCCCTTCGCGCTACGGCCCTCTGGATGTGCCGCCGGTAGCTTATCCTAAACGTAGGAAGAAACAGCGCTGAGCAATCTCTTGGAGGAACCCCATGACCACGTATATTGGCCAATCCGTCACTCGGGTAGATGCCGTCGCAAAAGTTAAGGGTGAGGCACTCTACCCGGGCGATTTCAATTTCCCCAATCAGACTTACATGAAGATCCTATTTGCCAACCGCCCACATGCACGAATTAAGTCCATTGATGTTTCCGAGGCGTTGCGCATAGAGGGGGTCATCGCAGTGTTTACGGCGGCAGATGTCCCTGTTAATGAATACGGTTTGATTATGCCGGATCAGCCTGTGTTGTGTGGGCCGGGGTCGAGTAAGCCGTTTGCGGACCGTGTGCGATTTATCGGCGATCAGGTGGCGCTAGTGGTAGCAGAAAGCGAAGCTATTGCTGATAAGGCACTGCATGCGATTCGGGTGGACTATGAGGATTTACCGGTGGTCACCGATCCTCGTGAAGCAATGAAAGAAGGCGCCCCTTTACTACACCCCGATAAGGGCTCTAATGTTTTCTGTCGCTATCGCATTCGCAAGGGGGATGTCGAAAAAGCCTTTGCCCAAGCCGATGTGATTGTCGAAGGTTATTACGAGACCCCGTTTCAAGAGCATGCCTACCTGCAGCCCGAGGCAGGGGTGGCTTACATTGACGAAGAAGGGCGGGTAACGGTGGTTGTGGCTGGGCAGTGGACGCATGAGGATCGCGAGCAAATTGCCCATGCGCTTAACTTGCCTGAAGATCAGGTGCGGGTCATTTACCCGGCCATTGGCGGAGCGTTTGGTGGACGCGAGGATATGTCGGTGCAAATTGTGTTAGCGTTGGCTGCTTGGCGACTGCACCAACGAGGCATTAACCGCCCGGTGAAGATTGTTTGGTCGCGTGAAGAGTCCATCATCGGTCATCACAAACGCCATCCCTATTACATTCGGGCTAAATGGGGCGCCACCCGTGAAGGGAAAGTCATTGCCGCGGAAGTCGAACTCATCGCAGATGGTGGTGCTTATGCCTATACTTCGACCAAAGTTTTAGGCAATGCCACCCTTCTCTGCACGGGTGCTTATAACATTCCGAATGTAAAGGTGGATTCCTACGCGGTTTACACCAATAATATACCCACCGGGGCTTTCCGTGGCTTTGGAGGTCCTCAAGCCATTTTTGCGGCTGAATCCCAGATGAATAAATTGGCAGAAGCCTTGGGGATGGATCCGGTTGAGATTCGAATGCGCAACCTTTTGGATGAGGGCGATTTACTTTCGGTTGGAACTCCGCTTCCCAAAGGGGTGAGCATTAAACACGTGGTTGAAGCCTGTGCACGTGCGGCAGGTTGGGAGAAAACTGAGCGTGGGTGGCAGCGACCAGCAGGATACGTTTGGAATATTGAGGGTTCGCCTAACTTACGCCGTGCAATTGGGTTTGCATGCGGCTTCAAAAATGTGGGTTTTTCCTTTGGAGCGCCGGAAAATTGTTGGGCGATTATCGAACTGGAAGGCGGAGCGGAGATTGAAAAGGCCACTCTTTACCATGCTGGTGCCGAGGTGGGGCAGGGGGCACACACGGTTTTCATCCAAATGGCCGCCGAAGCATTAGGGTTGCCCATTGAGAAAATATCACTGGTGGCTTCGGACACCGCCTATACCTATAATTCTGGGAGTGCCTCGGCGTCACGGATGACCTTTATGGCAGGTAACGCCATTCGTGGAGCGGCTGAACTCGCTTTGGAAAAATGGCGTAATGAAGAGCGCCCGGCGCGAGCCGTCTATCAATATCGGCCACCTAAGACCACCCCCTTTGATCCAGAAACGGGTAAGTCCGAGCCAAATTTTGCCTACGGATACGTAGCGGAAGCCGTTGAGGTAGAAGTAGACCTCGAAACAGGGCAAACGCGCTTAATCAACGTTTGGTGCGCCGATGATGTAGGGAAAGCGGTCAACCCTCAGCAAGTGCAGGGGCAAATAGAAGGGGCAGTGGTGCAAGCCGCAGGCTACGCTCTATTGGAAAACTTTATCACCCAAGAGGGGCAAGTATTGACTAAGACCCTTTCTACATATCTGATCCCTACCGTGCTGGATGTCCCGGAGAAAGTCGAATCACTTATCGTTGAAGTGCCTGATCCAATTGGCCCCTGGGGCGCGCGGGGTATGGCGGAGATGCCCTACTTACCCTTAGCGCCAGCGATTTCTGCGGCACTGCGCCAGGCCACTGGAAGGTGGTATGATGCCTTTCCCTATACCCCCGAACGCGTCCGTCATGGCTTGGAAATGAAGTGAACACATGGGGGACGGAAACTCCCGTCCCCTTTGTCAAATCAAAGAGGTAATGCGTAATGCCGTTACGGGTTTTAGTGCGTGGTGGCGGTGATTTGGGAAGCGGCGTAGTCATGCGGTTGCACCAGGCTGGCTTTTGGGTTTTGGTAACCGAATTAGAAAAGCCTTTGGTGGTGCGACGCAAAGTAGCGTTTGCCGAGGCGATTTATACCAGACTCGCCCAGGTTGAGGACATCTTTGCGCGACGGGTTGCTACTGCGGAGGAAGCCCGAGAATGCTTTCTGCGTGGTGAAGTTCCGGTAATGGTAGACCCAGAGGCAAAAGCTCGCACTTGGTTCAAACCCCATGTGCTGGTAGATGCCCGTTTGACCAAGAAGGGTTCGGACTTGCCCCATCCTGCCGCGCCGTTGGTGATCGGAATTGGGCCTGGTTTTATAGCCGGTCAAGATTGCCATGTAGTTATCGAGTCTATGCGAGGGCATACGCTGGGGCGCCTTTATTGGGAAGGTAGTACTACACCGGATACGGGAATTCCCGAGAGTGTAGGGGGGTATGATGCCCAGCGTGTATTGCGTGCACCAGTGGAAGGGGTTTTGACAGCCCATGTTGAAATTGGCGACCTGGTTAGGCAAGGTCAACCTATCGCTGTTGTCAACGGGCATGAAGTGCTTGCTCCCTTTGATGGTGTGGTTCGGGGTCTGGTGGCAGATGGGCTATATGTAACCCAGGGGATGAAAATCGGGGATGTGGATCCACGGCAGAACCCCAAGTACTGTTTTTTGGTTTCGGATAAGTCCTTGGCAATCGGTGGGGCTGCCTTGACGGCCATCCTTTCAGTGCCGGCGCTTCGATCTATGCTTTATAGTGATGATAATTGGACATGAACTTAAAACGTGCCTTGAGAATCACTGAACGTTCCAAAGTGGCGTTAGTTGGTGCCGGGGGTAAGACGACCACGCTGTTTGCACTTGCTCGTTCTTTAGAGGGGCCCGTCATTCTCACAAACAGTGCCCATCTGGGGCGTTCTCAGGCCGCATTAGCCGACTACCATGTCATCGTTGAGTCCCCCAAAGAGGTAGATGCTGTGTTCTCTTCGCTGAAAGAGGAAGTTACTTTAATTACTGGTATCGAACGAGAAAGTGGACGACTCATTGGCTTAACTCATGATGCGCTGAACCGGATCTACTCTCACGCCGAGAGACTAAATCTCCCGGTTATCATTGAAGCCGATGGTTCACGGATGCGCCCGCTCAAAGCCCCTGCGGAACATGAACCCCCGATTCCCGAATGGGTGGATACGGTTGTAGTGGTATGTGGTCTCTCGGGGTTAGGCAAGCCCTTGAACGAATCCGCCGTCTTCCGTCCCGAAATCTTTAGCCAATTGACGGGGGTGCCTCTGGATCATCTGATACCGCCTTCCGCGTTGGTAACATATCTCTTACACCCCCAGGGGGGATTGAAAAATATTCCACATCACGCGCGCCGAATCGTTTTGTTTAACCAGTGGGACGAATGTAAGCCAGAAGATCAAACCGCGCTCTTGACAAATCTACCTCGTCTTCATCAGGTCTATGATGCCGTCATTTTGGGCAATGTTGTCCGTGGCGGTGAGGATGCTGTCGTAGCCGTGTATGAGCCCGTCGCAGGGGTCGTCCTAGCAGCGGGCGCCTCCCAACGACTCGGAATCCCTAAACAGTTGTTATCTTGGGAAGGAAAGCCTCTGATCCGCTGGGTCGTGGAAACCGCTTTGGAGGCCCATCTTTCTTCGGTGGTTGTGGTGGTAGGTGCACTAGTTGAACCTGTTCAGCAGATTCTGGCAGACTTACCGGTTCAAATGGTGGTCAATTCCAAATGGCAAGAAGGGATTTCAACTTCGGTGATTAGTGGCTTGGAAGCATTGCCGGCGAATACCGGTGGCGCTGTTTTTTTGCTCAGCGATCAGCCCTATCTGTCCTCAGATTTGATACGCGCTTTGATTGAGGAGCATGCGCACACTTTGGCGCCGGTGGTCGCGCCTTTTGTGAAAGAGAAACGTGCTAATCCGGTATTATTTGACCGGGTGACTTTCCCGGCATTAACCCGTCTGCGCGGTGATGTGGGGGGACGGGCGATTTTTGACCAGTTCTCGGTTTTGCCTTTAAAATGGGTGGATGAACGTATTCTCTTGGATATTGACCAGCCTGAGGATTGGGAACAGATTCAGAAGATGAAGTGAGAAAATAAATGGAGACGCGAGATAAGATCGGAGCAGTGGTCTTGGCCGCCGGGCTCTCGCGGCGAATGGGAGCGCCGAAACTCTTGTTGCCATGGGGTGAGCGTAAGGTGCTGGAGCACGTCATCGTGACGCTGTGGGAGGCAGGGATAAAGAACATCGAGGTCGTTACGGGTGGATATCGCGAGCAAGTGGAAAATTTATTGCGGGTACTGCCCTTTCCCATTCAATGGGTACACAATCCTGAGTTTGCGGAAGGGGAGATGATTTCGTCCCTGAAAGTGGGGCTCAAACACCTTCCCCAGCATCTTGAGGCGGCGTTGATCGTTTTGGGTGATCAACCTCAAATTTCGCAAGATATCATTACTCAATTGGTCAAACGGTACGCCGAACGAAAATCAATGCTGGTGGTGCCGAGTTACCAGATGCGGCGCGGACATCCCTGGTTGGTTGACCGGCGTCTATGGGCTGAGCTTTTGGCCTTACCGGCAGAACGGACACTGCGGGATTTTCTCTCTTTACACGCCGAGAAGATTGACTACTTGGTCGTGGATACGCCTAGCGTAGTTCAGGATTTGGATACCCCAGAAGACTATGAACAGATGAAGCCTTCCCAGCCTCCAGGGAAGAATTAGGGCTATAATAAGACCAATTTAATCTCTGAGGTTAGTTGGCAATGGGGATGGTTTCATGCTGGGTTTTGGATCTTAAGACACTGCAATTGCAAGACTTGGGACAGCGGAAAGGAACTCTAGATGCCATAACCCTAGAGTTTCCGCCTGGGGCTTATACCACGTTTCGCACGTATCGAAGTCTTTATGCCCTATCACTAGAAGCCCACTTTCAGCGCTTAGAGAGAACACTGGATATGCAGGGGTATTCCCTCTGTTTGCCTCGGGAGGCACTCCGGTTGGGGATTTACACGGCGATTTCCAAAATTGGTGGCTGTGAGAATTATCGCGTACGCTTGTTGGTGCCCGCGGCCGGAGATGTATCAAGTTGCTACATCTTTACTGAACCCCTAGCGGTTCCGGCAGAATGGTTTTACAGGGAGGGTGCCTGGGCAATCACCCGATCTCTAACCCGCGAGCAACCTGAAGCGAAATCCAGCCAGTTTATTTTTCAAACGGCCGGGCTACGGGAGCAAGGGTTAGGCCAGCATCCCAGAGTCAATGAAATCTTAATGGTTAACCCACAAGGTGAGATTTTAGAAGGCTTGTCGAGCAACTTCTTTGCAGTGAAAAAAGGACGGATTCTTACGGCGGGCAAAGGCGTGCTTCCAGGGGTGACCCGTTCTTTGGTCATCGGTGCTGCTCAACGGGCGGGATTTCCGATCCTTTTTTGCCCGATCACGATCCATGACCTTGGGGCGATTGAAGAGGCATTTATCACCAGTAGCAGCCGCGGCGTTTTGCCCATAGTGCGGGTGGATGAGCGAGATATTGGAAATGGCTACCCAGGTGCGATAACGCAGACCATCGCGCGCCTATATGATCTGAATGTGGATCGGTTGCTTGAGCCCATTTATTTAGCGAGGTGAGTTGGGCTCAGGCGACGTTTCATCAGGATTAATCTCGTCATCTTCTGGTGTTTCGGTTTCGCCGCGGTCCATTGCCGCGAGAAGTGCCCGCGCTTCGGCAGCTTGCTCGGATGGAACCAGAATCCGAACTTCGCCAAGCGGTCCAACGGTTAGCCCGTAAACTGCCCCGGCACTTTCCTGATACAACAAGACTGTAAAACCGGCGGCTTCCAGAAAACCACGAATAATATCGGCATGAAGGCGTCCATTAGCACGATAGACTTCTTCATAGGCGGGCGGGTTAGGGGACATCACGACTCGCTTTCTTGTGCGACTTCGTAAATCAATGAACCGATTGTATCTAATTGTTGCTTGGCTTTATTTAGAAGGCGGGCGAAACGGACATCTTCGAGAGCGGGGGAAGCTTCAAGTTGCTTGATGGCTATCTCAAGCCGCTCAGCATGAGGGTAGGCTTCGCCCTTAGGATGGCCTTGAAGCGCCTCCACGCTCTGCGTGGCGATAAAAGCGGCATAATCTTGAAACTGCTCATAAGCCTGACGGCACAATGGGCAATGCGTAGGCTCATTCAGGTGAACCGTCTTTTGCTCAATAATGGCTTTGCGTAGCCGTAAAAGGGCCGATTCTGTCATCCGTCTCTCCGCGTTATGGCTTTCGGGCGACCAGGCTTGCAATTGCTTTCAACCCTGAACGCCCTTGGGTGATACCTTCATTATAGTAAAGAATTTCCCACTCCCGAAAGATATGATAGAGTTCACCTTCTCGAAGTAGATACATAGGGTCTATGCGATTGGGAAAAATCTCTTCCATTTTCTCGGTCAGAGTTTCGATAAACAGCAATCCTCCCGATTTAAGGCGAGAAGAAAACAGGGGAAAAAGTGAACGGTTAAGGTAATAAAAATTGAGGATAACGTCGAACTGCCAACAGGGTAACGAATACTCGGTTAGATCGGCTAATATTAGATAAAGCAAGGGACAACGATGGTGGGCGTGGTAAAGCGCCACCCAGGAGATATCAATGGCCACAACCTTTAAGCCACATTGAGTCAGGAAGATCGCATTAGCCCCTCGACCGGTGGCTATGTCTAAAGCCCAACCCGATGAGGGGAGTAAATGGGAAAAGTTTACCAGCAAATCCCGCGGGACATCTATTGGAATGTTACCGCATTCGCGATAACGCGCATTCCAGCGTTCAGCGTCTTCACGTGGCATTGGACTGCCTTCTCTTGCCCATTAGAGACAACAGCCTAAGACGACGTTGTGAAAGCATTGTAAAGTGTCCTTTGTGGAACGGACCGGGTTGAGCATCTAGGATTTTAATTGCGCGATCTACCCAAGCCAAGGCATTTACAAGGTCATGCCGATTGCGCTCGCAGTACCGAGATAGTTCTAGACAGGCGTCAATAGAATCCATTTGGGCGGCTTTTTCCCAGCAGGCTAGGGCTTGGGAATACATCTCATTACGCTTGAAAATTCGTCCGGCTGTTAGCCACAAATGGGCAGATTCGGGCGTATCGCTTTGTTGACGCTCGAAATTTTCGAGCATTGCATTTAGGAAAGCGATGAGATTCTCTATATTCCCGTTCTGGCGCTCCATTTCGATGAGCAAACCATATATCTCACCCGCAGATAGACCGTTCCAAGTGCGAGGGTTGTTAAGCAGGTTCTCAATATACAAAAACAAGCCGGCTAGGGAGAGAATATCCATTTCGTTGTGGTAAAAGACCCCTGGCAAATATTGGATTTCCCCTTGCCTCAGATATTGCACATAAATCTCGGGGACCATCCAGGAGGGAATCTCCACCTCACTTCGTGTGAATCCTAGGACTTCCTGCTCAAGGAACGCCAGCCGTCGTGAAGGGTAACGCTTGCGCCAAAGCCGTCTGGCCAATGTCAGGACGTCAATGTGCGGTCTTTTCAATATCTCTGAGCGGATGCCATTAACCAAGAAGCGCTGATTTAGAATCGGAAGGTCAAAGGCTTGGCCGTTGAAGGTGACCAAAACCGGATACCGACTAAGCCAATCATCGAGATAGGCTAAAAACGAAAGTTCGTCTCCCGGTTCGTTGAGAAACACTTGATGGGTGTGGTAGCCAGCAGAAGTCCAGTAGCCCAACCCAACCAGGAAAACGAGAGTACCCGATCCGGGGCTGAGACTTGAGGTCTCAACATCTAAAAACAGCAGTTGTGTGTGAGAGATGGAGGATTCGCTGTTGACAAAACCGGCGTAGATTGGTGCCTCCGGATTTGTTTCGAGCGATGTTTTCCCGTGGAGGTAACCACTGCGATAAACATGATCCAATGTAAATACCGAGTGGAGGTATTCTTCCAGGAACTTACCTGTTGGAAAAGCGGTTTCAATGCTTTGCGTGATGCGACAGGTGTGGTTTTCGGCGTTCCCCTTTAGAGGGAAACCGCGATGAATTCCCAGGGCTTCGAATCGTTTTAAGAGCTCTTCATCCATAGGAGGCTGGCTGAACTTCTAAAATGGCGCAGAGGATGGCTTTGGCTTCCTCTTTTCCCCCGCTTCCTTGTTCAGGGGCTGGGCCGACGCAGGATGGACAGCCGTTCTGACATGCGCAGTGAGTGATGGCCTCGTAAGCGCTGTCGAACCAATCCACATAGCGATCGAAAAGTTCCAAGGCGTAACCCAGCCCACCCTGAAACGAATCATAAAACACCAAAGTGGGTTGATTGTGACTTAATTTAGAACGCGGTTCGATAAATGAGCCAAGATCATGATAATCACAAAAGACAAACAGAGAGGCTAAATGGTGCAAGAGATGCCGCAAAGCAGAAAGTCCGCTCCGAATCCAAACCGCCCTTTCCAAACGGCGATGGCAACGAGGGCACAGGGTAATCAGATTTTCAAGACGATTCGCCTCTTCAGAAGAGGAAAAGCGACGAAAAGGAATGCGATGATGAACGTGGAATGCGCTTCCGTTCTCGCGTGCACCGCACTGCTGGCAGGTATAATGATCGCGCGCGCGGGCGAGTTGGCGCTGCTGCTCCCAGTTGGGACCGTAATTATTGGGTGAATTGGACCAGAGCCCTTGATCTGCTAAGCGCTTGACCGTGCGCGCGTTTAGACTAAGCCAGTATCCTGTGGTCTCGAGGTTTAGCGGGGGAAAGTCAAGAGAGACCTGTTCCAAGACCGTATGGTCATCCCAAGAACGCTTTTTAAACCCTTTGAGCCAGGTGGTTAGGTGCAATTCACCGCAGACGCTTGTACCCCAGGAAAAATCTTGCGATTTCCACGCTTTATACGCTGTGACCTGTGTTTCAAGCAATGGTTCAGTATAGTA
Organism: uncultured Thermanaerothrix sp.; assembly: GCA_964427505.1. GTDB lineage: Bacteria > Chloroflexota > Anaerolineae > Anaerolineales > Anaerolineaceae > Thermanaerothrix. The sequence goes on from CAYRUO010000003.1 coordinate 331,136, forward strand.
ATCAGAATGGGTGGGTATAAGAGATGCCTGACTAGATTCCAAATCTAAAGCCTCAACCCTATAGACATCACCCCGGTGAAGGTAGATGGCACCCGGATGCACCATCCAGTAGGCACTCTCGTAGTCTATTTCACCGAGTAGCGAGGGGGTGGAGGCAGCCTGGAGATGAAGTTTTATCGTTGGATGGGCACTGCCGCGCAAAGATATTTCACGGTGAGGTTGGGTTTTATCTAACCATATAAATCGGTTGAGTGATGAACGGAGGCAGCCCTGAAGAGCAAGTACGTCAAGATAAGGTTCAATGGCCTCCCATGAGAGGGCACCAAACGATTCACCTTCCTCGAAAGGCTTTTCGTAACTGGCACACTTAAGGTGTTGGTAGAGAATGACGGGGTTATCAGGGTTGAGGATTACCTTCTCGGGAGGACGTTCGAGTACATGGTCGGGGTGAGAAATAATATACTGGTCGAGAGGATTATCAGATGCAACCAGGAGACCTAAGGCGGGTTGACCTTTGCGTCCAGCACGACCAATGCGCTGGTTAAATGCGGCCACCGAACCCGGATAGCCGATCATAATAACGGCTTCAACACCGCCAATATTGATACCAAGTTCCAGGGCATTGGTAGTAAAGACCAGGCGGTTGGTCTGTTCGCGGAGACCCTGTTCGATCCAACGGCGATCCTGAGGTAGATAACCACTGCGGTAAGCCTCAACACCCTCTAAGGTAGGGAGACTTTCGCGGAATGTGCGGAGGGCGGTTTCTACCCCTTGCCGTGAATCGAGAAAAACCAGGGTTTGCACATTGTGATCAAACAATTCCTGCGCTAGAGAGAGAGCCTCAGCGGTAGCATCTCGGCGAGTGCCTGCGACTTTATCTTCTAGAGGTGGGGTGTAAAAAAGCAAAAGGCGCTCAGATTTTGGCGCGGTATCACGATAAATAAGGGTAATGGGTGCTTCGATCAGGGTTTGGGCTAATTCTAATGGATTGCCAATAGTGCCCGAGGTCAGTAAAAATCTTGGGCTTGCGCCGTACAATGCGGCGATCCGTTTGAGTCGGCGAATGAGATTGGCGAGATGAGAACCAAAGGCGCCGCGATAGATGTGTGCTTCGTCAAGGATCACATATCTTAAGTTTGTCAGAAATTCCCGCCAATAGGGATGATAAGGAAGAATGCCGTAATGGAGCATATCCGGATTCGTGAGAAGCAAACGAGCCGTTTCGCGGCTCCGTTTCCGTTGCGAGGGCGTGGAGTCTCCATCGTAAGTAGCGATTTGTTTTTTGAGGGACTGCTTTTCGGTGATCGAAAAGGGGAGGGCATCCAGAAAGGTTTGAAGGAATTGATATTGGTCATAAGCCAGGGCTTTGGTGGGGAATAGATATAACGCTGTGGTATCCGGTGTTTCTAACCAGGAATGTAGTACCGGAAGATGGTAACAAAGGGACTTTCCGCTACCAACGCCTGCGGTGATCATCATGTGTTCACCGCTAAGGGCGCTTTGCCAGGCAGATATTTGGTGGAGGTAAAGATTGTGAATCCCCAGTTTTTCCAAGGCCTGGCGCAGAGTGTTCGGTATTGTTGGGGGTAAGGGGTGGGCGTGGCCGGGCTGCGCTGGCAGGGTGACTCGAAAGCGTATGCCCTCAGAATATCTGGGGTGACTTAACCAAGTTTCTAAGAGGGCATGTAACTTCGAGATCGGCAATTTGAACTCCGATAAACTCGTTCTAGTGGCAAAGTTGCTTGGTATTTGCTTTCAGATTATACTCTTTACATCCCATCTTTGAGATCACGGAATAAATTTGACACTCAGGAGCCAGGGAATGAGATCTCAGAATCGCTATCGTTGGTTTGTGTTAGCCGTTTTCTTTGCCTTCATGCTTTTGCACCAGGCCGATAAGCTTCTCATTGGTCCATTGACTACCCCGATTATGGAGTATTTCGGAATTAATGAAGCCCAAATGGGGGTTGTGTTTTCAGGCGCTCTGCTAGTGGGAGGCATTTTTTACCCTCTATGGGGGTATTTATACGATCTCTATGCCCGTTCAAAACTGTTGGCGCTGGCTTCGTTTATCTGGGGAGCAACTACCTGGTTGAGTGCAGTGGCACGCACTTTCCCCATGTTTGTCATCACACGTGCTTCTACCGGAATTGATGATGCTAGTTATCCAGGGCTTTACAGTTTGGTTTCTGACTATTTTCCCCCCAAGATTCGAGGCAAGGTTTACGGATTTTTACAAATCACCGCCCCATTAGGTTATATCACCGGCACCGTGTTGGCGCTAACGTTGGTTTCACACTGGCATTGGCAGGGGGTTTTTTATCTTACCGGTTCATTGGGAATACTGTTGGCCATTGTAATCTTTTTCGGGGTCAAAGAGATGCCGCGCGGCGGCGCCGAGCCCGAGTTTGAAGGGCTGGAGCAGATCAGTGTCTACCGGTTCGATTGGAAAACTGCCCTTGGCCTGTTCAAAAAACGCAGTCTTCTATTTCTTTTCACACAAGGTTTCTTTGGGGTTTTCCCCTGGCAAGTTATTACCTTCTGGTTTTTCCGTTATTTAGAGAAAGAGCGGGGGTTTTCGTCGAATGAGGTACTTATTACCATGGTGGCGGCGGTGCTCTTCTTGGCCGCTGGTTATCCCATTGGAGGGGCATTAGGGGATTTTTTGTTCAAACGAACACCGCGCGGTCGTCTGATCGTCAGTGCATTTGGGGTCATTACCGGGGCTTTGTTGCTTTGGATTACGATTAACGTCCCCCTGGAACAAAAGACACTGTTTATGGGTTTGCTTTGTCTAACTGCAATCTTTATTCCTTTTGCATCTCCCAACGTGCTTTCAACCGTTTATGATGTTACTTTGCCAGAAGTGCGAAGTACGGCCAACTCGGTGCAGAACTTAATTGAGCAGGGAGGATCGGCGGCAGCACCGGCAATTGCGGGTTTAATTGCTGTCAATGGCTCATTGCGTGAAGCCATTCTAATCATCTGTATTGGGGCGTGGTTACTGTGTTTCTTTTTCTTTTTGTTCGCTATTTATTTTCTTCCCCAGGATATTCAGACATTGCGCGCGGAACTTAGAGCCCGTGCTGAGCAAGAAATGGCACGTCAGGCTTATCAGCCGACTGCGATTCAATCCCCAGAGGCTCGGGCATGAGCGATTTATTCTTTGTGATTGAAGCGATCGCGGTTCTGTTGCTGGGATATGGCTTTGGGGCTGTGGTCAATTATTTGGCAGACGTCCTTCCCCGGACACGACGCTTGAGCCCGGCTCGTTGCCATCATTGCCAGCGACCCTATTCCTGGAAGGAATACCTTTTATTGCACCATTGTACCTATTGTGGAACGAGACGTGCCCGACGTGCCCTTGTTGTGCAGATTGTGTTCTCACTACTCACCCTGGCTTTATGGTTATGGCCGCCACCGGATCGGCTTCCGCTTGTTATGGCATGGGGCGTTCTGCTCTACTTTGGAGTTGTGTTTGTTATTGATTGGGAGTACCGAGTGGTCCTTTATCAGATCAGCGCTGTGGGGGCTGTGCTTGGGGCGGGAATTGGTATATGGCTGAATGGCTGGCAATCCGCCTTGCTGGGTGGCGGGTTGGGGTTTGGGATCATGCTGGTTTTATATTATTTAGGCGAAGTATTTATGCGCTGGACGGCGCGGCGACGAGGGCTTGAAGCTGGCGATGAGGTTGCCCTTGGCTTCGGTGACGTGACCTTGAGCGGTGTGTTGGGTTTGATGTTGGGTTGGCCGCGGATAGGCATTGGATTGCTCTTTGCTATCCTGCTTGGTGGAATGGTAGGCGGGCTCTATTTATTGTGGCTGGTACTGCGGCGGCGTTATCAGCCCTTTGCTGCGTTACCGTATACCCCTTACCTGTTGGTGGCGGCGGCAGTGTTATTGTACTTGGCGTAAGAGACTTGAAAAAGGTTTCCAATATAGGGGTATGAGAAATCACCTGTGCGGGATGGCAATAGGTGAATCACCGGTTATTTTCTCGAAATTGGCATGGAATTGTTCGGCTAAAAGAAGGGCTTGGCGATCGTAGGCGTGGGGATCGGCCCAAGTCTGGCGCGGATGAAGTAGTTCGCTGGGCACCCCAGGACAGGATTCGGGCACCCAAAGGCCAAAGATTGGATCGTGGTAGTAGGCTGTCTCTTCCATTGCGTTGGATAATACGGCGCGCACCATGGCTCGAGTGTAAGGGAGAGGAATGCGCGAACCCACTCCGTAAGGCCCCCCTGTCCAGCCAGTGTTGATCAACCAAACGCGCGTGTTGTGGCGCTGGATTTTGTCTCGCAACATCCGAGCGTAGATCGTGGGATGAAGGGGCAAGAAAGGTGCCCCAAAGCACGCGGAAAACGTGGCTTGGGGTTCGCGTCCCAAGCCGGTTTCTGTGCCGGCCAGTTTGGCAGTGTAACCGGTGAGAAAATAATAGAGGGCTTGATCTGGTGTTAAGCGCGCCAGTGGTGGAAGAACCCCGAAAGCATCTGCGCTCAGGAAAAAGATGTGCTGTGGATGCCCGCCACGCCCTTCGGTTAAGGCATGAGGAATAAACTCAAGCGGGTAAGCCGCGCGAGTGTTTTCGGTGATTGTGTCTGCCTCAAAATCTACCAGGCGCGAATCGTAATTCAAGATGACATTTTCCAGAACAGTACCGAAACGGTGAACAGCAGACCAGATTAGAGGCTCCAATTGGGCGTTGAGGTGAATCGTTTTGGCATAACAGCCACCCTCAAAATTAAAGATGCCGTCGTCTCCCCAGCCGTGTTCATCATCTCCGATTAAGAAGCGGTCGGGATCCGAGGAAAGGGTGGTTTTTCCGGTGCCGCTCAACCCAAAAAATAGCGCTACATCTCCTTGAGGGCCAACGTTAGCCGAGCAATGCATGGGGAGCACATTTCGTTGGGGCAGTAGGTAATTCATTATGGTGAACATGGCCTTTTTGATTTCGCCTGCATATGCGGTGCCCCCAATGAGGATAAGGCGCTGTTGAAAATCAATGGCTATGACTGTTTCAGATCGGGTTCCATCTTCAACGGGATTGGCGCGGAAGGAAGGTGCATGGATTAGAGTGAAATCCGGATCGGGGTGAGGGGTGCTTGAAAGATCCTTGTGGATAAAGAGGTTGCGGGCAAAAAGGCTGTGCCAGGCTGTCTCGGTGATAATGCGCACGGATACCCGGTGGGCGGGGTGGTTGCCTAACCAGAGATCCTGAACGTACAGGGGGCGAAGTTGGAAAAATGTGGCAAACTTTTTATGTAAGCGCTCAAAAGCATAAGGGGGCATTGGCGTATTGATCGCTCCCCACCAAATCTCATCTTGATTAGAGTATGCGACGATAAATTTGTCTTTGGGCGCTCGTCCGGTATGCTTGCCGGTATGCACAACCACAGCCCCGTGATGGGATAACCAACCCTCTTTATTCCGTATGATTTCTTCAACCAGCCGCGCGGTGGGGTAGTTCCAGCGAATTTCACCCGGATTGTAAACCCCATGACGTTCTAAGTTGCGGCGGATTACGGTTGGGGTTGAATTTTTCATGTAAGAAAGGCTCCTTATTGAAGAAGATTAATTTGTTGTGCCATTCAAGCCTAAGGTGAAGTCTTATTAATCCAAGCCTGGTACCATGCTTTAACCACATCGGCAGCTGGTTTACCACGAATCGATGGTGATGCATCTATCAAAGTAACCGCTGGTTGATATCCTCGGGTTACTAAACCACTAATCCATGGACGAGAATTGATCGCCATGGCTGCGCCCTGATAAAACCTTACTTGTCGTTCGAGATCAACAGCCAATGACGGAAGTGACCCGTTCCAAATCAAGCGCTCAAAGGTCAAACACCCTTCGGCTGTGAGCACGCAACCATTTTGAATATCCTGCGCAGAAGGGTAATCCAAGCCAATCCAGATGGGCTTCCCAGTTTGCTGGTATACAGGCATAAGTTGGGTGTCAAGGTAATTACCGAACGCTCCGGCGATGGATTCTTCATCAAGTTCCCTATCCTCGAAAGGAGAGGATACGAGGATATACAGTGCATCCATCTGAGTAACCCAGTCGGGCAACGACGCCATTCGGTTTTCGGGGACAGCCCAGACCAATTGACCAGGGAATTTCTGGCGCAGTGTGAGCACCAATTCATTCCAAAATTCATCCTGACCATCAAGGAATGGTTCAATCTCAGGCCCACCCAGAATGAGAGCGTGCACCTGGGATTGGGCTGATCTTATTGCCATATCGAGCATAAAATGGTGATATTGGGATAGCCATGCGTTAACAAGTTCAGAATTATCTTGTAAGGATTGGGTGACCGCGAATGGATTAAGGCGTGGATAAATAGCCACTGCAAGTCCTTGTTGCCTTGCATTGGCAACGAGGGCATTCAGATCGGAGCCCCTCATATCGTGGGCGGGGTCGTAGTTCAAACGTAGGGGGTGGGTTGAAACTAATGACCAAGTTGGGCTCAAAATGACCCAATTAGCACCGATATTCCGTAGGGTTTGGAAGGCAGCGGGAAAATGGGATATAGCGGTAGGGGCGATATGTGGGGCGAATTCGGCGGCGGCTATAAATGATGACCTAGGTGCGGCATCCTGTGTGGATACTGAAATCGGTGACCGGGCTACCATGTTGTTCCATTGCTGGACCTCATAGGTTATTGTAGTCCCATTAGATGATGTGATGGGAAGGCCTGTGGCCGTATTGCCTGCAGTGGTCAGGTCATCGGCAAGACCGCATTGTTCATTACGACAGACACGATAATTGACTTCCCCTAACGCACGTTGTGGGCCGTAAAGGACATAGAGCCATTGTTGATTGCCGAGCGGCCACATGGGAATCGCCGGTGTCCATGCGTACAGTCGAAATTGGATTGAAACACGTTCATCGGCGGGTGTTTCGGCTGGTGTCTTGACGTAGAAAGTAAGCGGTGAGGTTTCAGATGGATTAACGCGCCAGGTTTCGATTTTGTCGGTGATGGTGGTATCTTGGTCCGGCACAATCAGTTGTCGTGTTTTAAATCCCCCATCGGTGGTGTGCTCAGCGTTCCAGAATCCATCTCCAAGGGTGTATTTATAGCGCAGGTCTGTGCCCGCGGGAAGACTGAGGGTATAAGTGTAGTTTCCGTTCTCCATTAATGTGAGTAGTGGCGCCCGTGAAGCCAAAATGCTTAATCCACCTTCAAGGTCGGCAAATGTATTGCCAAGACCAGGGGTATTTCCTATTATTCGCATTGGCAAACCACGGATATGCTCCGGTGGGGGTTGAACCACAAAAGTGATATTGACCATGCGGGCGGGTTGTAGTCCAATCTGAGCCGGTGTAACGGCGCTGGTTGCAATCACGGCTTCTTGCTGGAATACTTGGTAGGCACCTTCGGTGGGTAAGACAACTAGGTTGTGTTTTCCGGGCGGGATATTTTCAAGGGTGAACGTTCCATCTGCGGCGGTGAATGTTTGAATTCCTGCAATCGTGACCAAGGCGTCCGATATTGGGGTGCGTGTTGCGGAATCGTACACCAGGCCGAGAAGGGTGCCTCCTTCTGTGAGCGCATTTCCGCCTTGCCATGCAAATACATGGTCTTCAATCACGGCTGGTGAGCGCGCCACGGCCATACGATATCGGACGGTTTGGCCATATGGATTGCGTTCGACCTGGGGAACTGTCTCTTGATGAAGATAACGGTAACGTACAACAGTTCCAATTGGAAACGCCAACTGGAGTGTATAACGATTGTCTTCCGCCGGTTGCATGGTATAGCGTTCCGAATTCAAGGCGATACCGGTAACCTCGTCTACAATCTCAAGGATAACGTCACCTGGAGAGACGGTAGCGGGCACACTAACTTGAAACGTGAGGGGCACAAGGGGGAGGCTTGATGTGGACGTAGTGGGTGTGGGTGCAGAGCGAGGGATAGAATGGTTCTGACAAGCCGTAAGGGTAAATAGGATCAAGAATAATGATAGCGAATAAGTGCGGGGTGCATTAGAGAAAAGAGATGGTTTCATGTGAGGATGATTCCTCCTGGAGCGTGGGTCTAAGGGCATAGTCCCCCTAATTTGTGGCTCAAGTAGTGCGCGGCGAAAGGCTTTCCTCTTGGGCTTTTTCGCGGTGAAATTGCTGACGGATTTCTTCTAAGCGATTAGCCAGGCTGCCCAGAACGCCGTTCACGAAACGCGGTGAACTGTCGGAGCCAAAGGTTTTTGCCAATTCAATTGCCTCGTTGATGGCAACCTTTACCGGTGTGCATCCCGCCACTGCGAATTCCCAGAGCGCAATGCGTAGAATGTTACGATCAATCACCGAAACCTGGTCAAGAGGCCATTCCGGCGCGTGTTGGGCGATATAGCGATCTAGTTTGTCTAGGATAGGGTAAACACCAAATACGATTTGGCGACTGAACTCAGCCAAGTCCGGTTCGAGGTGTTCTTCGGCTAGGCGCTGTTCAAGCGCTTGCCCGGGGGCATGCCGGGTGAGATCGCATTCGTAAAGTACTTGAAGCGCGACGCTGCGGGCTTTGGTTCGCTGCTTCATGGGATTGATCGAATTCGTCTAATATTGGATATCTTCAACGTGCACATTAACCCGTCCTACATCCATACCTACCATTTCGGTGATCGCCCGGGCCACCTGAGCCTGGATATTGCGAGCCACTTCGCGCACATTGACGTCGCGGTTGAGGATGACATAAATGTCAATGTACACTTTACCGTCTTCGACCTCAATCTTAACTCCCTCGCTGACGCCACGGTCAAACCAGCGGTTTACCTCACCGGGGTAGGTAGCAAGGCGGTTAACCCCGGCGACACCAAGGGTCGTCAGGCGGGCAATGGTTACCAGGACTTCGGGTGCGACTGTCGTTTTGCCCGGTGGGCGATCATTTGTCACCATTCAGCCTCCGAATGTAGACGATATCTGTAATTATTATAATCCCAAAGGACTAGTGCCCAAGCAATTTTACTGCCCAATATCATTAACCCCAAAAAGGATAGCGGGCTGTTGGTTTAATGATGTGTATCCCTTTTTATGGGTAAGCCGCGAGAGGAAGGTGGATATTGTTTGGCCTTGGGTGACAGAAAAATAGTTGATATAATACATCTATAAAATCTGAATTATGTATTCACTTTTACAAGGGTTATGTTTTCCATGAATGTTTGTAGATGAAAGGTCAAACCATGAGTGTTGTTCAACCGCTTGTACCTGTTGCAATTTCCCCGCATAGAATCCCTCTCGGAACAAAGCCGACCTATGTTCATCTTAAGGTGGCTGATCTTGGCCGCGAGATAGCCTTTTATCGGCATGTATTGGGTTTTGAATTAAACTGGCAGACCGGTGATCATGCGGGTTTAGGGGTTTCATCACGGGATTTGGTGCGCTTATCACAAATCCCGAATGGAAGGCGTTATCGCGGCGTGACGGGGCTTTATCACTTTGCCGTTCTTTTTCCCAACCGGCGTGAACTAGCCCGTGCAATTGCCCGTTTATTTGCTTTGGGCTGGCCTAACTACCCCACGGATCATGTTATGACCAAAGCCACTTATCTAGATGATCCCGAAGGAAATACGATCGAGTTATATTGCGAATCACCTGAAGATGGGGTTTTCTTACTACGGGATGGTGAATTGATCGCTCAATGGGCGGATGGGCGTCCAAGTAATGGGCGCGAGCCTTTGGATCTGCAAAATCTATTTTCTCATCTGAAGCCCGAAGACAATCTTAAAGAAACTGTGCCCCCGGAGACGCGGATAGGTCATTTTCATCTCTATGTGGCGGATTTGATGACAACCCGGCATTTTTATCACGAACAACTCGGGTTTGATGATATGGGGGTAGCCCAACGCTTTCAAATGGGGATGGTCTCTGTTGGTGGGTATCATCATCATATCGGTTACAATACTTGGCAAGGTGTTGGAGCACCTCCTCCACCTTCGAATGCATTAGGATTGTTATATATTGCGTTCACTCTGGATGCTTCAAATGAATATCAAGCCTTTGAGCGTCTTATTGTCAATCAGTCTATTCCTTTCGAGCGCTGGGACGAGGGCATATTTCTTCGTGATCCATCCAATAACGGCATTTTGTTCGTTGATCCCAGGGTTCCTTCATCGGTGAATGTCTTCTGATGGGCCTCGTTATTTCGTTATCATGGGCGTTGCCGGTAGTGGGAAAACCACGGTTGGGCGGGCATTAGCGGCGGCTCTGGGATGGGAGTTTTACGACGGTGATGACTATCACCCGCCCGAGAACATTGCCAAAATGGCAGTCGGCATCCCCTTGGATGACACAGATCGCTTTCCATGGCTGGAAACTTTGCGACGTTTGATCGCTTCGCGATTGAGGGATGGACGGCCCTTTGTATTAGCCTGTTCAGCATTGAAAGCGGAATACCGTGACATCTTGCTGAAAGACAACCCGGGCGGGCAAATCATTTATCTTAAGGGCGATTATGCCTTGATCAGAGATCGTTTGCTAAAACGCTCGGGACATTATATGAAACCCGAATTGCTGGATAGCCAATTTGAGACTCTCGAAGAACCTGATCATGCATTCACTGTAGATATTCGTTTGTCTGTGGATGAAATTGTCAAAAGGGTTATTGTGTTTTTCTTCAGAAACCAGGACAATCTGTGAGGGACGGTAGGGAGCAAATCTTCGCCTGAATCTTGACGATATGACCAGGGCGTGATAAACTAGCGCTCGGTTGGGGGCGTGGTGTAGCGGTTAACATGCGGCCCTGTCAAGGCCGAGATCGCGGGTTCGAATCCCGTCGCTCCCGCTGGGAAGTGAACAAAAACCGGGTGAATAGCCCGGTTTTTGGTTTTAACTTAGTGCTCTGCAGCCATCCATTTCACGAAAGACGAAATGAAAAATCGATAAACGGGGATTTTTTAAGAGATCCCCTATTGACTTTGATTTGACTTTGGCTATAATTTTATATAGTGAATGAAATTTTCATACAATGAAATTTCTTTAAGTTTCCCAATTACTCAGCAATGAACTCAAAAACTGCTTCCGTGGAGATGCAATGAACGCCTTGCAATCACTGCAGAAAATCCTATCCGGCGGCGTGATTGCTATTATGCGAGCGCCCAGCGCCGCCCAATTACTTGATGCCGCTAAAGCCATTTACGAAGGGGGGGTGGATGTTATTGAGGTCACGATGACAACCCCTGGGGCATTAAGTGTGGTTGAACAAGCAGTTTCCCAATTCGGTGAGCAAGTCCTCTTTGGTGCCGGTTCTGTTCTGGATCCCGAAACGGCGCGTTTAGCCATATTGGCCGGGGCTCAATTTGTGGTAAGTCCCACCTTGAATCTAGACACCATAGAAATGTGCAAGCGTTACTCCGTCCCGGTGATTCCAGGGGCATACACGCCCACAGAGATTCTGACGGCGTGGGAGCACGGCGCCGATATTGTGAAGGTATTCCCTGCCAGTGTGGGTGGGCCGGCTTACATCAAGGCGATTAAGGCTCCACTTCCTCAAGTTCGTTTGGCGGCAGTGGGGGGGGTGACGGTTGAGAACACGGCTCAGTTCTTCAGTGCAGGGATTGACGTGGTCGGGGTTGGCGCAGAGTTGGTGAACACTCGTTTGCTAGAAAGCGGTGCGTTTGACGAAATTACCCGCCGCGCACGTGCTTTTCGGCAAGAGGTCGAAAAAGCGCGAGGACGGTGAGGAGCAGTCATGATCGAACGTCATGTCACGTTTAAGGTTTTACCTGGTAAAGAACAGGACTTTGAGCGCCTTTTTATCGAGGAATATCGTCCTGCCATGTCCTCAATGCCAGGATTTGTCAATGTTCATCTTTTGGTGGACAGCGAGAATCCCCAACTTTATCACATGGTGATCCGCTTCCGATCTCTCGAAGAGGCGGCGGCATGGCGCAATTCTGCATTGCATCAATCGTTACAGCCTAAACTAAAAGCGTTGTATCAAGAGAGCCAGGTGCAAGTTTATGAGGTTATCGCATGAGCCCACGACGCGCCAGTTCTGAAGAGAAGAATAATCGCTATAACGTTCGTGTTCTTGATCGAGCCGTCAACATCCTATTAACCTTAGCGGACGGAAAGCCGCGCACTCTGCAAGAGGTTAGCGATGCCATTTCGCTGAGTCCTAGTACAACTTTTCGTCTGCTGGCGACGCTGTCCTGTTATAAGTTCGTTCAAAAAGATGCCCTAGGGCGTTACTCTCTGGGGCTAACATGTTTAGAACTGGCGCGAGCCTATTACGAAAGCAATGATTTGCGCAAAGTGGCTTTGCCCGAACTTGAGGCCTTACGGGATGAAGTAAAGGAGACGGTCCATCTCGCGATTTTGGAGGGAACAGAGGTCGTTTATCTTGAGAAGTTACCAGGATTGCATGCTATCGGCCTAATGGGATCTCGGGTTGGGGGACGTGCGCCGGCTTATTGTACCGGGTTAGGAAAGGTGCTTTTGGCGCATCTCAAGCCGGAAGAAATTGAAGATTTTTTACGTAAGCAACCGCTTACCCCGTTTACCGAAAGGACCATAACCGACCCCGAGAAATTAAATTGTGAATTAGAAGAGATACGCAAGGCGGGTTATGCCTTGGATCGCGGTGAACATGAGGCGGAAGTGCGCTGTGTAGCCGCGCCTATCTTTGATATGCACGGTTCTGTCGTGGCCGCAATTAGTATATCGGGGCCGGCGGGAAGGATGGAGCCCCTCGACGCCAATTGTGGTCTGGTTGAAAGGGCTTGTCAAACTGCAAGAGCAATCTCCGAAAAATTGGGCTTTCGACCCAGAGTGTAATTTTCCATCGAAATTTCAAAAACAACACAAGCGAGGCGAGATATGCGAAGGATAATCAACCCGAGAAATGTCCAGATTGACCCTGAAATATTAAAAGGTTTTAAGGATTTACTGAAGATTTACAGTCCTTCGTGCGTGGTGGCAGATGCGCAGGAGCGGTATGGGGTTATGCACTCATACTTGCGCCCATTGACGCGAGAAGCGCGCTTTGTGGGTCCAGCATTGACGGTGCGCTTGGAACCGGGTAATCAGGTGGATTGTTTGGACGCGTTAGCCGTAGCCGAGGCGGGAGATGTGATTGTGGTAGATGCGGCGGGCGAGACCGAGACATCTGTCTGGGGTGGGCTAATGGCCGGGTTATGCAAGATGAAAGGTGTGGTTGGTGCGGTGGTGGATGGCGCCATCCGTGATACTGATGAAATTCGGGATTTGGGATTCTATATTTTCTCTAAGGCCATTGTGCCTCGTTCGACGCATTCACCGTTCTCAGGCCGTCTCGAACCCATCGAAGTCAATGTACCCATCCAATGCGGTGGTGTGCTGGTTCGGCCCGGCGATTTGATTCTGGGCGATGAGATTGGAGTGGTGGTTATACCTTTGGAAAAGGCGGCTGAGACACTGGAAAAAGCCCGCGCTCAAGCCGAGAAAGAGGAACGAACGAGGGAACGAATTCGGCAGGGAAAAACTGTTGAGGAATTGCTGGCGGAGTTTGGTCGTCTCTAAGGTATGGATGTGAAAAGGAGGAAGAAATGAGCACGTCCAAGCAGTTGCGGGTTGAGAAATTGCAACGTTTGATGCAAAAGGAGGACCTAAGCGCAATTATCTGCCGTTTGCCGGAGAATGTGGTTTATATCACGGATTATTGGCCACATCACGGCATTTCGGTTGCGCTTCTTCCGCGTGAAGGGAAACCTGTACTCTTCGTCCCTGAAGTTGAACAGGAATACACCCAACCGGAATGGGCAGAGGTGGTTCCGTTTGGATGGGGATTGCTCAAAGATAAAGATCTCTATGAAAACTATCGCGAGTTGATCGCCTCCAAAGCGGCTGCTTGGGGACTTAAGGGCAAAAAGGTCGGTGCTGAGCTCTCCTTTGAAGTCGTTGCTCCTAGTTATCGGATTGCCGAGCCTGTAGTTCCTTCGGGGCCATGGCAATCACTTCTGCATACTCTGTTTGAAGACGCAAGTCTTGTAGACGCTACACCGTTATTGCTTCAATCGCGTGCCGTTAAGACGGAGTACGAAATCGAAAAATTGCGAATAGCCAATAATATCGCCGAACTGGGAATTAATGAAGCACTCTCAAACCTCAAGCCAGGCCAAACCGAAGCCGAAATCGGAGCGCTTATAGAATATACCATTCGCGCCAAGGGCCCTGGCTATCAGGGGGCAAAATTGGTTCGCGCTGAAGCAGAGGTAGGGGCCGGGCCGATTGGAAGCACTAAGGGTACATTACTCGTCCCCTCGACAACATATCGGGTTCAAGAGGGCGATTTGGTGATGATTGAATTGGCCACAATGGTGGATGGCTATTTTTCTGATCTTACCTACATGGCTGTCGTTGGCGAACCTACGGCCCGCCAAAAAGAGGTCTACAACGTGCTCTTAGAAGCCCAACAAGCCGCAGCACGTGAACTGCGCGCCGGTAACTCTTTTGAGGCTCCGGATCGCGCGGCGCGTGAAGTTCTGCGGAAGGCGGGTCTTGAAGAATACTTTGTCCACATTACCGGGCACGGCGTGGGATTACGTTATCACGAATTTGTTCCGGTGCTTGCGCCTGGTGCTCAAGGGACTTTGGAAGAGGGTATGGTGTGCAGTGTAGAACCGGGCATTTACATACCGAATTTCGGTGGTTTGCGCATCGAGGATAACGTGGTGGTTGGAACGACGGGGCCTATTTTCCTCTCAACACCGCGCAAGCCCTGGTAGGCCACATCTATCATGCCGTTTTGACCAATGAATTCCATCTATCTAACTAACGGGAGGGCAAAATGTGCAAACGATTTGTTGACCAAGTGGTAATTGTCACCGGGGGGGCAAAAGGAATTGGCTGGGGAATTGCCAAAGTGTTCAGCCAGGAAGGCGCAAAAGTTGTCATCGCGGATTGGGATGATGTGAATGGGCCTAAAACTGCCGAGGAACTGCGCCAAGCGGGTGGAGAGGCCATTTACATCAAGTGTGATGTATCTAACGAAGACCAAGTCAAAGCCATGGTGGAACAAACCATTCAGACCTTTGGCCGCATTGATGTCTTGGTTAACAACGCAGGGATTGGTGTGTACAAATCCGTCTTGGATACAAGCAGTGAAGATTGGGATCGGTGCTTGAACGTCAATCTCAAAGGGGTCTTCCTGTGCTCGAAATACGTTATTCCATACATGCAGAAACAGGGTAAAGGCAACATCATCAACATTTCTTCGGTGCATTCCTTCCAGACCGTTAACGGCGTGGCGCCTTATGCAGCATCTAAGGGCGGAATTACGGCACTCACGCGAAACATGGCAATTGACTACGGCCCAACAATTCGCGTTAACGCCATTGCCCCCGGTTGGGTACTCACCCCATTAATTCAGAGCATCTTTGATAGTTACCCTGATCCCGAAGCCCAGCGCAAAGCCGTGGAACAGCGTCAGGTCATGAAACGAATCGGCCGTCCTGAGGATATCGGGTATGCGGCCGCATTCCTGGCAAGTGATGAAGCCAGTTTTATCACCGGTACCCAGCTCTTTGTAGATGGCGGCCTGACCGCGCAACTTGAAACTTGGTAATCAGGGTCGTGCTATGATGCAGAATCTCCGCTTCAACATCACCAAAGATGACCTCAGCCGCTTCGCAGGAAAAGGCCCTGTTTTTGTCACATTTGGTGAAACCCTGGTCCGCGATACGCCGGCGGATTTTCAACGCTTGGAACGCACAGCGAATGTGCATATCTCCCTCGCCGGTAGCGAGTTAACCGTTGCAACCCTGTTGGCGCGCTTTGGCATTCCGTCCGCCTATATAACCCGGGTTCCGGATAACCCTTATGGCTGGCTGGTCCGTGATACGGCACGCAGCCACGGAATTGATACCCGCTACTTTGTTTGGGCAAATAAAGCAGAACCTATCGGGCGCCTGCTCTATGAGATTGGTCGGACACCTCGCAAAAGTGTCGGTTGGTACCAACGGATGTATTCGGCGGCTAGCAAAATGGGCCCCGGGATGGTTGACTGGCAAGAGGCCTTGCGGGATTGCGAATTGTTCCACACATCGGGGATTACGTTTGGGCTGGCCTATCACAGCAAATACGAACAAAACTATCTGCTGGACGCTTTCTACGAGGCCATGAACTATAAACCAGAGCACTGCTGGGTAGGTATTGACTTTAACTATCGGGCTACCCTATGGACTGCCGAGCAATGTCGTGAAGTCATGACCCCCTTGATCCGGGATCACGTTGACATCCTCATTACAACCATTGAAGACATGGCGGCGGTATATGGCTTTGGATGTGGTCGGTATTCCCCCGAGCAAATTGATAAGGGTGAGATGGGCGAGATCACCGATAGTGATCTCCGCTCACTGGCCTCGCATCTCGGGGAATACTTCAAGGCAAAGATTGTGGCTATCACAATTCGTTATCCCGATTCATTTGAGGAGAATCGTTGGGAGAGCGCTGTAATGAACGAACAGGGGTTCTTCTTCCGCTCCCCGGCGATTAAATCCATCACACTACTTGATCGTCTAGGAGGAGGTGATACCTGGAACGGCGGCTTCTACTACGGCTTATTGACAGCCGGCTTCAATGACGAGGGCCTGCAGAAGGGACTTCTGGTTGGTGATGCCGCCACACGAATCAAACAAACACTCATGTTCGACTTACCTGTGGTTACCAAAGCCGAAGTACAAGACCTACTAAAAGCCGATGTTGAGGGTGGTGGGAAGAGAGTCTCCCGCTAAACCCGAACCAACCCCCAACTTTCAAGGAGGAAACCTCATGAAGTTCAAGGCCGTTTATCTCATGATTGTGCTTGCCCTGGTAGCAACCCTAATGGCGGGCTGTGCTTCAGCCCAAACCGCAACGCCGGCGACGTCATCGGGCAATGAAGGCCAATCGGCAAAGCCGGCTACTTCGAATGAAGAATACATTTACGTCTCTTGCATGGGCAACCTGGAGTTCTTTAATGCCCACAAGTACGGTTGGAAGTGGGCCGGTGAAGTCTTGGGTGTGAAGACCTCGTACGTGGGCCCTGCCGAATACGACCTGAACGCCATGGTTGCCGCCTTTGACCAGGCGATTGCCAAGAAACCTGCCGGTATCGTGGTGTTCGCGGTTGAACCCGTGCTTGAGCCGGTCATTAACAAAGCCGTTGATGCCGGCATTCCGGTGGTAACGATCCTGGGTGATCTCCCCAACTCCAAGCGGTTGGCCTTTGTGGGCTCGCGCCAGTTTGATCTCGGCTATGTTGGTGGAAAGAAACTAGCCGAGGCTCTAGGTGGTAAAGGTAAGGTAGCCATTCTGAGCATCCCCGGTGTACAGATGTTTGACGAGCGCGAGCAGGGCTACCGTGCGGCCTTCTCCGAGTATCCCGGAATTGAGGTGGTGCAGGTCGGCGACACCAAGGCTGATACTGTGACCGCCATCAGCGTGGCTAAGGATATCCTGCAACGCCATCCGGACCTGGCTGCATTCGTCGGCACCGACTCCACCGGTGGTATTGGAGCAGCCACGGCAGTGAAAGAGGCCGGCAAAGTCGGGCAGGTTAAGACGGTGGCCATGGACCGCAACTCTGATGTGTTGCAGGCCATCCAAGATGGGATTTTGACCGGTACTGTGGCTCAGGATGATGCCGCCATGGCTTACTGGGCGCTGCTTGTTCTCTACAACTACAATCATCATCAAGCGCCCCTGACGGTGGATAATGCCAAGGCTGGCGTCCGCACGGGCCCCACCATCGTCTACATGTCGGTCAACTATATTGACAAGAGTAATCTCCAGTACTTCTTGGACGCCAACAAACTGTACGTTCCCTAAATTCTGATACGTGGGGAGGGGTAAGGGTGACCTTGCCCCTCCCTCGACATCCCCGATGAGTAAATGAGGAAGGTTTTATGGAAGAGGTTTTGCGTGCTGAGCACCTCTCAAAGCAATTCCCGGGGGTTTTAGCCGTAGATGATGTTTCTTTCACCCTGAACAAAGGGGAAATTCTGGCTCTAGTTGGTGAGAACGGCGCTGGTAAAAGCACCCTTTCCCTAATCCTGAGCGGCATTCACAAACCCGATAGCGGCACGATTTACCTAGAGGGTAAACCCGTCTCATTCAATGCGCCGGTAGATGCCATTCGGGCCGGGATTGCCATCGTTTTTCAAGAACTCTCGTTAGTCGGGAGTCTTTCAGTTGCCGAAAACATCTTTGCCAATCGACAGCCGGTTGGGGCGATTGGCACTATTCGCTGGGACGAACTTTACCGACAGACCCAGGAGTTCCTGAGTCGTTTCAATTTGCGCTTGAACCCACGTCAGTTGGTTAAGCACCTTTCAATGGGACAACAGCAGATTCTTGAAATCTTGAAAGCCATTTCCATCAATCCTAAGGTGCTGATCCTGGATGAGCCCACCTCATCCCTAACCGAATCGGAAGCCGGCTATCTCTTCGAGAACATCCGCAAACTCCAGAAACAAGGAATGTCTTTCATTTACATCACCCATAAGTTGTCAGAAGTGTTCCAAATTGCCGACCGCGTCATGGTCATGCGAGACGGCAAGCATGTAGGAACCCGAGCCGTTAGCGAGGTTACCGAAAATGACCTAATTTCCATGATGGTGGGGCGGCAGATTACCAGCCTCTATGGAGACGCCAAGAAGGAACAGGGTGAAGAATATTTCCGCGTCCAAGATTTTACCCAGCCGGGCGCGTTTGAGAACGTCTCCTTTGGATTGAAGCGAGGCGAAATATTGGGCTTTTTTGGCTTGATTGGAGCGGGACGGAGTGAACTAGCCCGTGCCATTGTAGGATTACATCCTAAACAATCGGGGAGAGTCTTTCTGGAAGGTAAAGAGATTGTCATTCGTAATCCTCGGGATGCAATCCAACACGGAATTGCATATCTAACAGAAGACCGAAAAGGCGATGGGCTATTCCTGAACATGACCATACGAGAGAATCTAGTAGCCCCTTCGCTTCCAGCGTTTACCAAAGCGCAGGGACTTTTGGATTTCCGCCGAATAGAGGGCTTTGCACAACAAGCGGCTCGTGACTATGATATTGTCACACCTTCATTGACGAAGAAGGTATCCAATTTATCCGGTGGTAATCAGCAAAAATGTCTGATCGCGATGTGGATGGGAATTAATCCGCGCGTTATCCTCTTCGATGAACCAACCCGAGGTGTAGATGTTGGCGCGCGGGCGGAGATTTACCACAAATTACGTGAATTATCTCAAAGTGGAGTTGGAATTGTAATGATCTCATCAGATCTCCCAGAACTCATTGGTATGTGCGATCGTATTTTGGTCATGCATCAAGGGCGAATCACCGGCGAACTCTCACGCGAGGAATTTTCAGAAGAGCGGATTATGACCTATGCGGCAGGTTTACAAACTCAGGTATCCCTTGAGGTGAACCATGGTTAAGCGGGAATCGCTTGTCCTCCGAACGTTTCGGGTGCTGTCCACTTTCCGTGAATTTGCATTGATTATTGTTTTAGTGGTATTTGGATTTGTGATGTCATTGGCCTCACCAGTGTTCTTAACGAAAGAGAACATCGAAGCGATTCTTTTGGCTCTTTCGGTTGAAGCCACAATTGCTGTGGGCATGGTTAATCTGCTTATTTCGGGTGGATTAGATCTCTCGGTGGGTTCAACCTTGGCCTTTACCGGTGTAGTGACCGGCTTGGCCTTAAACGCTGGCGTGCCGGTGGTAATTTCGATTCTTTTAGGGCTGTTGGCGGCACTTGGAGTGGGTCTGGTCAACGGCTTGCTGGTTGCCAAAATGAAGATCAATCCTTTTATTGTCACCCTGGGCACGAACATGGCCGTTCGTGGGTTGCTGCTAGTAATTGCACAAGGGCGTGCCGTTCTCAACCTCCCGTCAGAATTCACGATTATTGGCCAAGGTCGTCTATTCGGTATTCAGTATCCTATTTATGTCATGTTGGCATTGGTGCTAATCGGTGACTTCCTGCTGAGAAATACGCGCTTCTTTCGCCAGAATTACTATATTGGCAGTAATGAGAAGGCAGCGCGTTTATCCGGTATCAATGTGGACTGGGTGAAGATCATCAATTATTGTATCGTGGCTTTATTGGCCGGTATAGCAGGTTTGATGATTACGGCACGCTTTGGCTCAGCCTCGGTTACGGTTGGCAGCGGCACAGAACTCCGGGTGATCACAGCAACCATCATCGGTGGGGCCAGCCTGAGCGGTGGTGAGGGCTCGGTTTTGGGTGCGTTCTTGGGCGCGTTGTTCATGGGCGTCTTGGCTAATGCGCTCAACCTGCTCGGGGTGGATGTGTATTGGCAAAATCTTATCACCGGCTTGATTTTGATCGGGGCAGTGGTTATTGATGTGGTGAACGAGCGTCGCAAGAATCGGACTCAAGTGAAAGGGTAAAATGGTATAACACTTCTAGCCTTAACTTTAGCGCGTCCAGATCGTCCTTTGGCGATTTGGGCGCACTTTTTATCCCAAGAGTGGAGTGTAGAATTAGATGGGTACATACCGGAACCCCCCAAAGAATTCTAAGTGGAACATTTTTCTGGAAGGCATACAAGCCTTTATGCCCCTTCTTGTTGGTGTGGTTCCCTTTGGGCTAATTACCGGCGTCGCCGTTGCTCAGACCAACATATTGCCGCTTGATGGGCTCTTGATGTCATTTTTAGTTTATTCAGGCGCAGCGCTTTTGGTGGCGCTTCAGTTGATTCAATCGGGAGCGCCAGCCATCATCACCATTCTTAGTGCCTTGATGGTTAATTTAAGGTTCATGATGTATAGTGCTTCACTTGCACCCCATTTCCAGAAACTAACATCTAAGTGGAAGGTTTTACTCTCATATCTGTTAAGCGACCAAGCATATGCAGTATCCATTTCGCATCTTGAAGATCCATTGAATCAAAAAACAGGGCACTGGTATTTTTTGGGCGCAGCGGTCGCTATGTGGTTAACGTGGCAAAGTAGCCTATTCTTAGGTATGGTGGTAGGAGTTAATTTGCCCTCGAGTTGGTCCCTGGATTTCACAGTTCCGCTCACGTTTTTAGCACTTGCAGTGCCCACCATTAAAGATAAACCCACGTTGTTTTCTGCCTTAACAGCCAGTTTGACCACGGTTCTAATGAGTGGGCTTCCTTTCAAGATCGGGGTTGTTGTCGCTGCAATCGTTGGAATCGTCGTTGGCGCGGTCATTGATGAAAGGAGGGCTTCATGAAGATTTGGATGATTATGTTGGCTTTGGGAGTAGGCACGTTTCTAATTCGCTATTCGCTTATTGGGCTTATGGGAAAAATTCACATCCCACCAAGAATAGAGCGAGCCTTTCGGTTCATTCCCGCTTCTATGTTATCTGCTTTAGTCGTTTCGCAATTGGCCTCTTATGCACGATCCTCTGTATCACCGTTGACCAATCCGTATTACTTAGCCGCTCTCGTTGCTTGCGGTGTGGCATGGAAAACCCGTAACACGTTATTGGTGGTATTCATGGGCATGATTGTGCTGTGGGTATTGCGATCAATCTAATCGTGTGGCTGTTGAGAGAAGACTAGATCTTATCTGGTTAACGCTTAACACCGGTCAGGGCAATCCCCTGGATAAAATACCTCTGGGCGAAAAAGAACACCAGAAGCAAAGGAAGAATGCTGATAAATGCACCGGCCATCAGAATGGTGAACTTTCCTCCTAATACCATCTGCTGTTGGAAAAATGCCAGTCCTACGGTTAGCGTCGTATTGGGTGCCGCAGGCATATAAATCAGCGGATGAAGCAAGTCATTCCAGGCACCCTGGAAGGTAAAAATCGCCAGAGCCGCCAAGGCGGGTTTGGCCAAGGGGAGATAAACGCGCCAAAATATTTGAAGAAGCGAGGCGCCATCTACACGGGCTGCATCCACCAAGTCGCGGGGGATGGTAAGAAAATACTGCCGAATCAGAAAAGTTCCAAATGCACCGCCCCAAAAGGCCGGCAACCAAATCGGCACACTGGTGCCGGTCAGTCCCAGCCATTTAAAAATGATGAAGTTAGGAATCAACGTTACATGAAATGGAATAAGCAGAGTGGCCAGCAATGCAGCAAAAAGAGCTTCTCGTCCCCTGAATTTGACCACTGCAAAACAAAATGCGGCCATTGAACAGGTTAATAGCTGCCCCATGGTCACGAGTAGCGAGATCACTGTACTGTTCGCGAACATCAGAGGAAAATTCAGATCCACATTAAATAAACTGCGATAATTATCTAGCGTGGCTGGGTTAGGAATCAGAGTCATAGTAAATTGATCGGCTGGGCGCTTGAACGATGTGGCGATCATCCATAAAAAAGGGGTCACCATAATAACGGCGCCCAACGAGAGGAGAAGATAGGTCACAATATCCAATATGGCTTTCTCAATTTTCTTATTGTTCATCATTCTGCCTCGCAAACCTACTCGTACACGACGAATTTTTTCTCTGCCCATAAGTAGACAGCCATCAGCGCAGCCACGATTAATGTAAGTTCAATGGCTTGGGCACTTGCTACGCCATATTTGTTGAAGTGCCAGGCGTTGCGGTATATCGAGAAAACGACAACCGGGATAGAACTATCTCCTTGACCTCTGCGCGTCAACATGTAAATATAGTCAAAGGCTTGAAAGGCATTGATTGTGGAAATCAGAGTTTGAAAGAAAATGCTTGGCGTGATCAACGGTAACGTAATCCTAAAGAACTGCTGAAAGCGGCCTGCCCCATCTATTTCTGAGGCTTCATAGTATTCCTTTGGGATCGCTGTGAGTCCGGCCAGAAAGATAATCATACCTTCACCAATAGCGCCCCAGATATTGACGATTACGACTGAGAGCATGGCGCGATCGGCGCATAGCCAGCATACCGGCTGCATCCCCAATTGTTTTAAGATGTAGTTCAGAACCCCTGTGTCCTTTCCGTATATCATGTTCCAAACCAACGCCGTGGCTACAGCCGAGGTTACTACCGGTAAGTAGTACATTGTCCGATATAGCGAGATCCCCTTAATGGCTCGATTCATTAAAACCGCGACGAACAAGGAAATGATGACGACGCCTGGAACATAAAGCGCCGCGAACTGTGCAGTGTTTGCCAATGCGCGCAAAAACCGCTTGTCTGTAAATAGAGTAATGTAATTGCTAAAGCCCACCCATTTTGGAGACGTGAAGAGATCCCATTCGGTAAACGAAAGACCAAGTGTAGCCAATAACGCACCAAATGCACTAAACACCAACCCAAAGAGGGTGGGGGCTAGGAGAATCCACAACCATACCTTTTCTCGGCCAAGGGGCTTGATCCCTGCTTCCATAAATTTTCTCCTGATGCCTTATTGAGGAGGGGCTTCCCTGACAGTTGAAGAAGCCCCTCAAATCCATGTGGTTTTTACGGATTATATTGCTGCAAAACCTCATCGGCTTGAGGAATGATCTCATCCAGAATGGCGTTGAGATCTGCCTCCTCGCCCGCCCAAATCGGCGCCATGCCATCGCCAATAACCGATGCCCACTCATCATAGCCTTTGAAAACTGGTTTCATGTGGGCAAACTCAAGTGAGTCGAGGAAAACTTTATGGTTAATCTTGATCTTTTGCTCCAGGAAAGCCGGACTTTCTGCAACCGACTTGAGCACGGGGCAGGCAAAGCCAAGTTCTGCCAATCGCGTTTGTGCAGGGGGGCTAATCACAAATTCAAGGAACTTCCATGCTGCATCAGGGTATTTCGTGGCTTTCGCAATGACAAAGCCTGCGCTGTTAACGCTGGTTGCACGACCGGCTGGACCAACAGGCATGGGTACTACATCAAAATTCAAGCCCGCTTCTGCATATCCCGGAACAGCCCAGTGACCGATGGTGGTCATCGCCGCCTTACCGGCCTGGAAGAGATCACCTCCATATTGGGCCGCGGTAGTGGAATCGGGCATGGATTTATCTACAAACATCATGTCATAAATAAATTGCCAAGCCTTGCGAGCTTCGGGACTGCCAATAAGGGTCTTAGTATGATCAGGGCTGATGATCTCACCCCCAAACGCCCAGATCGCCTCACTCCAAAATAGTTCCATATCCCACAAATCGGTAGCGTAGCCATATTGGTCAATGACCCCATCTTTATCCTTGTCTAGAGTGAGGGCTTTGGCAGTAGCGCGAAAGTCATCATAGGTCCAATCCGGTGAGGGATATGGAATCCCTGCAGCATCGAACATGTCCTTGTTGTAAAAGACGACGATGGTTTGAAAGTCACGTGGGAGGCCAAAATAGCCCTCAGCGGTTTGATAGGCCTTTAGGGTCTGAGGATAGACATCGTCGAGCACATGGGGATTGGCATCGAGATAAGGTTGTAAATTGAGCAACACTCCGCGGGTCTGATAGTCTAAGTAGTAGGGAGCATCAATGGCGAAGATATCCGGGGGAGTCCCTGCCGCAAGAAGCGTTTTTAGTTTTGTCCAGTAGGACTCCCATTCAGAGACCTCAACGCTAACGCTAATGTTGGGGTTGGCCGATTGAAAGTCGGCTACAATTTGCTTCCAGATGTCCAGCTCCTCGGGTGCACCCCACATCATCATCCGCAATTGGATTTTCCCTTCCGAGGGGGGAGATGTTACCTCAACCGGCGCTGAGGTGGGCGAGGCTTGTGCTGGCGTAGCCGTTGGTGCACCCCCAGCACACGCGCTCAAAATTACAGATAACGCTAAGAGAAGGGTCAGGAACAGGGCTGTTTTTCTCATGGTTTCCTCCATTCCTCTGGTTTGGAAAAGAAAAAGATCGTGAATCACATGATAGAAGCGAGTGACTAATATCTTGGGGTTGACCTCCTTTCTAGAGCGTATCAAGTTCAACCACAGCGCTCAAGTGAGTGGGGCGGTCTGGATCCAACCCTTTGGCCAATGCACGGTGGTATGCCATAAGTTGTAATACGGGTAGGTAAAGTACGCCATAGGCTATTTCGGGGAGTTGGCTGTGAAACTGAACGTTAACTTTTTCACCGCGCTCCGCCAAGGCAAGAACCTTGGCTCCTAAATTGCGCATCTCTTCTAACACCGCCCATTCATGTGGAAAGTTGGATTCGGACAGCAGACCCACAACTACAGTATGACCACCGACCATGGACATTGGGCCATGGCGGAATTCCAAGAAATGAAAAGGCTCACTATGGGTAAGGGTCATTTCTTTCATCTTCAAGTTTGCCTCACAGGCAAGGCCGTAACGTATGCCGCTACCCAGGAAGTAGAAGCGATCATAACTCAAGTTTTCACCCACTTCTTGAGCCAGGGGGGCGTGAACCCTTAACAATGTCTGCCCCTTCTCGGCGAGTTGGTACATGGCTGAGCGTTCCGCGTGATATTCTCCAGCGAGAAGACTTGCTGCAACTGCTGCAACATACATAGAAGCAAACGAGCGTGTTTGAGCCACACTTTCTTCCTGGCCTTTTTTTATAACCAAAGGAAGATCGGCCAACCGGGGCAGTGGACGGTCAGCATAATTGGTGATAACCAGGACTTTGCCGTTATGATGGGTTTTAAAGTGCTCCACGGCTCGCAGAGTTTCAGTGGTGGCACCAGACCGGCTGATTGCAATTAGTAAGGTGGGTTCATTTGTATTGCTGGATAAAACCGTTCGCTCGTTGAGTAGTAATTCACCGGCAGGAACGGCGCGAGCGATTCGGCCAGTGCACTCTTGAAAGAGGGCTGCAGCGGCTTGAGAAAGGTAATAGGTTGAGCCACATCCAGTAAAGATAACTTGGCTGTAGCGAGAGTGGAAAAGAGCCCTCAAATCTGCGCTGGAACGCTCGACGACATCAAGTGCCTCGACCCAGGCTTCGGTTTGTGTCGTTATTTCGTGATATGTAAAGTCACCCGGTTTCATAGAACTCCCTTTGCGGTCAAGGATTTTGAGGAATTGCAACCACCAGGAGTGATTGCTCGAACTCAATGTGAAGAACGGGGTTTTCCCCATGAATGACCCCAACATTACGACCATTGACGTAATCCACTAGCCGATATAATTTGGCATCTAAGCCTCTGAACTCGACTTCTCCCTTGAAAATGGGCGCAAAGAAAGCAAAATAAAAGCGTTCTCCTTTGCGGATAACATGGCTCTCCGGATAATCAAAAGTCATATCGTAAAGATTGAGATATTCGCCCTCAGCGGGTCGGTGTTCGTTGTAAATTTGAAACCATTTTTCCCATACCCCTTCCTTCTCTGAGGTAAGCAACCAGACTTCTCGCAACCGCGCCATGGTTTCAGGCTGCTCAGGCCAGACAAATTTTGTACCGGGCACTCCGCCCGCACCAATTTGAGACGCAAAATCCATGCCGCCGTCCGTAAGTTCAACGTGATCGGCAAATACCGCGGCTTGGGGTCCCATGAGCGCCTTATAGAACTTAATCCTTTGGCGCACCTGATAACTGGAGGTGGGATCAGCGGTGACCGTTTGTGTAGTAGCAGAGATGAGGTCAAAAGTGAGCGGTGTACCGCACGGGCAGATTTGAATCACAGCCTGCGGACGTAACCGCTGACTTTCGGCGAGAATTTGGCGATAAAGACTACCGAAGGCTCGCACCGATTCTTCTGGTCTCTGATGACCATGAGCAGGGTTATAGCACAAGGCCATCGTGTAAATATTATCCAGTTTGAAGCCGTCAAATCCCCATTCACCGATAAAGCGTTTGACCAGCTTGAGGGTATAGTTTTGAACTTCGGGTAATGCGGGGCAAAGCATGGCTAAATGGCGGTTGTTACGAGCGATAGACCCATCAGGATTCAGCACCACCCAATCCGGGTGCTCCCGAAATATTTGGGAATAGCCATAGGTCAATGTGTCCCATTGCCCATGCCCGTCCTCAGCACAAAGCGGATACCACCATAATTGGGCCTTTAACCCTGTTTGGTGGATCCTATCTACCAGGTTTTTCATTCCCTCGTCCCCGCCTGGAAAGGTATCTTGCCGCGGGTTCCAATCCCCGTAATGATCAAACCAGCGGTCATCCAGGGTCACCCAGCGAATTCCCAAACGGGTGAGCATAGGTAATATCCCTTCAATTTCTTCCGGACGAACATCAAATTCGTAGCCCCATGAGCACCAGGCGGGTTCAAAATCTTCAGATGAGGGTTGGGCTGGTACGACACCCCGTAATTTCATCATTTCACGATACCGCGCTACAGGCTCAAAGAAATCACCGTGATGAATCATTAGCACGGTGTATGGACTTTCCAAACCGCTTCCAGGTTCGAGAAGGACATTACCGCGCCTTTGTAAAGATGCAGTGATCTGGTCGTCGCTAGCTTCAACGGGCATATACCAAGGTTGAGAAACGGTTTCAAGATGTCCCAGCGCAATTCCCAAGTCGGGGGTCCAAAAATCCACCAGCGGGATACCACCCCCTTCACCATCTTGAAGGTGTCCCAGAAAGTTGTCTCGAGAGAAGGTTGTGGGTAGTTCAAACGCGAAATCCTGACCCCATTGAACGGCTGCCCCCTGGAATGTCCATACCCTTTTGGGGGTTGGGCGCGGGATTATCAGCCGGGGAAGACTAAGGCGATGAATCTCTACGGGAACATTACCACGATTTTCGAACCGCCAGCGTAAGAAGACATTGTCTTGCCAGTGGGGATAATATTCAATATAGGAAAGGCAGACCAAATTATGCTCGAATGACATCTCAACTGTATATCGAAGCCCTTCTCCCAGCGAGGCCGAAAGCGCAACTGGACCTTGAAAAGAGGTTTTTACCGGTGAATCTAACGGGAATTGATCAGGGGGCTCCACCAGAGGGAAAAGTTTGCTTACTAACTTCTCTTTATAAAACAAGGATATCGTAGCCTTATTATCAAATTCAAAGCCCAAATTGCCAAAATTGACGTTCATACTACCCATATCTCCCTTTTCCGCGGTTTGCTCACTTGATTGCGCCGGCGGTTAAGCCACGGATGATGAAACGCTGAAAGATCAACGCTAAAAACACAGGGGGTAAACTGGCCAAGACTCCCGCCGCAGCAATTTTCAGGTATTCGAGTCCGAGTTTGGTACTAAACTCTCCAATCAATACGGGTAAGGTTTTGGCATTAATATTCGTATAGATGAACGCGTAAAGGTATTCATTCCAAGACGCAATAAAGGCGAAGATCATTACGCTCACCAATCCCGGCCCGGAAAGGGGGAGCACTATCCTAAAAAGGGCATCAAGATACGTGCATCCGTCTATACGGGCGGCATCCTCTAATTCTGAGGGGATAGAGGCAAAATAACTGCGCATCAGCCAGATAACCAAAGGCAGGGCAATACTCAAATCCACGATAATAAGACCAAGGTGGGTATCCAGTAATTTTGCCTGGCGCATAATCACATAAAGAGGGATGACCAAAATAATAGGGGGAATTAATTGAATGGACATCATGGTCAGGATCATTCCCTGATTGCCACGGAAACGTAAGCGGGCAATGGCATAGGCTGCCAAGACCCCTAAAATGGTTGCAATCCCCATGGTACTCAGCGAGATGATGACAGAATTGGTTAAGGATTTGATGAACAACCGAACATTGACACTTTCTCCCCCGTATTCAAAAAACAGCGAACGGTAATTTTCCAACGTAGGACGGGAGGGAATCCAACGTAGAGGCACGGTCAGCAAGTCAAGTTTGGAAGAAAAGGATGAAATGATGAGCCATAAATAAGGCGCAATCGTCCATACCACAATAATTACAACCAGAATGTAGAGCAATAGCCGTGGCATCAAGTGTTTCAGGGAAGCACGCATAACTACATCTCCACAACGCGACGATAAGCGGAGCGAACATAGAAAACTGCCGGAATTAGAATGACCAGACTGGTCAAATAGGCCATAGCGGCGCCATATCCAAAACGCAAAGATCGGAACGTCGTTGCGTAAATTCTCAAGGTGGTTAATTCTGTGGTACTGAATGGTCCACCGCCAGTCGTCACATAAACGAGTTCGAAGGTCTGAAAGCCCCAGATGAATTGCAACATTGCAGCAACCATGAGCACCGGGCTGATGAGGGGAAGTGTGATATGCCAAAACGAACGCCAGGCGGATGCGCCATCCACTCGGGCTGCTTCATAGAGATCTTCAGGGATGGCTTGGAGCGCAGCCAGGACCAGGATGACCGTAAAGGGTGTCTCTTTCCAAACGTTTGCGAGGATAATCAGTATCGTTGCCCAGGTTGGATCGGCTAGCCAAACACGATAACTATCAATAAGATGCAGTTGGGTAAGTAATGCGTTCAGAGCGCCATAGTCGGCATTGTAGATCCATTTCCACATGGCGGCATTGACGATTGAAGGCATCGCCCATGGCAGAATCATTAAGCCCCTTACAAAGCCTCGCCCAACAAAGCGTTGGTTAAGGACGAGGGCAATACTCACCCCAAGTATCACTTCCAGGATGACCGAGGTTAGGCTGAAACGAAAGGTAACCCAAAGCGAGTTGAGATAACGCGAATCGCGCAGCAAAGTCAGGTAATTTTTAAAGCCAATAAAAGCATCATATTGGGGGCGTGAAAGATCTTTTTGCTGCAGACTCAGCAGGAAAGAACTGAAAATGGGGATCAAAACCACTGCCAGAATGGCTATCAGCGCCGGTAAGGTTAGCAGTAAGCCGAGTAATTGTGGGTTGTCTGCTAGAGATCGTGAACGAGATCTTATCTGCATAGTCAGTGTGCTCACCCTTGTGGAGCGGGGGACAAGATGCCCGGGCATCTTGTCCCCCGTTTTTCAAAATTACGGCTGACACTCAAATTGAGCCAAACCCTTGGCCATATTATCAAGGGCCTGCTGGGCGGTTTGCTCACCCGCCAAGGCTTTATGCACTTCGGCAATGGTTACATCCACAAAATCCCCGTACCAGGTTAACTTAGAAAGGCCCCGCGCCGTTGACAATTGTGCCTGGAAGTCAGCCCAGAAGGGATATTTGGCCAGAAGGTCGGGATCGGTATAGAGATCGGTCCAAATGGGCAATAGGCCGATTTCCTGGGCAAGTATTTTATTTGTCTCCCGACTGGTCATAAACTGGATAAATTTCCAGGCCGCTTCTTTATGTTTAGAGTTTGCGGGAATGGCATAGGCTTCAGGTAAGGTGAGCGTTGCACTTAGATCAGGGGTGGCGCCGGGGACAAGGCCGACCTTAACTTGCCCCGCCACTTTTGAGATATTGGGGTCCTGGGTATAAGCCATCAAACCCGCAATACCTTGGGGCAAGAATAACGTGTCACCTTTGAGGAAAGCATCTTGAGCGGTGGCCTGGTCGTATGTTAATCCGGCAGGATTGGCTACGCCCTCTTTAAGTGCGTCAATCATAAACTGAAGCGCAGCCAGGGTATTGGGATCCTTGTTAAACTCAAAGCATCCTTGTTCGTCCACAATTTTGCCACCAAAGGTGTAGGTCCAAAAATGAAACTCATTGGCCAGTGCCCATTCCTGATTCCAAGAGGGTGCCATACCATATTGGACCACGCCCTTGTCCTTGGCAGCCAGGCTAATCTCTTTAAACTCTTGCCAGGTACGAGGCGGTTGTGCATAACCGGCAGCCTCCAACTTGGCAGCGTTGTAATAGAAGAAGCGCGTGTCATTGTTCCAAACCACGCCGTAAAGTTTCCCGTCCGGGCAGGAGAATAGATCTACTAGGCCGGGAATCATGCCTTTGGTGAAACCTTCCGGCATGAAATCATTAAGGGGAGTAACCCATCCTGCCCCACACCACTCGGCTACCCAGCCGTTATCAAATTCAACCACGTCGTAAGCACTACCCCCGGTTGCCATTTCGGGGATTACACGGTCAGCGACCGAATCCCAGTCACTTTGGATTAGTTCGACTTTAATCCCGGTCGTCTTTTCAAATTCGCGCACGCGAGCTTCGAAAGCGCCGACAATATCAGCCTCATGTCGGGGGAAAATCACCGTGATTTTCTCCTGAACGGGTTGAGGGGGCACCGTTGGTGGTGTGGTAGGCTCAGCGATTGGTGAGGTCGCAGTTGGAGGTGGTGGGGTAGGGGTAGCAGCCGGAGCACACGCCGAGAAGGCAACCGCGAACACCAACATGAGAATTGTGATTAGAGTCAAGGGATTGCGTTTCATCTTCATCTCTCCTTCCTGGAAATTAGAATCGGATACCGGATTGTGAGTCAGGGCAATTTGGGGATTCCGAGCACCTCCTGGGCATTTTGGTGATAAACCTTTGCCAGTACCTCGTCAGGGAGATAAATACCATAGATAAACCAACGTCCCTGGAGCGGAATATCTCCGGGGTTGTAATTGAAATATTCATCATCGGTTTCTAAGAAGCGGTAATAGATGCGATAAGCCTCTAAATCAGGGCCCAAGTCACTACCGAGAAGGATACGATCCTGGTATTGGATAAAGAAACGCCGCGCCGAATAAGGTTGTCGCCCTAGTTCGCCAATTCGTGCGGCGATATCAATATAGTAATTGGGACAGTCATCAAGCATCTTGCCAACCCAGGCAAGGTTTTCAGCATAACAGCCCACATGAGCACCAATAAATAGGGTGCGCGGGTGTGTTTTGACCAAACGGTAAAGGGCTTCTAAAATCTCAATGAATGGAGGATAAGGGGGGCTGGTAAAAACCCAATCTGGATGCTGATGGAGTTCTTCCCAGCGCTCGTTGGTCTCATCAACGGGATCAAAAAAGGCTACCGGGTCGGCAACATGGATAAGCACCGGCAGGTTCAAATCCGCTGCGGTTTCCCAGATGATATCCAGCCGTGGATCATCTACTTTTACCAACTTTCCTTCGTGGTCGCGTACTTGTAGGCCAAACAGCTTCCATATCTTGAGCCCTTCGGCCCCCCGTTCTTTTTGGGCGCGTAGGCTTCTGGCCGCCCAATCGGGAAAGCGGTTGCCCAGTTCAGGCCATTTACTCCAATCCACACCCCCGAAGACACGAAAGCGTTCGGGAGCACGGGCTTTGAAGAGGTCAAGATGGGTGTTAAGGATGTCTTCGCCCCAACCGCCATCCAAATCAACATAGACTCGCACGCCTGCCTCATCCAGAATATCCAGCAATTGAGTGAGAGGTTTTTTATCCCAACCGCCGCCGAACGGGTCGGCCAGATGATTGTGTGCATCAACCACCGGATAGCGAGGATGGAGAACCGGTGTAGTTTTGGTTACCAATTTGGGGCGAGGACGGTAGTGTTCCAGAAGCATTACTATCTACTCGACATCAATCTTGGAAAATTGAGGCAAGTACGCGCGATTTTGGACAAACATTTCCTTGACCATGGTTTTGATTTCTTCCATGGAGAGGACTGCAGCGGTTAGGGGATCGTGGAGGCAGGCCTGCATAACCAATCGAGCGTTTCCGGTGAGCGCAGCTTCAATAGCCATCTCTTCTACCATCACATTGGTGTGAATAAGCGCTACCAGTTGAGGGGGCAGAGCACCTACATGGATGGGATGGAAGCCCCCCTTATCCACGTACACAGGAACTTCAACGCAAGCTCCATATGGTAGGTTTGTGATCAAATGAGTGTTAGGTACATTTCCGTTGAAGCCAAAGGGTTCACCGCCCATTAGCGCATTGATGATATATGCGGCATATTCATCACCACGTTTCAAATCCTCGGGCGTTAATTCGCGCGCGAGTTCTGCTCGAACGCGGTCTTTCCATGTGAGTTCGGTTTTTTGATATTCTTTAAGGATATAAGCATACTCGCCGGGATTCCAACCCGTACCATGGGTGCAGTACTTTTCGATCAAGTCGGGGCGTTTGCGGAACCAGGGGTTATATTCCGAATTATGCCCACTTGACTCGGTGGGGTAATAATCGAGGTGTAGAAACATCTCATTGCGCACTTGCTCCTGGTTGTAAATCTCAGGGCGTTCGGTAATGGCTTTACGAATAAGGGGATAGGCATCTTCTCCGTTCCATTCGTACTTTAGGAAGAAGGCTTGATGATTTATCCCCGCGCAAGTGTAGGTAATCTCGTCAAATGGCGCTCCGATCCACTCGGCCAGCATTTTGGCCGTGCCCTGAACGCTATGGCAAAGCCCTGTTACCGGGATAAAAGTCTGACGCTGTAGGGCCCCACACAACATAGCCATGGGGTTGGTGTAATTGAGTAACACGGCTTTGGGACAAAGGCGTTCCATGTCGCGCACAATATCGAGCATTGGGGGCAATGTGCGCAAAAAGCGAAAAATACCGCTTGGGCCGCGGGTATCGCCAACATTGATATCAACCCCATACTTCTTGGGTATCTCAATGTCATGGCGCCATACGTCGGTTGAGCCCACTAAGATGGTTGTGAGCACTACATCGGCATCTTTTAGGGCTTCGGCGCGGTTGAGAGTGGCCTCCACTGTGGCCGGATAATGACCTGCCGTGATGATTTTTCGCACCGCTTGCTCGGCGAATTCCAATCGCTCAGCATTGATATCCATAAGCGCAAGCGTTGCGTTTTGCAGCCGAGGAAAGGTGAGAATATCCCGCACAAGGCTCGTTGTGAATTCAAGACTGCCGGCGCCAATAAATGTGATTTTTGTCATGACAACCTTCCTGATAGGGGGCTTAGGAGCTTCCGGTGTTATGAGGTTGGGAAAAGTTCGGGGTTATCTAATGGCCAGAAAGGGATTGGTGAAAGAGCATGTAAATGAGCATCTAGCATCAGTGAGTTTTGAGGGGACAGAAGAATTTGATCTAGAACGTTACCAAGAAAGCACAAAACGAGCGTTCGTTATCGAATATGATTATACACGATTGATTATGACATATTTGAAATGAAAAATCAAGCGTTTTTGCCTTAATTTAACTCGAGAATGTTTTTTGAGGTGGCAGTGATTGCTTAATGTTGATCTATAAGATCAGTGGACAGCGTTGCTCTAGGGTAGCGGGGCAAAATAGTGTTCAAAATAACGCGCAGTATTTCGCGCGTTTCATGCATGGTTAAGGGGCGAGGGAGGCTCAATTCGAGGACGTTACCATCTGGTGAAATGGTTGCCTCTGGTTTCTCTTCTGCGGAAATAATCACCACAGGCAAGTTGGCAAAAGCAGGGGTTTGACGTAGTTTTGCCAGCCAATCCCAACCATGAATGTCTGGCAATTCTAAATCGAGCAACACGGCATCAATGGGATATTCGGCTAAAATTTTGAAGGCTTCGTCGCCGCTAAGTGCGCTGAATAGGCGGTAGGCTGGTTCGGTCTTGTCTAATTGAACAGATCGGATCGCTTTTGTAATAAACTGAACCATTGCGGGATCGTCGTCAACCACAAGAATCGAGCGGACATGGGCCCCTAATGATGTTAGGGTATCCAATAATGCATGCCGAGAGATGGGCTTTAGAAGATAGGAGTGGATAGAACCAACTTGAGAGGCGAGATGGGGAAGGTGGATTCTGATTACGGGTAACTCGTAGGGAAGACATTGAGGGGATATAGACCCGGCTTGGGATGCAATTAATACAGCACGTGGATAGAGCTGTTCCACTTGCGCAGGAAGCGAAGCAATGTCGGTGATCTCTTGAATGACGTATTCATCCAGTGTCTGGCGGATCGTTTGAACCTGTTCGTGAGCAGGGGCAACAAACAACACGAACTTGTTATCCTGTGTCGGCACAGGACGGTAACCGCCTGTAGCAACAGGGATGAGTTCATCAGGAGGCGCCACGAGCGGAAGGGTAAAGTAAAAGCGGCTTCCTTCTCCCAGGCGACTTTCAACCCCCATTTTGCCTCCGTGCAATTCAACAAATCGCCGGCTGATATAGAGCCCCAATCCGGTACCTGATCGCCTGCGCCAGTTTTCCTCACCGACCTGGCGAAACTCAGTAAAAACTTTCGGCAAATCTTCCGGTGCAATTCCCACGCCGGTATCGATGACGTTTACGCGCAATGAATCTTCCAGTTTTTCGACCCGCAACGTGACACCCCCTTGATCGGTAAAACGCAGTGCATTATTGAATAAATTGAGCAGTACTTGTCGAATGCGGGTTGTATCCACGAAAACGGGCGGTAGATCAGGCGGAATCTCAAGCTTTATCCACAATCCTTTTTCCTCA
This sequence comes from uncultured Thermanaerothrix sp., assembly GCA_964427505.1. Lineage (GTDB taxonomy): Bacteria > Chloroflexota > Anaerolineae > Anaerolineales > Anaerolineaceae > Thermanaerothrix. Next base: position 366,113 of record CAYRUO010000003.1, read on the forward strand.
AATGCGCTGGATACCATTTGATGCACTTCAGCAATAATCTGATCCAGGTGGGCCTTCTCTCGAAAAAGGGTCATTTGTCGAGCGTCAATTTTACCCATATCGAGAATATCGTTAATCAGGCGCATGAGATGCTTGCTGGAGTTGTAAATCTCCCGAATGTCATCATACAGGCCGGCGGGCCAACTTTCCAGGGGGGCATAAGTGGTTGGGGCATTAACCATTAAATCGCTAAAACCGATAATGAAATTTAGTGGACTGCGTAATTCATGACTGACGGCTAAGACAAAGTGATTGCGCGCTTCCCTGGCTTCCTCGGCTTGGGCCCGAGCAAAAGCGAGCATTTCATTGAGGCGCTCCAACTGATAATTAGCATGGTTCATTTCTTTGAGAACACGGCTTAATTCGGCACGGTGTTCGCGAGTTTCTTCCAATAGCCGGCGGGCTTCGGTGTAATGGTAGTAGGCCGAATCAAGAGCCTCGATAAGGTTGCTTGAAAGAGCCCACCCGAACAGACTGATAAATATTCCGCCAATGATAAGTGCCAGGGTATAGCCTTCTGGAACGGGAAAAAAGCGGGGGAGCATCAAGACGATGAGCACAATTCCCAAGTCGGCTACAAACATTCCCACCACCCCCAAAGTTACCACGGCGATGAGCGGTAAGAGCATGAAAAGAAAGAGGGTAGCAGGCTGATGGTATAAGTAAAAGGCAATCAGGATTCCAACACTTAACCCCAACAACCAAATTGTTTGGGAAAGAAGGTAGTTTCGTTCGAGCAGGTATAGACTGAACCATACCAGGCCAAGCATAAAGACGGATATTATCCAAATGCTTGGATTGAAGATTTGGGGAAATCCCAGCGTTGCAATGATATGCCAACATAAGTACAAGCCGCCTAAAGTGAAAATTAGATTACGCGCAGTGGACTTAACCAAGTCTGCAAAATCCGAATCCTCGCCGGAGATACTTTGTAGCCAAGGCATATTAGGCTCCTAATCGAGCAGATTAAGTTGATATAGGACGTCGAGAAGCTGTCTTTGGAGAATAGGCTTCTTGAGAAATGCTGCTGCTCCCAGTGAATATGCCAACTCCGGTTCATCCCAAGCCGAGCAGACAAGGATCGGGATTTTACTCGTCTTGGGGTTTAACTGTAAGGCTTGGAGCACTTCCCAACCATCCAAGCGCGGCATCATGACATCTAAGATGATCAGATTCGGTTGCACTTTTCTAGCCACCTCTAAGGTCTGTTCAGGATTTGTGATTCCAATGACCTCAATGCCGGTATGGCTCAAGTAACGTTCGAACATCCTTAGCGCGGTAACCTGATCGTCTACTATAAGGATTATGCGGTGTTGGACAGAGGCAAACATTAGTCTTAGAGAAACATTCCCTTTTTGCCCAGGTAGCGGATAACGTTCGTCTATCTGAACGTTCATTCGCTGCGCCCAAGAGCGAACATAATTTAGCAAATCCTTCCCTTCCTCTCGGTTAAGTTCCCATTGTTCATCGGTCTCAAAATTAATGTGAATGACGTTTCTGTCGGGTTGGCTCTCCAGCCACAGCCCAAGGCTATTCCCAGCACAGAGTTGCAACCCATAATTGACCAAACTCAATAGGATTTGACGAAGTAGTACCCGATCCGCTGAGACGGTTATGGGGCGAGAGGGAATTTTGAGATCAAGACGAAGTCGCTCAGTTCGAAAACGCTGGACCAGGATACCCTCCAGACTTTTCACTACTTCTGAAAGGTCAAGCCTTTCGAGGTGGAGAATAAAGTCATCTTCGGAGTTAGAGGAGGGCTCAATAGTTGCATCCACAGCCCCGCTGATGAAATAACGTTCCCAAATTCGTGAACTTAGTGCTTGGAGTGCCCGGCTGTGGTCACGCCGAAATTGACGGTCGCCAATATATAAAGCACTGGCAATATCACGAGGGCTCTCGCCTAACACATATCGCTTATGAAGAATCAGATAAGGCCGCCATTCAGGTGATTGAGGCTGTGGTTCCTTGCCAGGCGGGCGGAGCAATTCTATTTCTTGAAGGATTAACTTCTGTATAGCCTCTGCGCGGCATGTTGAAGAATCCGAAATCTTATCTATAGGAAAGTGCTGAGACAAGGGGTGGGTCTCTATGACTGTGACATCATACAGATGGGAGATCAGATCCTTGAACAAGGTGATAAACATCTCGCGTTTCATGACCATTTGATGTCCGACGAATGTCCGAAGAGTGATTGTGAATTCATTGGAGACAGGGTAAATTGAAGTGTAACCCCTGTTATTCTCAAAGGCAAGGAGGTGCTTCGCCTATATAATAACCCAACCCCTGTCCTGTGGTCACTTTTAACTACCACTTTTTGGATAGAAGAAGGAG
>CAYRUO010000004.1:0-279710 GCA_964427505.1 uncultured Thermanaerothrix sp.
TGCGCCAGACGTTGCGGATCCGCAAAAAGTGGGCTCAGTGGTTCATCGAGTTGAACGCTTACCTCGAGTTCCGGATAACGTAACTTCATGCGCGCCACGACATCATTTACCAGAGAATCCAGACGCACCGGTTGGAAGTTCATCTTGATCCGCCCGGTCTGCAAACGTGCCGAATCGAGCAGATTATCAATTAATTCCTGCATACGATCGGCCTCTTGATCAATAATGTTAAGAAATTCACGTTGTGTGGTGGCATCCCAGTTCGCATCCGGGCGTAACAATGTGGTGGTGTAACCCTTGATAAATCCCAATGGAGTGCGAAATTCATGAGAGAGCGCCGAAATAAAATCTTCCTGGGCTTGTAAACCACTATACTGAATTTCCAAGCGTGATATCTCCTGCGCCAGGCGTTCCCTTAAAATCGCTTGCGCTAACTGCTGGCTAAAAAATTCCACAAACGGAAAGGCTGCCGGATCAAACGGCGGGCCACCAAAGCGGATCCAAATCAACGCTCCAAGCAATGCTTCACCCACTTGGAGGGGTATGCCCAACATATAGGGACGCTGCAAGCGATCTTCGGTAGTGTCGGTTGGTTCTTCAAGGATTAACTGCCGCTGTTCCACCACCTGATTGCTCAGCGCTTCCCCCCAGGCCACATCGGCTTCAGCCGATTTTCCACGTCCGGTCGCACGGGCAAAACCAACTTCGAGATTTAATGTAGCCGGATCTACCAAATACACCACCAGATTATCAAACACAAAGTGAGGCCGCACCACCTGAATGGCCTCATCCATCACCTGCCGCCAGGAAGAAGTCTGTCCCAACAAGCGGCTTAAGGTAAAAACCACCTCAATGGGTATCACCTGAGATGGATTATCTGGGTTTGGGTTCATCTATCGCACCCTCATCCAAGCGCACACGACGTAAAAGAAACGAAAACCGGCTTCCACGCCCAAGTTCCGAGGTAACTGAAATCACAGAATCGTGGGCTTCAATAATCTTTTGGGCCAGCGAGAGTCCCAACCCTGTCCCTCCATAGCGACGGGTGGGAGAACTATCTAATTGATGAAAGGGCTCAAACAACTCCTGGAGGCGGTTCGCCGGAATCCCAATCCCGGTATCGGTAACGCTGACTTCCACATGTTTATCCATCAACTCAACGGCTAAGGTAATATGCCCGCCGGCTGGCGTAAATTTGACGGCGTTATCCAGTAATTGATGAATAACCCAACCAATTTTTTCCCAATCGCCATAAACCAATAACTCCTCGTCCTCTGTAGGGCATCTCATTTCCAGATCGAGATGATGATCGTGAACACGAGGGGATATCTGCTCAACAACTTTTCGACACAACATGCATAAGTCAATCGGTTCGATTCGGAGGGGTAGGTTTCCTCGTTCAGTGGTTGAGAATAAGATCAAGTCCTCTATCAGGCGCTCCAGGCGATCAATTGCCTTCTCCATGATGAGCAAAGCCCGATGTTGCTCTTCATTTAACGGCCCCAGGTCACCTGAAAGCAAAAGCTCGTGATACCCCTTCAAATGGGTAAGCGGGGTGCGTAATTCATGCGAAATATTGGCTACAAAATTGGCTTTCAATTGATTGAGTTCGGAAAGTTTTTGTAATGCCCGCTCAAGTTCTGCCGTGCGTTGTTGTACGCGCTGCTCAAGTTGGGCGTTACTCTCTTCGAGCGCAGTGCGCAACTGAAGCACATACTCGGTGATCGCATGATCTAAGAGGGGTTGGCTGATTTTCCCTAGTTCAACCAAAAGTTGCCCTAAGAGCGGCACTTCTCGGCCTTGCTCGCGCAGCACGGCTTGATAATTGAGCACAGCGTCCAAATCCGCTTGCGAGAGGAAACCGCGCTCAACCAGGTAATCCCCCAAACGGGGTACTAATATTTCGGGTTTAAGGGTTGAAGGTGTTGAATTCACATCTCTTCCATCTGCCATACCCATTCTCCCCCCACCATGGTCGCAATCGGATGTAACTGGGATAAGTCCCTGGCCGGCACATCCCACGGGCTTTGTTCCAAAACCATTAAATCCGCAAAATAACCTGAACGCAGGCTTCCCAGATAGCGTTCTAACCCTGCTGCATAGGCCGCACCCAGAGTGTAGGCTTCGACCGCCTGTTGGACAGAAAGCCGCTCTTGAGGATACCAGCCTTCTGGGCCGGGCGTGCCATCCAAACGCTGGCGAGTTACTGCGGCATGAATCCCCCAAAACGGATTAGGCGATTCGACCGGCGCATCTGAGCCAAATGCCAGGCGCGTTCCATGGGCAAGCAGTGTATGATAGGCATAGGCATAACGTGACCGCTCGCCCCAATAACGGTCGGCCATCTCCATATCCGAAGTGGCATGCACGGGTTGCACGGAAGCGATAATATCGGCCTGAGCCAACCGTCCTACATCTTGGGGTCGTAATACCTGAACATGCTCAATGCGGTGACGTAAGTGAGGCTTTCCAGCATCATGTTCCCACTGGCGCAACCGCTCCAAACCCGTTAATACCTCCGCGTTCGCGCGATCACCGATGGCATGCACGGCCAGGCTCAAGCCCACCTCTCCCGCCTTACGCCCAATTTCAAATACCTGCTCCGCCTCCAAGAACAGCAGACCACAATCCTCACGCCCCAGATAAGGCTCAAACATGGCTGCCGTTTGTGGTCCTAACGCCCCATCGGCAAAAAGTTTAACGCTCCCAATGCGCAGCCAAGCATCCCCCAGACCACTCCCGACTCCGAGTGCGACCGCTTCATCCAACGCGTCCAGTGGGAGGCTCTTGAGCACGCGTAATTTCAATTTGCCCTCGCACCGCAGTCTTTGCAATGCCAGAAAACATGTGCGCTGATCGAAGTCATGAACACCGGTCAGACCCATTTGCCAGAGAATGGGTTGAGCCGCTCGAATGGCCTGAGCCACCTCTTCCACCCCCGGCTGGGGGATACAACGCTGCACGAGATCCACGGCGGCCTCAAACAGAATGCCGGTAGGATGACCTCGCGCATCGCGCTGAATCCGCCCTTCTGCAGGGTCGGGCGTATCAGGCCCAATTCCGGCCAAGCGCAACGCCACTGAATTGACCCACGCTGCATGCAGCGACTTTGCCGTGAGAAACACCGGGTGCTCGGGCGCGACAACATCCAAATCCTGGGCTGAGCCAAACCCTTCTGGCCACTCGTTTTGGTTCCAACCATGCCCCAAAATCCATTGACCGGGTGGGGTCTGAGCCGCGCGTTCGGCCACCCGACGCAAACACTCGGCCCGGGTCGCAGTAGCACAGTCCACCCGCTGCAAACTGAGCGCCAGGTGCTGCAAATGAATATGCGCATCGGTTAACCCCGGCAGGATAACCTTCCCGTTCAAATTCTGAACCGTCGTGCCCGGTCGAGACAGCGCTAAAACGTCCGCCTCGTTCCCCACAGCCACAATTCGATCCTGCTCAATCGCCAGAGCCGTCGCCACGGGTTGTTGGGAATCGAGGGTAAAAATACGGGCGTTGTGCAGGATCCGCATACCCCTTACCTCAGCCCAAGAGGATCTTCAATAACGTGTCTAATTCCTCATCCGAATAAAAGCGGATCACTAAACTTCCCCCTTTCTTACCCCGCCGCAGTGCCACCCGCGTTCCTAGCCGTTCTTCCAGGCGCGCTTCCAAGTCGCGTACCTCAGGGGGAGCCTCAGAGCGCGTTTTGGGGGCCGTACGCTGTCCTTGATACCGCTGTACCAATGCTTCTGTTTGGCGCACACTGAGATTTTGGCGCAACACAACCGCTAAAACCGCTTCTTGTGCCTGAGGGGTGGGAAGCCCTAAAAGCGCTCGCGCATGGCCTTCGCTGATCTTACCTTCGGCCAAGGCTTCGCGGACAGACAAAGGCAATTTAAGCAGTCGCAAGGTGTTAGTGACTGCCACCCGGCTCTTGCCAACCTGACGGGCAATGTCCTCATGCGAAAGGCCAAAATCCTCATGAAGTTGACGATAAGCCTCGGCGGTCTCGAGCGGACTGAGATCAGCACGCTGGAGATTCTCGATCAACGCCAACGCTAGGCGCTGAGCCTCACCGGTCGGTCGAATCAGCACCGGCACCATCTCCAGGCCGGCCTGGCGTGCCGCCCGCCAGCGGCGCTCGCCGGCAATTAATGTATAGCGCCCATCACCCTCTGGGCTGACCAAAAGGGGTTGCAAAATACCATGCTCGCGAATGGACGCCGCAAGATCTTCCAATCCCTCAGCCTCAATCTTGCTCCGCGGCTGATGTGGATTGGGAACGATCTGGTCAATGGGCACATACGACACCCCGCCCTCTGAAGGTGTCCCACCCCCGCCGGGGATCAAGGCTTCGAGTCCTTTGCCCAAACCGCCTTTGCGCGTCATGCCATCCCCTGCTGAGCATCAAATACCGGAATGGTTAACCCATCTCCCTGAAGCAGCTCACGAGCAAGCGCCGCATAGGCTTTGGCTGCGCTCGACTCTGGCGCATAGACCGATATCGGCATACCATACGAGGGTGCTTCGGCCAAGCGGATACTCCGCGGGATGATGGTCTGAAACACCTGAGTCGGGAAGAAACGCCGCACCTCATTAACAACATCGAGGGCCAAGCGCGTACGCCCATCAAACATGGTCAGGATCACACCCCGCACACCCAAATCCGGGAAAATTGACGTCCGCACCCGCTGAATAGTTTGCATCAGTTGCCCTAGCCCCTCCAGAGCCAAGTATTCGCACTGTACCGGAATAATGACACCATTGCGAGCAGCCACAATGCCATTAATGGTTAGCAATCCCAACGAGGGAGGACAATCTATCAAGATGTAATCATAACGATCAATAAGGGGCTGCAACGCTTGACTCAAGCGGTGTTCGCGTCTGTTAACCTCGATTAATTCAACCTCCGCCCCGGCCAACGCCGGTGAAGAGGGGAGGATGGATAGTTTAAATCGTGGATTATGCAAAATGTTTGCTCCCGCAGGCTGAAGCCCTAATAAGGCCTCATACGTGCCACTGCGTACCGTGCGCTTATCCACCCCCAACGAAGATGTGGCATTGGCCTGCGGGTCTAAGTCCACCAGTAACACCCGCTGACCGTAATAACCCAAATAGGCGCCCAAAGAAATGGCGGAGGTCGTCTTACCCACCCCGCCCTTCTGATTGACAAATGTATAAACCCGACCCATAGCGCTTACCCTGTTTTAGGGGATAATTTCAATCAGTTTTTCTTGGGCCTCAACAGGTGTGGGCACCCCTAGAAGCCCTGGTCGCGTCACCGAGATCGCGGCTAATTGCGTCGCGTAGCGCGCGGCTTCCCAGGGATCGCGGGTTTGGTGCAGACGAATGAAGAAAGCCGCCGCAAACACATCACCAGCACCGGTTGCATCCACCTCTTGTACGGTTGGAGGACGAAAATAACGCAAATCGCCATTCCAATATAAGCGCGCCCCTGCTGCGCCCTCGGTCACCACCAACACCCGAATTGAGGCCAGCATCTCTTCAATAATCGCCTCGTTCCCTGCTACGTCTTCCAGGCTCAACACCGCTGCGTTAGCCGCTTCCAAGACAAAGCGGGCTTCTGGCCATTCAGTGAAATGCACCCGACCCTGGGAATCCCATGCCCGTAACCACCCCTGGGGTGTCAGACCCACGAAGGAATCTGGAAAAGCGCGCACCAATTTAGGATCAACTTCTTGTGCCACCGGCGCTAAATGAACAATAGGCGTCTTGCGCCACACCTCAGGGATCATATTTAACTGCAAAGGTGCAGCCACGCAGTGGAGAATCTGCTCCCGCCCGTGCACCCCCGCACGGTTTTCAAACGTGGTTGTATAATCCGCCGGCCAAGCCAAAACCTGCACCTCGCTCAGCGGGCTCAAGTCAGTTTCCGGATGGCATGCGGTTACCACGCCCACCCGCAAGCCCATCGCCCGCGCTGTCAGGGCCGCGTAGGCCGCCGTGCCCCCTAACACAGGCCCACTAGGGGTCAGGTCTTGGGTCACGTGACCTATGACCAGATAATCAACAGGTTGGGCGTACAAAGCGTAGCGCATGCTCTCAATTATAATGATGCTGGATACTAAGAAGGCGATTCGATAGAGGGGGGTTCTTCATCAATAAACGAAGCCTGCAAAGCCTCGTCCAGGGTAACATTCTCACGGCGTGCCCCCGGCACTGCCGTGCCACAATACGGGCAAATATTCCAAGCCAATTCCATCAAGCGCCCACACTGATGACAGCGCTTGCGTAGACGCGTGTAACAACTCGGGCAGACCAACCAATCTTGAGCCACCTTTCGCCCGCAACCCGGGCATTGAGGGGTTTCCTCGATGGTTTGGAGAAGCGCCTCTTCTTCTAGGCTACGCTGATAGTCCTCTTCCAACGTATGGGAGGGGCGCAGGATCAGATAGATCAACACCCCGGGCAGGAACAACACCGCCGCGACCAGCGTCGCTAAGATATGCACGAGGGGATCACGGGTGCGCTGGCGAATATCGCGGTAGGTCCAAAAGATGAGACTTAACCACAGCGCGGCCACAAACGCCGCGGTGAAGCCTGCCAAGATTAGGGTAAAGTTGCTCAAAACACCCGGATCAAGCATCGGTTATCCTTTGGGATGATTATAGCATGGGTTGGGATAAGCAAATAAAGATCATCAAAAGGTAGGCCGGGTCTAAATTGAATTGGTTTTCAAATCTACCTATAATAAATCGTGGGAGTCAGATTAGGCGCCCTCAAATGTTGACGCATCCCATAAAATTACAATGAGAATGGTCTAAACCATGGCTCGTAAGGCACTTTCAGAAAGGCGCCCTCTTCAGCCTAATTCATATATTGATCCGGTCGCGCTAGGGCTTTTAATGCGCGATATTGATTGGCAAGATGGAATGGCTCATCCTGCCATTCAGCTTTTACGTCTCATCATGGATAACATTCCCCAAGCCATCTTCTGGAAAGACCGCAATTCTGTCTATGTATGGTGCAATCGAAATTTTGCCAATGATGCTGGCTACGAAAACCCAGAAGATGTTTCAGGTAAAACCGATTTTGACCTACCTTGGACACAGGAAGAAGCAGAGTGGTACCGTAAGATTGACCAACAGGTGATGGAAACCGACACCCCTATTTATCAACTCTACGAGACTCAAACCCATGCTGATGGCCAAATCACATGGGTGGTGACCAACAAAATGCCCCTTCATGATCCCGAAGGCAATGTTGTAGGGGTGCTCGGCACGTATGAGGATATCACCGAACTTAAATTAAAAGAGGAAGAATTACGGAAAGCCCGCGAGGAACTAGAGATACGAGTTCAAGAACGCACCGCTGCCGAACGCGAACAGCGGGCTTTTGCCGAGGCGCTCAGAGAGATATCCACCACGCTGAACAGTACCCTCAACCTGAATGAGGTCTTGGATCGCATTCTGACCGAAATCCAACGCATTCTTCCTCATCAAATGGCTACAATTATTTTGGTTGAAGGCCAAAAGGGATGCTTTGTCCGTGCCCGTCCCGCAGGGAGCGCCAATGAGGGAGAATGGTTTGAGATAAACAAATATCCCAATCTTGTGAAACTGTTAGAAACCAAATCTCCCCTTATCATCCATGATGTCGTAAAGGATAGGCAGTGGGTTCATTATCAAAATACCCATTGGATTCGTTCTTACTTAGGTGCACCCATCATTGTTAAAGGGGAAGTGATCGGCTTTATCAGCCTATATAGCGACAAACCTCACTTCTTTGATACCCAAAAAGCAGAGCGCTTAATGGCATTTGCAAGCCATGCTGCCATCGCTATCCATAACGCCAAACTGTATGAGCAGGCTCAGGAATTGGCCGTTATCAATGAGAGACAACGTCTCGCAAGAGAACTTCATGACGCCGTAAGCCAGACCCTCTGGACGGCAAGCATTATTGCCGATGTGCTTCCCGTGCTATGGGACAAAGACCCTGAGGAAGGGAAACGCAATCTAGAGCAACTTAGAAAACTCGTTCGCGGCGCGCTGGCCGAGATGCGCACGTTGCTGATCGAGTTGCGTCCATCCTCGCTTCAACAGACCAAGTTTGTTGATCTGCTGCATCAATTAGCACAGGCCACTATGAGCAGGAAAAAGATGGAAGTGAGAGTTATAACCGCTGGTAATGAATTCGAGATCCAACCCGAAACCAAATTATCTTTGTATCGAATTGTCCAAGAGGCGCTCAACAATGCCGCTAAACATTCCTTTGCCACTAAAACCGAGATCAACGTGCTCTTTCAAAACTCCCATTTGAGGATATACATAGAGGATAATGGTCGAGGTTTTGATCCCAACAATCCCCAGATTCATGGGATGGGATTAGAGATTATGAGAGAAAGAGCCACTTCAGCAAGTGCCAGGTTGACGATTTCAAGCACCCCGGGAAAAGGAACAAAAATTGAAATCTTTTGGCCACAGACCTCTAATGGAGAATGACAATGAAGATTCGGGTCTTGATTGTGGATGATCACGATATGTTGCGAGAAGGATTGACATCCTTCTTGAAGGCCTATCCTGAATTTGAACTGGTAGGTGAGGCCTCTTCGGGTAAGGAAGCGATAGATCTGTGTCTTCGACTTGAGCCTGATGTCGTGCTAATGGACCTGCTCATGCCTGAAATGGATGGCATCACCGCAATTCGCCATATTCATCGCACCCAACCCACTATTCGTTTGATTGCGCTATCGTCGTTCGGGGAAGAAGAATTGATTAAAGGCGCTTTAGAAGCAGGCGCAACGAGTTACTTGCTAAAGAACGTTTCGGCTCAAGAACTTGCCGATGCCATTCGCTCGACCTACCTTGGGCTACAAACCTTCTCTCCCGAAGTTGCATCCTCGCTCCTAAGAGTCATGCAAACGCCCAACAAGGAAACCTTATTGGAGCCCTTAACGTCGCGTGAACGCCAAATCCTCGAGTTAATGGTGGCAGGGCTGAATAATCACGCTATCGCTGAAAAATTGAACATCAGCAAATTTACAGTTAAGAACCACATTAGCAACATTCTAGGCAAACTCGGGGTGAAAAACCGTTTGGAAGCGGTGAGAATTGCAATTGAAAAAGGACTAGTCCACCTGGGCTAGTCCAATCACAGGATTTTGGACTAGCCCAAAATAGTGCTCATGCCTCATGTAATGGGGAAAGTTTATCACTATCCTTATTTCATAGGACGCTAATTTTCCCAACAGGAGGAGGCTTATGAGCACACAAACCGCCGTTAGAGTCAAAGAAACCATACCTCTTTGGTTAGCCGTTGCCATCACCGTCCTGGTATCCATCCCCTTTGGCCTTTGGTTAGGAAAATGGAGTTTTACGCTTTGGGTAGCCTTTATTGTTTGGGCAGAATATTTTCAGTATGGCGCAAAACCGAGCGCCATAAAAATCATCCTACCCAGTTATACCTACGGTGCTGTCGTTACCGGAATCACCCTGTTCTTGGTTCAACTCTTTCAGTTTTTACCTTCTGTGCTGGTTCCGGGCGACCTGGCCCTAGGGCTCATCCTCTCGGCTGGTGTGGGTTTCATGGTCTACTCGATGCGCTGGGCAAAAGTTTTCCAAGAGGGATCGCTGGCCTTCTTCAACGGCATTACCATGTGTCTAGCAGTCTATTTCAGCGGATCTTATCCAAACGTTGTTGCCGCACCTTGGAACGCCGTGTGGGCAGGCATTTGGGCATCGCTCATGGCTATTTTCGGTGTCTGTTTAGGTGTGTTCAATATCTGGATCACCTTCCCTAAAGAGGTGAAAAACTAGAAGGGAGGAACGATGAGCAAGTACTTCATCTCTCCTGAGGAGGTTGAAACTCAGGCCTTTGATTGGGGACTGATCAAGTGGATGAGTGCACCCAGTGTGACCGGGGCCAAGAAGTTTAGTGCTGGAGTTGTGCTACTCGCCCCCGGAAAAGGGCACATGACCCACAATCATCCGGGCACGGAGGAGATCCTTTACGTCGTTTCCGGCTATGGACGGCAAACCGTAGCGGACGAAACCATTGACTTAAAACCGGGAATGATGGTCTTTATTCCCGAGGGTGCCAACCACAGTACTATCAACACGGGCTGGGAAACTCTCAAACTGATCGCCATATATGCCCCTCCCGGCCCTGAGATCGCCCTGCGTGAACTCCCCGATTGCCGCATCCTACCCCCTGGTGAATTACCCTAGCAACGACATCGCCAATCTCTTTCCCAAACCCACTCAGCGAAAGGAGGCCGTCTATGACTAAAACCGTGGTTATTGCCGGTGCCCTGGACACCAAAGGTGCAGACTTCGCTTATCTCAAAGAACTGATTGAACGAGAAGGGGTGAAAACCCTGGTGATAGATTTTGGCGTGATGGGCGAACCCGCTTTCCCGCCCGATATCACCCGCGCCGAAGTGGCACAAGCCGGCGGTGGCGATATTGCTTATCTTGCCACCGGCGAGCACAAGGATGAAGCCATGCGCATTATGGCTGAGGGTCTGGCCGTTGTCGTGCGCCGTCTGTATGATGAAGGCAAATTGGACGGTATCATCAGCATGGGGGGTAGCGGCGGCACGTCCATTGCGACAACTGCCATGCGCGCCTTGCCCATCGGTGTACCCAAAGTCATGGTTTCTACCGTCGGTGGCGGCGATGTCTCGGCCTACGCCGGCACCAAAGACATCACCTTCATGCCCTCAATTGTGGATGTAGCCGGGCTTAACCGCATCAGCCGCGTCATTTACGCCAACGCCGCCGGCGCCATTGCCGGGATGGTTAAAATGGAACGCCCCTCAACGGCAGAAGCCAAACCGATCATCGTGGCCTCGATGTTTGGCAACACCACCCCCGCCGTCAATCACGCCAAGAGCATCCTCGAAGCCGCAGGTTACGAAGTGCTGGTCTTCCACGCCACCGGCACCGGCGGGCGGGTGATGGAGTCCTTGATCACCGACGGCTATGCCGTAGGCTCCCTGGACATCACCACCACCGAACTGGCCGATGAAGTTTGCGGCGGTGTGCTCAGCGCCGGGCCGGAACGCTGTCTGGCGGCGGCGCGCGCGGGTATCCCGGCGGTGCTGGTGCCCGGCTGTGTGGATATGGCTAATTTCTGGGGCATGGACACCGTCCCTGAAAAGTATCGCCACCGCAAACTCTACCAATGGAATCCCAACGTGACCTTACTCCGCACCAATGTCGAAGAGAACATCAAAATCGGCGAGATGATTGCCCGCGCCGCTAACGAATCCAAAGGTCCGGTAGCCGTCCTCATCCCGCTCAAAGGTGTCTCTATGCTGGACAGCCCCGGCGGCGCGTTCTGGGATCCAGAGGCCGACCGCGCCTGCTTCGATGCCATCAAGCGCAACCTGCGCCCGGATATTCCCTATATTGAACTAGACTACAACATCAATGACCCTGAATTCTCCGGCAAGGTTGCCGAGACCTTGCTCGAGATGTTGCAAAAGCAATCTCAATAAACCGCTCATGAAGGGAGGGACGTCATATGGCTTTCACACGTCAAGAAATCCTGAATCGTTTAGAAGCCCAAGTAAAGGCCGGGCGACCCATCGTGGGCTGTGGCGCCGGCACCGGCATTTCGGCCAAGTTCGCTGAGGCCGGTGGGGCTGACCTGATCATCATCTATAACTCCGGGCGCTACCGTATGGCTGGCCGAGGCTCGCTGGCCGGATTGATGCCTTACGGTGACGCCAACGCCATTGTGGTCGAGATGGCTTCGGAAGTGCTCCCGGTAGTCAAGAATACCCCGGTGCTGGCCGGCGTTTGCGGCACGGATCCGTTCCGCCTGATGCCGGTGTTCCTAAAACAATTGAAAGAAATCGGCTTCTCGGGCGTGCAGAATTTCCCCACCGTGGGGCTGATTGACGGCAACTTCCGCGCCAATCTGGAAGCCACCGGCATGGGCTACGACAAAGAAATTGCCATGATTAAACTGGCCCATGAGATGGATCTCTTCACCTCGCCCTACGTTTTCGACGAAGACCAGGCCAAAGCCATGGCCGAGGTGGGTGCCGACATTTTGGTGGCACATGTTGGTCTGACCACGTCGGGAAGCATCGGTGCCGGGGTGGCTCTGAGCCTAGATGAAGCCATTGACCGCACCATGCGCATGGCCGAGGCCGGGCGCAAAGTGCGCAAGGACCTCATGGTCATCTGCCACGGCGGTCCATTTGACGAGCCGGAGAACGTGGGCGTGGCCTTGAAGCGTATGCCCGGCGTTGTAGGCTTCTTCGGTGCGTCCAGCATCGAACGCCTGCCGGTCGAACGCGCCATCCGATCCCAGGTTGAAGCCTTTAAGTCCTTGACCCTGGCATAACACCCCCCTTATAAAAGAGACCCCATGGTTTATTGACCTGCCATGGGGTCTCTCATTTGGCTCGCAAGAACCGGCTTAAGCCAGACCCAACAATTTACGAATTTCCGGCAATTTCCCGGCACTGCCCAGTTTCTCATTCTTGTGGGCGATCATCTTGGCGTACTCGGCCATAAAAATCTTGCCGATAGGGCGGAAATCCACCACCTCAGGATGCTCTTTCAGGTACTCACGGTGCACGCGCACCCACACCAAGCGCCCATCGGTATCAATATTCACCTTGGTCACCCCTAATTCCGCCGCACGCTTGAAGAGGTCCTCATCCACCCCTTTGGCACCCTTGAGGTTACCACCAGCCGCGTTGATCCGCTCCACCTCATCCTGAGGAATTGAACTGGCACCGTGCAATACCAAGGGGAAGCCGGGCAAGCGCTTTTGAATCTCAGCCAGAACATCAAAGCGCAAGGTCTGAGCCCCCGAGAATTTGTACGCCCCATGGCTCGTCCCAATCGCCACCGCCAGCGAATCACAACCGGTGCGTTCAACAAACTCTTTGGCTTTGTCCGGATCGGTCAATTTTGCTCCGGCCTCATCCACCGCCACATGTTCCTCAACACCCCCCAACTGCCCCAATTCGGCTTCCACAACGACGCCTTTGGCATGTGCCGCCTCAACAACCCGCCGCGTGATGGCCACGTTAGTCTCGAAATCCTCGTGGCTGGCATCAATCATCACTGAGGAATAAAAACCACTGTTGATGGCATCATAGCAGGTTTCTTCATCCCCATGATCCAGGTGTACCGCAAAAATCGCCTCGGGGAAGAGGGCATCTGCAGCACGAATGATCGCCTCAAGCATAGACTTATGAGTGTAGGACCGTGCCCCCTTACTAATTTGAATGATAAACGGCGCCTGGCTCTCGATGTTACCGCGGAACAGCCCCATGGCCTGTTCCAGGTTGTTGATATTGTAGGCTCCAATCGCATACTTGCCATAAGCGGCTTCAAATAATTTCTTTGTGGTGACGATCATGCTTTTTTCTCCTTCCTGAGCGGTTTTTGGCCTATCCGAGTATGTTGTATTGACAAGGAATTGCTCATATTATATCCACAAATCCTGCCCAGGGTGAGGAGAATCGGCTATACTTGAGAACGTTATTCCTAATTCGTGCGGAGTA
The DNA here is from genome assembly GCA_964427505.1 of uncultured Thermanaerothrix sp. Lineage (GTDB taxonomy): Bacteria > Chloroflexota > Anaerolineae > Anaerolineales > Anaerolineaceae > Thermanaerothrix. The sequence continues at coordinate 13,484 of CAYRUO010000004.1, forward strand.
AATTTAGAATGAGCGACTCTTTTCCCCTCATCCACGAACATGACTTTGAAACCAAAGTTCTATCCTCACCTCTACCCGTCCTGGTCGAATTCAGCGCCGTCTGGTGCGGCCCCTGCCGCCGGTTAGAACCAGAACTGCATAAACTGGCTGAAATGCTCGGTAACCGCGTCCAGTGCTATAAGGTGGATGTGGACGAAAATCCCGATCTGGCATTTCGTTATCAGATTCTCAGTGTGCCTACGGTCATCCTGTTCCACAACGGCGAGCCTCGCGGGCGCATCAACGGTTACCAGCCTTACCCAAGACTGATGGAAATCTTCTCACCCCACCTTGATCTCTAACACCACCTTTCGGCGGAGGCATTATGACCGCTCCTTCCTCGACCCTACCATTTGGCCTGTGGCCTAGCCCCGTCAACAGTGCCTACCTGGCCTATCGTTTGCGCTTTGACGATGTGCAGTGGAGCGGTGACGGACAACACCTCATCTGGCTAGAAGGCCGCCCCAATGGCCAAGGCGTGCTGGTCACAGCGCCCATGGGCGGAGCACAGCGTGACCTAACGATAGAGCAATGGGTGCGTGGCGGCGTGGGCTATGGGGGTGGTGAATTCACCACCTGGAAGGATCAGATTGTCTTTGCCGAAAAGCAAGGGCGCCTTTATCACTGTGGGTTGCACTACCAAGCGCCGCAACCCATCACACCCCCATTCGGTTCTGCGGCCTCACCGGCGATTTCTCCGGATGGGCAGTGGGTCCTCTACGTGTGGACTGACCATCAGACCGACTTGCTGGCGTTGGTAGATCGAGAGGGGCGCTTGTGGCCGATAAAACTCGTTCAGGGAGCAGATTTCTACATGCAGCCCGCTTGGCATCCCAGTGGACAGATGCTGGCCTGGATTGAATGGTATCACCCCAACATGCCGTGGGAAGCCACCTGGCTGAAAATCGGCACCCTGGAAGGCACACCCCCTCACTTAACGAAAGAAGAAACCCTGGCCGGTGATGGCAGTCTTACTGTCACCCATCCTTTGTTTTCACCTGATGGCCGCTTTCTGACCTACATCATCAATCACGGCGATTGGGATCAATTGGTCCTGCTTGACCTGCAAACGCACCAGCGGCGTATTTTAGTCGAAGGTGAAGGGATTCTCTTGCGCTATCCCGCCTGGGTACAGGGCATGCGTTCGGTAGGATGGAGTCCCAGCGGGCAACGTCTCTATTACCTGCGCAATTACGGCGGTCAGACCACGCTCTGGTGGGTAGATGTAGACCGAAGGCAGTCCCACCCCATAGACACCGCCCCCTATACCTGGCTGGCCCAACTGGCCGTTTCTCCGCGGCGCGATGAACTGGCCGTGCTCGCCTCCGCCCCCGATACTCCCGACCGCATCTTGCGCTGGGACGGCGAGCAGTGGCACATTGTCGCCCACAGCGACAGCGAACACCTCCCGCCGGAGTATCTATCCCGCCCTCACCCTCTTTCCTGGCAGGCCGAAGATGGTCTAACCGTCCACGCCTGGTACTACCCGCCCACCCATCCTTATGTGCGGGGTGAAGGGGTACCTCCTGCCATCGTCAATGTCCACGGTGGCCCCACCTCAGTAGCCTACGTGCGCTACAACCCTGAAATCGCTTACTTCACCTCGCGCGGTTACGCCTGGGTGGAACTCAATTACCGTGGTAGTAGCGGGTATGGACGCACGTATCAAGATGCTCTGCGCGGCCGCTGGGGAGTGAGTGACGTTGAAGATGCAGTGGCGTTGGCCAACCTTTTAGAAGAACAAGGCCTAGCAGATGGCCAGCGACTGGTTATCCGCGGGGGGAGTGCCGGCGGATATACCGTGCTGAACGTGCTCGCACGCCACCCCGAACGCTACCGCGCCGGCCTCTGCCTCTACGGTGTTAGCAATCTATTCACCCTGGCCATGGAAACGCATAAGTTTGAGTCACACTACACCGACACACTGGTGGGGCCTTTGCCCCAAGCCGCACAGGCTTATCGGGAGCGTTCCCCCATTTATTACGCCGACCAAATCCGATGTCCTTTAGCGGTATTTCAAGGGGCTGAAGACCGTGTGGTGCCCCCGAATCAATCCGAAACGATTGTTGAAGCCCTGCGGCGGAAAGGGGTGCCTTGCGTTTACCGCCTCTACCCCGGTGAAGGGCATGGCTTTCGCAAGGCCGAAACGCTCACGGATTATCTCCAAACCGTCGAGGCGTTTCTAAAAGAGCACGTCCTCTTCAGCGCCTGACCATCTCCCGGTGAAAGAGACTCAGGCGGTGAAGTCATCACCTTCTTCGCCTTCTGGGATGACCGCTTCTGCGGGAGGTACAACCTCACTATCCAGGTGATGATCCACGCGGCTGTAATGTCCACGCAATTCATCCAGCACCGTGCCCTCCCACAACGGCACGCCGTCAAAATAGGCCGCCCGCCCAATCATATGGGCAGCCACCGGCACGGTGAGCAATAAAAACACAATGATGGCCAGAACCCGCACCGTAATGCTGAATTCGCTGAAATAAACCGCCGCTGCCAACATCACCAAGCCACTACCCAAGGTCGCCGCCTTAGATGTAGCCGACATACGGGTATACAGATCCGGCATGCGCAACACACCCAAACTGGCCAAGAACATGAACGCCGCCCCGCCGATCATTAGTGCATCCACGAAAATCTCGCGCGCCATCACACCCTCCGCTCAATATAGTACGCAAAGGCTACTGTGCCCAAGAACGATACCAAAGCCAGAATAATCGCGACATCCAAGAAAGCCGCTTGATCGTTCAGGATGGCGTATGTGGCGATGATCCCGATCAGCAGAGTTACGATTAAATCCAAGGCGACAATCCGATCTGGAAGGCTGGGGCCACGGAGTAGGCGGATGAACGTCAGGATCATCCCCGCAGTTAAAACTGAAAGAATAAGGATTGCGACCAGGGTCAGGCTCATGTCTCAAACAACTCCTTGATGCGGCGCTCGTAACCTTCCTTAACTTCGCGGCGCGTTATGTCGGGACTCTCAAGGAACAGGGTGTGCAAGAAGAGGGTTTTTAAGTCGTTCGAAATATCCACCGAAAGCGTACCCGGGGTTAGGGTGAGCATATTGGCCAGAAAAACTGCCGCTGAGCGACTGCGTAACGACAATGGCACAGCCACAATGGCAGGGCGTAAATGCTTTTTGGGATCGCGTGAAAGCACAATTCGCGCCACGCGCAAATTTGCCAACACCAATTCACGCACATAAAACCCCAGGAACAAAAGGGCCAGCGGCATCTTGCGGAAATAATTCGGCCCAATCTGGCGCGCCGTCAACCAGAGCGCAAAATAGCCTAGCGCGAACCCAAAAATTAATGTGGGCACATCAAATTGTCCCATCAGGGCCGCCCAAGCCAGTGACAACAGGACGTTGAGCAAAAGCAAGTTCACGGCCTACCTCCCATTACGGCGGCAACATAGGAACCTGGATCCAGTAACTGCGCCGCGGCACGCAGGGCGAACGCATAAAGGGGCTCCGCCCATAAGCCCAGCCCTATCGTTATCAGCCCCATCAACACAATTGGGATTATCAGCGCGAAGCGCTGCCCCCACGACCCTGAAAGGGGCTTCAACGCATGCTCGGCAGGCTTCCAAAAAGCCTCCTGCCAGATCTTGGTCATAGAGAACAGCGTGAGCAGACTTACGCCCAGCGAAACGCCCACGATTACCTCTTGCCTTAGCGCCAAACCCGCTTGGACTAAGGCCAACTTGCCGAAAAAGCCCGAGAGGGGTGGAATGCCGGCCAACGAGAGCGCCGGCACAAGAAACCCCAGTGCCAACCAGGGATACGCTTGGTAAAGCCCACCCAAGCGGCGCAGGTCGAACGACCCCCCTAAGCGATACATTATCTCGGCGACCAGAAAGAGGACCGCTTTCGCGATAATCACATGTACCATGAAGTACAGGGTAGCCGCCAGCGAGGACCGGCTGAAAAGCCCTAATCCCATCAAGAGATATCCTATCTGACTGATAATGTGGAAGGAAAGCAGGCGGCGGATATCGTACTGTGCGGCGGCCCCCAACACACCAGTCACCATGGTGAAGCCCCCTAACACCAGAAGCAGTGTGTGCGTAAACGCGACATCGGCCAGGAAGAGCAACGTGAACACCCGCACCAAGGCATACACCCCTACTTTGGTCAATAACCCTGAGAACAGGGCCGTCACCGTTACCGGTGGAGTGTGATAAGACGCCGGCAGCCAGAAGAAGAGGGGAAAGACCGCCGCCTTGATGCTGAACGCCACCATATACATAACCGCAACAGTGGTCACCAGATCCGGCGCAATAGTGGTGCGCAGGCGAATAGAGAGATCGGCCATGTTCAGCGTGCCGGTCAGGCTATACAGCACCGCAGTCGCAGTGAGAAACAGCGCCGAAGAGAGAAGATTCAAGATCACATACTTCAACGCCCCTTCCAGTTGCGCCCGCTCGCCGCCCAAGGCAATCAGCACAAACGAGGCCATCAGCATGACCTCAAACCAAACATAGAGGTTGAAGATATCACCAGTAATGAAAGCCCCGCACACACCCATGAGTAGGACGAAAAACAAGGGATAAAATCCATAGCGTAGCCGCGCTTCATCCATACTGCCGAGCGAGAAAATGGCAATTAGCAGCGCCAACCCACCCGCTACGGTCACCATTAGCGCACTGAGGCGATCCACCACCAGCGAGATGCCATATGGGGGTGGCCAGTTCCCGACCTGCACCACCTGAATCCCTTCTCGCTCCACCAAGAGAAGCAGCGCCAAACCACATCCCAAGAGCAGGGCACTTCCAGTGACCGCGAAAACCCGTTGCCAAATCAGCCTATGCCAGGCGAGCAAGGTTAGGATGGCAAAGGACAGCGGTAAGATGAGGGGCAAAAGCACCAGGTAATCTGCCATCAATGTCCCTCTACCTCGTCATTTTCATGATAATGATCGGGATGATAACGCGGTTGGATATCGGTATCCCGCAACTGGTTAAGATCACTGGTGCCCAGCGTCTGATAGACCTGGCGCATTAAGGTAATGGCAAACGCCGTGACACCGAAACTAATCACAATAGCAGTCAAGATCAAGGCTTGGGGTAAAGGATCCGCATACGGGGGTTGTAATGCCGTCTGCCCCATCGGGATAAGCGGCGGTCGCCCGCGCACCAACCGCCCCAAGGTAAAAATTAATAAGTTGATGGCATTGCTGAGAATAATCAGCCCAATCAACACCTTGACCAGATTGCGCCGCATCATCAAATACAATGAGACGCTAAACAGAACTCCCACCAACAAAGCCAGGGCTAGAATCATCTCAATCCTCCGCCAAGGTAAACAAAATCAACAGCGTTGTTCCCATCACCGTGAGATAAACCCCGATGTCGAAGATCAACGGTGTACCCACTTTGCCAACCACCGGTAGTGCTTGTTTCCACCACAATCCGGTCATAAACGGTTGCCCCGCCAACCAAGCCGCTACGGCACTGCTCAAGGCGACCAGCAAACCTACAGCGATCAACACGCGCGGTTCAACGCGGAGCAATTCACGGGCAGCCGCCACCCCTTCTGCGATCATATACAACACAATCGCAACCGCCGCTACCAAACCACCAACAAAGCCGCCCCCGATCTCGTTGTGTCCGCGCAAGAGCAGGAAGACCGAGAATACAATGAGCAAGGGCATCAAATAACGTGTAGCAACGGACAGAATCTCAGAGCGCCCTTTCATGCGCCACCTCTTCCTCTTCTTCATCTAACCCTTCAAAATGAACTGCCAAATGCCCTAGTGTCAGGCGCACCAGGGCATAGACCCCAACTCCGGCCAGGGCAAGCACGGTAATCTCACCCAGCGTATCCAGCCCACGAAAATCCACCAGGATGACATTGACCACATTGCGCCCGTTGGCCAGAGGCAGGCTGTTCTGGGCAAAATAATCGGAAATGTGTGGCACCAGGGGACGGGCTGTCACAATCAGCACCATGGCGGTCATTAAAAACCCACCCCCGATGGCGACCAAAAGGTCTAGGAAGCGGGTTGGCGAAGGGGCTAAGCGGGTAAATTTAGGCAAGCGGTAAACCACTAACACAAAGAGGATGACCACCAACGTCTCGATGGCGAACTGCACCATTGCTAGGTCTGGGGCAGAATAAATCAGGTAAACCGCCACCAACCCATACCCGATCATCCCCATGGTGGCCACCGTGGCTAGGCGGGAACGTAAGCGGGGAATGACCACAGCGGCAGCGATCATTAATGCCACAATCACCACTTCGTAAAAGCGGACTTCTCCCCATCCCCCAACGCCCAACCAGGTTAACCGGCTCAGCAGGGTATAACCGGTAAGCACAACAGTGGTCAGAATAACCGTCATCACATAAAAACGCAGATAGCCGTTCTGAATCAGGCGCGTCTGCCAGGCCGCAAAACGACGCATACCATGGAAGAGGTGCTCATACATCCGCGCCGGCCCTATTGGGGCAAGAGCCTGCCAAAGCCGCCCACCCTGCCAGAGCCAGCGATAGCCTGCCCAGCCCAACCCTCCAAGCAGTAGGGTAAGCAGGCTCAGTCCCAACACTGGCGTTAGGCCGTGCCAGAGGGCCAGTTTGACCTTCAATGAATGTTGTAGAACGCTCTGCGCCGCGCTCTGAACCAATGAGGTGGCGAACAAGTCGGGGAACAAGCCGCCCAGAAATCCCAATGCACTCAACACCAACGGCCCCAGCCAGAACGCAATGGAAACCGCGTGCGGCTCATGCGGGAGATCACGTGGGTGTTTCCAAAATGGCCCCACCGCGACCAGCCCCGCTACCACAAAGGTCAACACCCCGGCCAGAATTGCTCCACCCAGAAGCAGCCCAGTGAGCCCAGTACCTTCTGCCAGGGCTTCATAGAAAACCTCTTTGGCAATGAATCCCAATGCCGGCGGCAACCCGGCCATAGAGATCCCAGCCAGTGCTGCCGCCAGCGTTATCCATGGCAAGATAGGCGCCAAACCGCCCAGACGTTCAATATCACGGGAGCCGGCGCTGTGATCCACCGCGCCCGCCACCAGAAACAAGGCCCCTTTATAGAAGGCATGGGCCAGAATATAGAGCACTGCCCCCTTGACCGCCATATCCGTGCCCAGCCCCAGTAGCAAGGTCATGGTTCCCAACGCGCCGACGGTCGTATAAGCCAGCAGGCGTTTGAGATCACGTTGCCCCACGGCTAACAACGCGCCTGTCAACATCGTTAGGAAGCCCACACCTCCCACCAGGGTTGACCACAGCGGCGTCCCAGCCAAGGCCGGGGTGAGCCGTGCCAGCAGGAACACCCCTGCTTTAACCATGGTGGCCGAATGCAGATACGCACTCACCGGGGTCGGCGCTGCCATGGCATTGGGGAGCCAAAAATGAAAAGGAAATTGGGCCGATTTGGTGAACGCACCGATCAATATCAGCAGCAGAGCGCCGGTATAGAGCGGGCTGGAGCGTATCAGACCCCCACTTTGATTAATGACGCTGACCATCCCACTCCCGGCCACCTGGCTTAAGAGCACCAATCCGGCTAAAAGGGCTAGGCCACCCCCGGCGGTGACCAACAGGGCTTGCCAAGCCGCCGCGCGCGAGGTATGGCGCTGATGATCAAAGCCGATCAAGAGAAAGGATGTGATGCTGGTTAATTCCCAAAAGACAAAAAGAAGGACAAGGTGGTCGCTGAGCACAATTCCCAGCATGGAAACCATGAAAAGGGTGATGATGACGAAAAAGCGCCCCTGATAAAGATGCCCAGCCAGGTAACCACTGCCGTAGATAATGACCAATGCACCAATCCCGGTGACCAAAAGGGCAAACAAAAGCGCCAGTCCATCCAGGCGAAATGCCAAATCAACCCCCAGCGAAGGCACCCAGGCATAACGCTCTTCAATCACCTGCCCGTGGGTCAAGATGAGCGGCGCCTTGGTCAAGAAATAAACCAGCCAACCCAACGGCAACAGAGCAATGAGCCAACCACTGCGGGCTTGAAGACGACGGTATAACGCCGGAATTAACGCGGTAATGACAAATCCCGATAGGATAACGACCAGCATCCTCCCTCCTCGTTTTTTTCTACACGCAACAAGTGGCATAAAATTACAGGAGGATGCCCGGCTTGTCAAGGCAGTTGGTCATATTTTCTTTATATCAGCGCCTTACCTCACCGGGAACGAATAAGCCACAGGATTCACTTATCGCCGCCCGGGGTAACCGACGCACGCTTGGGGGGTGGCACCTTGCCATGAAACTGGGGTAAGTAAGACCAATTTGTCGCCAACATGTCTTCAAGCACGGCTTCAGCCTGGTTTAAGCGCGGCCCCAGGGGATGGGTGATCAAGGCCTGGTAAGCCGCCTCGATATCCCCGTCCACCGCTGCGCGCACGGTGAGTATTTCATAGGCCTTGACCGCCGCCACCAATCCAAAGGCAAAGGGCGGCAAGGGCTGTGCCGGCAAAGGTTCAATCCCCTGGCGTGAAACGCGCGCGGGCAGTTCCAACACCCATTGCGTATCCCATTCTTTCACCGCGCCGCGGTTGGGCGCATTAACCACGTGGATTTCGCCCAGGTCGTTGTAATGCGCCGAAATCAACTGCGTGGCGACAGTGGAATAATAGGCACCACCTCGCCGCATCAAGTCAGGTGGCAAATCCACCAGCGCAGGGTTGGCATACTGCTTAAGCAGTTCCGCCTCAATCTGCATGACCTGCTCAGCGCGCGAGGGCGGCCAATGTTCTTGTTCGCGCAGTTTCTCTTCGGTGTGGTAGTAGTAATGCAAATAATAGTTGGGGATCATGCGTGTGCTTTCCAGGTAACGCGGTTCCCACTCTGGGTGTGCCTGTTCCTTGGCCTGCTGAATGACCGCTTTCAGCACGTAGGGCCAGAGATCTTCCCCTTCTGCGATCAGCCCATAGTGCCAGGTAAGATGATTTAACCCCAGGGTCTTCAGTTCCGCCTGCTCGGGAACGATCTCTCTGCCCGTACTTTCCTTCAATCGTGCCAGGAATTGCATTTTGGCCGTATAAGGGACGTTGCAGACACCCACCGCCGGCACCTCAGGTGCATACCGATTTAGGGCTTCCACGATTAAGCCGGCTGGATTGGTAAAATTGATCAGCCAAGCATCGGGTGCTACGGCTTTCATCTCGCGCGCAATCTCCAGAATAACCGGGATGGTGCGAAGCGCCTTTGCCATCCCCCCGATCCCCGTAGTTTCTTGTCCGATAAGCCCGTGCCGCCGCGCCAGATATTCATCCTGCCGCCGCGCTTCCATCTGCCCAACCCGAAGTTGGGTGCACACATACGACGCACCCGCCAGCGCCTCACGCCGGTTTGTCGTCAAGATAACCCGAAACGGGCGTCCCCGGGCTTCTACCAAGCGTTGAACGAAGCCGCCCACAATCGCCAGGCGGTGTTCATCTACGTCCATTAACCACAATTCGTGCAGTAGCAATTGCGTCGTCCGCTCTAGGAATCCCTTGACCAATTCCGGCGTATAGGTCGAGCCACCACCGATGACGGTAATTTTCATCTTTCACCTCACTGGAAAGAAGCCACGGTTTTTTGCATGTTATCCAACGCCTGACAAATCCGTTCCCGGGAAACTCGAGCAACTTCCATCGCCAGCACGACGGCCCCCACGACCGGCCAAGTGGGCAATGGCAGGAAGCGAGCCCCTGGCACTGCCGCCAGCACAACCGGCTTGACGTAATCAGCCAGAGCCGGTTGATTCTTAAACATGCTCCCAATCAAAATGATATCCGGAGCTAAGTGTGTCAGGTTTAGCCGCCGCGCCACGGTGACCACCATGGCGCCCAATTCACTGCCAGCCCACGCCAATAAACTCAGCGCAACGGCATCGCCCTCACGGGCACAGGCGAAGATTAAGGGAGCCACCTCCGCCCCTAGGTGATAATACCCTCGACAGAGACCCTCGATCAAATCCGCTAAATCCTTTGCACCGGTCTTCTGGATGAAAAGAGGGGTCAGCGCCGTGGGTTGCCCTCGCCCGGTCCATTCATAGGCTACACAGTGGATCGCCCGTGCTACCAGTTCCGTAGCGCCGGCGTATTCTCCCATCAAATCCCCATAACCCGTCATATGGGCGTAGTCCCCCTGAGGATTGCGTCCCCAGCAGTTACACCCGGTGCCTGAGACCAGGGAAATCCCCCAGCCGCGAGGACCAATGAGCAATCCCAACACGGCATCGTTCACGATATCGAGGGGCAAATCGGGTCCCAACACAGCGTGTAGCGCTTCCAGCAGACCTTCACGCTGAGAGGGCCAATCAAACCCCGAGATGCCCACCCCTGCCGACTGCACATCAGGCAGTGAGAGACCAGCCACCGCCAGCGCTTGCTGTGCGGCTTGGGCGACGACCTGTTGAAACGTTGCCATTCCCACCACATCCGGGTTACCACCCCCTGCCTGTCCCAGGCCTAACACGCGCCCCTCCGCTGTGGTCACCAAGGCCTGGGTCTTGCTGGAACCGACATCTACGCCCAGAAAATAATCCACCATATGACTTTGACCTTTCTTCAATTCTAACAAATCTTCCCCGCCTCCTGCCCTGAACATCCTCATATAAGACGACCCAATACAATCCTGAACAATTTTAGGATATAATGGGTAAAATTAGTAAATGATCATCCCCCAATCAACGCTTTCCTCACGTTTAAAGTGTTTCAACCTTACAGGTAATGGCTATGTCAATCTTCGACTCCCCCCACAGTTTGAAAACCGCTTTACGGGCGCAGAATTATATCGCCAGCGATGAAATTGCGACCGTCCTCTACCTCAGCCAAGCCCTGGGCAAACCCGTGCTTACCGAGGGCCCTGCCGGTGTAGGCAAGACCGAACTGGCGAAAGCCCTGGCCGGTGCAACCGGTTATCCTCTGATCCGCTTGCAGTGCTACGAGGGCCTAGACGAAACCAAAGCCCTTTATGAATGGGAATACGCCAAGCAAATGCTCTATACCCAATTGTTGCGTGACAAACTACAAGACCTTCTTTCTGCTAGCGAGACCCTACGGGAAGCCGCTGATCGCCTGGCACAGGAAGAGGATGTGTTCTTCTCCCTTCGCTTTCTACTTCCTCGCCCCCTGCTCAAAGCCATCCTGGCCGACACTCCAACCGTGTTACTGATTGATGAAATTGACCGCGCCGATGCCGAATTTGAAGCCTTCCTGCTCGAGATTCTGAGCGATTTCCAGGTCAGTATCCCTGAAATCGGTACCCTTGCCGCCAAGCACCACCCTTTGGTAGTACTCACCAGCAATAACACCCGCGAATTGAGTGAAGCCCTCAAACGCCGCTGCCTCTACCTGTTCATAGATTACCCCACGCTGGAGCAGGAACTCGCCGTGGTGCGCCTCAAGGTACCAGAACTGAGTCCTAAACTCGCCCGCCAAGCCGTGGAATTGGTGCAGCGGTTGCGCAACATGGATTTGCGCAAGGCGCCCAGCATTAGTGAAACCCTCGATTGGGCTAAAGCCCTGGTTTCATTGAACGCCTCTGCGCTGGATGAGAAGACACTTGAAACGACGCTGAGCGTCTTGCTCAAGCACGAAGCCGATTTACAACGGGCGCGCCGTGCGCTTGTGCATCCCGATGACGAAGAACCCCGTCCCCCACGTCCACCCGCCCCGCGCCCGCGCTGGCAGAATTAATGGATCGGTCCCAGTCATTGGTGAGGTTATCCCTATGGAACGGCGAATGGTTCAATTTATTGCCGCTTTGCGCGCCAAGGGTGTGCGCGTTAGCCTGGCCGAAAGCACCGATGCCTTCCAGGCCGTGGAGCACTTAGGCATTCAAGACCGCGAACGTTTTCGCCTCACTTTGCGGGCCACCCTAATTAAAGAGGCACGCGACATCCCCATCTTTGAGCGGCTCTTTCCGCTCTTCTTTCAATCCCAAGAGCCGCCGCCCTTGCAAAACGTTCTCGACACGTTAACCCCCCGGGAAGCGCACCTGCTGGCCGAAGCCCTGCGCCAATTGTCCCAGCAGGTCCGACACATATTGCAAAAACTGCTCGCCGGGCAGTCACTTTCGCCCCGGGAATTAGAACAATTGGATGCGCTCTTCAATGCCGAGCCTCCCGCAGATCTTCGTTACCGCAACTGGCTCGCCCGTCAATTTGAAGCCGCATTGCGCTTTGACGAGGTACGTGAAGCCTTAGAAGACCTGCTGCAGCGCCTGCACGAAATGGGGTTCAACCGCCACAAGGTAGATGAAATCCGCCGCGCTCTTCAGGCTAATCTCCGTGCCATGCAAGCCCAACTGCGCCAGCATGCCGGTGAACGCATCCTCGAAGCCATGGCCGAAGCCCCCCGTCAGCCTTCCAATGAGGGTCTGCTTAACCGCCCCTTACAGCACTTGACCCCAGATGAAATGCACCGCCTGCGACGTGAGGTGCAGCGCCTGGCCGCCGCACTGCGTACCCGCCTGGCGTTACGGATGAAACGTGCCCGGAACGGTCAACTCGATCCCAAAGCCACCCTGCGCGCCAGCCTGAAGTACGGCCTTATTCCGCTTGAACTGCGCTACAAAGACCACACCCTCAAGCCTAAACTGGTGGTGATCTGCGACATCAGCACCTCGATGCGCTTCTGCTCCGAATTAATGCTCAGCCTGCTCTATGCACTTCAAGATCAAATCGGCCACACCCATGCGTTTGCGTTTATTGATCACCTGGAATACATCTCACCCGACTTTGAGCGACTGCCCCCCGAAGAGGCCATTACCCAGGTGCTCCAACACATGCCGCCCGGCTACTACAACACCGATTTGGGGTTTGCATTGGCCGAATTTGACCATCGCTATCTGCATACCCTGGACCAACGCACAACCCTGATCCTCGTAGGCGATGGGCGCAATAATTACAACGACCCGCGCGCCGATTTACTCGAGCGCTTTGCCCGCCGTGCACGCAAGGTGATTTGGCTGAATCCAGAACCACCCTGGTTATGGGGAAGTGGTGACTCCGACATGCCTCGTTATTTGCCTTATTGCACCCACGTCTTTCAGGTGGCTAACCTAAACCAACTCACCGCCGCCGTGGATCGCCTGCTCACGCATTAAAGCGTCGGTAGGGATTTGGGCACCCTGAGAAACGACTCCAATAATTCCAGTGCCTCGGGCACATAACGCCGCCCCAAACCGATGCGAAAATGATTACTCCGATCCTCAAACAAGGTGCCGGGCGCCAGTAACACGCCGGTTTTCATCACCAGGGCATCGCAGAATTCTTCGGCATCCCCTTCTAACAAACGCGGAAAAGCCACCGAGCCGGCTTGAGGCGCTACCCAGGCAAACTGCTCGCTGTGGCGCTCAAAGAACTCCGTCCAGTGCCTCAGATTCTGGCGCAGGATATCCCGATTGCGTTCCAGTAGAACCTCCCGATGTCTGAGGGCCACCTCGGCCAGCACCTCAGCCGGTGCACTATTGCAGATGGTAAGGTAATCCTTGACCACAGCCATCGCTTGGAGCACATCCTGGCGATGCGTGGCGATCCATCCAATGCGCAACCCCGGCAATCCGTAGGCTTTCGACATCACTCCCAGAGACACCGCATTGGGGTTAACATCGCAGGCCGCCGGCAAGCGCCGGGTCGGATCGTATTCCAGTTCCCGGTAGACCTCATCCGAAAACAGGATCAACCCGTGTTTTTGGGTGATGCGATGGACTTCCTCAAAGACCTCGCACGGCATCAGATAGCCAGTGGGATTATGGGGCACGTTGATCACCACCGCCCGCGTGTAAGGACGGATCAGGCGCTGAAGATCACGGGGATCGAGCGCCCAGCCCTGTTTTTCATCCGCCTGCCAAAAGGAAACCTGACATCCCAGCCCTCGCGCCACTTCGGCCAAGGATTGGTAACAAGGGGCATGCACAATAATATGATCCCCCGCCTTCAATGTGGCGAGCATAAAGGCAAAGATGGCTTCTTCTGCGCCGCTGTGCACCAGGATCTCTTCCGGGGAAATGGTAGTGTATAAGCCGGCAATGGCTTGGCGTAAACTCGGCGCCCCCGCCGACTCGGTATAACCCAGGCGTAAATCCAAGCAACGGGTTTCTGCCTCGGGTTCCAAGGCTAAAATCTCACGCACGGTGAAGGTTTCGCAGTCCGAGGCGCACAGTACATAGCGCACATTGAACTCATAGCGGGCGAAAAAGCGCTCGAGTTTGAAGGGAGAAAGTTTCATCGCAACCTCGCAGCACTAGCCTAAGGGATGAGGGCTTGCTCTAATAACATTTTAGCCGAACAGAAGGTCTTTTTTTCTAAAAAGTTTGTACAATAAATTATGACAAATTGGAACGCCAAGTGTTTCTTAGGAATTAGATCATAAGGATCGAGAGGGGAAAAAAGATGAGCCAGCGAAATTTAGGTTTTCTCCTAAACATCGTGCTAAAGGCAATGTTCCTCTTAACTGCCTGCATTCCCAACCCAATACCCCCTACGCCGACGCTTACTCCCAGCGCGGTCTCTCCTACCCCAACCCCCACCCCCGCGTTCATCACCTACACCGTTCGGCCTGAGGAGACCATTTTTAGTATTGCCGAACGATTTGGGTTACACGCAGAAACCATCCTATGGGCTAACCAAGCCCAACTTCATGATAATCCCCACCGTCTCAGGGCCGGGATGGTCTTGCGCATCCCGCCGGTAGATGGTTGCTTCCACATTTGGCAGTCCGGAGATACACTGGAGCAAGTGGCCAAAGCCTACGGGGTCAACGCAGAAGATATTGTGAATTGGGCAACAAACGGTCTCGATCCCCAAAACCCCTATACCTCCCTTGCACCGGGTAAAGAACTCTTCATTCCGGGTGGGCGGCCGCCTTTTAGTCAGGCCGCGTTTCCTACCCCGGCAACACCTCAACCATAGCGCCGCGTCGGCTCTTTCGTTGGCCCATTGCGGATTACCCGGGAGGCAAAAGCCATCGTAACAACCAGTAAGCCACCATCCCTACCAGGATGGTGAGGAAAACATTGCGGGTGCGATACGCCACACCGACCGCTACCGCCCCGGCCAACAAGCGCGGATTAGAGAATGAGAAAACCAGATGCTGATCATACGTCACCAGTTCGGGGGCAATAATGGCGCTGAGCACGGCTACCGGAACGAAATAGAGCGCCCGCTGTACCCACGCCGGCAATCTCAACCGCCCCCACAGCCCAATAAATGCCAAACGGATCAGGTAGGTCAATCCGCCCAGGATGAAGATAATGCCCCAGATCATTGTATCCGTCCTTCCAGCCATAGGCCCACCCCAATAGCAACCAAACTGGAGAGCACCAGTCCCAGTTTATACGGCAACCCCATCAACACCACTGCTAACATCCCGGCAGCCAGTGCCGTCAATCCGTCAGCCCGGTGGCGCAGATTAGGCACAACCAGCGCGATAAACGTCAAGGGCAAGGCAAAGTCCAATCCCCACGATGCCGGGATGACCGCCCCGAGCAGGATACCCACGGCCGTGCTGGCCTGCCAGGTGGCCCAAAGGGCTAGGCCTGCCCCGAGGAAAAACCAGTGTTCACCACTCTGTTGGCCGTTCCGGCGGTAATTCACAATCGCTACGGCATAAGCCTCATCGGTCAACAAGTAAGCCAAGAGTGCCTTCCAGCGCAGCGACAACCCCTGCACCCAGGGCGCTACCGAAGCACTGTAAAGCAGATGGCGCAGGTTGATCACAAAGCCGGTCAGGATGATCACCAGCGCCGGGGTGAGACCGGCAATCAACTGCACGGTCATGAATTGCGCCGAACCGGCAAACACAATGCTCGACATCGCCTGCGCCTGGAGAGGTGATAACCCTGCCTGCAACGCCAAAACCCCGTAAATCATCCCGAATGGCGCAACCCCCAAAAGAAGCGGAACCTCACTGCGCACCCCAGACCAAAAGCGTGCCCATGGTTTCACGTCCTGCATCGCTGTCCTCCTTCATGACTGGCTGTGGTTTCGCCATTGGCGCGTATTATACCCGCGCTCAACCGTGGTATGAGAATATGAGATACAATTGGGATTTAGATTGAGCAACGGCATGCTTTATCTGGTCTCCACCCCCATCGGCAACCTGGGCGACATCTCGCACCGTGCGTTGGACACCCTGCGTCAAGTGGATTACGTAGTCAGTGAAGACACACGGCGTACCGGGGTGTTGCTAAAACACTTTGATATTCACAAACCCCAAATCTCGTTCCGTGAAGAAAACGAGAAAAAAGTCCTCCCCCGCTTGATCCGCCTGCTACAAGAGGGCAAATCTTTAGCCCTGGTGACCGATGCCGGCACACCGGGCATCTCCGATCCCGGTTATACACTGGTGCGCGCGGCCATCGCCGCTAATATCCCCATGACGGCTGTTCCCGGCCCAACCGCGCTCATCCCTGCCCTGATTCTCTCAGGCCTGCCGGTGCATTCCTTCACCTTCCGCGGTTTCCCGCCGCGTAAACCCAGTGCGCGACGCCGCTTTCTGGAAATTGATCGCGAGAGCCCGCATACTCTGATCTTCTATGAGAGCCCTTACCGCCTGCGCGAATTTTTAGATGACGCCCTAGCCATCTACGGCGACCGCCCGGCGGCTATCGCCAACGACCTCACCAAGATGTTCGAGACCATCTACCGCGGCCATCTGTCCGAACTCAAAGCCCGTTTTGAGACAGAGCCCCTGCGCGGCGAATATGTCGTGGTCATTGCCGGCAAGGGCTATGCCAGTGCCAACCCAAACACAGGCGACTCTGAGGATGAACCTGCGCCCTAGGTCAGCGCAAACGGGTTGAAGCGGGTATGGATGTCGTAGTAGTCCTCGCGCTCTGCCCGTTTGAGCGCATTAACCACCTGGTAGGTCAGCGGCGTCATCACCACCTCAACCCCTACCTTGAACAGATAATTGGTCAACACCAACGTTCCAAAAAGCGACCACGGAAAAACGCCCGTGAGGGTCGCCACCAGGATGAACACGGCCGTATCCACCCCTTCCCCTACCAGCGTGCTGCCGATGGTGCGCGTCCACAACCAACGCCCACGCGTCAGCACTTTCATGCGCGCTAAAACGATTGAATTGCTGAATTCGCCGGCCAAGTAGGCGACTAGGCTGGCCAAGACGATGCCCCCGGTAAACATACCCCCCAGGATCGCATCATAAGCCTGCTGGCCGGCATATTGCTCCCAGGTGGCTTCGCCCGGCAAGGTGCGCACAACGGCAAAAATCAGCGCGCTCAAACCGAGCATGGCAAAACCGGTCCAGATCACACGGCGCGAGCGCCGGAAGCCGTACACCTCGGTCAGGACATCACCGAAAATATAACTGATCGGGAAGAGCAGTGTCCCCGCATCAAACGCCAAACGCACACCGAAAATTGAGACGCCCCAGTCTACAATCTTGGCGGATGAAGCGATATTGCTCACAATGAGCACGGTCACGAAAAGCGCCGTAATCAGATCCAGATACCGATAGGAACGCTCACCGTTCATCTGTATCACCAATCCGCTCCTCAAAATAACCGGCTGAAACTGCGCTCTAAGTATAATCCAAGTAAGCGAAATGATTCTAGGTAAAGTCACATGCACCGTTTTTTCCTGCCCCCGGAAAATATTGGTACGTCCCAAGTTCGCTTTCCTGCCGAGACGGCGCATCAGATTCACGCTGTTCTGCGCTTGCGCCCCGGTCATGAAGTCATTGTCCTCAACAACAACGGGCAGGCGTTTCGAGTGCGGTTGGAAGACATTCGCCCTGCCACCGCAACCGGCATCATCCTGGATGAAATTCCCCTCACCGGCGAACCTCAAACGCACCTGATGCTGTTCATCGGCCTGACCCAACGCGAAAAATTCGAGTGGGTGTTGCAAAAAGGCACCGAGGTCGGCGTAAGCGCCTTTGTTCCCCTGGTCACCCGCCGCACCTTGGTGCGAGAGATCGAGGCCGCTCACAATAAACAAGCCCGTTGGCAGCGCATTGTGCAAGAGGCGGCGGAACAATGTGGGCGCGGGCGCATCCCAGAAGTGCGTCCCCCACTCGAACTGCCGCAAGCCCTAGATTTTCCCTGGTCAGGTCCAACGCTTCGCCTGGTGGCATGGGAAAGTGAAACCCAAAACGGATTGCGGCAAATTCTTCGGCATCTGCCGGCGCCGCCTCGGCGAGTGGCATTGATGATCGGGCCGGAAGGGGGGTTGAGCCCGGAAGAGGTGTCTCAAGCGCAAAAGGCAGGATGGGTGACCTGCTCGCTGGGGGCGCGAATTCTGCGCATGGAAACAGCGGCCATTGTGGGCGCCGCGCTTACCCTCCAT
This sequence comes from uncultured Thermanaerothrix sp., assembly GCA_964427505.1. Classification (GTDB taxonomy): domain Bacteria; phylum Chloroflexota; class Anaerolineae; order Anaerolineales; family Anaerolineaceae; genus Thermanaerothrix. The sequence goes on from CAYRUO010000004.1 coordinate 31,794, forward strand.
GAACTGGACGATCTTTAAACCGCAAATGCGGTGCGTTGTAAGACCAGGCGCCGCGGGAGAAGATTTTTTAGGCGATCCCGTAATACCCGCCCCCGCCCGAGGATACGCCCTCGTTCGTCTTCTACGATCACCACGCGATTCGACGGCAGGGGAAATGAAGGGATAAATGGAATATCCTCGCCCCGTAGCCAAGAAGCGACCATGTCAGAAGGAAGTTGCACCCGCCCGTGGGTGCAAAAACGCCCAAAACGCGCAATCCAATCATGGGTGGGTACCCATCCCTCTGGGGAATCCTCGGCCACCGCCAGGCCTAGGCTCAACACCGGCAAATCCGCAAAATGACGTTCAAATGCAAGAGGAACGGCATACAGCGTTTCCTCACGCCGGATCAGCCCGGCTTGATGTGCTTCTAAGATGGCTTCCAAGTCCAGCCCATAGGCCTCACGAAAGGTTTCAGCGACTTGTTTAACGTCAGCCGCTTTCAACCAACGCCATGGCTCGCGGCGACGTGGCCGGGGTGACGGCCTTGCCTCTGCCGGAAACGGTGCCACCTTGCGCAACCGCGCGGCGAAAAAGCCCGCCGTATGCAACCGATGCGGCCAGAGCCGTACCGCACGCCGCACCTGGGGGTGATAGACATACCCCGGCACCGACTCTAAAGCCGGCGCAGGTGCCGGCAAACGATCTTCAACCGATTCGATCTCAAAAAGTCCCGGATAGCGACGCAAAGCGAGATCTAAGACCCCCTCATCCTCTTCGGGGGCTAACGTACAGGTGGCATACACCATTTGACCACCCACCTTGAGCGCCCTGAGGCCGCTGAATAGCAAGGCCACCTGCCGCTGTGCCAGGCGCTGCTGTTCGCCCGGCGTAATCGGCCGCATGGGATGGCTTTCCAATGGACGTAGAGACTGCATACTACACGGTGCATCGAGCAGAACTGCATCAAACGTTTCCGGATACCAGTCACCCCAATGCTCCCCCGGAAAACCCGTCACCGCCGCATTAATTGCCCCCCACGACTGCAAAACTAGGCGCAGTGCCGTTAGCCGATCCCGCGAAGAATCGTTGGCCAAGACCAAGCCGCAATCTTCCGTGCGCGCCACCAGGTGCGTGGTCTTGCCGCCAGGCGACGCCGCCATATCCAGCACCAGCGGGCGCGAGCCGGCGGGAAAGTCAAACAACTCCACCGGTAACATCGAAGCCGCCTCTTGGATATAGTAGTAGCCTAGGCGATGCTCAATGGTCTGACTGATTGGCGTCATGGCTTCCGCTACCCACCACCCCAGGGGACAGAAAGGAATTGGCTCTAAACGCCAGCCATACCATTCTGCCCAGGCATAAACATCCTTGGGTTCAGCCTTGAGTGGATTCAGGCGGATCGCCGGAATGGGTGGGCGTTCCAGTTCGTTCAGTAAGGCTTGCCATTCCTGAGGTGAGAGCAAAGGCCGTAAACGCGCCAGAGCATCTTCCAGGGCTTGCGCCGCCGTGGGCGAGGCTTTTTTAGCGTTCATCCTTTTTCACACAGAAGACCACTTCATTCTCAAATAGGATTTCTTGCACTTCCCAATCCAACCCGTCTAGGATGCGGTTCATCAGCCGCCGGTGAATGGGCAAGAGATCACGCTTTTGGCTCAAACTGCGCGTGGGAAGCGAGATCAGCAACCAGCGCGCCGGGATTGCCCGGAGAAAAGGCCGCGCGCACCCCGGCTGGCGTTCCTCAAAGCGATGAATTTCCTTGAAGAAAAAGGCCACCCCGGCCCGATCTTGGGGCGGTTCAACCAAGATATCTTGATGGAAGGCTTGACCTTCAATTCCCATCAGGGCAAAGAAACGGCGAATCAACTGCACACGAGGGTAATGGATGTCAAAGGCAAGATAGCGCGCTTCGCGCGGTAAGCCCATCCAGGGCCAGGACAATGGGTTCAGCCCACACGCCAAATCCAAAACCGCATCCGGTACGCCGGTTACCTCAAACAGACGCCGATAAAACGCCTCCATGAAAGGCAGACGTTCACGCGTCGAGGCGTGTTGTTGAAGCAAATTCCAACACACCTGACGCACGGCTTCTTCACCTTGCCGTGCCGCGGCCTCCAGGTCGCGAAACGCCTGAGCATAGTCGGGATCGCCCAGGTAAGGCGCAACCACCTGATGCAGTACCCGCCGTGCCGCAGTTAACGCCTGGGGTGGTTTGGGATAGCGCTTGAGCGCATGGGTAATGATATCTGCGAGCAGAGTTTCGGGCAAATCCAGAGCGCGGTATTTGGGAGAATGGCGCGCCCATTGAATGAATTGCGCCACCCAACGCTGTTCTTCAGGGAGAGGTTTCATGCCTCTACCCTCCCCTTCTTGATTAGGAAAGCCAGTTCGGTGGGAAAATCAAAACGCCAAATCGTCCACGGCTTACCTGCCACTAACTGCTCAAAGTGGCGCGTGTAATTAACCCGCATGCCCTTCCCACGTCCACCTAGGCTGTACGTGGGAAATGAGACCAAGATGTACTCAGCCTGAAGTGTTTCAAGCAGACGCCGGCCAAGCGATTTATCGAGTTGTTCCAAGCAGGGGATAGCCTTGAGCAGAAAAACCACGTGAAACGGCTCGTCGGGCACGACCGAGGTCACGTCTTTCTGCTCCGCCTGCCCCGCCAAATGCATATGGGCAAAGAAGCGGTTGAGAAAGGCCACCATGTCGGCGTAGATTTCCCAGGCCACGATCCTCGCCCCTTCAGCCAGTGGAAGCCAGGGCACGGTCAGAGGATTCAACCCGCTGGCGAGGTCCAGCAGGGAATGGATTTCTCCAATTGGCGCTAAGGTCTGTTGGTAAAACGCGTCCAAATAAGGCAAGCGTTCACGGGTTGAAGCATGCAGACGCATCATATCCAGGCAAAATGCCTTTACCTCGGGGTGCGTCCGCTCTGCCGGAAGTGAACGCAGTCGCTCCAGCCAGGCGGCGTAATCTATCGGGCTTTCCAAATACGAAGCCGCAACTTGGTGTAGTTTACTGCGCACCGCCTTGACGGTCTCACGCAGTGAGCGCCCTTTGGCCAACTCTTGCCTTACCAAGCCTTTGACCAATTCCGGCGCCAGGTGCTGATAGCGCTCATGGGCCATGACCTGACGTACCACATCCTCAAGTAATCCTTCATCCTGGATCATGTCCCCCCACCTTGACGAAGCACCGCACTTAATTGGTGCATAAAACGCAAGTTATGGATGGTTGCCAAGCGCTGGTAAAGCCCATCTCCCAAGAGATAAAGGTGGCGCAGATAACCCGCGCTGTAATGGCGGCAACACAACGCATCACAATAAGGCGAAATGGGCTGATCCTGGCGCGTCAAGCGGTCGTTATCCATGTGCACAAATTCCCACCAAGACTCGTCCTCAGGGTCGGGTCGAGGCGGCCAGGTCGTAAAGCGATACAGTCGTCCATGGCGGGCATCACGTGTCGGCATGGCACAATCGAAAAGCCCGTAACCCAAATGGTAACCGCTGACCAGGTTTTGCGGATGGCCAATGCCCAGCGCATGTAGTGGGAACCGCGGAGGCACACACTCGCGCACCCAGGCCAGGATATCGATCAACAAGCGTCCCTGGCGATCCAGAGGCCATCCGCCAAAACCAAAACCGTCGAAACCGATCTCCAACAAGGCTTCGGCGCATTGACGGCGCAATTCCAACGATCCGCCCCCCTGAATCACGGCAAAAATCAAGGGGCGCGTTCCGTTTTCAAGGGGATGGTGATCCAACCAGCGCTGGTAAGCCACCTTGCTACGCCGCGCCCAGGCGACCGTCAGATCCACTGCCTCGCGCTGTGCCGCCAGGGGAGCATCCACGTGGGTACAGACGTCCAGACAAAAGAGTACGTCACTCCCAAACCGTAGTTGCCATTCCACTACCTTCTCAGGCGTCATAAGAAATTTACGCTGTCGTCCTTCGGGTTGGTAATGAATTCCCTCGGCGGTGATCTTTCCGCGCTGGGGTTGCTGCTGGATTAGCGAGTAGGCTTGAAACCCCCCCGAATCGGTGAAAATAGGGCCCGGCCAACCGCTCATCCGGTGCAATCCACCTAAGGCATTGACCACCATAGCCCCGGGCTTCTGTACCAGGTGAAAGGTATTCATCATCAAGGCAGGGGTCTCGACTGCCATCAAATCGGTAGCATCCACCCCCCGCACGACGCCCCAGGTGGCATCGGGGAGAAAGGCCGGAAAGTTCAAGCGACCATGAGCCAATTCAAGCGCACGAGGTTGGGTGTCTTGCATCGTTTGGATTATGCCCTGAGATGGCTCAGAGGGCAAGGTTGACCTCATGCGTTCTTTCGGTTCTGATGTTAAAATGAGTAATGTCCTCACTTATCCTCTTCCGGGCAGGAAAAACCTGCCCCCGACATTCCAGGAGGTAGGGTTATGGCTCAACCGCGCGTTGTCCGCGCCCCGCGTGGCACCCAACTCACATGCAAGTCCTGGCAAACTGAAGCCGCTTACCGCATGATTCAGAACAACCTCGACCCTGAAGTCGCCGAACGCCCGCAGGATTTAGTTGTCTACGGTGGCCGGGGACAGGCTGCTCGCAATTGGGAAGCCTTCGAAGCCATTTTAGCCTGCCTGCGCGACCTTGAAAACGATGAGACTCTATTGGTGCAATCGGGCAAGCCGGTGGCGATCTTCAAGACCCACCCTGATGCACCCCGCGTCCTGATCGCCAATTCAAACCTCGTCCCTCACTGGGCAACGCAGAAGCATTTTGACGAACTGGTCGCCAAAGGCTTGATGATGTTCGGTCAAATGACCGCCGGCTCATGGATTTACATTGGCACACAAGGGATACTTCAAGGCACGTATGAAACGTTAGCGGCGGTTGCCCGCAAACGGGGCTGGCCCTCACTGAAAGGCAAATTCGTCCTCACCGCCGGTTTGGGGGGTATGGGCGGTGCTCAGCCTCTGGCCATCACGATGAACGAGGGAGTAGGCTTAATTGTTGAGGTAGATCCCGCTCGTGCGCGTCGCCGCCTAGAAATCGGTTACGTGGACGAAGTCGTCAACGACCTCGAAGAGGCTATGACGCGCGTGGAAGAATGCCTGGAGAAAGGCATTCCTCGTTCGATCGGGTTGATTGCAAACGCCGCCGACATTTACCCTGAATTGGCCATGCGAGGCGTAACACCGGATGTGGTCACCGATCAGACCCCTGCCCATGACGTCCTGATGTACATCCCCAGTGGGCTGAGCGTAGAAGAAGCCGCCGAGTTGCGCGTCAAAGACCCGGCTGAGTATGAGCGCCGCGCGATGTCTTCCATGGCGCGACATGTTGAAGCCATGCTAGAATTCCAACGGCGCGGCGCTGAGGTGTTTGACTACGGCAACAACCTGCGCCAACGTGCCTACGATGCCGGAGTCAAAGAGGCGTTCAACTTCCCCGGTTTCGTGCCGGCCTACATTCGTCCCCTGTTCTGCGAGGGCAAGGGCCCCTTCCGCTGGGTAGCTCTCTCCGGTGATCCGGAAGACATTTACCGCACCGATGAAGCGATCATGGAACTCTTCCCGGAGGACGAGCATTTACACCGCTGGCTGCGCATGGCACGGGAGAAGGTACCCTTCCAGGGATTACCGGCGCGCATCTGTTGGCTGGGCTACGGCGAACGGGCTAAAGCCGGCCTCAAGTTCAATGAAATGGTCGCCCAAGGTGTCCTCAAAGCCCCAATTGTGATCGGACGTGATCACCTGGACGCCGGTTCGGTGGCCTCACCCAACCGCGAGACCGAAGGCATGCGCGACGGCAGTGATGCCATCTCCGATTGGCCCATCCTCAATGCCCTGGTCAATACCGCCGCCGGCGCCACCTGGGTTTCGTTCCATCACGGCGGGGGCGTCGGGATCGGTTTTAGCCAGCATGCCGGGATGGTGGTGGTCGCCGATGGCACACCAGAAGCAGCGCGGCGGTTGGAGCGCGTCCTGACCACCGACCCGGGAATGGGCATCGTGCGCCACGCCGATGCCGGCTATCCCGAAGCCATCGCTGCCGCCCGCCGTCATGGCCTACGCATTCCCATGCTTAGGGAGAACTCTTAGCCGTGCGAATCTGGCGCCTGCTGGGTTTTCTGTTCACCCTGGCACTAGGGCTAGGTTTGGGGTTATATCTGGGATGGGGCGCCCTGGCCGCCCAACCCAAAGACACCACGCCGGATACCCTACGCGCGGATTACCAGGCCGATTATGTGCTCATGGTTGCCGAAGTCTATCAACACGAGGGCAACCTTGACGCCGCCATCCAACGCTTAACCTTGTTGGGTGAATCGCCCCTGCGCCGCGTGCAAGAGGCCATCCTCACAGCCCAGCAGTTGGGCTATGCGCGGCAAGATATCGAAACCCTGGCACGGCTTTTCCAGGCCCTCCAAACCCATCCGTCACCCACCGCCACCGAGTTGCCATGACCTATAACGACCTTGACGATGACGATCTCCATGAGAAACCGCCCTCACAACCGCCGTTGTATTTGCTCACCGGTTTTACCCTGGGGCTGTTGTTAGGGATATTCATCGCGCGCGTAATCAGCCCATTACGTTACGTGGATACCGCGCCAGTGACGCTGGCCGAATCCTATAAAACGGCCTACCGTCTGCTGATTGCCCAGGCCTACCAGGCCAACGGCAACCTGGAACGGGCGCGCCAACGGCTTCAACTGCTCGATGGGGATCAGGCTGAAGACATTCTATCGCGCCAGGCCCAACAATGGTTGGCGGCGGGGAATAATTTGGAGGCGGCACGGGCGCTGGCCCAACTGGTAGCCGATTTGGAGCAACCCAACCTACCCACCCCACCGATATCCGCCCCCCCAACTGAGGTGGGTACCATCTCAACCCCACGCCTTTCAACGCTTGACCTTAATCAGGCCATCGCCACACCCACACCATCCCCCTCACCCACATTAACCCCTACCCCATGGCCGACGTTTACGCCCCGACCTTCACCCATCCCTAATACAGTCTTCCAATCTCCCTTCAAATTGATCGAACAACGCCCGTTGTGCGAACCCGGCGTGCCTGAAGGGTTATTGCAGGTTTTTGTGAGCGATCGCAACGGCCAGCCGTTGGCCGGTGTGCCCATTGCCTTGCTTTGGAGCGGCGGTCAAAATGTATTTTATACTGGCTTCTACCCGGCTATTAGCCCAGGCTACGCAGATGCCTTTTTAGAACCCGATACCGTGTACGATGTCCGCGCCGGAGACATCGGCGAAACGGTGCGCGGTCTCCAAGCCCCCCAATGCAAAACACCCGATGGACAAGCCTTTGTCGGCGGCTGGCGGTTAGAGTTCAGTCAACCGTGATGCGATCCTTCAAAGAGGACTATAATTAGTGCGCTACTTAAGATTTAATGAGCAGGGAGCCAGGCATGCGGCGTGAGGTATTGACCTGGAATGATGTTGAACAATTGATAGATCACCTCATCCCTCAATTTGAAGTTGAATTCGATGCCATGGTGATGATCACCCACGGCGGGATTATTCCGGGTGGTCTGCTGGCCGAAGCATTGAAAATGAGCATCATCCTCACCGCCTCGGTGGATTTTCCCGCCGAACTCGAATATGAAAATCTCAAGGAAAAGGATAAAGACAAATCGCGCCTATTGGCCTGGCCTAAATTCTTGCAGTTTCCGGAAGACCATCTTTTACGCAATCGCCGCATCCTAATCGTGGATGACGTATGGGGGTCAGGGCGCACCATTACTGCGGTCAAGAATCGCGTCACCGGTGCCGGGGGCATCCCTTATACCTGCGTCTTACACTTTAACCCCTATCGCAGTCTGTTCGGCACAGCCCGCCCGGATTACTATGCGGCGATCACCGATGCCTACATCGTCTATCCCTGGGAAATCACCCGCGGCACGCAGGGGTTGATCCTGGGTGGTTTGTAGTTGCCTTAACCGCTTACCCCAAAAGGGTTTGAAGCGCTTCCAGATAGTGGGCAGTCATCATCTCCAACCCAAAAGCAGCCTCCGCCCGTTGGCGCGCCCCTCTTGAGAATGTCTCCCAATGGGCTAATATCTCTCGACTGGCTGTAACCAGCGGCTCAACCTGAGGGGGTTGCAAGCGCCAAGGGTCAGCGCCGTATGGTACAACGCGTCCTGCCGAGGGAATAACGATCTCGGCCAGCGCCCCGGTGTCGAACCCTACTACCGGCAACCCACACGCCAGCGCCTCGATCACCGCATTCGGGCAGGCCGGATGCAACTCGGCAGAAAAGAGCAGATGGGCTGAACGATCGAGATAGGCAATCCGTTGAGACGAGACAACCCCCGTCCATGTAAGGCTTAAGTCCTGTGCCAGAGAGACCACCTGGCCCCGTTCCGCCTCGGGTACATCACCTGCAACCCATAATTCTACCGAACGCGTTTCCTGCTCTTGCAAGGCGCGCGCAAAGCGAATCGCATTTTCCAATCCCAGAGCACTCCCTCCACGCAAGTGCCCTTCTACCACCAACACCCGCCACCGGTCGGCAGGACGTTCATGCATGCCATAAGGCGCAAATTGGTTCAAGTCCACGCCGTTATAGATGACGCACTGCCAGCGTTCCCCACCGCCATAGATCCGCTGCCACCAGGCGCGCGCAAACCGACTCTGATAGATCACGCCATCGGCCAGAAAGCGACGGATAAACGCCAGATTGAGGTTGGCATATTCGGCACGCAAGGCATAACGCACCCCCATGAATCGCCGCCGGTGTAACCAGTTCATCCCATCCAAGCGCTGCAAGATGCGGACGCCGCGGCGCCGTGCCCGCCATAACACACCCAAGTGACGCGTACCGCCAATCAACAGGATGACCTGGCACTCAGGATCCTCGGGGTTGTGGTGAACCTCGACCCCCCGCGCCTGCAAACCGGCCATCAAGCGGCGCTGAAACGAGGTGGGACCGCCCAGGCTCTCCAATTTCGGCCAGAGGCATATGTTCTTAATGGTCTTCGTTACCATCGGTCATGTTCAACCCGGGTTCCCGATAAGCCAATAAGGCATTCACAATTCGCTCCGCAGCGTGCCCATCCCCGAACGGGTTAGCGGCGCGTGCCATGGCTGAGTAAGCCTGCTCATCCTCCAAAAGGTGCGCCGTTTCGCGCACGATAACCTCGGCATCCGTGCCCACCAGTTTCAAGATCCCCGCTTCCACGCCTTCGGGGCGTTCGGTGACAGCGCGCAACACTAGCGTCGGGATGCCCAAACTGCTGGCCTCTTCTTGGATCCCCCCCGAATCGGTGAGCACCAGCGTCGCCTGACGCATGAGATGCACCATGGGCAAGTAATCCAGCGGCGGGATTAATGTGATATTGGGCACCCCCACCAAACGCTCATACACCGGACCCTGCACATTGGGGTTGAGATGAACCGGATAAATGAGGTGAACCGAATCGGCGTAAGATTCGGCAATCCAGCGCAGTGCCTGACAGATATTTTCAAGCGGGCGGCCAAAATTCTCACGCCGATGGGCTGTCACCAGGATAAGCCGTTTTCCCCCTGCGCCGATTCCAAAGCGATCTAACAGTGTGCGAACTTCGGTCGGCATGGGTTGACGCACAATCTGATTGAGCGCATCAATGACCGGATTGCCGGTCACCACAATGCGCCAATCCGGCACCCCCTCGGCTAAAAGGTTGCGCCGGCTGTGCTCCGTGGGTGCAAAATGGAGATCCGCCACTACACCGGCGATGCGGCGATTAATTTCTTCAGGGAAGGGTTGCCATTTATCGCCGGTGCGCAAACCGGCTTCGACATGCCCTACACGAATACGGCGGTAATAACACAACAGCGCCGTGGTCATCACCGTCGTGGTATCGCCTTGGATCAATACCCAATCCGGGCGCAGCGCTTCCAATACCGGATCCAGATGGGTCAGGATATCCGCCGTCAATTGGGCCAGGCTCTGGTTGGGGCGCATCAGGTTTAAGTCAATATCCGGTTGTATGTTGAACACCGCCAGCACTTGATCAAGCATTTGGCGGTGCTGGGCCGTAACGACAACCCGTGATTCAATATCCGCTTGCGCCGCCAGGGCTTGAACTACCGGCGCCATCTTGACCGCCTCAGGCCGGGTGCCGAAAATAGAGACGACGCGCAACCGCCTAGACATCTTCGCGCCCAACTCCCAAACGCCAAACCTGAAAACCGGCTTTTTGCCACCGAGTCTGATCCCAGCCGTTCACGGCGTCAAATACCAAGCGCGCCGAGGTCTGCGCCCGCACCTCGTCCGGGTTCAGTTCGCGCAGGCTAGTATGCCCTACCAACAAGAGCAGGATCTCGGCTTCTTTGAGGGCATCATCCAGTGAAGTCACGGTGGGCACACCGGGGATCTGGGCTTCGGGTTTGAAAGGCTCAAATGCCTGTACTCGAGCGCCGGCCTCCACCAGGCGCAGTGCAACTTCGATGGCAGGGCTCTCACGCAAATCATCCACATCCGGCTTGTAGGCCAGCCCCAATGCCGCCACCCGGCGCCCATCGAGACGCCCCAGGGTACGTTCCATCCACTCAACAACAAAATCGGGTTGTGAGTCGTTGACATCCCGCGCGGCGCGAATCAAGCGCGTCAGGTCGGGGGCAACCTCAACCAAAAACCAGGGATCAACACTGATGCAATGCCCACCCACCCCCGGCCCTGGGCGTAGGATGTTAACCCGCGGATGGCGATTCGCCAGCGCTATGGCTTCCCACACGTCAATCCCCAGCCGATCCGCCAGACGGGCAAATTCGTTTGCCAAGGCAATATTAACATCGCGGAAGGTGTTTTCCATTAACTTGACCATTTCCGCAGTTGTGCAATCGGTTAATATGATGTCGCCGCGCACAAAGGTTGCATAAAGATCGCGTGCCGCCTCTGCCGAAGCCCGATCTATTCCTCCGACAACCCGCGCGTTCTCAATGAGTTCGCGCAAGATTTGCCCCGGCAACACCCGCTCAGGCGAATAGACGAGATAAAAATCTTGCCCGGCTTTTAGCCCGGAACGTTCCAAAATAGGCGCTACGACCTGGCGGGTGGTCAGGGGCGGTGAGGTAGACTCCAAGACCACCAAGTTGCCACGTTGTAAATAGGGCACAATCGCCTCGCTCGCGGCACGCACAAAACGCAAATCGGCGCGTTTATCCTCTAAAAACGGCGTTTGAACGGCGATAATGAAAGCATCCGCAGGTTCTGGGGTATCCCGCACCACCAAATTGCCCGAGTGCAAAGCCGCCTGCACCAGCGTGCGCAATCCCGGTTCATAGAGATGCAGTTTGCCGTTTTGCAACCCCTGCACAATCTGAGGGTTGACATCTACCCCAACGACTTGAAGCCCATGGGTCGCCAGGGTGCTGGCCGTGGGCAGGCCAATGTATCCCAAACCCAACACACATACTTTTTTGAACTTCACGCCATTTTCCTCATCGCAAAAATTGCCGAGCCAGCCCTGAATTATCCCATAACCCCCAGGGGTTGCCAAGATGGCGGGAGAAGTTTTAGCCGTGATGACGCTTGCCCAGCCCTTTCAGCCGTGATAGACTTAAAAATGTGCCCGAGGACGTAAAAAGACTTCTTGTTTTTAGCCCCCAACCCGAATTTTCTGAGTGGCTTCGCCTTAGTTTAGAGGAAACCGGCCACTACCGGGTGAATCTCTGCAACGCCGCCTCAGAACTTGCCGACCTCCTTGCTCAACCCACGTTCGATATTATCATTGTGGATTTCCCCGGTAGCGACACCGATCTAGGCGAAATACTGGAACACTTTACCCAGCACTTTCCCGGTATTCCACTGCTACTCTTTCCACCTGAAAATGATCCCTACCACCCGGAAGTTGCCTCGATTTCGGCTTGGGCTTACCTCCCAAAGCCTTTCTATCTACCCGATTTACTACTGGCCGTTGAAACCCTTTCGAAAGGCGAGAAAATTCTCCCCCCACCTCCCCAGATGCCTCATGCGTTAGAAGCACTTCAGCAGCAATTGCAATCCTTCGTGGAACAGGAAAGTGTCCTTGCCGCTTGGGTGTTTAGTGCCGGGCGCCTGCTTACGAGGGTGGAGAGCCTTGAGAGCCCCTCGTTCCAGGATCTATTGGGGTGGGTAGAACAGCGATGGCAGCGTTTGCTCAGCGATGGTGAGTGGCTGCGGTATTGGAAATCGGCAAGCCCAGGCGACGCACTATTAATTTATGCGACCACCCTCATTCCTCAGACACTGCTCCTGATCGCCGTTGCCGCCAGCCTACCCCCGGCTCTAGCCCGTGCCAAGGGGCGCACCCTGGCCACAACCCTCAAGACCTCCCCTTGGTTGGCTTCTGAATTGCTACTGGCCGAAGCCCAAACACCTTCCACAGAAACCCTCCCCACCGAGGAAATGGCCTCATCTAATGATCTTGAATCTTCGGATGACATATTAGTCAATATCTTAGATGAGGAAGCCTGGTTATCGGTCGAAGAAGAGGAAGGGGAAACCTCTCCTCCGGATTTAAGCCTGCTTGAACAATGGCTGAGCGAAGCCCCTCCCCCTAATCCACCTTTCACCGTGTCAGAAGAAAGAGCCAACATTCAGCCCGACTGGCAGCCAGAAGCAACCTTTGCCCCTGAAGGCTCTCTCTCCACGACTCCCTCCGACCTCGAATCTGAGACCGAGGCAACCCCAACTTGGGAAATCGAAGCGGGCGAGGTGGAATTCGAAGCCACCGAAGAAGCCCATTTAGGGGCGTTCGAGCCACCGGCAGACTTTCTCGAAGCCCTGGCCATAGCCACCGAATCCCTGTCCTCCGCCTCACCCCAATCCGATTCACCCACCGCTAGTGACGAGGTTGAAACCTCACCTTTACCGCTCAGCGTTGAGGATACCCAACCTCTTACCCTATCCTCGTCTGCTCCAGCCGTTGAAGCGAAGGATCTTCTTCTGAATTACACGGCTGTGCTGGTTACCTCAACCCCTAATGCGCTCCAAAACCCGCGTGCAACCACCGAATTAACCCGCTGGATGCCCCGCTGGTGCCAGCGTCTGGGTTGGACGCTTAAACGCTTGGTGATCACTCCCAATTACCTGCTTTGGACGGTCACGGTGCCTTCATCAATACCCCCTCGCCATATGGTTCAGGCCGTTCGCCATCACAGTGCCTGGCGGCTTTTCCACCGCGTTGGCGAGGTTATCGCCGATCAAGCGCCGGAATCGTTTTGGGCTCCGGCGCATCTGGCGCTTGCCGGGGAATCACCACCATCGAACGCTGAAATTGATGCTTTAATATCCCGTAATCGCCTTAATCCCTGAGGTTAAATCCCTATGCCCCCAACACTGTATCTCATTGACGGTCATGCTTTGGCTTACCGCACGTATTTTGCCATTCTCAAAGGCGGCCAGCACTTGATGACCACCAAGGGCGAGATCACCACCGGCATCTATGGTTTCTGTAGTGTCCTGTTGCGTCTGCTAGATCAGGAACAGCCGGAATTCCTGGCGGTTGCCTTTGACACCGGGCGAACCTTTCGCAACGATTTGTTTGCCGATTATAAGGCCACCCGTGCAAAGATGCCGGATGAACTACGCCCCCAGATTGACCGCCTGCACGAAATGGTCGAGGCCTTTGGCTTGCCCATCCTGGAGAAAGAAGGCTACGAGGCAGATGACGTCCTCGGAAGCGTCACCCAGCAGGCTGTCGCCAGCGGCCTGGGGGTCAAGATCATTACCGGCGACCGTGACTTGCTTCAACTCGTCAATGACCGGGTGATTGTCAACCTGGCCGGCAACAAACTCTCAGAAGCCAAGGATTACGGCCCGCAAGATGTGGTCGCCTTACTGGGAATTTACCCGTGGCAGATCGTGGACTATAAAGCCCTGGTGGGAGACACCTCAGATAATATCCCCGGCGTGCACGGCATCGGCGAGAAAACGGCCGTCGAGTTGCTAAAACAATTTCCCACGCTGGACGACATCTATGCGAACCTCGATAAACTGCCCCCACGCATCCGGACGCTCTTGGAGAAAGGGCGCGAAGCGGCCTACCTCAGCCGCGATTTGGCACGCATTCGCACCGATGTCCCCATCACCTTGGATTTAGAGCGTGCACGTACCCGTAATTTAGATTTCGCCGCCGTAGAGCAGTTTTTTCAAGAACTAGAATTCCGCAGTCTGATCCCAAGGCTCAAAGCCCTCCAACAGAAAACGCCCCCGGCCACTGCGCAACTCTCGCTCTTTGGCCTGCCCCTTACCCAGATTGGCACCCCCGCCGCACCTGAGACGCGTTATCACATTGTAGATACCCCATCCGCACTCGATGCCCTCTGCGCACGTCTGGAACAGGCTACAGAGATTGCCTTTGACACCGAAACCACGCATTTAGACCCACTGCGCGCCGAATTGGTGGGGATTTCCTTGGCCATGGAACCCGGTGAAGGCTACTATATTCCTCTGGGTCACCTCGGTGGCGAGCATCAACTGCCCTGGGAACTGGTGCGCGAACGCCTTCGCCCCTACCTAGAACACCCTCACAAGCCCAAAGTGGGGCACAACATGAAATACGATGTGCTGGTGCTGGCCGAGCACGGTTTGTGGGTCTCCCCGCTGCGGTTTGATACGATGATTGCGGCCTGGCTACTCAACCCCGAAGGATACAACTTCAATCTCAAGGGGTTGGCCGAATCCTATCTGGGAATTCAAATGACCCACATCGAAGAACTAATCGGCAAGGGCAAGAAGCAGCGTTCCATGGCTGAAGTTCCCGTGGAAATGGCGGCCCCTTACGCCGCTGCAGATGCCGAAATTTGCCTGCGTCTGAAGCCATTGCTCGAATCACGCCTGAAAGAGGTCAATGCCTTGCACTTGTTTGAAGACATTGAAATGCCACTGGTGCCGGTATTGGCACGCATGGAGCAGGCCGGTATTGCGCTGGATGTGCCTTTCCTGCGCCAGATGTCGCGAGAATTGCAACAGCGAATGGCTGAGATCGAAACTCAGATTTTTGACATCGTCGGTTATCCCTTCAATCTTAACTCCACCCAGCAACTTTCACGGGCGCTCTTTGAAACTCTGCGCCTAGAGCCACCCGATCGGCGCAAACGCACCAGTAGCGGCCACTACTCAACCTCCGCCGAAGTGCTCGAAGAGATGCGTTCGGCTCACCCGATCATCGAAATGATCCTGGAATACCGCGAGTTGGCCAAGCTCAAATCCACCTATGTGGATGCACTGCCCGAGCAGGTCAACCCGAAAACCGGTCGTGTGCACACATCCTTCAATCAGACGGGCTCGGTCACCGGGCGTCTGGCTTCATCGGATCCCAACCTGCAGAACATCCCTGCACGTACCGAAACCGGGCGGCTGGTGCGGCGGGCTTTTATTGCTGCGCCCGGTAAAGTGCTCATCTCGGTGGATTATTCACAAATTGAACTACGCATTGTCGCCCACATTTCCGGCGATGAGGCCATGATCAACGCCTTTCTGGCCGGACAGGACATTCACGCCGCCACTGCCGCCGCGATTTATGGTGTGCCGTTGGATCAAGTGACCAAAGAACAACGCCGCCATGCCAAAGCGATTAACTTTGGTCTGATTTACGGCATGAGTCCTTATGGTTTGACCCGCACCACTGACCTCACCCTGGCCGAAGCCGAAAATTTTGTGCAAGCATACTTCCGCCAGTTTCCTCGGGTCAAAGACTATATCGAGAATACGCGGGCACTGGCCGCCCGCCAGGGTTATGTTGAAACACTGTTGGGACGGCGGCGCTACTTCCCCAACCTTAAGAATCCCCCCAACCCTGCCGTCCGTCAGCGTGAAGAACGTGAAGCCATCAATGCCCCCATCCAGGGAACAGCCGCCGATATTATGAAAATTGCCATGGTGCGCCTGCCGGCAGCCCTAGAAGACGCCGGACTGTCTGCCCGTCTGCTGTTACAGGTGCATGATGAATTGGTGTTAGAATGTCCTGCCGAAGAGAAAGAGAGCACCGCGCGCGTGGTGAAAAACGTGATGGAAAATGCCTATACATTAGTGGTACCCCTTCTCACTGAGGCGCGCTGGGGCCTGAACTGGGGCGAAATGGAACCGTTCGAAAACATAAGTTGAATCCATTAATCACTAGCCGAGAACGAGGGAAATGTGGCCGGGAATCGCGAACTTTATCACCACGAAATGAACGAAGGGCATTCAGCCGCCTGGGACCAGAACTGGGAACTAGCCGCCCAGCACTACCGCCGTGCGTTGGAAGAATTCCCCGAAGATCCGCAGGCGCTCAGCAACCTGGGGTTAGCCCTTTTCGAATCACAGCAATTCGACGAAGCCCTTGTCATTTACCAGCGCCTGGCCACGCTTCAACCCGAAGAGCCGCTGGCCTACGAAAAAATGGCCCGCATCTACGAACGCCTGGGACGACTCAAAGAGGCCGTACGGCTGGGTCTGCAGGCGGCAGATCTCTATCTTAAAAACCGCGATGTTGAAAAAACCATCACCAGCCTGATCCGCGTCCTCAGCCTGCAACCCGAAAACCTGACCGCGTACAGTCGCCTGGCGCTTATTTACGAGCGTCTGGGGCGCAAGGCAGAAGCCGTAGAAGCCTACCTGGCAATGGCCAGCATCTTGCAGCAGACCAATGAGGTGACCAAGGCGATTCAAACTGTGCAGCACGCCTTAGAACTACTTCCTGGTAGTGCCGAAGCCACACAAGCCCTTCAAGCCCTGCGCAATGGCACGCCGTTACCCAAACCCGCTCGTCCCCGTGGTGGTACCGGGCCGGTGCGCCTGGCCGAGATTCTGCAAGCCGATACCGAGGATGAAGAACGCGCGCCTTTAGATCCAATTAGCGAAGCGCGTCAACAGGCATTGATCCAATTGGCAACCCTATTGTTCGATCAAGCCGAACATGCAGCTGCCTCCACCCCAACCTCTTCACCACGACGGGGTCTGAGCGCCCTAGCCCGTGGCAGTGGGACGGTGCTTCCCACCAATCAGGCCGATCTGACACGGTTGCTACTTCATCTTAATCAGGCCATCGAATCCCAAACGCACGGCGATGATGCCCAAGCCTTGCAGGAATTAGAGCGGGCGGAAAAGATTGGGCTGGTGCACCCAGCCCTCTCGTATAACTTGGGGTTATTGCTGGCCGAACGCGACCCCGCCCGCGCTCTACAATACCTCTATCGTGCCGCGGCTCACCCCGATTTCGCCCTAGCGGCCTTCCTCTTGATCGGACGGGTGGCTTCTAAACTGGGCAACCTGAATGAAGCCGCCGTGGCTTACTTGCAAGCACTGCGTTTGGCCGATGCCCAAACCGTCCCCCCCGTTCAAGTAGATGCCCTGAACCAAACCTACGAGTCCATCATCGAGGCTCAGCGTAGCGAAAAAGACGCCCAAAAACTTAAGTCGCTCGGCGAGGCCATTGAACGCCAATTGGCGCAACCTGGCTGGCGCGAGTTACTCCAAAAAGCCCGCCAGCAATTACAACAACAAACGCCTGAAGCCACCTCTCCCCCCCCACTCGCCGAAATGCTGCTCGAAACCCGTAGCACACAAGTCATCGAAGCCCTAGAACACGTGCGTCGCCTGGCGGCTCAACACAAACTCTACTCGGCTATGGAAGAAGCCTTCCGCGCGTTAAGTTTTGCACCCACCTACCTCCCCTTACATGTCCAAATCGGCGACCTGATGATGCAAAAGGGCATGACACAGGAAGCCGTAAACAAATATCGTCTGGTAGCGCGGTTATACCACTTGCGGGGTGAAACGGGTCAGGCGGTGAACTTGCTTCAGCGCAGTGTGCAGATGGCCCCCATGGAACTTTCGATCCGTCATTACCTCATCGAACTTTTACTGCACCAAGGACGCACCGATGAGGCCGTCCAGGAAACCATGGCGCTGGCCGATATGCACTATCACCTGGCGGAACTTGATCTTGCCCGCCAGACATATTTGGAAGCCCTCCGTATTGCGCAGCAATCGCGTGATTACCGGCGTTGGGCACTGCTCATCCTGGGTAAAGTCGCCGATCTTGACCAACAGCGCCTGGATTGGCGTCAGGCGGTGAACACCTATGAACAAATGCGCGCGCTGAAACCTGACGACCGTGATTTACGCACAAAGATTGTGGATCTCTACTTCCAACTCGAAGAAAATGCCGCTGCCCTCAATGAAATAGACAACTATATCCATTTTCTCATCAGCGCTAATCGCATTGAGGATGCCATCCAATTCCTGCAGGATTTAATCCTCGAATATCCGACCAAAAAGCTGCTTTTGCGCTATCGCCTCGCGCAACTTTACCGTCAGATTCAGCAGGTAGATCACGCCGTGGCTGAACTTGACGCTGTTGCCGATGCCTACATTGAACTCGGCGAAACCCAGCAGGCGGTGCGCATCGTGCGTGAGATCATTGCCCTCAATCCCCCCAACAAGGCCGATTATGAATTGGCGTTGCGTAAGTTATTGAATAGTCTCCCACCCTCTGCTGGACGATAAAAAAATCGGGTGGAGATGACCCCACCCGATTTTTCTCACCACGTCTGTACTACTTTACGACAGGTAATTGAGCAGCGATCCAGGCGTTCAGCCCACCGGCGAGGTTGCTGACATTTGAGTACCCAATCATCCGCAGTGCCATCATGGCTAGGGCGCCGCGATGACCGGATTTGCACACTACCACCATCGGCGTACTCTTATCCTGCGGCAATTCGCCTAAGCGGGCGAAGAGCTCGTTGACCGGAATGTGCACAGAGCCTTCAATATAGCCATCGGCTTTCAATTCATCTGCGGTGCGCACATCCAAGACAAAAGGCTTATTCGCTTCACCCAGCGCTGCTTGTAGATCGGGCGCCTTGATAGTGTAGAAGTTTTCCGGCAAGTTGCTCAGAAAGTCATCCAATCCTTTGAAGAGCGCCTGATTCTTGATCTCCGGGGCCGTACCTGCGGCCGGCGCTACGGGCAAATTTCCGGTGACCACCGGCAAATTGGCCTTCTTCCAGGCGTTCAAGCCGCCACCCAGGTTGCGCACATCGGTATAACCCAATAGGCGCAGTGCCGCCATGACCAGCGCACCGCGATGACCCGAAGCACAGTAAATGACAATCGGCTGATCCTGAGCAGGGAGTTTGTCCAGATTCTTCAAAACCTCACGCACAGGAATGTGAATCGCACCCTCGATGTAGCCATCCTTCTCCAGTTCTGCGGTTTCGCGCACATCCAGCAAGAAGGGCGGCTTGTCAGCCAGAGCCGCATTCAGATCGGCCGCGGAGATGGCATAGAAATCTTTAGGCAGGTTGGTCAGAAAATCCTTCCAGGTCGCGTTCCAATCCACCGCGCCTTCGACAGGCAATTGCGCCGCTTTCCAAGCGTTCAGTCCGCCGGCAAGATTGACGGCCTCATAACCCAGCAAGCGCAACCCCATCATGATAATGGCGCCTCGGTGCCCCGAAGCACAGTAAATCACCAGTGGTGTGTCGGTGGGCAGTTCATTGAGGTGGCTCATGAACTCACTAAAGGGCAATTGAATCGCCCCCGCGATGTACCCTTCGGTTTCAACCTCTTTGGGTGTGCGTACGTCAATCAAGACCAACTTCTTGCCCTCAACCATATCGGCGTTGAGTTTATCCGCCTTGACGGTGTAGAAACCCTCGGGCAAGTTACTCAGGAAGTCATTCAGCACATTGTACAGGGCTTGATCTTTAATTTCCGGCGCCTTCCCGGCCTGAGGCGCAGGGGGCATCGAGCCGGTTACTACCGGTAAATTGGCTTTCTTCCAAGCCCCCAGACCACCTCCCAGGTTGCGGACGTTAGTGTAGCCCAACAGTTTAAGCGCGGAGAGAACCAGTGCCCCACGATGCCCAGACGCGCAGTAGATAACAATGGGCTGATCGGGTGCGGGCAACTTATCCAGGTTCTTCAGCACTTCGCGCACGGGGATATGCACGGCCCCCTCGATGTAGCCATCCTTCTCGATCTCAGCCGCCTCGCGCACGTCAAGCAGGAAGAGCGGCTTCTCGGCCAATTCCTCGTTCAATTTGACCGCGCTAACCGTACCAAATCCTTTTTCTGCCGGCAGGTCGGCAATCAATTGTGTCCATAATGCCGTTACATCCGGCTTAACCTCGACCGTGGGGCTAGGAAGCGGGGTTGGTTCCTGAGTGGGCGCTACCGTCGGCTCAAGGGTCGGAGTGACGGCAGGTGTGGCAGGCGCACAAGCACTGAGCACCAGGCTGAGCACAACCAACAAAATGAGGGGTGTAGAAACCTTACGAACCATGGTTAAGATCCTCCATTTGTCATAGATTTATTTGATAAAAGGCAGTATGGCGGGTATTTCTTCAACAATAACGTTGCGATTGGCCTCCAATTCTTCGGGTTTGACTTTATCAGGGGTCAAAAAGAGCGCCGTATTTCCATGGCATGAGTTACAAGAACGGTTCTGTGGCGTTTGGCGTTGAATATTGTGCGGTGTGGTGTAGGTCCAGGTCGGTAACAGGTTGTAGTTAGGCAAGAGGTCTTGGCCGTAATACTCAAAACTGGTCGGCGCAATCGGTACGTGGCGTAGAAGGACATACTCATAAGGCCGTTCACGGCTAGGCCAGGGGTTGCGCCCAATCATGAAGGAAAGGTAAGTGGCCTCGGTCTTGAAGAACGGATTTCCCGTTTTATCGCTAATCGCCACGTGGCACCCATCGCAACTCGTGTACTCCACAGCGTGACAAACCTGGCAGGCCACTTTGTCGCCGTGAATGGTGTGTTGGGAAATGGGATCATCTGCCCGGCCTACCTGAGCATGGCAATCCTTACATGCCGGTTGTTGTTTACCCCAGTAGCGGTGTTTGGCAGCGTCTCCCTCGGCGGTGTGCAAGTCACTCCCCGAATGACATGCCATGCAGTTCATGCGTCCTTCGCGGAAGTGAACATCGCCGGGGATGCCCTCGTGCTTGCCCAAATATTCTGCACCCACGCGAGTGCCGTGACACGCCGTGCAGGTACGCGTCATCGGGGGCGTCTTCTCAACCTGGTGCCCGTTGAGTAATCCACCGCCCACGGATTTGGGCTGGCTGATATGACAATCACCACACGTCGTATGGCAGGACGAGCAGTGATTCTGCATGGCAGTCTGAAGAGCAGGGTGATTCTCAGGCACACTGCGAGAATAGACAATCGTCTGATAACCCTGCAAAGAGGCATGCAAACTGTTGGGGAAGCCATCCACGATTTCCCCATGGCAGGCGCCACAAATACGGTTGGCATCCTGGCTGGGATCGGCGATCAAACCGCTGTGCGCCGTGTCCTTATCCGGCGACTGCTGTCCGCCATGGCAGGCGATACACCCAGCTCGTCCATGGATGGTATTAAGAAAATCCGCGCTGACCAGAACTTTCTCCCAAGGCTCCAACGGAGCCACATCCCCCCCTCAACCTACCCCTTCAGACTCGCTGGGCGCTTTTTCTTCAGGCTTAGCGGTCTGTATGAGGGCATCCTTGTCGGTATGACACGACACACAGTAATCCACTGAACTCTGAGGGGTAAAGACCGCCGCGGGAAGAGTCGGTGTGGGTACTGCGGTGGGTACAGGGTTAACCTGAGCAGTACAGGCTCCCAGCAATATCCCTATCCCAAGCGCAACGATCAACGTTAGAGTCTGTCTCATGTTCCCTCTCCTGAAGAGTACGAAACCCTTTAATCTCCCCTTCATTTTACGGAGTTGACACTAAAATCATTAGTGCCTTTTATCACAAATACTGAAACAATTTGATTATGGCTTATAATTAGAAAAACTTATCACAACTCATTGCGAGAAAGGGTAAACGATGCTCAACCCCTATCAACTACAAGTTTTCCTGACCGCTGCCGAAACGCTGAACTTCTCCCGCGCCGCCGAGAAACTTGGCCTTTCTCAACCCTCGATTACCCAACATATCCACCAGCTGGAAAGCCAGTTGGGGGTTAGTTTGTTTATCCGTAAAGGGCGCAAGATGGCCCTCAGCGAAGCGGGCATGGCTTTAATGCCCCTGGCACGGCAAATCCTGCTGGTGAACTCGCGGGCCGAGGAACTGATGCAGAGTTTGCGCGGCGAGGTCATCGGGCACTTGACCATTGGCTGCAGCACCACGCCGGGCAAATATTTGCTCCCGCTTATCCTGGCCCGCTTCATGACCCAACACCCACGGGTACAGGCCACCGTTCATGTAACCCCACGCGCGCTGGCGTTGGAAATGCTGCGTAAAGGGGATGTGGATTTCGCTTTCTCCAGCAGTTTTGACGAATTTGATCGGCACATCGAATTTCGGCCCTTTTACCGCGAGCCAGTGGTGCTGATCGTCCCCCTTGACCATCCCTGGGCCGCTCAGGGCGAAATCTCACCCCAGGATCTGACGCGCGAATGCTTTGTCATGCGTGAGGAAAGCGCTGGCACCTTTCGCGTCGTTCGCAACGCCCTGGCCAAGCACGGCCTGCATGTACATGACCTGCGCATCGTTCTGACGTTAGGAAACTCAGAGGCCATTGTCATTGCCGTGCAGCGAGGCATCGGAGCCGGATTTGTACCCCAATCTGCCGTTGAGCAGGTTGGCAAAGGAAAAGTTGCCACCGTTCGGGTACGTGATATGGCGTTGATCGAGGAAATTTTCTTCTGCCGCTACCGCCTGCACCCTCTGGGCAGTGCGCAAGAAGCCTTCTGGAATTTCTTGGCGCAGGTCACGCCAGAAGACCTCGCCACTCAGCCGGATGAACGCGGATTATGCGATGAACGCTCAGCGGCGCAGCAAGAGGCGGGCATATACGCCCAACCCAATCCCGAAAAGCAATAAGATAACACCCAAGATGGCTAACAACGGAGAACGTGGGGTTTCTGCCACCTCGCCGGGCTGGGCACGGGCGCTGAGTTGGGCGCCAAAGTCCAGCGTAGTCGTATCACCAGCGCGCAAGGTCAGCGCGTAATTCATGCGCGTGGTGGGGTTATACCCTTCAGGGACCGCAACGCTGATGTTGTAATCTCCCTCGGGCAGGTCATTAAAGCATACTGGGTCCGTTCCACCCTGGCTCGTTCCCTCGCGAGAAATCTTACCCACGCGGTCGGTAATACTGATCGCCCCGCCGGCAATGCCTTCCTCGCCATCCTCTACCAGCGCATTGCCATTAACATCGTTGAACAAAAATACACAGATACGGCCGTTCCCCTGAAAGGGAGTAGGAGAAGGCAGAATTGGCGTGGGGGTCGCAGTAGGGCCAAAGGGAGTGGGCGTTGGGGCTACCGTGCCTAACAAAAGGCTTTGCCCTTCACGCAAGGTGCAATTTGCATCCAGACCGTTCAACAAACGGAGTTCATCAATGGAAATGCCGGTGAGCAACGAAATACGAATGCAGGTATCTTGAGGTTGAACGATATAGAGAATCCGACCATCCGGCAAAGCGGTCGGGGTGGCATAACTCACCTGCGTCAAGGGCTGTGCCGATGAGGACGGCCAAACCGCCGCCATCAAGAGGATCGAAAGCCCGGTTAAAAGCAATAATCCGATGAAGCGTTTCATAGATGCGTTGGGCAAATTATATCATATCCGCTTATGAGCCATCTCACTCCCATTCGCGGCACTGCCATAGGGCTCGGCATCTAAAGAGATAAAAATCTATGGCGATCAGGTAAGAATAATGCAAAGAGTACTGATATGATGTTGGGAATGATTTAGATATTTTTTAGCCCGACGACACGATCACCAGCATGAAACAATGGAACGATTCTTTCAATAAGGTTGGCATAAGGCCTGTGGTAAAATGTAACACGTATGGCTGGTCTGCATGAATCGGTGCGCGAACAACCGCCAGGCATTATGGCGGCTTTTATTGCCGGGTTCAACGCCGTGGCAGGGCATCTCTATTTAATCCTGCTGCCGTTGGGGGTGGATTTAGTGTTGTGGTTCGCGCCCCGTTTGCGCATCGAGCAACTGTTCACTCCCTATATCCAGGCAATGGCCGCCCTGCTGGAGCGATCCGGCACGCCCGCGGCACCGACATCCTTCAACGATCTATGGCAGCCCCTGCTCAAAGAGATTAACCTGCTGGGTTTGCTCAAGACCTTTCCCATCGGGGTGCCCAGTTTGCTTACCGGTTTTTCGGATGCCGCCCATCCCTTAGGAACCGCCCCCAACGTGCAAATTACCAGCATGGGGGCACTATTCGGGATAAGCATAGGGTTGCTGATAGTGGGTTTCACCCTGGGCTGTCTTTATTTTGCCTTGTTGGCAAGTGCTACAACCGAGGATAACCGCCTCAACTGGCAACTGTTCTTTACCCGCCAAATGCCCTCGGCACTGTTATTCTGCGTTCTGTTTTATCTTATCCTGGTCATTTTAAGCGTACCGGGCCTGCTGATCTTGGGGTTCGTTTTATGGTTGTTACCCGGCGCAGGAAACATTGCCTTCTTCGTGGTCACCATGCTCTTTTTCATAGTTTTGTTTCCATTGATTTTCACCCCCCATGGGATATTCACCTTAAATCTCAATCCGATCCAGGCCGCCCTCAAAAGCATGCTCTTGGTTCACCCGTTTTTACCCCGATTGCCCCTGTTTATCTTCGTAGCGTTAACCATGGGGCAAGGTCTGGATTTATTATGGCGGTCCGCCCCACCCGATTCATGGTTAACCCTGGTGGGTATCCTCGGGCATGCGTTTATCTACTCTGCCATTCTGGCCGCCAGTTTCGTTTACTATCGCGGTGGCATTCAGTGGATGCAATTTTTAGTTCAACGCACGGCAGCCAAAATGACTGCCGAAAGCAAATGACGTTACAAGGTATTTGGAGGTAAGCGTGGCACAAATGAGTGCAACGACAAGTTACGGTGCAAAAGATATTCAGGTTCTAGAAGGGCTTGAAGCGGTACGCCGCCGCCCGGGAATGTACGTTGGCGGTACCGATTTGAAGGCATTACACCACCTCGTGTACGAAGTGGTGGATAACTCGATTGACGAAGCCCTGGCAGGGGCTTGCAACCGCATTGTGGTGACCATCCATCCCGATAGCAGCGTCACCGTGGAAGATAACGGGCGCGGCATTCCGGTGGATATCCACCCCGAAAAGAAAAAATCGGCTCTGGAAGTGGTGATGACCACCCTGCATGCGGGCGGTAAATTCGGCCACACCAGTTATAAGGTCTCCGGCGGCTTGCATGGTGTGGGTGTCTCTGCCGTCAATGCCCTCTCAGAATGGTGTGAAGTTCGGGTCAAGCGCGAGGGCAAAATCCACTTCCAGCGCTATGAGCGTGGCATTCCACAGGAACCGGTTAAGGTGATCGGTACCTGTGCTCCCGAAGACACCGGCACCATTACCACGTTCAAGTTTGACCGCGAAATTTTCAAAGGGGATGTAGATTACAAGTTCGAGACGCTGGTACAGCGCTTCCGCGAAATGGCTTTCGTCACCCGTAAGGTGGAAATCCGGCTGGTGGATGAACGCACCCAACGCGAGATGACCTTTTATTTTGAAGGCGGGATTATCTCGTTTGTGCGTTACCTCAACCGCAATCGTGAGGTACTTCATCCCGTCTTCTACGTTGAGAAAGAGGTCGAGAATATCGGCATTGAGGTCGCCATCCAATATACCGATGCCTACGCCGAATCGGTGTATTCCTTCGCCAACACGATTAACACGATTGACGGCGGCACGCACCTCACCGGATTGCGCACTGCCGTCACCCGCGTCCTCAACGATTATGCGCGCCGCAACGGCCTGCTCAAAGACTCCGACCCCAACTTCACCGGGGATGATACGCGCGAGGGTATGACCGCCATCGTCAGCATCAAGCACCCCGATCCGCAGTTTGAGAGCCAGACTAAGGTCAAACTGATGAATCCCGAGGTACAGACCTATGTCCAGCAGGTCGTGGGTGAGGCACTGGCGACCTTCCTAGAAGAAAACCCGACCGCTGCCAAGGCTATTATCCAAAAGTGTCTGACCTCCGCCCGCGCTCGCGACGCAGCACGCAAAGCGCGCGACTTGGTTATCCGCAAATCGGCACTGGAAAGCCTGACCTTGCCCGGCAAACTGGCCGATTGCTCGGAGCGCGATCCGCAAAAAACCGAACTCTTCATCGTTGAGGGGGACAGTGCAGGTGGTTCGGCCAAACAGGGACGAGATCGTCATTTTCAGGCCATCCTGCCCCTGCGGGGCAAAATCCTCAACACCGAACGCGCCCGCCTGGACAAAATCCTTTCGAACAACGAAGTCAAAGCCCTGGTTTCAGCCTTAGGTACCGGGATCGGCGAGTCATTTGACCTGAATAACCTGCGCTACGGGCGTGTCATCGTCATGACCGATGCCGATGTGGACGGCAGCCATATTCGCACCTTACTGCTGACCTTTTTCTTCCGCTATATGCAACCCCTCATCGAGAACGGTCATCTCTTCATTGCCCAGCCCCCACTTTATCGCATTGCCTATAAGGACATTGTCCGCTATGCCTATACCGAAGCCCAGAAGGAACAGATTCTCAAAGAACTGGGGATTCCGGCAGAGAAGGCTTCGATCCAGCGCTACAAGGGCTTGGGCGAGATGAACCCTCAGCAATTGTGGGAAACCACCATGAACCCCCAAAACCGCACCCTGATGATGGTAACAATCGAGGATGCTGCGGCTGCCGACCGTACCTTTGACATGCTGATGGGTGAGGCAGTCCCCCCTCGAACGCGTTTCATCCAGACCCATGCGCGGCTGGTCAAGAATCTGGATATTTAACCGTAGTTTCTTCTGGAG
Source organism: uncultured Thermanaerothrix sp. (assembly GCA_964427505.1). Taxonomy (GTDB): domain Bacteria; phylum Chloroflexota; class Anaerolineae; order Anaerolineales; family Anaerolineaceae; genus Thermanaerothrix. The sequence goes on from CAYRUO010000004.1 coordinate 58,482, forward strand.
GTTGTCCATGCCACGGGTAATGCTTTTTCAGGCTGAGGCGCTAAAACACTATATGGAACGCTTTTTCATCCATTTGGGCGTCCCTTCCGAGGACGCCCAAATTGCTGCTGACGTGCTGTTGGCCGCCGACCTGCGCGGCGTGGCCTCACACGGCATCATCCGTCTTCACACATATTACGGCAACCGGATTCGCAAAGGCCTGATTGACGTTCGCTCCCCTTTGCGCGTGGTGCGTGAATCACCCGCCACGTTGCTACTGGATGGCGGACAGGGTTTAGGGCAAGTGGTTGCCTACCGCGCTATGCAACGCTGCATTGAGAAGGCACGTGACGTGGGAATGGCGATGGTCACGGTGCGCAACAGCAACCACTACGGCATTGCCGGCTACTACGCCATGATGGCCCTTGCGCATGATATGATCGGGATCAGCCTGACCAATTCTCAGCCGCTGGTAGCCCCCACCTATGGGCGCAAGGCGATGCTGGGCACCAACCCCATCGCCGTAGCCGTGCCTGCCGGCCAGGAACGCCCCTTTGTCCTGGACATGGCTACCAGCATCGTCCCCATCGGCAAGATTACCGTTTACGACAAAGCCGGCTTACCCATCCCCGCAGGCTGGGGGATTGATGCCAAGGGCCATGTGACTACCGATCCCAAAGCCGTGCTGCAAGGCGGTGCCTTGCTCCCCCTGGGCGGCACGGCGCTCATGCGCGGCTATAAGGGGTACGGCTTGGCCATGGTGGTAGACATCCTCTCCGGCGTGCTCTCAGGCGCGGCTTACAGCATTGACGTGGCCCGCCCGGGCGAGGGGCAAGCCGCCAACGTGGGACATTTCTTTGCCGCCATTCGTGTGGACGCACTGCGCCCGGTAGACGAATTCAAAGCCGACATGGATCGCCTGATCCGCATGATCAAAGACTCCCCTAAAGCCGAGGGAGAAGAGCGCATCTATATCCACGGCGAAAAAGAGTTTGAAAACGCCGAAAAGCACGCCCGCGAAGGTGTACCCCTGCTGGTGGAGGTCGTTAAATCCCTCCGAGAAGGGGGCGAGCAGGTCGGGGTGCCATTTGATTTGGAACCGCTGGGCGAGCGCGAAGCCGATTTAGACAGCGAGTAAGGCGGCCCCCCTGCTAACGGCCACCTGAAGAGCGCCCTAAGCCTCGCGTTCCAGGATCACCGCTTCTTCACCGCGCAGAGTGAGGAAGCCATCCCGCGGCATGAGCGGCTCGCCCTGCGTTGAGATGAGCGGCCGCCAGCGCACAGCGCTCAGCGTTCTGCCCATGGCCAAACGCACCGGGCGCGAACTGAAATTAAGCGCTACCAGAATGGTCTGATGCTCATCCTGACGCAGATAGGCCAATAAACGGCGCGGCTCGAAGGTGAGTGGCTGGAAAAGACCACGCCGTAATGCCGATTTTTCCTTTCTTATGCGCAGCAGACGCCGATAGAAATTCAATAATGACTGCTCATCCTGGAGTTGGGCTTCCACATTGCGGTGGCGATAATTGGGATGAACCGGAAGCCATGGCTGGCCGGTGGTGAAACCCGCATGAGGCGAAGCATCCCACTGCATGGGCGAGCGACAACCATCGCGCCCTTTGTAAAACGGCCAGTAACGCTTCCCAATGGGATCCTTAATTTCCGCACGCGAAACCCGAATATCGCGCATACCAATCTCTTCCCCATAATACATGAACGGCGTACCCCGCAGGGTTAACAACAGCGTTGCCGCTACTTTGAGACGTGAATCATCTTCGCCGCGCCCGTAGCGGGTAGCGGCGCGAGGATTATCATGATTGTTGAGCACGTAGGTTGGCCAGGATTCGTCTCCAAGGGCTTGCTCCCAATCCTGGATCGCGCGCAGAAAGCGTTCCGGGCGCCAGGGGGAATGAAGAAATGTAAAGTCAAAGGTCGCGTGCAATAAACCAGGGGCACAATAGCGCGCCGCCTTTTGGGGTGTGCTCAGAAACGTTTCTCCCACTGCATACCGCTCAGGGTAGGCATCTAAAATCTGGCGTATCTCACGCAACAGAGGAATCATTTCCGGTTGGTCAATGTCATAAATATGATGTTGGCGATCAAAAGCACGCAATCCGAGGCGAGGCGGGTTATCCGGAAAATCAGGATGCTTGAAATACACGTTGAACACATCCAGGCGAAAGCCGTCCACTCCGCGGTCAAGCCAAAAACGAAAGACATCTAGCATCGCCTGGCGTACTGCCGGATGTCGCCAGTTTAGATCGGGTTGTTCTTTGTAGAACATATGAAAGTAATACTGCCCGCGTTGGGGCTCATATTCCCATCCCTTACCCCCAAAGACAGAAGCCCAATTGTTAGGCGGTCCGCCCCCGGGACGCGGATCGCGCCATAAATACCAATCGGCGTAGGGATTGTCGCGGGATTTTCGCGATTCCCGGAACCAGGGGTGTTGATCCGAGGTATGGTTGAGCACAAGATCCAAAATAACCCGAATGCCACGGCGATGTGCCTCGGCCACGAAGTGGTCAAAATCTTCCAGACTCCCAAAGCGGGGATCAATGGCTAAATAATCGGCGACATCATAACCAAAATCCACATCTGGGGAGGGGTAGATGGGTGAAAGCCAGATGGCGTCTATGCCCAAATCGGCTAGGTAATCCAAGCGCGCCGTAATACCCGGCAAATCTCCCAGACCGTCACCGTTGCTGTCCGCAAACGAACGGGGGTAAATCTGGTAAATGACCCCATCGCGCCACCAGAGAAAGTCCGTTGAAGGCATGTATGTGTTTCCTCCGTGAAAGAATCGGTAACTATGGTTCCCACTGAAAATGGATCAGCGCAAAAAGGTAGGGTTTGCCCTCCACATATTCCACCCCCACCAACCAGATGCGCCAATCCAAATCCACGCCCGGCGTTCCGGGTTTGAAAATTTTATAAACGTTGATGTTGCGATAACGCGCCGGCCAGGTATAATTCTCCGCCACGCCGCCAACGGTACGGTCGTTACAGCGGATCTCATGCGGGTTTTGGATCGCATCGCGCAAGGCCGGTAGAACAACTTCCTGGAACGACCCGCGCGTGTCCTCTCCGCTGGCCGGATGGGCGCCCCAATTATGGACATAGGTGCTGCTGAAAACCCACCGCGCATGTGCCGCATCATAGTTGATAGCACGACCACTGCGCCAGAGCCAGATATCCACCCCATGGACGGGACTAACCAGCGTAGCCAACAGGCGTCCATCGGCTTGACGGATCGCCTGCTCAAACCGTTCAATCAGGCCCGCGGTCTCGGCATTACAAAACGCCTCTGCCGGCACATACTGGGTCAAGTAGTTTCCGTTGACCCAACCGCGTAACGGCGTTTCCGACAGCCACTCTATCTCGACCCAAGAGATGGCTTGCACCTGGGCTTTCTGGCTGGTCAAACGTATCTGGGTCGCGTCATAAGGTAGGGTGCCGACCACATCGTAGTTCACCCCCGGTCCAGAATGAACGCTCAACCCCTCGTCAGGCTCCACCCCTACTACGGCATAGGTGTACAAACCTTCTGTTGTGGGCGTTGGCATAGGCAACGTTGCGCTAGGTGTCGTAGATGGAATGGGCACCGTTGTGGGTGTGACCATTGGAGTAGTAGCCGCAGGCGTTGGCATCATTGGCGATGTCGGAGTGGGTGCCGATAATGAAGCCGTTGGGGTGGATACAGGCGTACGCTGGCATCCCCCCAGAATCATCCCCGCAATCAAACAACCTAGAATAACGTAATGGACTTTCATCCGACCCTCCTCTCAGAAACCATCCCCTGTTCGTATTATAAATAGCAACTCTGCCCTTGTCACCCCTATGGAGATGTGTTAAAATGTAAACCGTCAACGCCGCCACAGAAAGCGCAAGCACTGAAAAGTGGGCCAGTCCCACTTTTCTGCTTATAGTACAGTCACTATTGACCCTAATCCTGTAATGTGAACTTTTGGGAGAGCGAGCAAGCATGAAGAACGAATTTACCCTGGCCTTCAATGAGGTTCTGGAAGAGAAGCAACTGCCGAAAGAGGTTATTCTCAAGGCGCTGGAATCGGCAATGGTCTCAGCCTACCGCAAAGCCGTGAACGCTTCCGGTGCTCAGCACATTGAAGCCAAAATTGACATTGAGACCGGGAAGGTCACCATCTTGGCCGAGAAGGAAGTGGTGGAGACGGTCCAGGATCCCCACACCGAAGTCTCGCTGGAAGAAGCGCGCAAGATTGACCCCAACGTGGAGATCGGTCAGACGATCATTGTGGACAGCACCCCCAAAGACTTCGGGCGCGTTGCGGCACAAACGGCGCGGCAGGTTATCCAGCAGCGGATTCGGGATGCCGAACGCCAAATGCAGCTGGATTACTACCAGAAGCAACTGGGCGAAATCGTCAGCGGCATTGTTCAAGCGGTCACGCCCCAGGGTCTGACCATCGGGCTGGAACTGCGCGCCGAGGGCACTATGCCGCGTAAAGAGATGATCCCGGGTGAGCGCTTCCGCGTGCATGATCGGGTGCGCGCACTGGTGGCTGAAGTTAAGGATACACCGCGCGGACCTCAGATCATCCTCTCGCGCACCCATAAGAACTTCCTGCGCCGCTTGCTAGAGACTGAGGTGCCTGAAATCTACCACGGCATTGTTGAGATTCGTTCTATCGCCCGCGAGCCCGGTGAGCGCGCCAAGGTCGCCGTTTCCGCCACGCAACCCGGGGTGGATCCGGTCGGTGCCTGTGTCGGGATTCGCGGCGTGCGCATTCAAGCCATCGTGCGCGAACTCCATGACGAGAAAATTGACGTCATCGAGTGGAACCCGGATCCGGCGGTGTTCATCGCCAAAGCCCTCAGCCCGGCACGGGTGACCGGGGTGTACTTGGATGAGAAAAACCCCCAAGGCAAGACGGCGACCGTGGTGGTCCCGGAGGACCAACTCAGCCTGGCCATCGGTCGCGACGGTCAAAATGCGCGGCTGGCCGCGCGCTTGACCGGCTGGCGCATTGATATCAAGAGCCTAACCGAAGCCGCTGCCGATGCGCTCCACAAACTGCAAAAAGACCCGGCTTATGCCGCGCTGGCCGAGCAATTGGCCGATCAGATTCCGCAAATTACGGATATGTTAGCACGCAAGGCCGAGGGGCGACCGCTTACCCCCGAAGAATACGACACCTTAAGCCGCTTTGTGGATCGGGTTGAGCGCCGCGTCATTGCGGGTGTAGGGGCACCGGCGACGGCGGCAAAAACCCTGGCCAGCGATAAACTGGCAGAGATCAAAGCCCAAATTCCGCCGGAAGCCTTTGAAACCAACATCTTGGATAGCGGCCTGCCCGAGCATGTGGCTTACATCCTACAAGAGGCCGGTTACACCACAGTAGGCGAAATGGCAGTGCAAATGAAAGTGCGCCCTGAGGAGATCTTCCGCCTCAACGGCATCGGGCCGCGTGCCATGCAGGAAATTAACAAGCTGATGGCACGCTTAGAAGAGCAAATGCGTCAGGCCGAAGCCGTGGCTGAACCCACTGCCGAACCCGAGACCGAGCCGCTCCCTATGGTTGAGGCCGAGGTCGAGGAAACTGCCATTGCCGAGGCCCCTGTAAGCACACCCGAGTCCGAGGTCATTCCCGAGATTGAGGCTGTGGCCGAAGCAACCGCCGAAGCGGCCACAGCGGCTAGTGAGGAAGAACCAGAGGAAGAAATTTCCTTCGATCAACTCTTCACCCTTAAGAGCGATATTTTCAGCAAAGTTGTGCTCGACGAGGATGAGGAAGAGGAAGAAGAGATCACCACACGCGGTAAAGGGAAGAAGAAAGCCAAAAAGAAAAAGAAACCCGTGGCGTTGGAATATGATCCGGATCGGGATCAGATGGTGATTCGCAAGAAACATAAACGCGAAGATGAAGATTGGGATGAATGGGAACTCTGAAAAGAGTGACGGAGGGTAGTGAGCAGTGGCCAAAGCCAAACCCCGGCGCACCAAACATATTCCTCAGCGCACCTGCGTGGGGTGCCGGGAGGTGCTCCCAAAACGCAGCCTGATTCGCCTGGTGCGGACACCTGAAGGGGTAAAGGTAGATCCAACCGGCAAGGCGCGGGGGCGCGGGGCTTATCTGCATAACCAGCGTTCCTGTTGGGAGCGGGCGCTCAAAGGGGCCCTGGCTCAGGCGCTGCGGACGGAAATATCCCCCGCTGACCGGGAGCACCTGCTGGCCTTTATGGCAACCCTTCCCGAGGAAGAGGCCACTTCTCAAGCCCTTACCGGGTCCCGCGATTCAGAGGCGCCGACCGGGTAGTTCCCCACTCCCGCGGTGCCCACCCCGATCGCTCGACCGCCGCAGGATACCAACTAGAAAGAGAGGAAAGTCTATGAGCGATAACGGGTCGAAAACCATCGAATTGCCGGCGAGTTTGACGGTGCGTGAATTGGCCCAACGCATGCAGGCCAGCCCGATACAGGTGATTCGCATCTTAATGGACAACGGCGTCATGGCCAACATCAACCAGATGGTGGATTTTGACACCGCCGCCATTGTCGCCTCGGAATTGGGCTTCGAAGCCAAGCCCGAGGTACATGAGGTAGAAGAAGAAAAAGAAACCGGTGAGGTGCCCCTGTGGCGCCAGTTAATCGCCAAGGAAGATCCGCGCTTTTTACAGCCGCGTCCACCGGTGGTCACCATTTTAGGCCATGTTGATCATGGTAAAACCACCTTGCTGGATGCCATCCGTCACACTAATGTAGCCGCAGGCGAGGCAGGCGGCATCACCCAGCACATTGGCGCCTATCAGGTAGAGCACAAGGGGCGCCTGATCACCTTCCTGGATACCCCAGGGCACGCCGCCTTCACGGCCATGCGTTCACGTGGGGCACAAGGGGCCGACATTGTCGTTTTGGTGGTCGCCGCTAACGATGGTGTAATGCCCCAAACCAAAGAAGCCATCGCCCACGCCCGCGCCGCACGCGTGCCGATCATCGTTGCCCTCAATAAAATTGACCGTCCTGATGCCAATCCCGATTTCACCAAGCGTCAGTTGGCAGAGGTGGGATTGGTGCCGGATGAATGGGGCGGGAACACCATCGTTGTACCGGTATCGGCCAAATTAAAGCAAGGAATTGAAGACCTGCTGGAAGCGATCCTGTTGGTCAGCGATAGTCTGGATATCAAAGCCAACCCCAATGGGCAGGTCTTTGGCACCGTCATTGAAGCCAAGATTGATCGCGCCCGCGGGGTTGTTGCCACGTTATTGGTTTATAACGGGACACTTGAGGCTGGGGATATCGTTGTAGCCGGAACGGCCTATGGCCGCATCCGCGCCATGTTCGATTTCCGCGGGCGTAAACTCCGCAAGGCTGGCCCCTCCACCCCGGTTCAGGTCATGGGGCTTAATGAAGTTCCCGATGCCGGCGAACTCTTCCGGGTTTACGCCAACGAACGTGAAGCGCGCCAAGTCGTGGAAGAGCGCCTACTCCAGCGTCAACAGCGGCGCCAGGCTCTGCCTAAAGCCTCGCTGGAAGACCTCTTCAGCAAGGTGCAAGCCGGTGAAACTCAGGAACTCCGTCTAATCATCAAAGCCGATGTGCAAGGTTCGCTAGAACCGATTATTTCCTCGCTCAACGACTTGAGCAAAGATAGTGAGATTCGCATCAATATTCTCCATGCCGAAACCGGCAATGTCAGTGAAAGCGACGTCATGCTCGCTTCGGCCTCACACGCCATCATCCTGGGCTTTAACGTTCAGGCGGATCATGCCGCACGACGGCTGGCAGAAAGCGAAGGCGTCTCCATTCGCCTTTATGATGTGATTTACCGCCTGACCGAGGATATTGAGAAAGCCCTCAAAGGCATGCTGGAGCCGGCGGAAAAAGAAGTGATCATCGGCAAAGGTACTGTCCTGGCCGTGTTCCGCATTTCCAAAGTTGGCAATGTGGCCGGCTGCCGTGTTCTACAAGGTGAGTTTCGCCGCGGCGCTCGCGTGCGCATCCGCCGCAAAGGCGAGGTCGTTTATGAGGGAGAATTTGCCTCCCTCAAACATGAAAAAGATGATGTGCGCGAGGTGCGCGCCGGTATGGAATGCGGCGCCGGCTTCAAGGGCTTTGATGACATTCAAGTTGGTGATGAAATCGAGTGTTATATTATCGAGCGGAAAGCCGCGTAATTTGTAATTTACAGAAAGTTGGGTAAAGAACGATGCCAACACCTCAACGCTTACAACGTATTGCTGAACGCATTCAAGAAGAAATCTCGGAAATGCTGGTGATGGGCGAGATTCGCGATCCGCGCCTAAGCGGCGTGACCATTACCGGTGTCAAGGTGGATCGGGAATTCGCCTATGCGGATATTTATGTTTCAGCCGTAGAGGGCAGTCAGCGGGCGCCCGAGATTCTGGAAGCCTTTAACCACGCCAGCGGCTACATTCGCCGTCTGTTAGCCGAGCGCATCGAATTGCGCGTCTTCCCTCGCCTGCGCTTCCATTGGGATCCCACCCCCGAACGGGCCGACCGCATCGAACGCCTGCTGGCCTCTCTACGTAGCAGCACCACTGCCTCCGAAGTCCCGCCATCATCCTCTTCATCCTCCGCTGAAAGCGAGGACGCGGACGAAACAGCATGACCCCGGCTGATTTGGATGCTACCATCCGCCAAATGCTGCACAGCGCGCAGCGAATCTTGATCACCACCCATATTCGTCCGGATGGCGATGCGATCGGTTCTCTGCTGGGTCTGGGCTTAGCGTTACAACACGCAGGGGCCACGGTGCAGATGGTGCTCCCGGATGGCATGCCACCGGTCTTTCGCCATTTACCCGGCAGTGACCAAATTCGGCGTGAGGTTCAGCCGCCGTTTGACCTGTTTATCGTCCTGGATACGGCAGATATTCCGCGCATCTCGGCCTCGATGAACGGCTACCAAGTGGACATATGCATTGACCATCATGTGACCAATCCTGGTTTCGCACGGGTTAACTTGATTGACCCCGAAGCCGTAGCCACCGCTGCCATCCTGGCCGAACACCTGCCGGCGTGGGATTTGCCCATTAATTCCGAGGTCGCCAGCGCCTTGCTAACTGGCATTATTACCGATACAATTGGATTCCGAACGTCCAATATGACCCCCAAGGCGCTGCGCCTGGCAGCTGACCTGATGGAACAAGGGGCCAACCTCCCTGAACTCTATAAACGCGCGCTTATCCATCGTTCATTCGAAGCCGCGCGCTTCTGGGGTTACGGACTGGTCAACCTAAAACGTCAGGGCCGGCTGATCTGGACCACACTTACCCAGGCCGATCGGATTGCCGCAGGGTATCAGGGGAATGATGACGCAGATCTCACGGATATTCTCTCGGGTATTGAAGATGGTGATATTGCGGTGCTATTCATCCAGCATGGAGATGGGCGTATTAAGGTGAGTTGGCGCGCGAAACCCGGTTGGGATGTCTCAACTTTGGCAGCCCGCTTTGGAGGTGGGGGACATCCTGCTGCGGCCGGCGCGGATTTTTATGGGAACTTGGAGGAAGTCCAAGAAACAGTACTCAAAGCCACGCAAGACCTGTGGGAACAACAGGCGATGAAGTCCAATTCCGCCAGAGGTTGATCAGAGGAAGCAAGCATGAATGAACGATCCCGTCAATTTGATATTAAAAACGCCATCTCAGGTGTCCTGGTGGTTGATAAGCCGGTTGGTTTGACCTCTCATGACGTAGTGCAAATTATCCGTAAGGGGACAAACATCCGCCGTGCCGGGCACACGGGTACACTTGACCCTCGTGCCTCGGGGGTGTTGGTGGTTTTAATCGGACCGGCGGTGCGCTTGAGCGAGTATGTCTCCGCTTCCGATAAGCGCTATCAGGCTGTCATTCGCTTGGGAGAGGCCACCGATACCTACGATTCAGAAGGGCGAGTGGTTAGCACATCACCGGTCAATATTACCGAAGAGCAGTTTGTAGAAGCCTTACAGCAATTTGTCGGCGAAATCGAGCAGGTTCCACCCCCGTATTCTGCGGTCAAAGTCCAGGGACGGCGAGCGTACGAAATGGCCCGCGAAGGAGAGGAGGTGGACTTGCAACCGCGCAAAATCAAAGTCTACAGCCTGGAACTACTGGAATGGGCTCCACCGGAGGCCGTGATTGATATTCACTGCTCATCGGGCACCTACATCCGTTCATTAGCCAATGACCTGGGTCGGGTTCTGGGATGCGGCGCCCACCTGGTGGGCCTGCGCCGCACCCGTAGTGGGCGTTTCACCCTACGTGATGCGGTGCCTTTGCGTAAACTGCGCGAAGCCTTTGAGAACGGCACGTGGTATCAGTACCTCATCCCTGCCGCCGAAGCCTTGGCCGATTGGCCGGCCGTCGAACTGGATCACGAGCAGGTTGAATTGATCCGGCATGGTCACCGCATTCCCGGTCAACCGGGAATTGGCAAGATGGTGCGCGCCATCAACGAACAAGGCGAATTGGTGGCTTTGCTTGAATACGATGAAAGTACCAATGAGTGGCAACCTAAGAAGGTGTTTTTCTCTTAGTGGGAGATCCTTTCCGTGGAGAGAATAACACCTAACATCAACCACGGCACGCAGCAATCACCACAACGGGGTTGCTGCGCTTTTTTGAGCGCCAATTGCTGAACGGATCTTTTATAAGGTTAAACGGATAAGAGCATGAACCACGTGACATCTTTGGATGGGCTGGCGTTACACGATTCATGGGTGACCATCGGGACATTTGACGGTGTCCACAAAGGCCACCAAGCCCTGATCCGCGCTCTGGTCGAAGGCGCACACCAGAACCATCAACCCGCAGTTGTGGTCACGTTTCATCCCCACCCGACAGTCGTTCTGGGTAAAGGTCCTTTTCCCGGTTACTTGACCAGCCCGGAGGAACGCGCGCGCTATCTGGGTGAACTGGGTGTAGATTGGGTGATCACGCTGACATTTGATCGTGCCATGGCCAGCCTGAGCGCGCAGGACTTCATGAGCCGATTAGCCCCTCATCTGGGAATACGTTACCTGGTGATCGGATACGATTTCGCCCTTGGGCGGGGACGCGAAGGCAATCCCGAACGACTGCAAGCCATTGGGCAGTCCTTGGGGTACGAGGTCATCCTAACCCAGCCCATTCAGGCCGGAGAGCAACCGATTTCATCCAGCCAGATCCGCCATTTGATTCAACTAGGGGACTTGGAAACCGCCAATCAATGGTTAGGGCGTCGGTACGCCATCGAAGGTAGCGTCGTGCGCGGCGATGGGCGAGGGCGGGTGCTGGGATTTCCCACGGCTAACCTATCCTACTGGCCTGAAAAACTTCTTCCTGCTAACGGCGTTTATGCCACCTGGGCTTGGGTAGGCAAGGAACGTCTGGCCGCCGTCACCAATTTGGGGGTACGCCCAACGTTTGCCTCTCCCTTGCACTATCGCTTTCTCGAAGCCCATATTTTAGATTTCAACGGTGACCTTTACCAGCAAACCATCACGCTGGAATTTGTGGCACGTCTACGCCCCGAACAGCGCTTTTCCAGTATTGAAGAGCTAAAAGCCCAAATTCAGAAGGACATTCGTACCGCCCGGGAGATTCTCAATCATGTGCCCTGAGCGCCAGGTTTACCTATTGGATCCTCAGTCCCTACCCCCTGAAACCATTGCCGTCACCTTTGCCAAAACCTCCCGCTCCCCCCAAAGTTTCCGCGATATTGCCGCCGAACTCACCGCCGAGAAAAGCGCCGCCTTTCATGAGAAATGGGTGGTGGGTTACGGGCATGCTTCGGTTGCCGAACACGCGGTTCTTCATATTGCCGTAGAAAATGCCTCACGCCTGGCTATTGAAACCCTTGAGTCCTGTCGCCTGGCCTCGTTTACCGAAAAATCTACCCGCTATCAGAAATGGGACCCCGAAGATTTCTTTCATCCCCCAGAATTGACGGGGCATCCGCTCGAAGAACGCTATCTAGAAACCTGCCGCACCCTGTTTGAGCACTATCTTCAAGCCCTCCCCAAGGTACGTGAGGTGATCGCTAGCGAGTACCCGCGTCAACCTGATGAAGACGAAGCCGCCTGGGAGCGCCGTATCCGCTCAAAATACGTGGATGTCTGTCGCTTTTATCTTCCCGCCGCCGCGCTAGCCAATGTCGGGGCCACCATCAACGCCCGCGCGCTGGAACACACATTACGCAAGATGCTCTCACACCCCCTGGAAGAAGTGCGAGCGCTGGGCACTGAGATAAAAGACGCGGCGCGAACGGTTGTGCCCACCTTGGTCAAATATGCTGATGCCGTGCCTTACCTTCAAACCCTTCCCTCTTTTCTGGCACAAGAGGCAGAGGGCATCCCTCCCGCGAGCGACGATTGGTGTCATTTGATTGCCTGGGATGAAGAGGCCGAGACATTGGCCCTCACTGCTTGTCTTTTCCGATATTCTCATCTGACCTTTGAGCAAGCCCGTGAAAAAGTTGCCACACTTTCCGCAGAGGAAAAAACTACGCTGTTTCAGCGCATCCTGGGTAGCTTGGATCGCTTCACGCCCCCCATTCGGGAGTTAGAACACGTTGGTTACACCTTTGAGGTTACATTGGATCAGGGGGGGTATTTCGAACTCAAGCGCCACCGTATGATGACCCTCAGCCCCCAGCCGCTGAGTACCTACCTGGGTTATACCATCCCCCGCGCCATCGAGGTCGCTGGTCTTTATGACTCCTACACTCGGGTCATGGACATGGCCGACCAAACCTACCGCGCACTGGCAGCGTGGAACCCCAATGTGGCAGCATATGTAGTGCCCAACGCCTTCCGTCGCCGCGCTCTTATCCGCCTTAATTTCCGCCAGGCCTGGCACCTTATTGCCCTTCGCAGCGCTCCCAATGCCCACTTCTCCCTGCGGCGGCTGGCTCAACGCATGGCCCAGCGGATTCAGGAGGTTACTCCCCTTCTGGGCCAGTTCCTACTGGTCAATCCCAATGAAACCTGGCAACAGATTGAAGCCCGCTATTTTTTACGGGCATGATTGATCAAAGGAGCACTTCGCATGCATAAGAACGACCTCATCCATGCCCTGAACCATAGTCGTGAGCGCCTCCTAAGGGCCATTGAAGGGTTAGAATTGGATCAACTAACCCAGCCCGGCGCCGTCGGGAAGTGGTCGGTGAAAGATGTGTTGGCTCATCTAGCTATGTGGGAAGCCCAAACGGTAACCCTGCTCTATCAGGTGCGCCAAGGGATGAAACCTACCACGTTGCACCTGAAAACCTTCGATAACGATCAACAAAACGCTCAGTGGTTCGAACAAGCCAAAGATCGACCCTGGGAACAAGTATGGGCTGATTTCCAGGGGGTACGAGTACAAACTCTGCGTCGCCTGGATGCTTTTAACGACCATGAACTAAGTTCGCCCACCCACTTCCCTTGGTTGGGAGCAAGCCTGGCCAATCTGGTTTATGAATGGGTCGTACAACACGAAGAAGACCATGCCGCCGATTTGGAAGCATGGCGCCAGCGGCTAAATGGGTGATCCTCACCCACCGGTATTATCCACCATACATGTCAATATAATCCTGGATGGCGGCATCGATCACTCGCATGGCATGCTGCGCATCGTAAATGCGCTCAATAAAGGTTGTGGATTCCTTACCGGGTACCAGTTTATAGGTGCTGAAATAATGGCGTAGCCGTTCTACCAAAACATCCGGAAGATCATTGACATCATGGGCGTTCTCCCAGAAGCGATCATTGGCCAGGACGGCGATGATCTTGTCATCCGCATCCCCGTTATCAATCATCAGCATTCCCCCGATGACCCGCGCCGTTAGGATCACCTCCGATTTGGCAATCGGGCGTTCGCTGATCACACAAATATCCAGCGGGTCACCATCTCCGCGGTAAGAACCTGAAGCCAATGCCCCTACCCTTGCACCACAATAGGTACGTGGGATAAAGCCATACAACGTTGGAGGCTGGGAAGATGTGCGTTGTGGCCGATCTACCTTTAGATAGCCGGTCGTCTTTTCAACCTCATACTTGACCAAATCAAACGGTGTTAACTCAATGTAGGCATACACTAACTGCGGGGGCTGGGGGCCGATCTCTAAGCCATGCCAGGGATGCGGACGCCAGCGGTAAAACGGATTGGGAAAAGACAAGGTTCCCTCCTTGAAAGGATATTCGTCATTAAGTGACCAATCGGGTTACCAAGGCGCTCTTATTTTAAGCCCTCTCTTTTCATCGCGCCAGCCCCACCTCTTTACCAAACTCGCCAAATTTCTCCTGCGCCAGAGGGAGTTTAGGTGTTAAAATGAGCCTATCCTCGTAACGAGGAAGACTTTAAAAACCAAGGAGTTCTAACCGTGGAAACAACCCCTGATTTACCCGAAACTGTGGAGAGCAATGAACCGGTGCTGTATAGTAGCAAAGTGCTCACGCTGATTACGACCTTGCTCGGTGTTTTTTCGTGGGTCGTGCTTGTAGCCTTCCTGGCCGATGCAATCGCCCAAGCGGTTAACGTACAAATCACCCTCTCTCAGCAAAGTCTGAGTCTGGCGGAAGTGTTACGCCAGCCTTCCGCGGTCTCATTCCTAATCACCAATATCAGCACGCCCCTTTTTACTGGAATCGGGTTATTTCTGGTCATGCAAGGTGGCGCCATTGGGCTAAACGTATTGCGTGAAATGGATTTGATGAACCGCAACACGCTCTAAAGAACCGCCATTATTTTCCTTTCTGCTCCCACTCAACGCCCCAGGGTCTTAACCCTTGGGGCGTTATCTGTACTTTGATGACCTTTGTAGTATAAATAATTCTTATTGTATTTCATCGTAATTTCTTATATAATGTAGTTAGACCCTGGCCTGTAATAGGATCAACGCAACTCAAACGCCCAGGCCAGAGGGAGCAGGGAGGCCACCATGTATTACCTCATTGTATTCTTGTGGGCAATTGCCTGTCTGGCTTGTTGGGGTCTCCGGCGCCTCCAGCGCAAAACCCTTACCATTTCCTGCATTGCGGTTCCGCTGGGCGGGTTGGTGATCAGTCTGCTATTAATGGCTTTAGACATCCGTGTCACTGCCTATATCCTTTTGGCGATTACGGCTTACCTGTTTATCATCCTACTTTCTGCCCTGCTCACTCAACGACCACACCCCAGCACATAACCAACGTATTCCACCCTTACCGTCAGAGTTGACCTTAACGCCCCCTTGCCCCAAGGAAAGGGACAGCCAGCCCACCTTGAGGATTTTATTCGCATTACAAAGCCCAGGAGCAAGGGATAATCCTAGGCTTTATAATAAAAGGACAGGGATCCTATACCTAATCGTTCCCTTGATTGGTTGAAACAGGCCGAACGCGACTTAGAATAAGCCACCGACTCAAAGCGTGCCGGACGCCAGGAAGGGGCATGTTTTGCGGCACACCAGGCCGCCGAGAAAGCCATTAGAGCACTTCACCTTTTTTACCGCCAAGAAGCGAGGGGACATGTGGTAGCCCCTCTGCTCATTGAACTACCTCCCGACGTAAATGTTCCAACCGACCTGATTGAAAAAGCGCGTGTGTTGGCTAACTTTTATATCCCTACCCGCTTACCCGAACGGATATCCCGAATGAGCACCGTTTGAGCATTACGGTTTATTACAAAGTGAACCAGCACTTGACTATGTCCACCAAATCCTTGAATTCGTCCGTCATAAAATGGCCTGATGCCGAGAGCGTTCGTCAAGCGCTCCAAACGTGGGCTCAGTGGCTGGCGAAATCGCATCCGCACATCCTCCGCATTGGTTACTTTGGTTCTTATGCCAGAGGGGATTGGGGGGTTGGAAGTGATCTTGATGTCTTGGTTGTGATCAGCGCTACAAACTAATCCTTCGAACAGCGTGCCGCCCATTGGGACACCTCGGCTTTGCCCGTTCCAGTAGACCTATTGGTTTATACCTTGGCCGAATGGCAAAACGGCGTGCGCCAAGGGCAATTAAGCCGGATTGCGAACGAAACACATTGGGCCTACGACCGTGAATCCTCCGATACGCTGACAAAATAGCGGCTGCTGGCTATTGACAAATTGGATGAATCTCGTATAATCAGCCCTAACCAAATACCCGAAAGACGCTGAAGAGGACGAGTAAGCAGCGCCAAGGCGCTCCAGAGAGCAGGGTAAGGTGAGAGCCTGCGCGTACAGCACTGCCGAATGGACCTCGGAGTTGCAGGGCGAACCCCTCCAGGATGAGGGCAGTAGCCTGAGCCGGAGTTGCCACCGTTATCAGGGCAAAGGGTATCGTGGATAACCACCGTACCCGCAATGAGTGAGGCTGGCTTTTTCCCCTGTGTGCTTTCACCAGGGGTTTTTCGTTAGCAAAGCCGCCTAATCGGAGTGGCACCGCGGACACCAAAGCGTGTTCGTCTCCCGTTGAGACGAGCACGCTTTTCGATTAATTGCCAAAGACAGTTCTCTAAATCCCAAAGGAGGTGTACCATGTCCGAACAAACCCGTTTTATTCTCAGCGAAAATGACCTGCCCCGCTTCTGGTATAACATTTTGGCCGACATGCCCGTGCCCCTCAGCCCACCTCTCCACCCTGCCACCGGTCAACCCCTAACCCCCGATGCGCTCAGCGTGCTCTTCCCTATGGACCTCATCCTGCAAGAGGTCAGCCAAGAGCGCTACATTGAGATCCCCGAACCGGTGCGCGAAGCCTATAAACTCTACCGCCCCACCCCTCTAATTCGTGCCCGCCGTCTAGAAAAAGTATTGGGCACCCCCGCCCACATTTACTACAAATACGAGGGAGTTTCGCCGTCTGGAAGTCACAAGACGAACACGGCTCTGGCGCAAGCCTTCTACAATAAGGTGGCAGGGACTCAGGCGCTCACCACCGAGACCGGCGCCGGGCAATGGGGATCAGCGTTGGCCATGGCCTGCCGTTTCTTTGACCTCGACCTCGAAGTCTACATGGTCAAAGTCTCTTACCAGCAGAAACCTTACCGCCGCTTCTTGATGGAGACCTACGGCGCCCAGGTATTTGCCAGTCCTACCGACCGCACCCAAGCCGGGCGCGCGATTCTGGCGGCCGATCCCGAGAGCCCCGGTTCCTTGGGTATCGCCATCTCCGAAGCCGTCGAAGTGGCAGCAACCTCCGGAGGCAAAAAGAAATACAGCCTAGGTTCAGTGCTTAATCACGTCATCTTGCACCAAACCATCATCGGTGAAGAAGCCCTGAAACAGATGGACCTGGCCGGCGAATATCCGGACACGGTGATCGGATGTATCGGCGGTGGTTCCAATTTCTCCGGCATTGCCTTCCCCTTCCTACGCGAAAACCTGCGCAACGGACAGCGCACCCGTCTGATCGCCGTCGAGCCTACCGCGGCACCCTCTCTAACCCGGGGTATCTATGCTTACGATTACGGCGATACCGCCGGCATGACCCCCCTGATGAAAATGTACACATTGGGACATTCCTTCGTCCCGCCGGCCATTCACGCCGGCGGCCTGCGCTACCACGGTATGGCGCCGACCTTGTGCGCTCTCTATGATGCAGGTTA
The DNA here is from genome assembly GCA_964427505.1 of uncultured Thermanaerothrix sp. Classification (GTDB taxonomy): domain Bacteria; phylum Chloroflexota; class Anaerolineae; order Anaerolineales; family Anaerolineaceae; genus Thermanaerothrix. The sequence continues at coordinate 75,976 of CAYRUO010000004.1, forward strand.
CATCGAAGCCGTGGCCGTGCCCCAGCGTGCCGTTTTTGACGCCGCGGTGCTCTTTACGCGCACCGAGGGCATCTTACCCGCCCCTGAATCGGCCCATGCCATCCGCGTGGCAATTGACGAAGCCCTTAAGGCCAAGGAAAGCGGGGAAAAACGGGTGATCCTGTTCAATCTTTCCGGCCATGGGCATTTTGACCTAAGCGCCTACCATGCCTACCTCAACGGGCAGTTGGAAGACCTGGCTCTCCCCGAAGAGGAAATCGCCGCCATCCCCTCACGCTTGCCCCGCGTTCCCCAAGACCAAACCGCGTAGGATCGCACCCCCAATTGGACCTCTCCTGACCAAACTCCTTCTTGATAAAGCCACACCTCTTAAAGCGCATCCAACGGGGTATTTCCAAACCCCGTTGGATGCATTATTACGAACGACTCGGGTTACTTGCGCCCAAAATCCGCCGGGTTTTCACCCCACAACGCCGTCTCCCACTTGAGCAAAGGATTGGCAAAGGTATTATTTTGCAGCCAGTGCTCGGCCCGCCGGATGCGCTCGAAAAGGCCTTTATATTCCGGACGGGGAGAAATGCGGGTGCGGCAGTGCTTGAGCGTCACCCATAGGATAGCCACCCGCGAATCCGAATAAACCGGCGCCGTATCTCCGCGCTCTTTCAGCCACATGAGTGTATCCACAATAGCCAGAAACTCACCGATATTATTGCTTCCGTCCGGGAGCGGCCCGACATGAAAGACCTCGCGTCGGGTGGGCAACTGAACACAGCGATATTCCAAACGGCGGCGGGCGGCGTCATAGGCCGCATCCACACAGTACCCCTGGGTCGGCCGGGTGAGAGGTTGAAGCGGCTTTTCTTGGCGCTCTGCCAACACTTCCTGGTAGGGCCTTAGCAGGGCTTGCTCCGCGGCTTCGCGGGTCTCAAACCCCAGATACTGTGCCCCCGGAAAGCCTTCGACTTGTTCCCGGCACGCCTCCCAGGAGTCGAACACCCCTGGCCGACGCCCGCGCCAGACCGCGTAAAACTTGGGCGATTTTGCCATTGCGTTGGATGCCAGTGGCTTTATAAAAGATCATTCATCGGCGCGCGGCCGATTCTGCTCGGCCTCGAGTTGTGTCAACAGACTCTCATCCTGGCGCAAATTACGCCAGCGCACGATCAGGCTGATCAGGTAAGCCAGCATGGCGCCGAAGATGACGATATATCCTGCAATAAAATAATTCACTGTGTTTGCCGGTTGATCCATGGAAAACATTCCTCAGGATTGCAATTTCAGACGGAGTTGCTCCACCCGCTCGCTCAATTCCCCTAGGCGTACACGGTGCCAGAGCAGAGCGATAAATAACAGCGAGAACGCCACCAGACTAACCATCAGCGTCTGAGTCATGCGCGGCGTCATGCTGAAAGCACCTGTTACCGTTGGATCCCCTCCCCCCAACACCACCGGGTGAATGGTGCGAAAGATGCGGATGGAGAAAAAGGTCAACGGTACACTAAGAAAACCCACGATGGCATAGACGGCACTGAAGCGCGCCCGCCGCTCCGGGTCTTCAATGCCCTGGCGAAGCATTAGGTAAGCAACATACACCAGTTCCATGATCGTGGCCGTCGTTAGGCGTGGGTCCCAGGTCCACCAGGTGTTCCAAATTGGGCGCGCCCAGATCATCCCCGTCACCACGTTGATCAGGGTAAATACCAGACCGATCTCGATGGCGGCAACACCCAATACATCCCAACGCGCACGGCGGGTGACAAGATAGGCGATACCTGCGACAGCGGCCAGCCCAAAGCCCAGCATTCCGATCCATCCCGCCGCTACGTGGAAATAGAATACTTTTTGAACCGCTCCCATTACGCGTTCCAAGGGCGCATAGAAGAAGACCATCCCGGCCGCCACCGCTAACGCCAGGCCAGCCATAATGTCCATGACCACTAATGCCCGTGGAGTCGTGTTCATCCTTACCTCCTCAGAGAAATCATTCCTCCAAAACAGAATCAAAGACCATAAATGCCACTGAGGTAAAAACGACATCATAAACAAGAAGTAAATTCAGCCAAGGGCGGATTTCCTCTATCGGCAGTGCTTGTAAATACCCACCCGTAGCCTTGACCGCCGCCACGACCACCGGAATGACCACCGGGAATAATAAGATGGGCAACAGGATATCCCGGGTGCGGGCCTGAACGGCCATGCTGGCCAGCAACGTACCAACGGCCACATATCCCTCCGACCCCAGAATAACCACTAAGATGACGCCGGGCAGAATTAACCCTGCGTTATAGAAGAGCCCGAAAAGCGGCAACATAATGGCGGCCACAATCAGCATAAATGCCCAGTTGGCCAGCGCTTTGCCGGCAAAAATGGCCACGCGGTCCACCGGCGCCAGCAATAATCCATCTAAACACCCTCGATCCTTTTCCACGGCCAGCGAGCGGTTGAGCCCTAACGTCCCGGCGAACGTCAGCGTCACCCACAGCACCCCCGCGCTCAAGCCGGCCCGCAGTTGCGTCTGTAATTCGAGGGCAAAATTGAAAATAAAGATCACCAATAACGCAAAAACCAGCATCGCCGAGAGCATCTCGCGGCTGCGCCATTCGGCGGCCAGATCCTTCCACAAGACCGCCAGGGTTGCCTGCCAGAACGACACCGCTCCCGTCACCTTCATGTCCGCGCCCCTTCCGGCAGGGTGTTGAGGTCAGGATTCAACGCCTGACGGTAGAACGTCAACAGGGCATCGCCGATCAGATCCTCGCGCCGCGCACTGGCCTGGATGCGCCCTCCACTGAGCACGTCAAAGCGTGAAGCCAGGTCTGCCGCGCGCGCCAGATCGTGCGAGGTCATGACCACCGTTCGCCCCAGCGCCGCTATCTGGCGTAAAAGGTGATCCAGCATGTCACAGGCTTCCTGATCCAATCCGGTATGGGGTTCATCGAGCAAGAGCACCTCCGGATCGTGCAGGATCGCCCGTCCAATAGCCAGCCGTTGCTGCATCCCGCGCGAGAAAGTGCGTACCAGATCACGCCGCCGCGCCCACAGGCCGACCAGATTCAGTATTTCGCGAATACGTGCCTCGACGTTTTTCAACCCATAGAGACGGGCATAAAAACGCAGATTCTCCTCGGCGCTCAAGTCACCGTAAAGCAACGGTTGATGAGAAACTACCCCCAAACGCCGCCGCACCCATGCCGCTTGGTCGCTTAAACGGTAACCGGCAATCCACACCTCTCCCAGAGTCGGTTTGGAAAGAGAGGCTAAAATGCGTAACAGCGTGGTCTTGCCGGCGCCGTTCGGACCCAGCAGTGCAACGAATTCACCCTCCTCCACAGATAATTCCAGGTTGCGGAGGACCACCTTAGGACCAAAGCGTTTGGTAAGGTGGCGCACTTCAATAATCGCCATACCCCTACCCTTCCCGTGATTGCAAAGCGCGCAGTCGTGCCTTCAATTCCTCACGGCGTGCACGATACGCCTCTTCCGGCAATTCACCGGCCCGGTAAAGATCATCCAGAGCGATAATCGCATCCAGAATGGCCGTTGCATCATCGGCCTCTACCTCAACCGGTTCGGGGGCTTGCACCAGGCGGGTCTGACGCCAATACCACCACCCCAAACCCAAGGCTACCAGGATGAACGCTGTTAGCCCCAGCACCAGACCACTCCCTGTGGTTAAGTTTAGGCGCCAGGGGAGGGTTTGCCGCAGGCTTAGAGTGAGGTTCAAGGTGCTTCCGGCTTCCAAGGCCGAAGCGGTATAGACTTGGAGGGTCATTCCCTGCACTTGTCGGGTGCCCATGGCCTGCAACCGTGGCCCACTTAGCGTAATCCCCCCCTGAGGGACCATTATCACCACCGCCTCGACCGGCATTGGCACCGGAATCGCCAGTGACACCTGGCGGGCTAGTGGCAACTCATAAGCAAACAACAGTTGATTGTTCATCCCCGGGTAAACCGGTTCAGTATCCCCGAAGCCGTTTGGGGTCTCAATATAGCGTTCGCCCAGCGCCCCATCCTGAAACTGCAAGTTTTCGGCACCCGCCGGCACTGCCACCGTGAAGACAGGGTCACCCGGTTGCTTGGCTATCAACACCCGATCCCGGGTATTGGTATAGAGCAAAAGTTCAACCACCTGCAAACGCTCCTGATTTAAAACGTCCAGAAACACGTGCATCCGCTCGGCTTGCAACACCGCAGGATCGGTCGTCGTCTCATACACCGCGATGGAAAGATCAATGGGTTGATCAGGTGCCGCCAAATCTTGAGCCTGGATATGATAGGCCTGGGATTCAAAAGAGAGCCCTTGATAATCCACCGTGGCCAGCAAAATCCGGCTCGGTTGGATTTCCACCTCGTCAAAGGTGAAACGCCCCTGTGCATCGGTGCGGGTAGAACGTTCAAAAGCCGTAGCCATACCGTCAAACGCCAGTAAACGCACTTCGGTATCCGCCAAGGGCGTTCCCAAAGTTGCATTATTAACCTGGCCTTTGACCGTGACGAAGGCCAGGGAAGATGGCGGGGTGGTCATTGGGGTGGGGACGGCCGCGCTTCCGGGCGTTCCAGATACGGGAGGGGTTACGGCTTCGACTGGTGCGGAGACCATGGAACCCGAGGCAAAGGAAAGGGAACGGATATACTCCGCCGCGGCCCAAGTATCCGCTTCACTCAACATCTCCCCAAAAGCGGGCATACCCGTCGCCAAACCGTTCTGGATTATCACAAAGATATCGCGCAGGGAATAGCCTGCCAGGATCCCGGGCTCACTGCGCCAATTGGGAATCGTCACGCTCAACGTCGCCGCCTGAGGACCATCTCCCTTTCCTTCTGGGCCATGACACGATTGGCAGTGCTGCGCATAGATCTCCGCGCCGCGTTGCAGAGAGGATGACGAGAGGCTTAATGAGAGCACATAAGCCACTACATCCCACCGTTGTCGTTCGCTCAGCGACCGAAAGCCGGGCATGTAGCGTTCGATGTTGCCCTCGGTCACCATTCTATACCAAGCCACCGGATTGGCCTCACGAGCCCGCTGGGGATCGGCCAGAGCGGGAACAGGTACAGGCAACTGGGCCGCCTGAGGCCCGTCACCCATCCCTTGCTCGCCATGACAAGGCGCACATTTTTCGCGATAGATGGCCTCACCCTGACGCGGATCAGGCGGAATAAGCGGGAGAGCCTCACCGGTTGGGGTAGGTTGAGCGGCTACAAATGACTGCGCATCGGGGGGAGGGGTCACATCCGCCGCCAGCGAGCACCCGGCCAGAATCAGGGATAACCACCCCCCAACGAGGACACCCAGAACGACACGACTGCAGTGATTCCTCAATGCGTTCATTCACCCCCCTTCAACGCCGTGCCACACTTCGGGCAAAACCGATCTTCTTGCCGTACCGGCTGGCCGCAGTGCGGGCAAAAGCCAGCCACCTTTCCCTGCCGCGCGCGGCGGCGCTCGGCAATCAGACGTTCAATATCATCCATTTCCTCGGGCAACGCCTCGCTTTTGCGCTGTGCTCGGCGCACCGCCAGCACGGCTTCCAGCCGCTCATCGGCACTGCTTTCAATCCGCTCAACCTCAAACTCGTCCAATTGACGTAAGACCTGAACGGCCGCCTGACGTAACGTCTCGCGCTGCAACGGGTAGTCTTCTTCAGGGATTTTGCCCAGCGCATAATCAAACTCGAGTTCCAACAACGCGTTGATCAGCCGATCACGCTCGGCCAGCAAACTGGATCGCAAATGTTCACGGCTGTCGGCCATCGTTTGAGCCGCGACCGAAACCCGTCGCAAGCGCGGGTCAAACAGAGGCTGGCTAAGGTAAAAACCAACCAGTAGTGCTAAAGCCAGAATAAGAAACAATGCGCCCAATTCCATAAATGATGACTCCTCACGGGGCCTGTGCCAGTAATCGCTCAATCACCCCATTAATCTCGTTATAGGATATCGGCCCTTTTTTTACAAAAGCCAGTCGGCCTGCGCGGTCAATAATATAGGTCTCGGGCACGCCTTGGATCCGAAACATTTGAGAAATTTTCGTGCGCAGATCCGGGCCATTAGGGTATGTAATTCCAAATTTTTCGATAAATGCTCGTGCTTCAGGCTCGGTATCCACATAATCCACACCCAAAAACAGAACCTCACCGCCTGCACGATAGTACTGCCAGGCCTGTTCTAGGTCTGCGGCTTCCTGTTCACAGGGCTTACACCACGAGGCCCAAAAGTTGACCACTATCACCTTCCCCTGCCAATCCGCGGTGCGGATAACCTCACCCTCAAACGTGGTTAACTCAAACGCAGGAACCTTTTGACCGATGGCAATAGGGCCGGCATAAGCGCGACGCAGACCCTGGCCGATCAGAAATAAAAAGGCCAACAGCAGGAGGAAGGAACCTACAATAATCACCGGAGATAAAGGTCGCGAACCCGTTGCAGATTTGGATTCGGTGTTCATCGTGTTTCTCCCTAACGATATAAATCAGTCGCCCCGCTCGCGCCGACGTAACTCTTCTTCGAGTTGTTGCAGGTAGGGATCGTCGGCAGAGGACAAAGCACTGAGGTCAAGATGAGATGGCGTAGCCGTTGCTTTGGGTTGGCGCATGCTGCGGAAAACATTGATGAGGATTAGCATCCCCGCCAAAAAGGAAAGTGGAGGCAGGACATAGACCAACCAATGCAGGCCGCGGCGCGGGGGTTCCCCCAGCACACGATCCCCGTATTGGGCCACAAAATAATCCTTGATCTGCTGTTCTGTCCACCCCTCGGCCAGTTTCTGGCGAATCAGTTCCCGCCACTGCGCACACGCCTGCGTGGGGCAGACATCCAAAGGAACATTCTCACACACTGGGCAATACATCGTCTTGGCAATCGCGTTAACCTCATCGTCTGAGGGGGTCGGTTGTTGTGCCCATACCGACCCTACGGCGATCCATGCCATAACAAGCCCCAAGAGAAAGCCCAAAAACCCAATCCACAGTGCCGAAATTGTGCGCGACACTCTACCCTTCATGGCTTCACCCTCTGCGTCACCAGCGTTTGGGATGCCCGAGCGCGTGCCGGCTCCCCTTCACGCTCTGGCCAAGCCGCCACCAGCGTCCCTAAAATAAACACCAAGCCGCCCAACCAAAGCCAGTTCACCAGCGGGTTATGATAAACCTTGAAGGTGATCCCCTGCGCCGAAGACTGCCAATCCACCAGAATGACGTAAAAGTCATCTTCCATGGTGCTGCGCACCCCTGGAATGGTCATGGTCTGCTGGGAGTCGTAGAAGAAATCGCGCCGCGGGTGTAGTTCACCCACGTAGCGGTCACCTTTGAACACCGAAACCACAGCACGGGCCACGTTACGCCCGTCCTGCGTATCGAAGACATCGAGACGTTGAAAGAGCATCGTATAATCGCCCAAACGGATCGAGCCACCCGGTTGCACTGTGCCCTGGGTCTCGGTCTGGAAAAGTTCAATCCCGATGATTCCCAACGCCATCAACACAACGCCCAAGTGAATGATATATCCCCCATAACGACGGCGGTTGCGTCTGGCCAAGTTCCACAATGCCAGCAAATAGTTTTCCCCGGTGCGGCGATGCCGCGCCACCACCGCGCGATAGTATTCATAAAGGGTCACCGAAGAAACCAGTGCCACCAGCCAGAAAGCCAGCAACGCGCTCCAAGCGCGAACGCCGCTCAACCACAGCCCTATGACCACTAACATCGAAGCCACGAAGGGCTTCCACAAAGCCCGCCCCAATGTTTTTACCGTGGAATGCCCCCACGCCGAGAGCGGCGCGATGCCCATCAAGAGCAACAAAGCGGCAAAGAGCGGCGCGGTAGAGCGCTCATAATAGGACGGGCCAACAGTTACTTTCTGCCCGGTGACAATCTCCGAGATCAAAGGGTAAATCACCCCCCAGAAACATACCACCAGGACCCCCATAAACAGCAGGTTGTTGAGCAGGAAAAGTGCTTCGCGCGAGAGCAGTGAGGTCATCACCCCCTCAGAACGCAAATCGTTCCAGCGGTAAAGCAACAGCCCCATGGATCCTATAAAAGTAAGCGCAATAAAACCGAAGAAGAGGGGGCCAATGGCGCTCTGGGCAAAGGCGTGAACGGAAGAAAGCACGCCTGACCGGGTCAGAAAGGTGCCAAAAATGACCAACGCATACGTCAAAATCACCAGGATCATGTTCCAGCGCTTGAAAAGGCCGCGTTTTTCCTGGATCATGACCGAGTGCAAGAAGGCTGTCCCGCTCAGCCAGGGCATAAAAGCGGCGATCTCTACCGGATCCCAGCCCCAATAGCCGCCCCAACCCAGGACATCATATGCCCAGCGACTGCCCAGGATCAAACCCAGGGAAAGGAACAACCACGCCACTAATGTCCAGCGGCGGGTGATGCGGATCCAGCGATCATCCGTGCGCCCGGTGATCAAAGCCGCCACGCCAAAGGCATAAGGAACGACAAACGACACAAAGCCTAAATAGAGCATGGGGGGATGTAAGATCATGCCCGGATGACGCAAGAGCGGATTCAGCCCGCGCCCGTCCACCGGCACCAACGGAGTCGCCCCGCGCGGGGCAAACATCGCCACCGCCTGACGCCCGTCCGGCATCTGCCAGAAGCGAACAAAGGGGTTTTCAACAAAGATGACCAACCCCAGGAAAAACGTCAGCGTCACCAGGGTTACAACAATCACCCAAGGCAGGAATTCGCGATCCCTATCCCATTTGCGTAAAGTCACAGCCGAGGCAAAGGCCGCCATCAGCCAGGACCAGAACACCAGCGAACCGGCCTGCCCGCCCCAGAGGGCAGTAATCTTAAGGTAAAGGGGCATAAAACTGCTGGTCACATTATAGACATACTGAACTTCATAGTGACCGCTCACCAGCAAAATGACCAGGCAAATCACCGACAGCGTGATAAGCGGCCAGGTGAGCAGCATAGCACGCCGCGCACTTTCCAACCATGGCTCCATATGGCGGCGCGCTCCGTAAATTGCCACGATAATGCCGTAAACGGCAACGATAAAAGCAATAATGAGCGCACCAAAGCCAACTTCAGCAACCATAAGCCTCTCCTCTCCGATCCCGGCCGATAAATACTAGCGGATGGCCTTTAAGTTCAGCCCATCCGCCGGGGGATAATCAGGGGTTTAATTGCCTGCCTGCGCCGGCAGGGCTTCTTCATATTTGGTGGGGCATTTGAGCAGCAACTCCTCGGCGTAGAACACACCATCCTCACCCAACCGCCCGGTCACAATCGCTTGGGCTTCGTGACGCAGTAAGTCGGGTTTCACCCCATGATAGACCACCTTAATCCGCGCCCGCGTGGGATCGGTAACCGCCGCATGGAGAACGGCTGCTAAGCCACCCTGCGCCTCAATGTCTTTATTATCGCCAGGAACATGGGCGATCTCAAAACTTAACTGCAAAGATTGCGGGTCGTATTGAATGGTCTCTCCAAGCACTGCACCGGAAATACGCACCTCGCGTCCCACGACTTCGTTTGCCCGGGCTTTAAGTTCATTTACGGTCAGGAAATACTGCGCGCTGGCATGGGTAGATGAGGCAATCAGGTAAATGATCGCCGCCACGATCAACAAGCCACCGATCAAAAATTTTGCGCGGCTTCCACTGCGCATTGGCGTTCCAGTAACCGACGGATTCATCCAACCTCCTATAAATAAATATCTTGTCTAGCCCAGGGTGTCCGGCACAATTATGCCATGCTAAGATTAATTTAGAGTGAGAACCTTGGTTTATGTTCTCATTGCAGCAATTTTACTTTATCGCTCTTATTTGCCCAGTATATCATTGACCCCAGGCTCAGACCATAGACAACCCGCACCAATATATAGTGAAAATTGTCACGATATAACAAAGTCTTAAGATCAAAGCGGCCTTGACATTTGCGCCTTTAACCCAAGAGAAAGCCAGGCCGGAAGCGCAGAGAGCAACGTGCGCATTACGGTCACTACACCGTGTTGAAACACAGAAAAAGCCGCGTAGGCCTCACCATGCGTCTCATCCACCAAATCGCTGACGCCGCGCAGGATCAGGCAAGGGCAGTGATTGCGCGCCGCCACCCAGGCAATGGCACCGCTTTCCCAATCCACCGCCACCGCCCCAAAACGTTCACGCAGTAGCGGTACTTCAGCAGGATCCAGGTCATGGTCGGCAGAGAGAAGACGCACCCGACGCACCGGTAACGGCAGCGCCCCTTCCGCCCAAGGCAGATCGAAGCGGGTCGTGTAGAACTCCAACGCCTCCTGCGGATCGCCCATGCGCTCACAAATATCGTAAACCAGCGTTTGTTCTACTAAGAGGATCTCCCCTTTTTGCACCTGTCCGGCAATGCCACCGCATGTGCCCAGGTTAACCAGCAAACGCGGTTGCCAACGATCAATGGCATACTGAGCCGAAGCCGCGGCGGCAATTTTTCCCCACCCGCCGTGCATTAAGATCACCCTGATATCCTCAATGACGGTCTCGCCGTACTCACCAAAGGGGGTTGTCTCAACGTTTAACTCGGAATAAACGTCCCTCACGACCGTCCATTCTGCCTGAGCCGAAATGATGACCACTGCGTCCGCGCGACTCATTCCGCCTCCTCTGCCTCTGCGACTTCATTCCAATGAACCTGATTGCGCCGCAGTAGATCGAGCAACGAACGCCGTCCCGCTAACCTACTCCCCGCTCTTCGCACCGGCCCGGTCTGCGCTGCCTCCCAGACCAATTCGGCCACCTCATACGCCGCCCGAGGCCGCCCGAGGCGCCTGGCATTTTCGGCACGTTGACGCAACAAAGCACGGTCATGGTGCACCAGATGGGCTAAGACCTCCAGGAATTGCAGTGGCTGTTCCGCCCAATCACCTGCCCCGTTTTGCACTACGTACTGCATGTTTCCGGTCTCCTGGCCGGGGATGACGTCAATTAATACCATGGGCAAACCGCTGGCCAGGGCTTCGGTGACAGTTAACCCACCCGCTTTAGAGATCAACAAATCAGCGGCATGCATGAACGTAGGCATCTCGGTCACATATAGATACAGAAACGCCGGCACATGCCATTCCACTTGTTGTAATTCAGCATAAAGTTCCTCATCCTTCCCCGCGACGACCACCAACTGCAGGGGTGCACCAAAGTGATTCAGCACGTGGAGCATATCCGTAAGCCCGGCGACACGCCGACTACCCACCGCCATCACCGTAAACAAGTCAGGCTGCCAGCCCAACTCACGGCGGATCTCGGCTTTGGGACGTGTTTCCTGCGCAAAGCGGGGATGGACCGGGATGCCGGTAAGGCGTACCTTCTGCGGGGACAAGCCATATTCCAGTGCCAAGTCATACACCGCCTGGGTAGGCACTAAGCAGTAATCCACGCGCTCATGAAACCACAGACGGTGCACGGTTACGAGGTCGGTGATGACCGTCAGCAAGGGCACAAAACGGCGTGAAACCGTAAAAACCGCCGTTAGCGGCGCCTGATAAAGCGGGTAAGTGGTCAAGATCGCATCCGGGCGAAAGTCATGCACCACATCCCACATCACTTCAAAGAGCATCACCGTCAGCGCTCCTTCCACCACCACACTGGGCAACGTCGCATCTGAGACCTCAAATCCTAGGCGATAGAGTTCAGGGGCTTTTCGCACCAGGATATCATAATCCGCCTGGCTCTCGCGCAGGACAAAAGGGACACGCTTATCCTCCAGTGGGTTCAGGATATGCACCTCACACTGATCCCCATAGCGTTCATGGAGCGCCGCAGCAACGGCATTGGCCGCACTACGATGTCCAAAGCCCGCATCGGCGGTCAGAATCAAGATCCGTTTGGGATCACCCATGGGGATTCCTCCTCTAGGCCGGTTGTATCGGCTCGCCAAGATGCCGCAAGTACCACGCCGCTTCAGCCGTGTTGTGCCACAACTCGCAGGCCCTGCCCCCAAGGCGGATGAGGTAATGTTCACCATCCCAATCCACCCAAGCCCGACCCCATTCGGTAATGGGAGAGACCTGCCCTTGTTGAACCACCATCCATGGGAGTTGACGCTCGCCCTGCGTGCGTAAAATGACCTCAACCCGTCGGTAAGCCATGTCCCTCCAAATAAGCCAAGACCAGGCGCAGGGCTTGCTCCGCTGAGGCTTCTTTGTTCTGCAACCGATGACCGCTCCACTGATACAACCATGCCCCCTCCCCCTCTGGGGTGCTCAAAGCAATCCAGGTAAACCCAACCGGCTTTTCAGGTGTACCGCCCCCAGGGCCGGCAATACCGCTAATGGCAACACCAATCAAGCGGGTTATGTCCATGTCAGGCGGGCAAAGGCGTTCGCGCACACCGCGCGCCATTTCAAGAACCGTCTCACGGCTCACTGCTCCAAATCGGGCCAACGTCTCGGCCCGAACGCCCAGCAAGACCTGTTTGGCCGAATCGGCATATGCAATGACGCCCCCCAGGAAGTAATCGGACGACCCCGGTACATTGGTAATACGATGGCCTAGCAAGCCACCGGTGCACGATTCGGCACTCACCAGATACAAACCGCGCTGGCGAAGCAGAAGTCCAACTTTGGCACTCAGAACATCTTCCATAGTCTAGAGGTATTATAAACGAAGCCCTTCGTTCTACGGCAGGATATAATAAATTCAGTTAGCCATCCAACCAATAGGAGCCTTCTCTTATGCCTCCAAGTGCGACCTATTATTTTCCAACCGGATTCCTCTGGGGCACAGCCACCTCATCCCACCAAGTGGAAGGGAACAACACCAACAACAACTGGTATTTATGGGAAAACGAGCCCGGGCGCATCCTCCATGGCCACCGCTCAGGGCTAGCCTGTGATTGGTGGGGCGGGCGCTGGCGCGAGGATTTCGACCGCGCGGCAGAAACCGGGCAAAACGCCCATCGCCTTTCCATCGAGTGGAGTCGGATTCAGCCCGCCCCGGACCGTTGGGACGAAGATGCACTCGATTACTATCGTGAGATGATCCGCGGGCTTTACCAGCGCAACATGACCCCGCTGGTGACCTTACATCATTTCACCGATCCCATCTGGCTATACGAGCAAGGGGGCTGGGAAAATGAAGAAGCCCCCCGCCATTTCGAACGCTATGTAGCGAAAGTGGCCGAAGCGCTGAAAGATTACGTCTCGCTATGGGTCACTATCAATGAGCCTAACGTTTATGTCTATGGCGGTTACCTGGGCGGCGGCTTTCCGCCCGGCAAGAACGACCTGCGCACAGCATTTCAGGTTCTGACCAACCTGGTCAAAGGTCACGCCGCGGCATATCAGGCCATCCACCGCATTCAAAAGACGGCGCGGGTGGGCATCGCCCTAAACTATCGCAGTTTTCGTCCCGCGCGCCCATGGCTTCCTCTCGACACCTGGATCGCCAATTTCCTCCATCAAGGCTTCAACGCCGCTTTTCCCGATGCCATCACCCACGGCAAACTGCGTTTTGCCACCTTTCGTGCCGAGATTCCAGCCGCGGCGAAGACCCAGGACTTCTTTGGCCTCAATTATTACTCACGCGACCTGATCTCATTCAATCCCTTCTCTAAGACCGGTTTCTTCTACACCGCGCGTTACCCTCAAGAGGCGGAATTAAGCGATACCGGCTTCCTGGCTAACGTCCCGGAGGGCATCTACGAGGGATTGGCCTGGGCAAAGCGCTATGGATTACCCATTATCATCACCGAAAATGGGGTTGAAGATGCCGATGACGACCTGCGCCCGCGCTACTTGATCCAGCACCTTCACCAAGTCTGGCGCGCCGTCAACTTCAACTGGCAAATCAAGGGTTATTTTCACTGGTCGCTGGTAGATAACTTCGAATGGGAACGCGGTTGGACACAGCGCTTTGGTCTGTGGGGGCTCGAGGTCGAAACCCAACGCCGCATCCGCCGTCCCAGCGTAGATTTATATGCCGAGATTTGCAAAACCAACAGCCTATCCGCCGAGATGGTACAGCGCTTTGCCCCCGAAATCTATACGAAGTTATTCCCGGAGTGACAAAAAAGATAAAGCAAGACCGCGCAACGCGTCGGCCAGAACGTCTACGGCTTTAAGGTATTCCTCAACTAGGATATGTTCTTGCGGCGTGTGATCGAGGCTGGAATCCCCCGGTCCATACACCAGGCTCGGACACCCCCACGCGGGCGCTGCCAGATTCATGTCTGAAGTGCCCGATTTGAGTGTAAACGCGGGCCTGCCCCCCTGCGCGCGAATAGCGGCTAAGAACGCGCGCACCAGGGGGGTGTTTTTTTCCGCCCGATACGCGGGAATAAAGTCCTCAATGAGATAGGCATCGCCGTTAACCACCTCAGCCAGCATCCTTTCCAACGCCGACCGTTCCAGTCCTGGCGGCAAGCGCAAACCCACCTGCAGGCGCGCCCATTCCTCAAATCCGTCCGAACCCGATTCCATCCGCCGCAAGGTGGCCAATAGCTGGTCAAAGGCGCCCTCTCGGTCTTGGTTAAAGGCCAGCACCCGCTGCTTAAGGCGCGCCCAAACTTCAACTGCAACTTCGCAGGCGCTTTCGACCGGCGCCGCGGTATGAGCAAGGGCGCGCCGCGCCGTGACCTGCACCCAGGCACTGCCTTTGTAACCCAAGGTCAGGCGTTCCCAACCGCTCGGCTCACCGATGATGAGCAGGCGAGGCCGATAACGAGGGAGCAAAAAACGCGCGCCGCGCGAATCGCCCTCTTCGCCCACCGCACCGATCACCACCCACTGCACGCCCGGCATCTCGCCCACCCGCGCCACGGCATCCACAAACGCCGCCAGCGGCCCTTTGGCATCCACGGCGCCGCGGCCATATAAGCGACCGTCTTCCAGGCGAATCGGAATCTCACCCGGGACGGTGTCAATGTGCCCCAGCAACATCACTTGGAATGGGCCTTCGCCAATCATTCCCACCGCGTTGCCAATATCATCCACGCCGGCAGTGCTGAATCCAAGGGTGCGCATGCGTTCGACCAGCCAGGCTACCGCCTCAGATTCCGCACCGGTGGGGCTGAACCGTTCCAACAGCCCCACCAGCGTGCCCAAGCGCGGCTCGCGCAGAGACCCATCAGCGGCCATTCTCCCCTGCCTCCTCAGCGGCGACCGGCTCCAGTGCCAATACTTCTTCCAACGTCTCGGCAACGCGGTCCAGTTGCGCTTCACGAATGACCAGAGGGGGCAAAAAGCGAATCACATTTAGCCCGGCTGAAAGCGCCAGAATGCCTCGTTCCTGCAACAGTGCCAGGTATGGGGCGACCTTCTGTTTCAGTTCCACGCCGACCATTAACCCCAAGCCGCGGATTTCACGAATCAGGGGGGACCGGATTTGGCGTAAGCGGGCAATAAAATACTCACCTTTGCGCGCCGCCTGAGCCGGTAGGTCCTCGCGCTGCAAGATGCGCAATGCCGCCCGCGCTGCGGCACAGGCCAGCGGGTTGCCACCAAAAGTTGAACCGTGCAACCCGGGGCTAAGCGCCCGCACTCGCTCGCCCATCAGCACGGCGCCCATCGGCAGGCCACCTGCCAAGGACTTGGCTACACACAGCAAATCGGGTTGTAAGTCGTAGTGCTGATAGGCAAACATGCGCCCAGTGCGCCCAAAACCGGTCTGCACTTCGTCAATAATCAGAAGGGCACCACGCTCACGGCACAATGCCTGCACCCCGCGCAGGTAATCCGGATCGCCGGGGTACACACCACCCTCACCCTGAACCACTTCCAAGATCACGGCGGCCGTTTCCTCGCCGATGGCCGCCCGCATCGCCTCAAGGTTGTTGTAAGGGACATGGACAAATCCGGGTACCAACGGTTCAAAAGGTTCACGGTATTTCTTGTTCCAGGTGGCCGAAAGTGCCCCCATCGTCCGCCCGTGAAAGCCGCGCATGGTCGCAATAATTTGTTTCCGTCCGGT
The DNA here is from genome assembly GCA_964427505.1 of uncultured Thermanaerothrix sp. Lineage (GTDB taxonomy): Bacteria > Chloroflexota > Anaerolineae > Anaerolineales > Anaerolineaceae > Thermanaerothrix. The sequence goes on from CAYRUO010000004.1 coordinate 91,874, forward strand.
GCTATAACGGCTGAATTTGAGCGCGGCTTCAACGGCTTCGGTTCCTGAGTTACAAAAGAACACCCGGTCTAGTCCCGGTGTGAGCGCCGTCAATTCCGCCATCAAAGCCGCGCGCTGGTCGTTATAAAAGGTCTCCGGGCAGGTGATCAAGCGCTGGGCTTGCTCGGCGATAGCACGCGCGATTTCAATTCGCCCGTGCCCCAGATTGGCCACCCCCTGCCCGCTAGTACAGTCAATATAATTCCGGCCCTGCTCATCCCACAACCACGCGCCCTCACCCCGCACCAGGGTGATGGGTTGTTTGTTATAAAGACCCGACGTGTGGCGGGCTTCAACGGCTTGGGTCGTACTAATGGTCAGTGTACTCATCGCCTTCTCCTTCAACCAACGTACTTTTTAAGGGGTAATCCAGGTGCCCCCGCCTTGCAGTGCTTTTAATAACGGCTGGCTATATCGCCCGTCGGCGATAATCACGCGCCCCACCCCCCCACGCAGCGCTTCCTGGGCGCCCAGAACTTTCTTCTTCATCCGCCCTTCTGCATATCCTAAGGCTCGTTCCATCTCGGCCAGGGTCAGACGAGGAATTAAGGATGACTCATCCGGAAAAGTGCGCAACAACCCCGGCGCCCCCGTCAATAACACCAGTGTCGCCGCCTGCAAAGCCGCCGCGATCATCGCCGCGGCACGGTCGGCATCCACATTTAGTGCCTCACCCTGTGGGCTGAGTGCCAGGGGGGCTACAACCGGCACGTATCCCTCTTTGAGCAAAAGGCGCAGTAGAGCAACGTTAACTGCCTCTATCGTGCCGGTATAATCATCGCGCAGGATTTTCTGCCGCCCGTTCTCGATAATCCGGATCGCCTCTTTGCGGCGCGCAACTAAGAGCCGCCCATCTAACCCACTCAACCCCAGGGCATTGATTCCCAGTGCCTGTAACTGCTCGACCAACAGCGTGTTCACCCGCCCGTTAACCGCGGCGGCAAAAATTTCCAGCGTTTTGCGGTCGGTGTAACGCGAGGTAAATCCTGAGGGCGAGGTGACAAAACGCGGCGGATGTCCCAACGCTTCACCCAGTGCATTCGCTTCCGCCGAGCCGCCATGCACTAAAACCATTCGCCAGCCCTCACGCTGTAGCGTCACCACATCCTGGCAGATGGCCGCAAAATCCACCCCTTCGGTGCCCCCGAGTTTAACCACCAGGGTTTGCAAATGCCCATTGCTATCCACGTCTTCCACCTCCTTCGGCAAACATTAAATCGGATGCAAGCCCGGGAAGGTTAACCCCAGCGTTTCGTCCCAACCCAGCATCAGATTCATGCACTGCACCGCCGAACCCGCGGCGCCTTTCATCAGATTATCCAGAGCGCACATTGACACCACATGCCTGCTAGGCTCGTCCAGTTCAAAGCCTAGGTCGGCGTAGTTTGAACCCGCCAGGATTTTGGGTTCGGGCACGCGATAAATGCCCCGCTGTTCCTTGACCAGGCGCAGGAAGGGATTCTCATTCACAACCGCGCGGTAGGTGCGCCACAACTCACGCTGGGTAACGCCGGGTTTGACTCGGGCGTGTGCTGTGGCCAGTGCCCCCCGCACCAAATCCACTGCCGTCATCGTCAGCACTACATTCTCCAGCCCCATTTCCTGAATCACTTCGGCAGTGTGGCGATGCCCAAAGGGTGAAAAGGTGCGGATGACCCCACTGCGTTCCGGGTGATGACTGCCCACGTTGCCCTCGGCACCGCTTTCTGAGGATCCCACCTTGATTTCGACCACCACCGGCTGAGAAGTGTCCAATAAATCGGCCCGCATCAAGGGCCATAACGCCAAGTTAGCGGCAGTGGCATTACAACCCACACCGCTGGCATAGCGGGCCTTCCGCAGTTCATCGCGATGAAGTTCCGGCAACCCATAGACAAAACGCCCCAGCCAGTGCGGCGCCGCATGAGGTGTGCCATACCAGCGTTCGTAATCTTCCGCACGCTTGAGGCGAAAATCGGCGGAAAGGTCAATGATATAGGTCGCCAAGCCGGCCAACCGGTCAATCTGATGCTGGGCTTCTCCATGCGGCAGGGCAAGGAAGAGGACATCTACGCTTTCCAGTTGGGCCGGGTCGCTGAATTTGAGCGTGGTGCGCTTGCGCAGGTTGGGATGCACCTGATAGACGTATTCGCCCAGATGGCGGCGCGAGGTTACCTGCACCACCTCGACCTCAGGGTGATCCAAAAGTAACCGCAACACCTCGCCGCCGGCGTAGCCGGAGGCACCGACAATAGCAGCGCGGATCATACCATCACCCCCGCACGCTGACGGGCAACCGCCAGGACATAGTCCACGATCATGCCCGGGATATCCACACCGGTTGTGGGCACCGTGGTGTGAAATTCCATGGTGTGGTTGATCTCATTCACCAGCAGGCCGCGCTCAGGGTGTTCCAGAATGTCAATCGCAAGCACGCCCCCCCCAACGGCAGCCGCTGCCCGCCCGCAGAGATCTTCCAACTCCGAGGTAATCGGGCACACCTCACCCTGCCCACCGCGGGCGGTATTGGTAATCCAGTGCTCCGACTTACGGTAAATCGCCGCTACGGTGCGATCCCCCAGGACAAACGCACGAATATCTCGCCCCGGTTTCTCGATATATTCTTGGATATAGAAAATCTGGTGTTGATAGGAACCCAACACCTCTTTGTGTTCCAGGATAGCCTCGGCGGCATCCCGATCATTGATCTTTGAGAGCAGGCGTCCCCATGAACCGACCACGGGCTTGAGCACCACCGGATACCCCAACTGCTCAATTGCCTCCAGAGCGGCCTCCGCCGTGAACGCCACGACGGTGCGGGGTTGTGGGATGCCGGCGCGCGCCAAGGCAGCGCTGGTTGCCAATTTATCCCCACACACCTCGGCCACTGCCGCGGTGTTCACCGTTGGGATGCCCCAAGCGTTGAGCACGCGCAGAGCATATAATCCACGCGCATAACTGATACTGCGCTCCAAGATAGCATCATACTGCAGCCATGGGCCGGGGTTATCCAGGTCAAAGTGGACGAAACGATCATCCAAGCGTTCATAATCTACGCCGCGCTGCTCCAGGGCAGCGAAAATCCACTTTTCCTCCACCCGCAGGCGCGAATAAAGCACACCAATCCGCAAACGTTGGTTCATCGGTACACCTCATAACCACCAGGATGATGGGGGGTTCATTCACCCCAGTCTTCGGCTTCCATCGGCGCCAGATCCAGGGTGAACGGCTCCAGCGCAGTTACCTCCAGATCCACACCGCAATCCGGACAGACCAGGATTTCACCCAACTGCACATCTTCATTGACTTCAATAACGGCTTCGCATTCAGGGCAATGTGTGGTCATCATCGTTTACCTCCTGTTTGAAAGTGTTAAACCCAATTTAAGGTTCAGATGTGCGCTTTGAGCGCATAGTCTCGCCAAGACCGGGAACATACCGCTGTGCCAATGCGGCACGCGCCGCTTGCACCTGTGCCGCCACCGCGTGAGGGCCACTGCCGCCGCTCAGGTTGCGGCGCGCTAAACTTTGGACGGGATCAAATACCACCAGCGCATCTTGGTTCAATAGGGGATGGATGGCTTTCAGGGTCTGCTCATTCAAATCGGTGATCGGGCGACCCAACGCCAGCGCCTGCCGCACCACCTGCCCAACCACCGCATGCGCCTCGCGGAAAGGCAGTCCCTGCTCAACCAAGTAATCGGCCAGATCGGTGGCCATCAGTTCGGCGCTTACCGCCTCCCGCATACGATTAGCATTGATACTGATCGCACGCAGGGCTGCCGCCAGCACCGGCAGTAGGGCTAAAAGGGTATCCACAGCCGCAAAAACCTGGGGCTTGTCCTCTTGCAGATCTTTGTTATAGGCCAGCGGCAACCCCTTAAGCACGGTCATCAGGGCTGTCAGATGCCCCAGCAAGACCCCCGCCTTCGCCCGAGTGAGTTCAAAAATGTCCGGATTCTTCTTCTGCGGCATCAGGCTGGAGCCGGTAGCAAACGCATCTGGCAACTCCAAGAAGCCGAACTCTTGGCTGGTAAAGAGCACGATCATTTCCGCCAACTGGCTGAGGTGCACGCCCAGCATTGCCGCGATAAAAAGGAACTCCGCCGCAAAATCGCGATCCGCCACCGCATCGAGGCTGTTCGGGCTGACGGCGAGGAAGCCCAGACGCTGTGCCAGTTTCTCACGATCAATCGGGAAACCCGCACCGGCCAAAGCCGCTGCTCCCATCGGCATCACCGCCACCCGTGGGTAGAGATCACCCAAGCGCTGGCGATCTCGCTCCAACATCCAAAAGTAGGCCAGCCACCAGTGGGCCAGGAGAACCGGTTGGGCGCGCTGTAAGTGGGTATAACCCGGCAGGTAGACATCGCCGCTGGACTCCGCCTGGGCCAGCAGAGCCATCTGCACCTGGATCAGCGCCCCTTCCAGGTGCGGTAACTGCCCCATGAGCCAGAGGCGAAAATCGGTTGCCACCAAGTCATTGCGACTGCGCCCGGTTGCAATTTTGCCCCCCAGCGGCCCCACCAACTCACGCAGGCGCCGTTCAACCGCGGTGTGAATATCTTCATCACCGGCCTGGAAGCCAAACGTCCCGGTTTGGAACTCGTGGGCAATCCCCCCCAGGCCCGCCACGATAGCATCGCGCTCTGCCGCACTCAACACCCCTGCTTCGTGCAGTGCTTCCGCCCAGGCCTGGTTGACCCGCACATCCTCCAACGCCAGGCGGCGATCCACATCCAGCGAGGCATTTAACGCCCAGGCCGCCCCATCCATCGGCTGTTCAAAGCGTCCCACCCACAGCGGTGCAGAAGCAGAGGATTCTTCCATCGGTCAAAGCCCTCTTATCAACGCCTTAATCCCGTTTGAAGCGGCTGTAATCCGGCTTGGGCATCTCTAAACCGGAAACCGGCAAGCCGTTCAACGCGCGCACCTTGAGAGGCAAGCCGAACAAGTTGATAAACCCTTTGGCATCCGATTGGTTGTACACATCATCCTGCCCAAAGGTGGCAAAATCCTCACGGTAGAGGCTGAAGGGGCTGGTGCGGCCAGCGACAATAATGTTGCCTTTATAGAGTTTGAGGCGCACCGTACCCGTCACCGGGCCTTGGGTGCTATCCACAAAAGCATCCAACGCCTCGCGCAGAGGAGAAAACCACATACCGCTGTAGACCAGCTCGGCATACTTGAGAGCTACCAGATCTTTGAAGTGAAGCGTGTCACGATCTAAAACCAGCGACTCCAGTTCACGGTGCGCTGCCATCAGGATAGTACCACCAGGAGTCTCATACACTCCACGCGATTTCATACCCACCAGGCGGCTTTCCACCAAGTCCACCCGCCCAATGCCGTGATGTCCACCCACCGCATTGAGGTGATGAATAATTTGTGCCGGCGACATATTGACGCCGTTCACCGCCACCGGGGTGCCGGACTCGAATGAGATCTCGATGTATTCCGGCTCGTCCGGCGCGCTCTCAGGCGAGGTGGAAATCAGGTACATCCCCTCTTCGGGCTCATTCCACGGATCTTCAAGGGGGCCGCCCTCATGAGAGAGGTGCCACAGGTTGCGGTCACGGCTGTAAATAGATTTCTCGGTCGCCGTCACAGGGATGTTGCGCTCGCGCGCGTAGCGAATGGCATCCTGGCGAGAACGAATCTCCCATTCGCGCCAGGGCGCAATCACCTTCAGACGTGGATCCAAAGCCATATAGGTCAATTCGAAACGCACCTGGTCATTTCCTTTGCCGGTAGCGCCGTGTGCTACGGCATCAGCCCCCACCTCGTGCGCCACATCCACCTGGTGTTTGGCAATCAAGGGGCGTGCAATCGAAGTGCCCAGCAAGTACTTACGCTCATAAACTGCCCCAGCCCGCAAGACGCGGAAGAGGTAATCGCGCGCGAATTCTTCTTTTAGATCACGGATGATTAAACGGCTGGCCCCACTACGCAACGCCTTCTCTTCCAGACCTTCCAATTCCTCACCCTGGCCGATATCGGCGGTAAAGCAGACCACCTCACAGCCGTAGTTCTCACGCAACCATGGCACGATGACCGAGGTATCCAATCCCCCCGAATAGGCCAGCACGACTCGTTTAACTTGCGCTTTTACCATCACGTCCTCCTGAGAGATAAAATAAGACCCCTCCTTAGCGGGAAGGAGGGGTCTCTTTCTTTCGGGCTGGTGTTAGGATTCAACGATTACGTTTAACCAAACAACAAAACCCCGCCTTCCCGCGCGGAGGTGGGCTTTGGACGACGGGAACGTGGCAGGGTGAAGAACGTCTGGCTAAACATTGGGCATAAATTTACTACGCAGTGATAGGACTGTCAAGGGCTTTTTCGGATTTTTTAAGGTTAAATTCTTGACAAAACCGGCGTTATTCCCCTATAATCGCGCCCAATCATGAACGCCACAATTCCCACCGTGATCTCCGAATTGAAGAAGAGCAAGAAGATCCAACGGACGCCCCACCGGTAGTCTGGCGGGTTCTGCTTGCTCGATCCTAGGCTCAGAAAACCACCTCACCAGACACCGGTGAGGTGGTTTTTATATCTTTTTCAACCCGAGGAGGTCGGCTATGAGTTTAGAACATTACTTTATCATTGACTCCACTCTGCGCGAAGGCGAGCAATTTGTCAACGCCTTTTTCACCCCAGAGCAAAAGGTCGAAATTGCCCAACTACTGGATGCGTTTGGAGTGGAATACATCGAGGTGACCACTCCGCTTGCCTCGCCCCAAAGCGAAAAGGATTGCCGCATGCTTGCCCGCCTGGGGTTAAAGGCGAAAGTGCTCACCCATGTGCGGTGCAATCTCGAAGACGCCAAGCGCGCCGTGGATACCGGCGTTCAAGGGGTTGATCTGGTCATTGGCACCTCCTCCAAGTTACGCCAGTTCAGCCATCATCTCACGATTGACGAAATTATCGAGCGCGCCCAAGAAGTACTGGCTTTTCTAAGTATGCAGGGCGTAGAAATGCGGTTTAGCACGGAAGATAGCCTGCGTAGTGATCCCGCCGATCTCTTCCGCATTTACGAAGCCGTGGATCAGATGGGCGTACACCGGGTCGGCATCGCCGACACGATTGGTATCGGCACGCCCCATCAGATTTATGCCTTAGTTTCGGCCTTGCGTCAGCGCATCCGAGCCGATATCGAATTTCACGGGCACAACGATACCGGCTGCGCCATTGCCAACGCTTACGCCGCCCTGGAAGCCGGTGCTACCCATGTGGATACCAGCGTGCTGGGCATCGGCGAACGCAACGGCATCACTCCCTTAGGGGGCTTGATCGCCCGCCTCTACGGCACCAACCCGCATCTGGTGGCTAAATACAACTTGCCGTTGTTGGTGCATTTGGATCGGCGGGTGGCCGAGATCGTCGGGGTGGATATTCCCTTTAACAACTACATCACCGGGTTTGCCGCCTTCACTCATAAAGCCGGCATTCACGCCAAAGCCGTGCTCAATGATCCCAGCACCTACGAAGTCCTGCGCCCGGAGGATTTTGGGCTCACCCGCTATATCCACGTGGCTCATCGCTTGACCGGGTGGAACGCCATCCGCCACCGCGCCGAGCAACTTGGGGTCAGCCTAAGCGATGAGCAAATTCGCGAGATCACCCGCCAGATCAAAGCCCTAGCCGATGTGCAAGCCCTGACCCTCGATGAAGTGGATCGCATGTTGTGGCAAGCCCATTATCACAATCTTGAGTCTAACCCCACCCTACTTACCCCCGGAGGTATCGCATGAGCCCCACCCTGAGCGAGAAAATCCTCTCCCATGCTGCCGGACACCCCGTCCAAGCAGGTGACTTCGTCGTCATTCATCCGGACGTGGTGATGTCCCACGATTCGCTGACCCCTTCCATCCTCAAAATCTTTCATGAACAATTAGGCGCCACCCGCGTGGCCGACCCCCAACAACTCGTCTTTACCATGGATCACGTGGTGCCCGCTGCAACCGTAAGCATTGCCAATGATCAAAATCGGGTGCGCCGCTTTGCCGCCGAACAAGGCATTCGGCTTTTCGAGGTTGGGCGTGGAATCTGTCACCAAGTGCTGGTAGAGGAACGCATCGCCACACCCGGGAAGGTGATCATCGGCTCGGATTCCCACTCCACGGCATACGGCGCCGTGGGCGCTTTTGGTTGTGGCATGGGCTCAACCGACATTGCCCTGGCCTGGGCTACCGGCCAAACCTGGCTACGGGTGCCCGAAACCCTGCGCGTGATTTTACATGGGCGTTTCCGGCCCTGGGTAGAAGCCAAAGACCTGGCGTTGCGCCTCTGCCGTGAGATCGGCCTGGATGGCGCCAACTATATGGCGGTGGAGTATCACGGCGCCCCCTGGATGAGCCTACCCGAACGTCAGACCTTGGCCAGCATGGCGATTGAAGTCGGCGCAAAAGCCGGGCTATTCCCTCCCAACCCCAATCTGGGCCCAGATTTTCCCATCCCGGAATGGCTCAGCGTGGATGAGGATGCCCATTACACCAGAACTATCACCCTCAACCTGGAAGATCTCCAACCCCAAATTGCAGTACCCCATACGGTGGAAAACGTGGTGGACCTCAACGAGATCAACGGCCAACGCATCAGCGTGGTCTTTTTAGGCACGTGCACCAACGGACGATACGAGGACCTAGCCACTGCGGCGCGCATCCTGCGTGGGCGGCGCGTGGCGCCTGGGGTGCGGTTTATCGTTACTCCGGCCTCACAGCACGCCCTGGCTCGTGCCGCGGCTGACGGCAGTCTCCAAACGCTGATTGAGGCCGGCGCCGTATTAACCACGCCCGGTTGCGGCCCCTGCATGGGGCGCCACCACGGCGTCCTGGGCGAAGAGGATGTTTGTCTTTCCACCGGTAACCGCAATTTCCGCGGGCGTATGGGATCGCCGGAGGCACGCATCTTTCTGGCCTCACCAGCAGTTGCGGCGGCGTCTGCGATCACTGGCTATATCACCGACCCCGCCACCTTAGACTAACCCATTTTGCTTCTACGGAGGAATTACATGGCACGCATTTGGAAATTCGGTGATAACGTGGATACGGATCAAATCGTACCCGGACGATATGCCCCTTACATGCGCCCCAACGCCGACCTGGCCGCAGCCGCCTTCATCGAGGCGCGCCCCGAGTTTGCCGCTCAGGCCCAGGCTGGCGATATCATTGTTGCGGGCCGCAATTTCGGTTGTGGCTCTTCACGGGAATATGCCGCGGAAGCGCTCAAAAAACGCGGGATTGCTGCTATCATTGCCGTCTCTTTTGCTCGTATCTTCTTCCGCAACGCGATCAACCTGGGTTTGCCCCTTTTCGAAGCCCCCGACATCGTCGCCGCGGTGCAGGATGGTGACCCGGCGACCCTGGATCCCCTTGCCTGGCAACTGCGCGTGGGCACAACCCTGTGGCAACTACCCTCGCCCCCACCCTTCTTTCGCCAGATCCTGGAAGCGGGAGGTATTGTCGCCTACGTACAACGTTACCAACGCTTTCCTCAAAGTTGATCCAACTGTTGTTGATCCAGGGCAGGGATAGAGGAATACCTCCCTGCCCTTTCTTCACTGCTTTACAGCCCGTTTCTTCACCAAGCGTTCTTCGAAGCGCGCCCGATCAATCACAAATCGTTCGTGCTCCCCTTCTGCAATTTTCTCCACCTCATCCCAGGCTTCAACACGAAAGCGCAAGCGCCGGCCCTCTACGGCAACCAACTCCGCCCGAAAGCGTACCTGCATCCCCAACGGCGTAGCGGCTAAGTGACGCACGTTTACCAGCGTGCCCACACTCGTTTGACCTGCTTCTAAGTGAGGGAAAATCGTGTGGTGCGCCGTATGCTCCAAATAAGCGATCAGACGCGGCGTGCTCAGAACCACTGGCAGCGACTCATCCTCCAACGCACGCGTTGAATCGCTTTCTTGGACCGTGATGGTCAATTCGTTGCTCAATCCAGGTTGCAAACTCATGGTCATCCCAGGCTCCCTAACAAGGTTTGCTTCCCGATTTTAACCTAACTTCGCAATGTTTCACGCTTGGACACGTTAGAACTTACCCTTCTTTATTCCAACACCAGGCCATAAGTCTCCCACGCAACTAAGCCAAATTGCCTATATTCAGATAATGTATATCCAAATATACTTATAGAAAATTTGCCTTTTGAGGAGACCGACATCCATGTTTCGGATCGGCGTATTTACAGCCTCCATATTGGGGATGATGTTGATCAGCGCATGTACCGCATCCCCATCTCTATCCCAACCCACCAAGCCTACCCTCACCCCCTTAGAGGCCACCTATACCCCAGGGGAAATGACCCCGCTCAGCGCCTCCCATGGAATGCAGCCCATTGGGGACAACAACGTCCCTCTAGCATCTCAAACGATTGGGGGGCAACCGCTATCCTATCGTCTCGAAAATGGGGTTAAAGTGTTCGAACTAACTGCCCAGATGGTACGGTGGCCAATTTTGGATGGTGTGCTGGTCACTGCCATGACTTACAACGGAACCATCCCCGGCCCAATGATCAAGGTCACCGAAGGCGACCGAGTAAAGGTTGTATTCACGAATCAATTGGAAGAACCCACAACGATTCACTGGCACGGTGTTGAAGTGCCCAATGCGATGGACGGCGTACCCGATATAACCCAAGCGCCTATCCTCCCCGGCGAGACCTTCATCTACGAATTTGTAGCCAAACCCGCCGGAACTTTCATCTACCACTCTCACTACGAAAGCGATCGCCAGGTTAGTGCTGGCCTTTATGGTCCCTTTATCATCGAGCCACGTGCCCCTCAACGCCCTGAACCAGATGTTGATGTCACCCTGATGCTCTCAGAATGGTTGGTCCGGGATGGGGTCACTTACCCTGCCATGCCCATGAGTGGCATGGAGCCCAATTATTTCACCATCAATGGAAAAGCTTACCCTGCTACTGAAACCCTCCACGTCAAAGTCGGGCAGACCGTCCGCCTTCGTTTAATCGGCATCGGACAGTTCATCCATCCCATGCACTTGCACGGATTCCCCTTCAAAGTCATGGCCATTGATGGACATCCTGTGCCTGAGGCCGCCCAGCAAACCATGGATACCCTTAGCGTCGCTCCAGGCCAACGCTTCGATATCGAATTTACCCCTACCGAACCCGGCCAGTGGATGTTTCACTGCCACATTTTGCACCATACCACCAATGATAATGTTGATCCCGGGGGACTCATGATGATCATTGATGTGGCTCCTTAAACTAACTAAACCTCGAGGTGAACCTCCTATGTCTGCGCTCAAGTATTTCCTCTTACTCGTTTCTACACTCATGGTTGTTGCCTGCTCGCCAACTTCAACCTCTGCCCCATCATCGTCAACGCCCACCCCGGCTCTAATTTTATCTCTCTCCACCTCCCCTTCTCCTCCCAAGATGGGAGAAGTTGAAATCATCTTAACCCTTCAAGACGCGCAAGGTCGAGTCCTCGAAGGGGCTGAGGTCACGGTAACCGCCGAGCATACCGACATGAGCGGCATGGAGATGCAAGGGAATGCCGTCGAACAAGGCCAAGGGCGCTATGCCATTCGGGCCAATTTCAGTATGAGCGGCAATTGGTCAATAAAGGTTCAAGTCAGGAAAGGAGAACTGTCCTACCAGCAAGATTTTGCCCTTAGCATTATGCCCTAACCATTCGCTTATCCAGAAGAGCGGCTAACTCCCCTCGGTTCCCTGCATCTTTAATCATCGCGCCATCACCTATGCCCCCAATCGTGGGGGCATCCTTTTTCTATTCCCCACCTATGGCGCTTGACATTATAGAACATATTTTCTATAATCGAGACAACTCTGTTATTTCTCTGTTATTTACGACTCCTGCCAAAAGAAAAAAGGAGAACCCCATGGATACCCAATCTCTTTCCCCTAGTCAGTGGTTTTCAAACCTGATCGCACGCCTGCGCCTGCGCCCGGGTTTTGTCTTCGGTATCATCATCCTTACCGCACTGCTGGCTTTTGAGATTTTCAACTACAGCACCACCGATTACGCCCTGCGCGATCTCTTGGGCGGGCTTTCCTTCGCCGGCATCCAATGGTCTACCATTCTTGCTATCGCCTTTTGCGGCATCGATTTTGCCGGAATCGCTCGTCTTTTCACCCCTGAACAAGGAGCTTACGAGCCGAAAGAGGTTTGGTATCTCTTCGGCGCGTGGCTGTTGGCCGCCACGTTCAACGCCTTGTTGACCTGGTGGGGCGTTTCGATGGCCATCGTCTCCCATACGCCGGCCAGCACCTCGGTGATTGATCGGGAAACACTGATCACGGTAGTGCCCATCTTCGTCGCCATGATGGTGTGGGTGATCCGAATTCTGATCATCGGGACGCTTTCGGTTGCCGGGGAACGCCTCTTCTCAACCGGAGACCAGCCCCTATTACGCGCCCCCCTACGCCGCACGCGCCCCGTCGCAAGTGCCAGTCCTACTGTTGCCCCTTCAACCTTCGCCCCTCGCCCCACACCGGCTGCCAACCTAACTTCGCGGCCCACCCCTACCACCAGCCCTTCTCGCCCCGAGCCCACTTATCACAGCCTAAACGCCCGCTCCGCACGCGGCAGTGAAGATCATCCACGCACCCTCTTGTAGCCCCCACCTTCTCCTCCTGGCTCGAGCCTGACAACCTTAGGGTTGATCAGGCTCGACGCCATCTTGGGCCGGTGTTTCGGCAGGTAAATGAACGATGAAGGTCGTTCCGTGCCCCAGGCGGGATTGAACCTCGATCCATCCCCCATGGCTTTGCACAATGCGCTGGGCAATGGCTAAGCCCAACCCATAGCCGAAAGGTGCATTTTCGCCGTTCTGACTCCGCCCGCGATAAAAACGTTCAAAAATATGGGGTAAATCTTCCTCGGGGATACCCGGGCCGCTGTCGCTCACGCTGATCTGAATATCATTACCCACACGCCGCAGTCCTAACCGCACTTCACCCCCAGCCGGCGTATACTTGATGGCATTGCCCACCAAATTGATCAGGACTTGCTTGAGGCGATCTTTATCACCGATAAACGTAATGGGTTCGATCTCTGCAATATCCAGTGAACGCCCACCTTTCGCCAGGTGTTGCATCTGTTGGTAAACTTCCAGCACCAGGCTATCCAGAGCCATTGGTTGGCGGTCCAGGGTCAGAGAACCGGCTTCGGCCTGAGCCATCAGCAATAAATCACCTACCAGGCGCGTCAGACGATCAACTTCCTGCTCAATGGCTTGCACCGATTCGGGCTCCACCGTGCCCGTCAAGCGCATTAGCCCCAGTTCCCCTTTAATGACGGTGAGTGGGGTGCGCAACTCATGGCTCACATCGGCCAGGAAGCGCCGCTGGGCGTGGAAGAGATTTTCCAGGCGTTCCAAGGTCGTGTTAAAAGCCATGATCAATTGTCGAAATTCTACATCGGTCTCTTGCGCCGCCAGAGGAATACGCCGCGAGAGATCATCGGCCCGGGTGATCTGTAAAGCCGCCTCGGTCACCACCTGCAATGGCGCCAATACATAGCCGGTGCCCAACCAAGTCCCCACACCCACAATGATCACGGCTAAAACGAACATAGTCACCAATAATGTCGCCAGCGTACGTTGGGCGACCAACAGCAGGTCTAAACTTAACGCCACCTGAAGCACCCCCACCGGGCCGCGGTTGCTCCGCAGTGGCACCGAGAGCACACGCAAATGAATCTCACCGCTCGAGATGGAGCGATAGACTGGGCGTCCGTAACTTAAACCCACCATATCCAGCGGCTGTAACAAGCCAAAGGGGCGGGAAATTTGGAGTTGCCCTTCGGCGTCCCAGACCTGAAAAAACAGGTTCTCCAGGGGTTGAAAACCGATTACCGTGCGCTGATCAAACTGATTGGCGGTATTGACACGCAAACGGCTGATGAGTTGGGTCGCCGCGCGCGCCAACCGTGTGTCCACCTCACCGAGTAGCGTCTGACTGACCAAGACAAAAACCAATCCCCCAACGATAAGTAAGACACCCCCCAAGAGTGAGGTGTAGAGAAGGGTAAGCCGCAACCGCAGGGACATTTACTCTTCAGTTTCGCGGAGAACGTAGCCCACACTGCGTAAGGTATGAATCAAACGGGGTTCGCCTTCCGCTTCTAGTTTTTGTCTCAGGTAGCGAATATAGACATCCAGGACATTGCTCTCGCCGCTGAAATCATATCCCCAAATGCGATCAAAGATCATCTCCCGCGTCAATACCTGGCGGGGGTGGCGCATGAACAATTCCAAAAGATCAAATTCACGCGCCGTGAGAGGGATCAACCGCTGGCCGCGGCGGGCTTGTCGGGTGCGCGTGTCCAATTCGAGATCCGCGAATTTCAAAACCGGGGCGCGTTCAGCCTCGGTGCGCCGCAAGAGCGCCCGCACCCGGGCCAGAAATTCTTCTACCTGGAAGGGTTTGACGATGTAATCATCTGCACCGGCATCCAAGCCCTGCACCCGATCCTGCACCGTGTCCTTGGCCGTTAACATCAGAATGGGCACTTTGCTGGCCGCACGTAAGCGCTGGCACACTTCCAGGCCGTCAATGCCCGGAAGCATCCAATCCAAAACCACTAGGTCAGGGCGCGATTCGCGGAAAAGCCTAAGGCCGCTCTCTCCATCCAGAGCCGCCTCTACCACGTAGCCCTCATAGGTCAATGCGCGCTTGAGAATACGCTGAATGGCTTCATCATCCTCGATAATCAGAATTCGCTCTTTCATATACCCTCCGCGTGTTGAAAATAATATATCACAACTTCCTCAACGGCGCTTGTCCTCGGCAAAGGGCAAAAATCACCCTTAAACACACTGAGAACTTCCTGCTCGCCTATCCTTCTGCTATAATCCTGACCATGACCACAGATGCTTCACCACTTATTTGGATAGATCAATCTGAAGCCCTTAGAGGCCTGATCGAACATCTCTTGCAGTGTTCCCAGGTGGCTGTAGATACCGAATCCAACAGCCTCTACGCTTATCAGGAACAGGTCTGTCTGATCCAATTTTCAACCCCTGAAGCCGATTATCTTGTAGATCCTTTACGTCTGAGAGACCTTGCCGCCCTCGGCCCGCTGTTTGCTTCGGAACGCATTGAGAAAATTTTTCATGCCGCAGAATATGATCTGATCTGCCTCAAACGCGATTTTGGCTTCACCTTCCGCAATATCTTCGATACCATGCATGCGGCACGCATCCTCGGGCGCAGTGAGGTGGGATTAGCCAGCCTGCTCAAACAGGAATTCGGTTTGCAGTTGGAAAAACACTACCAGCGTGCCGACTGGTCTCAACGCCCTCTGCCGCCGGCCATGCTGGAATATGCCCGCCATGATACTCATTACTTGATTCCGCTGCGCCAGCGTCTGGCCACTGCATTGCAACAGAAAGGTTTATGGGAACTGGCCCAAGAAGACTTTGCCCGCCTTACCGAAGTGATCCCGCCCAACACCGACTTGAGCCGCGGGCCGGATTGGAACCTGGCCCAGCGCTATAACTTGAGCCCTCAGCAGATGGCCGTCTTAGCCGCCTTATATGCTTTTCGTGACGAGCAGGCACGACAGGCCAACCTTCCGCACTTCAAAGTTCTCAGCAACGAAGTCCTGCTCGAACTGGCGCGCACCCTACCCCAAAACCCGCGGGATCTTTCTCGCATAGGTTTGCTGAACGCCAAACAGCGGGCGCGTTTCCAAGAAGGCTTGCTCAACACCATTCGCGCGGCACTCACTGCTCCACCCCCACCGCGCCCGCGCAATGGGATGCCTGATGAGGCTACTCTGGCCCGCCTGGAACACCTGCGCCAGTGGCGTAAACAATTGGGGCGGCACTTAGGCGTCGAATCCGACATTATCTTGCCCCGTGACCTTATGGAGCGCATCGCACGCGAAAACCCCACCCGCCTCGAGGATTTAGGCCGGATTATGCACTCCACCCCCTGGCGTTTTCGACGCTTTGGAACGGAAATTTTACGTGTCCTACAAGAGGCTAACTTCGCCCTTGCTCACCCCTAACTCCATTTAGGTAAATCTTCTTGGTTACAGAAGGAGCCCGACATGCGTATCCATTTTTTGGGGGCTGCTCAAACCGTTACCGGCGCGCAATTCCTACTTGAGGTTAACGGCCACACTCTGCTTTTAGAATGCGGTCTCTATCAGGGCAAACGGGAAGAATCCTATCGCCGCAACCAGACGTTTGCTTTTGATCCTCGCCAAATCTCGGCGGCGATCCTTTCTCATGCTCACATTGATCACAGCGGCAATTTACCCAACTTGGTCAAGCAAGGCTATGCCGGTCCAATTTACACGACCCCCGCCACCGCCGCTCTAGCCGACATCATGGTGCGTGATTCTGCCCATGTGTTAGAGGCCGATGTCAACTATGTCAATAAAAAACGGCGTAAACGTGGTGAACTACCGCTTGAGCCCCTATATACTGTGGCCGATGCCGAAAAGGTGTCTCCCCTTTTCCACGGGATTCCTTATCAACAGCCCTTCGAACCCATACCCGGTGTGCAGGCAACTTTAGTTGATGCCGGACATATCTTGGGATCGGCGGCCATCGTGCTTGATATTGAAGAGCAAGGACAACGCTTTCGGCTTTGGTTCTCAGGGGATATTGGACGGGAACGTTTACCCTTGTTACGTGATCCCGTATTACCCGAAAAGGCAGATTTTCTGATGATGGAATGCACCTACGGAGATCGCCCTCATCACGATCCTGAAGAGGCCTACCAGCACTTACGCGAGGTGACCCAACGCACCTTGGCGCGAGGGGGTAAAGTGATCATCCCGGCCTTTGCCGTGGGGCGCACCCAGGAATTAGTCTATTGCTACAATCGCATGCTCCAAGCCGGTGAAATTCCACCCGTGCCCATTTACGTGGATAGCCCGCTGGCCGTGGCAGCCAGCCGCATC
The DNA here is from genome assembly GCA_964427505.1 of uncultured Thermanaerothrix sp. Lineage (GTDB taxonomy): Bacteria > Chloroflexota > Anaerolineae > Anaerolineales > Anaerolineaceae > Thermanaerothrix. Next base: position 108,803 of record CAYRUO010000004.1, read on the forward strand.
TTCCAACATTTCGCCGACCTCTTCGATGAAGAAACCCGCGCCTTTGTCCAAAGCGGTGGTCACCCAGCACTCAGTTACCCCCAACTACATTACATCCAATCGGTCGAGGAATCCCGTGCCCTCAACGACCGCATGGACCCGATGATCATCATTTCTGCCTCAGGGATGGCGGAAGCCGGGCGGATTCTCCATCATCTCAAGCACAATATCCAGAATCCGCGTAACACGATTGTGATTGTCTCTTGGCAAGCACCGGATACCCTGGGGCGGCGACTGGTGGAAGGCGCGCCCGTCGTGCGCATCTTCGGCGAACTTTTTGATCGCCGCGCCGAAGTCGTGGCGATTGATGGGTTTTCAGCCCATGCCGGTCAAGACATGCTCTTGCACTACGCTGAAGCCAGCCGCGCCAGCCTGCGCCGGATTATCCTCGTCCATGGCGAACCCACTGCTGCGGATGCGCTGCGCGAAAAAATACTCCAGGAGGGTCTGCCCAAGCCGATTTATCCTGCGTGGGGTGAAACGCTAACCCTGCCCTGAAATCGGGTGGGTCTTTAATACCGTCTTTGCTCTGTGTTATAATAAGCACAGCCGCTCGGAGAGGTGCCGGAGTGGACGATCGGGGCGGTCTCGAAAACCGTTGTGGTCCTTTGGGCCACCGTGGGTTCGAATCCCACCCTCTCCGCCTCAGATTGGGTACTTTTTTCCCAAAAACGTAGTATGAAACCAAATGATAGGACAGGCACAATCGCCTGTCCTTTTCCTTTGTCCCTTGTCTAATACCCATTAGAGACCGGCTCTATTGGAACCATTAACGTCACTGGCAACAGCGAATAAAGAACCTAACGCTTCCCATGCTCTGGACATTACGATTGATTTCCGCGGTCAATCGCAAGCCCCCTTTCGGATGTTTTCTAGCACAGAGGCCGCTTAATCACCGAACGCTGGATTTAAAACCGCAAGCGGATCCCCCTTGTAAAGGGGCCCGCTCGCGCTTAAGGGGCTTATTCTATACGGCTACGAATTGACCGGCTGAGTCAGCATATTTTCCAGGACGATCTCCAGTGCCATGGTGTGGCTGCAAACACCTCGACTGCGGAAAAACTCGCAATCGCACTGCCATTTGCCATGATCGAATTGAACCACATGGGTATTGTTCTCCCCTTCCACCGTCACCGTGAAGGTTTGAAAGCGAATGCGTTCACGCTCCTGGGCATATCGTCTGGCTTTCTCGCGCTTGCCAATCATCCCGTAATCCATCACGCATCTCCTTTCATGGGTTGGAAAAAGGTTAAACAAGCAAAAAGGCACGCGAAACACCGCGTGCCGTGAAAGACTAGGGGAAGGATAAAACAGGATGCTTCTTCATAGAACCTACTTCTATGATATACGCTCTTGCGTCATGAGTCAACTATTTTTTCCAGGATTAACGCATCTTCGCCGTCACTGTAATAATGCTTCCACACATCCACTTCACGATAACCCTCGCGATAATATAGATGAATCGCCGGCCAGTTTGTGCGCCGTACGCTTAAGCGGATACGCGGCATTCCTAATCGCTGCTCACATTCAAGCAATAATGCCCGCCCAATACCCAATCGCCGATGATCTGGGCTAACGCCCAACGTCAGGATCCAGCCTAATCGTTCCTTTGGCTTGGCCTCGCCGGCAATGAATCCGACCAGTTGATCATCCACCACGGCCTTCAAACGCACAACACCGGGCAAGGTCACTACCGCCACAATATCCAGCAAGGGCCAGGCATCACGACCAAAACAGGCCTTTTCCAAGCGGTAAAGGGCCTGGATATCCCGCCAGTTGGCTTCGAGAATTTGATAATGAACGGTGGTAACCAAGTTCGCTATTTGCGTAAAGGGGAGTTCGGCCAAACTGACCGACTCCCCTCTTCAAGACGTCAAAATCTAGGATTGAGGCGTCCCACTGCCCTGCTCACCGCGTAAGCGGATGAAATCTCCTAGCAAACTGGTGAACTCCATGGGGAAGATATACTTGGTAGAGGGCGAGTTAGCCATGCTCTTAAGGGTTTCAAAGTACTGCAGGGTTAGCGTCTTGGAATCCAAACGGTTGGCCACCGAGAAAATTTTCTCCAAGGCCGCCGCATAGCCCTCCGCCCGCAAGAGTTGCGCTTCACGTTCACCTTCGGCGATGAGGATGGAAGCCCGCTTTTGACCCTCCGCCTTTAGGATGGCCGCCTGCTTTTCACCTTCGGCTACGTTGATCGCCGCTTCACGGGTACCATTGGATTCGGTTACAATCGCGCGGCGGTTGCGCTCTGCCGATAACTGGCGGTTCATCGCTTCTTGCACTTCGCGCGGCGGGATGATCTCACGGATTTCCACATTGGTGACCTTGACACCCCACCGCTCGGTTACCTCATCCAGGCGGGTGCGCAAAGCGTGGTTGATCTGTTCGCGTTCTGAAAGGACGCTATCCAGCATAATTGCCCCAATCACCGAACGCAAGGTGGTTGTGGCAATACCCTGAGCCGCCGCTTCAAAGTTAGCAACCTGCAAAACGCTCTGCACCGGATCAAAGACCTTGTAGTACCATAGGAAGTCAATTGAAATAGGCGCATTGTCGCTGGTAATAGCCGTCTGCGCCGGAATCTCGCGCACCTGCTCGCGCAAATCTACCCGCACTCCCCGATCAATGAAGGGGATCAGCAAGACCAACCCTGGCCCACGCGATCCTAAACAACGCCCCAGCCGAAAGACCACCAAACGCTGATATTCCGGAACGATGCGGATAGCAGCAGCCAGAAAAGCAATGCCGCCCACCACAATCACGCCAATGAGACAATAAATCAATTCCATGGACACACCTCCTTAAAGTTTGTCTCCTATGCCTGATTTTGAGATGACGACGAGGGTAACGGCTCCACAATCAACACCAGACCCTCGCGCCCAACCACACGCACCTTCGCCCCGATAGGGATAGGGGTTTCGCTGCGTGCACTCCACTCTTCGCCATGGATATAGACCGTCCCCTCACGATAAATCGCGGTCCGCGCCTCACCTACCGCTCCCATAAGCCGTTCCAGAGAAATCTCCGGTCGGCGGCGAATGGCTTCCAGGCCCTTCCAACCCACCAACCAGAACAGGCCCACCGCTACAGTCGAGGTCACCGCGGCCAAAAACGGGTTCACCGCCAGCCCACCTTCCGGGGTTTTGAAAAGGAAAATCGAACCAATCACAAAAGCTGCACAGGCGATAACCAGGTAAAACCACCGCCGCGAAAAACGCAGTGCCATTAGGAACGGCACTACACCAATGATCAACAGACCCAACGCCCAGGCGTTGATGCTTAAGCGGGCAATTCCCAGCCCCGCCAACACCAGAGCAAAGAGCGCGCCGATCTCTAGAATGCCTGTGCCGGGCGAAAAGAGAGCCAATACACCCAACACCAGGCCAACCACTAACAGAAAATACGCTACATTTGGGTCAATCAGGGGATTTATCACGGCGGAGGATCTCCTCTCCGTTCATTATACAATAATCCAGCCCCCTCGTTTGCCTTTTGTATCATGCGATTCCCTTAAGTTGTACAGTCTTTTGGGAAGCCTTATGGCCGGTTAACGTAGAAAGGGCGCCCGCTCAGCGCCCTTTCTACACACCGATATTAGATTGACTTGCCCTGTCTCACCAACCCACCAGGAGTAAAACCTGAACCAGGAGGAGGATTTACGCCTCTATAATAATCCAGATCTCTTAAGAAAGGACAAAGAAGATGTTATCGTTCGGTTAACAATTGTTTATCTTTTGGATACTGCGGCGCTTCGAGCACTCGGCCTTGGGTGAAAACCCAGGCTAGCCCACCTGTAAGTAACAGGTTGATCCCCACCATAAACCACCATCCCATTTGGGCACTTTCCCCGCCCCGGATCATTACAAGGTAATAATACCAGGGCAAGATAAAGCGCAACCAGGACAGAAAGAGAAGGTGTTGACTCCAACCATATAGAAGCAAACTTCCGCCCATCACACCAAGGGCGCTTCCCAATCCCACCCAGGTGTTCGCTGCAAAGATCGCCGCCAACATACCAATCTGTATGATTAACAATAAAAATAACCCCAAGCCCATCCAACGGGGTAACGTGACAACGCCCATACTGCTGTTACCCTTAAGCACAGCTATGCCAAGCCAACCCCCGATAAATCCCATCCCCAACAGCGAAACTAACAAGAGCACATGAAAGCCCCAACCGCTTATAAAGAGCACCCACCGACGCACCGGTAAAGTTAAGAGAAATGCAATCGTTTCACGTGAGGTCGCTTCACCTACCCAGCGGGCCGCTTCGTAGACCAGGGGAAAGCCCATCAGGAAAGGAAGGATCAAAGTAAACAGTATCCCCATCTCTCCCTCATCGGCCAACAGGGTCGGTTCCAGCCACTGCGGCAGGTTTTCGAATGATAGGCCGGACGCGGTGCCCGTCCATATTAAAATCGCCACAAGCACGCCCCCGCCCCAGCCCAGCAACCACCTTATCCTTGCACGCAAGGCGGTTGCCATCATGTCAGGCAGCATACCCGCTAACTCCGTAGTAACGGCGATAAATTTCATCCAAGCCGGGCTGCTGGCTGATGAAATCGGTAATGCGATATTGGCTGGCTATTTTCAGGAAAGCATCCGGATCGCCGCGCAAGGTGCAGCGCAGTTTGTTGTCTTCCAAGTGCAGTTCCTCCAAATTGGGCAAGCCGGCAAAGGCTTCACAAGTTACCGGCGTGGCAAAGCGCATCTCAATCCGGCGCAGGGTTTTCGCCCGCAACTGCACCCCGCGCTCCACAGCCAGGACACGCCCCTGCCAAAGCAGCGCGACACGATCACAAAGCCGTTCCGCTTCCAATAAAGAAGAGGTCGTGAAAAACACCGTCCGCCCTTCGGCCCGCGCCTGCCGCGCCAGGCGGTAAACCACATCCTGCGCTGTGGTCTCCAATCCTGCGGTGGGTTCGTCCAGGATCAACACGTCTGCCGGAAACACGAACGCATGAATGAGGAACAAAATCTTCCGCTGGCCCGGCGTATAAGTCCCAAATGGGCGGCTCAAATCTAAGCCAAATTGGTGCGCCAAGTCCGTAACCTCTTCAGGTAAAGACAAACGGCGCGTCTGGGCCAGCAGGCGCAGTACTTCCTCACCGCGCATCCAAGGATAGAACGCACCCTGTTCAGGAGTATAACCAATGCGCTGGCGCAAGGCCAAACCCTGGCGCAACGGATCCATCCCTAGGACGATGGCACGCCCTCGTGTCGGTCGAAGCAGGCCCAACAGGAGACGGACCAGAGTGGATTTGCCCGACCCTATCGGCCCCAAAATGCCGTAGATCTCCCCCGGCTCCACATCCAGGGTCACATTCTCGACAGCCACCCGGCGATCGAAGTGCTTGCTGAGGTTCTCGGTGCGAATAACCAGAAAGCGCATGGCAGACCTCCTTTTCCTTCAGCAGGATCGCCGGCGAAAAAACTCCACCGGCTGGTGGGGGTTCCAGCCGGTGGAAATAAGATTTCATCACAGATGAAATCGTTTACTTCCTCAGGCTGGAACCTCCTTACGGGATTGCCAGGCTTCGAGCAACTTCTGGTAGGCATCCTCAACCATGGCTGCCCAGGCGAGCATTTCTTCCAGGCGTTGACGAGCGGGATGACCTACTTCTAACCCTTGCAAGCCCTCTTCAGCCATCTCCCGCAGGGCCTGAATGCCCTCCAAGCGCATCTCCAAGGTACGCTCCCAAGCCTCTTCCGAGAAGACGTAGTAATCAGAACGTTCACCGGGGAGTGAGATTCGCTCAATCAAACCCGCCATGAGCAGCGAGCGCAGGTTGGTCGAGATGCTGCTCCGACTGACCTGCAAAACATCGCTCATCTCCTCGGGAGAGACCGGGCGCCGCGCCACCAGGAGTAGCCCCAGAATGCGCCCCCCGATGCGCGGGATGCCATAGTCCTCGAAGTACAATCCCATGTTTTCAATGAACTGGGATAAGGCAACGGTGTCCCCACTAAGAAGGGGAGGACTATCCGAGCCACTATCCGTTTCGTCTGACACCATAAGCCTGCTTCTCCTGAAAAACTCCAAAGGCAATTTTAGGTATGTTCATTTTATATCTTACGGTTATTTCTGTCAATACTGAAATGATTGAAATCAACATAAGTGTTACTCGTATCACAACATCTAGCCGTATTACAAAATTGTAAAGACAAGTTGTGATCCACAATCCCCACCTCAACCCATTACCCCTTCCCTGTGGTTTCGTGATAAAATCTCGGCACATATGCTGCACTTTGGATGCCTGAGGTGATTCGATGACTGAACCCATTTTAGTCGCCGTCGCTTGGCCTTATGCTAATGCCGAGATTCATGTCGGAAACCTAACGGGGTCTTACTTACCTGCAGATATTTTTGCGCGTTATCAACGCATGAAAGGCCGGCGCGTCCTGATGGTTTCGGGCTCGGATGCCCACGGCACCCCCATCACCGTGCGTGCCGATGCGGAGAAAACCTCGCCGCTGGCAATTTACCAGCGTTATCATGCCACGTTTCTGGAACTCTTTCAGCAGTTGGGATTGACTTACGATTTATTCACCAGCACGCACACCGAAAATCACTTCAACGTCTCGCAAAAGATGTTCCTGGCGCTGCTGAAAAACGGCTATCTTTATCGTGGACGCCAATTGCAGTGGTATTCGGTTACCCAGCAGCGCTTTTTGCCCGACCGTTATGTCGAGGGGACATGCTACATATGTGGCTACCCCAATACCCGCAGCGATCAATGTGATCGCTGTGGCAATGTGCTCGACCCCGAGAAACTGATCAATCCCCGCTCGCGCATTGATGGCTCGGTGCCTGAACTGCGGCAAACCGAACATTACTTCCTCGACCTAGCCAAACTGCAACCCCAGATCACCGAATTTTTGCGCGCGCGCGAATCTTACTGGCGTCCTAACGTCCTGCGTCAATCGCTGGGCTTGATCACGACCGAGGGGCTTAAAGGCCGCCCGATCACGCGCGATTTGGACTGGGGTATTCCGGTGCCTGTGGAGGGGATGGAGGGCAAATGCCTCTACGTGTGGTTTGAGGCGGTCATCGGCTACCTCTCGGCGACCATTGAATGGAGTTATCTGGTTGGCGAGCCGGAGGCATGGCATGCCTGGTGGCACAGTTCGGAGGCGCGCTCGTACTATTTCATCGGCAAAGACAACATTCCCTTCCATGCCATTATTTGGCCGGGGCAACTCATCGGCAGTGGTAAAACCCTGGATGAACTGCTGGGCAGCCGCGACCCCAAGCCTTTTGTGCTGCCTTATGACGTTCCTGCCAATGAGTTCATGAATCTGGAAGGGCAGAAGATTTCCGGCAGCCGCAATTGGGCAGTATGGGGGCGCGATTTCCTCTCACGCTACGATCCCGACCCCCTGCGCTATTATTTGACGGCGAACATGCCCGAATACCGCGATACCGACTGGGACTGGGAAGACTTCGTCAAGCGTAATAACGACGAGTTAGTCGCCACCTGGGGTAACCTGGCCAACCGTGTGCTCTCGTTTGCGTTTAAGCATTGGGAAGGGACGGTGCCGGATCCGGGTGAATTGACGGCCCAGGATCAGGAATTACTGGCCAACGTAGAGAAGGGCTTTGAAACCGTAGGCCAGGAACTGGAAGCGGTGCATCTCCGTGCTGCGTTGGGTGAAGCCATGCGCTTGGCCACCGAGGTTAACCGCTACCTGGAGCAAACCGCGCCCTGGCTGAGCATCAAGACGGATAAAGCCGCCGCCGGACGGGCGATCTACACCGCCTTACGCGCGATTGATTCGCTTAAGATCTTATTGGCACCTTTCCTGCCTTTCAGCAGTGAGAAACTGCACCGCTACCTGGGCTACACCGAGCCGCTCTTCGGCACCCAGAGCACCACAACCATCACAGATGGGTTGGGAGAACACACCGTATTGCGCTATCATCCCGAAAGCGGCACGGCACGCTGGCAGCCCAGCCAACTGCGCCCCGGCCAGCCCCTGCAACCGCCTCAGCCCCTCTTCCGCAAGCTCGACCCCGGCATCGCCGCCGAAGAACGCGCCCGGTTGGGAGAGAGGGGATGAAGGAGTAAAAAAACAGTTGTGATCTAATATTGACAACCAAAGTCACCTTTTACGGACTTCAAGGGCTATTTCGAGGACCAGTACACATTACTTTGAAAATCCAAACCCGATCTTCGTGATAAACTTTTTGAAACATTGGATCTACCGTTAAGATGTTTGGGTCCAACAACTGCTCTGCGCCAGCCCCGACACGCCCTTGTTGTTGGCCAATGTAAACATAGTCAATACCTCTTGCACAGATTTCATTTTTTACACTAGAAGAGCGAATCCCCTGGCTCCGGATCAGAAAGACAAGTTCGTTAATCCAACCAACATAATCTGCGGTTGGACCGGATTCAGATCCATAATTAAGAGGAGGAATATTCACTTTTCTATATGCTGAAAGCGGAAGCCACCATCCCCCATCCGAACCCACAACTACCGAACCTCCATATGCTGGAAAACCATTGATTAAAAACTGAGCACTAGGCGATGTATTGTTTTGTATCCATTGGCTTGCATAGGCATCGGGCCAAGTAAACAATGCAAAATTTGAGGGCTGAACTTCGCCTACTCTATGCCGAGCCCCCCACGCAGATAATCCCAGAATGACAACAGATAAAACCACCATCCACTTATTATCCGCCCTAGAAACTCCCCATCCAACCAAAGATCCAATAAACAATGCTGCTGGAATATACGCAGCTATCAATATTGCAAAATTTGAAATTGCGCCTGTTCCGGGTAAACCCAACCAATGAGGATTTGTCGCTAAAACAATGGCAAATAACCAAGTGGCTAATATTAGGTGTTCCTTTTCTCTCTTCCAAAGACTATATCCTATGGCGATTATCATTATTAACCATATCAAAATAGGCAAGTAGGACTCCAAAGGGCCAGCGGAATTGTATGTTCGAGTCCATTCGCTCAAAACATTTGGAGAGGTCCTTAACTCACCAATAAATTGTCGAGTAATTTTACCTTCAAATGTCCTTATAAACCATGGTAAGAATAGTGCCGCCGAGATGATCCCCACAAACACAACCTTGAAGATCTCTCTATATTGTTTGTCCATGAAACTAAATCCTAATAACACCCCCCAAAACAATACCGTGATGATTAGAATCCGGTAATGGGTCAAAGCCAAGCCACTCATTAATAAAGCTAATAGCCCAACCCCTCGTTTTGAAATTGGCTTACCGTAAAGATCAAAAACGAGAAATAAAACTACCGGCAAAACAACTTGCCCCGCAAGTTGAGTAAAACGCCCCCAGTTAACATAAAACATGGGCATTGGAGAAATTAAACCTGCAATTACAATTGCAATAATACCTGCCCACTGACTCCCTCCCCAACGAACGGCTAATGGGTATAGAGCCACGATGGCAACAACGTTTGTCACTTGAGCAAACCACAAAACTGCCTGAGAACCAGTTAATCCTGAGAGCCAAGCGAAAACCGCTGCATTTGCATGGAAACCAAAATGATAGGTAAAACTCCTCAAGTCCGCGTAAGGTGTCCAATCTTTAAATAACCCCCCCCTATCCAGTATTAATTGGGTAATCATACTATGTTGAAAGGCATCACCCCACATTGGAACTGGTAAGCTTCGAACCGCATAAAACCTAATGAATGCGATCATCCCTAATACCATTAAGAGGAGAATATTTTCGAGTTTGATGACTTCTGCTTTCTTACCACACTTTAGTAGATTGGCTTGACGATTTTTAACAACCAAATAAACGAGAGCGGTTAATCCAGGCAAAATTGCATACAAGATCCCCAGTCTAATATTCAATAAATTTGTCCACAACAGAAACACGGGATAAATAGACATCCCTACTGCAAAGCTAATAGCCACTTTGCCCATCCATGGGTATCGAGGCCAATTCAGACACAGAGCAGAACCCAACCCCCAACCAGGTAGTAAAAACAAAAATATAACAATAAACCACCACTTTAACCAAGCAGTGCTCTCTTTCAAAAGCCCCCAAACCATCTGAACAGGATCATACGCCAGTTGAAAGGCTAACTGAGCATCAACAGAAGGATTTTCCCCTATATATGCTGAACCATCAATATAGGAATACCCAGAATCCCCATATACCTTGATCTCACCAGAGCCAATCAAGGCAAGTTCTATATAATATCTTTTTAGTGTTGAGGACAAAGGAACATCAAAACTAGCTTGATACCAACCAGGTTTATCAATAATCGAGACTGGAATACCACTGGATGCTATTAGCAGATCCTTGTTCGGACCATTATACAAAGTTACTTTTATCTCTCCGTTAGCATTCCCTTCCTTTTCAAGATAAAAACGAATTGCATGAAGCCCATTATGACGCGCAACAAAGGTTTGCCCTATGGTTTGCTTGCTAGAAATAGTGCCCACGGTTTTCCCATGAGCGGATTGACCTGCTCCTAATATTGGCTTGCAACTTGTAAGCAATCCAAAGGATAAAAGAAGCAACAATATAATTATTCTTTGTCGAAAGTCAAATTTGCGAGAGTAAGAATTTTTGATGTCATTTAATTTCATGAGAGTCTCCCATTCAAGAATCCACACTAATTTATAGGGGTACACCCAACTTAATTGCAACTCAACCACGATGCCATCAAGACCCCACTAATATAGACTCACAAAAATTTATAAAGTTCTTATGGCTTTTTCGTTCCCACCACCTTCTCTCGGGAGAAAAATGCCTTTACAAGACTCAAGCTGAGCCTCAACCCCACCCCCAAATACATTAGTCCATTGACCAGAAAACAATAATCCTTAGCCAAATGCTTGCGATAGTAGCGAAGATAACTGCGATGCCACTCTATAATCCCGCGATACGGTTGTGTCCTTGATCCCCCGAAACCACCATAGTGGACCACAACAGCCTCCGGATAGTAGAACACTTTCCATCCCGCTTGCCGGGCGCGAAAGCAGAAATCCGAATCCTCCTGATAGGCGAAAAACTGCTCATCTAAGTATCCAATTTGATCAATCACCGCCCGGCGAACCATCATACACGAGCCTGAGACCGCTTCTACTTCAGCCGTTTCGTCTTCGGGCAAATAGGCAAGAAGATAACGCCCAAACAACCGGCTATGCGGAAAAAGCCGCCAGAGTCCGCTGAAGTAAGTAACGACATCCCAAGGGCGGGCTGCACTACGGCGGCACTGCCGCTGTAATGTCCCATCACGATTTAGCACCTTGGGACCACAAATTCCGACTTCAGGATTAGCCCGCATGAAAGAATATAATTTATCAAAAGCCCCCTCGCCCGGCAACGTATCAGGATTTAATTGCACCAGGAATTCCCCTTGGGCTACGTGCAATGCCTGGTTCATCGGGCGCGTGTAACCGAGGTTTGTCTCATTGCAAATCAGGCGCACCCAGGGAAACTCGGTCCGAATCATCTCGACCGAACCGTCTGTTGAACCATTATCTACAATAATGACTTCCCAGGTAATTTGCGTGGCCGCCTCTGGCAAACGATCCAGGCATGCCCGCAAGTAATCTCGAGCATTAAGATTAACAATACAAAAAGAGACTTGGAGCGGCGAAGTTTGGAACTGCTCAATACCAATAGTTTCGTGGTTCATTGCACATCAAAGGGCAAAAATTTTACATTTCTAAGCTGGCAGCGGTGTACCTGCAAATTGACTCTCCCGGTAGGCTTGAGCAACTACAGCCGCTTCTCCCACCAGTTGTAGCCGACCATGATCCAACCAAGCTGCACGGCTACACATAGAAGCCACAAGTTCCGTGTTATGGGTTACCAGCAAAATAGTAACACCGTGTTGGCGAAGCTCCTCAATCCGTGCAACACACTTGCGCTGGAAGGCTTCATCACCCACTGACAGGATCTCATCCAGAATAAGGATATCCGGCTCGGTATCAATTGCAACCGCGAAACCCAGTCGCGCCCACATACCCGATGAATAGGTACGTAAAGGGGCATCAATAAAATCCTGTAATTCGGAGAATTCCACAATCCGTTGGAACTTGGCTTCCATTTCTCTGCGTGTAAAGCCCAGGATAGCCCCATTGAGGAAAATATTTTCACGTCCAGTTAGTTCAGGATGAAACCCTGCCCCTAATTCTAACAGCGGCACAACGCGTCCATAAACCCTAACCCGGCCCTCAGTAGGTCGCATGACACGCGATATTACTTTTAGCAAGGTACTCTTTCCCGCTCCATTAGCGCCGATGATTCCAAACACCTCACCTCGGTAGACCTCGAAAGAGACTCGATGTAATGCCCAAAACGATTGGGTACGTACTCGCCGTTGCAACCACCGAATAGCAAACTCCTTAAACGTACCATAACGCTCGGCCGGTATACGGTAACGAACCGAGACATTTTCGAGAGTTACCGCAAATTCTGGAATCATGCTCCTGTTCATATCTTAAACACGATAAGAAAACTCATCGGATTTGTATGTAAAAACCACCCAACCTATAATCAAGGTTATCATCGCAAACCCGATAGCAGGTATTATGACATCGAGCGTTGGCAATCGCCCATAATAAACAGCAGAGCGATAAATCTCGACAAAATAATACATCGGGTTTAACCGCGTCACCCACAAGCGAATATTTTCCGGAAGTATTCCTACCGGATAAATAACTGGTGTTAAGTACATCCACCCCAAAAGGGCAATGTTATACATCTCTACCACATCAGGATAATATACTGCAAACGTGGATATCAACAAGCCAACACCAAGGGCAAAAGCTGCCAGAAGCGCAACTGAAACGGGGAAGAATAATAACGTCCAGCGAATTGGAACTTGTGTGAAAAGATTAATAATCAAAAGGGGTACCAACGCAAAGCCGATATTGATTAATCCGGTTATAATTGCAGCCAGCGCAAAGGAAGTACGCGGGATATAAATGCGATGCAGTAAGCCCCCGCCCCAGACCAAGTTGACCATGGATGCAGTAGTGGTCTGCGAGAAAAAATTCCACGCCAATAGACCGCTGAGAACATAGGCCGGATAGCTATGCTCGGTCTGAAAACGAAAAATATGCGAGAACGCAATAGTGAGCACAACCATCATTCCCAGAGGATTAAGCATCGTCCACGCGATTCCCAGTACCGAACGCTTGTAGCGCGTGGTAATATCGCGCCGAGCTAGCTGGAAAATAAGATCACGATAATGCAACACCTCACGCAATTCTTCTAGTGGTGGGTTTCCTCGAAACGCACTATCGTAAAAAAAACTGCTCATGGCTTTATTTTTTACCTCAAACAAAGAAATCCTCAAAGTCTTACGAAACTATGGCTGCTTGCTGAAAGGGAGAAACGGGGTTGGATGCTGAGGCTTAGAAAAATAATCGGAGAAAAACGCATAGAATGGATTCGAAAATACATTATTCCTCGTGGAAGTAAACGGGATCAAATCTTACGATTGATTTTGCGAATCATTTTACCCCAAAGTGATCGTTCAATTAGTTATTCGCAATGGATAAAAAAATATGAACCCAGCAAAAAGGAATTGTTAATTCAATCCCAGATTTCTAGAGCATTTCGATATAAACCACTTGTGAGCATTATAATGCCAGTTTATAATCCTCCGCCTAAAATACTGGAAAAGGCAATACAATCCGTACTGGCTCAAACCTATTATAACTGGGAACTTTGTATTGCCGATGCGAGTGTAGGAAATAATGCTGTCAAAAAAATTCTAAGGCGATACACAGAATTTGACCCGAGAATCAAGCTACTAGAACTCGAACAGAATCTAGGAATTGCCGGAAATGCCAATGCTGCCATACAAATAAGTCAAGGAGAGTATGTTGGATTTCTTGACCATGATGACGAACTTGCACCTTTCGCATTATTTGAAATAGTGAATCAACTGCAAACCAATCCAGAGATCAAAGTGTTTTATTCAGACGAAGACAAAATTACACCTAACGGGCAACGACATAGCCCATTCTTTAAGCCTGGGTTCAGTCCTGATTTACTACGCAGCGTAAATTATGCCTGCCATTTCTTGGCAGTTGAGCGCAACTTGGGAAACAGAATTGGTTGGCTCAGGGAGGGTTTCGAAGGCGCACAAGATTTTGATCTCATTCTAAGGCTTATGGAACAAACGGACAAGATCGTGCGCATTCCCAAAATTCTTTACCATTGGCGTGAGGTTCCTGGGTCAACCGCGACAAGTATTGATTACAAGCCTAACGCTCACAATGCCGGGAAGAAGGCACTCACGGAGCATATCAGGCGATCCCATATGAACGCAAGGGTTGAAGATACTGGAATACCCACCTTATATCGCGTTTCATATTATGCAAAAGGAAACCCTCTGATATCCATTATTATTCCAAACTGCGATCATGCATTGGATCTTGAGCGCTGTGTGCATTCTATTGAAACGAAATCATCTTATAAAAACTACGAAATTTTGATCATTGAAAACAACAGTAAAGAAAAAGAGACCTTCAGGTTGTACGAAAGCCTTATCCAGGAAAACAAAAGAATTAGAGTCCTCGAGTGGAACTACTCGTTTAATTTTCATAAAGTCAACAATTGGGCTGTAAAGTCCGCGAATGGAGAAATCCTGCTTTTTCTAAATAATGATACAGAGGTAATTTCGAGTGATTGGCTAGAACAAATGCTCATGCACGCTACAAGAAATGAAATCGGAACTGTAGGCGCAAAATTGTATTATCCCGATAGTACCATTCAACACGCAGGCATAATACTCGGAATAGCAGGGTTTGCAGGACATGGATATAGGGGATTCCCCCGAAGCCATCCTGGTCTAGCTGGTCAATTGCTCCTTGTCAGAAACGTAATGGCAAACACTGGGGCTTGTCTAATGGTTGATAGAAATAAATTTGACATAGTTAAGGGTTTTGACGAAAGCTATACCTTAGCGCTGGGCGATGTGGATCTCTGTTTAAAGCTATTTGAGAAGGGATATCTAAACTTATGGACCCCATACGCTGAACTTTATCACCATGAATCAAGGACCAGAGGATATGAGGACACACCCGAAAAACAAAAGCGCTTTTTAGCAGAAGTGGAGTACTTCAGAAGAAAATGGCTCCACTTGCTTGAGAAAGGGGATCCATACTATAATCCCAACTTGTCGTTAGAACATGAAGATTATAGGCTTCGCTGCTGATTCGAGGAGAATCATGAATTCAGGACAATTTTTCAAAAGAATGAAATTTTATTATTTTCCAATTTTTTTATTGTTGTTACTGTTGCTTCTAACATCTCTAAGACTCCATGGCTCGTCTGTTGGCATTTACAATTACTTCTTCTATGGATCAGACAAAGATCCCAATCTAATTTATGGGCATCCAAGAGGTATCAGAAGCGACGAATGGCTAGTTCTAACCCCTTGGACTGTTTCACAAGTCCATAATGACTTTAAACCAGAGAGCTCAATTTATCTTGCTGGGCAAAATTTTTTGTTTTCTGACGTTCCAACTAAGCATTGGAGCACAATCTTCAAGCCCCAGAATCTGGTATTTTTAATATTGCCTGTTGAGTATGCCTTTTCTTTCAAATGGTGGTTTAAGGGATTCTTGTTGATTTTCTCCCTTTACCTCATTTTCATGCTAATTACTAATGAGAATTACTTTATTTCAATAATGGGATCTATTGCGGCTTTTTTTACCCCTACTATCCAATGGTGGTATTCAACTTTTGCGCCTGAGACTATTAGCTTTGCAGCTCTTGCTTTGTATTTTTTCATTCAAGCAGTCCAAAAGATGGCAAAAAAAGAGCGGTGGGGGCTCAACCTATTCTTATTCAGTTATTTTGCCATATGTTTCGGATTCATCTTCTACCCCCCATTTCAGATACCATCGGGATTAACGATATTGACAATTGGGGGTCTATATCTGCTTTTAGTATCAAAGAAACACAGCATAAAACCTATGCTTGTCCCGATTTTAGGTGCTCTTTCTGTTATTATATTTACAGGAATGTTGTTTTACATTCAAAACAAAGACCCAATATACAAAATAACAAATACATCTTACCCGGGTAAACGTTTTTCCTTAGGAAAAGATGCGAGTTTTTTACCTAAAGTTATTTATGGCTTCTACAATCTGCAACTATTATACGATAGGAATATTGTTCCCCCCATACTTGGTAATCAGAGTGAGGCTTCCTCTTTTTCGCCAACTTCCTTACTACTATTGCCCTTATTAGGAATTGTAATTGCATCCTCAACCAAGAGGAATTCTCCTGAAAAGCTACTGACCGCTGGATGTGCAGCCATTCCCGTCTTATTGTTTGTGTGGGGAATATTTGGCCTTCCGCAATTCCTGGCAAAGGCGCTCCTTCTACAATACGTTCCTCCTTCCCGTTCTATCCCATATTTGGCCGTTATGAATATTGTTGGGTGTGTATACTTTCTGACTGCCTCAAAATATGTTGACCAGTCCCAGAAATTAGACATACTCAGGATTGTAAGCATTATATATGTGTTCCTCTTTGTACTTGCCATTGGAATACATCTTAGAGAGAAATACCCACAGTACATCTATAATCCTCTAAAAATCCTTGTTATTTCTAGCGCAAATGCAGTTTTAGCAGGCGCTTTGGCTTTCAGAAAAGAAAAGACAGCCATGGGAATGCTGCTGTTATTGAGCTTTATTTCTTCCGCCCAAGTAAATCCGATTTATAGGGGCCTCTCGCCATTACAAAACTCAGAGGTTATATCCGAATTACCCGCTAGAAAAAACGATGTAGTATTCGCTTCATACTATCCCTGGTTGACCAATTACCTCGCAGCCAATGGATTTAGAGTGTTAAATGGAACTTATTATTTTCCCAATGTCGATTTCTGGCATTCATTTGATCCTAATGGCGATTATCTGCATATTTATAATAGATATGCCCATATTTTCCTTACCCACACGAATGACCCCGACCAAATTACAATCTCTCTAATGCAACAGGATGTTGTGCAGATTGAAATTTCACCTTGTAATAAAAAGTTAGAGGAAATTGGAGTTAACCATTTCCTCTCAAATTTTCCTTTAGAAAACGTCTCTTGCTTAAATGAAAAAAGTGTAATTAGGCTTCCCAATACTACTTTATATATTTATGAAAATCCATCTGTTATCTATAAGTAAACTAATTGTCCTCTCCTCTAACCATGTGATGAAGTCGAAGATCAGAAATCGCATAACGATCAAACTTCTCTCGGAGAAAACAACATGAAAGATGGTATTCGTGTACATCCTACCGCAGAAGTTTCAGATAAATCCTCAATTGGCGAAGGAACGATTGTTTGGCATCATTCTCAAATTCGAGAAGGGGCAGTGATTGGAAAGAATTGTATTTTGGGCAAAGGCGTGTATGTTGATGTGGGGGTAAAAATTGGTGATAATGTGAAAATTCAAAATTATGTTTCTATTTACCATGGCGTTACTATTGAAGACGGGGTCTTTATTGGCCCACACGTTTGTTTTACTAATGATTTGAGGCCTAGAGCCATTAACCCAGATGGCACCTTAAAATCTCCCGAGGACTGGGCCCTAAGTGAGACTCTAATCCGATATGGTGCTTCTTTGGGAGCAAATTCCACCATTAGATGTGGGGTCGTGATTGGAAAGTGGGCACTGGTTGGTGCGGGGAGTGTGGTTACTAAGGATGTTCCAGATTATGGGTTAGTCTGGGGAAATCCGGCTCGTTTGCGGGGCTTCGTATGCCCATGTGGTCACCTATTGGAAAAGGAAGGCATTACTCCCGAGTATATTGAATTAAGATGTAGCCAATGCGGCCGTCTCATCCAAATTCCGTCTAAAGATTTCAACAAATTGGAGGAGAAATGATCCCTATATCGAAGCCTTACATTGGGAATGAAGAAAAGGAAGCAGTATTAGAGGTTTTATCCTCTGGCATGCTTGCACAGGGCCCCAAGGTTCATGCCTTTGAGGAGCGCTTTGCCAAGGAGGTAACGAAAACAAAACATGCCATCGCAGTTTCATCTGGCACTGCCGCTCTCCAAATAGCGTTGTTAGCAGCAGGTATTCAACCTGGGGATGAGGTTATCACCACCCCGTTCACCTTCTTCGCGACGGTTAGTTGTGTGCTAAATATTGGAGCCAAACCAGTATTTGTTGATATAAACGAAAAAACCTTTAATATTGACGCAGATCAAATAGAGGCAGCGATTACCCAAAAAACACGCGCGATATTACCCGTTCATCTTTACGGGT
This sequence comes from uncultured Thermanaerothrix sp., assembly GCA_964427505.1. Lineage (GTDB taxonomy): Bacteria > Chloroflexota > Anaerolineae > Anaerolineales > Anaerolineaceae > Thermanaerothrix. The sequence goes on from CAYRUO010000004.1 coordinate 127,077, forward strand.
ATCCTTCAAATATGAACAAAATAATAGAAATTGCAGAGAAGTATAGTCTAATAGTAATCGAGGATGCAGCTCAAGCAGTTGGTGCAAAAATTCAGGGCCGCCCAGTCGGTAGTTTCGGAATCGGCTGTTTTAGTTTCTATGCCACAAAAAACATTATGTGCGGGGAAGGGGGAATGATCACTACAGATGACGATGAGGTGGCCGAAAGGTGCAGATTACTTCGGAACCATGGAATGCGACAGAGGTATTATCACGAAATTTTAGGTTACAACCTTAGGATGTCCGATATCAATGCAGCCATTGGACTTGTTCAGCTAGATAGGCTGTTAGTATTAAACCAAAAAAGGAAAGAAAACGCCGACTACTTTCTGAAAAACCTTGAAGGGGTAGTGTTACCCATTGTCGAAGAGGGTTATGAACATGTATGGCACCAATTTACAATTCGAATTCGTAAAAATAGGGATGATATTGTCAAGAAGTTAAATGAAGCGGGAATTGGCACAGGAATTTTCTACCCTATACCTGCTTATAGGCAAAAACCTATGGAGAATTATGGGGGAAATAAGATCTATTGCCCAGTTACTGAGAAGGTTACAAAAGAGGTTGTGTCAATTCCTGTGCATCCTCTTTTGTCTGGTGAGGAACTTGAGAAAATTGTAAAGGAGATTAACAAATGCTGCGGATAGGTGTCATCGGTGCAGGAGCGATGGGGCAAAATCATGCCCGGCTTCTCTGGGAATTATCAGACAGAGTTAATCTAACTGGTGTTGTCGATGTCATTTACGAAAGGGCTTCACTTATAGCAAGTAAATATGGTTCAACCCCTTATAGGAATTACCAGGATTTTTTAGATCGTGAGAAACCAGACGCAGTTGTTATAGCTGTGCCGACTGCACATCATTTTGAGGTAGCGCTTGAGTGTATAAACAGAGGAGTGCATATCTTGGTCGAGAAACCTTTGGCCTCGACAATTGCTCAAGCAAAAGCCTTGATAGAAGCAGTTAATAAGCACAATGTCAAGCTAATGGTAGGACACGTTGAGAGATTTAATCCAGCGGTAGTTACTGCTAAAAAGAAAATAGAGATGGGTGAATTGGGTAGATTAATCTTGATGGAAGCAAGGCGGCAAGGGCCATTTCCGGCGAGAATTTCGGATGTGGGAGTTACGGTAGATTTGGCTGTACACGACATCGACATATTTAGATTTATATCATGTCAAGAGGTCGAAAGTGTATTTGCCGAAACAGCTCGGGTGTTGAATGGAGAAAATGAAGATTTACTAGCAGCGGTTCTAAAGTTTACAAAAGGTGTAGTGGGGGTTCTAAACGTGAATTGGCTAACACCAACAAAAATTCGTGAAATCTATATTCTTGGCGAGAAAGGCATGTATTACTTGAACTATTTAACACAGGAGCTAGTATTTTACAGAAATGCCTATGAAACAAGTACAGATTGGGAATCAATGAAGATTTTTAGGGGAGTGAGCGAAGGAGAAATGATAAGATACCCCATAAAGAAATATGAGCCGTTGCGTGCAGAGTTAGAGTCTTTTATAAATGTTTTAGAGGATAAAGCAGACGTTCCTGTTACCGTTGAAGATGGCGCAATCACAATTGGAATCGCACAAGCATTACTGAAATCTGCATTACACAGCTCATCCATCGCGCTTAAGGAGGTTACTGAACCGTGGTAAAGGGAAAGAAGATAGCGGTTGTGGTTCCAGCATATAATGAAGAGAAGTTAATAGGAAAAGTTATTGAAACGATGCCAGAATTTGTGGATTTTATAATTGTCGTGGACGATGGAAGTACAGATGGTACCAGCAATGTCGTCAAGAAGTACCAAGACCAAAATAAAAGAGAGATCATATTATTGCGTCATGCTACTAACAGGGGGGTCGGAGGCGCAATAATCTCAGGTCATAAAAAAGCCTTAGAGGTAGGAGCAGATGTGGTAGCAGTTATGGCTGGTGATGCTCAAATGGATCCATCTGATTTGCCAAACATACTTGAACCGGTGATAAATGGACAATGTGATTACTCGAAAGGTAACAGGTTTATAAATGGAGAAGCGTGGAGGAAAATGCCGAGATTGAGATTTTTCGCGAATGCAGTATTGTCTATGTTAAATAAAATAACTTCAGGGTTTTGGCACATATCAGACCCCCAATGCGGGTATACCGCTATTTCATCTACCGCCTTAAGAAAATTAAACTTAGATGCCATCAGCCAAGGATATCATTTTGAAAATTCGATGCTAACCGAACTTAATATTCATAACATGAAAGTTACAGATGTGCCAATAAAGGCCATATACGGTATTGGGGAAAAATCCGGGATTAACGAGTTTGTTGCAATTTTTTCGTTTACCTTGTTTCTTGTGAAGGCATTTGTGCAACGATTATATAGAAAATACATCATCAGGGATTTTCACCCCCTTGTATTCTTTTATTTCTTTGGTTTACTTTCATTATTAGCGGGTCTTGGATTTGGTTTATATTTAATAGCGATACGGCTAATTATGGGTACAATCGTTGAAGCTACAAGTGCTCTATTTGCTATGCTTCTTTTTTTAAGCGGCCTGCAGATGGTCCTTTTCGGTATGTGGTTCGATAAGGATTACTCATCTAGATAAATTACGAATATGGCAAATTTGTAGGACAAACTAAACTTATTTCTAACTCCCATTATCCAAATGCCACCAATGTTTATCTCGCCCAAATATAGACTCTACCAGACCAGAAATGCCTTATATCTCCATTCTGATTATCAGCTACAATACGTCTGACCCCTTAATCCAATGTCTAGGTCATCTTAGACAACAAACATTTAACAATTTCGAACTCATCCTCATTGACAATGGCTCTCAGAACCCCCCTCCGCTAGATTTTCACGAATCTTGGCCAAATCTCCGCATTAGAGTAGAGTATTTCAAAACAAATAAGGGCTTTGCCTTTGCCAATAACTATGGGATTCATCTTGCCAAAGGTGAATGGATCGCTACGTTAAACCCCGACGCCTTTCCCGAACCTGATTGGCTTGAACAACTGGTTAAAGCAACATCCTTGTATCCCAATGCCTTTTTTGCCTCCCGTCAATTGCAAGCCAATTCACCCTATCTTTTAGATGGTGAAGGGGATGTTTACCACGTTAGTGGCTTAGCCTGGCGACGAAATTATGGTTTGCCTGCCACCCCCAAAATCTCACCCGAACCCGTATTTAGCGCCTGCGCCGCCGCCGCTTTATACCCACGCCAAGCCCTTCTTGAGGTAGGTGGCTTTGATGAATCATTCTTCGCCTACCATGAGGATCTTGATCTCGGCTTTAGGTTACGCCTAAAGGGGCTCCAATGCTATTACATTCCCCAGGCTACAGTCCATCACATTGGTTCTGCGTCAACGGGAAAATCTAGCGACTTTGCTATCTACCACGGTCACCGCAATTTAGTTTGGACTTTTTTCAAGGATATGCCCGAACCCCTATTAAGGCGGTATTTTGCGTTGCATTTACTTCTAAATGTTTTTTCTGTCTTGTTCTTTTCGCTAAACGGCCGAGCAAATACCATCTTAAAAGCAAAAATGGATGCCTTCAAAGGCCTTTCTCCGATACTTGCGAAACGCAAGTCTATTCAGAGCGAAATTCGTGTTTCCCCAGAAGACATTCTCCAACTTATGGAACGAGATTTACTAGCGCCTATTAAGAGAAAAGTTATGATGAGATCTCTCCAATAAAATGGGTTTCGTCACCATACTTTCATGGTAACATATACCATAATCCCCTTTCGCGAGGGCAGCAACATGGCGCACGTGCAATCTTCCCCGTATCCTTATGATTTCATCGGGCAAATCCTGATCACGCAAGAGCAAATCGAACAACGCGTGGCCGAACTCGGCGCCCAAATCACCGCCGATTACCGCGATTCCGACCGCTTGCTCCTCCTCGGCCTCCTGCGCGGCAGCGTGGTCTTCCTCACCGACCTCATGCGCAAGATCAACCGCCCCATGACCATGGACTTCATGCTCGTCTCCTCTTACCGCGGCGCCGAGTCCTCCGGGTTCGTCCGCATTGATGCAGACCACAAGATCAACATCCACAATTGGGATGTCATTCTGGTAGATGACATCATTGACACTGGTTACACCATCCATACCGTGCGTAAATTACTTCTCGAACGCCAGCCGCGCAGCCTCAAAATCTGCGCCCTGTTGGATAAAAAAGCCCGCCACAAAGTAGATATCCAGATTGATTACCTGGGCTTCGAGATCCCCGACTACTTCGTGGTCGGCTACGGCCTGGATATAGACGAGAAAGGCCGCAACCTGCCCTACATCGCCGCCGTGGATCTGGAAAAGTACCGCACCCTCTATGGCAGCGGTAACTGAAAGCGAAAGGGTTTCCCATGAAAACGAAAGCCCCCCGCAAAATCGGCATCCTGACCTCCGGCGGCGATAGCCCCGGCATCAATGCCGCCATCCGCGGAATTGGTAAGGCCATTGCCGGCCATTTTAACCTGCAATTGATCGGCTTCCACGATGGCTTTAGCGGCATGGCCCACAACCTAATCATGCCCCTCGAGGGTGAGGCGCTCTCCGGCATCCTGACCACCGGCGGTACCATCCTGGGCACCAACCGTGATAAGCCCTACAGCGCCGAGGAAGACGGCCAGCGCGTGGATTACACCGAAAAAATCCTTCAGGTGTACCACCAGCATAACCTCGATGGCCTGATCTGCCTGGGCGGCGGGAACACGCAGGAAAGTGCCTACTACCTGCAACAAAAAGGCCTCAACGTCATCACCCTGCCTGTTACCATTGACAATGACATCCCTCAGACAGATATGACGGTCGGATTCAACACGGCGATGGAGATCGCCGCCGAAGCCATAGACCGCCTCCACAGCACGGCTTTCAGCCATCACCGCATCATTATTGTCGAGATCATGGGGCGCGAAACCGGCTGGCTTACCCTCGGGGCAGGCATCGCCGGCGGCGCCGATGTCATCCTCATTCCCGAAATCCCCTACGATATTCATAAAGTCGCCGAGGCCATTCTTGAACGCAGCCGTCGCGGCAAGCGCTTCAGCCTGGTCGCCGTGGCCGAAGGGGCAATAGCCAAAGAGACCTTACAGTTCTTCGAGCACGCCCGCCAGGCCAACCGCCGCCTACGCAGCGGTGAGGAAGCCGAAGAAGTCGAGGCCGGCCTGCAAGAGATCGAAAAACGCTCTGCCGGCGATACCCTTCACCTGGCTAACCGACTGCAGGAATTCACCCGCCTGCAAACCCGTGTCACCATCTTGGGCTACCTTCAGCGCGGTGGCGCACCTTCAGCCTTTGACCGCGTCTTGGCCACCCAACTTGGCACCGCCTGCGCCCATTTGGTCAGCCAAGGGCACTACGGCGTCATGGTCGGTATTCAAGGCGGAAGCGTCAAACCCACTCCCCTGGCCCAAGTAGCCGGCAAGGTCAAACGCGTGCCGTTAGACCATTCGTGGGTGCAAGGGGCACGTCTGGTAGGTACCTGCCTGGGCGATTGACCCCTCCCCCTCAATCATACTGCCAGTATCCTACGCCCTGTAACTCATACCCAGGGCGTGGGTTTTAATTGGTGACGTATTCCTTCCGGTAGGAGAAAAACATGCCTCACCACGATCCCGCTCTAGCCACCACAAGACCACTGGGTAGCACACATCCGTTTACAGCCTGGCGCTGGCAGGGTAACCCTAACACAATCGCGCGCGACGAGGCCTCCCAGCGTCAGTTGCTGTTGCACCTCGAACAACCGGTTTGGGCTATCACCGACCGCCAAGGCCTGGGCTTAACGTCGGAAGCCGCACTGATCCCTGCTACCTTGGCCGGGCCCGAATCCGCCGAGGTACTGGCCTATATTCCTCCCCTCGTGCCTGAAACCCTGGGCAATTCCGATTTCCGCGCCCACTTCGGTCTGCGCTATGCCTATTATGCCGGCGCCATGGCTGGCGGTATCGCCTCTGAAGACCTGGTCATCGCACTGGGAAAGGCCGGCTTCATGGGCGTGTTCGGCGCCGCCGGTTTGCTTCCGGCGCGCATTGAGCAGGCCATCCAGCGCATTCGTAATGCCTTGCCCCAAGGCCCTTATGCCTTCAACCTCATCTTCAGTCCCAACGAGCCGGCACTGGAAGAGCGTACAGCGACGTTATATCTAACCCAGGGCATTCGCACCATTGAAGCGTCAGCCTATGTTGACCTTACACTCAACCTGGTGCGCTACCGCCTGGCCGGCCTGGTGCAAACCCCACAGGGAGAGATTATCCCCCAAAACCGAATCATTGCCAAAATCTCACGCCGTGAGGTGGCTCAGCGTTTCATGCAGCCCGCACCAGCGGATCTGGTGTCTCAATTGCTACAAAGCGGCCAAATCAGCGAAAATCAAGCCCATTGGGCACAGTACATACCCATGGCCGATGCCATCACCGTCGAGGCCGACTCGGGTGGGCATACCGATAACCGCCCATTGGTAGGGTTGATCCCAACCATGCTGGCTTTGCGCGAGCAAATACAGGCCCACTATCGCTATCACCAGCCTATTTTTGTCGGCGCCGCCGGCGGCATTGGCACCCCCGAAGCCGCTCTGGCTGCGTTCACAATGGGGGCAGACTATGTGGTCACCGGCTCGATCAACCAATCCTGCGTCGAAGCCGGCACCTCGCCTCACGTCAAACAACTGCTCGCCCAAGCCGACATGGCCGACGTGATGATGGCACCTGCCGCCGACATGTTTGAAATGGGCGTCAAGGTGCAGTTGCTCAAACGCGGCACACTCTTCCCCCTGCGCGCCCAAAAACTCTACGAACTTTACTCTCGCTATCCTTCGTTGGAAGCCCTGCCGGCAGACGAACGCGAAAAATTGGAACGCCAGATTTTCAAACGCGATCTCGAATCCATCTGGCAGGAAACAGTGCAGTATTTCCAGGAACGAGATCCGCGCCAAATTGAACGCGCCCAGCGCGACCCGCATCAGAAAATGGCCTTGGTCTTCCGCTGGTATTTAGGGCTGTCCTCACGTTGGGCTAACCGCGGCGAACCCGGGCGCGAAATGGATTACCAAATCTGGTGCGGCCCAGCCATGGGTACGTTCAACGCCTGGGTGCAGAGCACTTACCTGGAAGTGCCGGAGAACCGGCGGGTGGCCGATATCGCTCTGCACCTGATGACCGGTTGTGCCTACCTCGCCCGTGCCCGTATGTTAGCCTTCCAGGGGGTTCACTTACCCTCTACGATTGCCCGCTATAGCCCTCAAAGCCCCATGCTCTGATGCACTGGATGAGCATGACGTAGTGGTACATAAATCAACGCCTCTGGCACATTCTCCGCACATACAGCCAGGGTAAGCACTTTTTGCCCGACCACACACCACCACGCATGCCAGGAAGCGTGAATTCCGCGCACCGAAATCTGAGCTGCCCGCCAGGAAGAATCTGAGGGCAGACCCGATGGCAAACGCACGTTTACCCGCCGGGTATCCCAGGTGAGCCCAACCCGCAACGCCTTGAGAACAGCCTCTTTCAGGCTCCAGATCAAGGTGACGGCCAAAGGCTGTTGCGGCGCGGGCAAGCCTTGTAAAAACTTCAGTTCCTCAAAGGTAAAAAAATCTTCAACAAAAGCGCGTGGTCGCGGCTCAATGACCTCTAGATCAATGCCTAGCGCCAAATCGGGCGCCAATGCCAATGCGCAGGCCACCCACCCGTCACGATGGCTGAGCGAGAGCGAAACCGGGAAGGGGTTTTCCGGGGACACCCAAACCTGGGGTGATCCTTGAGCACTGCGCAAGATACTGATTCGCTGTACCTCAACACCCTGCAGACGTTGATCGGCAGTACGAAGAAGGTGTTTCGCCACCCAACGCCCTAGTAACCAATCGGCACGCCGCCGCGGAAAGCGCAGGGTTTGCAGGTGAATCTGTTCCGCCACCGAAAGGGTCTGTGCCAGAGAGGTGGGCTCAGCCGGCACGGCTGGCCCACCAGCCAATGTCCAGTAAATGTTCACCATTAACGACCTTCCTCCCGTTTAAGGCACGCCCGAAACGGCGCCACCAGTGCCGTTTCGGCGGTATAAGGTAAGCGTGCTGTTCGATAGCCTTTTACCTCGATAATCACTCGCCCCTCGCCGTCTACGACCTGCGCGTCAAACCGCCGATTTTCGCCGACCGGAGAAATAGGGATCACCTCAGCCCACACCGATTCCTGCCATTCGCGTGTGAGGAAGGTAATCCGTTCAGCACCAAAGGGCAACGCAAGTACGCCATCTTGTGCCACTTCCCACGCCGCCGCCGTCTGCAATACCAATTCAAGCAGAGAGGGTAGAGTTACCAACGGTGAAACGCCGAACGTGGGTAGGTGTGCCGATAAACGCCCTACCGCCCGCTGTGATTCAACTCGGACTGCATCCAGAACTTGAAAAGCTGGCCCATGGAAGAACAGCCGATAAATGGCCTCACGGGGAACAAAGCAACGCTCATTCCAAGACGGCACCTTGGCTGCTGGTACATTGACCGATTCGGGTGCCCCCAGATGCACTGTGGCCGCAAAATGGCGCAAGGTCTGGGGGGACATACCGGCACGGGTCAGGGTAGACTCCAACACCGCTTGGGCAACAAATCCCTCTTGGACCGGATAGAGATTGACCTTGATGACAAAACGGCGCGGTTGGGAACGATAAAATTTCAGCGGCGCCATAAACTGAACATCCGTAAATCCCCTTACTTGCCAAGCAGAGGATTCGTCTGTGAGACTTAGCCAGCGCAGCGCCGCCGCAGCGAAGCCCTCTAACCCCATCACTGCCGGTAACAGGGGAATGCCGTTAAGCGCATGATCCGAAAGGTAAGGCGTCTGTTGCGGATCCAGTTCGACTTCAAAGCGCGCCCCTTCCCAGCGATCATAACTCGTTAACACGCCGGGAAGATGATGGAGATCACTGCCCACGAGCGGTTTTATTGCGTCAAGATCCAGGCCGTCCTGCTCGCGGCGGGGGAGGGTGAGCAAACCCAGCGAACCCGCCAAGACGACTTCCGCCTGCCCTGAATTGGCGACCAACTCGCGGTATACCCAGCTGGCCGCCTCTTCAGGCGGCATCAGATCAATGCCCGCCCGCCGCATCAGTTCGGGCACATGGCCGCGGCTGGCCATTCCCACCTCAGCCCAAGCACCCCAATCCAGCGCGATGGTCTTCATTCCCGCCGGATGATGACGGAGTGCCAACATCATCTTCGCCAGAAAGTCATTCCCGGCGCAGTAATCCACCTGCCCGGCATTGCCGAAGCGCCCCGCAATCGAGGTAAACGCTATCATCGCCCGCGGCCACAGGTGATGATGGTGCAGGGCCTGATAGAGGTGGTAGAACCCTTGTGCCTTGACTGCTAAAATCTGGGCAAATTCCTCACGAGGCTTGCTTTCCAGGCGGCGACTGCGCTCAACCCCGGCGGCATGAATGAGAATGTCCAGACGTCCCTGCTCGCGTATCACGCGTGCCACCACTTCTTCTACAGCCTGTGCCTGAGTTACATCGGCGGGAAGATAGGTTATTTCAGCTCCCCACGAACGCACGTCATCCAACAACCGTAATGTCCCATCCGCACGATCCAGTGCCGCCAAGTGCCGTTCCACTTCCGCCAGGGAAGGTCGTCTGCCCTCTGCCGCCAGGCGCTTAAGCAAAGTCTGGCGCAAAGCCGAACGATCCTGCCGCAGAAGCACTAAGTCAGGATCATCCGGATCGGGCAAAGAGGACCGTCCAATCAGGTAGAACACCCCACGCGTCTGCCGCGCTAAATCCCGTATCACCGCCTGGGTGATTCCTCCACTGCCACCGGTGATCAGGAAGACCGGCTTGTTGCCCCAATCTGTGCTTGGCATGTTGTCCAGCGGCGTTTCAACCAGCGTGATGCCATAACGCTGCCCTTTATCCCGGCCCACCTCAACCACGCCAGGGTCATAGAGCAGTTCTTCGATCAACTGCGCGGCTATTTCGGCGGCTTCGGCCTGGGGCGCAAAGTCTACCACCTTAACCAGAGCATTGGCACGTTCCCAAGCCACCGCTTTGACCAACCCGCTAACCAAACCGCCTAATGGGGCTGCCAATGGCTCACCGGAGAATCCATGCCGACCATCCAAGCGTGTGGCGGCGATCAAGAACGGTTCACCCGGCAAAGTCTGGAGTAGGTCAAACAACGTCTGTGCCCGGCGCTGCACTTCGGCCTGCCATTGTTCGACTTCCATGGCACCAAGGTCGGAGTGCAGATCCAGGCCGGGCAAGAAGAATACACCATCCACCTTACCGTCTTGCGCCCATTCCTGAACCCGCCCGCGGGTTTGCTCTGACCACTCCGCCGGTATCGCCAATACTTTTACCTTCCGCGCGCGCAGCCGGCGTGCCAACGCGACACCGACTTCCCCCTGATCTACAACCACAATGACCCGCAACCCTGCCGAGAGCTGGATCCCGGTAGATTGGCAAAGGGTTGCCCGCGGGCGCAGCACGGCTTGCGGTATACGCCGCCGTATTACGCCGCTATCCTCCGTGCCTCGTCCTGGTGCTTCGGCGTGGTCACTTTCACCTTGCACCAACGGCGTCACTGCCGACTCAACCTCTCGCTCTATTTCAGGCGCGGCGTCCTGCGCGATGGCCTGCGGCGCCAAAGCCTCCTGGACAAAGGCAATGACCTTACGCAGGGTATTGTAATCACTCAAACGGAGATCTTCCCGGCGCGGAATATGATACTGCTCGCGCACCGTCGCAAACAATTCTGCCTGTTTGACCGTATCAATGCCCAGATCGGCTTCTAAATCCAGATCCAAGTCCAACATCTCCTGAGGGTAACCGGTCTTCTCGCTCACCAACGCCAACACAAAGGAACGGATCGCGGCCTCATCTACCACCGCAATTTCATCTCCCGCAGACTCCGAGGTTTGATTAAGAGTAGATGAAGCGTAACTCCCTTGTATCGGCAATTGATCTACCGGATACCCCACCCGTGCGGTGACCAGTTCCAGTACCTCCGGGCTTACGGCTTCAGGCGGCTGAGCGGCTAGGGTTGAGGGTGCCGAGGGTAAACCAGAGCCAACCTGTGCTTCAAGCGATTCCCGCACAAATGTAATCACTTTGCGCAAGGTGTTGTAATCCATCAGCCGTAAATCCTCACGGCGCGGGATGCCGTAACGCTCACGTACTGTGGCAAAAAGTTCGGCTTGCTTGACCGTATCAATGCCCAGGTCGGCTTCGAGGTCGAGATCCAAATCGAGCATCTCGGGCGGGTAGCCGGTCTTCTCGCTCACCAGTGCCACCAGCACCGTCTGAATCTCTTCTTCGCTTGGTAGCGCCGGGCTGGGTTTGGTTACGACAGTTCGGCTCTGACTTTCCCCCTCTCCAGGTGATTGAGGATGGGTTTCAAGCCTCGCCTCAGTTTGAGCCGGAGCACCAACCGTTTGAGGCAGGCTTCCTGCCGCTTCGCGCACGAACGCAATCACCTTGCGCAAGGTATTGTAATCTACTAGGCGGAGATCCTCGCGCCGTGGGATGCCGTAGCGTTCGCGCACCGCCGCGAACAACTCTGCTTGCTTGACCGTATCAATACCCAAATCGGCTTCCAAATCCAAGTCCAGGTCCAGCATCTCGCGGGGGTAACCGGTCTTCTCACTCACCAGGCTTAGGACAAACTCGGCAACCTGAGATTCGTCCAATGCCGGCAAGGTTGGTTGAGGGGCGGGCAGGGGTTCGGTAGCCTGAGGTACAGGCAATGATGAGGACGCAGGTTGAACAGTTGTCTCTATCTCTTCTGACGCCGGGGCTTCAACCCACTGCGTTGGCCCCTGTCCGTATCGCCAGCGTGATTGCAGTGGCGTCCGCTGTGGCGGGCCAGCGTGGCGAATGCGCAGCGTGCGCTGCACCACCTCCAACTCCGCCCGCTCGTAGCCGGCCAGATCGGCCAGCCAGCGTTCATACACCTGAGGATTGACCCGTTCACCTCCTCCATCAATCCGCCGTAGCAAGGCCATGGCAACCTGAGACCCAAAACCGGCCCCCAGGCGCAAAGCATAACGTAAGGGGAACACGCCCCCCCGTGAAAGGTTCAAATCCCCTAATTCTGGATCGGGCTCAAAGCCATCGTCAATGTTAGCAATGGGGGGAACACGACCAAATTGCAATGCTTTAACCGCCAGGACATCTTCTATCCCCACCCCCATAGCATGACCGGTATAACCTTTCGTATTCGCGATCAGGATGCGGTTCGCATGTTCGCCAAAAACCTGACGCAGCGCGCGGATTTCTGCCGAGGCCGAACCCCCACGCGCCGGGGTATAGGTCTCATGAGAGACAAACACCATCTGCGGCGCCATCGCCGCCCGCGCGAGCCCAAAACGGCGCTCGGCGGTGCACACCAAACGCTCCATAATTTCACTGACGTGAGTCACATCCAGGCGTGTGCCGTGATAGGCACTATTGGCAATATCGGTCGCCAAGACCTCACAAATGCCGCGCATCCCGCGCTCACGCACCGCGTCTTCCGATTCCACCACCAGCGCCGCGGCGCCCATGCCCATAATCATGCCATTGCGCCGTCGGTCAAAGGGCAGCACAGCCTGACGCAGGTCACCTTCAATCGTCGCCGCGCCACTGGCCATCAACGAGGCGCCAATCCAGGACATCAGGGGGTTGCTGGTCACGTCATCCCCGGCAATAATGATCACGCGGCGGCAGCGCCCCTGCCGGATCCAATCCTCGGCCAGCGCCAGGGCATGCGTGGTGCTGGCACAGGCCGCATTGACGTGGGTGTTCGGGCCGCGCGCGCCAATATACTCGGCAAATTGGGAATGCCCCATGCTCAACGCCCGAAACACCAGACGGCGGTCTAAGTGATAATCCCTTTCCTCTAGTTGGCGTTCAAGGGTGGTAATTTGGGCGCGCAAATTAGAGGTAACCTCTGGTGCAGTTCCACTTAATTGCTCCAGCAAGGCATATAGCGTTTCTAACTGACGCCTGAGTGTCTCATACTGATAGAAATCCTCGATCTCGCGCGCCAGTTCGCTGAGCCCCGGAAAAGCCGAAGCAAAGATCACCCCGGTCTCATCGGCCAAGGCGGGTGGCAACCGCCAGCGATCTGGCAGATAGGTGCCCACACTGGTCGGGCGGTAGTGCATCACTAAGGGAATGCCCGCATCGCGCAGTGCCTCAATACCGGCAGCCATGGCCAATTGGGTTGAAATATCCAGGGCTTCTACCCGTTCTGCGGGCACACCGAAATCCGCACTCAGGTCAAATCGCCCACGCTGACCGGCCAGTTTGACCGTCTGCTCGAGATCCTCGACCGGTTGCACTTCAGCCCCGTTATCGCTCTTAATCAAACGAATGATGCGGCGCTGAAGCATACTTTGCCGCACCTCCAGCGGCAACGGCTCGATCATGATCTCCCCGCGCAGTAACCGCTCAACATTGTCATCCGCGAACACTGTATGCTGGCGCCCCGGTAATCCCAAGCCGGCCCCGCTGATGACCACGGAGCCCGTCAACGGCACGGCGCCGCCGCGGATTACAACAGCCGGTGCCTCGCGACGCATGGGAGTTTCCGACTCAGAAGGGAACGCTTCTACTGAAGATGAAATTGTTATGGGCAGAGAACGCGCTTCGGGCACCTGAGGAACCACGCCTGCCGCATACAAACCGGCCAGCGCTTCATTGAATGAAGCCAGCCCACCCTTGCGCGGGTGATTAGTCGCCAGGACCAGTACCTCGGTGGCTTTGTCTTTCAAAATATCACTGGCCAGTCCGGCCAGAACGCGCTTAGGGCCCACCTCAACAAAGACACGCGCACCGTGGGCGTAAAGGGTTTGCACACCACGAATGAACTGCACCGGCGAAGCCACCTGGCGCGCCAGCAGGTCAAGCATGGTTTCGCGCTCGGTTGGGTAGAAGTCACCAGTCACATTTGAGATGACCGGGATACGCGGCGGCTGAAGATGCATGCGTGCAATGATTTGCCGTAAGGGTTCACTGGCCGGAGCGACGATTTGGGTATGGAAAGCATGCGAGACCGGGATCTTCACCGCCTGATAGCCCACGGCTTGTAAGGCGACAATGGCAGCATCCACCGCCGCCGTTTCCCCCCCGATCACGCTTTGCAGCGGGCTATTGTAGTTGGCAATGACGACATAGCCCGGCACCTGGCTCAGAATGCGTTCAATGGCCTCAGGGGGCGCAGAGACTGCCGCCATACAGCCGTTATCTGCCATTGAGACGCGTGCCATTTCTCGCCCACGTGCACTCACAATCTCCAACGCCTCGGCAAAAGGCAGCGCCTCTGCCGCCACCAGCGCCGCATATTCGCCCAGGCTGTGTCCGATGGTCATATCGGGGTGGAATCCATATTTCGCCAGCAGGCGCAGTAGAGCGACGTTTGCGGTCAGCATGGCCGGCTGGGTGACAATTGTGTTGCGCAACTCAGCCTCGGCCTGCTTGAGGCGTTCGTCGCCATCCTCGACAAAGATATAATCGCTTAGCGGTCGGCCTAAAATCGGCGTCATGACCGCATCGGCTTCGCGGAACGTCTCAGCCACAACCGGATCTAAATCCCGCAAGTCCCGCAGCATGTTAACATACTGCGAACCCTGACCGGGGAAAAGAAATGCCACTTTCCCGGGAACTCCCCGCCCACGATAGATGCCCTGCCCGGCTAAGGCTGGCCAGGTTTCGGGTGCATCCTTCTCCAAGGCGGCGAGGGCTTTTTCGAGCCGCTTTGCCAAATCCGCCGCATCGGCGTAGTCAAGCGCTAGACGCTCCGGTTGGCGTACATCATCGGGAGCAGGGGTTGTCCAGGGGGGCATTTGCCCTGCCCGCGCATCCTCGAGCACCTTTTGCAGTCGTTGCGCCAGCGTAGCGCGATCCTGGGCACCCACCACCAACAGGCCGCGATAGGTCGGCAATCCTTGGGGGGCTTTGGTCAAAGAGGGCTCCGGCGTGGTCTCCACCTGGGCCGCCGAAACGGCCGGGAAGACTTTTTTCTCACTGGTCAGCAACCCAGGAACATATTCCTCGACCACGGCGTGAAAGTTCGTCCCGCCAAAGCCGAACGAACTGATGCCGGCACGCCGAATCTCCCCGCGTGGACGCTCCCAAGGACGTAGTTCCGTAATGACGTAGAAGGGCAGATGGTCGAAATCAATATTGGGATTAGGACGGGTAAAGTTAATAGAAGGGGGCAAAACTTTCTCGTGTAAGGCAAAGGCTACCTTGAGCAATGCTGCTGCCCCGGCCGCGCTCTTGAGATGGCCGATATTTGACTTTACCGAGCCCAACGCAATCGAGGCAATGGGCAAATCGAATGGATCAAAGATGGCGTTAAGGCTGTTGACCTCAACGACATCCCCCACGCGGGTGGAGGTACCGTGGGCTTCAATAAGCGTAGCCGTCGCCGGTGAAAGGCCGGCATTTTTCCAAGCCCGTTCAATGGCACGCTGTTGACCGGTAGGATTAGGCGCCGTGATCCCTTTGCCGCGTCCGTCACTGCTCGACCCTACCCCGCGAATCACGGCGTAAATTTTGTCACCATCGCGTTCAGCATCGGCCAGGCGCTTGAGCAGAAAAATCGCCGCTCCCTCACCCATGACGAACCCATTCGCACCCTCGGCGAAGGGACGAGAACCATCGGGGCTTAGAGCGCCAATTTTACAAAACTTGACGTAGGCATCAATGCTCATGTTGCCGTCCACCCCGCCGGTAAGGACAGCATCAAACTGATAGTTGTTCAAGCCTTCAATAGCCGCCTGAAGTGCCGCCAGAGACGAGGCACAGGCGGCATCGGTGACAAAATTCGCTCCTGAGAAGTTGAAGACGTTAGCCACCCGCCCGGCAATGATGTTGGCTAATTCGCCGGGCATGGTATCCTCGGTAATGGGGGGCAATTTGGCCCGAACTTTCGCCGCCACGCCTTCTAAAAGCGTGCGCTGCGCCTCTGGGGGAAGGTGCTGAAAGGCTTCGAGTTCGCGCAGGGCTTCCAGGTATTCCGGCAAGCGCACGCGCAGGCTGGTGTTGTATTGATTTTCACCGGCCATAGAGTTGCCCAGGATCACCGCCACCCGCGTTGGATCCAGATAGCGTTCCGGGTAACCGTAATCCAACAACGCCTCTCGCGCCGCCGCGATAGCCCATTTCTGGGTATTATCCATCACCGCCAGCACATTGGGGGGAATGGGAATGCCCCACTTCAACGGCTCAAAGCGAAACTCACGCACCCAGGCGCCAATTTTGGTATAGGTCTTGTCAGGGGCACGCGGATCGGGATCATAGTATAGGTCGGGATCCCAACGCTCGCGGGGTACTTCGGTAACCGAGTAACGTCCTTGCTTGATGTTTTGCCAAAAGGTCGGCGCATCGGGGGCATCGGGCAAGATGGCGCCCACTCCCACAATGGCTACCGCTTTGGTTTCGCTCATACTGGCTCCTCCTCAATGATGATGGAATGCCTTATCGTGCAGTCCACGCCGTCTTTTCTATCGGCATATATTCGTCAAGCACCTATTTAGGGAGGCATTAGGTCTGTGTTTGTAGCACTGAGAAATACGCTTATACCGTGGCACAGAGAACTCCACAATCCGCGTTCTATCCATTGGTAACCCCAGGGCACAATGAGAGTTACGCCCTGCATGACAAAACCACCCTGGACGATGCCGTCCAGGGTGAAGGGAAAATGACCCACGGCTTAAACGTCTATGAGGTTGAGAGCAATTCAATTTCAATCAAATACGTTGGGTCACCGGTTTTCCTTGCCCTCAAACCGGCAACCAAGCGGATCAGCCAACGCTGCCAACGATATTTGCGATCAAATGCCGCTTCCACCTCTTGCCGCAGTCGAGCATCCTCTACCGGACGGGCACGAGCGGGCAAGAACTCTCCCAGAGGACGGCCGCGCACATCACTGGGTGCCACGAGGGCTTTGCCGTTGGCCCGAATGCGCTTGGCTTTGCCTGAATTCACATTGGTACTAATGTACAAACGACCATTGAGCGCCACAAACCACACCGGTGTTGCCACTGCCTGTCCGTTACGGCGAAATGTGGTCAGGTTGATATACTGCGAACGATACGCCCATTCAGGCAACTTTCCTTCCATTACAGTTTAACCCCTCCACTTATCGTTTATTACCGCTAATCTTATCCACAAATATCCTAAAAGGCAAAGCAATGTATAAGCGCTAGGTTAACCCATGTCTTTGTGAAGCATGTAACAGATATGACATTCATCGTGACATTTGTCACTATCTACGGCGGAGCGAGAGTGCTAACATTGGCAGTGATAAAGACTGCTATAACATTTTATAACATGCTATGGAAGAATTATTAACGACACGCCAGGTTCAAGACCTTCTAAAGGTTGATCGGATCACCATTTACCGCATGCTTCAGGATGGGCGGCTAAAAGGGGTCAAGATCGGCCAGCAGTGGCGTTTCCCTCGTAGTGAAGTCGAGCGACTGCTCGGTCGCGCAACACCCGAACCCGCATCCCAAGCCATGGATCTGGCCACCGGTTTCCCCACCCACTGCGTTCAAACCATTCAGGACCTCTATGCCGAGGTGAGCGGGTTAAGTGCCGTTGTCTTGGACCCTGAGGGCCATCCCCTGACTGAGATGAGCCATCCTTGCGCACTTTGCCACCTGCTGTGGCAAAACGAGCAAGCCCGTGCCGATTGCCAAACCTCCTGGAAACAGATGGTACACGAGGTGTCCCCGCGCGGCGGCGTCGCGAAATGCCATGCCGGTCTGGATTATTTGCTTACCCCCATCCAGGACGAAGGCCAGGTTGTGGCGTGGTTTGTGTGCGGTCCATGCTTGTGGCAAACGCAATCCACCGATTTCGATGTCCAATGGGAACACCTCGCCCAACATTACAACTTGCCCCTAGACCAGGTCCGTACAGCCGCCCGCGAGATCCGTGTGATAGACCCCGCCCAGCGTCAGCGCGTCGCGGCTTGGCCGCTGGCCGCCGCTCGCGCTGTGCAAAGTATCCTGCATGAGCGCCTATCGTTCATCGAGCGCCTGCAGCAAATCGCTAGCCTAACCCAAATCTCTTAGCAAGGAGCATCCTTTATGAAGAAAATTGTCATTCTCGGCGCTGGAACCGCAGGCACCATCGTGGCCAACCGCTTCAAACGCATTTTGGATTTCAACCAATGGCAGGTCACCCTGATTGACCCTGACCCCGTCCACTATTACCAGCCGGGATTCCTGTTCATCCCCTTCCGCATGTATTCAGAGAAGGATGTGATCAAGCCCAAACGTGATTTCATTGACCCACCCCTGCGCTTGATCCAATCCAAAGTTGAAGCCATTGACGCCGAGCATAACCGCGTGCACCTGGCCGATGGCACGGTTCTCCCTTACGATTTCCTGATCATCGCCACAGGGGTAGATATTCACCCTGAGGAAACCCCGGGAATGCTGGATGGCGAGTGGGGCAAATCCATCCACTCGTTTTATACCCTGCCCACCAGCCAGGCATTACGCGACGCCCTGCGCACCTGGAAGGGTGGCCGGTTGGTGGTCAACGTGGTGGATAATCCCATCAAATGCCCGGTGGCACCGCTGGAATTCATCATGCTGGCCGACTGGTACTTCCATCAGCAAGGTATACGCGACCGGGTTGAGATTGTTTACGCCACGCCACTGCCGGGCGCCTTCACCAAGCCGGTTGCCTCAAAACTGCTCGGCGAGTTGCTCGAAAGCAAGAACATCAAAGTTGAACCCGACTTCATGATTGAACGGGTGGAGCCGGAAGCGAAAAAGATCGTCTCTTATGACGAGCGCGAGATCGAGTACGATTTACTGGTTACCATCCCACTCAATAAAGGCGCCGACGTCATCGGTAAATCCGGCCTAGGCAATGAACTCAACCTGGTGCCGGTAGATCCGCATACCCTACGCGCCAAGGCCTATCCCAACATCTTCGTCCTGGGCGATGCCTCGGATGCGCCCGCATCAAAAGCCGGTGCTACTGCCCACTTCTCTATTGACCTCTTCACCGAGCACTTCCTGGATTACATAGAAACCGGCGAACTTCCACCTTACTTCGATGGGCATGCCAATTGCTTTATCGAGACTGGCTTTGGCAAGGGGTTGATGATTGACTTCAACTACACCCAGGAACCTCTGCCCGGTCGCTATCCACTACCCGGCATCGGCCCGCTGACGTTACTGCAAGAATCCGAATTCAATCATTGGGGCAAACTGATGTTTCGCTGGATGTACTGGCACATCCTACTGCGGGGCATGGAACTACCGCTTCCCGCTACCATGAGTATGGCCGGCAAGTGGAAGGTCTAGCGGAGGGGCTATGGAAGCCGAGATCACTGCCCTAAATCAGAAACTCGACGCGCTCATGGCGCAGGTGGCCTACCTCACCGAGCAAGCCAAAGCCGTCGAGCGCGAACGACAGGCACGGGATGAACTGATCGAAACCGCCATGCCCATCGCCAAGGAAGCCCTGCGCCTGGGAAGCGAGCATCTCGAAGAAGTGCAGGATTATATCCAGCCGGAAGAACTACTGCGCCTGCTCAAGAAGTTACTGCGCCATGCCCGCCAACTCGAAGCACTGCTCGATCAATTGGATGCACTGTATGATCTGCTCGAGACCCTGACCCCGGTCTCCAAAGATATCATGATGCGCCTCACCGACGCTCTGCAAACGCTGGATGAGAAAGGTTACTTCGCCTTTGCCCGCGGCGGTGCGCGCATCGTGGATAACATCGTCACCTCGTTCAGCGAGGACGATGTCAACCGGTTGGGCGATAACATCGTCCTGATCCTCAACACGGTCAAAGACATGACCCAACCCGAGATCATGACGTTTGTTCGCAATACCCTGCTTTTGGCCGAGCAAGAAGTGGGTAAACCGGTAGACACGTCACTGTTCAGCCTGCTGCGCCAGTTGCAAGACCCGGCCGTGCGCCGTGGGCTGGGGCTGACCCTGCGCGTTTTGCAGGTAATCGGCCATCAGGCCGAAACCAATTCAAAATCCATCCCTGTCCAGGGATAAACATTCACATGTGAGGAGGAATAAACTATGCCTACCCGAGTCATTGCTGGAAAGACCGTAGAAGTGGACGCCGAGGGGTTCATGACCAACCCCAATGAATGGAATGAGGAAATCGCTGTGGAGTTGGCGAAAGAAGAAGGGATCGCCGAATTGACCCCTGAGCACTGGAAAGTGATCAACTTCTGCCGCCAAAGCGCCGGCGCCACCGGCAAAGCCCCTACCCTGCGCGCCATCACCTCCGGCACCGGCATTTCCACCAAGGATTTGTTCGCCCTCTTCCCGAAAGGCCCGGCCAAGAAGGTGGCTAAGATCGCCGGGTTGGGTAAACCCGAAGGGTGCGTCTAGTTTTCAGCAAAAGGAGTCAAAGCCATGACTGAAGGAAACCGCCACATTGCGTTTATCTGCTCCAAGGGCAATCTCGATATGGCCTACCCGGCTCTGGTAATGGGTTGGGCCGCCTTGGGTAACGGTGTGGATGTCACCATCTTCTTCACCTTCTGGGGGCTCGACCTAATCAACAAACACCGCGTGGATCATCTGGAACTGCCTCCGGTGGCGAATACCAGCATGAAGATGAACATGATGGGCATCCCGGGTAACCTGGGTATTCCCAACCTGGTCGGGGTTCTGCCGGGTATGACGGCGCTCGCCACCAAATTGATGAAGGACAAGATGAAAGCCTTGGGTGTGCCGCCGGTGCGTGAGTACCTGCAAATGTTGGTAGATGGTGGCGCTAAGCTCTATGCCTGCAAGATGACGGTGGACATGATGGGATTGACCATGGATGACTTCGTCGAGGGCGTACAGGGCATCGTCACCGCCAGCGATTTCATTGACATGACCGAAGGGGCACAGATCATCTTTATCTAAACCCTGGTTGTTCACGATACCAAGAGCGCCTCTGCGGTTCGGCAGAGGCGCTCGGACTTTAATACCGAAACTGAACTACAAACGGCGCATCGAGCAAGAATTTCACAAACTGCTCATGGGCTGAGATACTGCCCAGCACCACCCAGCGGCAGCGCAGCAGCCCACTGCTCTCTTTGAAGTATTCGCGCCGAATCAAGCGCAAATTCGCCTTCTCCAAGGCAGTGTAAATCTGATCAAATGACTCAACCCCACCTTGGATGCTCATTTCGTAAATCCGTTGCTCGCGCAAACGATCAATTCGCCTTTCAAACGAAGGGAATAACCACAATACCACCAAAGCCAGAAGGGTCACCAACCCGCCCAGAAGATACTCCCCCGCCCCCATGGCCATCCCCACCCCGGCAGTCAGCCATATGATCGCCGCCGTGGTCAAGCCCGCGATCCGCGGCCCTTCTCTCAATATTGCCCCTGCCCCCAGGAAACCGATGCCAGTGACGATATTGGCCGCAATGCGCGAAATATCCGCACCCCCAAAGTAACGCGAAAGCAGGGTGAATAACGCCGAACCCGCGGCGATGAAGATGAAGGTGCGAAACCCGGCTGACTTATCACGGTATTCGCGCTCCAAACCGATCAAACCACCGGCCAGCATCGCCGCTACAATGGGAAGAAACGATGTGTAAAAGAGATCCATCAGAAAAGCCGTGGCGTCGTTCATCGAGACTCCCTTTCTACACCCAGCACCAGAGGCTCGCACGCAACCCAATACGAATCGCTCAAGGGCAATATACCATTACGTAGTACAGGCGTCAAACACAAGATGAAACCATTTCATGATAAACTTAACTGCTATGCTCGGGGTTCTCTTGCGCCTGGTCATCCTCCTGGGTCTGGCGGGGCTGTTACCCCAGCCTCAGACCACCCTCACCATGATCATTTCCCCTACACCCGGCGCGGTACTGCGTGGGCAGGTGGTGATTCGCGCTAACTTGCCGCCGGGAGAATTGCAACGTTACGAACTCGATTTTGGTTACCAGGATGATCCGACCCAGACCTGGTTTCCCCTCACCCAGTCCGATCAACGCCCGGCGGATGAAGTGCTGTTCACTTGGGATACGACGCTGATTACCGATGGTGATTACCGCCTGCGCTTGCGCGTCTTACTCGCCGATGGGCAGGTGCTCGAGCACACCGTCACCGCGTTGCGCGTGCGCAATGACACCGCGGTCGAAACCGAGACACCGTTCGTATCTTCAGAACACACACCAACCTCAACACCCCTACCCGCCACGCCAACACCGCTTTTTACCCCCACGCCGCTCCCGCCGAACCCGCTTATCTTAACCCCGAACACCGTTCTTCGCATGCTCGCCCGCGGCGGTTTTGTGGCGATGGGCTTGCTTGTCTTTCTCGGACTCTACACCAGATTACGCCAGCGCCGTAACCGCAGTTAATTGCTTATGACGACATCATCTGCTGAGCCTTCCACAGAACTTGCTTCTTCACCTTACTTGCTGGTTGGGTTGGGCAACCCTGGTCGCACCTATGCTCATAACCGTCATAACATCGGCTTTATGGTTATTGATGCCTTAGCCAAACAATTGAATTTAGGCACTCCGCGCCTGCAAATGAAAGCCCTGGTGTTGAACGGCATGCTGGACGGGCGCAAGGTCATCCTGGCCAAGCCCCAAACCTATATGAATCTCTCCGGCGAGGCGGTCGGTAGCCTGGTGCGCTACTACAAAATCCCATTTCCACACCTTTTGGTCATCCATGACGATCTCGATTTGCCGTTCGGGGTTATCCGTCTGCGCCCCGGCGGTGGTGCCGGCGGGCATAAGGGATTGCTCTCCATTATGGACCGCCTAGGCACTCAGAATTTTCCGCGTCTCCGCTTCGGGATTGGTCGCCCGCCGGGTAAGATGGATCCTGCGGATTACGTGCTCCAAGATTTCGACCCCAGCGAGCAGCCCATGCTCGAATTGCTGATTGACCGCGCCGTGCAGGCCATACGCGTCTTTATCACCGAAGGACTGGACACGGCCATGAACCGTTTTAACGGTATGACACTCGAACCATGAACCTGATCACGTTACTAGATGCTCTTCGCTCTCATCCAGAGTACCGCCATTTGTTGGATGACCTGCGCGATGGTCTGGTGATCCAGGGAATGGGAGTCATGCGCGCTGCACGCCTGCCCCTGGTCGCTGCTCTAGCCCATGACCTGGGTGCACCTCTGTTGTGGATCGTTGAACGCAGCGACCGCGCCTTGGCGCTCCACGATGAACTAACCCTCTGGATGGGTGAGAGTCGGCATTTCCTCTTTCCTGAACCCAATCCGCTCTTCTACGAACGCGCGGCTTGGGGAATGCTGACTCGGCGGGATCGCCTTCACGTGCTGAGCCTGCTCAGCCGCTACCATTTGCCCACGTTACCACGCCCGGAATACCCGCCGCTGATCATCGCTCCCTTGCGCGCCGTCATGACGCGCACACTCCCCCGGCGCGAATTCATCAAAGCCACACGGCTCATCCGGGTTGGGCAACATTTGCCCTTGGAACCCTTTTTGCGTCAATGCTTGGAGATAGGCTATCAACGCGAGGACGTGGTGGTGGAAGCCGGCCAGGTGGCACTGCGCGGCGGCCTTCTGGACTTGTGGCCGCCCACCGAACCACTTCCCCTGCGCCTCGAATTCTTTGGGGACGAACTGGATACCCTGCGCCAGTTTGACCCGGCCACCCAACGCACCGTGCGCAACCTGGAACACGCTCTCATCACCCCGGCGCGCGAGGTACTGCCGGCTAGAGCCGCTGCGCTCGGTCTTTCGCCCACCGACGTTGATGAATTTGATCTCCCTTTGCTTTACCCTTTGGCCGGTAGTCTTCTGGATTATCTGCCCCGCGGTGCCTTGGTAGTTGTAGATGATCTGGATCTTTTACGCAGTACGGCCAACGAAATTGAAGAACTGGCCGTGCGCATGCGTCAGGAAAGCATTGCCGAGGGATTGCTCTCACCCGATTACCCTCTCCCTTACTTTCCCTGGTCAGAACTGCAAGACCTGTTAGGCGATCACCTCTGGTTAGAGTTAGGTCACGGTCAAGCCGAAGAAGGGCATCCCCTGGCAAGGCATTTCCAACCCCAACCCCGCTTTGGTGGGCGGCTCAAATCCTTCTTGGAATGGCTTGCCTTGCGCAGCACCGAAGCTGAAGATGTCTTCATAGTTTCTCGCCAAGTGTCACGCCTGCGCGAACTGTGGGACGAGCATCGCCGTCACATGCCCGAAACCACCGAGCAGCGTGTGCATTTCATCGAAGGCAGTCTAAGCGAGGGTTGGGAACTACTGCGTCCTGAGGCGAAACCGCTCCACTTGCTCGGCGATAGCGAGCTTTTCGGTTGGGAACGACCACAGCCCCGCCGCCGCGCTCGACCCCAAGCACTCCCCCCTGAAGCCGTCTATGCCGATCTCAAACCGGGCGATTGGGTCGTTCATGTAGACTATGGCATCGGGCGTTTTGTGGGCCTGGTGCGGCGCACGCTGGAAGGCGTGGAACGCGAATTTCTCTGCATTGCTTATGCCGAAGGGGATCAGCTCTTCGTCCCGGTGCATCAGGCCGACCGTATCAGTCGCTATATCAGCCCGGATGGTGAAGAACCTACCCCCACTCGCTTGGGGACGGCCGATTGGAATCTGACCAAACAGCGGGTGCGCGAGGCCGTGCAAGAGGTAGCCCGTGAGTTGCTGGAACTCTATGCCAAGCGGCAGGTTGCCAAGGGCTTTGCCTTCAGCCCCGATACCCCCTGGCAACAGGAACTTGAAGCCAGTTTTCCTTACATTGAAACCGAAGATCAACTGCGCGCCATTGAAGACGTCAAGCGGGACATGGAGAGCCCGCGTCCCATGGATCGCCTCTTGTGCGGCGATGTGGGGTACGGCAAAACCGAGGTGGCGTTGCGTGCCGCGTTTAAGGCGGTCATGGATGGCAAACAAGTTGCGGTTTTAGTGCCCACAACCATCCTAGCACAACAACACTATGAGACCTTCCGCCAGCGCCTGGCGCCCTTCCCGGTCAATGTGGAGATGCTCTCACGCTTCCGCAAGCCCAAAGAACAGGAAGAGATTTTGATTCGCCTGGCGCTGGGCGATATTGACATCATCATTGGCACCCACCGCCTGCTCCAGCCCGACGTGGTTTTCAAGGACTTGGGGTTGGTCATCATAGACGAAGAACAGCGTTTTGGGGTCACCCACAAGGAATACTTTAAGAAACTGCGCACCGAGGTGGATGTCCTGACTCTGACCGCCACCCCGATCCCGCGCACTCTCTACATGGCACTGGCCGGTGTGCGCGATATCTCGATCATCAACACCCCGCCGGCAGAACGCTTGCCCGTGATCACCCACATCGGGCCCTATTCTCCGCGCCTGGTGCGGCAGGCCATCCTGCGCGAAATCGAACGCGGTGGACAAGTTTTCTTTGTCCACAATCGCGTTCAGACCATTCAAGCCATGCGCCGCCACCTGGAAACGCTGGTGCCCGAAGCACGTATCGCTGTGGCACACGGGCAGATGCCCGAAGACGAACTGGCGCAGGTCATGGAACGCTTTACCCGCGGTGAGGTAGATGTCTTATTGTGCACCTCAATCATTGAATCGGGGTTAGATATTCCCAACGCCAATACCCTCATTGTGGATCGCGGTGATACCTTCGGTCTGGCCCAACTCTATCAACTCCGCGGGCGGGTAGGACGCGGTACCCAGCGCGCCTACGCCTATTTCTTCCGCCACCGCAAGCGCCCGCCCACCCCCGAAGGCCAGGAACGTCTGGAGATTATTGCCGAGAACACGCAACTCGGCTCGGGGTATGCCATTGCCATGCGCGACCTAGAAATGCGCGGCGCCGGTGAAATCCTGGGCACCCGCCAGCACGGCTACATCGCCAGCGTGGGGTTTCATTTATACACTCGCTTATTGGCGCAAGCAGTGCGCGAACTGCGCCGCGACTACCCGCAACTCAGTACAAGTGAACCCACCCCATCCACAGGTGATTTGGGGCTCATGGTTAATGTGGATCTTCCTTTGGACATTGGGATCCCTATCTCTTACGTGCCCGATCAGCACACCCGCCTGAGTCTCTATCGCCGCCTGGCCGATACTCGCAGTGAGAGTGAATTGGATGCCCTGCGCGATGAATTCCGTGACCGCTTTGGCCCCCTTCCCGCAGCCGTAGAAAACCTTTTCTTTCAGATGCAGGTTAAACTGCGTGCCGAAGCGGCCGGACTGGCTTCCGTGAGCGTCGAGAGTGGTCAAATTGTGCTCCGCTACCCTCCCCGTCCAGAGGATTCCCCACCTCGCCCACTGCCTTCGCTGGAGCCTCTGGCGCGCAGTGGCAAGAATGCCTATTGGATGCCCTTTGATCCCACCGACGCACAATGGCGGGAGCGCCTGCTCGACTTGCTGGAACGGCTGAGGCAGTTTGAGCAACTGCCTAAACCCTCTTAAGCCCCCTAATCTTGTTCTCTTTCCCCGCTTCAAGGCCGTCTAATCCCGGTTAAAGCCAACTTTAACGTCACCTTAACCCATACCTTACCCGTCGTTTGCCAATTCTAAAATTGTTTTAGGTATGATGAGTAAGAATAAATGAACCCATGCAAATGGGAAGTCATTATGTCTTACCCCAGCGAGATTAATCTCTCTTATCAAACCCCCGTCTCTGCGCCCTTGGTCCAAAGCCTTGAAGATGCCTTAATGGCAGACGTACTGGAATACGTCGCTCCTCAGAGGCATCCATGGATAAAGGGCTTATGGAAAGCCCTATTGCGGCCCGCGGTACGGAGGTTCTGTACCTTGGCAGCAGCTTTTGATCATACTGTGGCTTCGATTGGATTCTGCCGAGCGGCTACGCAGTGGGCACCTCGTCTGATGCCCTCCTATTGGGTCTTTGGCGCGGAACACATCCCCAATCAAGGCCCTTTGTTGCTGCTTGCTAATCATCCAGGTACATTTGACCTTTTGCTTTTGGCAGCGTGTTTACCCCGAAACGATTTCAAAACCATTGCCAGCGACCGCCCCTTCTTCCGTGCCCTTACTGCCACCAGCGCTTATCTGATTTTCTCCAGCCGCGTTGACTTACGTGCAAAAGCGAATGTTATCCGCCATGCCATCCAACACCTCGAAAACGGAGGGGTACTTGTTGTTCTTCCCGCTGGTCGGTTGGAGCCCGATCCGGGTTATCAGCCCACTGCCGCATTGCAGGCTTTACGCCAGTGGTCAGAAAGCGTAAAGATATTCATCTCTCGTGTGCCCCATGCCCACATCCAGGTAGCGATGATGGGTGGCTTGGTTTTGCCTGACTTGATGCAGCACCCCTTGGTAAGGTGGCAAAAATCGGCTTATAACGCTTTAGTCACTGCCGAGGTGCTCCAAATTTGGCGCCAATTCATGATGAATAAGCCCACGCCACTCTCTCCGCGGATTCACTTTGGTCGGCCCCAAAAAGCCAGTGACCTGGCCTCCCTTTATACCGAATCCTTGGCCGGTATCATCCATCAAGCAGCGGGGTTGATTAGCGCGCTCACAAGTTCTTAATACCCCATTAATCAACCATGACCAAACACAAAACTTCTTTTATCCCCGCGTTCAAGAAACCTTAAAAAACGCGGGCTATAGTTACTGTTGGAAACACCAAATTTAGGGAGACATCACATGGGATATGCAGATCTGCACATTCACACCGTTTACAGTTATGACGGCACGTCTTCGGTAGAAGCCGTGTTGAAATATGTGGCAGAATATACAGATCTCAGCGTTATTGCAATCACCGACCACGATTGCATTACGGGTGCCCTCAAAGCACAAGACCTAGCCCCCGCCTATGGAATCGAGGTTGTGCCAGGGATAGAGGTCTCCACAGCCGAAGGACACGTCCTGGCGCTTTATATTGATCGCCCGATTCCACCCGGCCTTTCCCTTATTGAAACAGCCCTGCGAGTTGGTGAACAGGGAGGGCTATGCATTGCCGCACACCCTATGGCTGCGGGCACCAGCAGTCTTGACTTTCAAACCATCTGTGCCGCGCTTGAGCACCCTGAAGTGCGCCGTATCTTGGTAGGGGTGGAACGCTTCAACGGTGGTCTAGTTTACACCCGCCGCAATCCATGGGTAGAGGCCGTGGCCAGCACCTTACCGCTTGCCCAAGTGGGCAACAGCGATGCCCACGTCTTGCGTATGATCGGGCAAGGCGCCACGTTCTTCCCTGGCAACACTGCTGCCGAACTGCGTCACGCCCTGGAACATGCCACCACCGAGGTGCGCAAAGGACACGGTTTAGGCGGAGTTGAGGTACTGCGTGATTTTATCCCCCGTTACATCCTGCGCAAAATGGGTTGG
Source organism: uncultured Thermanaerothrix sp. (assembly GCA_964427505.1). Lineage (GTDB taxonomy): Bacteria > Chloroflexota > Anaerolineae > Anaerolineales > Anaerolineaceae > Thermanaerothrix. The sequence goes on from CAYRUO010000004.1 coordinate 155,381, forward strand.
GTCGTTCACAACTCCGATCCACGCGCCCCACTCCGATTAACCCGTGTGTCGCAAGCCTTGCAAAACACCACCCTAGGATCAATGCCTGGAGTGCGTTTGTGATGATGACCAAACCCAAGGTGCTACTTATCGGCGGCTCGCTTAATCAAACCACCATCGCGCATCAAATCGCCCAACACTTGCCGGAATGTGACTGCTACTTCACTCCTTTCTACGCCGATGGAATAGTTGGTCTGTTAACACGTTTGGGGCTGACCCGTTTCACTATTTTGGGTGGACGTCATCGGCAAGCCACCGAGCGCTATCTGCGCGAACACCATCTTCCTGTAGACTATGGTGGTAAACAACAAAACTATGATCTTGTTGTTACCTGCACCGACCTGCTTCTGCCTCGCAACATCCTCAATACACGCCTGGTTTTGGTTCAAGAGGGTATGCTAGAACCGGAGGATTGGCGCTTTCATCTCGTGCGTACCCTCAAGCTTCCGCGCTATCTCGCCAACACTGCCGCTACCGGTTTATCCCATGCCTATCACGCCTTCTGTGTGGCTTCACCAGGGTACCGCGACCTTTTTATTCGCAAGGGCGTTAACCCCGATAAAATCATCGTTACCGGGATTCCCAACTTTGACCACGCCGCAGGTTACTTAAACAACGATTTTCCCAAGCGCGGCTATGTCCTTGTAGCCACCTCTGCTACCCGCGAAACACTGAAATTTCACGATCGCGAGCGCTTCCTCCAACGCGTGAAAGCATTGGCTGATGGCCAACCGTTGATTTTCAAACTCCACCCGAATGAGAATATTGACCGTGCCACACGTGAAATTCGGCGCTATTTTCCCGAGGCACCAATTTACACCGAGGGCAATTTGCACCATATGATTGCGAACTGCAATATGCTCATTGCCCAAAACACATCGGCCATCTTTACCGCGCTTGCGTTGGGCAAACCCATCCATTGTGATCTTGACCTCAATGCCCTCAGACGGCTCTTACCCATTCAAAACGGCGGGCGTTCCGCCGAACGCATTGCCGAAGTGTGTCGGCAACTTTTGCAAACCCCGCTCGCGGAACTCAACCGACGCCCCCTGCGCACCCGCTTCTTCCCGCGCTGGGAGACTCAAGATCTATTATAGAGTCAATCATTCACCCCTTCTCCCGATTTGCCCGGGTGCACCCTTGACCCGGGCAAAATTATGTTAGAATAAAAATCCTTGAACAAATGTTTCACGCGTTTTCAGAACGGATAAGCAGGGAAGCCGATGAAATTCAAGTTGCAAGCCCCTTACCACCCTACCGGCGATCAGCCTGAAGCCATTCGCCAACTGGTTGAGGGCGTTCGGCGTGGCTATCGTCACCAGGTTCTGCTGGGCGCCACCGGCACGGGCAAGACCTATACCATCGCCAACGTGATCGCCGAATTACAGATGCCGGCACTGGTTATGGCACATAACAAGACCTTGGCGGCACAACTCTATGCCGAGTTTAAACAGTTCTTTCCGGACAATGCTGTTGAATATTTCGTTTCTTACTACGACTACTACCAGCCCGAAGCCTACGTTCCCCAGCACGACCTTTATATCGAAAAAGAGACCGACATCAATGAAGAAATTGACCGCTTGCGCCTGGCCGCCACTACGGCGCTGATGTCGCGACCGGATGTCATCATTGTCGCCTCTGTGTCGTGTATCTATGGTCTGGGCGATCCCCAAGCCTATGGCAAAAGTGTCATTGACCTGCAAATCGGGGGCATCTACCGCCGCAATGCCCTACTGCGCCAGTTGGTCGAGAGTCAGTACCAGCGCAACGATTTTGAAATGCGTCCGGGCGTCTTCCGCGTGCGCGGTGATACCTTGGAAGTCTTCCCTGCTTACGAAGAAAAGCGGGCTTACCGCATCACGTTCTTCGGCGACGAGGTCGAACGCATTCAGGTCATCAATCCTCTAACCGGCGAGTTGCTCCACGAGCCCCAACAAATCGCCATATACCCCGCCAAACACTACATCACCGAGCAGGAACGTCTGCAAAAAGCGCTCCAAGACATCGAGGACGAACTGGAAGAACGCCTGGCTTATCTACGGGCACAGGGTAAACTGCTCGAAGCCCAACGCCTCGAACAGCGCACGCGGTATGACCTGGAAATGCTGCGTGAGGTAGGTTACTGCTCGGGCATCGAGAACTACTCGCGCCATTTGGATCAGCGTCCGCCCGGCTCGCCACCTTGGACGCTCATGGATTACCTGCCCAGCGAATATCTCTTAATCATAGACGAATCGCACATGACCATTCCCCAGATTCGCGGGATGTATCACGGCGATCGCTCGCGCAAAGAGGTACTGGTGGAATATGGTTTTCGCCTACCCTCGGCGCTAGATAACCGCCCCCTGACGTTCGAAGAATTTGAACAACGCATGGGCTACACGATTTATACCTCTGCCACCCCTGGCCCTTACGAACTGAAACGCGCCGACCAAGTTGTTGAACAGATTATTCGCCCCACCGGTCTGCTCGACCCGGTGGTGGAAGTACGTCCCACTCAAGGGCAAATTGACGACCTGGTCAAAGAGATACGCCAGCGCGTTGAACGGGGCGAGCGTGCCCTGGTCACCACGCTGACCAAGCGCATGGCCGAAGACCTTTCCGATTATCTGATGGAACTAGGGATCAAGGTGCATTACCTGCACTCCGAGATTGATACCCTGGAGCGAGTGGGCATCCTGCGCGACCTGCGCTTGGGGGTCTTCGATGTAGTGGTCGGCATTAACTTACTGCGCGAGGGACTAGATCTGCCCGAGGTCTCTCTGGTCGCCATCTTAGATGCGGACAAAGAGGGTTTCCTGCGCTCGGCCACGGCCCTCATCCAGACCATCGGCCGTGCGGCACGCCACGTCAACGGGCATGTCATCATGTACGCCGACCGCATCACCGAAGCCATGCAGCAGGCGATTGACGAGACCAACCGCCGCCGCGCCAAACAGATGGCCTACAACCGCGAACACGGCATCGAACCGGTCAGTATCGTCAAAGCCGTGCACGACCTCACCGAGCGATTGAGCACCGCCGCCGTCGCCGAGGGACGTGCCGAATACACCGCCGGCAGGGCAGCCCACCGGGCCGCTTCTACCCGCGAACTGCGGCATCTGATCGCCGAACTGGAGCAACAGATGAAAACCGCCGCCAAAAACCTGGAATTCGAGAAAGCAGCCGTCCTGCGGGATCAGATTTTCGAGTTACGCGCCCTGCTGGCCGAGGAAAGCAACCTTCCGCCGTGGCAAAAAGCGCGCCTGCTGGCCGGCGAGGAAGCGCCCTAAACGGTGGGCCGAATCTCAAAACGGCGGAATTCGCCGCTGGCAGATGACCATTCCACATCCACCTGGGTCACCACTGCGGAACGCGGCCCACGCCGTAGGTAATCCAGCAGTGTCTCCAATTTATCCCGCGGCCCCTCGGCCACGACTTCCACATCCCCATCAAACGTGTTACGCACCCACCCGACCAGCCCCAGGGCAAGGGCACGATCCTGCACAAAATAGCGGAACCCAACCCCCTGCACATGACCCTGTATGCGGGCATGCAGGCGCATCGTCTCCATGGTCATGGCTCCTCCTTTTGGGGAAGATGCGAATGACGAGGATAAGAACCGCGCAAACTGAACAGCACCGGGAGCATAACCAGCGCTCCCAACACCACATAGGGCCATAGGTGTCGCCAGGCTCGCCGCCATGGATTGACCCCTAGGCTGTCCTCCAACCATTCTCGTTCCAGTTGAGATAGCGAAAGCCCTAAACCGGCCTGCACCCCTTCCTCACACCCCAAGCCATCTTGATACGTCCGCACCAGGGCAGTCAGGCCGCTACGACCAAAACGCGCTTGCAGATAGCGCACAAATGACGCCGATTGGGCATAAGCCAGAAAAGCCGCGGCAGATTCGCGGGGAAAGGAACGGCATAGACTCGGCATCGCCAACAGATGATCCTCTTGGACAGCCCGATCAAGCGCCCGTTGATAGTCCGGGTTGGGATAGAGTTCGGCCAAAGAGGCCATTCCCTCGGCTAACCAGAGCGGTAGTTGTCCATAGGCCTCCCCCATCAACCGGTACTGCAATAGATGGGCAATCTCGTGCGGAATCTGCCGTTCCATCTCGGCCACCTGATCCGGGCCGGGCGAGACGGCCACCAACACAATGCCCGTCTCAGGGCTGGCGTGACCTGCCAACCACGGCGTACCGCTCAGGTTCAAAGCGCTTTGCAGACTTTGAATATCGGGGTAGATATAAACCTGCAGGGGAGAGGGAAGCTCTACATCCAGCAGAGATTGCGCGCTCTTCAAGCCGTTTTGTGCCGCCTGGAGCGCTGCTTGCCCGAAAGCAAGATCTCCCTCTACCCACCCTACCTGAATGCCCGGTTCTTCCAGGGATTGCCACGTGAAACGATCATCCGCATAGACGAACTGATAACGCGAACTTTCGACCACTTCACCGCTGGCCAATTTTGCCTGAAACCAGTACACCACATGGGCAAACGGCGTTAACCTGCGCCCAACCAGTTCCCAGGTATACGTTAACTGCCCATCCGGAGTTGGCGTCAGGGCTACCGTCAAGGGCGGCTGGCCTTCTGGAGCGATAAGCAAGAGCACCTCTTGCGGCGGGGTTGCAAGGCGCAGATGGGCTTGAAAAAGCACCTGTTCACCGAAGATCGGCTTTGTGGTGGCCTGGTCTATAAGTGCATCGCCGCCCACCTGAGGCCATCCCAGGCTCTGCCACCACAACACTGCCACAATCAGCCAACCCAACCGCCTTACCTCCCTACCGGGTTTGTCCTAATTCAGGCGCGCCAGCATATCCTCATCCAAATCCTCGTCCTCATCCTCTTCGGCTTCGAGGTCAATGATATGATCGAGGTCTTTCTCATCCTGGATTTCGAATTCAAACATGCCAAACGGCATCACCCCCTGGTTGAATGAGAGGTTATCCAAGGCATCTTCAATGAAGGCGGCCTCGTCATCATCCTCGGTTTCTGCCAGAAGGCGCTCTAAAGCCTGCTGAACCCCCTCACCGCCGATCTGCGAAAGCGACCAAATCGCCGCCATGCGCACTTCCTCATCCTCAATGCCTTCTTCCAACATATTGAGCAACGGCTCGCGGGCTTCTTCGACCTCCAACTCACCCGCCGCGCGCACGGCCTCTAACTGTACATCGAAATCGGGATGATCCAACATGCGCACCACATGCTGTCCCCAAGCCGGATCCGCCGAGCGCCCCATGGCGAAAAGCGCACTGGCAATCCAGGCCGGATCGTTGCTGGTATAAGCACGCAGGATCAGCGTTGGCACTTCCTGGCGGCTGGAAAAGCCCAGCGCCTCCAACGCACGCCGCTGCACCAACGCCGAACGATCTCGGCTCAGCGTGGCCAGCAAATGATCCTCGACCATGTGCAAGGTGGCCTCAGGAAGTTCTTCCACTTCGCCCATATAGACAAACTGGGCTAAAGTCGAGGCCGCCTGAGCCCGCACAATTTCGTCGCTGTCCTCTTCCATCATTTGGATAAACTTGTTGATCAGATGCGGATCCTGGCATTCCCATAACAAACTGAGCGCACCGGCACGCACCCGCGGTTCCTCATCATCCAGGGCGAACTTGCTCAATTCATCAAACGAGACCAAGGTATCCGCCTCGGCCAGCATTTCCAAATCTTCCATCAAGGCGACGCGGCGTTCTACCGGCACTTGCCCCCACACCTTCTTCAGACGCTCCAAATCCTCAGGGCTGAGATCGGAGAAACGGTGCAGAAAGCGGGCCGGAAAGGGCTGGTTGGTATCCAGCAGCGCCGCCAACACCTGATCAAACGAAACTTGCTTACGCGATTTTTTCGACATGACTTTCCTCGATCTAGGGCAACGTAATCGGATTGATAATATCCTGGGCAGTAATGTACAAGAAGAGTAATATCAGCAACACAAATCCCACCGTGTGGATCCAAGCCTCATATTTTGGGGGCACACGTTTGCCGATCACCAATTCCGGCAGAACGAATAGGATGCGCCCACCGTCCAGAGCCGGGATCGGCAACAGATTGGCAAACCCCACTGCCACCGAGATCAGAGCCATCAGCCGCAGGGTCAGGGTAGTCTCCACCGGGCTTGCACCCGCCTGCTCGTTTTCAATATCGCGTTCGCGCGCCTGAGAGAAGATGGTATAAATTCCCACCGGGCCGACCACCCGGCTCTGCTCGGGCGGTACTTCACCCCGCACCGCCGCGACCAGCGAACGCGGAATTTGCACCAGACCCTCCCAAGTGGCACGCGACGCCCACGGCAGGGTCTCAAACCACGACGCGACCGGGCGCCAGGGCGTGACCATACGAATACCTAATGCCCCCTGCCCCGGCGGTGGGTTGAGGCGCGGAGTCGCCCGCAAGGTAATTTGCTGGCCCGCGCGTTCCACGACCAGGGTGATCTCTTCCCCTCGATGCTGAGCAATGATCTGACTTAACTGAGCCATGCCGGTAATGGGCGCCCCATTAACTTGAATCACGAAGTCACCCGGTTGGATACCGGCCAAAGCCGCGGGCGAATCGGGTTCCACATAATCCACCATCACCTTCGTAACCTCAGGCACTCCCGCGCGCAGGAAGAAGAGGCTGAAGAGCACCAGACCGGTCATCAGATTCATGAACGGACCGGCCAGCAACACGGCAATGCGTGCCAGTGGTTTGGCATTGATAAAGCCGCCGGGCACGCTGGGGTCATTTTCGCCCGAAAGGCGCACAAAGGCGCCAAAGGGAATCCAGTTCAATGTAACTTCGGTTTCACCCACTCGAAACAAGCGCACCAAACGCGGCGGAAACCCAAACCCAAACTCTTCGACGCGAATGCCGAACAATCGCGCCGCCAGATAGTGACCAAATTCATGCAGAAACAGCGTCAGACTGAAAAAAATCAGAAACTCTAGAAAGATCATCATCCTACCTTTAGATGTAGATTAACGAGTAGTTTGCACCCTGATTATATCGCTTTTAGAGCAGCAGAGCAAAAGCCGCGTCTATGCCTCTGCCTCAATCAGCCTGGCAGGGCCACCTACACCTGCCACAATCACCTCCCGCACCCCCGGAAAAGTCTTCAAGCGTGCTTTCACGACCTCGGCATCCTGAGGTAAGCAGATCACATGCACGTTTGGCCCGGCATCCAGGGTATAAAATGCCGCTATCCCCTCGCGACGCCAAGCGGTTACTGCACGCATCAGGTCTACCGATGTTCCCTGCCAGTAAATCAAGGGGGGGCGAGAGGTCATCATCACGGCATGCATCATCATGCTGTCCTGCTCGGCCACCTCGGCCAGGGCTTCAAAGTCGCGCCGCAAGATGGCCTGGCGGGCGAGGCGAAGGCGTCGCGGCGTATCCACCACCCGCGCCGATTGAAGCGGACTGGTCGCCGCCAGCCTGTGTCCTTCGCTCGACCCTACAGCCTTGTGGGCTGTCTCTATCACCGCCACGCAGTCAACTAAGGGCCAATGCTCGGGTGGAGCAATCGAAAAGGCATAGGAATCGGCATCCCCGCGTCCGGGTTGCCATTCTACAAAACCCCCGGGCACCGAGCGTGCCGCCGAACCCGAACCACGCCGCGCCAAGCGTGAAAGCGCAGTCTCATCCAGTCGTAGTCCCAGTGCCGCCGTGGAAGCCAGTGCCAGCGCCGCGAAGGCGGCCGCCGATGAAGCCAGTCCGGCCCCAGCGGGAAAATTGTTCTCGCTCTCCACCCGCGCCGCCAGCCTAACTCCCGCCCAGGCACGCACGATGTTCAGAAATTGCACCACACGCTCACGGGCACCACCTTCAATGGGTTGGCCGTTGAGCCAGACTTCGTCTTGTGACAAACCGGGATCAAAGTACACTCGTGTACGAGTCATCAAACCGGCCAAATTCATCGAGAGCGAACCATTCGCCGGCAGGCGCAGTTCCGGATCACGGTTGCCCCAATACTTGATAAAAGCAATATTCGGGTGGGCTAAAGCCGCGGCTTTCATCGCACCCATATCTCACGCTACCTTCTCGGCCAGGATCAGGTAAGCATCTTCGTGCTGCCAAGGGGATTCGCGCAGGATAAAACCGGCCTCTTGCAGATGGCGGCGAATCAATGCCGCTGGTAGGCGGTGGGCACGGGGTGGACCATCCTCGTGAACGGCATCCGGACGCCAATCTAAAATTGCTACTCGTCCTCCCAGGCGCAGCACCCGCAATATCTCACCCATGAGATGATCTACGGGTTCAACCTCATGCACCACAAAAGCTGCCCAAACCAAATCCACGCTCGCCGCGGGGAGAGGAATGCGCGGCAACTCCGCACACATGGTGTGAACCTGCTGGGGAGGATGACGCGCGTTGAGTACATCCAACATTTCGCGGCTTCCATCCAGCGCCCACACCGCGCCGCCTGGGGTGACCAGATCGGCTAAGGGGAAGGTCCAAAACCCCGGGCCACAGCCGAGGTCCACCACTACCTGTCCGGACTGCACGCCGACGGCGCGCAGTAAAGCCCGCGGATGCCATTTGGCTTCACGCGAGGCGTCGAGCAGGAATAGATACTTTTTAGGATCAAACCGCTTGGTTGCAGACACGATATTTACCTATTCTTTTTCTCGATTGATCGAATTATAGCCCGAATCTGACGACACCATCAGGCGTTGATGAACCGCTCGCAGACGCGCTTCATCCATCTTGAGCACCGCTCGGTCGTACGTCAAGTAGCCGTTTACCTCGATTTCCACATCGGTGGTTTGAGTGTAAATTGCAGCAGAAAGCCCCGCCTCGACCCAGGGCCGCAGTTGTTCATCCAACAAACGTTCATAGGCCACTGTTAAGTCGGGGATTGTCTTGAAATGCCTATACCCAAAACGCTGGTGCGGGTTCCAAAGGTGGTTGCATATTTCCAGGCTGTAGCCACCAAACTCCGAGAGCACCACGGCCCGTGTCTCTGTGGGCGGAATGGGTTTCAGAGGTTTACCGTAGATGTGATACGAGGCAAAGTCTCCGCCCCCTTGGTCATACCAACCGCTGGCATGATCCACCAACCGCGTCGGGTCATAGGCTTTGAGCCATTCGCCAATGGCACGGGCTTCAAACTGCCCCCACCCCTCGTTGAACGGCACCCATACCCCAATGCAAGGAAAGTGATAAAGGTGATCCACCAGCGCCTTCAATTCACGTTGATAGTCAGCGCGCGATTCGGGGGACTGACGTCCAAAGCGCCACAGCGCCCGCCGATCACCCTGATGCAGTCCCAGCAAAAGTGTCGCCAATCCTTCAAACCCGGTTTGCGCTCGCCCGCCGTTGGGCATATCCTGCCACACAATTAAGCCCAAGTGGTCGCAGGCATAGTAATAGCGGGCCGGTTCGACCTTAACGTGTTTGCGCAGCATGTTAAAGCCCAAGCGCTTGAGCAGATGCAATTCCCACTCCATCGCCTCTTCCGAAGGCGGCGTATATAATCCATCCGGCCAGTAACCCTGATCCAACGGGCCAAACATGAACAGCGGTTCGCCGTTGAGCAAAACCCGCGTCCGACCACGCCCATCTTTTCCCAAGCCGAATTCGCGCAGGCCGAAATAACTGCGCACACGATCCCCTTCCGCTGCTACCACCAAATCGTAGAGAAACGGCGAATCGGGATGCCACAAACGCGGCGAAGGCAGGGACATCACCAGTTCATCTTCAGAGGATGAAAGGCTCCCCTCAACGAGGCGTGTACCTTCCGCCCATACTTCCACATGAATGTCGCGCAAGACATCACTGCCTCCGGCCAGCACCTTTACCCGCACCGCCTGCGTCGCCAAATCAGGGGTAATCCGCAAACCGGCGATATAGCGAGAGGGCACTGCCTCCAGCCAAACCGTCTGCCAGATCCCCGAAATCTGGGTGTACCAAATGGAATGGGGGCGGCGCACTTGTTTGCCTCGCTGTTGCCAATGGGCATCCGTGGGATCCCACACCACAACGATGAGTTCCTGTTCCCCTGAACGCAGGTAGGGAGTGATATCGAAGGTAAACGGCAAATAGCCTCCCTGATGACGTCCTACACGCTGGCCGTTGACCCAAACCTCCGCCTCCCAATCCACCGCCCCAAAATGAAGCAGCACCCGCTTGCCCTCCCAAGTTGGAGGCACCTCAAAGGTGCGCCGATACCACAGACGTTCTTCAGGTTGGAGCGGACGCATGACCCCGGAAAGCGCCGCTTCGATAGGAAAAGGCACCAGGATCTCACCTTCGAAAACGGGGGGTGAAGTCTGTTCGCGCAGCGCAATGCCGAACTGCCAGATCCCATTCAGGTTTAACCAATCTTCCCGCACCAACTGGGGGCGGGGATATTCCGGCCAAACGCAATCGGGGCGTAAGGCTTCACCCCAGCGCGTCATCAATGGAGCACGTTGTGGCTGCCAAACCATGGTTTTTATTCCCTCCACGATGGTTTTAAGTGAATTGAATGACTTCCCCGCAAACTTGACCCCAACTCGGACGAATTGCCTCAATGATAGCACAGAAAAGCGCAGACCGGCTAACACCCCGTCAGCCGGTCTGCGCTGAACACCTCAAAAGGATGGCAGTGCTATGAGGGATTGGCCGAGGCTACTTTCTTCGGCCGGGTTTCGCTCACCGCCGCCGGTTCAGTCTTGGGAAAGCCCTCCATGCGATAGTGCGACTCGTTATACACCTTAAGCGTCACGGTGCGCAGGCTCTCGGGAATCGTGACGACGCGGGCCCATTTTTGCAAAATGGGCGAACGACGCTGACACTCGGCCAGGAAATAGTTCGGAATGCGTGGGCTGAGATGGTGGATGTGATGATAGCCGATACTGCCGGTAAACCACTCCAACATCTTGGGCAGTTTGTAATAGGATGCACCTAACAAGGCAGAGGCCACGTAGTTCCAGTTTTCGGCGCGCTCCCAGTAGACATCTTCAAACTGATGCTGGATATAGAAAAGCCAGATTCCACCTGTTCCTGCCATCCAGATCACCGGGAGTTGGATCATGAGATAAGCCTTCCAACCCACCAGCGCAATTAGACCGGCTGCCAGTGCCACAATGCCCAGGTTGGTCAGCCAAACACTGCGCGTTTGACGCTTGCCATAGCGCGGTAAGGGTAAACGATGCATGATCAGGAACATGAAGATCGGCCCGAGAATGAACATGACCAGCGGGTTACGGAAGAAGCGATACCCCAGTTTTTCCAGCCAGGCTTTTTCATAGAACTCTTCCAGGGTAAGGGTGGTTACATCGCCCACCCCCCGTTTGTCCAGATTGCCGCTGGTCGCATGATGAATGGCATGGGAATGCCACCACTGCTCACCAGGGGTAAAAACCAGAATCCCCAACCAAAAACCCACGGTGCGATTGAGGCGGGTCGAAGGAAAAAATGAGTTATGGCCGCAATCGTGGAAAAAGATGAAAACCCGAACCAGGAACCCTGCCGCTAAAACCGCCAGACCCAAAGTCAAGGCATAAGACACGGCCAAACTGCGGTACATGAGATACCAGAGCAGCACATAAGGAATAAGGGTGTTTGCCAACTGCCAGATCGCCCGACGTGTATCGGCGTGCTGGAAGGCGGCGATCTCCCGGTTGATCTCGCTCAATTTAGGCAAAGCGGCCAGACGCGCTTCACGGGTTGTTGCTTCCATAGGATTTTCTCCTTATTTTGGTCATGGATACCCTCATTTTACGGTACGCCCCCAACCTCACCACGACCCATATGGAGCAATTCAGTCATATTTCAGGTCATACTTTCAACACGATGGGCACATGTCCACCCTCATCGCCCTTAGAGGCTCTCCAGCCTTATTGTAATTTTCGGATCACCCCTCGAAGCAAGCGCGCCCCCAAGACCACACCCATCCCTACACCGATCAGAAGCGGTTTCCATATGTCCCCCCGCAACTGCAATGGATCACCTTTGACCACCAACCCCAGATGCACCAAAGCCAGAAGCGCGCCCAAATAAACCCAGCGATGCAGGTGCTTCCAGGTTTTTCCGAGCCGACGTTGAATCCAACGCGGCGAACTCAGCGCCATGAGAAACAAAATCAAGAATGCCCCCGCGCCGAACCACAGATAGGGTTTCTCGCCAAACTCAGCGCTTAACCAGGCCCAGTTCAACCCGTAATCCACTCCGGCGTAAAGGCTGACGTGTAGCAGAGCATACCCAAAGGCGAAAAGCCCCAAAGGACGCCGCCAACGTCCGATCCAAGCCCAATCACGCTTCCAGGTTAACGGTGTGCAGGTCAGTGAAGCCAATAAAAACAGAACAGCCGCATCCCCACTGCGTTGGATGGCCGCCTGCACGGGATTAACCCAATACATCCCTCGCGCCAGGTTGATCCCTAATACTAGAAGCGGTATCAGCCCCAAGACATGTACGATTACCGACTGCCACCGCTTTGCCCTGGTCGGATAGATCAGTCCTTGCGCCATAACCCGGTTCAATAGTTCACGCGCAAATCCATCCCTTGATACAACCCCGCCACCTGCTCCGCATAACCATTGAAAAGCAGGGTTGGGCGGCGCTCACTCTCACCGACGCGCCGCTCGGTAGCCTGTGACCAGCGCGGATGCGGGACATCCGGGTTGACATTGGCATAGAAGCCATACTCTTGCGGTGCTACCATTGACCACAACGTGGTGGGTTGCTCTTCGGTCAGTTCAATACGCACAATGGCTTTGATGCTTTTAAAGCCATACTTCCAGGGCACGACCAAGCGCAGTGGAGCGCCATTTTGTGGCAAGAGCATATGCCCATACAGTCCCAAGGCCAGGATGGTCAGGTCATGCATGGCTTCATCCAAGCGCAGGCCCTCGGTGTAAGGCCAAGGGAACAAGCCGGTTTTCTGCCCCGGCATGTGTTCCGGATCGTAGATCGCCACAAAACGCACGTAGCGTGCGCTGCCCATCGGCTCCACCCGCTCCAACAACCGGCGCAAGGGGAAGCCCAACCAAGGGATCACCATAGACCAACCCTCGACGCACCGCAGCCGGTAAATGCGTTCCTCCTGCGGAAAAAGGCGCAAGATATCTTCAATGCCCAGTGTCTGCGGCCGGTGCACCAGACCGCCGATGACCACAGACCAGGGTTGGTAAGGGAAGTCGCGCGCCAAACGCGCCACGGCTTGCTTGTCGCTCGAAAACTCGTAGTAGTTGTTGTAGTGAGTTACCGCTTCAAAAGGCGTCAGAGGATCGCCCAACTCATCGGCAGTTCCGGTGGCTTGAGGTGTTATCCTGCTTGACTCCGACAGCGGCTCGCGTATCTGAGATTGGCACGCCGCCAATGCGGCACCGGCTACAAGCGTCAGCATCCCTTGCAAAAAGCGCCGCCGGGAAAGATAAAGGGCTTCAGGCGTGATCTCTGAAGACGGGGGCACGGGGTATTTTAAACGCATTCCACCTCCTTTCCCGCCTTCATTATAGCGAATTTGGAGGTAATTAGGCGCAATTTATCAACACCCCAAGGGTGATTTTCACAGCCTATGTGAAAGAAGATGCGGAGTCATGTTCGGCCCACCACCGCGCAAAACGCTCCACCTGCTCATACTGCACCGCAGTGGGGCGAATGAAAGGCCGGGCACGGCGAATGATCGCCCACGCTTGCGCAACCGGATAACCCCGGCTTACCAAATAGGCTGCCGCCAGCGTTGGCGCACGCCCTACCCCTGAAGCACAATGTACATAAACGCTGCGCCCAGCCTCAATATGGGAGTGAATGAATTTAACCCCCGCACTCAAATCCTCCAACGTCGGCGCCTGGTCATCTATGGTGGGTAAGTGGAGATAATACTGGGGTGCCAAGCCCGCGGCGCGATCATCAAACTCTTGACGTAGGTTGACCACCGCCTTAATCCCCCACTGCTCAAGGATGCGTTTCCCTCGCGCTTTATACTGTCCACCCACGAATAACCCCGGTGCAACCTGTGAGAGCCGCCGCAAGGGCCGATCCAGAACCACCCGACAGAACAGATTGAGCAACCACCATCCTGTCGTTCGCACCCCTTGTTCGAACAATCGCGCCACCAGAATGCGCATACCTTTAACAAGAGGGACTCTTCTCTCTACGGTTACATCGGACTCGGTCATTTTTCACGCTATCCAAAGGCGGTATTTTGTTAGAAAATTGTACCAAAGGACAGCCCTCTCAATACCCAAACCAGAGCGAATGTGGTAAATTGGAGGAAGAGATTCCACCCGATATGAGTCCCCTGTGATGCCGCTTGACTTGCCTCAAAAATATGCCCGCTACGCTCACTTTGCCCAGCAAGGGTACCTCAAACTGCGCACATTATACCGACGCGCCAATCGCTTGAGCCGCGGCAGTCTGCACATCCTGCGCCTGACCGTCCTACGCTTCAGCCAAGCACGCGGGGCAGAAGCCGCCGCCAGCCTCTCGTATTATGCCCTCTTTTCTCTTTTTCCTCTTCTGCTGATCCTGATTTCGGTTTTGGGCTATGTTTTGCGCCGAGACGATGCCTATCAAATAACGCTCAACCTGGTGATTGAGACCATGCCAGGCGCTCAAAACTTGATTGAGCGCACCCTGCAAGAGGTGCTCAGCCGGCGCGGCACGTATGGTTTGATCGGTTTGCTGGGAGCATTGTGGTCGGCAACCGGCTTCTTCAACACGCTAGTGCGCCACATCAACTACGCCTGGCAAGGGGTCAAACCCCGCGACCTCATTCGCACTCGCTTAATGGCTCTATTAATGGTTTTCATCATCATTCTCTTGCTGATCCTCTCCCTCGCTTCGACCCCTCTGATCAACTTCCTGCGCCAATCCCATCTGCCGGTGCGCAACGGCGTCCCACTGGAACAAACCCTGCTTTGGACTGCACTCTCCACGCTGGTACCCTGGAGTTTCACCTTTCTCATGTTCCTGGGTCTGTATGCCTGGATCCCCAACACCTCGGTGCGCTGGCGGGCGGTGGTATGGGGCGCGCTCTTTGCGGCGCTGGGTTGGGAAATCGCCAAACGCGCTTTTGTCTTCTACCTGAGCAGCGGTTGGGCGCGTTATGAACTTATCTATGGGTCATTAGGCACAGTGGTGGTTTTTATGATCTGGATGTACGTCAGCAGTCTGATCACACTGCTCGGCGCTCACCTGACGGCTACCATTGATCAGAACGGCAAGCAGATTCTATAAACAGAAGCGGGGAAGGCATTTTCCCCGCCCCTGTTCCCGTGCGTGTGTTAGTGATAAACTAGCGCGCCTGCTCGTAAAGCCGGCCTACAACATCCCAATTGACCACCGCCCACCAGGCTTTGACATAGTCGGGACGGCGCCATTGGTAATTCAGATAATAAGCGTGCTCCCACACATCCAATCCCAAGATCGGGGTATGCCCTTCCATATAGGGGCTATCCTGATTCGGTGTGGAATAAACGCGCAATTTTTTATCCCCATCTACCACCAGCCAGGCCCAACCGGAGCCGAAGCGGGTGATGGCGGCATTGCTGAACTGTTCTTGAAAAGCCGCAAAAGAGCCGAACGTGGTGTTGATTGCCTCCGCCAAGGCGCCATGCGGTTCCTTGGCCCCGCCCGGGGTCATCACCTCCCAAAACAGGGAGTGATTAGCATGCCCACCGCCGTGATTGCGCACCGCGGTGCGAATGGACTCGGGGATTTCGTTGATGCGGCGCAGGATTTCCTCAATCGGATGGTCAAACCATTCGGGCGCGCTTTCTAACGCCTTATTGAGGTTGTTAACATAGGCAGCATGGTGCTTAGTATGATGGATCTCCATCGTCCGCGCATCAATGATCGGCTCCAAAGCCGCGTAGGCATATTTCAGTTCAGGTAATTCGAATGGCTTTCCCATAAGTTGCAGTCCTTTCCTTTTTCAGGCTTTTCCCGCCCGAATATATTAGATTTTCTAGATTATATTACTATCATTAGTAAAAATTGTCAACATATATTGTGCAAGGTTTTTACAATCCCTCTACCTTATTTTGAGTCAAGGGCGCAAACACCCAAAGTGGTTTGGGGTAGGGATATGCTTTATGTAAAATCCACGGCAACGCGCAAGAAATCTGGGGATCGCTCAAGGCGCACCACTCGCCCATGGACAACGAGCGGGTCACTTGCATCCAGATGCGGCACTTCTAACGCCACTTCATCCCCCACATTCAGAGCCGCATCTGCGGCGGTTAAGAGCAACATCCCTACTGCGCTGACATTAATCGTCTTTGCCGCCGCCAGTATTGGAGCAATGATCTGCACCGGACGTTCCCATTCAATGCGATTCGCCCGCCGTGCGTCACCTAGACCAACCACCGACATCCTCCCATGGCACCCCACGAATCACCATATTCGCTACCCTTTTATTCATTTATACCACACCTTGGAAACAATACGTGCGCCAACCACCTTACTGCACCGATCTTCATCGGTTGGAAACGCTAAGGGTAAAATCAAAACAATTCGCGCTACAATATCCTGCATTCTGGAGCCTCGCCGCCATGATCATCTCAACTCTGGGTGCATTAGCCGCCCTTTTGGCCGCCTTTTTCTGGGCCTCTGCCTCCCTCTTATTCGCTCAGGCAGGGCAATGGTTGCCCCCGCTCCACCTTAACCTTTTTAAGGGCATCTGTGGCTTAGCCCTTTTAGGATTAACCCTGCTGGTCCTACCCGGAAGTATATCCGCATTTACCCCTTCTGCCCTGCTTTGGCTGGGGTTGAGCGGCCTGATCGGGATTAGCCTGGGGGATACGGCTTACCTCTCTGCCTTAAATGAACTCGGGCCGCGCCGCGCATTGCTTTTATCCATCCTCGCGCCGCCGATGACGGCCGTGCTCAGTCTAATCCTCTTGCACGAAGCCCTCACCCTTTGGGCATGGGGAGGCATCGCCATAACCACCGCCGGCGTGGCCTGGGTTATCAGCGAACGCACATCCGATGACCTGGGACAGCCCCCCGTGCGCTGGCATGGGGTGATGTGGGGACTTGTAGCAGCGCTAGCGCAATCCGGCGCGGTTATTCTCTCGCGAGCGGTCTTTCTCACGACCTCGGTCAATGCCTTGCAAAGCGCCGTGATCCGCTTGGCCGCAGGTGTGGTTGGTCTCCTGGTATGGATGATTCTCACAGGTCAGGCACGAATCAACAAGAGCGCTCTTAAGGTTCAACCACGTCTTTGGGGTTACGCCTTTGCCGCTACGTTTCTTGGCACCTATTTGGCTATGTGGCTGCAACAAGTGGCCCTCACCTATGCCGCCGCCGGCATCGTTCAGACCCTGTTGGCCACCAGCCCGATTTTTGTCCTTCCTTTGGCCGCCTGGCGTGGTGAGCGGCTCACACCGCGCGCCATCCTAGGCGCGGTGGTGTCACTGCTGGGTGTGTGGTTGTTGTTCCGACCAAATTAAGGTCCTGCTACGGACAGTTCGGTTGACGATCCAGCACTTCTAGGTTCCAAACATCACTGCGACCGCTTCGATCAGGCGCTAAGCCGCAGACATCCGCCCGGCCCGCCACCAAATCCAGAGAAAAATACAGGGGAACCGATGGCAGTGCTTGGAGATAATACGCCTGCACGGCACGCTGGGCCGTTTGATAAGCCTCCGCCTCATTAGGATCCGCGTTAAGCGCTTCCCGGCAAAGACGGTCATATTCGGGATCGCTGAATCCCGACAGATTGACCCCCAACCAGTGGTTATTGCCATCCGGAATTTGGTTGCTCAAATAGAGAAAGCACGGCGAATCCTCACCGCTTTGCCAGGAAAGCGCAGCCAGGTCGAACTTGCGCCCAAAAAGCGGTCCTTCGGGGCCTGGGGCATAAAATTCCCCCAGGTCTAAGAACTGCACATTGACCCCGATGCCGCATCCGCGTAAACTTTCGGCCAGGATCGCGGCCACCTTTTGGCGCAAGGGCGCATTGGTCGTTAGGTAGGTCACCATTAGCGGTGTACCATCCCGTACATTGGGCACGCCCTGCGCCACGCGCGGGGTAGATGGGTTGGCATCGTCATCTATCCAACCCACAGTTTCCAGCAACTGCTGCCCGCGTTGGGGATCATAGGGATAGGGATTCTCGGCAGAGAGAGCACGCGGATCATCAGAAGGATAAAAGCCCACCGGCACCTGGTTCTGTCCCAGGAATATCTCTTTATTCACCCTCTCACGATCCAAGCAGTAGGCAAACGCCTGGCGCACGCGCACATCCCCAAAGAGATCCTGACGATACGCTCCAAGGGGCGAATAACCTGCATCATACGCCGCAGGGCGAATGCCAAAGTCCAGGTGCTCCCAGGTTGGCCCCAATATTCGCCACAAGCGAATCTGACCCGCCTTTTCGGCCTCTAACACGTCTTTCAGTTGGCTCTCTAACAACACGGTGCGATCTACGATATCACATGTGCCGTGGAGCAAGGCATAGAGGTTGTTATCGGCTTGCTCACCTAAGAAACGAAACTCGACGATATCGAATTTCGGCAGTCCTTCCTTCGCCCGAAAGTAATTCGGGTTACGCCGCACCCGCAAAACCTCGCCGGGCTGCCAGGTTTCGATCACATAGGGTCCCCAACCCAACGGAGACTTGGTACTGACCTCGGCGCTCAATAACGCCTCGGCGGTGTAATTGCTCCACGCATGCTGAGGAAGCGGGATAAAAAAGAGCGCCGCATTGTCATGGGGGACATAGCCGGGCTTTCCCACCCAGAGCACGGTTTGCGCATCTAGGGCCTGATATTCTGCCGTGCGATCAACGTAAAATTTCGAGGTGGGGGTCTTGGGGTCGGCGGCTAAGCGATACGAATAAACCGAGTCCTCAGCCGTCAAGGGCTGACCATCTGACCATGTTACCCCGGAGCGCAGATGGAATGTAATGCGCAGGCGCGCCATTTCCAGCGGCGCCTTGCCATCCCAGGTTTGCGCGCACCCCTCATCTCGACAGCCCCCCGGGAAGACACGCACGCCTGCTTCCAGAGGCACAACTTGCCCCTCGGTATTAACCACCTCATCCCCGGCTTGCACGGTGACGCGCTCTTCCACCACATCGCCATTATCGCGGGTAGGCAAGCGTTCCAGGATTACCGGCTTGGGTTGTCCGTTGACCCAATCCACGGGACCATCATAAATGGCCTCCAAGATATTCCACATCGAACGGCTATTGCCACCGTAAATATAAAGCGTCCGGGGCTCCTCACCTAGGCACACGCTCAGGATCTTGGGCGGTTGGGTCGGCGTAGGGGCTTGGGTCGGCACAACCGTTGCTGCAACCGTTGGGGGACTTTTTGCAGTGGTCCCCCCTGCCGTCTGACAGGCGGTCAAGATAAGCACCAGGATAAGCCAAACGCTAACACGTTGACGAAAACCGGGCCAAGTCCAGGGCATACGCTACTCCGTAACAAAGTTGCCTCTCGGCTTTTCGCCAGAAGGCTTTCCCATTATAACCATAAATGTCCCCAAAATTTTGTCATAAACGCTGCAGCCCCTGAGGATAATCAGGGGCTGCAGTTGACCTCAAACCGAAATCACGCTTAGGACTTTATATCCCACTTCTCATAACGATCATACCCGGTGATCGAGGGCGTATCCAAGACCCGCGGGCTGACCAGGACTTTGCTGGCATACCATTGAAGCGGGACAATGACAGCCGCATCCACCACTAGGATCTTCTCCGCTTCGGCGTAAAGTTGCATGCGCTTCTCTGGATCGGTTTCCTTTGTTGCTGTCTTCACCAACTCCACGAACTTATCATAGAGCGGATTTGTGCCTGGCGTATACACAATCCTACCCTCATCGTTTTCTGCCACCGGCCAGTTCACCACGTCCTGATAGGCACCGGGGGTACCGTTGTTATCCGTAAACACCTCGCGCAGGAAGTTGTTGGCATCCGGATAATCCTGCACCCAGGAACCACGATAAATGTGTTCATTGCCTGCTTTGCGCTGCTTTAGGTAAACCTTCCACTCTTGGTTGGTTAACTTGACGTTAAGACCCAGATTCTCTTTCCACATTGCCTGAACGGCTTCCGCCTTACGTTTGTGCGCCTCGCTGGTGTTAAACATCAAAGTGATGTCCAATTGATCGGCCGTTAAACCCTTTTCTTTCAGGTAATCTTCTAGCAAGGCTTTAGCACGTTGTGGATCATAGTAAACCCCCAGACCTGGGAACTTTTCAGGCTTTGGAGCCCCCGCCACTCCGGGATGCGTAAACCAATGCGCAGGTGTTCCAGTTTTGATCACATTCTTGACGATCGCTTCTTGATCAACGGAAAGCGCTAAGGCTAATCGTACCCGCACATCATCAGTTGGGGCTTTGGTGGTATTGAAAGCATAGAACTCTGTCCCCAACGTATAAGTATCGCGAAGCATGTCTTTATATTTGGGGTCAGAAATGATACGATCAATGTCCCCAGTTGGGATGCCGCTGACATCCAGATTACCCGCCTCAAACTCTGCCAAGGCTGCGCTGGTGTCAATCAACGACCAATGGACTTCATCAATTTTTGGTGAAGGCACCACCGCATCGCCCGGCCAGAAGGGATTCTTCACAATCGAAATTTCAGAGTCGTGTACCCACTCTTTAAGGGTGAACGGCCCATAGCCTTGATAGAAACCCGTTTCGGTCCACCGTTCGCCGCGTCCCTCGGTGCAATCGTCGCCTTCAATGATCCATTTAGGTTGGGCATGGGCAACCCACAAGCCTGCGATGTTCAAGTTATACACCGCCGGTTCAATAAACGTGATCTGCAGGGTCTTGGCATCCAACGCTTTAACCCCAACGGTGCTCGGATCCTCGGTAACGCCCTGGTTATAGGCTTCTGCTCCCTCAATGTAGTAAAGCACATAAGCATAATCCGAGGCCGTAGCCGGATTAAGGGTGCGCAGAATTCCATATTCAAAATCATACGCCGTCACATAGCGCGGGTTGCCCTCGCAATCTAACACCTGCTCGACCTCTTTGCCGTTATAGCGCACCCAAGGCACGCCCTCTTTGATCGTAAAGGTATAGGTACGCCCATCTTCCGAGGTCTTGACATCGGTCGCCATTGCCAGTTCTAATTCCGCCGTCTGCTCATTCTGGCGGGTCAATCCTACCGTCATTTCATCAATAAGTTGGATGGAAATGACGTCCACTGCCAGAGCGGTGTCAATCGTGGGAATATCCCCCGGCCCCCAGGCCAGGCGCAGAACCTTACGCTGTTCGGCCGGTGACGTGACCTGGGGTGTGGCTACAACAACCTTGGGCGTGCCCTCAACCACCACCGTCTTTACAATGACCTGGGGCGTCGGTGCGGCGGGTTGGCAAGCGGCCAGCACGAGCGCCACACCTAACAATACACTTAGCATCATCCAGATTTTGTTACGCATAGCAACCTCCTCCTTTGGATTAATAGGATAAGCCGCCCTGGGGGTGACGAATTCCTCAGCGCGGCAACTGAACTACGTTTTATTTTTAGGGTGCGAGATCAGGGAGTATGGATAAACACCACCAATATCATTAGGCTACTGCGTACCTCGCAAGCGCGGATCCAGCGCATCGCGCAGGCCATCGCCCAAGAAGTTGAACGCGAACATGGTAATCGCCAGCGCCAACGCCGGGAAGATAGTCTGATTGGGATAGGTGCGAATCACCTGCGCGCCTTCAGAGATCATAGATCCCCACGAGGGTGTAGGGGGATTGACCCCCAAGCCAATGAAGGAAAGGAATGCTTCGGTCGTAATATAACCCGGAATGGCCAGTGTCTCGGCCACGACGAGCGGGCCAACGATGTTGGGGAGAATATGGCGGAACATGATGCGCAAGTCGGTTGCGCCGATGGTGCGGGCAGCCTCGATAAATTCCTTCTCGCGCATCGAAAGCACCTGCCCACGGGTCAAGCGCGCCATCGTCTCCCACGCCGTCAGACCGATCCCGATAAAGATGAATAACATGCCGCCCATACGCGCATCCAACTGGCTGATGCTGTAAGCAAAGGTGCCCGGCTCAGGCCGCGCCAGCGTGGAGCGGAAGAACGCCATGAGCAGGATGATAAATAGCAGTCCCGGGAACGCGTACAGCACGTCCACAATGCGCATCATAATGTTATCCAGACGCCCGCCAAAGTAGCCCGAGATGCTCCCGTAGATCACACCGATAAACAGACTGATAAGCGGGCCAATCAGCGCCACGGTGAGCGAAACCCGAGTCCCATAAACAATCCGGCTGAAGAGATCGCGTCCCACATAGTCAGCCCCTAAAAGATATTTATCCGAGATCTTGGCGTAGGGCTGCATGGTGGGGAAAACCTTAAGTATCCACGCCGGAACCTTGTTCTGATCCACTAGGGTCTGTTTTTCGTAAGGATAAGGGGCAATCTTGTCGGCAAAGATGGCCGTGAGGTAGAGGATCAGGATAATCACCCCACCGATCACTGCCGCGCGGTTGCGCACCAACCGGCGCAGGGCATCTTTCCACAGGCTCTCTCGTTTTGTGGTCAAAAGAATGTCTTTTTGGCTTGCACGATCCAAGGTCACAGGCTGAGCCATACTCTCTCCTCGAAACGCTTAATCATAGCGGATGCGCGGATCCAAATATGCGTACACGATGTCCACGACCAAATTGGCAATCACCAGAATCACCGCATATAGCAAAATGGTGCCCATAATTACCGGGTAATCACGATTGGTAATACTGGTGACGAAGTAACGCCCCATCCCCGGAATACCAAAGGTTACCTCCGTCACAAAGGTACCGGTAACCAAAGCAGCGAACAGCGGCCCCAAGATGGTGACCACTGGAATAAGCGAATTCTTAAGCGCGTGACGCACGATGACGAGCGACTCGCGCAACCCTTTAGCCCGCGCTGTGCGGATATAATCCTCGCGCATGGTTTGGAGCAAACTGGCGCGGGTGAGGCGGGCGATAATGGCCGAAGAGCCCAACCCCAACGCTACCGAAGGCATGATCGCATAGCGGAAGAACTCCGGGCTCAAATCACGCGGGAAGATACCCAAGATAAAAGGCGGCTTAGCCCCCCAACCCGTCGGCGGGAACCACTTCAAGGTCACCCCAAAGATCCAGATCATAATCGGGCCCAAAATAATCACGGGCACCGAAACACCGAAAATGGCAACACTCATCCCCAGGTAGTCAAAAATCGTATTTTGCTTAAGCGCCGCCAAAATTCCCAATGGCATGCCGATGATGAGGGCCACCAGCAACGCCATGATGCCCAATTGCGCCGAAACCGGCAACTGTTGACGAAAGATATCGTTGACCGTGCGGCTGCGCGAAGAATAGGTGGGACCAAAATTCATCCACTTAAACCAGACATTGCCCAATTTAACTGTGATTAAGAAATCATCATCCACACTTCCTTTGGGCGGAACCGAACTTATCCGTGGGATAAAAACATCATACATGTAGCGCCCATATTGCACCAGTAAAGGCTCATCCAAATGATAGCGCTTATTCAAGTTCTCAAGAATCTCAGGCGGTAGCGCCTTCTCACGGTCAAAGGGCCCGCCAGGTACGGCATGCATTAACCCAAACGTGATCGCAGAGACAACGAAAATAACAACCAGCAGATAAATTAAGCGCCGCGCAATATATCGGCCCATTCACTCGCTCCTGAACACAAAATCTTCCCTGAAGGGGATGGAGGGGAGAGGTGTCCCCCTCCCCTCCTGTTTCTCCTCAAAAACTACTGGGTGATATCCCACTTTTCAATGTGCTCGAGGCCACCCAGCACCGAGAAGGTGCGCTGGACATGCGGCTTGGTCACGGTGACGCGGGTGTACCAGTAGATCGGGGCCATCACCGCATCTTCATAGACCAAGATCTGCTCGGCCTGCGCGTAGAGGTCTACACGCTTCTGCGGATCGGTCTCGCGCGCGGCCTGGACGACGAGTTCTTCAAACTTGGGATTCTCCCAATTGAAGCCGCCACCCTCAGCAGGATTGGCCGAACCACCCTTGGTGGGTACTTCGCGCAGGAAGTTGTTGGCATCCGGGTAGTCCTGGCACCAGCCGAGGCGCCAAATCTGCGGCGTCGCCTGCGGGTCGCGGATGGTCTTCAGGTAAACTTTCCATTCCTGGTTGGCCAATTTGACATCCAGGCCGAGGTATTCCTTCCACATTTGCTGGATGGCTTCGGCAATCTTCTGATGGCCGGAGGACGTGTTGAACATCAGAGTGATGTCCAGGTCGCTCACTTTCAGACCCTTCTCATCCAGGTAGGACTGCAGTTCGGCCTTGGCCTTCTCAGGATCAAACTTGACACCCAGGTCGGGGTACTTATCCAGGGTCGGTGCGCCGGTCAGACCGGGGCGGGAGAACCAATGCGCCGGTTCCTGACCGCCCTTGAGCACATTGTCAATCAGGCTTTGGCGGTCAATCGCCATGGAGAGGGCACGGCGCACGCGGGCGTCATCCACGAACTTAGCCTTGGTGTTGAAACCATAGTAGTAGGTGCACAACACCGGGCCGATCGCCAGTTGCTTGGAGAGTTCGGGGTCTGCCTTCACACGGTCAATATCAGCCAAGGGCACTGCCGCCACATCCAGGTTGCCGGCTTCGTACTCGGCGAATGCCGGTACTTCATCCAGCATGGTCCAGGTGACCTCATCAATCTTAGCCACCGGCACGGAGGGCAGACCCGGCCAGAAGGGGTTCTTTACCAAGGTGATGTAAGAGTCATGCACCCATTCTTTCAGGGTGTAGGGACCATAACCCTGGAAGAAACCGGTCTCGGTCCACTTGTCGCCGCGTGCCTCGGTGCAGTCATCACCCTCGATCAGCCACTTCGGCTCGGCATGAGCGATCCACATCCCGGCGATGTTCACGTTATAAACCGCCTGCTCGTTGAAGGTGATCTCGAGGGTCTTCTCGTCAAGGGCTTTTACGGCCACGGTGGTCGGGTCATCCGTCTCGCCAGCGTTATAAGCCTGAGCACCTTTGATCGCAAAGGCCAGCACATAGGCATAATCCGAGGCCGTCTTCGGATTCAGCGTGCGCAGGATGGCGTATTCAAAGTCATAAGCCGTCACATAGCGCGGATTGCCGTCGCAATCCTTCACTTGTTCGACCTCTTTACCATTCCAGCGCACCCACGGGATGTTCGGCACCAAATGGAAGGTAATGGTCTGCGTGCCGTCCTCATTGTTGACCACATCCCAGGATTCGGCCATACCGGGCAGCACGTCCGCAGTTTCCTCATCCTGACGGGTCAAACCAACGGTTGTTTCCTCAATGATCTGGGTTGATGAGGTATCGGTCGCCAGTGAAGGATCGAGGGTGGGAATATCACCCGGGCCCATGTTCAGGCGCAACACCTTGGGACCGGCCGCGGCTGGCGCGGGCGTCGCGGTCACCACGACCTCCTTGGGAGTCCCTTCGACCACCACCGTTTGGATGATGGTTTCAGGGGTCGCAGCAGCGGGTTGGCAGGCGCCCAAAACCAGGCTCGCCAGCACCAACACACTGATCAACAGGAACAACTTGGTACGCATATCTTTCTCCTCCTTGATAAGGATCTAAGATGGATTCGAGTGGGTTAAACGCCCCGCTTTCACCAACTCTATATACCTAACACAGATTTCCAACCATCACCTCCTTTCTAAAAATTGCCTTACTAAATATAGTTTATACCATGTGACAGGCCACAAAGTGACCTGGGCTTACCTCACGCCATTCCGGTTTGACTTCTTTACAAATCTCTGCCGCCAGCGGGCAGCGCGTGCGGAAGCGGCAACCCGAGGGCGGGTTGACCGGCGAAGGCACATCCCCTTGGAGGATAATGCGCTTGCGTTTCTTCTCTACCGCCGGGTCGGGGATGGGCACCGCCGAAAGCAACGCTTGGGTGTAAGGGTGCAGGGGGTGGTTGTAGAGTTCATCGCGCGTCGCCAATTCCACCATGACGCCCAGATACATCACCGCCACGCGGTTGCTGATATGGCGCACCATCGAAAGATCATGCGCGATGAAAAGATAGGTGAGGCCGAATTCCTGCTGCAGGTCTTCAAGCAGGTTGACCACCTGCGCCTGAATGGACACATCCAGCGCCGAAATCGGCTCATCGCAGACAATGAACGAGGGTTGTAACGCCAAGGCGCGCGCCACACCGATGCGCTGGCGCTGCCCACCCGAGAACTCATGCGGGTAGCGATTGGCATAGGCCGGGTTCAACCCCACCAGTTCCAACAAGTGCTCCACCCGTTCCTGTACCTCGCGCCCTCGCGCCACGTTGTGGATGATCAGCGGCTCACCAATGATTTCGCCCACCGTCATGCGCGGGTTGAGGCTGGCATAGGGATCCTGGAAGATCATCTGCATGCGTCGCCGCATCCGGCGCAACTCTTCACCCTTGAGTTTAACCAGGTCTACCCCTTCAAAGTGCACACTTCCCGAGGTGGGACGATAAAGTTGGAGGATGGTACGGCCGGTGGTAGATTTACCACACCCCGATTCGCCCACCAAGCCCAGGGTTTCCCCTTTGTAAATATCGAACGTCAACCCATCCACCGCGTGCACCGCCCCCACCTGGCGCTGAATGATGATGCCACGGGTGATCGGAAAATGTTTGACCAGATTTTCAACGCGAACCAGGACTTCGGGCTCGGCCATCAGCGTTCTCTCCCAGTTTGAGTGTCCACCCAACACGCCACTTGATGCTCAGGGGCAACCGTCATCAAGGGTGGGTTCTCGTGCCAACAGTGTTCAACCGCGTATTTACAACGCGGCGCAAAGGGGCAATAATTCGGTTTCTCTAACAACACCGGGGGCAATCCATCAATCGAAACCAGGCGCCGATGGCCGGTTTCATCCATGCGCGGGAGACTGCCCAGCAAACCAATGGTGTAAGGATGGGTAGGATGGGCGTAAAGTTCATCCACCTGTGCCATTTCGATGATATAACCGCCGTACATAACCGCCACTCGGTCGGCCAAGCCAGCAATGATCCCCAGGTCATGGGTGATCCAAATGATCGCCATGCCCAGTTCATCACGCAAGCGCTTAACCAGGTCCACGATTTGCGCTTGGATCGTCACATCCAGCGCCGTGGTAGGCTCATCGGCAATCAAGATCTGCGGATTGCAGATCAGTGCCATCGCGATCATCACACGCTGGCGCATGCCACCCGAAAATTGATGGGGATAATCGTTCAAGCGTTCTTTCGCATTCGGGATGCCCACCATCGCCAGCATCTCGGCGGCACGTTCAAGGGCTTGCTTCCGCGACATCCCCATATGGATCTCGAGCGGCTCGGCCACCTGACGGCCAATGGTCAACACCGGATTGAACGAGGTCATCGGATCCTGAAAGACCATGCTGATCTGCGCGCCCCGAATGTGGCGAATCTCCTCATCGCTCATCTTCAGCAGGTCTTTACCCTGGTAGATGGCCTTTCCCGCCACCACTTTACCGGGCGGCGAAGGGATCAGGCGCAGCATAGACATCACGGTCACGCTCTTACCGCAACCACTCTCCCCCACAATGCCCAGGGTCTCCCCTTCACGCAGTGAAAACGAAACGCCATTTACGGCATGGACGATCCCTTCACGTGTGCGAAACTGGGTCTCCAGGCCCTCAACAGTTAACAAATCGGTCATGGAATGGACCTCGGGTGATATAGATGTAGTTCCAGGCACAGGAATAGAATAGGTCATAGGGCTGCCAGAAGCAAGGCAAATCAATTTTACAACCAAAAAAAAGCACTGTCAAACCAAATCACCCGATGCACCCATTTAACGACCGCGATTCAGGACAAGTGTCCTGGATTCGTTATGCTTTTTGTCGCATCTTGACCTATTCAATATACCCTTTTACGGTTAGAATCCAGAGCATTCCAAACCAAGAATGTAAGGTTAACGGTTGAAGAGCACGTTTCTATTAACAACTTTGTTCTCTAGTTTTTCCATATTACTCGCCTCTGCACCGATGGTAGGCGAAATGATCGCCACCACGGCGCCGTTAAGAATCCTCAAAGCGCCTCCCTCTTCACTAGACCTCGATTACGAAAAAGTGGCATTTCCAACCTCTGATGGGCTAACCCTACGCGGGTGGTTCTTTCCTGCCGCCGATCCCGCGGCGCCGGCCATCCTCTATGCCCCGGCGACGGCTAAGGATCAGCGCCAGGGTTTATCCCTCGTGCGCCCCTTGCATGACGCCGGCTATCATGTTTTGTTGTTCAGTTATCGCGGGAGCGGCGAGAGCGAGGGCAACCGTTTTGCGTTCTCCTATGGGGCACGTGAGAGCCAGGATGTAGATGCCGCCGTGCACTACCTCACCGAAACACGTGGGCTCACTTGTATTGGGGGTATTGGACATTCTGCCGGCGCAGTAGCGCTCATCTTAAGTGCCGCTCGCAACCCCAACCTCCATGCCGTTGTCGCCGCCGCGCCGTTTCCTTCACTAGAAGATGCATGGCGGGTCAACCGCCCTGCTCTCTTCCCGGCCCTGCTTTACGAGCAGGTTATGCGCCTGGCAGAATGGCGCAAAGGATTCACCCGCGATGAAGTGCGTCCTTTGGATGTCGTCCATCACGTCGCGCCGCGCCCGATCCTCTTCGTCTTTGGACAAGCCGATCGGCGTATCCCCCCCGACCAGGCCAAGCGCCTCTATGAAGCCGCTGAAGAGCCCAAGGAGATCATTTGGCTCCCTGAAGCCAGTCACGAACAGGTGCGCCATCCCGGTCTGGATTTCCTTATGCCTCAACTAGTAGAGTTCTTTCAGCGCAACCTTCACGCCAACCCTTCTTGTTCTTATATCCGTGACGTACGCAAAACTTTCGCCGGCGATCACCCCGCAACTGAGGACAGGCAGTAAAATCAAAGTACCACCTCAGCTTCATAACGGGAGGACACCGGTGAATCTCGTGAATTTTCTGCAGGCTCTGCGCAACTCGGGCTTTCAATACGCGTTCTATCTGCGTCGTCAGAATCTTCCCCCCTGTTTTGAGGCCAATAACGAGCGCTTCTCCGCCGCCTCGTTGATCAAGGTGCCCATCTTATTAGCCTGGCTGGCCCTGGAACGCCAGGGAGAGGTCAGTCGGGCGGAGTGGTGCAACTTGGATGAAGAACCCCAGGTTCAAGGGGCAGGGTTTGCCTGGGCGATGACGACCCGCCGTCTGACCTATCACGACGTCCTTTTGATGATGATTACCACCTCAGACAACCTATGCACTAACTTGGTCATACGCCGCCTCGGGATTGAGCGTCTCAATCAAGTTCTCCAAACCAATCTAGGGTTGACCAACACCGTGATTCAGCGAAAACTCATGGACTTCGAGGCACGGGCCCGCGGCTTGGACAACTGGATCAGCCCCACGGACTGCATTCGCCTGTTCGATCTTATCCGTGGTCTCCCACCCAACGAACGGCAGTGGGTAGATCGCATTCTCAGCCTTAACCAAGATGACCGCCTGCTCAAGCGCAACTTCAACCCAGATGTGGTCACCTTTTGCCATAAGACCGGTAGTATTCCCGGCGTACTGCATGACTGGGGCTACACCCCGGAAGCCGACGTTTTTCTACTAATGCAAGGAATCCAGGACGAACGCGCCGCACTAGACCTGTTCGGGTGGGCAGGAGAGTTAGCCCTGGGCTCCCCTATGGGGTAACTCCCAATCGCATCCAATCTTCCAGCATTTGGAACCCGCAACGCAAGGCTTCCAGGTCATCTTGATTGGGAGAAGCCTGGCACGCTAGCGGTTTATAGGTCTGCAAAAGGGACTGTTCTGAACCGGATGTTCCAGATGGTTCCGCACAACCACGCGGCTGCCAAACGATCTGCAAGCGCTTGGCGTCCAAGTCGCTCTCCACAATCATCAAGGCTTGCGCTGCGGAGGGCGACTCCAATTTGCCCTCAGAAAGCCAGGTTGGAAGCGGTTGCCAGTCCAGTATCAACGGCGGACAGACCGTCCCATTGCCCCGGGCAAACAATACCATGCGCACCGGACCTTCCAAATGCCGCCAGGGTGACACCGATTCGCCCGGTGATTGTCCTCCCTTACTGCGCTGTTCAAACAAACGCGCCAAACGCTCAGCCATGGCTGTGCGCAATTCATCGAGTGTCAGCCCGGAAGCCGAAGCCGCTGGTGCGCGATACATATCGCTCAAAAAGAGTGCCGCTAGAACGACCAGAAGGACCGCCAGGACGCGTGAGAACGACATCCGCATGCCAACCGGTGCAGTACGCGCCGTAGGCACCGCCAGAGGTGTAACCACAGGCGGAGCAAGTTGACGGTAGAGATGTTCGTAATGTGCGATGGTGTGCTCAAGATCGTGCGCTCGTGCCATCTGACGCCCTTGCTCCCCCATCACCGCCCAGGCCTCGGGATGTTCCAAAAACCACTGCATTTGGGCGGCTAGGTCCCCGGAATTTCCGGGTTGGAACAGGCGACCGTTTTCTCCGTGATGAACCAATTCCGGCAACGCCATGGCACGCGCGGCAATTACGGGTTTGCCGCACGCCATTGCTTCCAACGTCGCCAGGCTCAGCGATTCCACATCACCCGGCATCACAAATACATCGGCGGCCTGTAGCAATTGGGCTACCGCCTCGCGCGGCACCCGCCCTAAGAATCGCACCCGATCCTGCAGGTGATGTGCAAAAACCCAGCGGCGCAATGACGTTTCTTGCCCCCCTTCGCCGGCCAAGACGACCTGAAACGTCCTTCCTTGAATTTCGGCCACGGCTTTGAGTAACACCGGTAACCGTTTCTCCGGATCCAGGCGCCCCACATAAAGGAAGAGAGGACGATCCGGTTCCAGGTTCCAGGCGTTACGCACCATGAGGCGATCAACCGGTGGTAAGGTCTGCCAGCCTTGCCAATCCACACCGCAAGAAATAACATGCACAGGTGGACGCACACGTTGCCGGCGTAACACCTGGGCGGCGGCAGTAGAGGGCACCACAACCCCATCCACATGGTTAAGATGAGAAAGCATCCAGCGCCAGGCTACCCAAGCCACAATAGGGCGAAAGTAACGCGCTAACCATGAGAAATAAGGCGCCCATATTTCCGGGCCGGGGTGATGCGTAGCCAGAACCGGCAGACCGCGGCGGCGCGCCTCGCGCCCTGCCGCCCGACACAAGGGTGAAGAATCTTGTAGGTGTACGATATCAGGCTGAAAGGTATCGAAGATACGCCGTATCCCCGCGCCCAATCGCCATATCCAGACCAACTCGTTGCGCAACAGACTCAAGGGCAACCCGGGCAAGTGCCACAGGGTAAGGTTACCCTGGTTTTCCACCTTTATTCGCCAGCCGCGCCCCGGCACCACTACCCCCACCGAATGCCCCTGCTTCACCAGCCCTTGCGCCAGGTTGCCGCTAAAGGTGGCCTGCCCATTCAAATGGGGCGGATAAGTCGTCGTGACAATTAATACACGCATAGCAACCGCTCACTCTCTCGTATCATCACGTCCGGTAGCCTCAATGCGCAGAGCCGGATGACGGCGCAACAAACGGGGCAGGAAAATCATCCCCAGGATCAGAAAGCAAAGCGTTGAAGCGATTGCCAGATACCGCACCCCTTGGGTAATATGCATCAGGCTGTTGGCCATATAGTAGCCGGCGGCGACAAAAGCCCCGGTTACGACCAAGTTAGTGACAAAAATTGCCCCAAACCAGCGGCGCAAAGGCACCCGCGCCAACCCGGTCGCGATCAACGCTGGTATGATCATTCCATTGGTGAGTTTAGCAATCACCAAAATCTTAAGGGCATGACGTTGGACCAAATTCTGCAATCCTTCCACTTGTTCACGCCGAACCCCTAACCAACGCCAGCGCGCCAGCCACTCCAAACGCCCAAGATATCCTAGGGCATACCAAAGGGTATCTGCGATCAGATTACCTAACGACGCAGCAATAAAAACCGGAATGGGAGCAACAAAACCAGCAGAAGCCGCCGTAGCCGCCAACAAAATCGAGACTGGGCCTTCCAACGCCACCATGAGCACCAGCAAGGGATAAAACCACCATCCTACCGGCGCAAGTGGGATTAAGTGAAACCACCCCAGCGCCCGATCTAAGCCGTTGAGAAACCCTTCCATACCGCAGTCCTGTTCACGCTCGCATGTCCTATATTCGGCGAAACGTTCTTTCGCAACCTCAATCGAAAATCCTTGACCATGCTGATTATAATACGCGAAACATTTCCTACGAGTTTCCCTTTCACCCCCGAAAATTTTAATGGCCGGTTTGGCTTGACGCCCTCTTTTCTTTGGGATAGGATAACTGACGTGGCTCAGCACCCTTCTCCCCGTGTGCCCAATTGGATCATCCTGGGGGATGGACTTTTCCTACTCGGGGTAACACTCGCCGGGGAAGTCGCCCACGGGATTTCCCTGCTCTCTCCACGTTGGCTCACCACGTTCATTCCGCTACTTATTGGTTGGGCATTGAGCGCCCCGCCGTTGGGGCTTTACCATACCCTTTATGCCAGCCGCTCTGGGGTTAGCGTACGTACCCTTTGGGCCGTTCTTCTCGCCGTTCCGCTGGCCACTTGGCTGCGGGGCTTCTGGTTGCAAACCGCTGTCGTTCCCCTCTTCGTCCTGGTGTTAACGGCGACTACGGGGGTTGCCCTGGCAACTTGGCGGGAAATTGCCGCCTTGGTGCTCCGCTCACGAAAGGCTTGAGATGGACGAAGCCACCTGCATTGCCCGCGCTTTAGAAGGCGACCTGGATGCATTCAACCAGTTAGTGTTGACCTACCAGGATAGCGCCTACAATTTGGCCTACCGCATGCTTAATGACCCTGATGCAGCAGCCGACGTGACCCAAACCGCCTTTATCGCCGCCTACCGCAGCCTCAAAACCTATCGCGGCGGCTCATTCCGCGCCTGGGTGTTGCGCATGGTCACCAATGCTTGTTACGATGAATTACGGCGGCGAAAACGCCGCCCCACCGTGGCGCTTGAGCCGCTCAACCGTGAGGACGAAGAAATCGAATCGCCCGCCTGGCTCGCCGACAACCATCTCTCGCCCGAAGAAGCCGTCCAAATGCGTGAGGTTGAAAACGCCATCACTCACTGCTTACAGGAACTCCCGGAAGATTTTCGCGCTGTGGTGATTATGGTAGACGTCGAAGGATACGATTATAACGACGTAGCCCAAGCCTTAGGTAAGCCCCTGGGAACGATCAAGAGTCGCCTGGCGCGTGCTCGCCTCCGCCTGCGTGATTGCCTGGCCGGCTTTGCGGAACTATTACCGGCTCGCTTTCGTCTAGGTAGAGAGGAAATGGCATGAAGACGCGGCTCTCTTCAAAAGAATGGGAACGCCTCTCCGCCTACCTGGATGGTCAACTCGGCGAACGTGAACGTCAGCAGGTAGAGGAATGGCTACGCACACGCCCCGAGGTGCGTGAGGCCTGGCAAAGTTTGCGCCAGACCCAACACGTGCTACGCCATGCACGGCGTCGCAAAGCCCCTCGCAACTTCACGCTAACCCCGGCCATGGTAGGGGCACCATCGCCTCGGCCCCGTTCTCCCCTCGTCTGGCAATTGGCACCAGCACTGGCGATCTTTCTGGTGATCATAGTGGTTATGTTGGAATTCTTCCCCGTGGGTAGCGCTGCTCCCCTGCCACGTGCCCCCCTAACCGCTGCGGGCCCAATGGAAGCCTTGCAGGCCGCCCAGCCTACCGCCACCGCGGTCATCGTCTACTGGGGTGGCCCTCCGTCACCGGCGATCGGCATGGGGGGAGGGGGTGCTGAAGGGATGGGCGGCATGGGCGGCGGTGCCGGGGATACCGGCGTGCCTTTCAAGGGATATGCACCGGGCACAACGCCCTCCGCCCCACCGCCGTCGCAACCCTCCCCAACGCCTGCTCAACCGCTCGCCACAGCGGAACCTACGCCGGAGGTACGTGCTCTGACCGCACCTTCCCCCCAAACGCTTAATCCCATCTTGGGACTACCGGCGCCGGAAGAGCAGGGTAAAATATACATCGTTACCCCAACCCTTGCCCCCGAATCCGAAAGCACCCCGCTTGTCCCCTTCTCATTTAAGCGCTTGCTTCAAGGCGGCTTACTTGTGCTGGCTTTCGTGTTAGGGGTGGCTATCCTGATCCGAAGGTTGCGTGCTCGATGAATCAGCGTCCAGTGCGATTTTGTCCTTACTGCGGTATTCCGGTGGTCTCCCGCTACTTGTTTGGCCAGGAACGCCCTACTTGCCCCGAGTGTGGTTGGATTTACTTTGCAGACCCTAAAGTTGCCGCCGCCGCCATTGTGGAGGAAGAGGGCAAAATTTTGCTCACCCGCCGTGTCAACGAGCCTTATCAGGGCTATTGGACCTTACCCGCGGGTTTCGTGGATGCCGGCGAAGACCCCGCCCGCGCCGCCGAACGCGAAACCTTTGAAGAAACCGGCCTGGAAGTTCAGGTGACCGGATTGGTCGAGGTCATCAGTGGGCGCGAACACGAGCGCGGCGCCGATATTGTGATCGTTTATCGCGCCAGACGCATTGGCGGCACCCTTCGGCCCGGCGACGATGCCGACCGCGTGGGCTTCTTTGACCGTGACCATCTTCCCCCACTGGCCTTTCGGGCTACCCGCCGCGCTCTTGGGGTAGAATAAGAATAGAAAGTTCACCTGGTTAAAGCCCGTATGAGTCCACAAGCCAAGACCCGTAAGCCTTCCTCGCGTAAGGGTCGGCTCGGGGAGCCGTCTCCACATCCGCGAGGGGCTCAACCAAAGGCACGCGCCGCTTCGCGGCGAAAAACGAGCCCCACAGCACCGGCCAATTCCCCGCGCTTGCTTGCCCGTGTGCGTCAGTTGTGGAACCGCATCTCCCCGGAACACAAACTCGATGCGCTCGGCGTTTTGCTTACTTTAACCGGCCTGGCGTTGTTCTTGAGCCTCATCTCGGCTCAAAATGGGACGGTAAGCCGGGCGATTCTCAGCGCCCTGCGACATCTTTTGGGCTGGGGCAGTCTCGCCGTGCCCTTTGCCATGATTATCACCGGTATCTGGTTGATCCTGCGCCGCGTTGAACGTCTCCCCTTGCCCTCAACCCCGCGCCTGATCGGTTTGGGATTGCTCTACTGGAACCTGTTAACCTGGTTGCACTGGCTCAGCGGCGGTGATCCAAGCCTGGTCAACCAAGGCAAGGGAGGCGGCTGGTTAGGGGGATCAACCCTCGCCGCGCTCACCAGCACCCTTGGCCAGGCCGGCGCTTTGGTTGTCCTCCTGGGATGGTTGTGCTTCGGCTTGATGCTGGTCACAGACACCTCGCTCACCACATGGGCTAAATTCGTGGCGAAAACTTGGCAAACGGTTGTTGCCAAACGCCCCAAGCCCTCGGCTCAGCGCCCGCCAACGCCCCCCCCAACCCCTTCCCCAACGACCGAGGACCTCCCTCCCGAGTTCCAACCCTTACCCGGACGGGCACAACCTCGCGCCACATCCACCAGATCACGTCGTCAGCAGTCCGAACCTTCTACGGGCGAATCCCTTCCATCTTCAACCACCGTACCCACACCAACCGCCGCCGAGCCCACCCCATCTGCTCCACCACCCTCACCCTGGATCTTGCCGGCGATAGATCAGATCCTGGATCCGCCCACCCCCGCCGCCGCTCAGGACAACCTGGATCATGAACGTGCCAAAATCATCGAAGAGACTCTGGCCTCGTTTGGCGCCCCCGCCCATGTGGTGGATATTTCCCACGGCCCTACGGTTACCCGTTTTGGGGTTGAGCCGGATTTCATCGAAACCCGCAGTGGGCGCACCCGCGTGCGCGTCAGCCGTATCGTGTCACTGGCGGATGATTTGGCACTGGCACTGGCCGCACCGCGCATTCGCATCCAAGCGCCCGTGCCGGGCAAACATTATGTGGGCATCGAGGTGCCAAACGTAGAGATCAGCCGCGTGGCACTGCGCGAGGTAATCGAGAGTGAGGCGTTCAAGCGCCTGCGTTCGCCTCTGCGCTTTGCATTGGGCAAGGATGTGGCGGGGCGTCCGGTGGCTGCCGACTTGGCTACCATGCCGCATCTGCTGATCGCCGGCACTACTGGTTCAGGTAAATCCGTCTGCGTCAATGCTATCCTTACTTGTCTACTGCTTCACAATACCCCGGCGGATTTGCGGTTGGTGCTGGTAGATCCCAAACGAGTTGAATTGACCGGATACAACGGCATTCCCCACCTCTTGACGCCCGTGGTGGTGGACACCGAACGCGTGATCGGCGCCTTGCAGTGGTTACAGCGCGAGATGGATGCCCGCTACCATAAATTTGCCCAGGTGGGGGTACGTAACCTGCAAGAATATAACGCCCGCCACACCCCACCCCTGCCCTATCTGGTCGCCGTGATTGACGAATTGGCCGATCTGATGATGCTGGCGCCGGATGAGACCGAGCGCAGCATCACCCGCCTGGCGCAGTTAGCACGGGCAACCGGAATCCACCTCATCCTGGCCACCCAACGCCCCTCTGTAGATGTCGTCACCGGCTTAATCAAGGCCAACTTTCCGGCCCGGATTGCCTTTGCAGTCGCTTCTTCGATTGACAGCCGTGTTATCCTCGACCAGCCCGGTGCAGAACGTTTGCTTGGGCGCGGTGATATGCTCTTCCAAGCCCCCGATGCGGCCGCGCCCGTTCGCCTCCAGGGTACGTTTGTCTCCGAAGCCGAGATCCAGCGCTTGGTGGATTACTGGCGCACCGCCGCCGCCCAACAAACCACGCTCCCCTCACCCAGCGCCAGCGGTGAAACGGCGGTAGATCTTTTCCCGCCCCATGTGCCTCTCAAGCAGGGCGAATTATGGGATACTGAAGCCGGTGATCCACTGCTCCAGGAAGCCATTGACCTGGTGCGGCGCGAAGGACGCGCCTCGGTCACGATGCTGCAACGCCGACTGCGTATCGGTTACACCCGTGCCGCCCGGCTGATTGACGCCATGGAAGAGCGCGGTATTATCTCTCCCGCTCTACCGAATTCACCCATCCGCGAGGTGCTGGACTACGGGCCGGTGGCACCACCGGCCGAGGATTAAAAAAACCGGTTGCAGAGGACTGCAACCGGCCATTGAGCCATCAACAATACACGCTACTAGGAAGCGGCAACCTTCAAACCAGCCGCCTCACGCAAGAGTTCGGCTTTATCGGTGCGCTCCCAGGTCAGATCGAGGTCATCGCGGCCAAAATGCCCGTAGGCCGCAACTTGGCGGTAAATGGGGCGGCGTAGGTCTAAATCGCGAATGATCGCGCCGGGACGGAGGTCGAAATGGGTTTCAACCAGGCGCACAATGTCCTCATCCGGGATAACACCGGTGCCGAATGTTTCTACATTGATGCTCAACGGGCGCGCTACACCAATAGCATAAGCCACCTGGATCTCACAGCGTTCGGCCAGCCCGGCGGCGACGATGTTCTTGGCCACATAGCGGGCCGCATAGGCACCTGAGCGATCCACCTTTGTGGGGTCCTTACCGCTGAAGGCGCCGCCGCCATGCCGTCCCATGCCCCCATAGGTATCTACAATGATCTTGCGCCCCGTTACGCCGGCATCCCCTAACGGTCCTCCGATGACGAAACGCCCGGTGGGGTTGACATAAATCTTCATCTCACGGTCTACCATGTGGGGCGGCAGAACCGGCAGGATAACATGCTCAATGATGGCTTCGCGCACCTGTTGCTGGGTGATCTCCGGCGCATGTTGAGCGCTGATCAACACCGTATGCACCCGCACCGGTTTCCCATAGCGGTATTCAATCGTAACCTGGGATTTGCCATCGGGGCGCAGCCAGGGCAGAGTGCCGTTCTTGCGTACTTCGGCCAGCCGCCGTGTCAATTTATGCGCCAGATAGATCGGCATGGGCATCAACACCGGCGTCTCGTTACAGGCATAGCCAAACATCATTCCCTGGTCACCGGCACCGATTTTTTCAATTTCGGCATCCGTCATCTCGCCGGTCTTGGCTTCCAGGGCTTGGTCTACCCCCATGGCGATATCACCGGATTGCTGACTGATCGCCACCTGCACCGCGCAGGTATTGCCATCAAAGGATTTGCTTGAATCATCGTAACCGATATCCAGGATCACCCTGCGCGCTAACTGGTCAAAGTTAATCGTGGCGCGGGTGGTAATTTCACCTAAGAGCATGACGAAGCCGGTCTTAGTCGCCGTTTCGCAAGCCACGCGGGAGTACGGGTCCTGCGCCAGACAGGCATCCAACACGGCATCGCTGATTTGATCGCACATCTTATCAGGATGCCCCTCGGTTACCGATTCCGAGGTGAACAGGTACCGAGGCGAATTCATAAACGACGTGTTCATTTCTTGATCTACCTCCTAAAAAGTTTTTAGAAAAAGAAAATGCCCCTTCTGGGATAAGGAGGGGCAATCACTACACTCGTGTAGGCTGCCCTCTTATCTTCCAGAAATTGACTTTCTGCCGGACTTGGCACCTTGGATGCGTATGCGCCCACATCATACACATCCAGGTTGTCGAGGCTTCATCGGGCCGGTCCCTCCGCCTCTCTGGATAAGAGGTGCCTGAAAAGGCTATTCAATTGTTGACCGTATATTATCACAACCCCAGGTGAATGTAAAGGATGATCCGACCCCCAAAATTACGGCACCCGGCTGTCCCTCATAACTCCCAATAATCGGTGACAAAGCGAGAGGCCTAAGATGACAAATGGAACTGGTCGAAATCCCCCCTTTGGAATATATCCTAAATATAGAATACGTTACCCATTAAGGCAGTTATATGCAACCCTATTTGCTCGAGATCAAGGATTTGTGTTTAGCCCGCGAAGGACGGGTGTTGTTGAATAACGTCAACCTGGCCCTAAAGTCGGGAGAAATCCATGTATTGTTAGGGCTCAACGGTTCGGGCAAGTCCACGCTTGCTTACACGATTATGGGATGCAGTGGCTACACCCCCGACCGGGGTCAGATCCTCTTTGAGGGGCGTGACATTACGGGGTTAAGCCTCTCAGAGCGGGCGCGTTTGGGCATCACCTTGGCCTGGCAAGAGCCGGCACGCTTTGAGGGCATCCCGGTAGGTAAATACATCAGTTTAGGGATGAAAGAGCCGGATCGGCAACGCGTATTGGAAGCCCTCGAAGCCGTTGCCCTTCCCCCAGCCCAGTATGGCTATCGGGCCGTGGACAAGACCCTTTCCGGTGGCGAACGCAAGCGTATCGAATTGGCCGCTGTGTATGCCATGCGCCCACGCTTGGCCATTTTGGACGAACCCGATTCGGGCATTGACGCCCTTTCATTGACCGACATCGAGCGCCTGATCCGCCGCATGGCCGATGAGGGGTGCACCATTCTGCTGATCACCCACCGCGATGAATTGGCCGAGATCGGTGATAGCGCCTCCCTCATGTGTCTGGGGAGCATCGCCTTTGTGGGTAATCCTGAGGAAACACGACGCTTCTATCGTGAGCACTGCCGCTTACACCCCACACCCCCCGAGCCGCTGAACCTTGGTTCCGACTCCAAGGGAGGTCAACCATGACCCACATGCCTCGTTTCATCCCACCTTCTGGCGATGTTGCCCCGGCCTGGGCTGGTGAACTCAAGGCCATGATGGACGCCTATCAGCAGGCCGGCGGTGACCCCAAGGTGCTTGAACTGCCCCAGGTGGCCACTCTGGTCATCTCCGCCAATCAAGTCTTGGTCGCTCATGAAATCCCCGGCGTGCACTTCGAGGCCGAAAGCCTGCCACATGGCGTCCGCGCCCGTATCTGGGTTGAACCTCATACCCACCTTGCCCAACCCGTCCATCTATGCTTTGGGCTGCTACCGGCGGAGGGGATCCAAGAGATTCTTGCCGATTATGAGATCGGTGATCATGCCCAGGTGCGCTTCCTGGCCCACTGTTCGTTTCCCAACGCCATCAAAGTAGAGCACCGCATGCAAGCCCACATCCGGGTGGGACGTCAAGCCAGCCTGACCTACGCTGAAGAGCACTTTCACGGCCCTCACGGCGGTACGGTGGTCATTCCCCAGGCTGAGGTCAGCGTTGAAGAGGGCGGGCACTTTACCACGACGTTTACTCTGACGCGCGGCCGCGTGGGTGATCTGCGCCTTGATTACCTCGTTCGCGTGGGTGCCTATGGCGTGACCGAATTGGTCACCAAAGCCTACGGGAAGGGTGAAGATACCATTCACGTGCGCGAGGTGGTCGTGCTGGACGGCCCCGGTGCCCGCGGCTTAACCCGCACGCGCATTGCCGTCCAAGACCGTGCCCAGAGCCGGGTGGATACCGTCACCGAGGGTAACGCTCCCGGTGCGCGCGGGCACATGGACTGCACCGAGATCGTGCGCGGGCAAGCCCAGGCCAGCAATAACCCTCTGGTCATCGTGCGCCACGATCAGGCTCAGGTCACCCACGAGGCCGCTATCGGTACCGTTAACCGCAAGGAACTGGAAACACTGATGGCGCGCGGCTTGAGTGAGGACGAGGCCGTGGATTTGATCATCCGTGGAATGATGCGGTAGTTCCCAAGCATCATTTCTCATAAAAATTCGAGAAGCCCGGCCAATGCCGGGCTTCTCTTTCAGTTCAAGCGGAGAAACGGGTTTAGTCACCCGCAGCCGGAGCTTCTGCCGGCGCACCCGCCGCCACCTCCCAGGCCTTGGTGTTGCGCAGGAAGAAGAAGAACGCCGCAGCCAAGAGCACCAGCAAGACCACCAGCCCCAGCGCGCCCAGACCCTGAACGGTGCGGACGAAGAGGAACGGCGGCCACAGGAAACCATCGGCAATGCTGGTAATTTGCACCGCACCCTCGGGCAGTGAGAAGCCGGACGCCACCGCCGCCGAGGTGAAGAGCGGCGCCATGGAGGTGGCGATGTAGAAGCCAATAGCCAGGGTGATCGTACCGGCGATCACGATGCGCAACACGTTCCCACGCATCACCGGCGCCGTCATCGCTACCACGAAGGGGATCACGGCCAGGTCGGCGAAGAGGATCACGCGGTTGCCGGGCAGAATCACGCTGAGCAGAATGGCGATCGGAACGAGCACCAGCGCGCTGGCAATCGCCGCCGGGTGACCGATCAGGATGGCGGAGTCGAGTCCAATGTAAAATTCGCGATCCCCACCCGCGCGCTTCTGCATGAACTCACGCGCCGATTCGGAGATCGGGATCAAGCCTTCCATCAGGATCGAGACCATGCGCGGCAGCAAGAGCATGACCGCCGCCAGGTTGATGCCCGCCCCAAGCACCTTCGCCAGGACGGTCACGAAATCGCCGGCATTATAGAAGGCGATGGCACCCAACACCAACCCGATCACCAAGCCCAAGATCACCGGTTCACCGAAGACACCCAAGCGTTTGCGGATGGTCTCGGTGTCCCATTCGGCATCGCGCAGACCGGGGATGCGCTCGATCACCCAGTTGGTCGCAATCGCGATCGGGACAATCGGGGCTGAGGTCAGGTGGGGAATGGAGATGCCGGGCAAGCCGTAGAACTTCTGCACGGCCTTAGCCGTCCAATCGCCCAGGAAGAGCGCCAGCGCGGCAGCCAGAGCGGCGGCGATCAGGCCATAGAGAAGGTTATTGGTCGCGGCCACGACCAGCGAGCCGATGAAGGCAAAGTGCCAGTAGTTCCATACATCCACATCCAGGGTGCGGGTGAGGCGCAACGCCAGCAACACCAGGTTGACTACAATCGTCAGCGGGATAACCCACAAACCCACCGACGAGCCAAAGGCGATGGCTGCAGCCGAGGGCCAACCCACATCCACCACATCGCGGGTCACGCCGGTGTTCTTGACGATAGCCTGAGCCACCTCGGTCAGGTTGCTCCACATGAGACCGATGACGAGATTGATACCGACGAAAGCCACACCGATGGTCACCGCGGCACGGAAGGCCCGGCCGGGCTTGGCGCCGAGGATCAAGGCCAAAAGAAAGATGATGATCGGCAGCATGACGGTAGCGCCAAGCGTATCGAACAACGTCTTAATCGCACTTAATACGGCTTCCATTTTTGCCTCCTGAGAGGATTGGAATAACAGGATAGAGAAAAATGAACGATCAAAATGGGGGAATTACTGTTTTAGAATCTCTTCAATCTGCTTTAGCACCTCCTCCTTTCCGATTCCCGTGAGAAACGCCAGGGTCTGGATCACGGGTTTGCCAAGATTCGAAGGCAACGGGGTCGTGGTGACAATCAAATCCGCGTCGGCGGCCAGGCTGGGCACTTCGGTGGCCTTACACTGCCGGGTGGTGACGTTCAAACCCCGTTTCTTCATTTCCTCTTCAATGGCATGTGCCACGACCGTTGAGGTGGCGATGGCTGTACCGCAGGCGACCAAAATCACTTTAGGCTTGCTCACGTTTACCTCCTCACAGATCAGGTTTTTAAGGATTTAAGGGGAAGAAAAGGTTATGATTGCGCCGTAATCACCGCGGCAAGCGCCCGGTGTACCGCCTCCAAGGACTGCGCTTGGATCAAATCCTGCACCACTTGCGGATTTTGCAGAACGGTGGCAACTTGTTGCAGCATCTCCACTTGGGATTTGGGCTGTTCCAGCGCTAGTAAAAACACCAAACGCACCGGGATGGATTGCGAAGGATCAATCATGTTTTTGAAAACCACCGGTTCAACGAGCGTTGCCAACCCTACCGCAGGCCGAATGACATGTTCAATGTCCGTATGGGGAATAGCGGCGTTAATGTCGCCCGCCAGTTGCAATCCGGTGGGCAAGCGCGCTTCCCGCTCCAAGGCTGCCTGCGCAAACGTTTCCCGCACGTAGCCCCCCCGCAGCAGGGCCGCCGCCAAAAGCCGGATCACCTCTTCGGCAGAAGCCGCCTTGAGGTTGAGGGCAACGGCTTCCGGCACTAATAAGTCTAGCAGATTTAGCGAATTTGAGGCCACATTCCCTCCACCTAAAATTATTGAGGATTACACTACCATCACCTCGGGTTGTTCCAGCGCCTCCCGCAGATCGGCCAGGAAGCGCGCCCCCACTGCCCCATCCACCACGCGGTGATCCGCACACAGCGTAACTGAGAAAACCGGTCGTACGTGGATTTGCCCCTGCTCATCGGCCACGACTTCGCGCCGTAAGCTACCCACGGCCAATATAGCTACCTGGGGCGGATTGATAATCGCAGTAAAACGCTCAACCCCAAACATTCCCAAGTTTGAAATGGTAAAGGTGCCTTCCACCACGTCCTCGGGCTTCAAGCAGTTCTGGCGTGCCCGCTCGACCACATCATTGATTTCCGTCGCCAGTTGAAGCAAACTTTTTCGCGCCGCATCGCGTACTACCGGGACAATTAAGCCTTCCTCAACGGCCACTGCAATGCCCAGGTTGACCTGCGCCGGAATGATAATTTGCTCATTTTGAGGGGTAGCCATCAGCCAAGCATTCAGACGGGGGTGCTGTGTCAGCGCCCAGGCACAGGCACGGGCGATGACCGCCGTCAGGCTGACCTTGGCTTGCCCAGGCTTCAAGCGCTGGTTGGCGCGCGCCCGCAACGCTTCTGCAGCCGTGGCATCCACAGTGATCTCCAAGTGAATATGGGGGGCATTCTGCGCGCTTTGTTGCATGCGCTGAGCAATCACCTTACGCATGCCGGCCAGCGGAATGACTTCGGCAATCGGCGTTTGCACACCCAGGGGCTCGCCCGTTGGCGCCGGTGTTACCGGCCTGCTTACCTCGGGTGCCGCTGCGGGCACGGAGGCCACTGCTTGAGCCTGCGCCGCATAGGTACGACGCACATCCTCCGACTGAACGCGCCCCTGCGGCCCACTGCCCACCACCTGTTTTAAGTCCACGCCTAACTCGCGCGCCAGCCGCCGCGCCGCCGGCACCGCCCGCACCTTGCCTTCAACCTCCGTTCGGGCTGCCAGGTAGGCTTCGACATCCTTGCGCGTGATTCGCCCTCCCGGCCCGCTCCCCGGCACCTGGCTCAAATCCACACCGGCCGCCTCGGCCAAACGCGCCGCCACCGGAGTAGCCCGCGCGCCCTCGGCCTCAACGGGCTGTTCGGCGGCAGTAGCAACTGCTGGAGAAGGGGCAATAGAAGACGTGGGTACCGCAGGACTGCCGGGCAGAACCTCACCGGGCTGTAGGATGTAGGCGATCACCTGAGTCACCGGCACCACCTCACCCTCGCGGTAGCGGATGCCGGCCAAAATTCCACTCGCCGGTGCCTCCACCTCCATATTAACTTTGTCGGTGGTCACCTCGGCAATCGGCTCGCCTTGCTCAACCACGTCCCCCTCGTGCTTGAGCCAGCGCACGATTTCTGCCGTCTCTTGGGTAAAGCCGAATTTGGGCATGATCACTTCGTGCGCCACGCCTGCCTCCTAATAAGCCCCTTTGACCAGTTTGCGGGCCTCTTCAACGATGTTTTCCACCTGGGGCACGGCATGATACTCCAGGGTGCGATTATAGGGAATCGGAATATCCAAACCCGCCAGACGGCGCACGGGGGCTTCGAGGTAATCAAAGGCTTCACTTTCGACGATGCGCGCGACGATCTCACCTCCAAAACCGCCCATTTTGACTGCCTCATGCACCACCAACGCGCGGCCAGTCTTCTTCACCGAGCGGATGATCGGCTCATCATCCAACGGACGCAGGGTGCGCGGATCAATAATCTCAACCTCGATGCCCTCGGCCTGCAACTGCTCGGCGGCCTGCAAGGCTCGCTGCACCATCACCGAGGTCGCCACGATGGTCAGATCTTTGCCCTCACGCACCACGTGGCTCTGTCCCAGCGGAATGCGATACATCTCTTCGGGCACCGGGCCCTTAACCTTATAGAGCAACTTGTGCTCGACGAAAATGACCGGGTTGTCATCCTCTATGGCTGCAATTAATAACCCCTTAGCGTCATAGG
Organism: uncultured Thermanaerothrix sp.; assembly: GCA_964427505.1. Lineage (GTDB taxonomy): Bacteria > Chloroflexota > Anaerolineae > Anaerolineales > Anaerolineaceae > Thermanaerothrix. The sequence continues at coordinate 200,144 of CAYRUO010000004.1, forward strand.
GGGTGCTGGGCATGACCACCTTTAACCCCGGCACGTGGACAAACCAGTTTTCCAGGCTCTCGGAATGCTGTGCCGCCGCGCCGGTGCCGGAGCCGCCAGGCATGCGCAAGACAAACGGCACCTTGGCTTTTCCACCGAACATAAAGCGAATCTTAGCCGCCTGGAGCACCAATTGTTCCATGCTCAGGGTCACGAAATCCATGAACTGGATTTCCCCCACCGGTCGCATACCGGTCAAGGCGGCCCCGATGCATGCCCCGGCAATCCCGGCTTCTGAGATCGGGGTATCAATGACCCGCTCTTCGCCAAACTGCTGAATCAACCCCGCCGTTGCCCCAAAGGCACCACCGTAAATCCCAATATCTTCACCGATAAGGAAAACCGTAGGGTCCTCGGCCATCTTCTGGGCGAGGGCTTCGCGAATGGCTTCGACGTACGTGATCTCACGCATAGACTCCCTCGAGAATGGTGCTTACATCCGGTTCTGGGCTGGCCTGAGCAAAGGCCACCGCGGCTTCGATGCGGGCTTTGGCTTCCTCGATATAGCGGTTCAATTCCTCGTCGCTAAGCCCCAACAGGTTTGCAAAGCGGCGAATCGGATCGCGCTGTTGCCAGAGTTTAACCTCTTCGCGGGTGCGATAGGCCTGACGATCGCTCTTGGAGTGACCGCGCCAGCGATAGGTCACCGCCTCGACCAAAGTTGGCCCTTGCCCTGCGCGTGCTCGTTCCGCGGCCTGGCGGATGGCGGCATACACTGCCAGTACGTCATTGCCGTCCACCGTCACACCGGGAATACCATAGGCGCATGCCCGCTGACTGATGCGCTCAATATTGAACGCCTTGGTCACCGGCATGGACATAGCGTACTGGTTATTCTCACATAAATAAACCACCGGCAAGTCCCAGATGCTGGCCATGTTGAGCGCCTCGTGGAAAGCACCCTCGTTGGCTGCCCCATCCCCGAAGATGGTCAGACAAACCTGCGAGGTGCGGCGCATCTTGATACTCAGCCCAACGCCAACTGAAATGGGCAAGCCGCCCCCAACGATACCGTTGGCGCCCAAGTTATTCGCTTCCACGTTGGCTATGTGCATAGAGCCACCACGCCCGCGGCAGTAACCGGTTTCCTTACCCAGGAATTCGGCCATCATCAGGTTAACATCGCTACCCCAGGCCAGGCAGTGACCATGCCCCCGGTGATGATTGAGCAGGTAGTCACCTTTCTGCATGGCGCGGGTAGCCCCTACGGCTACGGCTTCCTGTCCAATCGAAAGGTGCATTGTCCCATGCACCAGACCACGCGCAAAGAGATCCTCCGCCTTTTCTTCAAAGGCACGGATCAGGCACATGGTCGCCAACATATCCAGGGTTTGGGCATGACCCAATTCGGCCAATAACTGCTCATGATCCACAGGAATCATATTTTCAACGGTGATTAGGGTTGGTTGCGTTGTCATACGATAATGATCCTTCCTCCAAAACACGTAACGCAAACGTCGCCGCGACCTCATCGGTCACCAGGCGGTTGATCAATCCGGAACGGCTGGCAGCAATGATCGGCAATGCTTTCGCCTGCCCACCGGCTACCCCAATACGGATGGGCACTTTACGCAGCGTTGCCGCATCAATGCCCAAAATACACCGAGTCAGTGGCGTATCCACCAGCGCCCCATCCAGGGTGATGTGAATCGCACACACATCGCCCACGGCGCCTGCCGCGCGCAGATCCTCCAATTGCTCGGTCGTCAGATAGCCGGCGCGCAACAGGCTGGCATATTCGGGTTCTACCGTCCCCACCCCTACCAGTGCCAAGTCAATGTGGTGAAAATATTGTGTCACCCGCTGGACGTGCGGCGCTTGCATCAGGGCTTGGCGAGTGGCTTCACTATCCACGATCAGCGGCACCGGTAAGGTCGCATACTGTCCGGTGAGTGCACGCGCCATGCGTCGCGCCAACTCAGGTCCGTCAATGTCCGGATTGGGGGTACCCAGCGCTCCGATCATCTGCACCACTCGAATGCCCCGAAAGGAACGCTGTTGCAGGGCGTTGACCGTTTCGTAAACGGCCGTGCCCCATGACGTGCCCAGGGTCATGTAGTCGTGCAGGTGCGCCTCTAAAAATCGTGCTGCCAGCACCCCCAGGCGGCGCAGCATCTCGCTGTGCGCCAGCGTGCCCCGCACCATCACCCAGACCTCATCCAAGCCCAAGCGCGTCTGTAACGCTTGTTCAAGATCACGGCGGCGCTGCATGGGGTGGTTGATGCGAATCTCCACTACGCCCTGCCGCCGCGCCTCGGTCAGCAGGCGCGAGACCATCGAGCGCGAATAGCCGGTGATCTTGGCAATCTGATCTTGGGTCAGATTGGATTCATAGTACATTTCGGCGATGCGCGCTAAAAGGTCAAGGCGGTCGGCATTTAGCAACATCTTCACGGCTCGCAGTTCGCAAAAGGGGCTAATTGTGATTATAAGGACAATCGAAGTGAATGCAAGACATATGTGAATATAATTCACATATGTGAAAACATCTTTTGAGCAAACCTTAACCGATTCTTAAACCGCCTTTTGAGGTGCTTTAACACGACCTGTATATACTCAAAAGTGACACTATCTCATCCCAAACGAGAGGAGAAGACCCATGCGTAAGTTGCTCCGTCTGGCAAGTGTGTTATTTTTAGTGGCCATTCTGGCCAGTGCCTGTGCGCCGGCCACCCCCGCGCCTTCCGAGCCAACGGTGATCGAAATAACCCGGATTGTTCAAGGTACCCCCCAGGTCATCACAGCAACACCTGCTCCGACGACTCCTGCTGATGTTGAGGGTACTATTCTGGTGGATGGCTCCAGCACGGTAGCGCCGATCACCGCTGCCATCGCCGAAGAATTCCAGGCTGAATATCCGAACGTGCGCGTTCCGGTTGGTATCTCAGGCACCGGCGGCGGCTTCAAAAAGTTCTGTAACGGCGAAACGGATATTCAAGACGCCTCGCGCCCCATTAAGGAGTCTGAAGCCGAGGTCTGCAAGCAGAACGGCATTGACTATATCGAACTCCCGATAGCCTTCGACGGCCTCGCCGTCATGGTCAATCCCAAGAACGATTTCGTGGAATGCCTGACCGTTGAAGAACTGAAGAAGATCTGGGAACCTGCCGCCGAAGGCAAAATCACCAATTGGAGTCAGGTGCGGGTAGGTTTTCCGGATCGCCCATTGAACCTCTACGGCCCCGGCACCGATTCGGGCACCTACGACTACTTTACCGCAGCCATCGTGGGTGAAGAAGGCGCCAGCCGGGGCGACTTCCTGCCCAGCGAAGACGATAACGTCCTAGTACAAGGCATCGCGGGCGATGAGAACGCCTTAGGGTTCTTTGGCCTGGCTTACTACGAAGAGAACCAGGACAAACTCAAACTGGTTGCCGTGGATGGCGGGAAGGGCTGTGTCCTGCCCAATATGGATACCGTTTCGAACGGCACGTATCAGCCTCTCTCACGCCCCCTGTTCATCTACGTCAATCGTGCCCGGGTTGATCAGAAAGATGAAATCAGTGCCTTCATCGCCTTCTACCTCAAGAACGCGGCCATGATTGTCAAGGAAGTGGGCTACATTCCTTTGACACCCGAACTCTACGAACTGGCCCAAAAACGCTACGACAAGCGCATCACGGGTTCGATCTTTGAGGGGCAAGGTTCAACTGTGGGCGTAAGTCTGGCCGAATTGCTGGCAAAAGAGCAGTAGTCCACGCTGACTCAAACACGGAATTCATGTAAAATCTACCTGGGAAGGGATAACCAACCCTTCCCAGGCTTGCGTGGGAGAACGCCCCAACATGGAAACTGTGAAAACTGCGTCCAATGTAACGACCTCCACCTCACCCGTTCTTTATGCCCTCAAACGGCGTCCGCGTACCGGTGAACGCTTGATACAAACCAGCCTGCTTATCTGCGCTGCCGTCTCTATCCTGACGACATTGGGCATCGTTTTTACCTTACTGCGTGAAACGGTGCTTTTCTTTGAGCAGGTTTCGATTGTCGAATTCTTCACCGAAACACGCTGGACGCCCCTCTTTGCGTCCAAGAAGTTTGGCATCTGGCCGCTGGTCAACGGCACCGTGCTGGTGGCCGCTGGGGCCATGGTGATCGCCCTGCCCTTGGGATTGCTGGCTGCAATTTATATGAGTGAGTATGCCTCCGAGAACGTGCGGCGTATTCTCAAGCCCGTGCTTGAAATCTTAGCCGGCATTCCCACCGTGGTTTATGGGTATTTTGCCCTGCTCTTTGTCACTCCCCTGCTGAAATCCATCTTCCCCCAAACCCAAACCTTCAACGCCGCCAGCGCCAGCATCGTCATGGGGTTTATGATTTTGCCCATGGTGGCATCCATCTCCGAGGATGCGCTTTCGGCGGTACCGCGTTCACTACGCGACGCGGCTTATGCCTTAGGCGCCACTAAACTAGAGGTCTCCACTCAAATTGTCGTGCCCGCCGCCCTCTCGGGGATCAGCGCCGCGTTCATCCTGGCCGTCTCACGTGCCATCGGTGAAACCATGATCGTGGCCATCGCCGCCGGCCAGCAGCCCAAACTAACCCTCAACCCCTTGGAATCCATTGAGACTATGACGGCGTACATCGTTCAGGTTAGCCTGGGGGATACCCCACAGCAGAGCATTGCCTATTTGACCATCTTCGCCGTGGGCATGATGCTCTTCCTGATGACCCTGGTCATGAACGTGATCAGTCATTTCCTCACCCGCCGCTTCCGCGAGGTGTACGAATGAACTCAACCGCCTTTCTTTCCGCAGACGAACTTCAACGCCTGCAACGGCGGAAGCAACGCGGGCGCTATTTTGAATGGCTGGCGCTTCTGGCTGTTCTCATCGGGATTGTGGTCCTGCTCACCCTGTTGATTGATGTTTTCCTGGACGGGCTGCCCTGGCTACGCCCGGAACTCTTCACCAACTTCCCGTCGCGCTTTCCCGAAAAATCGGGGCTGCGCTCTGCCCTGCAAGGCACCTTGTGGCTGGCCGTGATCACGGCGGTGCTCTCGTTCCCCATCGGCGTAGCGGCGGCCATCTATCTGGAAGAATATGCACGTGATAACTGGTTCACCCGCTTCATCGAGATCAACATCTCCAACCTGGCAGGGGTACCGTCCATCATTTACGGCTTGCTCGGCCTTGGCCTGTTCGTCTATGGATTAAACCTGGGGCGCAGTTTGTTAGCCGGTGCGCTCACCATGACCTTGCTTGTCTTGCCCACGGTGATCGTCTCTTCGCGTGAAGCGATTCGCGCGGTGCCGCGCAGTGTGCGCCTGGCGGCTTTTGGATTAGGAGCCACACCCTGGCAGACCGTGCGCGACCACGTCCTGCCCTATGCCATGCCGGGCATCTTGACCGGCACTATCTTGGCCATGTCCCGCGCTATCGGCGAAACCGCGCCCTTGATCACCATCGGCGCACTGACCTACATCCGCTTCGACCTGCGCGGCCCGCTGGATCTCTTCACCGTCCTGCCCATCCAGATCTTCAACTGGATCTCCCTGCCCCAGAAAGAATTTCAGCAGTTAGCCGCGGCAGGCATCATCGTCCTTCTGGCAGTACTGCTACTGCTCAACACCACAGCGATTATCCTGCGCATCCGCTTGCAGAAGCGGTGGTAACGCGCTAAGCCGAGCCACAGCGGCAGGGTATAATTATTTTTGTGAATGCGTCATCTACCCTGACCCGCTTGTGCGAGGCCTACGATATCCTCATCCTTTACCTTTTTGGCAGCCAGGCCAAAGCCGCGGTGCACTTTTTGCTGAACGGTGAGCCCATACCACCGACATCCAGTGACTTAGATGTCGGCATTCTACCCGCGCGCCGCTTATCGGTACGGGAAAAGGTAGCATTTGCGCAAGCCCTAGAAGAATTGTTTCGGGTCAAGCGTGTAGATTTGGTTGTGATCCCGGAAGCAGACCCTTTCTTGGCGGCAAATATTGTTCGTGGGGAACGCGTCTATGCGCGTGATTCCTATTTAGCAGATGAGTACGATTTATACATTCTGCGTCGTGCTGGTGACCTAGCCCCTCTAGAACGTGAGCGGATGCAAATCATCCTCACCAAAACACTATGATGCCTCAGAAAATTTCCCGTCGTGTGGTTGCAGACCGTTTGGCTTGGATCTCAAACATGTTAACCAATATCCGGGCCTTGCCACTGGCCTCGCGTGAGGAATTCTTCAGCGACCCCCGCAACGTATTTGCCGCTGAGTCTTGTCTCCGACGCGCTCTTGAAGCCCTATTTGACTTAGGACGACACATTCTAGCCAAGGGCTTCGCAGTGGGAGTGAGCGAGTACAAAGAAATTGCCCGTGCTTTATACCAAAATGGTATCATCAACGCCGAAGAGAGCGCTTTGTTAAATATTCTGGCTGGCTATCGCAATCGCCTGGTTCATTTTTATCACGAAGTCAGTCCAGATGAACTTTATGAGATTTGCACCCATCAGCTAGGTGATATCTCCCGAATCGCCAATGCCCTTCAAGGATGGATTAATGCCCATCCGGACGACCTCGACGATCATCTCTAACGCTTAGATCGCTGGCTTGACACCCCCTTTTTTACGGCTAAAATTGAATTAGTGTAAAAAATACACCAATTCGCCCTAGCTTTGTTAGGAGGTTGAGTTATGCCCCGTTTAAACCTAGAAGCCCAAAGCGCCCCATTCCTGCGCTATCTGGAGCAGTGGTTAGCGCAACTGCCGGTGGTTAATCTCAAAGATATCGCACCAGAGCCTCGTCAAGCGGCGATTGTGTCCGTGGATGTTATCAACGGGTTTTGCATCAGCGGGCCGTTGGCCAGCGAACGCGTTGGGCGCATTGTTGAACCCATTGCCGCGCTCTTCCAGCGCGCTTGGGATTACGGAATTCGCCATATTTTGCTCACCCAGGACAGCCACGAACCGGACGCTGTGGAGTTTTCAGCCTGGCCGCCGCACTGCATCCGCGGCACCGCCGAGGCTGAACCGGTGGATGCCTTCAAACGCTTGCCGTTCTTCAACCAAATGCTGATTCTGGAAAAGAACTCTATCTCTTCGGGTTTGAATACCGGACTCAACGATTGGCTGGCCCAGCACCCCGAGGTGAGCACGTTCATCGTGGTGGGCGATTGCACCGACCTGTGTACCTACCAGTTAGCAATGCACCTGCGCCTGGATGCGAACGCCCGCCAATTACAGCGCCGTGTGATCGTGCCGGTGGACGGCGTGGAAACCTACGACCGCCCGGTCGAGGTGGCAGAGAAAGAGGGCGGCTTCCCACATCCGGGTGACCTGCTCCACGCTATTTTCCTCTATCACATGGCGCTCAACGGGATTGAGGTCGTCGAGAAAATCGTGTAAGTCGGCCTAGCGCGGGATCAACCGCATTGGCATACCACCTTTGGGGCGCAGGGTCACCAGCGGCTCCGCCCGCACCGGCCCTGCGCCGGCAAAGGCCAAACGATAACGTTGCAGGATCCGGCTTAAGACCAGTTGTGCTTCAACCAAGGCAAACTGATTGCCGATGCACAGGCGCGGCCCTGCCCCAAAGGGAATATAGGCAAAGCGCGGGTAGGCGCGCGCCTGACGTTCATCAAAGCGCTCCGGACGGAACGCCTCGGCATCCGCCCAAAACGCCGGATGACGATGCAATACATACGGACTGATGATGATCAGAGCCCTGGCCGGAACTGCACAGCCCGAAATCGTATCTGCGGCCAGGGCACGCCGCGTGATCAGCCAGGCGGGGGGATAAAGGCGCAGGGCTTCGGCAAAGACCTGAGCGGTGTAAGTCAAGTTGGGCAAATCCTCCCGCCCCGGTGGGCGCCCACCCAGAACGGCATCTATCTCGGCGATCAAAGCCGCTTCAACTTCGGGATGATACGCCAGCAAATACCACGTCCAGGTTAATGCGGTGGCCACCGTTTCGTGCCCGGCGACGATCATGGTCACCAGTTCATCCCGCACCTGTTCCCGAGTCAACTGCCCTGCCTGCTCTGCCCGCACCAGTAAATCGAGCAGCGTTTCTTCACCCTCATCCCGAACTTGGTGGGAGGTCAAAATTGCTTCCACGGCTTGGTCCAATTCAAACAAGGCGCGTCTGAACACCCGATTACGCGGGGTTGGCCAGGCAAGCGGCGGCACCACCAGGTTCTGAGCGCGATAAATGACATAATCCAACGCCGTCAGCACCGCTCGGACCAATTGCGGGGCTTCGCGGCTCAGGTCAAGCCCAAACAGCGCCAGACCCACCACCTCTAAGGCAATCTCCAGCATCTCATGGTCTACATCTATAATCTCATTTTGCTTGGCTCGGGATTCCCAGCGAGCCAGCATTCGATCCACCACCCCTACCACAACCTCATCCAGATCCATCAGGCGCGAACGAGCAAATGCGGGTTGAAGCAGCCGCCGATGCTGTAACCAGGGCTCGCCATCGGCGGTGAGCAATCCCTGCCCGGTAATCAATGCCAGCGTGCGATATTGGATGGTATCTTTGGTGTAGTTGCGGTTATTCTCTTGCAGGACATGGCGCACAGCATCGGGATAGTTTATGAAAAAGGCCTGAGTGACCCCAACGTCAAAATGCACCCAATCACCATAGCGCCGAGCGCATTCCAACAAGAACCCCGGCGTATCGGTGCGAATACGCGGCAAATGTGGGAGCAACTGATAGCCTTTGAGAGTGACCACGATGGTTCAACCTGCTTGCAAGAGTAGATAATCTGATTTTATCGCCCTTCCCAATCAAAAAGCGGGTTTGTACAACCCGCTTTTTGAAGATTCAGACTAACGCTTACATTAGGGACGTGGATTCTCCCAGTAGCGGATCTGATCCACTTGAATGGTGAGGTTCTCGGTCTCCCGCGCGCCGACAAAGACGCCAAAATAACCTTCGAGGAAGCGATCATCGCGCACTTCGGTCAACAGCACCCCGTTGACATACAGGGCATAGCGGTCCCGAATGGCCATCACCCCCAGGCGGTTGACCTGGTTTGGGCCGGCGTTGATAGCATCATTGGCTTTCCAATTCACCAGCGTGATCATCTCACCTCGCGTGCCAACCGAGGCATCCCAGCGCCGCAGTGAATACTTGCCATCGCACGTCAGGCCAAACAAGTAACCGCGGTCTGGGGTGCTCAATATCGGCACGCGGAAGAACAACCCATAACGATCACTGCCCTTGCACTCACCGGTGCGGAACGTGGCTTCGAGGTAGAAATCGGCCACTTTCGGCCAGGTCATACGCCAACCATCAGTAGTGGTCAGGCCGGTGAGTCGCATCACGCCATCACGGAACTCGACACTGGTATATTGATCTGCCCCGGTCGGCCAATTGCGGTCGTTGTCCATGTTATCCGTCCAGGTGGCGTTGCCCAATTTGAGTACCGGGTCGGTTGCCGGCGGGGTGAAGGCATAGGTTGGGGTTGGCTGGGTCGTCACGGTGACGGCAGCCGTGGCAGTGGGCACAACGGTCTCCGGCGGTGGGTAGGCCGGTAGGGTGGCCGTGGGCTCGACCGGCTGGGGCGTCGGCGTTTCAGTAGGTGGAGCGACCGTTGGCTCTTCGGTCAAAACCACCGTGGGCAGCGGCTGTGTGGGGGTGGGTTCGAGCGGTGGTGACGTTGGAGTGGGCATAGCCGTCAGGATTTGAGCCACCTGAGTTGCCATTTCGGCATCCGAAGGGGTAGCCCGCTGGCCCAAAAGGCCACACCCTCCAAGCAGCACGGTCAGGATAAGCAGGCCGATGATTCGAGTACGCATGATTAACTCCTTCCCCAAAAACAACAGGATGAGTATAAGACGTTCTTCTCCTGTTGCAAGTTCCGCACCTTAAGCCTTATAACCAATACGCCGCAGGAAGCCCTTGCGCCAGGCGATGCCTTCATCATCTTCGATCCCCTTGGGGCTACTGCCATCAATGACCCCAAGGATGCCCCGCCCCTGCTCCGTCTCGGCTACGATGACCTGCAATGGGTTCGCCGTGGCACAGAAAATACGACACACCTCCGGCACAGCCTGGATGGCCTTAAGGACATTGATCGGATAAAAGCCCTCTCCTAAGAAAACGAAGAAGGAATGCCCTGCCCCCACCGCCAGTGCGTTCTTCTGCGCCATGGTGATTAAATCGGGGTCTGTGCCGCTCCAGCGCACTAAGCAGGCCCCCGACGCCTCACAAAATGCCAACCCAAATTTGATCCCCGGCACGCTGGTCACCAATGCTTCGTGGATGTCCTCAACCGTCTTGATGAAATGCGATTGCCCAATAATGACATTTACCGCTTCCGGTTTTTCAATCGGGACGATTTTGAGTTCCATGGGATGACCTCCTGTGGCTTTCTTTTTCCAAATGAGGGTATTGCTATGAGATAATTTTACTGCTTCCTGCCAACTTGCATTAAAATAGGGGACACGACTTAACCAGGTGGAACTCCTTTGTTCGAACTCATCTTTCTCGGCACCTCAGCCTCTGCACCCTCGATCCGGCGTAACTTACCGGCAATCGTCGTTAAACACGATGAACACCGCTTTTTGGTAGATTGCGGTGAAGGCACCCAGCGCCAGATTTTGCAAGCCGGGATCGGCTTTAAGCGCCTCAACCGTATTTTGATTACCCACGGGCACTTAGACCATATCTTGGGGCTGGCAGGACTGCTTTCAACCTTTATGCGCTGGGAAACGATTGACGAATTAGACATCTTCGGCAGTCGCGGCGCCCTAGAACGTATCCACGACCTTCTTTTCGGGGTAGTGTTGCGCGGCGCCAATCCGCCCATGCCGCTAAACCTACACCCCATCGCCAACGGCACATTTTTCGAAGCCGATGATTTCACGATTACCGCTTTCCCGGTTCAGCACCGCGGCGCCGATAGCCTGGGCTTCCGCTTTGAGGAAAAGGGACGCCGCCCCTTCCTACCCGAAAAAGCCGAAGCGTTGGGCATCCCGAATGGTCCATTGCGCCGCCAACTGGTGGAAGGCCAGGCAGTAACCCTGCCCGATGGGCGCATGATCACGCCCAACATGGTGTTGGGTGAATATCGCCGCGGCACACGCTTGGTCATCGTTGGGGACGCCGGCGAGATTGACTCCCTGGTCGAACCGTGTTACCAAGCGGACGCATTGGTGATAGAAGCCACCTATTTGGAAGAAGAGGCTGAAATGGCGCATCATTTCGGACATCTCACCGCGCGCCGTGCCGCCGAATTGGCCCGCCGTGCCGAGGTTAGCGCATTAATCCTGACCCACCTCTCGCGGCGCTATCGTGAGAAGGACATACTTCACGAAGCGCAGACCGTCTTCCCTAACGTTTTCGTCGCCCGCGATTTCGATGTCTTTCAGGTCAAATACGGCGAACCTTTGCGCCGCACCGAAAACCGCGCTAACGGCCTCCCAAACGGCTAGATCAATCGCCCTATGGTTTCGACCAACCGGCGGATCTGGTCTTCAGAGTGCGTGGCAAAGATCGCGATGCGCAGCGCCCCGCCCGGCGGGGTGCTGGTATAGCGTGTGACGTGGGCGACACAAATATCGGCTTCAAACAAACGCCGTTGCAGGGTGCTTAAGTCCACGCCGGGCCGAGCCCTCAAACACAGAATCGGCACAGGGGTATCGGGTAAATCCCAACCCAAGGCGCGCAATCCTGCCCGTGCCAGTGCCACATTTTGCCACAAGCGCTCGCGCCGCTGTGGTTCGGCCAGCGCAATGCGTAACGCTGCCGCCGAGGCCGCCGCAATCGGCAGTGGGGGCGGGCTGGTGGCCACATACACCGCAGAGTGGGTCAACCAGCGTTGGATGCGTTCTTGCCGATCCGCCAGGAAGCCACCGTATCCGCCCAAGGCTTTGCTTAACGTGGCCGTGGTGAGACAGCGTGCGTTGTTCACCCCCCAATAGTCCGGCGTCCCTCGCCCATGTACCCCCAGAACGCCTACACCGTGGGCATCATCCAGGGCAACCAGGCCGTCATATTCGACCACAACGCGCAGATAATCGGGCAGAGGCGCAATCTCACCCGAAATCGGAAACACACCGTCGCTGAGCACCAGTGGGCGTTCACCAGGGCGTAAGTGCAGGGCGATCTGCCGCCGTAAATCCTCAGCATCCAGATGGTGAAAAGACTCTACCGGCAGTCCACTGCCGCGCGCCGCATCCCATAGACTGAAATGGGCCGCCTCGTCCAAGAAGAGCCGTTCAACCTGACCGCGCAGTCCCTGCACCAGCAACGTCATTCCTAGATAGCCTGTGGGCAGATACAATGCCCGCTCCGCCTCGAAATAGGCACAAATGGCCTGTTCCAATTCGGCATAGAGAGGATGCTCACCATAACCCCCGCGTGAAGTGGCCGTGCTCAGCCCATAACGTGCCAGTGCGGCCTGCGCCGCGGCCAGCACCCGCGGATCGCTCTGCAACCCCAAATAACCTGTACCCGAAAAATAGTCCCGCTCGCGCCCGGCCACGATAACCCGCGGCCCGACCGGCGAACCCAGCCCTTCCACCATCACCTAGCCTCTAAGCCAAAAACGTTCCTGCTGCCACCAGCGATTCGCGCAAATGAGCAACCCGCTGGACGTCATCCTCATACACACCGTTGCGGGAACGGGAAGAATGTAAAATGCGCCACCCGCCCAGGCTCAATGCCACATGGGTAATTGCACGCGCCTCTCCCTTCTCGCCGAAGAAAAGTAAATCGCCGGGTCGCAGGCGCTCAGGGTCACACGCCCGGCCGGCAGCGTGTTGCATATCGGCATCGCGCGGCAGGGTAATCCCACTCAACCGATGCACCAACTGCACAAAGCCGGAGCAATCTATGCCGTTGGCGGTGGTGCCACCCCACAAATACGGCACACCGATCAGCCGGTAAGCATCCTCAATCATCTGCCTCCGCTGTGCCTCCGGGGTGCGGGGCAACGCATCCAAAGCGCGGAGATCCGCCCAAGGCACCCAGCCCGACACATGCGCCTCCACCCGCGCCCAATCTCCCTGTACCTCGTGAACGCGAACCGCCGTGCCGGCGAACAGGCGGCTCACCAGAGAAGCATCGGTGCCGGGTTGGGCCCGCATCAGGCTCACCGGCGCCGCCACAAGGTGGGTAGGTGCTTGGGGTAACGTTTCACCTAGGTAGGGTCGGTAGGTCCACCCCAGGTAGCCATCTGCACAGCGCACGAACACCCAGCGCTCTTTTTCTTCTAATACTTCCACTTCCATCCCCCAGAGCAACTGGGTCAACATTTCGGCCAGGAAGGACGGCTCACGGTGCAGGCTGGTCAGGTTGGTGGCTACCGCTAAAACCGGATTGTGAGGGCGGCGTAAGATCTGCAGTGCGCTATCCTCCACCTCCCAACGTGCATCTTCTGCCTTGAGCGCCGTGTGGATGGCCTGACGATCCTCCTCGCTCAACACCCGACCGCTCACATGCAGACGCCAATTTTCAACCCTCTCAACATGGACCTGAAAAACATGTACACGTTCATCGGCGCGCTCATGTGCCAAACGCGCGAGAACCTTTTGGGCCTGTACCTCGGGAGCAAGTGCCTCACTCATGTCCAACCTCCTGGCGCAAGATTACTCCAATCCCGGGGCGTTCCGGCACTTGAATACGGCCTTCCGCATCATAGGTCAAGCCCTCAAAAGGATCGTTGGCGATCAGAAGCGGGGCATCCAGGTCTAGCCAGTCGGCCAACGCCGCCAAATGCGCCATGGCCGTCGTGCCCAGTGATGTTTCAATCATGCATCCCAGCAGGATCTTTAGTCCCAGTTCGCGGGCGCGGCGGATGATCTGCAGTGCGTTGAGCAGGCCCCCAGTCTTCATCAGTTTAACGTTGATGCCTTGCACACCGGCAGCCGCCAGCGCTTCCACATCGGCAAAGGTTTGCAACGACTCATCCGCCACAATCGGAATGTGCGTCATGGACTGTAATTGCCCCATCTCCACCACGGCTGACTTAGGGAGTGGTTGTTCGATCATGGCAATCCCAAGTGCTTCTAAACGCGGTAAATAGGCTTGGGCTTCGTCCAGCGTCCAGCCGGCATTGGCATCCACCCGAATTTCGGCATCCGGGCGCGCCGCCCGAACGCGCGCCAAGCGCTCTAGGTCTTCGGCACCGCCCAATTTTAATTTCAGCACCGGGTAGGCTTGCATGCGCTGCGCCATTTCGGCCATGGCGTCGGGGGTGTCTATTGCGATCGTCACCGAGGTTGGCAACCTCGGCGGAGCAGGGAGACCCAACCAGCGGTACAGCGGTTGACCGGCCTGGCGCGCCAGATAATCCAACACAGCCATCTCCAGCGCACAACGCGCCGGCGCCGGTCCAGTTTCTCCCACCCAAGCCAAGACCTCTTCCAACGAGCGCGGTAAGTTGCGGTCAGCGCCGGCACGCTGGGCCCAATAGGCTTCACACGCACTCAGGTCAACGCCGTAATAGGGCGGTAATGTCGCTTCTCCCCACCCTACATCTTCTCCCAGCCGCAGCCAGTAGGTCTGACGTGTCTCACTCACACCGTAAGAAAGGCGAAACGGATGCCTCAACACCAGGGTCAGGCGTTGCCATCGTAGCATAGGGGATGATGCCATAGAATCACCTTAGGTGGAGTTTAGTCGCTCTCTTCTTCCTCGCCCGCGCGCAGGCGCAGATAAGACTCGTAGCGCTGAGGGTGAATCTTCCCCTGCGCCACCGCCTCGCGCACGGCACACCCCGGCTCGTTCGTGTGCGTGCAATCGTTGAACTGGCACAGCGCAACCAGGTCGCGAATCTCGGGAAAGTACCCATCCAGTTCTTCAGGTTGCGTATCCCAGAGTGCCAGGGTACGCAGGCCGGGCATATCGGCCACATAACCACCGCCATCCAGAGGAAACAACTGCCGCACCACGGTGGTGTGCCGCCCTTTGCCCCCTTTCTCCCGCACACTCCCCACCGCCAACCCCAATTCGGGCTGAATAGCGTTGAGCAAACTGCTTTTGCCCACCCCGGAAGGTCCGGCCAACGCCGAGAGCCGACCGATCAAATGGGCTTTCAGGTCTTCGATGCCGTAGCCGGTCTTGGCAGACGTGTAGAGCACAGGGTAGCCCAAGGGGGGATATATAGAAAAGATTTCCTGCGCCCGTTCTAGTCCCACGAGATCCACCTTGTTGGCCACAATCAACACCGGGATTTGCTGCTTTTCAGCGATCACCAAAAAACGATCCAACATGCGCAGGCGCGGCTCCGGCTGCGCACAGGCAAACACCAGGACTAACTGATCCGGATTGGCCAAAAGCACCTGCTGATACGTGCCCCGCGCGGTAGGTGCACGACGCTCCAGGGCACGCTGGCGCGGCGCGACGGCTTCAATCACGCCACTGCCATCCGGGAGTAGGGTGACTCGCACCCAGTCCCCCACGGCTACCACATCCCCCTGGCGGTGCATCTTTTTGAGTCGCCCGCGCAAACGGCAGACCACGTTCTGCCCACCGCTCATGCGTACGGTATAGAAGCCGGACTGGGCGCGGATAACCTGCCCCCAAGCCGGATTGGCAGCAGAGTGTACAGCGTCGGTGCTCACGGGGTAGGCGTCTCCTCAGGCACAGGGGTTTCGGTGGGTTCAGGTGTAGCCGTAGGGGTTGGAGTATAGGTGTAAAGCGGTGTTGGGGTCCGCGTGACGTAAAATGACGCTTCCCAGGGGTAGAGGCGCAGTGGGCGCCCAAAGAAGTAATCTTCGATCACACGGCGGAAGATGGGGGCGGCCACTTCCGACCCTTCGCCGCCGTTCTCCACCAACACCACCACGGCAATATCCGGTTTGTCACTGCGGTTGGCATTGGTGTAACCTGCAAACCAGGCGTGTGGTTTTCCGGCGGGGTTAGTTGCCGTGCCGGTTTTGCCATAGATGGGGATTTGCAAGCCGGCCAGAGCATAATGCGCCGTGCCGCGCGGGTTGTTGACGACACTGCGCATGGCATCCTGGATAATCTTGAGATTTTCGGGTGAAACCGGCAGTTGCCCCTTCACCTCGGGCTTGAAGGCATAGACCGCTTCGCCATCCGGGTTGGTGATTTTCTCAACCACTTGGGGGCGGTAGAGCGTGCCGCCGTTTCCCACCGCCGCGATAAAATTCGCTACCTGCAACGGGGTAACCAACATCGCCCCTTGCCCAATGGCCAACTGCACGGCATCGTTTTCACTGGCCGGATCGGGAATATTGCCCGCCACCTCGGGCAGTTGCTCAAGGCCGGTCGGACTGCCCAGTCCGAACGCCCGCGCCATATTGCTCACATCCAGAGGGCGGTTCTGGCGATAAAGTTCCAACCCAATGTGGTAGAACCAGGGATTGCAAGAACGCATCAGCCCCTCAGGTAATGTCAGCGTGCCGCTGGGCGGTTTATCTTTTTCATAGGTCCAATCGTAGAGGGTCAAGCCGGGGATTTCGGTAAAGGTATGCCCACACTCATAGGTCGAATCGGCGGTAAATAAGCCGCTCTCCAATGCTGCCGCCATGGTAATGATCTTGAACACCGATCCCAATGGATAGGCGCTCTGGGTAGCACGGTTGAGCAACGGCGTCGTATTGGCATCAAATACCTGATTCAACAACCAGGCGCTGTTATAGTTGTTGGGATCAAATAAGTTGGGGTCAAAACTGGGTGAGGATGCCAGCGCCAGAATGCGTCCGGTGTCACGTTCCAGCACCACAATCGCGCCCCGAAAGCCCTCAATGGCTTTTTGCACCTGAACCTGGAAGTTCTTATCCAGGGTGGTATAGATAGAATAGGCGGGCTGAGAGTCACGCTGCCCTAAGCGGGTGAGGATATTTCCTTGGGCATCGGTTACGTAGAGTGCCGCGCCACGCCGGCCGGCCAGGTAGGATTCACCCCACTGCTCCAGCCCGGCCATGCCGACACGTTCGTCCCCGCGATAGCCTTTGCGTTTGTACTCTTCCAATTGCTCCGCCGGGATAGGCTGAACATAGCCGGTGACATGCGGCGCCGCGCTATCAAAGTAGTAGCGCGTGTTGTAAGTGCGCATGACCAAGCCGCTCAAACTCGAAAGGACATCATAACGCCGCTGCACCGCTTGTGCCGAGACATCCCCCACCGGAATATACCAATCCGGCGCAGCATACTGGTAGAGCGAACGGATGTAATCCGGGTTCAAGCCGGTCAGGTTGGCCAATTCGGTTAGTAGCGTACCTTCTTGCGCAGGATCAATCTGCCCTGGGATAATCCCCAAAGCCACCGCATCGGTCTGTGCCGCCAAGGCATTGCCCTGAGCATCGTAGATGTTACCCCGCGCCGGGATGGTGATGTCCATCATCAAGCGGTTGCCCCCGCGCAGTTCGGGCAGGATCATTCCATCTTCCCACTGCACCTTCCACGCCCCATCTTGCAGTGTCAGGTTCATCACCATCTCGCGGCTCAGGTCTCCCAACAACACGGTATGAAATGTCACCTGATAGGCCACCTGAGCGGTAGTTGGGTTGGTCAAGGTCGAAAGAATGGCGTAATCCAACCCGCTCAGGCTCATCGTAGCCGCTACGTCGCGATAGCGCTGAGTGAACGCCTCTTCACTCATGGCGTCTTGGCTCAAACGGGTCAGCATGGCATACATGCCGGTATAATCCTCGGCTTTCCAGGCCGCTAAAAACGCCTCAGCAGCCCCCCGCACATCCGGAACGGATGTTACATTGACCACGGGTTCGCTCAGACTGGGCTGTGCCGAGGGATTGACCGGTGTCGTCACCGTGGGGCGGCATGCCCCTACCAAAAGCGCTATCACAATTAGAATCGGTAGCCGCACTTGCCACCGTGTTCGCGCTTCCGATCTTTTCGTCGTTCGCCGCAACGGATTAGCCTTCATCTTCGCCTTCCAGAATCGCCCGATAGACCGGACAAACATAATTCAAATTTTTTTGACACACTGCCGGCACATCTACCGATGGCTCAAATCCCAAAATCGCCATCGTGCGCACCAGATGGCACAACGGCAACCCCATTACACTGGCATAACAACCTTCGAAATCCGTCACCGGATGAAACTCCGTGCTCTGAATGCCATAGGCGCCGGCTTTATCCATGGGTTCACCGCTGGCTACATATGCCGCAATCTCGGCATCACTGTAATCGCGCATGGGCACCAGCGTATGACAAAGATCCGTGAGCAACTCACCACTGCGGCGGTCAATCAGGGCAATGGCGGTATAAACCTCATGCACTCGCCCCCGCAGACGGCGCAGGAAATCTTCCGCCTGCTGTGACGATTCCGGTTTACCCAACACCTCATCCTCAAACACTACCACCGTATCCGCCGCCAGAATCACGGTGGCTTCGGTCTCAAATTCACTGGCCGCCAGGGCTTTTTCGCGCGCCAGGCGCATCACATAATCCTGTGGCGTTTCTTCCACCGCCTGGGTTTCGTCAATATCTGCCGGACGCACCTCAAACGGCCACCCGGTCCAGGAAAGCAAAACACGCCGCCGCGGTGAGTTTGATGCCAATAAAATCAGGGGGGTACTCATAACTGCCTATGATTTTATCACACCCCATTCAGCCCAATAGAATGGGCGAGCCTACCTTAAGGTGGGATTTCACCCACCCAAACAAGCCTGCACCAAGGTACGATACCCCCAGACCGCGCGCGCAACTTGCTCAACAGCAATCCACTCATCCACAATGTGCGCCTGAGCCAGATCCCCCGGCCCATAAATGAACGCCGTGATCCCCCGCTCTGTCGCCGCCGAGGCATTGGTGCCGAAACCGGCGGCCATCGTTTCTGCCGGCAGTCCCTGCGACCTCAAGGCGTCTAAGATGCGCACCCGCCAGGGGTTATCCGGCGGCACTTTCCAGGCGGGGAGAAAATCCACCCCTTCTAAAACCCGACCGGTGTAACACATCTGGCGCAGAGTCGCCAGGTTCACATCAACCCTCGGTGTGTCCTCCAGCGCCTGCCTCACCCGTGTTAGCAGAGAGGCCGCCGTCTCCCCCGGCACCAAGCGCGCCACCACATGCGCCTGACACCGCGGCGGCACCAGGCTGATATTGGGATAAGGCTCGGAGCAAATATCGGTCACCACAAAGATTTCTTCACCCAGATCTTCATCATACCGACGCGGCATGGCCTCAAGCCGCGCCAATGCCGCCATCATGCGTTGGATGGCATTCTCGCCCTGCTGAGGGTGCGAGGTGTGTGCCGCTCGTCCCTGGGCGGAAATTTCCAGCGTCGCCCGTCCTTTTTGGGCAACGGCCAGGCGTAGGTTCGTAGGTTCCCCGGTGATGAAAACTGTGGGGTGATATAGCGCCAGCAGATCCTCTACCGCGCGACCCGTCAGCGTTTCTTCCAACACGGTAGCCGCTAACACGACCTGACCCCGTAACTCAGACCGCGGTAGTGACGCTACTGCCGCCAGCATGGCCGCCAATGAAGCGTGGGTGTCCGCCGCCCCTCGCCCCCACACCCGCCCATTTTCTACAATGCCCCCAAACGGTGGGTAATGCCAGGCGTTTTCAACCCCCACTGCGACAACATCCAGATGCGAATCCAGCAGCAGGGTCGGACCGGACTGCTCGCCCGGCCAGATCCCGATCACATTGCCTAAGGGGTCGCGCCGCACCCCCTCGAACCCCAAGGCAAGCATCTGCGCCTGCACATAGTCCGCGGCGGCTTCTTCCGCCCCTGAGAAAGCCGGCAGGCGCACCAAATCCACCAGCAGACGCAAAGCCTCACTGCTGGCCGTTTCTAAAGGCAGAACCGGGCTCATGTCACGTTGCGCAAGCGCGGGTCGAGCACATCCCGCAGCCCATCCCCCAAAAGGTTGAACCCCAACACGGCCAATGAGATCGCCAAACCCGGATAGACCACCACATAAGGCGCCTGTTCCATATATTTACGCCCGTCATTGAGCATCACGCCCCAACTGGCCGCCGGGGGTGGTACGCCTAACCCAAGGAAACTGAGCGAGGCTTCCACCACAATAGCCGCCGCAAAATACGTCGTGGTCACCACAATTAACGGGGCTAGAATGTTCGGCAGGATGTGGCGGAAGAGGATCAGCCACTCCCGCTGGCCGATACAGCGCGCCGCCTCAACGTATTCCTTCTCTTTCTCGGCCAGAATCGAAGAGCGCACGGTGCGGGCAAAGATGGGAATGCGCACGATGGCAATCGCAGTCATGACGGTGACCAGCCCCTGGCCGAATGCCGCCACCAGCGCCAGTGCCAGCAGGATGGCCGGGAAGGCGTATATCGCATCCATGATGCTCATCAATACGGTGTCCACCGAGCGACCAAGATACCCCGCCGCCATGCCCACGAACAACCCCACAATGGTTCCCAGGGCTACCGAGACCACCCCGACCTGAAGGGAAATGCGTGCACCGTAGACCACCCGTGAGAAAATATCGCGCCCCAAATGATCGGTGCCCATAATATGCGCTGCGCTGGGAGGCTGTAAACGTTCTTTTAGGCGTATCTCCAACGGGTCATAGGGCGCAATGACCTCGGCAAAGATGGCCATGATCAGGATGATGGCCGTCAGGATGATCCCCACCAGTGCCAAGCGGTGACGCAGTAAGCGGAAAAACACCCGTTCGCTCAGGCGGCGTTCCCTCAGCGCGGGTTCGAGTGAAGCAGTGACACGGGCTTGAATCGTGGTCATAAATCTACCGGTACGTCCGGGGGCACCCGGTCAGAGCACGGGCGCCCCCGGCAGAGTCATCGGTTATTTATCCAACCAGGCCGTATTTAAGCCTTCCGAGGCATCCATCATCATTAACATCGGTGCGTTGCCCGGGCGGTAGCCTTTGACGTAATTGCGCCAACCTTCCACCCAGGGCAAGCCCAGCACGTACATGGTCGCGGCATCTTCCTGGACCAGTTGCAGGACCTGCTTGTAGATTTCCTTGCGCTTGGCAATATCGGTCTCTGAGATGCCCTTTTCAAGCAGTTCATCCATCTTGGGATTGCTGTAACCGCCCACCAGCCAGTTGCCACTGCTCTTGGGGGTCAAATAGCCATAGGGACGATCCGGATCGAAAATGCCGGTCATGGTGCCCATCAGCAGGTCGTAATCCAGAGCCTTGCCGCGGGCATTCCAAGCCGCCGCATCCACGATATCAAACTTCACCTTGAAGCCCACCTGTGAGAGCATGGCGTCAATGATCTCTGCGGCATCCTTCTGGTTGGGCATCAACAGCATGGTGATCTCGGTGCCTTCCTTCAGCCCGGCTTTCTGGAAGTATTCCTTTGCCTTTTGTAAATCCGGTTGGATCATCGGCACATCCAGATACCACGTATCTTCGGGCACGAAGGGCTGGTTGTGCACCTGGCCGAGGCCGAAGTAAACCGCCTCGTTATAAGCCTCGCGATCAAAAGCATATTGAACGGCCATGCGTGCGTTGAGGTCGTTGAACGGCGGGCGGGTGTGATTCATGACCAGGCGCGCGCCGGAGTTGAAGTAGTACACCACAACTGTAAAGTTGGGATCGGGGTTTTCCAGTAAGCGCTTGACATCGGCCAGCGGCAGTTCCTCGGTCATATCCACTTCGCCGGTGCGCAGGGCGTTCAGGCGCACCACCGGGTCGGTAATAACCTTGAGCACCACGCCATCCAGGTAGGGCTCGCCCTGCTTCCAGTACTGGTCAAAACGCTTGAGCGTGTAGGATTCACCGGGTTTGTAGGAATCGAGCATGAACGGGCCGGTGCCGATCGGTTTGGTCACGTTGCCTTCGGCATCATAACTGTCGCGATGGATGATGCCGGCACGATTGAGCAATGCCAGGTATGAGAGAAACGGGCCGGCACCCTTCTCGATGGTCACCTTAAGGGTCAGCGGATCCACAACTTCAGACTTCAGACCGATATTGACAAAGGTGCTGCGCAGTGCCGCGCCGGATTTCTCATCCAGGATGCGGTCAAAAATCCACTTCACATCTTCCGCGGTCAAGTCCGCGCCGTTGTGGAATTTAACCCCTGGCCGCAGGTGGAACGTCCATTCCTTGCCATCGGGCGAGGTCTCCCACCGTTCGGCCAAGACGCCAACAAACTTGCCGGTGCGGTCTGCCGCTACCAACTGCTGCACCACCAAACCGTTCAAGCGGATATCGCCGTATTGAATTGCCTTGAGCGGGTCAAGCGTGGTGACGTCTTCCTTCATGGCAAAGGTGATCACTCCGCCATATTTCGGCCCGGCGGCCGGGGCTTCGGTGGTGGCAACCTCTTGAGGCGGTGTGGTTGGGGGCAGCGTGGCAGGCGGTTGTTCAGGGGGTTTGGTGGGCGTTGGAGTTGCCGCCGGCTGGCAGGCGCTGAACACCAGCACCAGCGCAACCACCAGGGTGAGCCACTTAAGATGTTTTCGTTTCATTTCAGCCTCCTTCTCCTTAGTTCAGGTTTCGAGCAGAGCCCGCAGGCTCTTCACTCCAAGCGAATACGCGGGTCTATGAGGGTGTAAACAAAGTCCACCACCAGGTTAACCAAAACCACCATGACGGCCACCGCTAAAATCACCCCCTGAACGACCGGGTAATCGCGGGCGAAAATGCTATCCACCACCAGCAGGCCAATGCCCGGCCAGGCAAACACAGTCTCAACCACCACCGCCCCACCAATAAGAAAAGCCAATTGCAAGCCGATCATCGTGACCGTGGGAATGAGCGCATTGCGCAAGGCATGCTCCCACAGCACCTTACGTTCCGGCAAGCCCATTCCACGCGCCGTGCGCACATAGTCCTTGCCCAGTTCTTCCAGCAGACTGGAGCGGGTTAGGCGAGTGGTCGTGCCGGCCAGCGACCAGCCTAATGTAATGGCCGGTAAGATAATGTGGCGGAGAAATTTTCCCAGGCCTTCTTGCGGCGGCACATATCCAATCGAGGGAAGCCAACCCAATAGTATGGCAAACACCAACACCAACATAATCCCCGACCAAAACTGAGGCAGGGAAATGCCCAGGATGGCAAAACCAATAGCGCCCAGATCGGCCCAGGAATTACGTTTTACCGCCGAGATAATTCCCAGTGGAATCGCTAACACCACCGAGAATAACAATGCTGCCAGCGAGAGGTAAAGCGTCGCTGGCAGCCGTTGCAAGATCAGGTCGAGGACCGGCATCTGCGCCCGATATGAGCGGCCTAGGTCACCCGTCAGGGCGCGCCCCAGCCATTTGAAATACTGCACAACTAACGGCTGGTCTAATCCCAAACTGCGTTCCAGCGCCGCCCGCCGTGCCGGATCAAGCCCCTCGGCGCCATACATGACGTCCACCGGATCGCCCGGCACCATGCGGATCAACAAGAAGACGATCACGGTCATGATAAAAAATACCGGCACCAGAGCCAACGCTCTGCGGATAAAATACCTTAGCACGTCATGCTCCAACTTGTGTCATTGGTTAGGTTAGGGAAGAACACCGGGGATATTTTCATTATAAGAAAAACCCGGGCTGAGTCAATATGTCAGACAAAATTAGTGACGAATGTCATGCTCGTCACGGCGCAACCTCTACCCATGGAGACGGTTTCGTTTTAAAATGTCCACACATTCACCATTTCAGGAGGGGACGGCATGCAAGCCCTGAAAGAACGCATCCTCAAAGAGGGCAAGAATCTGGGGGGTGGCATTCTCAAAGTAGATAATTTCATCAATCATCAGGTGGATCCCCAACTCATGGATGCCTGCGGGGCCGAACTGGCGCGGCGTTTTGCCCATGTGCAGCCCACCCGCGTGCTTACCGCCGAAATTTCGGGGATCGCCCCGGCGCTGACCACCGCCATGCACCTGGGGATTCCCGTGGTCTACGCGCGCAAGAGCAAACCCATCACGATGCCCAATCAGGTCTATCTGACCATTGCCCCCTCGCACACCAAAGGGCAAATGGTCGAACTGATCGTTTCACCCGAATACCTCAAACCGGGCGAGCGGGTGCTGATCATTGACGACTTCCTGGCTACCGGCCAAACGATCCTGGGCTTGGTGCGGCTGACCGAAGCCGCCGGCGCCACCGTGGTCGGCATCGGCACCTTAATTGAGAAAACCTTTGAGGGCGGTCGCAAAGCCCTGGAACATCTGGGGGTGCCCATCGAGTCGCTAGCCG
This sequence comes from uncultured Thermanaerothrix sp., assembly GCA_964427505.1. Classification (GTDB taxonomy): domain Bacteria; phylum Chloroflexota; class Anaerolineae; order Anaerolineales; family Anaerolineaceae; genus Thermanaerothrix. The sequence continues at coordinate 224,202 of CAYRUO010000004.1, forward strand.
TCATCACCTCGATGGAAAACGGGCAAATCATCCTTGCGCCATGAGCACCGGTATCGCCATTCTCGATTTCGGCTCTCAATATACCCAGTTGATCGCCCGGCGGGTGCGTGAACTGCAGGTGTATTGCGAACTCTTTCCCTGGGATGCCCCCGCCGAAGTGGTTATGGCGCTGCAGCCTGTGGGCTTCATCCTCTCAGGGGGACCGGCATCGGTCTATGCGCCAGGTGCGCCCCAAATTCCCACCTATGTCCTGGCGTCGGGACGCCCCATCTTGGGCATCTGCTACGGCATGCAGGCACTTGCCCATGCCCTGGGGGGAAAAGTTGCTCCGGCCCCTGAGCGCGAATACGGCCCGGCAGAGATCGAAACCATCCTGCCCAACCCATTGCTCCCGCCGGGGCGCCAGCGCGTCTGGATGTCGCACGGTGACCGCATCGAAATCCTACCGCCGGGGTTCAATGCCCTGGCACGCAGCCCGAACAGCCCTATTGCCGCCATGGGTGATCTGAATCACCGTTATTACGGCGTGCAGTTTCATCCTGAGGTTCACCACACCCCCGGCGGCAAGGATATCCTACGCCGCTTTGTGGTGGATATTTGCGGCGCCACCCCCGACTGGACGCCCGAATCCATCATCACCCAAGCCGTGGAACGCATTCGGGCCCAAGTTGGGCATGAACGCGCGCTGGCAGCGGTCAGCGGCGGAGTGGATTCCAGTGTAGCCGCTGCCCTGGTACAGCGTGCCATCGGTGACCGATTGGTCGCCGTGTTTGTGGATACCGGCTTGCTCCGCCAGGGAGAACGCGAGCAGGTCGAGTTGGCGTTTCGCCATACCTTGGGCGCCAATCTCATTGTGGTAGATGCCGCGTCAACCTTCCTCAACGCTTTGAAAGGTATCACCGATCCCGAAGAAAAACGGCGCATCATCGGCGAGACGTTTATCCGCGTCTTCGAGCAGGAAGCGCGCCGCCTAGGGACGATTCGCTTCCTGGTGCAGGGCACAATCTATCCCGATGTGGTCGAATCCCGCGCTCCCGACCGCGCTCATGCCCAACGCATCAAGACCCACCACAACGTTGGCGGCCTGCCCCCTGACCTCAGTTTCGAACTGGTAGAACCTCTGCGCTATCTGTTCAAGGACGAGGTCCGCCGTGTCGGCGAAGCCCTAGGTTTACCACCGGCGTTAGTATGGCGCCAGCCTTTCCCCGGCCCGGGCTTGGCTGTGCGCTGTTTGGGTGAAGTCACCGCCGAACGCTTGGCCCGTCTGCGCGCTGCGGATGCAATCTTCACCGGCGAACTGGAACGCGCCGGATTACTGCAACAGCGCCTGGGCGAGGACGAATCCGCCGCCGTAGCGCAGGCCTTTGCCGTGCTTCTGCCGGTGCAGTCGGTCGGCGTCATGGGCGATCAACGCACTTACCAGGATGTGGTTGCCCTGCGCGCTGTGACCACCCAAGACTTCATGACCGCCCACTGGGCACGCTTGTCCGCAGATTTGCTGGAGCGGGTTGCTAACCGCATCGTCAATGAAGTGGACGGGATCAACCGCGTCGTGTATGATATTACCAGTAAACCTCCTGCAACCATTGAATGGGAATAAGCCCATCGTGTCCATCCTCTTTTAGCCGTTGATGATCTTTTCGCATTTGTGCCGATTTAAAAGGCCGTTTTTTCTCAGCCTGGTGGTGGTCACCGCGCTGTTGTTGATACATGCCGCCCCAAGCGCCGACGCTCAGGTGGCGGAGCGCGTCCTCATCCGCCAGGTGGACAGTGCCGCCTTTCCCACCGTGAGCGTATATGTTGAGGCCTATGACACCGCCGGACAATTTATCCAAAATCTGAACCCGGAAGACCTCACCATCCTGGAAAACGGCCAACCACGCCCCCCATTAAATCTGACTCTTCTAAACCCCGGTGCGCACCTTATCCTGGTCTTCAATTATGGCCCAGAGTGGAGCGTCGCCTATGCGCAACGTTCTCGCTTTCAATACCTGCGCCAGCATTGGCTGGCGTGGGCACAAGCCCAGCCCTCGCCTACCAGTGACCGCCTCAGCCTGATCACCAATAGCGGCTTGCAACTGGTACGTAACAACGACCCCACCCGCTGGGCTGACTGGCTGGAATCCGCCCGCCCCGACTTACAACGCGAAGCGGCTTCGCTCAACGGCCTTACGCGCGCCCTCGACCTGGCTGCTACCTCCGACCCCGAAAATCCTCAGCGTCCGGTGATCTTCTTCCTCACGGCACCGTTGCCCGCGGCAACGCTACCTGCCCTGGCCGACCTGGGTCAGCGGGCACAAACGCTAAGCGTACCCATTCATGTCTGGATGGTTGCCCATGCCCGCGCCTCCACGCGCCTGCCGCAAAACTACGCCGCGCTGAACGATCTGGCCATCCAGAGCGGCGGGCAGTTCACCCTCTTCAGCGGCCCGGAGCCCTTACCCGACCCTGAGCCCATACTGCGCCCGTTGCGCTTTCGCTACCGGGTTACTTACATTTCTAACCTCACCACCAGCGGCGAGCAAGAATTGAGTGTGCGGCTCACCCATGAGGGAGTAACGCTGGAATCGGAGCCCATATCCTTCGATCTTACCGTGCTCCCCCCCAATCCGATCCTGCTGGCCCCCCCTGCTCAGATCATGCGCACTTGGCAAAGCCCTGAGGGACAACGTGAACGCTATCTCGCTCCCTCAACGTATGCCTTTTCATTCATTACCGAATTTCCCGACCAACATCCCCGTCCCCTTCGCGCCGCCCGGCTCTACGTCAATGACGTGCTGGTGACCGAACGGTTAGAACCTCCATTTGAGGTCTTAGAGTGGCCGTTGGAAGAGGTCACCGCTAACGGGCGCTACCGCGTTCGGATCGAGGTTGAGGACAGCCTTGGCCTTAGGGGGCAAAGCCAGGATTGGCCGATCGAGGTGATTGTGGCTGAACCGCTGCGCAGCCCTCTTGAACAGACCTGGCAGCGCCTCTCTTCTCCGGAGGTGCTTCCCTTCTGGGCGGTGATCTTGAGTGCGGTAACCTTAGGGCTTGTCCTTTGGCGCTGGCGTGCCTACCACCGCCTGACCCAGCCTCTCTATGCGCGATGGACCGCCAGACAGCGTGGTAAAACCGCCCCACCCGCCGCATCTTCGCCCACAATAACTCTATCCCCCCTTGCCGCACCCCCTTCAGCCGCCTCAGCCTGGCTGGTGTGGTTGAACTCAGATGAGGTGCCGTTCTTCTTCCCCCGTGATGAGACAGCCGTGCCTCCCTCTGAACAGCGCTTCTATCCCCTGCCCCAGGCCGACGTCGCTTTGGGCAGCGACCGCCAGCGCGCGACCGTATGGATTCCGCACCCCAGTGTGGAAGGTGTTCATGCCCATCTCACCTACGGTCCGGAGGGTTACAAGTTGACCGATGCCGGTACCGTCGCCGGCACCTGGCTCAACGGCGCCGCGCTCCCTCCAGAAGGGGCGTGGCTCACCCATGGGGATATTGTGCATCTGGGAAGCGTCGCACTACGCTTTGAAACCGCGCATCCTGCCCCTCAACCGCGTCCCTCGTTGCGTCCTTACGAGGAAATCCTATGATTCGCCTGCCTCATCCACACCTTCCGGTGGTGATGCTCTCGGATCGCGGGCGCCAGCGCCAGAAGAACGAAGATCGCCTGCAGGTCAGCGCACTAGCCACGGATCATGCCCCCGATCAACCACTGCTCCTGGCCGTGCTGGCCGATGGCATGGGTGGACACCAAGCCGGCGAGGTAGCCGCCGAATTGGCCGTGACCAAGGTGGAGGAATTTGTGCTCGAACACGGAGATACCCTTGCACCGCTCCCGCTTCTGGTGGAAGCCCTGCGTTACGCCAGCCAGGTCATTTACACCCAGGGGCAGCGCAACCCCAATCAGAGCGGCATGGGCGCCACTTGCACCTGTGCACTGATTCAAGAGAAACGACTCTTTATTGCTAACGTGGGTGATTCTCGGATATATCTGATGCGCAACGGACAGCCGTACCGCCTGAGCATTGATCATACCTGGGTGCAAGAAGCGTTAGATAACGGTTGGATCACCCGTGAAGAAGCGCTCAATCACCCCCAGGCGCACATGATTCGTCAATTCCTCGGCTCGCCCACGCCGCCCGAGGTAGATCTTCGCCTGCGCCTTTCAACCCAGGAAAGCGATCACCAAGCCCAGGCTAACCAGGGATTACACTTGGAAGCAGGGGACTATATCCTCCTATGCAGTGACGGTCTGAGCGACTTGGTAGAAGATGAAGAAATGGCTCACCTGCTCACGCGCCAACCAATGGAACGCGCCGCCCGCTTGCTGGTTGACCTGGCCAATCAGCGCGGCGGTCACGATAACATCTCTTTGATTGTGATCAGCGTGCCTTAATCCACCCCATCTAACACACCTGCCGCCCGTGCCCGCGCCAGGATACCCTCGGCACGACGGATAACCGGACGATCTACCATCTGCCCCTGCCAGGCGAATGCCCCTTTGCCCTGAGCCTGATGGGCTTCAAAGGCAGCCAGCAGTTCCCGTGCCCATGCAATCTCCTCGGGGGAGGGCGTGAAAGCCATTTGCACCGGCAAGACCTGATTAGGGTGAATAATCTGCTTCCCGCTAAATCCCAAGGTAGCCCCACGTTCGGCTTCCTGGCGCACCCACGCCACATCTTGGAAGTCCACCGTGACCCAATCTATCGCCTGCAAGCCGAATGCTGCCGCATGCATCACCAAGGTACTGCGAGCATGGAAGAGTTCCCAACCCTCGCGGGTTCGTTTGGCGCCCAACTCAGCCGCCAAATCCTCCGCGCCGAAAATCAGCGCCTGCAGGCGGGGCGTGGCTTGGCAAATCTCGGCCAGATGTAGAAACGCCCGCGCCCGCTCAATAACGGCAAGCAGGACGATTTTTCCGCTCGGCCAGCCTGCGCGCTGCTCGGCGGCCTGAATGTGCGTCTCTACCCAGCGCAAATCCTCTGCCGCGAGCACCTTAGGTAGCACAATGCCATCGGGTTGGGCCGGTAACACCGCGGCTAAATCCGCCTCGGCCAAACCGCTCTCCACGCCGTTGATGCGCACCAGGCGCTCGGCACGACCAAAATCCAGCGTTGCCAGGGCTTGGACGATGTTATGGCGCGCTTCCTCTTTGCGATTCTGCGCCACCCCATCCTCCAAATCCAGGCACACACAATCCACACCCAACGTGGTCGCTTTTTGGATCTTACGCCAGTCATCGGCCGGGACATATAAAAGCGCTCGTCGCGCTCGCACAATTCACCTCCTGCACCTTTCTCCGATCCAAGATGAATTATAATGCTAAGCACCTTCACCTCTCGCCAGAGGAAGGGTCAGCCCCATTAGGACGATCTATGCCGGACGAATCAACCTTAGAGTTCTTGAAACACCTCAACGCCGAACAGTACCGCGCTGTGACCGCGGGAGAAGGCCCTATCCTGGTCCTGGCCGGACCGGGTTCGGGTAAAACGCGCGTCCTTACCCAGCGCATCGCCTATCTGGTCAAGGGTATGGGTGTCCGTCCCCACCACATCCTCGCCGTCACCTTCACCAACAAGGCCGCGCGCGAAATGCAGCACCGCCTGGAAGGCCTGCTGGGTGAGCAAGCCCAATACCTTTGGTTGGGAACCTTTCACGCCATCTGCGCCCGCATCTTGCGGCGCGAAGCCGCCCACTTGCCCTTTGACCACAACTTTGTCATCATGGATGCCGATGACCAGATTGCCCTGGTGCGTCAGGCGCTTAAAGCCCTCAATCTGGATGAAAAACTCTACCGCCCGGCCGGAATCCATGCCACTATCTCCATGGCGAAAAACAACCTGATCGGTCCGGACGAGTTTACCCCCCGCACCTACCGCGATGAAATCGTCAAACGCGTCTATCAGCGCTACCAGGAATTTCTGCGCGCCAACAACGCCGTGGATTTCGATGACCTGCTGATCGAAACCGTGCGCCTGTTGCGCGATAATCCCCCTATCCTGGAACGCTATGCCGGGCGCTTTGAACATGTGTTGGTGGATGAGTTTCAGGACACCAACCTGGTGCAGTACGAGTTGCTCAAACTGCTGGCTTCGGTGCATCAAAACGTCTTTGTCGTGGGCGATGAAGATCAGTCCATCTATCGCTGGCGCGGTGCGGATTACCGCAATGTCTTGCGCTTCGAATCGGAATTTCCTAACGTCCAAAAAATCTTACTGCAGCAAAATTATCGCTCCACCCAAACCGTCCTGGATGCCGCGCAGGGGGTGATTAACCGCAACCACCAGCGCACGCCCAAAAAACTGTTCTCCGACCGCGGACGTGGTGATCCGATTATCCTCTATGAGGCGGTGGATGAATTCGCCGAGGCCGCATTTGTCGTGGATACCATCCGCCAGTGGATCGAGAGCGGCAAAGCCAAGGGGAGTGATTTCGCGGTCATGTACCGCACCAATGCCCAATCCCGCCTGCTGGAAGAGGCTTTCCTACGGGCAGGAATACCCTATCATCTCGTAGGGGCACAACGCTTCTACGGCCGCCGCGAGGTCAAAGATGTCATCGCCTTCCTGCGTTTAGCCCAAAACCCCGAAGATGAAATCAGTTTACTGCGGGTGATCAACGTCCCCCCACGGGGCGTCGGCGAGAAAACCCTGGTGGCGTTGCAGTTGCTGGCGCGCGAAGCTCACCTTGCCCCCGGTCGTTTGCTGATCGAACTGGGCGAAAAGGGGCATGACTCACCCTATTGGACGCGCTTCCCCGGGCGTAGTGCCATGCTGCTGGCCGACTTCGGCGCACTGCTGGCCAAATGGCATCACACGCGCGATACCCTCTCCCTGATCGAACTCTTTGACCGCATCCTGACCGATATCGGGTATGAACCGTATATCAACGATGGTAGCGAAGAGGGCCAGGATCGCTGGGAGAACGTGCAGGAACTGCGCCGACTGGCCTTTGAGTATCGCGAGCGCGGCTTGAGCGCCTTCCTAGAAGATTTAGCCCTGGTATCGGATCAAGATACCCTGCCCCAAGACCAAAACGCCCCCACCCTGCTCACCCTGCATGCGGCGAAGGGGTTGGAATTTCCTCAGGTCTTCATTGTTGGGCTGGATGAAGGGTTACTGCCCCACACCCGCTCGCGCGATGATCCTGAGGAATTGGCCGAAGAACGCCGCTTGTTTTACGTTGGCCTCACCCGGGCGAAAGATCGCCTTTACTTGGTGCGCGCCCTGCGTCGCAGTTCTTTTGGGTATCACGAAACCCAAGAGCCCTCGCGTTTTCTGGAAGATATTGACGAACGGCTCATCCGACGCCAGGGCTACCGTCCAACGCGCGCCACCTCCACGACCTGGACCACCGAGCGCACCCCCGGCGTTCGCACCCCTCCCTCCCCCGCCCACGCCGCCATTCTGCAACCGCGCTACCGCCCCGGACAGCGTGTGCGGCATCCTTCGTGGGGCGAGGGCATGGTCGTGGACAGCCGCGTCCAGGAAGACGGCGAGGAAACCGTAGACGTGTTCTTTGAAAGTGTAGGGTTCAAGCGCGTGATTGCATCCATCGCCCGTCTGGAAGCCGTCAATCCCGACTAGCGCCCTGCGCCGCGCCTAAACCAAAAGCGCCACCCCTTCAATGCCGAATTCGGGTTAACTGCGGACGCGCGGGGCATTTTCCAACGCGGATCGCGTTCATAGTTTCCGCGAAGGTCTAGCCCAGAAAACACGAATGATAAGCCCTGGACGACCTGCACCAGCGCACCAATGTCACGCGGCAGGTCATCCAAGAGCCCGGCATACTCTCGGAAATCCGTCATTCCCGCCGGTTGGGCATAATGAGCCTTCGTATGCCTAATGCCTACGTTGACTTAAAGCGGCAGGGATACCTTATAACGTCCATTGTAAGCCCGTCGAGATGAAGCCCACCCCGGAGAAGCGTTCAATACCAGTACAAGGTTGACCTCTTGTATTTATGATAAATCAGACTATAATAGTAATAGTTACCAAATTCACAATCTCGCCGGTTACAGGCCTAGGAGGCCCCGATGAAAACATCCCCATCTTCTCACCCCCACATTGTGATTATCGGCGGCGGCTTTGGCGGCTTACGCGCGGCACGGGCTTTGGCTAAAGCCCCGGTGCGGATCACCCTCATAGACCGCCGTAACTACCATCTCTTTCAACCGCTGCTCTATCAGGTCGCTAGTGCCGGTTTAGCGCCGGAGGAAATCGCCTACCCCCTACGCGGGATTTTCCGCCATCAGCGTAACCTGACCTTCGTCATGGCAGACGTGCAACACATCAATCTGAATGACCGCACTCTGCTGACCAGTGCCGGACTAATCGCCTACGATTATCTTATCCTTGCTACCGGCAGTGCGACCAACACCTTTGGATTGCATAATGTAACCAAGTATGCCTTTGGGCTCAAAGATATTGACGAAGCCCTGGCCATCCGCAACCACATCCTGAGCCGTTTCGAATTGGCCACTCAGCAATCCGATCCCGCCGAGCGCCAGGCGATGCTGACCTTTGCGATCGTGGGCGGTGGACCAACCGGCATTGAATGCGCCGGCGCCTTGATCGAGTTAATCCGCCTGGTGTTGCGAAAGGATTATCCCACCCTCAACCTATCCCAGGCCCGCGTGGTGCTACTGGAAGCCACCGACCGTCTGCTGGGCAACCTGCCGCCCGACCTAGGCCAAGCCGCTCAGACGGCGCTACGCGAGAAAGGGGTAGACGTGTGGTTGGGGGCTCAAGTGCGAGACTATGATGGTCAGCGTATCTATCTGGCCGATGGGCGTATCCTTCCGGCTCACACCCTGATCTGGGCTGCCGGGGTGCAAGCCGCCGAACTCGTCCAAACTTTACCCCTTGCATTGGGCAGTCAAAAGCGCGTGCGCGTTCTGCCTACATTGCAGGCACCCGGATACCCAGAGGTTTTCGTCATCGGTGATGCGGCTTACGTAGAGGACGAACACGGTCAGCCCCTGCCCATGATGGCGCCGGTAGCCATGCAGCAAGGGGAGCACGCCGCCCGCAACATCCTGCGCACCCTGCGCGGGGAACCCCTACAGCCTTTCCGCTATCGCGATCTGGGCAGTATGGCCACCATTGGCCGCAACCAGGCCGTCGCCGCGCTCTTCGGTATCCATCTTAAAGGGTTCATCGCCTGGATGATTTGGCTCTTCGTGCACCTGATGCAGTTGGTGGGCTTTCGCAATCGCTTGGTAGTGCTGATCAACTGGGCGTGGGAATATTTCCGCTTTGAGCGCGCGGCCCGTCTGATTTACCCCCTGCCGCGGGCACAGCCTGCGCCGGGCACAGCCACCCCGCCCGCCGGGGAAAAGACCCCGGCGGAAGTCGTTGCGACTACCTACCACCCCAACTAGAGCACCCTGTTGGCGCTATCGCTCGCGTTCCAGCGCCGCCTCCGGTTCGGCCTGCACCGGAACACTTTCAGCGGCAGCCTGGACTGGGGATGCCGCCGGTTTTACGCGGCTGAGAACGATGAAGAGAAGCACCCCGATAAACCCAATCAGCCCACCCCCATACCAGATATACTGCGGGCCAAAGTGGTCATTCAGCAATCCGCCGAGCACCGGCCCAATTCCCGACGCCACACCCCAGGTTAAGCCGTAGATGCTCATATAGCGCCCACGCATATCCTCCGGCGCCCGCCCGGCCACGTAAGTCGTCGAAGTAGGGATCAAAATCAACTCTCCAATCGTCATCACCACCATGCTGAGCCAAAAAGCCCAGAAATCCCGCCCCCAGGCAATGCTGGTCACCGCCGAGGCATAAAAGAGCGACCCCACCGCCAGCACCGGCAACGGCGCGAAACGCTTGGTGATCAGGGTGACCGGGATCTGGAAGAACACCACCATCAGCGCGTTGGTCGTGGGGATCCAGCCGTAGCGGCTTTCGGGTAAACCGAAGTTCTGCTTGGTGTACACCGAAAGCAAGACCCACAGGATCGCGGCACAAATCTGGGTCAGGGTAAAGGTAAAGACGAACGCCAGGAACGCCCGATCGCGCAGCACGCGCCCATATCCGCCAAAACGCTCGCGCGGCACCGGGTTCACGGCCTCACGAGCGGAGCCCCCCTGGGTACGGCGGCGTGGTAGGGTCTCGCGGGCGCGTAGGGCAATCAAAAGCCCGTAGAGGCTCATCCCGGTCGCAGCACAGAGGAACGCAATGCTGTAGGAAAGGCTGGCGATGAACCCACCCACCGCCGGGCCAATGGCGACTCCCAGGTTGTTGCTCAGCCGCAACATGGAATAAGCCTCGGCCCGGTGCTCTGCCGGGATCAAATCCGCCATCATCGCATCTGCCCCGATGCGGTAGAGAGGATTAAAGAAACCCTGCAACGCCATCAGGCCGGCAAAGGCTGAATAGGACTGGGCTTGGCTCATCAGCACATAGCCCATCCCGTTCATCACCAGACTGATCACCATCACCCACTTGCGGCCCAGGTAATCCACGATCGGGCCGGCAATAAAAGAAGCCCCTAACCCAACCGCTGCATTCAGCGTAATCAGACCCGCCGCCGAGGTCAAAGGCAACTGCAGACGTTCGCTGATATAGATCATTAGGAACGGCCAGATCATGCTTGAGCCCACGGTGCTGATGAACATCCCCACAAACATCAGCCAAAACTGCCGTGGATAAGGGGTCTTGAAGGCTCGCCATAATGCTTGCATCGTCGTCATCCCCAATGCATAAGATTTAGACGCAGAACCACCACCCGCAAGGCGCAAGCGGTGCTAGCGAATTTTACACCCTCTCGCTATTAGTGATACAATAAAAGCCAAGACTGGGTAAGGAGGCATTATGGTAAGCCAGGACTTATTAGAGATCTTACGCTGCCCGGCCTGTGTGCGCGAACGCGAAGGATTGCTCGATTTGGTTCGCGAGACGTGGCTGGTATGCCGCGACTGCGGTCGTAAATATCCGATTGTTGAGGACATTCCGGTCATGCTTATAGACGAGGGGAGCAAATGGATGAACACCGCGGTGGACGACCTACCTGTGCCACCCCCGCCACCTGCCTAATCTGGCACCCATCTTGCATCCCTAGATAAGGATGTAAACTTCAATCCAAGGGATAGAACGCCTTATGTCGCAATTGCGAACTCGCACGTTTCCACGTCGTTTTCACCTTGACCGTTTAACGCTGATCGTGCTCGTTGTGTTCATCATCCTGGCCGTGGTCACCGGCTGGGCGGCCTTCTCACTGGCGCGCAACGTTTTCCGCTCTTGGAGCATGACCAATCTGAGCGGTGTGCCGGTTGGGCCGAATACTACCGGCGCTTCCGGCACTGCGGCGGCTAACATTCCCCTGAACCAACCCCTGCAGGAAAACGGCCCCGCCCCCGAACCTTGGGATGGCAAAAGCCGGGTTACCGTGCTGGTGATGGGTCTGGACTACCGCGATTGGGAAGCCGGCGAAACGCCACGCACCGACACGATGATGTTGCTCACGCTCGATCCCCTCACCCGCACGGCCGGCATCCTCTCCATTCCGCGTGATATGTGGGTTAATATCCCCGGCTTTGACTACGGCAAGATCAATACCGCCTACTTTTTGGGCGAAACCTACAAACTCCCCGGCGGTGGGCCAGGGCTGGCGGTGGAGACGGTGCGCCAATTCCTGGGAGTGCCGATCAATTATTACGCTCAAATTGACTTCTACGCCTTTGAACGCTTTATAGATGAAATCGGCGGGGTCAAGTTGCGCATCCAAGAGCCGATCACCCTCTACCCCACCGGTAACCGCCCCAAAGTACACCTGGAACCCGGAGTTTACTCCGTGGGCGGCGATTTGGCGCTGGCCTACGCCCGCAACCGCTACACCGAAGGGGGTGACTTCGACCGCGCCCGCCGTCAGCAAGAGGTCATCATGGCCATTCGCGACCGCATTCTACAGTATGACCAGATTCCGAAACTGGTGGCCAAAGCCCCAATCCTCTACAATGAACTTTCGGCGGGCATTCGTACCAACATGACCCTGCAAGAGGCCATTCAACTCGCCTGGCTGGCGGTCCAAATCCCGGCGGAAAACATCAAACGTGGGGTGATCGGGCCCGATGCCGTGGAGATGGCTACCTCGCCGGATGGCCTGGATATCCTCATCCCCATTCCGGATAAAATCCGCCTCGTGCGGGATGAGGTCTTCTCGACCAACGGCGCCGTTGGGCCGGCGGCAGTGGCCGAGGATCCCAAAGCCCTGATGCAGGCCGAGAATGCGCGGGTGGTGGTGCAAAACGGCACCAGTGTGGCCGGGTTGGCCGGGCGGACTGCGGAGTTTCTGCGCAACGAGGGGATCAACGTGGTGCAGGAAACCAACGCCGATAACCTTTACAGTCAGACCACCATCTTCCTCTACAGCCCTAAGCCCTACACGCTGAATTACCTCATCAGCATTATGCAATTGCAAAATCCGCGCGTCTATAACCGCTACGATCCCAATGCCGAGGTGGATATCGCCATTGCCCTGGGGAACGACTGGGCCCAAAGCAATGTGATGCCTTGAAAAGCCTTGTACTAGCGAGTTATAAAAACTGCACTGCCGGTCGCTTCTGACCGGCAGTGTTTTTTCTACAGGCGATCCGAATGATCTAGAAGCCTTCTAATTTGGAGAAATCGGCAACACCATCGGCCAGAGCCACAATGCGCTGGAGTAACCCCAACCGATTGGCGCGCAAGGCCGGATCCTCGGCCATGACCAGCACTTCATCGAAGAAGCGATTGATCACCGGGATCATGGGCAGAAACGCCTTGAAGAAATCCTCCACACTACCCGGACGGCGTGAGGTTACCTCAGCCTGGAGCAACGCCGAGAGCAAATGCTTCTCCGCCGGCTCGACCAGCCGCTCAGGGTCAATGGCATAGTGCTCGCGTTGATCGCGGGTGATGCGCACACAGCGGGCATAGGCCGGCAGGATAGCGTTCCAGTCGGGACGATTGACCCACTGCGTCAATTCCTGCACCGCACGCGCCGCCGCGGCGGGGTTGTGTCCCTGCGCCGCCAACACCGCTGCAACCACATCATAGCGGTACCCCTGTTCCAACAATTCATTTTGTAAGCGCCCGATGATAAAGTCCAGGCATTCCGCCTTAGCCTCGGCGCTCACCGCAACCGGCAAGCCCTGCGCCGCTGCCTCCAACCCCTGGCGCAGGTCGAAATCCAGGTTCCAGTGAATCAAATTCTGCACTAGACCCAATGCGGCACGCCGCAGGGCAAAAGGATCCTTAGTACCGGTCGGCGCCAGCCCTACCGCAAACAGCCCCATCAGGGTATCCAAGCGGTCGGCCAAGCCCAGCACCAGCCCCGCCGGCGTCTCAGGATAGCGGTCGCCGGCAAAGCGCGGCAGGTAAGCTTCAAAGATGGCTTCGGCCACGGCGTGCGGTTCACCGCTCTGGAGCGCATAATACCGCCCCATCACCCCTTGCAGTGAGGTCATCTCGACCACCATATGGGTCACCAAGTCGGCTTTGCACAGATGGGCGGCGCGGCGCACCGCCGCCGCATCTGCGGGTTCAAGCCCGACCATCGGGATCAGGCGCTCCACCAGGGCTTCAATGCGCTGGGTTTTATCCAGCATGGAGCCGAGTTTGGCCTGGAAGGTCAGGGTGCTCAAGCGCGGCAGATAATATTCCAACGGGTGCTTGAGGTCTTCACGAATGAAGTATGCCGCATCGGCAAAGCGGGCGCGAATCACCTGCTCGTTGCCATCGGTGACGACGTCCAACCCCTCTTTACCACCGTTGCGCACGGCGATAAAGTAGGGCAAAAGGCGCCCCTCGCGGGTATAGACCGGGAAGTAGCGCTGGTGTTTCTTCATCACCGAAACCAGCACCTCTTCCGGCAGGCGCAGGTAATCGGGATCAAACGAACCACGCAGTGCGGTAGGGGCTTCAACCAGATGGGTCACCTCGTTGAGCACCGCCTCATCGAGATGACCGGGGTCACCCCCTACCTCGGCAATCAATGCCCGTGCCTGCTCGGCGATGCGTGCCCTTCGCTGCTCCGGATCCACGATAACACCCTGGCGTTCCAGGAAAATACGATGATCACGGGGATGGGAAAGCGCAAACGTGGCCGGCTCGGCAAAGCGCAACCCCCGCGTCACCCGCCCGGAGGCCAGCCCGGCATAGGTGAAAGGTATCACCGTCTCACCATAGAGTGCCACCAACCAGCGAATCGGGCGCGAGAAGGCCACCCCACTGCTGTTCCAGCGCATGGAGCGCTCAAAGCGCAAATCGGCAATGACCTTTGGCAGTGCCTCGGCCAGCACCTCGACCGCCGGACGGCCTGTTTCACGCACATGGGCGACCACATAACGCCCACCGTCCATCTCGGCCACGGTGAGCGCTTCGACCGGTACGCCCTTGCTGCGGGCAAACCCCTCTGCCGCCGCGGTGGGGCGTCCTTCAGCATCAAAAGCGCGGTTGGCGGGCGGACCCTTGACGACCAAATCACGATCCGGCTGCCGCCCGGCCAGGTCTTCAACCCATACCACCAGGCGGCGCGGTGTGCCAAACACCTTGATCGCGCCATGTGCCAGGTGCAAATCCTCCAACAGCGCCGGGATGCGCTCGCGCAGTTGCGCTAACGCCGCATCCAAATCCGCCGGGGGAAGTTCCTCGGTGCCAACCTCAACCAGCAGAGTCTCCCGCTCCGGGATCGTCTGCAGGGGTTGGGCTTCCATCGTCGGTATTTCGGCGACCGCTGCCGGCTTGAGCCAGGGGAAGCCCAACGCTTCACGCTGAGCGACATAAGCCTCGGCTACGCGGCGGGCCATATCTCGCATGCGCGCAAAGAGGATTTGGCGTTCGGTCACGCCGACCGCACCGCGGGTGTCCAGCACGTTGAAAGTGTGTGAGCACTTAAGGACATAATCGTGCGCCGGGAGCACCAGCCCACGCGCCAGGGCGGCTTCGGCTTCGGCCTCAAAGAGCGCGAACATCTGACGCAAGCGTTCCACATCCGCCACCTCAAAGTAGTAGGTGCTGTGCTCGCGCTCCCCTTGCAGGTTCACGTCTCCATAGGTGCGTTCGGCATTCCATTGGATATCACGGAAGTTGCTTACCCGCTGTAGCGCCATGGCGATGCGCTCCAGCCCGTAGGTAATTTCAACCGAAACCGGCTCCAATACCATCCCTCCGGCCTGCTGGAAGTACGTGAACTGGGTAATCTCCAGGCCATCCAGCCAGACCTCCCAGCCCAACCCCCAGGCGCCCAGGGCGGGCGACTCCCAGTTATCTTCGACGAAGCGAATATCGTGTTCGCGCGGATCAATGCCCAATGCCTCTAAGGAACGCAGGTAGATTTCCTGGGGATTCCCGGGATCGGGCTTGAGGATGACCTGAAACTGATAGTGCTGCTGCAGGCGGTTAGGGTTCTCGCCGTAGCGCCCATCGTCCGGGCGTATTGAAGGTTCCACATAGGCAACGTTCCACGGCTCCGGACCGAGCACGCGCAGAAACGTCGCCGGGTTCATCGTCCCTGCCCCGACCTGGGTATAGTAGGGCTGCCAGATCAGACATCCCTGCTCGGCCCAAAACTGCTGTAATTTCATGATAATGGATTGAAAATCTAGCGCCTTCTTCATACCTTTCAGGCTCTCCTGTTAAGATAAGTCCATCGGTCTTTTGATTATACCAGAGGCGTATAGCCTTGCCCGACCTCTCCCATCTAGGCAACCTCAGCCTTGCATTCGGGTTCTATGAAGAAGAGGGGCGCGCTCAGGTAAGAACATGACCTCACTCTCCCTGACACGCTTCCCGCTACCGGCGAATAAGGTCATCCAGGATTGAAGACGTTCATCATATTGACGCTAACTTCATTATCCGGTAATCTTGTAAGTGGAACGAAACAAGCGGAGGCGCCGCCGTGCCAATTCTGGCCTACATAAGCCGAACTTGTAGCGGGCATACGACCGGGATGCCCGCTATTATTTTTTTGCGGCGCCACCTCCGCCCCCAGACCTTTCCCTACTCCCAACACCCACAGGAGAGATGTCTATGACGGGTACGACCAACGCTTTCGAAATGGCACAACGTCAATTCGACCACGTCGCCGAACTGCTTCAATTGGATCCCCAGGTGCGTGAGATCCTGCGCTGGCCGATGCGGGAGTACCACTTCCGCATTCCGGTGCGCATGGACGACGGCACCATTCGTGTCTTTCAGGGCTTTCGCGTCCAGCATAATGATGCCCGTGGCCCGTGCAAGGGCGGCATTCGCTTCCACCCGGCAGAAACCATTGATACCGTGCGCGCCCTGGCCACCTGGATGACCTGGAAATGCGCCGTGGTAGATTTGCCGCTCGGCGGCGGCAAGGGCGGGGTTATCGTAGACCCGGCCACGCTCTCGGAGGGCGAAAAAGAGCGTTTGGCACGCGGCTACATCCAGCAAATCTGGCGCAACATCGGTCCGCGCCAGGACGTTCCCGCCCCTGATGTGGGCACCAACCCGCAGATGATGGGCTGGATGATGGATGAGTACTCCAAATTGGTTGGGCAGTACACCCCTGGCGTCATCACCGGCAAGCCGGTCGGGGGCGGCGGCTCCCTCGGACGCACCGAAGCCACCGGGTTCGGCGTCATCTACACCGTGCGCGAAGCCCTCAAACATCTCAACCTGGATCCGGCCAAGTGCGTCGCCGCCATCCAGGGGTTCGGCAACGTCGCTCAGTATGCCGCGGTGGGCTTCACCGAAATCTTGGGTGGGAAGGTGGTCTGCGTGTCATATTGGGATCGCGAAGACCGCACCGCTTACACCGTGAGCAAAGCCGATGGCATTGACCCGCGCTTCCTAATGAGCATCACCGATCAGTACGGCACGATTGATAAGAACAAAGCCCGCGCCGCCGGCTACACGATTGAGGACGGCAACGCCTGGCTGAGCAAAGAGGCCGACGTGCTCATCCCCGCCGCGCTCGAAGGCCAGATCAACGCCGATACAGTGCACCACATCCACGAACGGGTTAAGTTGATCGCCGAGGGGGCGAACGGCCCCACCACCCCTGAAGCCGATGAGGTCATCCGCCAGCGCGGCATCTTCATGATCCCTGACTTCTTGTGCAATGCGGGCGGTGTGACGGTATCCTACTTCGAAAGCGTACAGAACGACATGAACTTCTACTGGACGAAAGAGGAAGTGCTCCAGCGCTTGGATACCAAGATGACCCAGGCCTTCCAGGCCGTGCTCGACCTCTCGCTGAAAGAGGGCGTCTTCATGCGCGATGCCGCTTACATGGTGGCCATCACGCGCGTGGTCAAGGCCATGGAACTGCGCGGGTGGATCTAATACCCTTGTGATGACAAAACAAGCGAGGTGTCCAAACTAAATTGGGACACCTCGTTTTCTTTAACATGTTTGACGCGCGTCACATTGTCGGGTATAATAAAAAACGCCTGCGGGCAACCTTCAGGCAGTTTTACCAATTGATTGGCATGATTTCCTGGAATGGAGGTCATATCGCGCTGGGCAAGTGGGCATGGTGAACGGTTTATCCTTTTGAGAACGCCCTCGGCTGCAAGTGCGGTATGCAGCCGAGTTTTTTGCCCGCGCGCAAACCGATTAAACCCGAACCTGAAAGGAGGTGAGTGCGTTGACCATAGTGATCTTGCGGCCTAACGAAAGCCAGGAACAGCTGTTGAAGCGCTTCCGCAAGAAGGTCGTCAAGAGCGGTGTGCTGAGCACCGTGCGTCGGAAGCGTTGGTTCATTTCCAAGAGCGAACTGCGTCGCCTGGAACAGAAGAAGGCCATTCGCCGCATGAAACGCCGCCAGATGTCACGCGCTTCGGAGTAAGCCTTCGCTCATCGGGTTGGTGAAACGGTCTGGAGGTCCTCGATGGCCAAAGAAGAAGAGAAGATTCAGGTGGAAGGCACGATTGTAGAGGCACTGCCGGGCACGCAATTCCGCGTGCGCCTGGATAACGGGCACGAAATCCTGGCTTACCTCTCGGGACGGATGCGCAAATATTATATCCGCATCCTCCTCGGCGACCGGGTGCGGGTGGAAATGTCGCCCTACGACCTCACCCGCGGCCGCATTGTTTATCGCCAAAAGAAAGCCGGCGAACCGGCGCTCGAGGAAGAATAAACCCACCTGGACTCATTCCTAATCCGTAGGTGATTCCAAAAGGCGGCTTCTTTTTTAGGCCGCCTTTTTTCTCCCTAGAAAAATCATGTAAAAACTACTGAGGGCTGCCAATAATTGGCAGCCCTCATTTCCCACCCACAACTACCTCTAAATGTCACCCACCCGCTCGAACCTGTAAATCTTTATCGCGGGGGCAAGAGCACCGTATCAATGACGTGAATCACACCATTGGTTGTCTTGATGTCCGTCAGGATGACCTGGGCATCGTTGATGTATACTTTGCCATCCTGCACCTTGATCGTGACGGGCTTGCCCAACGCGGTATCGGCGCGCTGCAACTTCACCACATCCTCAGCCAAGACTCGCCCTGAGACAACATGATAGAGCAAGATGTCCGTGAGCTGCTTCTTATTTGCCGGTTTGAGCAGGTTATCCAGCGTGCCGGCAGGCAACTTTGCAAATGCTTCATCTGTGGGGGCAAAGACGGTAAAGGGACCCTCACTTTTCAGGGTATCCACCAGCCCCGCGGCCTGAACTGCAGCCACCAGGGTGTTGAACTTGTTGAACACCGCAGCGTCAACAATATCCTTGGGCAGGATCACCGTGTCAATGACATGAATAACGCCGTTGCTCGCCTCAATATCGGTAATGATGATCTGCGCTTCATTGATGTAGGCTTTGCCCATATCTACCTTGAAGAAGACCGAGGTTCCCAAAGCAGTATCTGCGATCAGACCATCCTTTACCTCGGAAGCCATCACCTTGCCGGGCAAGACGTGATAAAGAAGGATGTTGGTCAATTGTTGCTTGTTCTCCGGCTTGAGTAGGGTTTCTAAGGTTCCCTCAGGCAATTTGGCAAAAGCCTCATCGGTTGGCGCAAACACAGTGAACGGGCCTTCACCCTTCAAGGTGTCCACCAAACCCGCCGCTTGCACTGCGGCAACCAAGGTGGTAAAACGTCCATCGGCTGCGGCAATATCCACGATGTCCTTCTTGGCTTCAGCCTTCATGCTGGGGGGCAGGATAACCGTATCAATGACATGAATGACTCCATTGCTGGCCTCAATATCGGTGAGGATTACCTGCGCATCGTTGACGAAAACTTTATTACCCTCGACCTTGATAGCGATGGGTTCACCAGCCGCCGTTTGGGCTTCGCTCAACTTGACCACATCCGAAGCCATAACCTTCCCCGGAACAACATGGTAGGTCAAAACCTTGACCAATTGGTCTTTGTTCTCGGGTTTAAGCAAATTTTCTAAGGTTTCTTTAGGTAGTTTGGCGAAAGCATCATCGGTCGGCGCAAACACGGTAAACGGCCCCTCGCCCGATAAGGTCTCGACCAAACCGGCCGCCTGTACTGCGGTCACCAAGGTGCTAAACCGTCCATCCGCCACCGCAATATCCACAATAGTTTTTGGGGCCGGGGTTGCTGTTGGGGGGACTGGGGTAGCTGTGGGCATTGGGGGTTGAGTGGGTGTAGACGTTGCAGCCGGCGCGCATGCCGACAAGACCAAAGCAGCAGCCACTACCAGTAAGAAAATGTGTTTCATCGCGTCCTCTCCTCTATTAGGTATTGGGTATTTACAACAATTACATTGTAGCCAGGATGTATATAGTTGGTCAAACATATACATTCATTTGTATAATGTTTTTGTAAAGTGTTGAGTTAAACAAAAAAACCTCCCCACGTGGGGGAGGTATGTCTTGCCAGCAAGAAACGGGCTAGTAAATAATCCGATTATCGTAAGTGAGCAGTGCCTTCATGTAATTGGCGCGCTCAAAAGCCGCCGGCTCGGCTACCGCCTGCTGGCTCATACTGCCGATCATCTGCTGCACCGATTGGTATTCAAAGGTCTCCATCCATTCCTGCATTTCTTGTAGGATCTCGCTCGCCCGCTTCACGCCGTGTTTGAGTAGCGCCGAGGTGGTCATGGCCACTTTGGCGCCGGCCATCAATGCCTTGATCACATCCTGACCGGTGTGCACCCCACTGCTCAACGCCATATCTACCGCTACCCGGCCGTAGAGAATGGCGATCCACCGCAACGGCAGGCGCAATTCCTCTGAGGTGCTCAATACCAGGCTGGGCACCACTTCCAGCGTCTCGATATCGAAATCCGGCTGATAGAAGCGGTTGAACAATACCAGGCCATTTGCACCCGCCTGGGCCAGTTTATGCGCAAAATTGGGCAAGGCAGTAAAGAAGGGGCTGAGTTTCACCGCTAACGGAATGCGGATCTGCTTGCGGATATCTGCCACCAGTGTGACATAGTTGGCCTCTAATTCCTCTGCCGTCAGGGCTGGGTCGGTGGGAAGATAATAGAGGTTCAGTTCCAAGGCATCCGCACCGGCTTCTTGGATCAGGCGTGCATACTCAATCCACCCTCCGCTGGAAACGCCGTTCAGACTGCCGATGATGGGGATGCTCACGCTTTCCTTGGCTTTGCGGATCAGTTCGAGGTAACCCTCCGGCCCCACATTGTAGCGCCCCAGATCGGGAAAGTAGGTTAGGGCTTCGGCAAACGAATCACTGCCGCGGGTCAAATAATGATCCAGGGCCAGGCTCTCGTGAACAATTTGCTCCTCAAAGAGCGAATACATGACAACCGCGCTAACGCCGGCATCTTCCAAACGGCGAATCCCTTCCACTTTCTTGGAAAGGGGCGAAGCCGAAGCCACCAATGGATTTTTCAGTTCCAAGCCTAGATAACGGGTTTTCAGATCCACCATAGTCGCCTCCTAAGATCAAGCGAGGGTTCCAGGGGCATCTCCCCAGAACCCTCGCCGAGTTTCGCTCAGTCTTGCGCTGACACGCCCTCGTGGCCGTTGCCGTTGATCTTCATGACCATCTCGGCCATTTGTTTGTATTGCAACCAACGGCGCTTTACGTCTTCTTGGGCCGCCTTGAGCAGCATTTCAGCGCGTTGCTCGTCGCTTTGGGCTAACATGCGGAAGCGAGTCTCGTTGTAGACATAGTCGGCCAACGGGATGCTCGGTTCCTTGCTGTCCAGGATCAGCGGGTTCTTACCCTCGTCTAACAACATCGGGTTATAGCGGAAGAGCGGCCACGCGCCGGATTGCACCGCCAGCCGCTGTTGATCCAGGCCCTTACGCATATCAATGCCGTGGGCAATACAGTGGCTGTAGGCGATGATCAGGGACGGCCCTTCGTAAGCATCCGCTTCAAGGAAGGCTTTCAGGGTATGCTGATCGTTGGCACCCATGGCAACTTTAGCCACATAGACATAGCCATAGGTCATCGCGATCAGTCCAAGGTCCTTCTTGGGTAAGCCCTTCCCGTTGGCGGCGAACTTAGCCACTGCCGCACGCGGCGTCGCCTTGGAGGCTTGGCCACCGGTGTTGGAATAAACCTCGGTATCCAGGACCAGGATGTTGACATCACGCCCCGAAGCCAGTACGTGATCCAACCCGCCGTAGCCGATATCGTAAGCCCAACCATCGCCGCCGACGATCCACACACTCTTGCGCACCAGGAAATCGGCCACATCCATCAAGAGGCGCGCGCGGAGGTCGTTGATCCCGGCCAGGCGCTCTTTCAACAGCGCGACGCGTTGGCGCTGCTCGCGAATACCGGCTTCACTGCGCTGATCGGCCTTCAGGATCGCATCCACCAGCGACTCACCCACTTGCGCGGCCAGGCTTTGGAGCAGTTCACGCGCAAACTCGGTTTGTTTATCAATGGTCAGGCGCATGCCCAAACCGAACTCGGCGTTATCCTCGAACAGGCTGTTGCTCCAAGCCGGCCCACGTCCTTCGCGGTTGTAGGTCCAGGGTGTGGTGGGCAGGTTGCCACCGTAAATCGAGGAACAACCGGTCGCATTGGCAATCACCACGCGGTCGCCAAAGAGTTGCGACATCAACTTCAAGTAGGGGGTCTCACCACAACCGGCGCATGCCCCGGAGAACTCAAACAGCGGCTCCAACAACTGCGAATTCTTGACCGTTGAGACACTGATCGCAGTGCGATCCACCTCCGGCAGGGAGAGGAAGAACTCCCAATTCACACGCTCTTGCTCGCGCAGTGGCGGTTGCGGCGCCATATTGATCGCCTTCAAACCGGCCTGGCTCTTGTTCTTGGCCGGGCAGGCTTCCACACACAGCGCACACCCCGTGCAGTCTTCGGGCGAGACCTGCAAGGTATATTTCATGCCCGGGAACTCTTTGAAGCGCGCATCGGTGGATTTAAAGGTCGCCGGAGCGTTCTCAAGGTATTTAGGGTCATAAACCTTCTGGCGGATCACCGCATGCGGACAGACCATCACGCACTTACCGCACTGGATACACACCTCCGGATCCCACACCGGGATCTCCAGCGCGATGTTGCGTTTCTCCCACTTGGCGGTGCCGGTGGGGAAGGTACCATCCACTGGCAGTTTGCTGACCGGCAAGCGGTCGCCCTCGAAGATCATCATTGGCGCCAGGGTCTCGCGCACGAATTCGGGTGCCTCATCGGCCACCGGCTTGCGGCGGCTGCGGGTCGCGGTGACCTTATCCGGCACCTTCACCTCTTGCAGGTGTGCCAACGCCTGATCCACCGCCGCAAAGTTACGCTGGACGACTGCCTCGCCGCGCTTGCCGTAGGTTTTCTGGATGCTCTTCTTGATTTGGGCAATGGCCTCATCCTGCGGCAGTACCCCACTGATGGCAAAGAAGCAGGTCTGCATGATCGTGTTGATGCGCCCGCCCATGCCGGTTTTATTGGCAACGTCGTACGCATCAATGACGTAGAAACGCAGTTTCTTGGCAATGATTTCCTCTTGCACTTCGCGCGGCAGTTCATCCCATACTTTGTCGGCCGGGTAAATGCTGTTAAGCAAGAAGACGCCACCCGGTTTGGCATATTTGAGCACATCCAAGCGCTCCAGGAACGAGAACTGGTGGCAGGCCACAAAGTTGGCGTCACCTTCGCCGATCAAGTAAGGCGCGCGGATGGGCTTGGGGCCGAAGCGTAAGTGTGAAATGGTCACCGACCCCGATTTCTTGGAGTCATAGACGAAATAGCCTTGGGCGTAGTTATCGGTCTCTTCGCCGATGATCTTGATCGAGTTCTTGTTCGCGCTGACGGTTCCATCTGCACCCAGGCCGAAGAAGACACAGCGCACCGTCTGTGGATCCTCAATCGAGAAAGAGGGATCATAGGCCAGGCTCAGACGGGTCACATCATCCTCGATCCCCACCGTGAAGTGATTGCGCGGCTGATCCTTCTGCAACTCATCGAAGACCGCTTTAACCATGGCGGGGGTGAATTCTTTGGAGGAAAGGCCGTAGCGACCACCCACGATCACGGGTGCCTGCTTGAACGGCGCAAAGCCTTGGCTCAGTCCCTCATATACCGCCGCGACGACATCTTCATAAAGCGGCTCACCCGCGGCACCGGGTTCCTTGGTGCGATCCAAAACCGCAATCTTGCGCACGGTGGCGGGCAGGGCTTTCATGAGGTGGCGCGCCGAGAAAGGCCGGTAGAGGTGCACCGTCACCACCCCCACCTTCTCACCCCGTTCCATCAGGTAGCGGGCGGTTTCTTCAGCCGTCTCAGCACCCGAACCCATCAGGATGATCACCCGTTCGGCATCCGGCGCACCGGCATAGTCGAAAAGGTGATACTGGCGCCCGGTCAATTGCGCAAAACGATCCATCACCTTCTGCACAATCTCCGGGCAGGCCTCATAGTAAGGATTGCAGCGCTCACGGGCCTGGAAGAAGACATCCGGGTTCTGAGCCGTGCCGCGAATCACCGGGTGATCCGGGCTGAGTGCACGGGCGCGATGCTGGCTGACCAGTTCATAGTCAATCATCGCCCGCAGATCGTCCTCGCTCAGGAATTCGATCTTATTGATCTCATGCGAGGTACGGAAGCCATCGAAGAAGTGCAGGAACGGCACGCGTGATTCCAAGGTAGCCGCCTGAGCGATCAAGGCATTATCATGCGCTTCTTGTACCGACCGCGAAGCCAACAGCGCCCACCCCGTCTGACGGGTAGCCATCACATCCGAGTGATCCCCGAAGATTGAGAGCGCATGGGTGGCTACCGTGCGCGCCGAGACGTGGATCACCGCCGGCGTCAATTCTCCGGCGATTTTGTACATGTTGGGGATCATCAGCAATAAGCCCTGCGAGGCGGTAAACGTGGTACAGAGCGAGCCGGTTTGCAACGCACCGTGAACGGCACCCGCCGCGCCACCTTCGGACTGCATTTCCACCACCAACGGCACCGTGCCCCAAATATTGGGGATGCCCTTAGCCGACCACTCATCCGCCAACTCCCCCATACCCGAAGAAGGAGTAATGGGGTAAATGGCGATCACCTCATTGAGGCGATAGGCAACATGGGCAACAGCCTCATTTGCATCAATTGTGATCACTTGGCGACTCATAGGTTACACTCCCTGTAAAATACCTGTGGTATCTAACGTGCTGTGGATAGAATCACAGCACGGATTGCGCGGTCTAGACACAATTCGTTCATTCAAGTTTATCGCCATTCGGGAGTGGGATAAAGTTATATAGGTCACCTTATTTGTGTGCGTCCTGTCACAATTCAACTCGCCCCCTGAGGCCATGTTTTTCCCCCCGTTCGTTCCCTTTTCAGGCTAGCCCTGGCGCAAATGGGGCTGAGCCAACAACAAGGCTGCCAGGGTCTTGGCATCATGAATCTCGCCCCGTTGGGCCATGGCATAGGCCTCTTCCAGGCCCAGACGACGCAAGCGCAGGAATTCATCCGCATCGGGGCGCAGGGGACTGGGATAGAGATTCCGGGCCAAAAAGACGACCATGCGCTCGGTGCAGTAACCGGGCGCAAGGTAAAAATGTCCTAATTCGATCCATTCCCGCGCCGCATAACCGGTTTCCTCGCGCAGTTCGCGTTCGGCGCAAACGCGGGCGTCCTCGGCGTCCTCCATCACCCCGGCGGGCAGTTCCAGCAGTTCCTGACCGGCACCAATCCGATACTGAGTGACAAATAAAATTTGCCCCTGGGCATCTACCGGCACCACGCTGATCGAATCGCGGTGCTGAACCAGGTCATACGGTCGCACGCGGCCATCCGGTAACCGCACCTGCACCTTAACCACATCGAAAGCGTGGCCTTGATATTGAGGGTCGTGACCGAGAATCTCAAACGTCATGAATCACCTCGAAGCAAGGATAGCACGAAATAGAACAAGCGCGGGTCTAATAGCATGCCCGCGCTCCCATAGATAACCAAAACCACTTCGGATTTATTGAGGTCAGGGAATTTGCAGTACCTGACCCGGCGTTAGGGTATAGGGACTTTGAAGGTTGTTCGCCGCGATGATGGACTCGGGGAACACATCCCCAAAATCGCAGGCAATCGAGTAAATGGTGTCCCCGGCTTTGACCGTGTACTGCGCAGGATGAGGTTTTAGCGCACGATCACCCGCGCTCCACCCACCATCCTGAGGGATCTTCAAAACCGTACCGGCGGCCGGACGCGAATTCATGGTTAAGCCGTTCGCCTCAAAAAAGGTATTGATATCCAGATTGTAGCGGCGGGCAATGCACAACGGCCATTCGCCGGGCTGTAACGTATAGGTGGCCGGACGGGTAGGGGTAGGGATGATAACCGGGGTATTGGTCGGCGCAGGAGTCGGAGCAGGCGTTTCAACCACCACCGGCGTTACCAGCCCGCCCTCTGGGGTGGGCATGGCCATCTGGGTTTGCTGTGCCACTTCCGTCATACGCTGTGCCACATCCACCGGGAACGGAATTTCCTCCGAGGTAGGCGTAGCCAGGGCCGTGGGCGAGGTGGAGGCCGAACGGGTGCACCCTGAGACCACCAGCATTGCCAGGACAGTCAAGGCCATGAAAAATAACACACGTGTTTTCATAGAAAATTCTCCTCCAAATCGCGGTTCAAAATAGCGCCCATATTCTAATCAGGTGCTAACTTCATTTCATAGTAGCATATCGCCGAATCCGCGTCAAGCACACACGCAGAGCAATTTTAAATCTCCCGTCAACTTATCTCTTTTTAGTTAACAAGTTTTCCTTCGCTCCTCCGATCTTCCCTTATTGTTCAATTACCCTGGATAAAAATCATAGCCTTTGCCCCGCAGATGTCACAGAGAGTCAAGAGGAACATCATTCACCCCTCATGACGTCTAACCATAGTCATCGCTAGAGAGTTGGAGTATCATCATTAGCGACAACGTGGTCATCCGGACACCTCCAGACAAGCTCATCGCTGTCTCCTCCTTTGGCAAGAGCCTCCGCCGGAACTAGCAACGCCTCCGGCGGAGGCTTCTTTTTATTCATTCGCAGTGTCTCGATAATCTTGGAATTAAGCCTCGGTCACCGGCAGAACAATGGTGAACGTTGTGCCCTGCCCCAGGGTTGACTCCACCCAAATCCGTCCCTGGTGGCTTTCAACGATGGACTTGACAATCGCCAACCCCAAACCACTACCTGCCACCTCTGTGCCGGCATTGCTGGCGCGGTAGAATTTGTCGAAGATAAACGGCAAGTCTGCCACCGGGATACCGATGCCGGTATCACGGAACTGCAGGATGATCTGCTCTTGCTCCAGTGCACCGTGAATGGTGATCTGCCCACCGGGTGGCGTGTATTTGATTGCATTGTCCAGCAGATGCTCAAACATCTGACGTATCTGCACCGGGTTGCCCAGGAAGAGCGGCAAGTCTTCCGGTAGTTCCATGATCAGACGATGCCCCTTGCGTTCCAACGCCTTCTTGAAGTTCTCGATGGCGTGCTCCAACACCTGCTTGAGACTAAACGTCTCACGCCGTGTGTCGAACCCGGCCTCAATGCGCCCTAAATTGACCAAATCGTCCACCAGGTGGGTGATATTCTGCACACTGGCCTGCACGCGGCGGATGAATTCCTGCTGCAATTCGTTCACCGGGCCGGCCCGCTCGATTAACTCCACATAGCCCAAAATAGCCGTGAGCGGCGAACGCAGATCGTG
Organism: uncultured Thermanaerothrix sp.; assembly: GCA_964427505.1. GTDB lineage: Bacteria > Chloroflexota > Anaerolineae > Anaerolineales > Anaerolineaceae > Thermanaerothrix. The sequence continues at coordinate 251,260 of CAYRUO010000004.1, forward strand.
GGATACCGTACTGACGAATTCACTCTTGATGCGGTCAATCTTCTTCAATTGAGTAATATCATGCAGAGTCACCGCCGTGCCCACTTCGGGGATCGGCGTTCGCTGTACGTCAAAGACGCGCCCATCCTCAACGGTCAGTTCGATACGGTTAGAAAGACTGCGCGTGGATAATTCCAATAAATCCACCAATTCCGGATAGGTGATCACCTGCCGCGCCGGTTTGCCAACGATGTCCAATTCGCTTAGGTTAAGCGCCGCAATCGCCGCCTGATTGATCAGCAAAATATGCCCCTGCTGATCCACCACAATAACGCCATCTTGGATGCGCCGCAACACCGTTTCGAGTTTGTTGCGCTCCAGGCGCGTCTCATTATAGAGGCGGGCGTTCTGGATCGCAATCGCCGCATAATCGGCCAGCGTGGTCAGCAACTGCACATCGCGCTTCTGGAATTGGAAGCGACTGTGGCGATTATCCACCCCCAGCACACCGAAGACCTGCCCTTTATACTGCAAAGGTACATATACCAACCCATGCACCAAGTAAGCCGTTTTGATCTTTTGGGGTGTGTTTTCATCCAGAAGAACCGGCTGTCCGGTGCGCACCACCGAACCCGCCAGAGTATCCTGGATCGGAAGACGGAAGGTGCGCACAAAATCTTCCTGGAAGTTCTTAGAGGCGCGCATGTAGAGTTCGCCAGTCTCTTCATCCACCAGTAACAGCGCCCCTTCTTCGGCACCGGTCAGTTCAACCGCCGCTTCCACAATGGCCGAGAGCACGCCGTCCGGATCGAGAGAGGCGGTGATGCTCTGGCTCAAACGTGCCAAGGTCTCCAATTCATCCACCCGCCGCTGAAGCCGATCGGTGTAGCGGCGCGCCTCCAGCATCATCCACTCGCGCAGCCGCTGTGAACGCATCAGGTTGTTTTCAACCGCGCGGAGCACCTCTTCGGACTTAAGCGGCAGGTTCAAGTAATCGCTCACCCCCAAGTGCAGGGCTTCTTTGAGTAGTTCGGGCGAGTCTTTCTTGACCAGGAGCAAAATCGGCACCTCGGGGTGATCACGGCTTAACTTGCGCGCAAGATCAAGATGGTTATTCCCTTTGAAGGTGTCCGAAAGAATGATTAAACCAGTCGGATGAGTATTCAGATAGTTAAAGACCTTATCCTCTTCCTGGAAAACGGCCACAGAATAACCGGCGGCTTGCAATACCCGCTCTAACAGGTAGTTAACCTGCGCGTCAGACGTAGCAATCAGAATGTGGGTGTCCTTCACCTGGGTCATAGGATCTCAGTGGCCTTTGCGGGAGAGGATTGGATGGCCATAGATGATCGGGCAAGAGGGAACACAACGTGCCAGCGCAACGACTGCGCAGCGACAAACTCTAGCCAAATTTTACCCTGACATTGCTTCAAAATTTGCTGAATTAGGCGCCAATCCGGGGTCAATTCACGGGGAAAACGCGCCGGCATCGGCACCCCGCCTTCAAAGGGTTGTTTTTGCAAGGCTCTGCGTTGCTCATCGTCTAATTCTGCCTGCAGTTCTACTTCTAGATGGGCTTCACCCTGCTGTTCAGAAATACGCCCCAGGATCTGCCCGCTTTCACTCAACCCGATGGCTAAGGTAAGCACGCCTTCCAAGACATAGCGCAACAAAGCCTCATCCCCATTTACAGGCAGTGGCTGGGGATATGACGCCAGGGTAATCTCTTGCCGTCTCTGCTGCACAAGCGGCGAGAGGTGACGCACTGCTTCACTGACCAAGGCGTTGAAATCCTGGGCTTGGGCCGATGCCACGGCCACATCTCGTGAACCATCTGGGATCAAACCGGCCAGCACCCGCAATGCATCCAGGCTCTCGCGCCAGGTTGTCAGTGCCTGACGCTGACCCGGGCTCCACCGCGCCGTCGGGTCTTTGCTCAGGCTTTCCAAAGCCTGAAATTGCCTTTCAATCCCATCGCGCATCTGCAGGCGCACTTGCTGCAAGGTTTGCTCCAGCACGCGCACCCGTAAGGTAGCACTTTCCATCAAGGCTTGTTGCAAACGCACCCGCTCTTCCAGGGTGCGGAACAAACGGGCGTTGGCCAGCGAGATAGAGGCGAAATCCGCCACGGCTTCAACCAGACGCTGTTGTGCCGGTTGGTAAGGCGTTTCTTTTTTGCGCATTAACACCACAATGCCGATCACCTGTTGCGAGGCTTTGATCGGCACAATCAGAGCCGCCTGTCCCAACGCAGCAATCCGAAAACGCTTTAGCGGTTCTCCATGGAGCGCCAGCGATTCACCTGAAAGCGCCACCAGCCCGCTCACCCCATCTTCCCACGGACGATTGCGCTGTGCCATCAACGACGCGGGGAGATGTTTGCCGGCGGTCAAGACGAGAGCCTTTCGCCCCTCATCCTTGAGCAACACCCATCCCAAGTCCGACCGGGTGGTTTTAATCAACTGCTCCAACAATTGCTCAAATAAAACTCCCTGATGGGTGAGGGAGGTCAACACCTTGGCGATATTGAAGATGGTTTGGAGTTCATCCAAGCGCTGCTGCAACTCCTGGTTCGTGTGTTGCAGAGCCTGCGCCAATTGCTCGCGGGCACGACGTTCACGGACTTGCTTAAGCACCCGCTCCGCCACAGCCAGCACCTCAGGCTCACGTGCCGGCCAAAGCAGATAATCCACTGCCCCCAAGCGGAAGTTTTGGATTAAGTCGGCCTCGGAACCTTTGGGTGCAATCAACACAACCGGAATATCCACCCCTTGGGCTTGGAGCGCCACCAATAGATCCTTACTACTCAAGCCTTCCAGCGCCAAGTCACATAAGATAACATCCGGAAGCGTCTGCACCGCGTTCGCAATGGCCGTAGGCACATCCATGGCATATTCAACGCGGTAGCCGGCGGCCTGTAACGACTGACGTCCGACCAGATCGCAGATCAATGGGTCTGACTCTACGATTAAAAAGTATTCCCGCGGCTGAGCCATGCTTTTAATATAGCATGAATAAAGGCCTGAGGAAGGGTTTCCTACCCCTTCATCGGCTTACGGGTGCTTTACAATTTGGTTAGAGGGATGTATTAGCGTTTTATAAGAAGTGCTCGATGTAATCTTGACGCCAATGAGTTGGCAGACATAAAATGAAAGTATGGAATATAAGGATTATTACAAAATCCTCGGCGTAGATCGCAACGCAACGGAAGAAGAGATCAAAAAAGCCTACCGTCGCCTGGCGATGAAGTATCACCCGGATCGCAATCCGGGCGATAAATCCGCGGAAGAGAAATTCAAAGAAATTAATGAGGCGTACGAAGTCCTCGGCGACCCCGAAAAACGCAAACGGTATGATGCGCTAGGCGAATCCTACTTCCGCTGGCAGCAGAGCGGTGCTCCGGGTGATTTCAACTGGGAAGAATGGTTCGCCCAAGGCCCGGTGGGCACGCGCACCGTCCGGATTGACCTCGATGATCTCTTCGGTGATCTGGGTGGTTTCTCCGATTTCTTCAGCGCCATTTTCGGCGGCATGCCCGGCACCACCACCCGCACCACAGGCCGCCGCACCCGCCAGGCCACCCCGGCTGTGGAACAGCCGGTTCAGATCACCCTGGAAGAAGCCTACCGCGGTACTACCCGCCTGATCCAGGTAGATGGGCGACGTTTAGAAGGCAAGATTCCACCCGGCGCCCGCACCGGCACGAAAGTCCGTCTGGCCGGGCAAGGCCCCATTGGCCCTAATGGTCAGCGTTCCGACTTATATTTGGTCATCGAAGTCTTGCCTGATCCACGCTTCGAACGCAAGGACGACGACCTCTATACCGAGGTCACCATAGACCTCTACACCGCTGTTCTGGGCGGTCAGGTCACTGTTCCCACGTTGGGCGGGGATGTCATCTTGACCATTCCCCCCGGCACACAGCCCGGTCAGATCTTCCGCCTTTCCGGACGGGGTATGCCTAACCTGCGCAACCCTCAAAAACATGGTGACCTTTACGTCAAGGTCAAAGTTGAACTTCCGCGCCACCTGACGCCGCAGCAGCGGGCTCTCTTCGAGCAACTCCGCCACAGCAGTTAATTGGCTGATAGAAAGGATAGCGGTAAATGAAAAAGCGATTTGGCTGGATGGCAATAGTTGGGGTTTTAATTCTGGTCACTCTGGCCTGCCGCCTAACCCCAACCCTACCTGAGTTGAGACCGCAGCCCACGGCTACGTCATCCACGACTCAGCAGGCAACCCTACCACCCTCAGGGCCGGTAGCCACTCCCACCCTCATGACCGAAGCCTCGCTGTCATTCGCCGAACGGGATGCACTACTGGCCAATCTCTACGAGCGGGTGGCGCCGGGGGTGGTCTTCATCGCTACCACCACCGATGGCGAAATCGAAAGCCTGGGCTCCGGGTTTGTCTATGACCATGAGGGACATATTGTGACCAACTACCATGTGGTCGAGGGCGCCAGCGGGCTGGAAGTATTCTTCGCCTCGGGGCTCAAAGTGCGAGCCAAGGTGATTGGCCAAGACCTGGATTCAGATTTAGCGGTAATCAAAGTAGATGTACCGGCGGACGCTTTAGTTCCTCTGCCCTTAGGGGATTCGGACCAGGTACGGGTAGGACAAACGGCCATCGCTATCGGTAACCCCTTTGGATTGGCCGGTACCATGACGGTGGGGATTGTGTCAGCCAAGGGGCGCACATTGGAATCCCTGCGCCAGGCTGAAGGTGGCACCTTCTTCAGCGCCGGCGATGTGATCCAGACCGATGCCTCAATCAACCCCGGCAACTCCGGTGGGCCACTGCTCAACCTGGCCGGTGAAGTCATCGGTGTCAACCGCGCCATCCGCACTACCGGCACGACCATCACCGGCGAACCCGTGAACAGCGGAATTGGTTTCGCCGTTTCCAGCAACATCGTCCGGCGTGTGGTTCCGGTATTGATTGCCCAGGGAAAATACGATTACCCCTACCTTGGCATCAGCAGTCGCGAGATGCTGACCCTGGAACAGATTGAAGCCCTCGGCTTGCCACGCCAAACGGGCGCTTACATCGTATCGGTCACACCGGGTAGCCCTGCGGATCGCGCCGGCCTGCGCGGTGGCAGTCAACCCACCCGCTTCGCCGGCTTGCCTGCGGGAGGCGATTTGATCATTGCCATTGACGGCCAGCCGGTGCAGGCTTTCAGCGATATGCTCAGTTATTTGATGAAACATAAAAGCCCCGGCGATACCGTTGTTTTGACCATTATCCGCGACAATCAAGAGAAGGAGGTGAGCGTTACCTTGGGTAAGCGCCCCTGAAACGGGGCTTCGGCTGGCTCTGTCGGTTGTGCCAATCCCATTTAACAGGAGGATGCCATGTTAACCGATCAGGATGTGCGGGAATTGCTTAAGTTCACCTCGCCCCATCCGGTACTGAGTGTTTACCTCAGCACCGACCCCACCCTGGGGAATAAGGATTCCTATCGGCTGCGCCTGCGCAATATGCTCAAAAAGGTGAACCTCCCGCAGGACGAAGAAGCCGTTGAACGCTACATTATGCAGGAATACGACTGGAGCGGTCGCGGGGTTGCCGTTTTCTCGTGCGTACCAGAGGGGTTCTTCCGGGCTTATGCTTTGGCCGTGCCGGTGCGCGACTTGGTGCATGTCGGCGACCGTCCCAGCGTGCGTGTCCTGGCCGATTTATTGGATTCCTACGGCGGTTACGGCGTCGTCCTGGTGGACAAACAGGGTGCGCGTCTCTTCCACTTCCACCTAGGCGAATTACGCGAGCAGGAAGGCATCGTGGGCGAGGCGGTCAAACGCACCAAACATGGCGGCGCCTCCAGTTTACCCGGAGCACGCGGCGGTATTGCCGGGCGTACTAAACATGTGGATGAAGTGATTGAGCGCAATATGAAAGAGGCGGTAGATTTTGCCGTCTCGTTCTTCGAGCAAAACCGCATTCGCCGCATCCTGATTGGTGGTACAGACGACAATGTGGCGCTCTTTCGCTCGTTATTACCCAAAGCCTGGCAGAGTCTGATCGTGGGCACCTTCCCCATGAATATGACGGCCAGCCATGCCGAGGTGTTGGCCAAGGCCATGCAGGTCGGTCAAGAAGCCGAAAATAAACGCGAAGCCCAACTGATCAAAGACCTGATTACCGCGGCAGCCAAAAACAGCGGCGCCGTGATCGGCCTGGAAAATACCCTGCAAGCCGTCAACGAAGACCGTGTGACGACCCTGGTGATCTTAGAGGGTTTCGGGCAATCCGCTTACCACTGTACGCAGTGCGGTTACCTCACCTCACGCCAGCAAACGGCGTGCCCGGCCTGCGGCGGTGACATGCAAGAAATCCCGGATGCCGTGGACTTTGCCGTCAGCCGGGTGATGCGCGGTGGCGGCGACGTCGAAGTCGTTCACCGCAACCCTGATCTGGAGAAAGCCGGGATGATCGGCGCCTTCTTGCGCTATTGACCCAATTCTCATCCTTACCAGGACGACCAACGCCCCGGTTTCTAGCCGGGGCGTTGCTTCTCGTGGTTGTATTGGAACTAAAAAATTCAACGCATCCGTATCCGCGCCAGATTCTCGCTCAACAAGCGCAGTTCTTCCAGGGCTTTGTTGGGATTACTGCTCAAACTACTGCGAATGGTCTTGAAGCGTTCTTGCAGTGCCTGCATCGTTTGGGGATCGTTGAGCAAGGGCTCCAGGTCTTTCAGCCGTGCTTCGGCGGCGCTCAACTCTTGCTGAGCAGTCAGATTATCCTTGGTGATCAACGCTAAGCGGGCATAACTTACATTACTGATCAAGCGGCTCAAAACCATGTCCATCTGCCCCGCCGCCAGGGCTTCTTCCACCCGCTGATAATCAGCGCGCAGTGAGGCTAATTCGGTGCTGGCTTTCTCATAATCCTGGCGCAGGGTGGTCAATTCCTGGCGCATCGCGGCGGCTTCGCGCTGTAGCGGGAAATAGAGCGCAAAGAAAGCCACCCCAAAGCCGGCCAAAAATGCCGCCAGGACGATTAACAGCCAGGTGAGTACCTTTTGCCACCACCGACGCGGCGGTTTGGGTGGGGTCACCTCAGGTGTCTCTGCTTCTGGACCGGGAACTTCTGGCACAACCTCAGGTGCACCACTACTTGGTGCTTCTTCCATGGGTTCAGGTATCGTGCTCATCGTGACCTCCTATGAATTTTTAGAGCCAAAGCCTTGGCTTAAGGTGAACGCGGTGAAGGGGTCGGTGAAGGTGAGGGACTTTGTCGGAGCACAGGGGTAGGCTGAGGGGTCAACGTGCCGGTCGGTGAGACGAGGGTCATTGTCCCAACAGGCTGTGTTGCCGCCGATGTCATGGATAGCGTGCGTAGTGGCGTCGGAGTTACAGCAGTGGCCGGAAAACCGGCCATGAGCGAACGCCAGAGAATATCCAAGTCTTCGGCGGCCAGCACCGGCAGGGTGGGTAAATTTGCCATCGCCAGATCCAGCCGATCCATCCAGACACGTACGGCCGCCTGTTGTCCTTCGGGCACTCGCTCCCACAATTGGAGCAACCAATCCCGCGCCTGGTTGAGTTCATCTTGTGCCAAGCCGTAATTTCCCGCTATCAGGTGCTGACGGGCACGTAACACATGTAACGCGACCCGCAGGGATACAATATCATTCGCAACCCCTTCGCGCCCGACCTGGGCTTCTAACGTTGCAAGCCGCCCGTCCCAGGCCGCCAGAGGCGTGCTCAGCGCCGCCACCTGGGTTTTCAACCATCCCGTATCCTCATCCAGTTCGCCGATCAACTCCCCCTGGTAGGTGACTTGACGCTCCAACGCGCTTAACTGGGCGGCCTGGGTAGCCAGTTGTAACGTGGCCGTGATGATCATGTTATAGGCGAAAGCATGTTGCGTTTGCAATCGGGCTTCTTGGGTCGCTACCTGCTCATTGAGCAGTGCAAACCGCCCCGTCTGTTCGGTTTCCAAGGCATTCAAGCGCGCTGTGTTTTCCTCTGCCGGCAGGATCGCCCGCTGATAGATGAAGACTGAACCAAAATAAGCCGCCGCTCCCACCAACAGGCCCAACACGATCACCACCAATAGGCGCAAAAAGGCCCTTATGAAGGCGCGCACCGCTTGTCCGGCACCGCTGGTTGACGGTGAGGTGCTCATGGCGCTTCCTCCGTTCCGGTGGTGGTTTCCATTAGTAACTGCCGCAGTCCGGATAAGAAACGCTCGAAGCGAGCACTGGTGGCTTCTACCGCGCTGAGGCGCTGGTCGAATCCCTTGACCAGCGTTTGAACGGCTTGGATATCCTCACGCGCCTGGTCCAAGGCATCTGACAACGTTGCCGTTTCATTTTCCAGCCCCGCCACGCGACTGCTTAAACTCTCTAATGCCTGCACACGCGCCGTCATGGTATCCAAATTGCGCTCCAGCCGGTCCACACGTTCGGACAGCAAGGTCACCTCGGACCGGAACTGGCGGAACTGTGCCAACGAGGTGTAACGAAGCGTTCCGTTGATCAACCCCAGGAAAAGTAACGCCAGCACCACGGCCAGGAACAACGTCACCAGGTTGCTCCCCACCACCCAAGTGATCAGATCGCGCCGCGTCAGTGGTTTTTCCGCGGACGAGGCGAGTGGGGTAGGTACTGCGGCTTCGGTCACCGGCGTCGTTTCTCCCGTCTCCCCTTCCGGCATCGGGGTTGCATCGGTCACCTCCGTCGGCGGCGTCACATCCTGAACTTCAGCCGCGGCTGCTTTTTCAGGCATGGATGAAACCTCAACCTGCGATTGGGATTCAGACAGGATCGCTTCCTCGCCTCTGGTAACATCCGGTGATTCGACCGTGGGTGTTAACGCCTCAACCGGTCTTTCTGCACTTGGTTCTTCCGGCTCAACTGCAGTGCCGCCCACCTCTGGAAAGTCTTGGAACGCAGATTCCACGGCTGAAACGACCAGGTAAGGCCGCAAACGCTCTAACAACACCGGGCCGATGCCGCTTACCCGCACCAGATCATCCAGTGTGCTAAAGGGCCGTGCCTCTAGGATGCGCTGGGCTAACGCCGGCCCGATACCGGGCAAACGCACTAAGGCATCAAAGGACGCGTGGTTGAGGTCAACTGGCTCAAAAGGCTTTGGCTCATCGCTCATTCTACCCTCCTTTCACATAAACTAGCCCTGATGATTCCCCTGCTGGGGGGCCCGACCGGGCACCCCCGGCCGCGCAGGATAGGGCATTGGGATATATTCCACCGAAGGGCGGCGCTGAAGCGTTTGCGGGTACAGATTCATCAGTTGGTAAATCTCAGGCGGCATGTCGGTGCTGACATTGAGGCCTAACTCCCGTGCCTCTTCCACGGTAATCGGATAATCATGCGTCCAACGCCCGGTTGCCAATTCCTCTGCCAAGCGTTCAGCCACTTCAGGCGGATAGTGACAGCACGCAATGCGCTTCACCGTAGCCTTGACCTGCTGGATGGCTTTCTGAGAAATATCGGCCAGGATCAAAGTTTGATCATCAATCTGGTTGCGGTCTTTGGTTTCCAGCACCTTCAAGATCGAGGCCGCCGGATAGTTCCCCAACTGAGGATCCACCGGGCCTAATACCGCGTTCTCATCCATCACGATTTCATCGGCGGCCAAGGCCAACAACGTTCCACCGGACATGGCATAGTGCGGAACGAACACCGTCACCTTGGCCGGATGCTTGGAAAGGGCATTGGCGATCTGCTCCGCCGCTAACACCAAACCACCCGGGGTGTGGAGAATCAGATCTATCGGGACGTTATCATCCGTCATCTTTATTGCCCGTAGAACCTGCTCTGAATCGTCAATATCAATGTAGCGCGCCAGTGGAAAGCCCAGAAAGGACATGCTCTCCTGGCGATGGATCAGGGCAATCACGCGTGAACCGCGTTTCTCTTCGATTTTTCGCATCAACTGCAAGCGGTTGGTCTCAATGATTTTCTGGCGAAAAAGCGGAGCAATGGAAGAGATGATCAGAAAGAGCCAGAATAAGTTGAGCAAGTCCATAGGGCCTCCTCGTGAAATCACCAGGGATAGTATTCATCCAGATACCAGCGCCGCGGGCGACGCCCGGCACTGAAGGGCCGCGCGACAATCAGTCCATACACAAAACCACCAATATGTGCCCACCAGGCAATCCCTCCCGCCGTTGCACCGGCGGGCAAGGCTAACGCCAACAACCCAGAGAACAACTGCGAGATGAACCAGAATCCCAAATAGACCACCGCCGGAATGTTGACGAACCAAGGCATCCAAAACACCGGCACAAACGTAATGACTTGGGCGTGGGGGAAGAAGAGGAAATATGCTCCTAACACGGCGGCAATGGCACCACTGGCGCCAATCGAGGGAACGTTGGGCGCACCGCCGAAGAACATCTGCATCAAGCCGGCAAAAATACCCCCTAAAAGGTAGTAGACCAGATAGCGCCCCGAGCCAAGGCGATCCTCAACGTTATCCCCAAAAATATAGAGTGTCCACATATTGCTCAAAAAGTGCACCCATCCCCCATGCAGGAACATGTGGGTGAATAACGGATACCAGGTTAGAGGATTGAACAAAGAAAACTTGGCCGGCACCAACCCAAAAACGCGGATGAAGCGTTCCAACCCCAGGGGTGAAAGGCTCATCTCAAACAGAAAGACCAGGGTATTTAAAATAATGAGCGTCCAATTGACGATAGGAAACGACCGCGAACGAACGGTATCTTTTATGGGAAACATAAAACCTCCAGACGGCCTCTCAACGATATTATACTCAACCCCACCTGTCCTCTGGTTCTGACTCAGCCTCTAAATTATGTTATCATCAGCGCTGATGCACGCTCAAGATGCCCCCCAGATCAATCAAGCCAACCGACATATTGCCCGCGCGGCCACGACCATCATGGTGGCGTTTTTGCTCAGCAACCTGATGGGGCTGGTGCGCGGCATCCTCATTTATCGCACGTTCGGCACCAGCGCCGCGCTGGATTCGTTCAACGCCGCCAACCGCATCGCCGAGATGCTCTTCAACCTGATGGCCGGCGGCGCCCTGGGCTCGGCTTTCATCCCCACGTTCACGGCACTGCTCACTCAGGATGACCGTGACCAGGCTTGGCAACTGGCCTCGGCTATTTTCAATTGGCTCATCCTGATTCTCGGACTGGTCAGTTTGCTGGTGGCTCTCTTCGCCCCTCAGGTCGTTCGGCATGGACTATTCCTGTTGGCACCGGGGCAAGACCCGGGTCAAGAAGCCCTCACCACCCACCTCTTACGCATCCTCTTGCTCACCGTCCCTGTGTTTGGCATCAGCGGTTTGGTCATGGGCATCCTCAATGCGCACCGCCGCTTTTGGGTGCCGGCCATCGCCCCGGCAATGTATTCGCTGGGTATGATCCTGGGCGTGCTGGTTTTTCCTTCCACCTGGGGCATTGATCGCCTGGCCTGGGGGGCCGTGCTGGGCGCCTGTTTGCACCTCGGCGTGCAATTGCCGACGTTGGGACGCTTGCACGGGCGGTTCATTCCGACTCTTGGACACCGCCTACCGGCAGTGCGCGAGGTTTTGCGCCTGATGGGGCCGCGCATCTTTGGGGTTGCGGTCGTACAACTTAACTTTGTCGTTAATACGATCATTGCCCTCAGCCTCCCTGAGGGCAGTGTCTCGGCCATTGCGCTGGCATTCAGTCTGATGCTCGTGCCCCAAATGGCAATCGCCCAGTCCGCCGGCATCGCCTCTCTGCCCATTCTCTCAGCCCAGGTAGCCCGAGGCGAATACGATGACATGCGCGCCTCGCTTATTTCCACCCTGCGTGGCGTTTTACTGCTCGCCCTTCCGGCCAGCCTCGGGTTGATCTTACTCCGTCAGCCCTTGGTGGCTTTGCTTTATCAGGGCGGCGCCTTTGATGAACGCTCCACCGCGATGGTGACCTGGGCCCTACTCTGGTATGCCGTTGGCTTGGTGGGGCACAGCGTGGTTGAAGTGCTCAGCCGCGCCTTTTACGCTCTGCACGATACCCGTACCCCGGTCGGCATAGGGGTGATCGCGATGTCCCTCAACATCGGGTTGAGTTTGCTTCTGGCGTCCTGGTTCCGCCACCTTGGTTGGATGCCCCACGGCGGGTTAGCGCTGGCTAATTCCCTGGCCACGTCCTTGGAAATGCTCGGGCTGTTCTACTTCATGCACCGCCGACTGCGCGGCTTGCCCTTACGCCCCTTGTGGGACGCGCTGGGGCGCAGCGGCCTGGCCACCCTCGTCATGGCCGCAGGGGTGATGCTCTGGATCCATCTGGGGGGCCAGCACGTGCATAACGCCGTGCTTCTTCTTATCGCGCTGGGCATTGGGCTTGGCGTCTACGGCCTGGGGTTATGGCTGCTGCGCACACCCGAAAGTCGTTTCCTTGCTAACTGGCTTTACCGACGTGTGTTCCCCAAACGCGAACTGCCGGCTCCATGATCCCCTCCGGACTTGTCATCCGCCCTGCTAACCCCGAGGATGCCGATTTTGCGGCACCCCTGCTTGCCAGCACCATGGGTGTCTTTGGGAGAGAACTCTTCGGCTTAGGCAGTGAAGAACGGTTAATCCGCGTCCTGCGCTACTTCTTTACCTCCCCTGCCAACCGTATGAGTTACACCGTCAGTTATATCGCCGAAGCCGCCGGCCAGCGCGCCGGGTTATTAGTAGCCTTCCCGGCTCGTGAACTGCTCCGCCTCAGCCTGGGACTGCGCCGACCCATCTTTCGCGCCTACTCATTTCAGGAAGGACGGCGTTTTATCCGGAACGGACTGCGGCTACTTTTCCAAATGGGCTTCGGTTTGCGGCCCGAAGCCCCGCGGGATTCGTTGTATATTGCCCATCTGGCGACGCATGAGGCCTACCGACGTCAGGGCGTTGCCACGGCTCTGATCGAGTTCGCGGAAGCCTTGGCTCAAGCCGCCCGTCTAAGCCGCCTGGCCTTAATCGTGGCAACAGATAACCTCACCGCTCGGCGCCTCTACGAACGCCTCGGTTTTACTGCCTTACCCACACCACAACGCCATCCTTATTATCTTCATATGCTCAAACCCCTTGTCGAAAGGAGCACCTTATGATCCCCGAAGCCGTACTCACTGCCTTGCGCCTGACTCAAGCCGTAGGCGAAACCGCTCAGCACCAAGGGTTACCTCAGCCGCCTCTGGAATGGCCCTACGACCCTCAAGCCACCCTGATCCCATTGCCCTCCATAGACGACTTGAAGCCACCTGCCGCCGATTTGTGGCAAATCATGGCCCAACGGCGCACCTTGCGGCACTATGCCGAACAGCCTCTCACGCTGGATGAATTAGCCTTGCTGCTTTGGGCAACCCAAGGGGTGCGTCAGGTGACCAAGCGCCCGGCCACCCTGCGCACCGTTCCCTCCGCCGGGGCACGCCACGCTTTTGAGACCTTGCTTCTGGTCAATCGGGTTACAGGATTGGGCAAGGGTGTCTACCGCTACCTGGCGTTACGCCACGCCCTGCTGCCTTATGAGGCGGATCCTGAGATCGCCCAGCGCTTATACCGCGCGTGCTATGAGCAGGAACATATTCTGAGTTCCGCCGTAACCTTCTTCTGGGTAGCCGTGGCCGAACGCATGACCTGGCGCTATGGCGCGCGCGGCTTGCGCTACCTCTTTTTGGATGCCGGGCACGTATGCCAGAACCTCTATCTGGCCGCCGAAGGGCTGGGCTGTGGCGTCTGCGCCATCGGGGCTTTTGACGATGATGCGCTCAACCCGGCGCTCAACCTGGATGGAAGCACCGCGTTTGTGGTGTACGGCGCCACGGTGGGTAAACGCGCCCCACGTCCACACGAGTAAAATAACCTATGCTGGGCAAATACGGATCGGCGAAACCATAGATTTTGAGGGGTACACGATGGGCGTTTTAATTGCCGGACCCTGGTTCAAAGATGAACATGGGCGCACACACATCCTGCGCGGCGTTAACCTGAGCGGGAGTAGCAAAGTACCCCGCATCCCGGATGGCGCCACCCACCGGCGTGAAGGGTTCTTCGCGCATCGCAACGTCTCTTTCGTCGGGCGCCCTTTCCCGCTAGAGGAAGCCGCTGAACACTTTGAACGCCTGCGCACATGGGGGATGACCTGCGTGCGCTTTCTGGTCACATGGGAAGCCATCGAACATGCCGGCCCCGGCCTTTATGATGACGATTATCTCGACTATGTGACGGCGGTGCTCGAAAAAGCACTGGCTTTTGACTTACAGGTGTTTGTGGACTTTCACCAGGATGTCTGGAGCCGTTTTAGCGGGGGTGATGGCGCCCCCGGCTGGACGCTCGAGGTAGCCGGGTTAGACATGCACCACTTTGCCCCTACCGCGGCGGCCATCGTGCACGCTACTCACGGCGACCCCTTTCCCCGCATGATCTGGCCGACCAACGCCACCAAACTGGCCGCCGCAACCATGTTTACCCTTTTCTTCGGCGGGCGGCTCTTTGCCCCTCAATGCACCATCGAGGGCGAAAACATCCAAGATTATCTACAGCGGCATTACCTGGCCGCAGTGCAACGCTTGGCCCAGCGCTTGGCGCATCTGCCCAACGTGCTCGGTTATGACATCATGAACGAACCTCTGCCGGGTTACATCGGCTGGCCGGATTTGAGCCGGCATAACGGCCTGCTCCACCAGGGCGTTACCCCCACTCCCTTCCAAGCCATGGCTCTGGGGGAAGGCTTGGCACAAACTGTGGAAGTTTTCGAGACCGGCCTTTTGGGTAGCCGGGTGGCACGCCGTATCACCATTGACCCCCAAGGGGTGCGGGCCTGGCGCGATGGCTATGCGTGTATCTGGCGCCGGCACGGCGTTTGGGATATGGATGCCAACGGCAACCCTCGCCTCCTGCGCCCGGACTACTTCACCCAGGTCAACGGAAAGCGGGTAGATTTTGGTCAGGACTGCCTGCTCCCCTTTTACCGGCAGTTCGTCCAGACCGTGCGCGCCGTGCATCCTCAGGCCTTGATCTTTATCGAACCCGAGGTCAATCAGCCCCCACCGCTTTGGGATCGCGACCGCCCGGAGGGACTGGTTTATGCCCCGCACTGGTATGATGGGCTGACTCTCTATCTCAAACGCCATTTGCCCTGGCTGGCTTACGATAATCGAGGACGCGGCAAGGTGGTGTTCTGGCCGTTTATCCGCCGTAATTTCGCCGACCAATTGGCAGAATTCAGGCGCCATGCCCACGATTACCTTGGGGATGTACCGGTGATCATCGGCGAATGCGGCATTCCCTTTGATTTGGATCACAAACGCGCCTTCCGCGACGGAAACTTCAAGATCCACGCCCAGGCGATGGATCGCACCCTCCGTGCTATGGAAGACAACCTGCTGAGTTATACCCTTTGGAACTACACTCCCGACAACACCAACGCCTACGGCGATTTGTGGAACGATGAGGATCTTTCAATTTTCAGCCGCGACCAGCAACGGGATCCCGCAGATCCCTACTCGGGAGGGCGCGCCTTAGAAGCGGTGATCCGTCCTTACCCCATGAAGACCGCGGGAGAACCGCTGAGTTTAGAATTCGATTATCGGCGGAGAAAATTTCACTACGTCTTCCGCCATGAACCGAACCTGGACGCGCCGACTGAGATTTTCGTGCCTACGTATCACTACCCCCAGGGGATTGAGGTAAACCTCTCAGATGGCACCTATGAGATTGATACGGCACAACAGATCCTGCGCTACTACCACACCCCCCAGCGCCTGGTGCACGAGATTCGGATCAAGCCGCGGCGAAGCCCGGCTTAAAGGTCACGCGGGCGCCAGAGATGTTTTAAAGTAGCAATGATCGCCGTATCCAGGGCCTTCCAGGTGCGCAGTGGAACCTCCAAATGAGCAATTGCCGCAGTAGAAAGGGATTCCACCTTGTCGGTTAGGATTTGAAGCAATGTTTCCAGCCCTGGATTATGCCCAATGATCAACACGGTTTCAACATCATCGTCCAAATTGCGCAGAGCATCCAGATAGGCCGCCGGCTCACCCAAGTAAAGATCTTCCACATACAAAATCTCACCTTTATAGCCGCTTTTCTCGGCTACCAGTTCAGCGGTTGCCTTCGCCCGCACCGCCGAAGAGGCAATGATCAGGTCAGGCACCAGGTCCTTTTCACGCAGTAGTTTGCCCATCCGCGGCGCGTCCTTCTCCCCGCGCTTGCTCAAGGGACGCTCGAAATCGGGCATGCTGCCATCTTTAAAACTGGATTTGGCATGACGCATCAGCAATAATGTTTTCATCCCTTCAATTCCCTCCGCCGAAGATCAATCGCTCTTTTAGTCATCTTTGGCAACATAAAAAGTATAACACAGCCCGCTTGAGTTACAGGGAGGGATTCTCAGCCGTGTGATCAATCTTGCCATCCATCCCACCCCGTGATATGATGAAACACGCTGGAGGCACCTTCGATGGCTTCATCCCTCGAACGACGCAAGCGCATTCGCTCCATCCTGGTCATCATCATTCTGGCGACGCTGCCTTGCTACTGCCTTGGCTTGGTGATTCTTCAGGTTGGCACGCGCCTCACCCAAAGCACCCCCACCCCTTCTGCGACGTTGACCCTTGAGACCCTAACCCCAGCCCCTCCGGGCACGCTCTCCCCAACCGTTCTCGTGCCCAGTTCAACGTTCACTCCAACATACACGGAAACCCCTACCTTGACCTGGACGCCCACCCAGACATTCACCCCTTTTACCCCGCCTCCACGCACCGAAACGCCCACCCCCACCGTCACGTTTTCGCCCTCCCCGACTCTTGAGCCGACGGCAACCCCCTCACCGCCGCCAACTCTGACGCCATCGGATACACCTCCATCCCCTTAATCCCTTTATTCCTATGTAGAGGCCTATGGAAAACACCAAGGACTTGCTTAAGCGTTTGATCTCGCTTCCCGGTCTATCGGGCTACGAAACCCCGGTGCGGGAAGCCATTGCCGACGCCTGGCGCCCGTTGGCAGACGAAATCAGCGTCAGCCCATTGGGCAGCCTACACGCCCTGCGCCGCGGGCAAGGCGCCGAACCCCGTCCTCGCTTGCTCATCGCCGCTCATATGGATGCCATTGGGTTAATGGTCAGCCAAATCGTAGATGGCTTCCTTCGCATTACCGAGGTAGGGGGGATAGATGCACGCATTCTGCCCGGTCAACCGGTGATTGTACACGGTCGGCGCGACTTGCCCGGGGTCATTCTGCAACCCTCGCCGCGCCTGCTCCCGCCCCACTTGGGTGAGAAAAGCGCCATTGAGATGGATTATCTGTTTGTAGATACCGGCTTGACCCCCGAAGAAGTCAGCGCCCTGGTGCGAGTGGGCGATTTGGTTTCCTTTGCCCAACCGCCGCTCGAACTAGGCGGGGACACCTTGGTCGGTCACAGCCTGGATAACCGTGCTTCGGTCACGGCGTTAACCGCCTGCCTGGAAGAACTTCAACACCGCCGTCATTTTTGGGATGTTTGGGCCGTGGCGACGGTGCAGGAAGAAGAAACCCTGGGTGGGGGCTGGACCTCGCCCTTCAACCTGCGCCCCGATCTCGCCATTGCGGTGGATGTGACCCATGCCCGCGGGCCCGGGGTGAATCAGGATTACCGTGCCTTCGGATTGGGCAAAGGCCCGGTGCTGGGGTGGGGTCCGAATATCCACCCGGCATTGTTCAAAGCCTTCAAGAACCTCGCCGAACGCCTTGATCTTCCTCACGCGGTTGAGGTCATGCCGCGCCACTCGGGTACCGATGCCATTGCCATGCAGGTGGTTGCCGAGGGCATTCCCACCATGGTGATCAGCATCCCCTTGCGTTATATGCATACTCCGGTGGAGATGGTCTCCCTCAAAGACATTCAGCGCACCGGGCACCTACTGGCAGAATTTATCACCGGCCTGGAAGCCGATTTTGTGGCCAAAATTTCCTGGGAAGATTGACCTATGGACCCTCAAAATTTGCCCCTAGATTTGCTAGAACGTCTTTCCAACGCTTGCGGTGTCTCAGGTGATGAAGGCGAAGTGCGCAAAATTGTGCTCGAAGCGGTCAAGCCCTTGGCCGACGAGGTGAAAGTTGATGCGCTAGGGAACGTCCTGGCGATCAAACAAGCCCACGGCGAGCCGGCCCTGCGGGTGATGCTGGCGGCCCACATGGACGAGGTCGGGTTGATGATCGTGGATGAAGAAGAAGGTGGGCTGTACAAATTCGAGATCGTCGGTGGTATTGATCCGCGTCAACTTCCCGGCAAACCCGTCTGGGTCGGCAAAGACCGCCTGCCGGGGGTAATCGGCGCGCGCCCAATTCACCTAACCACGCCTGAGGAACGCAAGTCCGCCATTGCCGCCGAGAGTCTGCGCATTGACCTAGGCCCAGAAGGCGGTAAAAAAGCCAAACCCGGCGACCGCGCCGTGTTCGCTACGCCCTTCAAGGTGGTGGGACCAAGCGTCATGGGCAAAGCCCTGGACGATCGTCTAGGGGTAGCCACCCTGATCACCTTGCTGGAACGGGCGCCGTCTCATCTCGAGTTTCAGGCGGCATTTACCGTGCAAGAAGAGATTGGTTTGCGCGGCGCGCGGGTTGCGGCTTATACGCTCAACCCCGACTTGGCTTTTGCCCTGGATGCCACCCCTGCCAACGACCTCCCCACGTGGGACGGCAGTGAGAATACCGCCTATAATGCCCGCTTGGGGCACGGGCCAGCGGTCTATGTAGCCGATGGCGCTACCCTCTCGGACCCGCGTCTGGTGCGGTTTCTGCTGCAAACCGCCGCTGCCCACCATATCCCGTATCAGATTCGCCAGCCCGGGGGCGGCGGCACCGATGCCGGCGCCATCCACCGCCAGCGCAGTGGCATCCCCAGTGCTTCAGTTTCGGTACCCATTCGCCATGCCCATAGTGCGGTCGCCGTTGCCCGCCTGGATGATTGGGCAAATACGATTAACCTAATGCTTCACACCTTACAAGCCCTAACCCCGGACATACTAGCGCCGGAGCGCTCATAATTTCCGCTCTCCAAGGAGATACCATGAAAGAACTGATCCGCAAACTGGTTGAAGCCGCTGGTCCTTCCGGATACGAACAATCCGTGCGCGACCTGATCAAAGAAGAAGTGACACCCTACGCCGATGAAATCCGCGTGGATGCCTTGGGTAACCTGATTGTGCGCAAAGGGCAGAAACGCGAGGGCGGGCTGCGCATCATGACCGCCGCCCATATGGATGAAATTGGCGTCATTGTCACCCATATCGAGGATGACGGCTTTGTTCGCTTCACGACCATTGGGGGCGTACGCCCGCACACCTGTTTGGGTGGGCGTGTGCAGTTTATCAACGGGGTGCGCGGCGTCATCGGGGGCGAAAAACTCGAAAGTATGGATCGGGTTCATAGTTTTGATAAACTCTTCATTGACGTTGGCGCCACCTCTAAAGCCGATTGTCCGGTCAAGGTAGGGGATGTAGCAGTTTTTGAGCGCCCCTTCCTCGATTTAGGCAAGCGTCTGGTGGCCAAAGCCATGGATGATCGCATCGCCTGCGCCATTCAAATCGAAACCCTGCGCCGCTTGGGTAACACCCCTAACGAAATCTATCTGGTTTTCACCACCCAGGAAGAGGTGGGAACGCGCGGCGCCACCCCTGCCGCGTTCGGCATTGACCCCGAACTGGGCCTCTCGGTTGATGTCACCCTCACCGGCGATACCCCCAAAGGGATCAAAATGGCGGTCGCGCTGGGCAAAGGGCCGGCCATCAAGGTGCGCGATAGTGGAATGTTGGCCGACCCGCGCATTGTGCGTTGGATGGTAGAAACTGCCGAGAAGGCGAATATCCCCTACCAATTAGAGGTGCTCGATGGGG
Source organism: uncultured Thermanaerothrix sp. (assembly GCA_964427505.1). Classification (GTDB taxonomy): domain Bacteria; phylum Chloroflexota; class Anaerolineae; order Anaerolineales; family Anaerolineaceae; genus Thermanaerothrix. The sequence continues at coordinate 271,067 of CAYRUO010000004.1, forward strand.
GTAGCACCGACGCCCGCGCGATCCAACTGGTGCGCGCCGGCGTGCCCTCGGGCTGTCTCTCCATCCCCTGCCGCTATATCCACTCCCCCTCCGAGATGGTGGATTACGACGATGTGCAAAACGCGGTAGCCCTGTTGGTGGCCTTGCTCTCTAACCCCATTACCCTGGGTTGAACCTTTTGAGACCGCACAGGTCGAGTGCTCAATGAGGCGTTGGCTGTCCTGGTTGATTATCGGCATCATGGGGGGGATGCTGGCCGCCTGTCAAGGACTTCCCTGGTCATTTCCTAATCCCGTCGGCGCCAGCCCTACCCCCTCACCGCCGCTCATCCCCACGCCCACCCAGACGCTCAACCCTACCGCCACACCACCGGCGGCCACAGCGCCGGTGATCATCACACTGTGGCTGCCGCCCCAATTTGACCCCGCCAACGAAACACCCGCGGCGCAGTTACTACAACAGCGCCTGCTCCAATTTATGAGCGAAAACCCAGGCGTGATCGTCAAGGTGCGGGTAAAAACCAGCAGTGGGCCGGGCGGATTATTGGATTCCTTGGCCGCCGCATCTGCCGCCGCCCCCGCCGCCGTGCCCGGTGTGGTTGCCCTCAGCCGTGCCGATTTAGAGAACGCCGCGCTTAAGGGGTTGATCTATCCTCTCGATGACGCCTTTCCCCAAGGATTAGATCAGGACTGGTTAGGGTACGCCCGCAGTCTGGGCACCCTTCAGGAACGCCTTTTCGGACTGCCTTTTGCCGGCGATGCCTACACTCTGGTGTACCGTCCCACCGCACTGGGCGCCCCACCCACCTCGTGGGAAGACCTGCTCACGCGCGGGCGTGCCATCGCCTTCGCCGGTAACGACGCCTTGACCACGCTGGTGCTCTACCTCGGCGCCGGGGGCAAGGTGCAAAACGAGCAAGGGTTGCCCACATTAGAAGCGGAAGCACTGGCTGAGGTGTTCACCCTTTACACCGAAGGTGCGCGGCGTGGGGTTTTCCCCAATTGGGTCACCACACTGCAAAGCGATGGGCAAGTCTGGCAGACCTTCCTCGAGCGCCGTGCCGATGGAGCGCTGACCTGGAGTTCCAATTACCTCACCGATTTACCCGCCGATGCGGTTATCCATCCCATTCCCGCACTCAACGGCCATGCCTACACCCTCGCCAACGGGTGGGTATGGGCGATTTCGGATCCCGATCCTCAACGGCGAGTGCTCAGCACACGTCTGGCGGCTTACCTGAGCGCCTCAGATTTTCTGGCCACCTGGTCACAAGCCGCAGGCTATCTACCTACCCGGCTGAGCGTACTAAACGCCTGGACCGACGCCAACCTGCGTGATGCCCTCAGTCAAATCATCTTAAGCGCGCATATCATGCCACCTAACCCCATCTTGGACAGCCTGCGCCCGGTATTATCCTTTGCCACGCAACAGGTGCTCAAACAGCAAGCCGATCCCTTAACGGCGTCCAATGCCGCTGTGGAACAACTTCGCCGACCCTAGACCCCGATGATGAACCGTCAGACTCTGCGCGCCTTCTATCCCTATCTACGTTTTGGCAGTTACGTCCTGCTCATCCTCGCCTTCCTGGTCGGGGCGCAAGCCTGGAAAAGCCCTCGACCGTCCCCCTCTGTAACGGCTGCTCTTACCCCCACATTGGTGGCGACCCCAACACCAGTAATGATTGAAGACCAAGGCGAGCCTACCGCCACACCCCTGCCGGCGGAATTACTGGAAAACGCCACCCAGACCAACGGCATCATCCTGGGAAGCGCTATTCTGGTGCTTATTGTGATCGGAGGCACCTTGAGCGTTATTCTACGTCGCCGGAACGATAACGATGATCCCCCTGAATCCTAAAGCCTAAATTGGGGCTCACTGGCGATATTTGCGAATCACCATGACCACCTTGCCCTGGATACGGATAGGGCGATTTTCGACCTTGATCGGCTGCATGGTCGGATTAGCAGGGCGCAGGGTGACACTGCGCAAACGACCATAGCGATCATATTCGGGTTCGTAGTATTTCAACGTGGTCTCATTGGTATCATCAAACCACACCGCCACCATATCGCCCTTATTGGCATCCTGGGCATATTCAATCAAGACAATGTCGCGGTCGTAGATTAGGGCATCAATCATCGAATCGCCCTGGACTTCCAGAGCATAGACGTTATCCCGCGGCACCCGCGCCGGAAAATCGGTGCTGGCGACATGCACCATCTCATAATCTTCGGTGATTTCCTGCGGCACGGCCGGGAGAGGGAAACCTGCGGCAATGCGCCCAATGAGCGGAAAGGCCAGAAAATCTTCCTGCCAGGTCGGTAGAGAGAGCGTTCGCCGACTCCCTCCCTCCGCCGGCAGAGGGCGCAAAACGCGAATCGCCCGTGAGATAGAACGCTCACGCTGGATGAATTTCAGCGTTTCCAGTTGGTTGAGATAATAATTCACCAGGGAGGTTGATTCAACACCGATGGCATCGCCGATTTCGCGGATTGAGGGCGAAAAGCCATTTTGGCGCTGATACTCCACAATAAATTGCAGGATGCGCTTGTGCCGTTCGCTGAGCCCGTTTCTGGGTTTTACCATGGCCCTTCCTCCTTGGGCGCCATTATTGACCGCCTGTTCTATTCTGATTTAGTCTTATTATAGAGGAACGTATGTTCTATGTCAAGCACTTGGGCGTTTTTTAAGATTTGGGGTGGCAACAGCCTGCCACCCCACCTCAACCACGTATTTTTATTCGTCCTCACGTTCGCGCAGGTGTGGGAAGAGAATCACCTCGCGAATCGAACGCCGGTCGGTCAAAAGCATGACCAGGCGATCAATCCCCATCCCAAATCCCCCATTCGGGGGCATGCCATAGGCCATCGCCCGCAGATAGTCTTCATCCATGGGGTGACGATCTTCATCCTCGGCCTCGTAGGTGCGTCCCATTTCGAGGAAGCGCTTTTCTTGTTCCAGTGGATCATTTAATTCCGTAAACGCATTACACAGTTCCATGCCACCTACATAGCCTTCAAAGCGCTCAACCGTGTTGGGGTCATCGGGCTTGTTCTTAGCCAAGGGCGAAATATCACGCGGATAATCGTAAACAAAGGTAGGTTGAATTAGGTTAGGCTCGACAAAATCACCCAACATGCCCTCGATTAACTTGCCCCGGGGTGCGTTGGGCTTCACCGCCAGCCCCTTCTGACGCATGGCTTCGGCCAGGCTTTCAGTTGTAGGATGCTGAGCAATGTCAATCCCGACGGCTTCAAGCAACGCCTCACGCAGTGAGATGCGCCGCCAGGGTGGGTTGAAATCAATCACCTGACCGTTGAAGGTCACCCGGCGTGTACCCAGGACGCGATCACATACGTAAGCCAGCATCTCCTCGGCCAGCGTCATCACCTTGAGGTAATCGGCATAAGCCATATAGAACTCAAGTTGTGTGAACTCCGGGTTATGCTTGAAGGAAACGCCCTCATTGCGGAAGTCGCGTCCAATCTCATACACCCGTTCATAACCCCCGACCAGCAAGCGCTTTAGGTAGAGTTCAAACGAGATGCGCAGGTAGAGTTGCTGTTTGAGTTGATTGTGGTAAGTCACAAACGGACGCGCCGCCGCCCCGCCGTAAATGGGTTGCAAAATCGGGGTTTCGACTTCCAGAAAGCCGCGTTGGTCTAAAAATTCGCGCAAGGCACGCACAATAGCCGCGCGCTTGCGGAAGATCTCGCGCACCTCAGGGTTGACCGCCAGATCGGCATAACGCTGGCGGTAGCGCAATTCCGGATCGCTTAACGTAGCGTGGCGGATCACTTGACCATCTACCACCTCGTCCTTCGCCGCCGGCAGGGGCGAGATGGCTTTGGCCAGCATGCGAAAGCGGTGCACATGCAGAGTGATCTCGCCGGTGCGGGTGCGAAACATCACCCCACTGGCCTCGATGAAATCCCCTAGATCGTAATAATCGGTGAAATGACGAATTTGCTCCTCGCCCAGTTCATTGACGCGAAAGAAGAGTTGAATCCGCCCTGCCCCATCCTCGATATGGGCAAAGACCACCTTGCCCATAGGACGGATAGCGCGCAGACGCCCGGCCAACGTCACTTCTACCGGAGTCGGGTTTGGCTGTTTCTCCGCGGCTTCAAAAGCGGCAATGGCTTCCTGTGATGAATGGGTTGGGTTAGCGCGCGTCGGATAGGGCTCAATCCCATTGGCGCGCAGTTCAAAGACTTTTTTCAGCCGTATTTTTTCCAGTTCGGATAATTCCATCGTCAACCCTCTTTGAAAAGTTTCTGTTCATAAAAAAGCCCCGCCCTTTTGGTTTTCGCGCTGCGGGCGGGGCGCTCTGGCTACCCCATACTTTATTCCACCTTGAGGATTCGGAAGGTCAGCGATCCCGCCGGCGCATCAACCTGCACGATGTCGCCCGCCTTCTTGTTGAGCAGTGCCTTACCCAGCGGTGATTCATTGGAAATCTTGCCCACCGTTGGATCAGCCTCAGCGGCCCCGACAATAATATATTCCTCAGGGGTGTCACTGCCCTCCTCTTGCACCGTCACCCGCGACCCAATTTGAACCGTATCGGCGGCCGGAACCTCTTCCACAATGCGCGCCGTGGCCAGCAGGATCTCGAGTTCTTTGATCCGTCCCTCAACAAACGCCTGTTCGTTCTTTGCCGCTTCATATTCGGCATTTTCGATCAGTTCACCACCTTCCATCGCCTCATGCAGGCGCTGGGCGATTTCCTGGCGGCGTTGAGTGCGCAGATATTCAAGTTCCTCCTGGAGTTTCTTATAGCCCTCGCGGGTCAGGAATGTGTTATGCATGGCACCTTCCCTTTCGGTTTCTATGTCCTGTGTGAGTTGGGAGTATCGCGAAAACCCGGTCTTTCAGAGTTAAATAACAGGAAGCCCTCACCATTGAGGAATTCCTGCCTGAGGATGTCGCCGCTGTGCAAAATTATCTTATCATAAGTTAAGCGTTATGACAAGTTGAGCGTTGATTCACCTAAAATGCTACTAGATGGTGGGCTCAAAAGATAATGTTACCAGAGACGATCTTGGTCAAAACAGAGCCAACGACGATCAATGAACACCGCAACTATATATGACATGTATTAGGAACATTACCCTTGAACCAGTCACGAGGAAATATCCCTTTTAGAAGACACAATGCCCACAAGGGTATTAAGCCACCGTCCTTTTTGTCAAGGGCTGCGTGAAAACGGTGCAGCTCTTCTTTTTTTGCCCTGTGCGCACATTACCCCCATTCCCGCGCAGGGGCGAACCCCCGCGCTGCCTCTGCGAAGCCCTCTCAGGCCGACGCCCCTGGCGGGGCGTTCCCTCCGTCCATGTCGGCAAAATATCGCGCCCCCAGCCCCCACGCGGAGATCATCCCCGTGCTATACTGCAAAATGACTTGCCCTCGGCTTTGGCCGGTTCACCCACCCTTGTCGCTCACCTCTCCCCCTCTTGGGGTTAGAATCAGAATATGGAACTCACCCTGGCCAGTGTGGCGCTCTTGCTCTTGGTGGCGGCCGTGGTGGCGATGCTGGCGCGGCGATTGCACTTACCCTACACGGTGGGGCTGGTGCTGGCCGGGCTGGCACTGGCGCTTTTCCCCCGCTTTTCCGAAATTACCCTCACCCGCGACCTGATTTTCACCCTCTTCCTGCCCCCGCTGGTCTTCGAGGCGGCGCTCTACCTGCGCTGGCACGACCTCAAACGCGACTTTGTGCTCATCCTCAGCCTGGCCACCTTAGGCGTGCTGCTCACCGCCACCGTGACTGCGCTGGGGATGGTGTACCTGGCCCATTGGGCTTGGCCGATGGCTACTCTGCTGGGTGCGCTTATCGCCGCCACCGACCCCGTCACCGTGATTGCCATGTTCAAAGAAGCCGCCGTGCGCGGGCGGTTGCGCTTATTGGTCGAAGCCGAAAGCCTCTTCAACGATGGCACAACGGCGGTGCTCTTTGGCCTGGTCATGGGGGTGATCGAAGGTCAAACCGGCAACCCCCTGCTGGCGCTTCAGCAACTGCTGACCACCGTTGGCCTGGGTGTGCTCTGCGGCGCGTTGGTGGGCGGGGGGATCCTACTGCTGGCCGGGCGCACCGAAGATCACCTGGTTGAAATCACCCTGACCGCAGTCGCCGCTTATGGTTCCTTCCTACTCGCCGAGCGCTTTGCGGGCTCGGGGGTGCTGGCGTCGCTCACCGCCGGCCTGCTCATCGGCAACCTGGGCGCACTGGGTTCGATCTCGGCGCGCGGACGCGACGCGGTGGAATCGTTCTGGGAGTTCACTGCCTTCCTGGTCAATTCGCTCATCTTCATCTTGATCGGGATGCGCGAAGCCCATCAGGATCTGTTGCACACGCTGGGGCCAATCGCCCTGGCCAGCCTCTTGGTGCTGGTGGGGCGGGCGGCATCGGTTTATCCTCTGGCGGCGCTCTTTTCGCCCACGCCCCTGCGCATCAAACCGGCTCATCAGCATGTCCTCTTCTGGGGCGGCATGCGCGGCACCCTTGCCCTCGCCCTGGCGCTGAGCCTGCCTACTACCGTAGCCGGTCGTGATCTCGTGACCACCGTTGCTTTCGGCGTGGTGGCTTTCTCCATCTTTGGCCAGGGCATGACCATCATTCCCCTCATGCGCCGGCTGGGATGTTTGCCCCACCCCCACGCACATCATCCTCCCACCGCGGGTTAATAAAAATCACCCGCCCTTAACGCAGGCTTAATCTTCGGCTTTATGTATAATCATCCAAGGGGGGCAAACTACCTCCACTTATGATCTTGCGCATGCAGGCAAATGGAGCGGGCTATGAGGAAACCTGGCATTGGTTGGGCAATCGTTCTGATCGTCATCGCGGGGCTGATGGTAGGCTACCAGGCGGGGCAGGTCAAGGCACAAACTCCCGTGCCGACCGATGAGGTAGTGCTGGGAGCACGCCTCTACGATGATTGGAGCGAAGTCAAGGGCGTAACCCCACCCTCCGGCAGTCACCCGATTTGGGCACGTCAAACCACCAACACCCTCAGTGGGGCGGAGACCTGGCGGTGCGTCACCTGCCACGGTTGGGATTACCAGGGCAAGGACGGCGCCTGGGGCAGCGGCGCGAATTACACCGGTTTTCCCGGCGTCTATGCTGCGCGCACCTTACCCGCTGCAGCGCTCACCCGCATCCTCAGCGGCAGTCCCGACCCCGAGCATGATTTCTCCCCTTACCTGAGCACGACGGAGATCCAGGCCTTGGTGACCTTCCTCCGCGAGGGCGTGGTGGATGACCGCGACTACATAGACCTGGTCAGCCGCAAGGTGATCGGGGGCGATGTAGCCCATGGTCAAGCGCTCTACACCCAAACCTGTGCCGCGTGCCACGGCGCGGATGGGCAGAAGATCACCTTCCGCTATCAGGGGATGCAGGTCTCACTGGCCTCACTGGCAGCGCAAGACCCCTGGCGCTTCCTGCACCGCACCCGCTTTGGAGTGGCACGTGTGCCGGAGATGCCCATTGGGGCGGAATTGGGGTGGAGCGCGCAAGATGGCCGCGATGTGCTGGCTTATGCTCAAACCCTGCCCAGCGGCTTGGAACCCCAGGTGACTCCGCCGTTGGCCGGGCGTGAACCCACCCCTGCTGCGCTCCCCGGCGGCCCGGCGCAGAACCTCATCACCGGTATCCTTACTGCCCTGGGCGCGATGGCGACCAGCCTGGGCTTCGCCCTGCTTCTGGGGGCGTTATTGGTCGGAATTCTACTGGTCGTGGTTTGGATACTGCGGGCGCGTAAATAACCTGAACGCAAAGGAGAGAGACACGATGCAGGTCAAGAAACCCTGGTGGCAATCCGGCGGCGTGCGCATTGCGGTGGCATTGGTCTTGCTTATCCTCTTCGGCGGCGCCGCCAGCGGCATTTACCTTTCCCAAATTCCCCCCGAACAACCGATTGCCTTTCCCCACAAGACTCACGTGGCGCTCGGGGCTCAATGCACCTACTGCCACCCGGCGGCGGCGTGGGGGCCAAACGCCGGCCTGCCGGGCATCTCCAAATGCTGGGGCTGTCATCAGCAGGTGCAGAAGAAATCGCCCGAACTGGAAAAACTGGCCGGCTACGTCCAGCGCAATGAGCCCATCCCCTGGGTGCCGGTAGCGATCCAGCCCGATTTCGTCAAATTCACCCATCAGCCGCACGTCCAGGCCGGCATTGCCTGTGAGACCTGCCATGGCCCGGTCTCGCAGATGACGGTGGCCCTGCCCCAGCCGCGCCAAAACATGGGCTGGTGCCTGGACTGCCATCAGCGTATGCGCCCGAACGACTTTGTGCGCCTCTCGGATTGCGCCACCTGCCACTACTAAATCAATCCCTGCCCTGAATCGAGGAACAGCATGAGCGAGAAGATTTCTCGGCGCGATTTTCTAAAACTCACGGCAATGGGCGCGGCGGCCACGGCGGTGATGACCGGCTGCGGCCCGATGTCGCGCTATGTGGTGCGCCGCCCCTACACCCAAATGCCCGAATACAACCAAACCGGTCAAAGCACCTACTATGCGTCCACCTGCCGCGAATGCCCTGCCGGGTGCGGAATCATCGTGCGCACCCGCGAGGGGCGCGCCATCACCATCGCCGGCAACCCCGAGCATCCCGTCAACCGCGGGCGCCTGTGCGCG
>CAYRUO010000005.1:0-152560 GCA_964427505.1 uncultured Thermanaerothrix sp.
CGATCCGCGAAGGTGGCTTGACCGTGGGTGCCGGCGTCATCACCAAGATTTTGGATTAGGTGGCTAATTATGGTGGCGAAACAACGTATTCGCATCCGTCTTAAAGCATACGATCATCGCGTTTTGGATCAATCGGCGCGGCGCATTGTTGAAACCGCGGAGCGAAGCGGGGCGCGGGTGGTAGGGCCGGTGCCCTTACCCACCCGCATCGAACGCTTCACCGTTCGCCGTTCGACGTTCATTGATAAAGATTCGCATGAGCACTTTGAAATCCGAACGCACAAGCGCTTGATTGACATCCTAGACCCTGATTCAAAAACCATTGATATGCTGATGCGCCTGAATCTACCGGCGGGCGTGGATATTGAAATCAAGATTTAGGGTCTGGTCAAAAGCGCAACATTGCGGTAAAATAGAGCGGTTTTTCGGGTAAGACCCGACAAGGCGATGCAAGAGTAGCTGGGTGGGCGCCCGCGCAAACGATGTGAAGGTGACGCAGCCCGCTACTGACTGCACCGCGGTCAGAGATGATGCAGCCTAGCCCAGGCTGACAGTCTCGGAAAAACTAAAACAGTAAGGAGAACAACAGAGATGTTCAAAGGGCTGATTGGCAAGAAGATCGGCATGACCCAGATCTTCGATGAGCAGGGTGCCGCTATACCGGTCACTGTCATTGAGGCTGGGCCATGCTACGTTACCCAGGTGCGCTTGCCGGATCGAGATGGCTACTCAGCAGTGCAACTGGGTTACCAGGAAGTCAAGCCCAAGCGCCTGACGGCGGGTGAACTGGGGCACCTTAAACGCAATGGTCTCAATCTTCCACCATTGCGCTTTTTGCGTGAGTTCCGGGTCAAGACGCCGGAGGTCAACGAGGGCGACAAGGTTACTGTTGACGTCTTCTCGGTCGGCGAACGCGTGGATGTCATTGGCACCAGCAAAGGACGTGGGTTCCAGGGCGGTGTCAAGCGCTACCACTTCCGCGGTGGCCCTAAAACCCATGGTCAGTCGGATCGGCATCGTGCGCCGGGTTCGCGCAGTTCTGGTACGACGCCGGGGCGCGTTTATAAGGGCTCACGGGGGCCGGGACACATGGGTAATCAGCGTGTTACGGCCCAGAATCTCAAGGTCGTGCTGGTGGATGCTGAGCGCAACCTGATCGGTGTTTGCGGTTCAGTTCCGGGTCCGCGCGGTGGCCTGGTGATGATCCGCGAGGCACGCAAACAAAAGCGGTGAGTATTACCGGGACTGAGGGAGTAGTGGAACTATGTTAGCCGATGTTTATAACCTCTCGGGCCAGAAGGTGGGTCAGGTGGAACTGCCTGATCAAATCTTCAACGCCCCCATCAATGTGAGTTTGATGCACCAGGCGTATGTGCGCCAGATGGCCAATGCGCGTCTGGGCACCCACGACACCAAGACCCGTCATGAGGTCTCGGGTGGTGGGCGCAAGCCCTGGCGGCAGAAAGGCACCGGGCGTGCGCGACAGGGGTCTATCCGCGCGGCGCAGTGGAAAGGCGGCGGGCGTGTGCATACCCCGCATCCGCACAAATACACCCTAGCCATGCCGCGCAAGATGCGTCGGGCGGCACTGCGCTCAGCGCTTTCGGTCAAGGCCGCCGAGCAGGCCATCGTGCTGGTGGATGAATTGGCGCTGCCTGAACCCCGCACGCGGCTTATGGCGCAGGCGTTGAATGCTCTGGTAGGGGATGCCAGTGCGTTGATTCTGTTGCCGCAAAAGGCATCCTATGAAAACGTGATCCTCTCAACGCGCAACCTACCGGAGACGAAAACATTGTTAGCAAGTTATCTTAACATCCGCGATTTGCTCACCTTCGATAAGGTTGTGATGCCGGTGGCGGCGCTGGATGTGATTACGAGTTACCTGGGAAGGTAGGAGGAAGATGATGTTGACGCTATATGATATTCTCCGCCGCCCCATAATTACCGAGAAATCGCACTATCAGATGGCGAAACTGCACCAATACGTCTTTGAGGTCGCCGAAGAGGCGAACAAGGACCTGGTGAAGCAGGCCGTTGAGGAATTGTTCAACGTGCGTGTGGTGCGGGTGAACATTGTCAACGTGCCGGCCAAGCGAACACGTCGGGCGCGCAGCCGCCGCTGGGTGGTTCGCAATCCGGGCTACAAGAAGGCGATTGTTACCCTGGCGCCCGAGGATCGCATACCACTGTTGGAAGGGGTTGAGTGATGGGCATCAAGGTCTATAAACCGGTAACCCCCGGTCTGCGCGGCATGACCGGATATACCTTTGAAGAGATCACCAAGACCGAACCGGAACGCTCGCTGATTGTGGTGCGCAAGGTGCATGCGGGCCGCAACATGTACGGGCGGGTCACGGTGCGCCATCGCGGTGGCGGGGTACGCCGCTACATCCGCTTGGTGGATTTCAAGCGTGATAAGCGCGGTATCCCGGCCAAAGTGGCGGCGATTGAGTATGATCCTAACCGCACTGCGCGCCTGGCGTTGTTGCACTATGCCGATGGTGAGAAGCGCTATATTATCGCCCCATTGGGCCTCAAGGTTGGCGATACGGTGATGGCCGGACCGAATGTGGATATTCGCCCCGGCAATGCGCTTCCCATCGCCAATATCCCGGTGGGTACGATGATCCACAACATCGAACTCTACGAGGGCCGGGGTGGGCAACTGGTGCGCTCGGCAGGTGCCGCGGCGCAGTTGCTGGCGAAAGAAGGTGATTACGCCCAGATTCGCTTGCCCTCAGGTGAAGTGCGCTTGGTGCGTCAGACGTGCTATGCCACCATCGGACAGGTGGGCAACCTGGAACACAGCAACATCAAATTGGGCAAGGCTGGGCGCAAACGCTACTTGGGTATTCGGCCTACCGTGCGCGGTACGGCTATGTCGCCGCGTGACCACCCGCATGGTGGTGGTGAGGGCCGCCAGCCCATTGGTATGCCCGGGCCGAAGTCCCCGTGGGGTAAACCTACGCGGGGTTATAAGACCCGCCGCAATAAGCAGACCGATAAATACATTGTGAAACGGCGCAAATAAACGCTGTGATCACAGTGGATGAGTTGAGAAGAGGGACGAGCGTATGTCACGTTCATTGAAAAAAGGACCTTATGTTGATCCGAAACTGCTCAAGCGGATTGAAGAGATGAATCTCCGCGGTGAGAAGAAGGTTATCCGTACCTGGAGCCGCGCGAGCGTCATCTTCCCGCAAATGGTTGGGCATACGATTGCGGTGCATGATGGCCGCCGCCATGTGCCGATCTACATCACCGAGAACATGGTGGGGCACCGTCTGGGCGAGTTTGCGCCGACGCGCACGTTCCGCGGCCACGTGGCTGAGAAATCCTCGAAGAAGAGGTGAGCACTATGGCTACCGATGTTCGCGCGCAATTACGATATTGTCCAATCTCTGCCCAGAAAGTGCGCCTGGTGATTGACCTGGTGCGCGGCAAGCCGGCGGTCGAAGCCCTGGATATCTTGAAGTTCGTTCCCAAAGGGGCGGCGCGACCGGTGCGCAAACTGCTGGCTTCGGCGGTGGCGAATGCCGAGGAAAATTTCGGCATCAGCCGCGAAAACCTGTACGTTTACCGTATTACTGCCGATGAGGCGCCAACGCGTAAATGGCGCCGTTTTGGAGCGCGAGGGCGTTTTCGACCGATCCTGCGCCGTTCATCGCATGTGACGGTCGTCCTGCGGGAGCGAGAATAGGAGAGCATCCAGGTGGTTGAATCCAACCTTCTGGCGAGAGATTGGTAATCAGGAGCGTATATGGGTCGCAAAGTTCATCCGATTGGATTTCGCTTAGGTATCATCAAGCCCTGGCAGGCGCGTTGGTATGCCGAAGGGCAGGAATACACTGAGCAGTTACACCAGGATTTCGAGATTCGCCGCCTGATCATGGCCGAGGCCGAGAAGGCAGGGGTGGCCAAGGTGGAAGTGGAGCGCTTCCCCGGCAAGCTTAAGGTGATCGTCCACACCGCCAAACCGGGCATTCTGATCGGGCGCAAGGGTGAATCGGTCAAGAAGATCCGCCAGGATCTGGAAGCCTTGACCGGCAAGAAGATTGACCTGGAGATCAAAGAGGTTAAGAATCCCGACCTGGATGCTTATCTGGTGGCGACCAATATCGCCAGCCAGATTGAACGCCGCGTGGCTTACCGCCGGGCGATGAAACGCGCCATCCAACAGGCTATGCGCCAAGGTGCGCAGGGTATCAAAATCGAGGTGGCGGGGCGCTTGAGCGGTGCCGAAATGGCGCGCAGTGTCTGGCTGCGCGAGGGGCGTGTGCCGTTGCAGACCATCCGCGCCGATGTGGATTTTGCCCGCGCCATTGCCCAAACCACCTACGGTGTCATTGGGGTAAAGGTTTGGATTTATAAGGGCGACGTTCTGCCCGGCGCGGAAGAGAAGGTGGAAGCTACCGAGGGCGTTTACGTTAGCGAATAACATTCGCGGTGGGCTGAAACCATCCGCAGATAGAGAGAGGTAGTGAATTATGTTGATGCCAAAACGTGTTAAGTGGCGCAAACAACAGCGTGGGCGCATGAAAGGTAAGGCAACCCGCGGCGCAGAACTGGTGTACGGCGAGTTCGGGCTGCAGGCGCTGGAGCCGGCTTGGATTACTGCCCGCCAGATTGAGGCTGCACGCCGCACCATTGTGCGGGCGATGCGCCGCCGCGGCAAGATGTGGATTCGCATCTTCCCGGATAAGCCTTACACGCGCAAACCCCCTGAGACCCGTATGGGTAAGGGGAAAGGCAATGTGGAGTATTGGGTGGCCGTTGTACGCCCGGGGCGTATCATGTTTGAGGTGAGCGGTTTGCCTGCAGATGTGGCCATGGAAGCCTTACGCCAGGCTGCGTACAAGCTACCCATTAAGACCAAGATTGTGGCGTACGAAGAAGTGGTAGCAGGAGAATCGGCATGAAACCAGAACAGATTCGACTGATGACTACCGAAGAAATTAAAGCCAGGTTGGCCGATGCGCGGCAGGAATTAATGAACCTGCGCTTTCAGATGACGACCGGGCAGTTAACGGATACCAGCCGCATTAAGCAAACGCGTCGTCTGATTGCGCGCTACCTTACTATCCTGCGCGAGCGCGAACTGGCCGAGGCTAAAGAGAAAGGTGCAGGGAAGGGTGCCCGATGAACAAGCGACGACGTTTGACCGGTGTAGTCACCAGTAACAAGATGATGAAGACCGTGGTGGTCGAGATCTCGCGCACCTATCGTCATCCTTTGTATAAGAAAGTGGTGCATTCATCCAAGCGCGTTAAGGCGCATGATACTCTGGGATGCCAGATAGGTGACGAGGTGGTGATTGTGGAAAGCCGCCCGCTTTCCCGTGAAAAGCGCTGGGTGGTGGAAGCCATTCTCAAGCGCGAGGGGAAGCCGGTGGTCGAGATTCAGGAATCCGCTGGTGAAGGAGTGTAAGCCATGATCCAGCATGAATCGCGATTAAAAGTAGCCGATAACACAGGGGCCAAAGAGTTGCTGGTCATCCATGTCATGGGTGGCTCAACCCGCAAGTATGGCCATGTGGGTGATGTGGTGGTGGCAACGGTGAAATCGGCCAGCCCGCAAGGTGCGGTGAAGAAGAGCGAAATTGTCAAAGCCGTCATTGTGCGCTGTGCCAAAGAATGGCGGCGCGAAGATGGCTCTACGATTCGCTTTGACGACAATGCGGCTGTGATTCTGGACACCGATGGCCACAACCCGAAAGGGACGCGTATCTTTGGGCCGGTGGCGCGTGAACTGCGCGAAAAGGGCTTTATGAAGATCGTTTCCCTGGCCCCTGAGGTCATCTAATTCGGGTGCGCAGGAGTGATGCCATGAAGTTCAAGATTCGCAAAGGGGACACGGTTGAGGTCATCAGCGGTCGCCGCGACGATAAAGGTAAGCGCGGTGAGGTCATCCGCGTCCTGCCCAAAGAAGCCCGCGTGGTGGTTCAGGGTGTCAACATTCGCACCAAACATCAGCGGCAAGTTCAAGCGCAGGGCCGCACGATTACCCCGGGGCGGGTGCGCTTTGAGGCGCCCATTCACATTTCGAATGTGATGTTGGTTTGCCCCAAGTGTGGCAAGGCCACACGGGTGGGCATCTCGCGCGGTGAAGACGGTAAAGCGCGCCGGGTGTGCAAGAAGTGCCAGGCCCTAATTGATGAATAGGCCGCGGAGGATCGAGAGTATGAATGTGTTGAGAGAGCGTTATCAAAAAGAAGTGGTGCCTGCCCTGATGAAGGAGTTCAATTTCACGAACCCCTTGCAGGTGCCGCGCATTCGCAAGGTTGTCATTAACATTGGTTTGGGTGAGGCGCTGGATAACCCCAAAGCGCTGGAAGCGGCGGCGTCAGACTTAAGCAAGATTACCGGGCAAAAGCCGGTGATCACCAAGGCGCGTAAAAGCATTGCTGCGTTCAAACTACGCGAAGGCCGTCAAATCGGTGTCATGGTCACGCTGCGCGGCGAGCGGATGTGGGCGTTCTTGGACCGCTTGATCAATATTGCGCTACCGCGGGTGCGCGATTTCCGTGGTGTATCGCGCAATTCTTTTGATGGGCGTGGCAATTACACCTTGGGCCTGCGCGAGCAGATCATCTTCCCGGAGATTGAATATGACAAGATTGACAAGGTGCGGGGTATGGAAGTGACCATCGTCACCGATGCCGGGAGCGATGATAAAGCGGCAAAGTTATTAGAACTTTTGGGAATGCCTTTCAGGAAGGGTTGATATGACCAGAAAGTGCTTAATTTACCGAGAACAGCGGCGAAAATACCCGGTCCAGGTGCGCAATCGCTGCCGTATTTGCGGCCGACCGCGCGGTTACATCCGTCGCTTTGGGTTGTGCCGTATCTGCTTCCGCGAACTGGCGCTGGAAGGGAAGATCCCCGGCGTTAAGAAAGCCTCCTGGTAAGGCCAGGTTGGAGGTCAGTATGAGTGTGAATGATCCGATTGCCGATATGTTAACCCGCATTCGCAACGCCATCATGGCCGGGCACGCGAGTGTGAGTATGCCCAATTCGAAGATCAAGGCGGAAATTGCCCGCATCTTGAAAGAAGAGGGCTACATTGAAGGCTATGAAATTGTCGAGGGTGCCAAACCCCACGAGCGCGTTCTCCGCATCCAGTTGAAATATGTGGGAGAACGACGCCAGCGCCGCCCGGTAATCAGCGGGTTGGAGCGTGTCAGCCGGCCGGGGCGCCGCATCTACACACGCAAGCGTGATATTCCATGGGTGCTCTCCGGAATGGGGATCACCATCCTTTCCACCCCTAAGGGGATCATGACCGGACAGCGCGCTCGCCAACTCAACGTGGGTGGTGAGATTCTGTGCAAAGTCTGGTAGGCGAATCATCGGTTGAAGGAGGTTGAGCGTGTCGCGTATAGGTCGTTTACCGGTGGTTGTCCCGGCTGGGGTGCAGGTGAACATTCAGGGAACGCGCCTGCAGGTTAAGGGACCCAAAGGCGAGTTGTCCTGGGAGTTTTCACCCCGCCTGTCGGTCTCGTTCGAAAATGGACAGATCATTGTCACGCGTTCTTCGGACGAGCCTCAGGTGCGCGCTCTGCATGGGACGACCCGTGCATTGATTCAGAATATGGTCACCGGGGTGAGCCAGGGTTTCACCAAGGTGCTGGAAATCGAAGGCGTAGGTTATCGCGCCGAGATGGAAGGCAGCAACCTGAAATTATTCCTGGGCTATTCCCATCCCATTGTAGTGACCCCGCCGGCGGGAATCACCTTTGATGTGGATACCCGTACTCGGCAGATCAAGGTGATGGGCTATGATAAGGCATTGGTTGGGCAGGTAGCGGCGAATATCCGCGAACTGCGTCCACCGGAGCCCTATCACGGCAAAGGCATACACTATTTGGGTGAGAAAATCCGCCGCAAAGCCGGCAAAGGTGGTAAAGCCGGTAAGGGCGGCAAGAAGTAGGTGGAGCGCATATGAGCAGATTATCGCGAGCAGAAGCCCGAATTCGTCGGCACCGTCGTGTGCGGAAAAAGGTGTTTGGTACGCCTGAACGGCCACGCCTGTGCGTCTTCCGCAGCCTGAAGGAAATTTATGCGCAGGTGATTGATGATGAAGCCGGGCATACCCTGGTGGCAGCCTCTTCCATTGATCACGAATTGCGGGAGAAACTTCAGGGTATGACTAAGACGGAAAAGGCGCGTCTAGTGGGCGAATTGGTGGGCCGTCGGGCCATTGAGAAGGGCATTCGACAGGTTGTATTCGACCGCGGCGGCTTCAAGTATATTGGCCGGGTTAAGGCATTAGCCGATGGTGCCCGGGCCGCCGGCCTGGAATTCTAGGCCAATCATCACAGTGAGGGCCTGACCTATGGATATGATGGATTATCAACCGATTGAACAGCAATACGATGAACGGGTGATTGAGATTCGCCGCGTCGCCAAAGTGGTGAAGGGCGGTCGGCGCTTCCAGTTCCGCGTCACCGTTGTGGCCGGGGATAACCGCGGCAACGTGGGCCTGGGGGTAGGTAAAGCCAATGCCGTACCCGATGCCATGCGCAAGGCTTCGGATCGAGCACACAAGAACATGCGTCCGATTGTGATGGTGGGAACGACCATTCCCCACGAGGTCAAGGCGCGGGTAGGAGGCTCAGAGGTCTTGCTCAAGCCCGCTTCACCCGGAACCGGCGTTATCGCCGCGGGTGGTGTGCGTGCAGTCTTGGAGGCCGCCGGCATTCATGATATTTTGACCAAATCCTTGGGGAGTTCCAATGTATTGAACGTGGTGAAAGCCACTTTCAAAGCCTTGGAACAACTCAAATCGCCCGAGGAAGAAGCCAAGCGGCGCGGCAAGCCACTGCAAGAGGTCTTACCTTTCTGGGAGCGGAGGAAACATGGCCGCGAATCCTGAGCAACCCAAGGTCTTACGGATCACGTGGGTTAAGAGCGCCATTGGGTATTCCGAGCGTCAGAAGGCGACCATTCGTGCGCTGGGATTGCGGCGCCTGAACCAGACCGTGATCCACGAGGATACCCCCGCCATTCGCGGGATGTTACGGAAAGTTAATCATCTGGTCAAAATCGAGGAAGTGCAGGTAGAGCCATGAAGTTGCATGATCTGGTACCGGATGAAGGTGCGAAAAAGAAACGCAAGCGTGTAGGCCGTGGTATTGCGGCGGGCCAGGGCAAAACGGCCGGTCGCGGTACCAAAGGACAAGGCGCGCGCTCGGGCGAAGAGGGGCACCTCTATCGTCAGGGTGGTAACCTGCCGTTTTACCGCCGCCTGCCGTTTATGCGCGGTGTGGGCTTCACCCCGCCGAATCGGGTGGAATACAACGAGGTGAACATCCGCCAACTGGTTGAGAAGTTTGCCCCTAACAGCGAGGTGACGCCGGAAGCGCTGGCGGAGAAGAATCTGCTCCATAAGCCCAAGAACCCGGTGGTGGTTCTGGGCAAGGGTGAGATTGATTTTCCGCTGGTGGTGCGGGTGCATCGAATCAGCGCGGGCGCCAAGGCCAAAATTGAAGCGGCGGGTGGTCGGGTTGAACTGATCGCTGCCGAGAGCGCGGAATCCTAAGGAGACCTGTTTATGAAGCGGTCACCCTGGCGTTACCTCTGGAAGTCGGAAGATATTCGTCGTAAACTCTTGATCACCTTTCTAATTCTGGCGATCTACCGCCTGGCCGCGCATGTGCCGGTGCCAGGCGTAGATCGCGAGGTGATCCGCAACATCGTCCAAACCCCAGGTGCTGCCGGGACGCTCTTTGGCTTGCTGGATTTGCTCTCCGGCGGTACGATTACCAATTTCTCCATTCTGGCAATGGGAGTTTATCCCTATATTACAGCCCAAATTGTGTTGCAACTGCTGGTGCCCATTATCCCCGCATTGGAACGGAAGTTAAAGGAAAATCCGCGCGAAGGGCAGCGGTGGATGGAGAAATGGACGATCATCCTGGCGGTGCCGATGGCTTTTCTCTCCGCCATTGGTCAGATTAACATCTTCAATCAGTATGCCCGGAATATTGGGGCATCTATTTTGACCTATCAGTTCGGGTTTACAGGTGCCAGCCTGCTCCCGACCTTGACCACCCTTTTTAGCATGATGGCGGGGACGATGTTCGGCATCTGGTTGGGGCAGTTGATTTCCGAATATGGGATTCCCAACCAAGGTCTTTCGCTGATCATCTTTGCAGGTATTGTCTCGCGTATTCCGGCAAATCTGATTTCGTTGTGGAGTGACCGCCAGAACGCTTGGTGGATGACGCTGCTCATCTTGGTCATCCTGGTGTTGGTGATCTTTGCCATCGTGTTCGTTCAGCAGGGGCGGCGCAATGTGCCGGTGCTCTTCCCCGGGCGGCGGGTTGGTAACCGCATGTCCATGCCGGTGCGTAGCAACTTGCCGCTGATGGTAAACATGGCCGGCATGATTCCCTTGATCTTTGCCCAGTCCATCCTGCTCTTGCCGGCATTGGTGGCAGGTCTGTTCCTAAATGTGCAGACGGAATGGGTGCGCAACCTGGCCACGGGGATTTATCACACCTTCAGCGGTAATACGGGATGGTATGCCTTCTTCTACTTCTTGATGGTGGTGTTGTTCACCTTTTTCTACACCGACGTGCTCTTCACCCAGCAGAACTATGGGGATGCCTTGAAGCGTCAGGGTGCTCAAATTCCCGGCGTGTTGCGCGGTGAGCCCACTCAGAAGTATTTGACCAAGGTACAGCGGCGCATTACGTTACCGGGAGCACTTTTCCTCGGTCTTGTGGCGGTGCTTCCCTATATCTTGAACGTTTTCCTGCCGACTTCGGCGCGCCAAGCGGGGCTGTTTTTGGTCTCTTCGGCGGGCTTGTTGATCGTGGTCGGTGTGGTGCGAGATACGTTTACCATCATCGAGACCGAACTCAAGTTGCACGGTTACGAAGAGCGCTTGATCAAGGGATAGGCACACATGGGTGACTTTATCGTACTTCTCGGTCCTCCCGGTGCCGGAAAAGGCACGCAAGCCCAGCGCCTGGCTCAAACCTTAGGAATGGCTCACATCTCATCCGGTGATCTATTCCGCGAGCACCTCAAAGCGCAGACGGAATTGGGCAAGTTGGCCCAATCTTACATGAACCGCGGCGAACTGGTGCCGGATGACGTGACCATTGCCATGGTGCGCGAGCGTGTGAGCCGCCCGGACTGCGCCCGTGGAGCGATTTTGGATGGTTTTCCCCGCACACCGGTGCAGGCGCAGGCGCTGGATAACATGCTGGCCGAGTTGGACGGACGGGTTATTTGTGTGCCCCTGATCAACGTCCCTGCTGAGGTGCTGATCGAACGTTTGAGTGGGCGCTGGACCTGCCGGGCTCAAGGTCATGTTTATCATGAGAAGTACAACCCGCCACGAGTGCCGGGCGTGTGTGATGTGGATGGGTCGGAACTCTATCAGCGCGAAGATGATCTGCCGGAGACCGTTGCGCGGCGTATTCGGGTGTATCTGGAACAAACCGCACCTCTGGTGGATTACTACCGTCAGAAGGGTCTGCTGGTGGAAATTGACGGCACCCTACCGATTGAAGAGGTTAGTGCGAAATTATTGGAAGCCGTGGAGAAGGCCAGAAAAGAGCGCGTATGATGTCCTGGGAACGCCATATCACGATCAAGAGTCCCAAAGAAATTGAAATCATGCGCATTGCCGGGCGGATCAATGCCGAGGCGCTGCAGGCGGCGTGTGATATTGCTCGGCCTGGCGTGACCACGGCGGACTTAAATGCGGCTGCCGAGGACGTGTTAAAAAAGTACGGCGTCTATTCGCCGTTCAAGAACTATCCGGGGCCGTATCCTTATCCGGCCAGCACAACGGTTAGCGTCAATGACGAGTTGGTGCATGGCATCCCCGGCAAGCGCAAACTTAAAGAAGGGGATATTGTCTCCATAGATTGTGGTACCGTTTATGAGGGCTTTGTGGCCGATTCGGCAGTAACGATTGCTATCGGCGAGGTCACGTCTGAGGTAGAACGGTTATTAGAGGTTACCGAGCAGGCACTCTATGCCGGGATTGCCAAGATGCTACCCGGAAACCGGGTGGGTGATGTTTCTGCCGCCATTCAGCACTATGTGGAAAGCCGTGGTTTTTATGTGACCCGCGAGTATACCGGGCACGGCGTGGGGCGGCAAATGCATGAAGGGCCGCAGGTGCCTAATTATGGTATTCCGGGGCGGGGCATTGTGTTACGCCCAGGGATGACGATTGCACTTGAGCCCATGGTGTTGATTGGGTCACCATATACACGGGTGCTGGAAGATCAGTGGACGGTGGCCTCTCAGAACGGGTTGCCGACGGCGCATTTTGAGCATACGGTGGCAGTGACCGAGCACGGCCCGCTCATTCTGACCTTGCTGGAAGATGGCAGTACGCCTGGACGAAATCATCGGAAGCCAGTATAATTTTGAATTCGGCTGTCAAAATGGAGTTATCTTGTGATAGGAGAACGCGAGCATGAAAGTATCACCTTCCATTCGTAAACGATGTGCGAAATGCAAAATCGTACGGCGGCGGGGGCGTCTGTACGTGATTTGTGAGAATCCGAAGCATAAACAGCGACAGGGGTAAAACAGCATGGCGAGAATTGAAGGTGTTGATCTACCGCGCAATAAGCGGGTCGAAGTGGCCCTGACCTACATCTATGGTATCGGGCCAAGCCGGGCGAAAGAGATCCTGGCGGCAACGAAGGTGAACCCGGATACGCGGGTCAAAGACCTAACCGAAGCCGAGGTCAATGCACTGCGCGATTACATTGCCCAGCACTATAAGGTTGAGGGCGATTTGCGCCGCGAAGTGCAGATGAACATTAAACGTTTGATCGAAATCGGTTGCTACCGCGGTCTTCGCCATCGCCGCGGCCTGCCGGTGCGAGGACAACGCACGCGCACGAATGCCCGCACGCGCAAGGGCCCGCGCAAGACGGTGGCTGGGCGTGGTCGCCGCCGAGGTGCCGCAAAGAAATAGGCCTGGGGATCGCCGGCTCAGTGTTGGGAGCGCCTTCCCTCCCCTGCGGCTGCCTGAGCGGCGAACGACCGGGATCTATGCTGAAATTGCATTCTTATGGAGTGAGAGCGAGGAAATATGGCTCAAAGTGTACGATCGGCGCGCCGATCCGGCGCTACACGAAAAATCAAGCGCACGCTATCATCGGCTAAGGTGTACATAAACGCATCGTTTAACAACACGATCGTGACCGTCACCGATCAGCAGGGTAATGTGGTGTGCTGGGCGAGTTCGGGGTCGGCCGGATTTAAGGGATCGCGTAAGAGCACACCATTCGCTGCGCGCTTGGCCGCCGAACAGGCGATCAAAGCCGCCCAGGCGATGGGTGTTCAGGAGGTGGACCTCATCGTCAAGGGGCCTGGCCCGGGGCGCGAATCAGCGATTCGGGCGATTCAGGCCATGGGCGTGACGGTGCGTTCCATTGCAGACGCGACCCCGATCCCGCACAATGGGTGTCGGCCACCCAAGAAGCGCCGTGTCTAATCGGATGGAGTGAGGGACGATATGGCGAGATATACCGGACCGGTTTGTAAATTATGTCGGCGCGAAGGGATGAAGTTGTTCCTCAAAGGGGAACGGTGCTTCTCCCCCAAATGCGCCTTTGAACGGCGTGGTTATGCGCCAGGTGAGCATGGGCGCATGGGCAGTGCGCGCGGGGGCATGGAGCGTCTTTCGGACTATGCTAAGCAGTTGCGGGCGAAACAGCGCGCTCGCCGCATTTATGGTGTACTGGAACGCCAGTTCCGCCGCTACTTCAATGTGGCGTTGCGCAAGCGCGGCTTGACTGGCCTTAACCTGTTGCAGACCCTTGAATTGCGCCTGGATAATGTGGTCTATCGGTTGGGGTTTGCGGCTAATCGCGCCCAGGCCCGTCAGTTGGTGACCCATGGTCATTTCACGGTCAACGGTCGCAAGACCGATGTGCCTTCAATGCTGTTGCGCCCCGGTGATGTGGTGGCAGTGCGCGAAGGCTCACGCCGGCGCACGTTCTTCCGTGAGTTGCCCGAGATTGCCGAAAAGCGCCCATGCAGTCCGTGGTTGGAGCGCAATCTCCAGCAACTGTCGGGCCGTGTGCTACGCTTGCCTGAGCGGGCAGAAATTGACGGTGCTTTGAACGAACAGTTAATTGTCGAGTACTACTCGCGCTAATGCATGAAATTCGGGTTCGTTCAAAAGAAAGAGGTGGACCTTGAGTGCTGTAAGTAGCATGGTTAAACCCAGAATAGAGCAAGATGCCCAGGCGCGCAACTATGGGCGCTTTGTGATCAGCCCGCTGGAACGCGGCTACGGTGTTACCCTGGGCAATGCCCTGCGGCGTGTGTTGCTCTCATCGCTGGAAGGTGCGGCGGTTACATCCATTCGCATCACCGATGTGCTGCACGAATTCAGTGATATTCCCGGCGTCCGCGAGGATGTCATCCAGGTCATGTTGCAGATCAAGCAATTACGCTTGATCTTACATGATGTGGATACTGCCACCTTGCAGTTGGAGGTGCGGGGTGAGGGGCCGGTCACGGCGGCGGATATTCAAACGCCGGCGGAAGTGGAAATTGTGAACCCTGAACTCTACCTTTTCACGGTAGATGACCCCAATACCCGCCTGGATATTGAGATGGTGGTAGAGCGCGGGCGTGGGTATTCCCCGGCCAGTGACCGCAGTGGGCGGCTTCCTATCGGCGATCTGCCGGTAGATGCGATTTTCAGCCCGGTTAAACGGGTGAATTACAATGTGGAAGCCACGCGTGTGGGGCAGAGCACCAATTACGAGCGCCTGACGTTAGAGATTTGGACGGATGGCACCATCTCGCCGGAGAAAGCGCTGGTTGAGGCGTCACGGATCCTGATTGACCACTTCCGCTTGGTGGCGGGTGTGGGCGAAGAGGCAATGGCGCTGGCGGCAGAAAAAGAGCCGAGCGGCATCCGTCTGAGCAGTGAAGCCGCCGATACCCCGATTGAAAACCTGGATCTCTCGGTGCGTGTTTTCAATTCTCTTAAACGCACCGGGATCACCACAGTAGGGGATGTGCTGGAACTGCTGGAAAAAGGCAATGACGCGGTGATGTCCATCCGGAATTTTGGCGAGAAGAGCCTTGAAGAATTGCGCCAGAAGATGCGCGAGAAAGGGTTCTTGCCACCCGAAACAAAGGAGGCGGAGTAAGGACCGATGCGACACAAGGTTGCAGGCTATAAATTAGGGCGATCTACAGGCCAGCGCAATGCGTTGCGTCGAACGCTCTTGCGCCAGTTTTTTACTTATGAACGCATCCGCACCACCCGGGCCAAGGCGATGGCAATTCGGGGTGAGGCGGAACGGATGATCACCATTGCGCGCAACAGCCAGCAGGGGAGCGATGTGGATAAAGTCAATGCTCGCCGATTGGTTGCGGCGCGGTTGGGTGACCCCAAACTGGTCAAGAAGTTGTTTGATGAGATTGCACCTCGTTACGCTAACCGCAACGGCGGTTATACCCGTGTTTTCAAGCTGGGCCCTCGGCTAGGTGATAACGCCGAGATGGTCTTGCTGGAATTGGTCGAATCGTAACCCATCCGGACTTTCGCCGGATTGGAATGGCACGTTACCAGGTTACCATAGCCTACGACGGCACCTGCTTCCAGGGGTTTCAACGGCAGGGAGGCCGGGCACGGACGGTGCAGGCGGAGATCGAGGCGGCATTAGAGCGCTTGGGTTGGTCGGGATCGGCCATCCTCTACGCTGGTCGCACCGATGCGGGTGTTCATGCGGCTGGCCAGGTAATTGCGTTCGATTTGGAATGGACGCACTCTGACGAGGCCCTAAGGCACGCTCTCAATGCCTACCTGCCAGAGGATGTGGCGGTTAAGGCCGTGCGCGAAGTCAGCCCGCATTTTCATCCGCGTTATCATGCCGTGGGGCGGGCTTATACTTACCGCCTTTATGTGGCGCAGGAACGCGATCCGCTGCGCGACCGCTACGCCTGGCGGATTTGGCCGGACGTGGATGTGCCCCGGATGCAAGCGGCGGCGCGTTGGATCGAAGGTCAACACGATTTTGCGGCCTTTGGTGCGCCGATGAAACCCGGGCGATCTACAGTGCGCCGTGTATACCGTGCCTCCTGGGAAGTCCTGGAAGATGCCTCACTGCGCTTTCGCATTGTTGCCAATGCTTTTCTCTACCATATGGTGCGCAGGCTGGTGTACATCCAGGTGCTGGTAGGACAGGCAAAACTGCCGCCCGAAGCCATCGGTGAGGCGCTCCGAGGTGAGCGCGATCTCCCGCCGGGGCTGGCGGCGGCGCGAGGTCTGGTGCTTGAACGGGTCTATTACCCGGAAGACGGGCAAGGATTTGAACCTCTGGGAGAATCCTTAACTGCAAGTGGAGATGAGGACTGTGGATAAGACATATGTAATCAAAGGAAAACCCGAAACACAATGGCTGCTGGTTGATGCCACAGACCAAAATTTAGGGCGTCTGGCGACTAAAATCGCGCATTATCTATTGGGAAAGCACAAACCCACCTACACCCCGGGAGTCCCGATGGGGGATTACGTGGTGGTCATCAATGCCAGCCGCATTCAGGTGCATGAATCCCGCCCTGAAACCAAGATTTACTACCGTCACTCGATGTATCCCGGGGGTTTGAAGGCCATTTCCTTGCGGGATATGCTGCAGAAGCATCCTGATCGGGTGATCCGGCAGGCCGTGTGGGGGATGCTCCCGAAGAACAAAATTGGGCGGCGTTTGATCAAGCGGCTCAAAATCTACGCGGGTCCGGAGCATCCGCACCAGGCACAGAATCCACAACCGGTAGCCTAAGAGGAGTTAGAGTATGATGGCAGTGCAGTATTATGAAGGTGTTGGACGCCGCAAAGAAGCCACGGCGCGGGTGCGTGTGATGAGTGGCGCGGGGCGCTTTGTGGTCAATGAGAAGCCCTTAGAAACCTATTTTCCGCGCTTGGGCGATGTGGATTCGATCCTGCGCCCGCTCATGGCCGCCGGATATGACCGCAACAGTTTCGACATTACCGTCAAGGTGGTCGGCGGTGGCGTCACCGGACAGGCCGATGCGGTGCGGCTGGGCTTGGCGCGGGCGCTGGCTAAAATGAATCCCGAGTTGGTGCAGACCCTGCGCCGCGAAGGACTGCTCACGCGCGACCCGCGGGTGAAGGAACGCAAGAAACCCGGTCTCAAGCGTGCACGCAAGGCGCCAACCTACACCAAGCGTTAAAAAGCACACGAGACAGGTTTCTGGCCTGGTTATGGGGCCTGAGGGAGGGTATTTTATCCTCCCCTCAGGCTTTTTGCTAACAACAAGGTAAAGGTAAAGATTTTTGAGAGGTGAGCGTATGACAGCCGCGGGCGGTGTGGTGTTGCTTGGACTAGGGCCAGGTGAGGCGCGCTTATTGACGCGCGAGGCTTGGGAATGGTTGACGTCAATCACGGAACTCTATGTGCGCACCGAACAGCATCCCGTGGTGCAAGAACTACCGACCGGGGTGCAAGTGCATAGTTTCGATTGGCTCTACCGTCAGGGGCAATCGTTTGAGGCGGTCTACGCTGCGATTGTTGAAAACGTGATGGAATTAGCCCGCCGTCCGCAAGGGGTGACGTATGCCGTCCCTGGTCATCCCCTGGTGGCGGAAGCCACGGGTCCCGAGATTTTGCGCCGCGCTCAGGCTGAGGGGCTGCCCGTGCGCGTCATTGAGGGCCTCTCGTTCCTTGAGCCCACGTTTACCGCGCTGGGTTTGGATCCTTTTCCCCGCCTGGTGTTGTTGGATGCTCTTGAATTGGGTACTTGGCATGTGCCTTCCTTTCCGCCGGATATGCCGGTACTGATCGCTCAGATTTATGACCGCATGAGCGCTTCTGAGGTCAAACTGACCCTGAATGCGTTCTATCCGGATGAGCATCCGGTTATTTTGGTGCATGCGGCAGGCACGGCACGACAAAAGGTTGAGCACCTTCATCTCTATGAGATTGATCGCAGTCCGAATTTGGGGCTGATGAGTGCGTTGTATGTGCCTCCCTTGGGAGAGGCCACCTCGATGGAAGCCTTCCTGGAAATTGTGGCGCATTTGCGAGCCCCGGATGGTTGTCCTTGGGACCGCCAACAGACCCATCAATCTCTACGCAGTCACCTTTTAGAAGAGGCTTATGAGGTACTGGCGGCGATTGATGCTGAGGATCCGCAGGCTTTGCAAGAAGAACTAGGGGATCTGTTGCTCCAGGTGGCTTTGCACGCCCAGATTGCCAGCGAGGAAGGGGAGTTTAATTTTACGGATGTCGTGCGCGGCATTCATCAGAAGATTGTGCGCCGCCATCCCCACGTGTTTGGGGCGCTAAAAGTGGAGGGCGTGGAGGGCGTACTGCGCAATTGGGAACGCCTCAAGCAGGCCGAACGCGAAGCCAACGGACAGGAAGAACGCAGTCTGTTGGCCGGTGTGCCTTTAGCGCTTCCTGCCTTAACTCAAGCGCAGGAATTGCAAGACCGTGCGGCGCGCGTCGGATTTGACTGGCCGCAGATTGAACCGGTTTGGGCCAAGGTGCATGAAGAACTTGACGAAGTGCGCTCAGCGCCGGATGAGACCGCGCGGGAGAAAGAGTTGGGAGATCTGCTCTTTGCTGTGGTCAATTTGGCGCGGTGGTACAAGGTGGATGCCGAAAGTGCGTTGCGGGCTACCAACCAGCGCTTTCGCCAGCGCTTTGCCTATATTGAACAGCGTGCTCGTGAACTGGGGCGTTCGCTCAGTGAGATGACCCTGGCCGAGATGGATGCCTTCTGGGAAGAGGCGAAAGACAATGAGGCCGGAACGGCGTCAAAGTCGTCATCCTAGCGTTTGCGTAGTTCAGGGGAATCGAACCACAACCCGCTGACGAGATGCGGTTCGGCTTTGGTCAGCACCAGGCGCATGGTGACGGCATCGTCTTTCTCAAAGCGCAGGCGGTAGACGACGATGTAATAATTACCGCTTTCGAGGACGGAACTCACCTCACGGGATTTGAAAGCCCCTAAGCGCGATTCAAGCGTCTGGCGCAGATCGGCAAAGGCTTTTTCATCCAGCCCTTTGCGCATGGCCTCATCGAAGTTGGTGGCAAAAGCAGTGTAGTCCCCCGCAAACAAACCATCCAGCAAGGTGGTTGCCATGGGCTCGGCGTAGGCCAGAACAGCGTCTTTTTCACTGTCTTCCAGCGTGCGGGTACCGCCGGTACAGGCACTCAGAACAACTCCAATCCCCAAGAGAACGATCAACCATTTTGAGATCTTCATGATTGCCCTCCCGCGAGCATCATACCACAAGGGGTAGGGTTAAATCAAGACGCCCTTCCGGGGAAGGGCGCCGTGTGCCGAGAGCCAGAATCGAACTGGCGACACCGCAGTTTTCAGCCGCGTGCTCTACCAACTGAGCTATCTCGGCGACGCTTAAGATTTTAACGGCAGGTGGGGGGATTGTCAAGCAATGCGCGCTATTTTAAAGCCCAATGAAGGATGAAACGAGAAACTCATCCCTTTTTTATTGCCTTTTTATTCTTATTTTATGTGCCTCTTCTACGGCCTTCCGTAAATTGATACAGAGCGCACTGGCATGAGTGCGCCTGCTGGGTGGCAAACCCGGTTTGGAACGCGGGTTTGCAGGGCAGGTTTCACACGTGCGGCAGAAGGTGTGCTCTCAAGATCTAAACCTGACCTGCGAGGATGACCGATGAATCTGCTTAACCGTTTGCGCCTTTTGGTCAAGTTGAGCCTAGCGTTTGGGATTGTGGTGCTGTTGACCTTGATCTTGGCGATCGTGTCCTATTGGGGGATTGCCAATGCCCATACACAAACAGAGACCCTTTTCTCGCAGAACCTGACCCCGGCTATCGAAGTTGGGCGGGCACGCACCATGCTGTATCAGATTCGAGGGCATCTGTTCAATATCTTCCTGCTACCGGATGAGATGCTCAAACTCGAATCGCAGATTAATCAAAACATTGCCGGAATTACGGCGATTATTCGCGATTTGCGCGCGCTTAACCTGCCGGGGGCGGAGGCAGCGCTGGCGACATTTGAAACGGCGTGGCAGGATTATGTTACGAAACTTGACGATACCATTCAGCAGATTCATGCCGGTAACCGCAGTGCGGCGGTGGCGCGGGCCACAGTCGGCGATTTAGCCATGGCGCGCCAGACCGCCGATGCGGCGATGGAGGGATTATTGACGGTAGTGCAGCGCGCTGCCGAGGAAGCCCATGCCCAAAGCCAGCGCACTTTTGATCGTGTGCGTTGGACGTTGATGTTAATTGCTATTGTAGCGGTGGCGCTTTCCGGTGCGCTGGCTTTCCTGATCACGCGCAACCTGAATCAGCCGATTCAGGTCATGGTAGGGGCGCTCTCCAATTTGTCTCAGGGTGATCTGAATCGTCATATTCCAATTGCGATCAAGCAGTCCATTGCCCAGCGCGGTGATGAAATCGGGGCGTTAGGCCAAGCCTTGAAAGCCGCCGAGGACTACATTGTAGCGATGGCGGAACTGGCGGATCGGATCGCGGCAGGGGATCTGAGTCTTACGATCACCCCGCGCAGTCCTCAGGATGAATTGGGTAATGCATATGTGCGTATGGTGGAGGGCTTACGCCGCCAAGTACAGCAAATTATGCAAGCAGTGGGACAGTTGAATGCAATTGCTCAGGATCTGCGGAACGCGGCCTTCCAAAGTGGTGAGGCCAGCCAACAAATGGCCCAGACGCTCCAGCAAGTGGCGCGAGGTATTGCCGAGCAGTCTGAAAGCGTTAACCGTACTGCGGCCTCGGTCAATGAAGTCGCCCGTGCCATTGAGGGCATTGCCCGCGGGGCGCAGGAACAGTCCCAGGCGGTGGCCAGCGCTTCAAGTTTGACTGCCCTGATCAGCGGGGACGTGGCGCAGATGGCGGAAAGTGTGCAAACGGTGTTCCGTGATGCGACCGGCGCGGCGCAACTGGCTCAGCAAGGGGTACAGGCCGTGCAGCAAACCATTGAGGGCATTGAAAACATCCGCAACCGTTTTGGCTTCTCGGCGCAGCGGGTGGAGGAAATGGGGGTGCGTTCACGTGAAATTGGGACAATTCTGGAGACGATCCAGGACATTGCTTCGCAGACCAACTTGCTGGCGCTTAATGCGGCCATTGAGGCGGCGCGAGCCGGCGAGCACGGCAAGGGCTTTGCCGTGGTGGCCGATGAAGTGCGCAAACTGGCCGAGCGTGCCGCTGCGGCCACGAAGGAAATCGCGCAGTTGGTGCGCGGCATTCAGCAGACGGTGGATGAAGCGGTGAAGGCGATGCGGGCCGGTAACGAGGACGTGCAGCGCGGCGTGGAGTTGGCAAACCAGGCCGGACAGGCACTGGCGTTTATCCATGAGGTTAGCGAGGCGGTGAAGCAGCAGGCGGAATTGACGGCCAACGCGGCGGTGCGAGTGCGGGATGCCGTGGATCAACTCGTCAGCGCGGTAGACAGCGTGTCCGCGGTGGTCGAGGAAAATACCGCCTCAACGGAAGAGATGACGGCCAGTGTAGGTGAGGTCAACCAGGCCATTGAAACCATTGCCAGCGTCTCGGAGGAGAACAGCGCTGCAATTGAAGAGGTCAGTGCTTCTGCCGAAGAGGTCAGTGCCCAAGTTGCTGAAGTGGCGAATGCTGTGGATGGATTGGCCGAAATGGCGCATTCCCTGGAAGCCTTGGTGGCGCACTTCAGGTTGGATCAAAGCGAAACATCAACAGCGGTAAAGGAGCCTGCCGCGGCACACTTAGTTCAAACGCTAGAACCCGTTAACCCCGGTTCTTAATTTCCCTTCAGGAGAGAAAAGTGCATGGAAAAACAATTTGTTGTCTTTCAAGTCGCCGGTGAGCAGTATGGGGTCACCATTGATCGGGTGGAAAGCATCGTCAAGATGCAGCCGATCACGCTGGTGCCCCAAGCCCCCGAATTCCTAGAGGGCATCACCAACCTGCGTGGGATGGTATTGCCGGTGCTGTCGCTGCGCAAGCGATTTGGGCTGCCCCCCAGGGAAGCCGATCGCGAGACCCGCATTGTGGTGGTCATGAATGACGGGCATCCCATTGGCATCATCGTGGATAGTGTGTTGGAGGTGCTGCGCCTTCCCGAGGAGTCCATTGAGCCTCCACCACCGATGGTAACGAATGAGCGCACCCGCTTCATTACCGGGATCGCTAAAGTAGGGGAGCGGTTGATCATCTTGCTCGACCTGGCGCGGGTGCTTTCGGTGGAAGAAGAAGCGCAACTCGCTACCTTGCGAGAAGTCGTTTCGGCTTGATAACAGAGGAAAAAGACACAACTTTCAATCAGGGAGAGATCAAACCATGCAGAAGGTGTTGGGAATTTTTCGAGTTAGTCGGTCTTCGCAGGGCCAGGATAAGCAAGGCTCTATTCGCACCCAGGTGCTGTTCTATTCGTTGACCTTGGCATTGGTGCCGCTTTTGGTGCTATTTGTGTTAAGTTACTTTCAGGCGCAATCCACCTTGCGGCAGAGCGCCCGGGATACATTAAGTGATCTTGCCGATATTGCCAGTACCCAGGTGAGGCAGTGGTTGGATGCTCGGCAAGCCGAAGTAGAAGTCATGGCCAATTCGGCTGAAGTCGTGTCCATGGAGCCAACACGGGTGATGCGGGCGTTAACGTTCTACAAAGAGAAGTGGGGAGATTATTTTGAGACCCTGGTGGTGATTCAACCCGATGGGTATGCCCTGGCTTCAACCGACGGTCAACGCAACAATATGAGCGACCGCGAGTATTTTAAGCAGGCCATGGCTGGCAAGACGGTGATCTCGGATCCCGTCATATCGAAAGGCAGTTTGCATGTTGTGGTGGTGTTTGCGGCACCTATCCGCTCGATGGGGCAAGTGGTCGGTGTGATGGCTGGGGTGGTTCCTACCACTGCAATGGAGGAGGTGTTTGCCAAGGCTCAGTTGGGAAGGACCGGTGATGCTTATTTGATTGATCAGCGGGGGGTGTTGATCACGCCATCGCGGTTTGAGGAACAACTAAAAGCCGAGAATCGGATAAAGGAGCGCAGTGCATTGGAACTGCGCATTGATACCGAGGCGTCACGCGCCGTGCTTTCGGGGCAGGAGGGTGTAGGGGAATATCAAGGCTATCGCTTCAAACCGGTTGTGGGGGCGTATCGCTACCTGCCGGGGGTTAATTGGGGGCTAATTGTTGAACAGGATGCCAGCGAGGCACTAGCCGCCGCTAACGGATTGGCGCGGATTTTGATCTTCGGGGCGATTGTTATGGCCGGGTTAGCCGGCCTGGCGGCTTTTGCGTTTGCCAATCAGATCGCCCGACCGATTAAAGTGGTCTCAGAGGCTTTGTCCTCACTCTCGCAGGGAGAACTGGCAGAGCATATTGATATCAGTCAGCGTCAGTTGGTCTTGAAGCGCCGCGACGAAATCGGCCAAATGGGCCACCGTCTTAACGACTTGGTGGACTACTTCACCACCATGTCGTCCACGGCGGAAGCGATAGCCGCCGGCGACTTGACCGTCAATGTCACCCCACGCTCTGAGAAAGATCTCTTGGGGAACGCCTTCGCACGGATGCTCAACGGTTTGCGCCAGATTGTGCAGGGGGTGGCACAAAACGCTCAAGCACTGGAAGCCGCGGCAACCGAGTTAGCCGAGGCGGCTAACCAGGCCGGGCAGGTGACCGGACAAATCGCGACCACGATTCAGCAGGTGGCCAAGGGCGCCTCTCAACAATCTGAAGCCGCCAGTCGCACCGCCGCCTCGGTAGAGCAGATGACCCGTGCCATCCAGGGGGTTGCCAAGGGGGCGCAGGAGCAGGCGGTGGCCGTCAATAAGATGTCGGCGCTGATCAACCAACTCTCGGCAGCGATCCAGCAAGTGCAAACGGGGGCGCAATCTTCGGCGGAAGTGGCACATGCAGCGGTTGCTACTGCCGGGCAAGGCTCGCAAACGGTGGAGTCCACGCTCAAAGGCATGGCAGCAATCCGGGAGAAGGTGGCTCTTTCGGCCGAGAAGGTGCAGGCGATGGGGCAGCGTTCGGCCCAAATTGGAGCCATTGTCGAGACGATTCAGGACATTGCCGCCCAGACCAACTTGCTGGCACTCAATGCGGCCATTGAGGCGGCGCGAGCCGGCGAACACGGCAAGGGTTTTGCCGTAGTGGCCGATGAAGTGCGCAAACTGGCCGAACGTTCGGCAGCGGCTACCCGCGAGATCGGCGGGCTGATCCGCGAGATCCGCCAAGCCGTGGAAGAAGCAGTGCTGGCAATGCAGGAGAGCGCCAGTGAGGTGGAGAAGGATGTGCAGCAGGCCAACCTGGCCGGGGTGGCATTGACGGATATTTTGAACGGGATCAAAGCGATGCAAGAGAAGGCCGAGCAAAGTGTGATAGCCGCGCGCCACATGGCAGGTCTGGCCGAATCGCTGGTGGCGGCGGCGGATGAGGTCTCGGCAATTGCCGAAGAAAATACGGCGGCCACCGAAGAGATGAGCGCCGGCTCGCAGGAGATCGCCCAAGCCGTGGAATCCATCGCCAGTGTAAGCGAGGAAAACAGCGCGGCGGTAGAAGAAGTCTCGGCCTCGGCGGAAGAAATGTCGGCCCAGGTGGAGGAAGTGGCGGCTTCGGCTCAAATGTTAAACCAGGTGGCTCAAGAACTGCGCGAAAGAATATTTATCTTCAAGTTATCGAATGATCGCTATCAACTCGTTGAGGAAATCGAGACCTACAAGAAGGCCCATCGAAAATGGGTGGATAAAATCGAGGAAATGTTATTGAGAGGTGGAAAACCCATCTCATCTGAAGAAATTCCAGACCATACCGAATGCTCCCTTGGTAAATGGTATTATGGGATTGGCAAGCATGATTACGGTCATATACAGGAATTTCAGGCAATTGAGTCTCATCATGTCCGTTTCCACCAATTGCTCAGCAACATAGTCAGACAAGGGATGAATAATGGTAATGCTAAGATTTGGCTTGATGACCTAAAGCGCACATCACAATACGTCATTCAAGCATTAGATAACCTTAAGCGCGTAGTAAATTAAGTGGGGTCAAATAGTAGCGGAGAGCCGTCTTGGATAGGACGGCTCTCCTTGTTTTCAATTTATTTACGTCCTTTTTATGTCCAAGCCCTAAGGTTTCATTCCAACTATCCGTTAAGGAAAATAGAACAGCAACCCCAAATGATCCGATGAGGAGGTTGAGAGACCACGTAACGACGGCTCAGTTTTCTAACTCAATGCCCTGCCTCTTGGGCAAAGGGGCTTAAACCCGAGAGGTCACTGATGAATAGCCCCACCGATTTCTTGTCATTCATTTCTAAATTCTAAGGGGAAGGATCCCCGCCAAAATTCACAAGGAGGTGTGAGATGCCTACAGTAGATTACACTCGCATTGCTGGTAACATCGGTGCGCTCAACGCGCTCAACTCGTTGCAACTGATCAACAACCAACTGGCCATCCATCAAACCCGCCTGGCGACCGGTAAGCGCATCAATGAAGCCGCGGATGATCCGGCGGGCCTGAGCCTGGCGACCACCTTCGATATCCGCCGCCAAGGGCTGCAAACGGTGCTCAACGGCATCGGCGATGCTAAGAACCTGCTCTCCACGGCGGAAGGTGGTCTGCGCAAGATCCAGGACATCCTGGTCAAGATGAAGAACAAGGCGCTGGAAGCCCAGAGCGGGACCATTGGCGAGAAAGAGAAAGAAGCCATCGCCGCTCAGTTGAACGCCTATGCCGCCGAAATTGACGCCATTGTGGAGCAAACCCAGTGGAACGGCAATTTCCTGATCGGCCAAAGCGGTTCGGCAGGTGGCATGTCGGCAACCCAGAATTTCCTGACTTCATTGGGGACACTGGCAGATCCGACTGCCGTTACCTCGGAATTCAAATTCTCGAACAACCAGGGCTTCGGGGCTTACGGTGCGGATGAGAATGGTTTGGGCTTGAACACCAACTATACCACCTCCAATCTAAGCACGGCCCTCTCCGACATTGATGCCGCCATTGAGAAAGTGAAGAAAGGCATCAGCGAGGTTGGTGCGTTCAGCGCCCGCTTATCCTTCAAGGAAGAAGCCATTACGGTGCAGTACACCAATACCGAGGCGGCCTACAACCGAATCATGAACGCCAACATGGCCGAAGAGCAGGTGAATGCCAGCAAGTTGCTGATCCTGCAGCAAACCGCGACCGCGATGCTGGCCCAGGCGAATACGGCGCCGCAGTTCCTGCTCACCCTCTTCCGCTAATCGTCAACTCCTCATCGGTATCGGGATAGCGGGGGGCGCCAAGGGGCGCTCCCCGCCCAACCATCCCCATGAAGAAGGTGTGAGGTTGCTATGCCTGACGTTTCGAGTACGACTACCCTCTCCAGTTATTTCACCAATCTGGTCAACAGCCTGATGACTATTGAGCGGCAGCCTCTGACGCGTCTGATCCAGCAACGCGATGCGTTGAGTGTGCAGCGAGGGGTCTATTTGGATTTGCGTTCGCAGTTAAGTGACCTCAAACAGCAGGTGCAGGCACTGCGGAGCGCCAGTCCCTTTTTTGCTTTGGAGAGTGGACGGTCGGTTAGCGTAACCGAGCCTTCGGTGGGTGGCGCAACCGTGGTCGGCGCCTCTGCTGGCGCTACGGCGGTGGTGGGGGACTACCGCATTCTAGTAAACCAACTGGCACGGGCCGAACAATGGGTTTCGGCCGAACAGGCCGCTGTGGATCGTCCTCTGGGTAAGCGCGGGGTGTTTTATTTGGGCGGAACCGGTGTGGCGGCAGCTGCCTTGCCGAGCAGTAGTCCCATCGTGGCAAGCGTGAGTGCCGGCAGTGTGGACAGCGGCTTGCGCGAATTAGGAAGCGGTAGCCAGGCCGAGGGAACCGCTTATGTGCTGGAGGTACGTCAGGGAGATTCGGGTTATGAATTTCGGTTGCGGGCCGCAGACGGTGGTGTGGTTTCAATCTATGATAAGGCCAAAGCCGATGGTAGTCTGACCAGCGACTGGCAAGCGTTATCACCGGGGGAGGTGTACGATACCCACCGTGGACTGGTGATCACATTTGGTGAGTCTTTAGAAGCCGGGACGGTGGCGATTGATTACCAGGCAGCGGGTGTGGCGGTAAATGTGGTTGAACGCGATACCCTTGCGGATGTGGTCAATAAAATCAATGCCGCGGTCCAACCGGAGGGGCGAGATGTAGTGGCATCCATGGTGGGGGCCCGCTTGGTCCTTACCGCGCGCCAAACCGGGGTGGTTCACCGCATGCTTTACCAGTATGTGGCTGAGGCGGGCGGTGATTGGGGTGAGGCAACACCGCCGGAGCCCGGGGCTTGGCAGGCACGAGATGCGCAATTCACGGTCAATGGGATTTCTTTTACCCGTGCCCAAAACACGAATCTGACGGGCGTCATTTATGGGGTGGTACTGAATCTAGCCGCCGATGCTGAGGGTAAATCGGCCACGTTAAGGGTGACCGCAGATTTCAGCCGGGCACGCAGCGCGGTGGAGGCGTTTGCCAGCAAATTCAATGCGGTGCTGGCGTACCTGGAAGATAAGATGACCATTACCAAGCAGGGAGATACGTACACGCGCGGCGCATTGGCCAACGATACGGTTTTCAGCGAATTGCGTTTCCGTTTGCTATCTGCGGTGATGCAGCGTTACGAGGGGACGGGTCTTTATAAAAGCCTGAGCGAGGTGGGGTTGACTTTGAATGAAAGCCTGCGCTTATCCCTAACCGATGCAGCGCGCTTTGAGTCGGCCCTACGCGAAAATCCACAGGCTGTTGTGGCGATTTTCGATGCCGTCATGAACGCTGTGGATGGAGAACTGGAGCGCTTTATCGGTGGAAGTGGTTATTTGACCCAAAGCGTAGGATTGTTGGATCGTCAAATGAGTGATTTGGGCAGTGACATTACCCGTTTTCAATCTTACTTGGCAGACCGCGAAGCCATGCTGACCCAACAATACGCCCAAATTCAAGCCCAGTTGATCAGCCTGTCCTATGCCCAGCAGACTTGGGCCAGTATTTACGGCAGTGTGAATCGTTTATTCTAACTATGGGTGAGGGGTTTTCCGCGACAAGGAGGTTGGCGGAACGGAAAGGATGGAACCGATGCAAGAGGACGCGAAACTTCAAGCCGTGGTGCCGATTGGGGTGGAACTGAACGGTCACGTACCCGTTGAGGGTGGGATCAGTGCGCAAAAAGCATCCCCTATTGCGGGGCAAGGGGAGATGCGTACTTCAGATTCTTCGGCCTCGTCAAATGCAAAACCCCTGTCAGCCCGGAGTGGGGCAGAAATTGCGCTGCGGTTTCATGTTGATCCCCAAACGCACGAAGTGACGGTATTTGTGCTGGATAAAACGCACCGTCATGTCATTCGTACCATCCCACCCGAGGAAATGGCGCGCTTGCGGGCAGGAGAGATTATTGATCTCTTCGTATAGCCTTTGAATGTGAAGGCGTGGGTTCGGCCTGGGTGTCCACCACGGGGTGGCATTTTGTCGTTTAAAGAAACCGCAAAGGTCTGACCATCATAAGGACAAAAGGTGGTTTTACGGATTTTTTATACCCCGAGTCTCAAGTTTTGAAGGTTGCATCCGAAGATAAAAACAGAACCTTGAACGCAGACGTGAACGCGACCAAAAGGA
This sequence comes from uncultured Thermanaerothrix sp., assembly GCA_964427505.1. GTDB lineage: Bacteria > Chloroflexota > Anaerolineae > Anaerolineales > Anaerolineaceae > Thermanaerothrix. Next base: position 28,617 of record CAYRUO010000005.1, read on the forward strand.
GGACACCGTGTACCAGAGCCATTATTTCACCCAGGAATATCGCATGCAGGACGTGATGAGCGCCAGCCCGATCCGCTTAGTGGTTATGGCTTATGATGTGGCTATTCGCGCCTGCCACCAGCAGGATTTTGAACGAGCAACGCGAGCGATTACCCTCTTACGGGATGCACTGAACTTCGACTATGCTGAGGTCGCAGTAGGATTATTCCGTCTTTATCAGTGGTGTCTGGAATGCTTGCGGGCCGGGGATTTTCAGTCGGCACTCAATGTGTTGGTTGAATTGCGCGAAGCCTGGGTTGAGGCCGAGAAGAAAATGGCTCCTTCATCTACCACAGAGACTTTCGTTGTACGTACGGCGTTGCCCCAATACGCCAGCGCATAATCGCAATTCTCAACTTCAAGCCAATATCCTGTTCCTCTGGCGCACCGGCGGGAGGTTGACCTCTCGCCGGTTGAGCTTAATTCACGCGATTTTTATCCTTCCTTCATTTAGGCTTTATAGCCGTGCCAAATAGAGGCGAGTAAGATGCAAATGAAACGTACACGCGTATCCTCTGCCGGAGGGACTTGGATATGGGATTTTGGAATGTTTTGCGGATCGGTGCTTCCGGACTGGCTGCTCAGCGGCTGCGCTTGGATGTTATTGCGCACAATATCGCCAATGCCGAAACCACGCGCACGCCCGAAGGGGGCGCCTACAAGCGCAAAGATGTCGTTTTTATGCCCGAAGGCCAGTCGCCGTTTTTGCCCCCCTTCTTAGCCGCGCGCCAGAACCTAAGCCGTTTCCAAGGGCAACTTAAAGGCGTGCAGGTCACCCAGATTATTACGGATCCAACGCCCGGTACACGGGTTTATGACCCTACCCACCCGGATGCGGATGAACAGGGCTATGTGGAATACCCAAATGTCAATCCGGTGATCGAGATGACCAACATGCTTTCGGCCAGCCGTTCATACGAGGCAAATCTGGCCGTAATTGACACTGCCAAACAAATGGCTTTGCGCGCCCTCGATATTGGGAAGTAGGGGAGGTAATCGGCGATGGACGTGTCACCGACTTCGATCAATCGTGTCTTGGGTAATCAACCTTCCCTTTCGGGTTCTTCCGTCGGGCGTCAGGGAGGGGCAGAAGCCGTAGGAAAAACCTTCGCTGACGTACTGGGGGCCCTAAGCCAATCCGAAAACCAGAGCAATGCTCTGATTCAGCGGCTGGCGGCAGGGGAAGATGTCGAGATCCATCAGGTCATGATGGCGGTTGAAGAGACGGATATCAACTTTCGAATTGCCATGGCGATTCGCGATCGCCTAGTTGAAGCCTACCGCGAAGTCATGCGTATGTCGGTGTGATGAAAATTGGCGAGGGCGAACATTATGCTGGCGAACCTGCAACAACAATTGAGCACATTCTGGCAACAACAATCGCGGTCACGTCGTATCTCGCTGGTTGTGATCGCTTTAGCCTTAATCGTGGTTGCCGTGGTCTTTGTGGTCTGGGCGAGCACGCCGACGTATGCAGTGGCTTACCGCGGGCTGAGCGAAAGTGATGCCGGGGAGATTGTCCAGAAACTGGAAGAGGCCAAAATTCCGTATCAACTCAAGGACACCGGCACTATTTTGGTGCCCAGTGATAAGGTGTATGAAGTGCGGCTAAAGATGGCGCGGGAAGGTCTGCCGAAAACCAGCCAGGTGGGGTTTGAACTTTTCAGCACCAACACCCTGGGGATGACCGAATTCACCCAACGGGTCAATTATCAACGCGCCTTGGAAGGTGAATTAGAACGCACGATCAGCAACTTGGACGCAGTAGAGATGGTGCGCGTTCACCTGGTATTGCCCGAGAAATCCTTATTGGCGCGGGATCAGGTGCCGCCAACTGCATCGGTGGTGATCAAAGAAAAGCCGGGAAAGTATCTGGATAAGGCTCAGGTGCGCGCCATCACCCATCTGGTGGCGAGCAGTGTGGAAGGGTTGACGCCGGAAAACGTGGTCATTGTGGATGCCGAGGGTAATTTGCTGGCTTCGGGGAGCGAAGACGAGACCACGGCGGCAGTGCAGGTGGATACCTTTCGTAATGCGGAGCAGGCCGCGGCGGCAGAGATCCAGCGCAATGTGCAGAATCTGCTGAATTCCGTGCTGGGGCCTAACCGCTCGGTGGTTCAGGCACAAGTGGTCATGGATTGGACACAGCGCGAATTGACTTCGCAGACGTTTAATCCCACCCCGGCGGCTATTCGATCCTCTCAGAAGATTACCGAAAGTTACAGTGGTGGCGCCGAAGCCATGGGAGGGGTTCCGGGCGCCGCCAGCAACTTGCCTACGCCCGTGCCGGTGACTCAGGGTGGAAGTCAACCGGTGACCTACCAGCGCACTGAAGAGACGATCAACTACGAGATTACCCAGGTACAAACGCACGAGATCCAGGCACCGGGGCAGATCAAACGGATTTCACTTTCGGTGTTGGTAGATGGTTTGGATTCCCCGGAGCAACTCAATGTACTGCGGAATGCCATCGCTGCGGCGGCAGGGATTGACGAAGCGCGCGGGGATATGTTGGCGGTTGAATCGATGGCGTTTGATCGCACGTATTACGAAACGCAAGCCAAAGAAATGCAGCAAAGCCAGCAAATGGATCTTTATTTCCGCATCGCCGAAATCGTGCTGGCGGTCTTAGTGGTGATTGGATTGGCGTTCTACCTACAGCGGGTTTTCAAGAATTTGCGCGCGGCGTCGAGTGAGGCGTGGATCACGATCATGAAGCCGGTCTCTGAAGCGGCTCTGCCGGCAGGGAGCGCTGCCACGGTACCCGCTGCGCGCCCCACGCTGAGCGAAAACTTAGCCAGCGTGATGGGAATGCTGGAACAGAGTCAGCAGGCCGCTCTTCAGGCCGGTAGCCAGTTGGAAGGCGGTACAGGGCGTGCGAAGCCGCGCACCTCACAAGAGGATGAACAACTGCAAAAAGCCCTCGCCCGATTAGCAGAAGAATCGCCGGCCACGGTGGCTGAAGTAATCCAAATCTGGCTCAACGAGAGTGGAAAGTAGCCATGTCGGATGATTTCGCCTCCAAGATCAGCGGACTGGAAAAAGCATCGGTGCTCTTAATGTGTCTGGGCGTGGATGTTTCGTCCAAGGTCTTGCAGTACTTGAGCGAGAGCGAAATCGAGCGGGTTTTGCTGGCGTTGAGCCGCACGACCGTCGTACCCCCCGAGGTTCGCCACGTAGTGTTGGAAGAAGCCCACGAGTTGACCAGCGAAGGGGTGGGTGTGGTAGCCAATGGGATTGATTACAGCCGTCAACTGCTCTCGCGGGCGGTGGGACCACGACGGGGGGCAGAGATTTTAGAACGTATCTCGGCACACCAGCAACTTTCTTCGTTTGAGATGTTAAAAAATGCCGACCCGGCGCAAGTTGCCAACCTGCTTCAGGATGAACTGCCTCAGACGATTGCTTTGGTGCTCTCGTATCTTGAAGCCAAAGTGGCGGCGGATATTTTGACGAACTTTCCCAAGGAATTGCAGATTGAGGTGACTTTGCGCTTGGCGACCATGGACCGCGTTTCGCCCCAAGTGGTGCAGGTTGTCGAACGCGATCTGAAGAACAAACTCTCGGGTGTATTGAGCGAAGCAGATTTCCGCGCCACCGGTGGGGTCTCTTTCTTGGTCAAGATGTTGAACCAGGTGGATCGTGGGGTACAAAAGACCATCCTGGAAGCCCTGGAAGCCACTAACCCGAAGTTAGTGGAAGAGATCCGCGCCAACATGTTCACGTTTGATGACCTGATCAAACTGGATGACCGCACCATGCAGCGCGTCCTGCGCGATGTGAATAAGTCTGACTTGGCACTGGCGCTCAAAGCGGCCCCCGAACGGCTCAAGGAAGCAGTTTTCCGCAATCTTTCGGAGCGGGCGCGCGAAAACCTCAAAGAAGAGATCGAAATTTTAGGCCCGCAACTGGCCAAAAATGTCTATGCGGCTCAGCGGCGCATTGTCGAAGCGGTGCGGGCGCTAGAAGAGGCCGGAGAGATTGTCATTGCAGGTGGTGGAGCGGAGTATGAGATCATTCAGTGATTCCTATCAACCCGGCGCTCGCGGTGAAGCCCGTCCCTGGCATCCGCCAGTTTTGGCGGCTGAGGTATCCCCAGAACCAACCGAGGTGTTGGTGGAACAGATTCTGGCGGTGTTCTCACCTGCACCCATCCCATCATCCACGAGCCCCTCACGTGCTAATGGCCGGCGGGCACAAGTTGAGGTTCAGTCATGGATGCCAATTGATCTGATGACTGCGACCGAAACCCGTATCCCTGTTGTTGCTGCCGCGGTTGGTGATGAAAAGCCTAAGGCGAACGACCCCGCCCCCTCTCAGCCGGATCTGGCTGCCATTCAAGCCCAGGCCAATGCCTTGCTGGCTGAGGCGCAGGCACAGGCGGAAGCGTTACTTCGGGATGCCCGTGAGCAGGCAGAGCAACTTCGTCGGCAGGCTTATGCCCAAGGCCGTGCGGAAGCCGAGGCTGAGTTGCGCGACTTGCTCCATACGGTGAATACGATGGTGCAAGAGACGCAATCGTGGTATGAGGCTTTTTTGGCTCAGAGCGAATCCCTGGTGTTAGAGATGGTGGCGGCAATTGCACGCGCGCTTTTCAGTGAGGGGTTCGCATTGGATGCGGAGACCTTACAGCAGACGTATACCCGTGTGCTTGAACACACCCGTGCACTGGGGGATTTACGCATGTATGTTAATCCTGAAGATGCGCGCTTGCTGGATCCCTACTGGAAAGAGGCGCAAGCAGCCCTGCGCGATCAGCGCATCAAACTAATCCCTAGCGATTCCATACGACGCGGAGGATGTTTTATCGAAGGGCAGTATGGCGCGGTAGATGGGCGGATTGAAGTCCGCTTAGAGCGTTTATTAACCAGCCTGATCCAGGAAACTCAGCCGGAGGGGACGGGGGCATGAATCCCGCGTTGAAGGCGCTCAATCCTGAACGTTATTTGTCGGCTTTACAGCGCGCCAATCCCTTTCAGGTCTCAGGGCGGATTGTTCAAGTAGTGGGACTGACGATTGAGGCGGTGGGCATTGATTGCCAGATCGGTGAAATCTGTGAGATGCGGACACAAGGGGCCGAGCCGGTGCTGGCGGAAGTGGTTGGGTTTCGCGATGAGCGTATTCTGCTCATGCCGCTGGGAGCGATGGATGGAATCCAGCCGGGGAGTGAGGTTTATCCGATTTCCAAATCTTTCCGCGTGCCGGTTGGGATGGCACTCTTAGGGCGCGTTCTGGATGGGCTGGGACGTCCGATGGATGGCGGCCCGGCATTGACGCTCTCGGAGACTATGGCAACGAATCGCCCGGCGCCTAACCCAATGCAGCGGAAGCCAATCACCGAACCGCTGGTTACCGGAGTACGTGCCATTGATGGTCTTCTTACCATGGGAAAAGGACAGCGCATGGGCATCTTTGCCGGTAGCGGGGTAGGAAAGAGCACTTTGTTGGGCACACTGGCGCGCCGCGCTCGCGCGGATGTTAGTGTGATCGCTTTGGTGGGCGAGCGTGGGCGCGAAGTGCGCGAGTTTTTGGATCGCGATTTGGGGCCGGAAGGTTTACAGCGGGCGGTCGTGGTGGTCTCGACTTCCGACCAACCCGCGCTGGTGCGTCTTAAGGCGGCTTTTGTGGCTATGACGATTGCGGAATTCTTTCGCGATCTTGGCTTGGATGTCATTTTCCTCATGGATTCGGTCACGCGCTTTGCCATGGCTCAGCGCGAGGTGGGATTGGCCATTGGTGAACCACCGGCCAGCAAGGGGTATACTCCGTCGGTCTTTGCCCTTTTACCGCGGTTGTTGGAACGGGCTGGCTGTGGCGAGCGGGGAACGATTACAGGCTTCTTCACGGTATTGGTCGAGGGGGATGACTTCAACGAACCGATCTGCGATGCGGTACGCGGTATTCTGGACGGTCATATCATCCTTAGCCGCGTGTTGGCAGCCCGCAATCATTATCCGGCAATTGACGTCTTGAATTCGATTAGCCGCTTGATGCCTTCGATCACCACTCCTGACCATCGCGCTTTCGCGGCTCAACTGCGCAAGCATCTTGCGGTTTTTGAGAAAGCGCGTGATTTGATCAACATCGGGGCTTACGTGGCCGGTTCTGATCCGGAGATTGATGCCGCGATTGCGGTCATGCCGGCACTGGAACGCTTCTTACAACAAGAAGTGGAAGAATTCACACCCTTTGAAGCGACTCTCAATCAGATGGCCGCGATGATTCAGGGGGTGAACCATGCCGCCTAAATTCTCATTGCAAACGGTTTTGGACGTGCGTGAGAAACGTGTTGAGGCATTGGAAATCGAGTTGGGGCATTTGCTCCAGGAACAGCGCAAGGGCGAGGAATACTTAGCGCGTTTGCAAACACTGGAAGCCTCACTTTTCGCGCGTTTGGAGCGCCAAAAAGTTGGCGAGTTGGATCTATTCGCGCTTGAACAACTTCATCATGAGTTGACCCTGGTGCAGGAACGAATTGAACAAGCCCGTCAAGCCCTGGACATGTGGCAGCAGCGCGTGGATGCCAAACGCCAGGAACTCATCCAGGCAAGGCAAGACGTTGAAGTTTTAGAAACCTTACGTGAGAAGGAACTCGCACGGTATCAGGAAGAAATGGCACATCTAGAGAGCCGTTTATTGGATGACCTTTATATCAGTCGAGCCTTTCGCCGTCAGAGGGAGTGGTAAGCCATGGACATGAGTTTTCTGAGTGCCGCTTTTGAAAGCACGCTTTATCGGTTGCTTTTTCAATTGCTAAATCAGCGCGGGGGGGCGTTGCCTTCGGAGTTCGAAGCGCTGGATATTCCAAAAGACAGACAATCGGATTCTTCGTCCCCCTTTGAGACGCTTATTCAGCAGGCCGCCGAGCGGTATGGGGTGGATCCGGCCCTGGTACGCTCGGTGATCCGTGCTGAATCGAATTTCAACCCCAAAGCGGTCTCGCGGGCGGGCGCCATGGGGTTGATGCAATTGATGCCGGGTACGGCGCGAAGCCTGGGTGTGGCGGATCCCTTTGATCCGACGCAGAACATTGATGGTGGGGTGCGCCTTTTGCGCCGTTTATTGGATCGGTATGACGGAAATGTGGCTCTAGCCCTGGCTGCCTATAATGCTGGGCCGGGGGCGGTAGATCGTTTTCAAGGCATTCCGCCTTACCGCGAAACCCAAGTCTATGTGGATCGTGTTCTCGATTATTACCGCCAGGAAAGCGGATGGAGGGCCTAAGATGACCGATAACACCATGCTGAATGATTCGACCCTAAGTATCCTGCGGATGGCGTTGGATGGGCTGTCCCTGCGGCAACAGATGATCGGTCGCAACATTGCCAATGTGGATACGCCGGGTTATCGCGCTCAGACGGTAGATTTTGAGACGGCGATTAAGCGTGCGCTCAACCAGAAGAAGGCAATCGGTCTGCAGCGCACCCGGTCTGGGCATCTAGCCGCCCCGGCCCAAAACGCTACCTTTGCCGTTGCTCAGCGTCCTGGGGGAAGCGTTCGTGCCGATCAGAATAATGTGGATATTGACGTGGAGTTGATGGATATGACTGAGACGGCTTTGCGCTTTCAAGCGCTTAGTCAAGCGGCCAGCAAAAAATTGCTGCTGCTGAAAAATCTTGCTTCCGGGAGGTAACCTATGAACCCTGATGTGTTGTTGGGGCTTCAAATGAATGCCCCGCCCAACGAAACCGCACCAAACTTCACCGCCAGTAGCACAGAGAGGGAGGTCGCAGAGGGGGCCAAAGAATCGCGGTCATCCTTTCGATCCTTACTGGCAAAACGATGTCATCAGGCCGATCTGGCCTCGGATGATCCGCCGAATGAGCAGATAAGCGGGGATGGGACATCTCTTCCGACCTCGACCCATTCCTCGGTGTTATCCGAGATGAATAAGGTTGAGGGAGGTGCTATTGCCTCGCTGATGCCTGCTTTGCCAGTGCTTATTGACTGGGGAGCGCTTAACGTGTCATCCCAGTGGTCGGCCTCGACTCTTCTTGGGGATGAAAGTGAGGGTTGGCTTCAGAATCTGCCCATGGTTGACCTGGAACAGGGCAATGTAGGCAAGGCGCTCAATGTTCTTCAAGACGCATCTGTCCCTCAGCAGTCGGCTTCTGCTGGAACGGCCAATAACTTCGCTACCGCGGTGGCGCAAGCCGTGACTCAGGACGAAGGGAGCGACCCCAAAGCCTTGAAGGAATTCACGTTAGTCCCTTCTAAGGTGCAGTTTTCCCCTCAACCCGGAATAGAGGGTATACCAGAGGAAAGCAACCGACTGCAACAAGAGATCGAGATTCCGGAGAGCGTGACGGTTTCAGCCCAAATCAGGTCAGCCAGCCCAGGTGAGTTGGCGACCTTTACGCAGTATGTAATGGGTGCCGCAAAAACCAGAGCCGTAGCGACTGCGAATCAACTGCTGCCTCAGACCGTCCGAGCGGTGGAGATGATGGTGCGGTTGGATCAGTCGAATCTACACCTACAACTTTATCCCGAATCGTTAGGGCGTATTGAGATCCGTATCGCACATGGGACGGAAGGCACCCATGTCTGGTTGGTAGCCGATCAGCCCCAAACCGAGCGTATGTTACAGGCGGGCTTGAGTGATCTACGCCAATCCCTGACCCATGCCGGAATCCAATTAGCCGATGTTGCGGTAGGGGGGCAAAATGCCCATGCCAATCTTTTCCGTCAGCCGCAAGGCAGTCCGGCGCGGTTACAGGTGCCGTTGGATGTCATCTCTCCCGAGATAAGTGCCGAAGGTCAGGCGTATCCCCGAATCGGCGTGTCTGATTCCTACGTGGACTACCGCATTTGAGGAGGTAGAGATGTCAACCATTGGTTCAGTGATGAGTCCGTCTCAGGCTAACACCGGCAATGTCCCCATAAATTCCCTGGGTGGTCTTTCAGCCGATGATTTTGTCACCCTGCTCATGGCTCAGTTGCGGAATCAGAATCCTCTGGAGCCTCTTCAGGATAAAGATTTGATGGCACAGTTTGCTCAACTGAACTCACTGGAGACCCTTAAGCAAATCAAAGAGGATATGGAAGCGTTGCTTCAGGTCAATTTGTCTAACCTGGCTTCTTCGCTGATCGGAAAGCAGGTGACCACGACCGGGGCTGAGGGGCAGGTTATCCAGGGAACAGTTCAAGGATATGAAATCCGCGGCGGAGTGTATTACGTCCAAGTCGGTGAGATGTGGTTACCGCTTCGAGAAATCACTCAGGTATCCGAGGGAGGTAGCAATGGCCCTCTTCACCAGGCCAATCTCTGAGTCATCCCCTCAACCGACAGCCTCTTCTTCGACTTCCACGGTGGTATCAAAGCCTCAGGAGGATTTTGCGACCTACTTGGCGCTTGCCCAAACCCAGAATCTGCGGTTCTCGAATCATGCACAAAAGCGGTTGCAAAGTCGTCAGATTGATTTGAACGCCGAGGATCTGGTGCGTCTCTCGCAGGCGGTGGACAAAGCCGCACAACGCGGTGGCCGGGAATCGCTGGTGCTGGTAGATGATCTGGCCTTCCTGGTTAATGTGCGTGATCGTGTCGTCATCACCGCGATTGATCCTGAACACCGTGGAGAGGGTGTCTTTACCCAAGTGGATAGTGTTGTCTTTGCCGCTCCGTATGCCTCACAGACAAAGAGCACTGTGGAAAGAAAGGCTTAACATAACAACAGGCTGGCCCTCTTGGAGGAGGCCTGTGAACATGATCTATATACACTGCAAACAGAAAGGAGAATCTAACCATGTTACGCTCAATGTTCACAGCCATCAGTGCCCTAAACGCCAATCAGGCGTTTCTGGATGTGGTTGCAGATAATTTGGCCAATGCTAATACCCCTGGCTTCAAGGCGAGTAAGGTACTCTTTCAAGACCAGTTTTCGCAGTTGCTGTCGCCGGGCTCGGCGCCCACAAACGAATTGGGTGGGATTAACCCGACTCAAATCGGCTTGGGAATTAAGGTTGGCTATATCACCCCGATTTTCTCACAGGGGATGCTCCAGGCGACCGGGCGTAACTCGGATTTAGCATTGCAAGGAGATGGTTTCTTTATCTACCGCAAAGGGGGCGAACTGTTTTACTCGCGCGAGGCTTCTTTGCATATTGACGCCCAGGGCTATCTGGTCAACAGTTCCACCGGGCAACGCATCCAGGGTTGGCAGAATCCCATCGGTAGCCAGGGCCCCATCAACACCAATAATCCGATCGGAGATCTTGCTGTGCCGCTGGATTTGACATTGGCCAAGGCGACCTCGAGCATGATCATTGGCGGCAACTTGAGTTCGGATTTGGCGATTGGTGAAAGTTATCCGGTGACCTTAGGGGTCTATGACTCGTTGGGACAGTCGCACAGCCTTACCTTAACATTTACCCGTACGGGGGATAACACTTGGTCGTGGCAGGTGAGCAGCCCGGCCACAGCCCAAGGCAGTGGGACGTTAACGTTTGACACCAATGGGAACGTCACCAATTCGCAAGTGCAAACAAATATCCGCATTCCGGGCACCAATGGCGCCGCGGATGTAGTCATCACCAATTTGGATATGTCCCAGGTGACGATGCTCGCCACAGAGAGCAGCATCGCCGTGACCAGTCAGGACGGCCTGGCGGCGGGAAATGTGACCGACGTTAGCATTGAACCCAATTCGGGACGCATCCACGTGCTGTTCTCGAATGGCCTCAAGCAGTTGATTGGCCAATTGGCCATTGCCAAGTTTACCAACCCTTCCGGTTTGATTCGTGATGGCCAAAACCTGTACCGCGCGGGTTTGAATTCCGGCGAGCCCAATATCGGCACAGCAGGTTCTGGAGGGCGCGGGGTTATTGCTTCGGGTTACCTTGAGGCCTCGAACGTGGATATGGCGACAGAGTTCACCAACCTGATCATAGCCCAGCGCGGTTTTCAGGCTTCTTCCCGTCTGATCACGGCTTCAGATGAAATTCTGGCGGAGTTGGTCAATCTGAAACGCTAATCCTTTGGTTGGGGTAGCCTACCATAACATGTAGGCTACCCCTTCTCGGTTGGTTGCGGATGAACGTTAGCGGTCCCCTTCCCACTTCCCCTTTGCCCCGTCCGGATGAGAACGCCGGTTTAATGTTGCGCTTGAATCAGCGCTTCAATGCCGAAGTGCTTCAGGTATCGGGGCAAACAGTTGTGCTTTCGGTACAAGGGGTGCGGGTGGTGGCACGCTTGGTTTCACCGGAGCAGAGCCTGGCCTTAATGAGTCAACGCCAGGCTCAATTTGTCGTGCGTGATGTTACGCCGAATACAGTGTTCATTCAATATTTAGGAAGCGAAGATGGGCTGACCGAGGCAATAACTCAGCAGCCTAACGCAGTTGTTGCATTGTTAGAGGGAGCCGGATTGCCGGCTACGCCTATTAACCAAGAGGTTGTGCGCCTGTTACTGGCGCGCGGAGTTTCGGTAACTCCGGAGGTGCTTCATCTCTTAACCCAATTGCGTTCTCAAGGGATCTCAGGACGACGCTTGGAGCGCATTTTGGATCTTTTGCTTCAGGGTGTGCCGTTATCTGCTTCGGTTTTGCCTTTTGTGGGGGATGAAGCGCTGCCGGCGATGGGTTTATGGGCTGCCCTGCGCCAAGGATTGCAAAGGTGGTTGAGCCAAGAGAATCTGGATGAGACGATTCGTTCCATGGCTTACCATTTGCTGAATCAGATGGAAGGCTTTCAGGTGAACGATAAGGGAGGGGATGAGGTTGGTCTAGTGCAGCGTTTGGCAAACTGGGTACGTTGGTTTGGTCGTTCCCTAGAGCATGTGCTCGGCGAGGTGGCGCAGGCGCCATCATTGGAACTAGATCAGGCTTTAGATGATAGCCTGGTGGGATGGTTGTTACGTTTCCAGAAGGTCGCCGGAGAAGCATTACCCGCCGACCTACGCGATGTTTTGGATCGTTTGATCATCCAGGTTCGCTATGAGCATTTGCTAAACTCCCCCACTTACATTACGGCTGATGGGAACGGGTGGATTTCGCTTTCATTTCCATTCGTTTTCTTACCATCGGGAGAAAGACCGTCTGAATGGCAAATGGCGCATTTGCGGGTGGCCACGCGGGAGTCTGCTCAAGGACGCGCCGTAGATCCAGCATATACGCGCTTGATCCTTGAAGTCATGTTAACCTCTTCGATAGGGGTGCGCGTGGACCTCTCGATTGTGCAACGATCAGTGGGTGCACGGGTTGAGGTTTCGTTGTCGGATCTGGTGGCTGGGGCGGAGGCGGAATTGCCCGCTTTACACAAGCAATTAGAAGCCCTGGGATATACCCTACAGCGGGCTGAAGTGCATTTGTTCTCTCTACCCCACACCATAGATTCGTCATCTTTTCCGATGGCCTTCCCATTTCACTCAGAGGCGCCGTTCGAAGTGGAGGCGTAGCAGAATGTCCATTTATCGGATTTGGCTGGATGAAAAAGGTCGTACAAGGAAGGCATCGGGCCAAACTGTGGCTGCTGCGTTGGGCTATGATCCTGAGCAAGAAGCGGCGCCGCGGGTGCTGGCTGCCGGTAAGGGGGTGGTGGCAGAGAAAATCATCGCTCTGGCACGAGAAAACCAGATTCCAATCGTTGAGGATGAAACCCTCTCCCAAGCCCTGGCCATGGTGGACATTGGTGCCATGATCCCGGTGGAACTTTATGCCGTTGTGGCTGAGGTTTTGGCCTATATCTATCGGTTGCGAGGCTATTTACCCCCGGGCCTTCGAACGCGTGAATAGAGATGGTGCCCCATAAAGAGATTGTTCAAATCTCTTCCGAAGCGGTTGAGGCATCGGAAGAGGAGGTGTCCTCAAACGCATCTAACTCTACCAGCAAGCGGCGCAGGGCTTCGATCGTTTGAGGTGAAGGCGACTTGGCCAATTCGCTGGCCAGTTGTTCCTGTTCGCGAATCGCGTCGTATAGTTCCTTGCGCAAGATGGGGATTTCGCGTGGGGCTTCAATGCCGAGTTTGACCTTATCCCCTTCAATGCTTAGAATGGTGATCACAATATTTTCTCCGATCACCACGCTCTCATCTGTTTTACGGGTCAGGACAAGCATTGGCTTTCTCGAAGAGTGAATTTTCCGATCAGCGTAGCAGGTCAAACAGACTGGTTACCGAGATGGCGCGCCGCGTGACCTCTAGAGTGGCTTGATACGTGGTTTCCTGGTTGCGCAGCATGCTGATCGCTTCTGCAATATTAACATCTTCTTTCTGAGAAAGCAATGCCTTGAGTTCGGCTTGGGCTTGACCTAAGAAATCAATTTGCGCCCGAATCTGGCGCTGGCGGGCTCCATTGGCAGAGCGGGCTGTTTTTAAGTTCTCGAGTTGGGTTGTAAGTTCACCAACAGCGTTAATCAGTCGGGCACGATCAAACGGTTCGCTCTGTAAAGCGTTTCTGAGTTCGATTAAAGCCTCGAAGAACGGCTTTAGGACGTCCCCGCCGATATTCAGCGTGGTGCTCGTATCAGGGGAAGTTTTGACCTGAATTTGTTCTTGATCACCGTTGTAGACAACTGTGTTAGGATCCAGCAAGGTAAACGGACGCGTAAGAATGCGATGACCGCTGAATAAATAGTTGTCTTTATGGCTGGAATTGCCCAAATCTATGGCTTGCCGAATCAGTGCGTCAACCTCATCGGCAAACGTGCGGCGTTCTTGCTCCCCTTGGGTGTCTGAAACGCCATTGTAGCCGAGAGTTAGGGCGCGACTACCCAGATTGACCAGTTGAGAAAGAGCAAGTTCATTGGCGGCGAACCAATCATCGGCGGCTTGAGCAATATCTAGGTAGGTCTGAATCATTCCAGTTTGTGAGCGGAGCAGCATGGCTTGGGTCGCCAAGCTCGGGTTATCAGAAACGACCTGATATTGCTTACCCGACGCAATTTGCATTTGAAAATCCGCTATGCGCTCACGGTTAATTTCGAGGTGGTGAATGGCATTTTGGGTCATCATGTTTTGGGTAATCCGCATAGCGTTCCTCCCTTACTTGTCTCAGCGTCCGGCGTGCCCTAAACCGTTAATGATCCGATCCAGCATCTCATCGGCAACATTCATCAATCGTGCCGCGGCTTGAAAAGCGCGCTGGAAGCGCACTAAATTGGCTGCTTCCTCATCAAGCGAAACCCCGGAGATAGATTCGCGCTGGGTGTTTAACGCACTGGCTACGGTGGTATAGTCTTTGGTGCGCGCCTGTGCTGCTTGTATGGCGGCCCCTAGGCTGGCAATTTGAGCGGTATAGAACTGAGTGTAGGTGGCACTGTTGTTGCTCATACGGAGTGCAGAGTAGCCCTTAGCCATCTCCAAGGCTGCGGAATTATCCCCGGGAGCATCCGGACGGCTGGCGGCGGCAATCATTACCGGGCTGCTGATGGTAGGGTTGAGCGCAATTGTGCGTGCGTCCTGGCCGATAAAGAGAGGACGTCCGGTTTGATTATCCAGGCCGTAAGCATTGGCATGTATGGTGTTAGCAAAGTCAATTAAATCCGCGGCGAAGGCGTTTAAACCTGTAATCAATTTCTGAATGTCACCATCGCGAACGGAGAGAATGCCTTGAATTTCACCATCTGTGGCATTATAAGGCTGGCCGTCCTCCCAAACAGGTGTCTTTGTGGTCGGATCCAGGGTTAAGCGGTAAGGGGTGGGCCCAAACACTAACACATGCCCGCCAATAGATACAGTCACCTCGCCGTTCTCGCGACGATAAGAAATGGCACCACTGAGCTCGGCCAAGCGATCTAGGATACGGTCGCGTTCGTCTAACAAATCATTGGGTTGATCGCCGACCGAATAGACACGGGTGATCTCTTGATTTAACTTGGCCAAGCGTGAGGCTAAAGCGTTAATTTCATCCACTTTTTGCTGGAGTGCGGTTTCCTGGTCGGCCCGAAGAGTTTCCAGGCGATGGAGGCGGCGCTGGAAGGCTTCTGCCAGGTTGCGCGTGGCTTCCAGCAAATCGGCGCGTAAGGCGGTATTGGTGGGATCACTGCTGAGGCGCAGCCAGCCGCTCCAGAAAGCATCTAAGTGGGCTAAAAGGCTGTTCTCTGAGGTCTCTCCGAGAGCGATTTCGGCTTGTTTGAGAATTTCACTGCGCGTTTCCCATGTCTTGGCACGTGCGACTTCACTGCGATAGCGCCGATCAAAAAAATCCAGACTGTAACGACGGATCATGTCTACTTGCACACCACTACCTATCTGGCCGCTCCCGCCACCGAATTTGAAAAGATTGGGGCTGGTGGGGGTTGCCGCACTGAGTACGGCTTCTTGCCGGCGGTAGCCAGGGGTATTGGCATTTGCCACATTATGTTCGATAACCTCAATTGCCCGCTGGTGACTCAGCAGGGCGCTGAGAGCGATGCTCAGATTCGAGAAAAGGGTGGACATGGGATGCCTCTATACAGTTCGTTCAACATCACTACTAAGATGGACAGAGGTTGACCGTTGGCCTGTTGGTGAATAACCATCAGGTTGTGTGTAGAGACCCAGGATAAAGGCTTGGGTAGCGCTTACCCATTCAATAGCATTGGTAACCAGCAAAGCATTATGCTCGTTGGTCTGACGCACCTGGCTAGCAAGCGAGAGGATTCCTTCGCTCAATCGCTGGATGCGCTCGGAGCGCGGTGAGGGAATATGTGGTAAGAGCTGATGTAACGAAAGCGCTTCGCCAATCCCTGCCCGGAGGTATTGACCTAATCGTTCGGTCTCCATGCGTCGTTGGTCTTCAAGTAGCACGATTTGATCCAACAAGGCTTCTTTGCGTTCAACCAGGGGCATCAAGAGGGTTGTGTCGTTGCGATAGAGAGCATCACGTTCGGCACGGGTCAGGCTGAGCAATTCCTGAAGCAGGTTAAACTGACGCACCATGACCTGCTCAAGCGTGTCAAGTGTTGCCTGAAATTGAGGGTTAGTGTCCATATTTCACTCGCGGCATCCTGATTCGAGGTGGTTCTAAGCGCTTATTTAAGCAGTTTCAAGAGATGGTTGGCCAGGGCCTCAAGGGGGATGCGATATGTTCCTGCTTCAATCTGCTGGTGTAACTGCTCGATGCGTTCGTTCCGAACCTCCGGGGTTTCGTTCAAAGCATGGCGCGCTTTTGCCAGCATGCGGGCTTGTTCCGAGAGTTCAGCCCGATCCTTGGCATTTGAAGCAGGGACGTTCTCTCCGGGATGTGAAGTACGATCAACAGATGAAGTGCCCTGGGGTCTTGAGGATGCCAATGAGTGAATTGAACCGTTCTCGATTTTCATGTGCCCTCTCCTTAATGTGCTTGGGAAACTCTGACCTTACATCTAATATCGGATGAAATAGATAAATCTTTAGGCACGGCGTAAGTGAATGGCTTGGCTGATCATCTGGTCGGTCTGCTGGAAAGCCCGCACCGACATTTGAAAATTGCGTTGCAACGAGATGAGATGCGCAATTTCTTCGGCCAGGTTGACGTTGGATTGCTCTAATGCACGGGCGACGATTTGACCCCAGCGTCCGCTGCCGGCCGATCCATTTTGAGCCGGTCCAGAAGCCGGCGTTTCCAGCCAGACATTGTTACCAAATTCCTGTAAGGCGCTTGGGTTCGAGAAACGACTTAATCCAATCCGACCCACGGCACGCCAGGTTTGGCCTTGTTGAACTCGCACAGTGCCGTCGCGGTCAATTTCGATGGCTGTGGCATCGGTTGGAATTTGTCCTTCCCATACGAGTGGAAAGCCCGCGGCGGTAACCAACTGCCCTTGGGCGTCCAGGTTAAACTGCCCATCGCGCGTATAACCGAGCCGACCATCCGGCAGGCGCACGGCAAAGAACCCTTCGCCCTGGATGGCTAGATCGAGGGCTCGCCCGGTTTGTTTAAGGGCGCCCTGGGTGGCAAAAAGTTGGGTTGCAGCGATCCAGGTACCGCTTTTGGTGGCGTCCTCAAACAGTTCTTGAAAGTTCGCCCGGGAACGCTTGAAGCCAATGGTGTTGACGTTGGCTAAGTTATTACTGGTGAGATCGAGATCATCCAAGCGGGCCAGCATATCTTGACGTGAGATGTGTAAGACATGGTAGAGTGAAGCCATAGTTTTTCTCCCGATCAAATGCGTCCTAAAGTTCGAATGGCTTGCCCCAGCAATTCATCTTGTAACTGTGCCATTTGTTGGGCGGCTTCATAAGAGCGTGCAATCATGACCATTTGGGCCATCAGTTGTGAAGGATTGACGTTCGACATCTCCAACGCCCCTTGATGAATAAGGCCACGAGGGAGGTCGGGCGTATTGGAAGGTGGCTCCAGGGCACGGAAGGTGTTGAATTGATCGCGTTCCAGTTGATTTTCGGGGTCGTTGAAAAGTGCTAACCCTATCTGAGCAATAACCTGTCCATCTACGCGCAGGGTACCGTCAGTGCTAACCTCAGGCGTTGCCCCTTCGGGTATGCTAATCGGTTGTCCGTTCTGATCAAGCACCTTAAAACCATTGACATTGACCAAGTTGCCCTGGGCATCCAAGAGGAAGCGACCATCACGGGTATAACGCTCACCTTCAGGGGTTTGCAGTTGGAAAAAACCTTCTCCCTGGATAGCGAAATCCAATTTGTTTCCCGTCATTTTGAGAGCACCGGCAGAAAAGTTGGTCATTTCCGGATTGAGTTCCACACCTAGCCCCAGGTTACCCACAGCGCGTAGGGTAGATGAACGCGTAATGTTACCGGGTGAGAAGAGCACCGATGTATGGGTAAACTCGTCCATGGTGTTGAGAATCTGCTTGAATCCTGGGGTATCCAAGTTGGCAAGATTGTGAGCGAGCGTTTCCTGGCGACTTGCACCTACGACCATGGCTGAGATTGCGGCATAAAAACCTTTGATCATGGCATCGGCTCCGAAGGATAGGATGGACGCGGTTGGGCGATTTGAAGCAAGGTGCGCACTTCTTCGAGAGTCATACCCAAGTGACGCGCGATGTCGGTTTCATTCATGTTGGCGGCTGCCATGGCTAGTACGGCCTGGTAGCGTTCCTGGCTGGGGCTGCCCTGAACGAGGAGCGATGATGAGCGGGAGGTAATGGAGAGTAAGGTTTGAAAATCCTGCCCACTCATGATGCCGGTTGGTTGGGAGGAAGACGGCTCGCGGTTCTGGATGACCAGGTTACGTAGTTCATTGACAACCGGCGAGAGTCGCTCTGCCCGTTCGGCATGGCCCTGGGCTAAAGCCGTTTCACGGGCGAGTTGCAGGAGATGGTAGGTGTCTAATAGGAGATTCTCGCTAACCTTCATGGTTCTTTCCTCATGCTTGGATCACGCTTGAGGGGGTGAGGCCACTTTGGCCTCTTGAGGAAGGGTAGAGGCGACAAGATAACCCGCTGTGGAGAGGGCAGCGCGCAGACTAAAAATAGCGCGGGCATGAATTTGGCACACACGTGACTCGGAAATGCCGAGGACGTGGCCTATTTCTTTTAGTGTGAGACCTTCGTAGTAGTAGAGGGCCAAAATTTGTTGCTCGCGGGTAGGGAGTTGCTTCAAAGCCTCGATAAGGCAAGCGCGCAGTTCTTCTTCATCCACTTTTTCAACGGGTGAGGGTTGTTCTTCGTCGGTCAGAATCTCATAAAGGGAATGCAGATCGTTTTCACCCTCATCTTCGATCGGGCTATCCAGCGAGAGGATGAGGCGGCTGGAGTCTATCAGGGCTTGTTGCACTTGAGGGATAGTCAATTTGAGATGTTCGGCCAGTTCCTCTTCGGTGGGTGTGCGCTGTAGTCTGCCCCACAATTCAGAAATGGCATTCTGGACCATACGCGCGCGTTGTCGCCCAACGCGGCTCAGCCAATCCTGGCTTCGCAGGTAATCCAGAATCTTGCCGCGAATGCGGAGAATAGCATAGGTGCTGAATTGGGCGCCGTGTTGGGGCGAATAGCGGTCAACGGCGTCAATTAACCCCAGTAACCCTTGACTGACCAGATCTTCATAATCTGACCCCGTATTGGCAAAGATTCCCATACGCCCCAGCGTGAAATGGACAAGTGAAACGTGATGCAAGATCAGGGTTTCACGCAGAGCCGGATCACGGGTTCTCAGGAATTCGTTGAGCAGGTCTTGGCTCTCTGACGTGTCCATAGCCTACCACTCAGGCGCTAAGATCGTGCGTGCTTTGGGGAGGCTCGGGCGAAGCAAGAGCCCCATTGTGAGCGGCTACTCGGCTTTCCAACAAGCCTCGAATGAGGGTATCCGAGAGATACCAAACCAGGAACCCTAAAATGAGCATAGCCCCTATGGCTCGGAGCAGGCTCAGCCACCAGGGAGCGTGGTTTAGCAGAGAAATAAGCAGGACGCCGACCCCACTAAGACTAGCCCAAAGCCACCCAAAACTGAGTGAAAGTTCTACAATCGGCGGAATCGTTTGGGGGGTAGGACGCTGTGAAGCATGAGATGGGGGCGCTTTCGGAGGTGTGACTTCGCGTGCGGTCTTCTTAGGACTCATAGATGCACCTCACCGAGCATGGACTTAACAAGTCGGCTGGCAACGGCGGGATGCAAGTCGTCCAGCACCCGCCGACCTTGCATAAAAAACGCAACGGGAATCTGGGTTCTCCAGGCAAGGTTATAAAGGCTACCGATAGTGAGTGCTTCATCTAATTTAGTGAATACTAACCCTTGAATGCGAAAAGGACGCAGCGCATTAATCAAGTGATGGAGGTCGTCCTCTTTCACCGTCGCCGGTAAAGTCAAGTAGAGTTTGCGCTTTGGGGCCTCGCTTAAGAATGAGGCCAGTCCAAGTAAGGCTTCTTCGCTATGGGGGTTAAGCGCCGGTGTATCCACCAAAATCAGATCATAATCGCTTGAAGCCGTTTGGAGGTGATAACGAAATTCATCCGGGGTGTAGGCAACCAGTAATGGAATGCCGAGCAGGTCTGCAAAGGTGCGTGCTTCATTTAAAGCGGCGGTGCGCACGGTATCCAATGTGAGCCAAACGACACGGCGCTGTAGAACACGCACGGCATAAGCCCCCAGGCGCGCGCACAGGCTGGTCTTTCCACTTCCGCTGAGCCCACTGATAATTAATACCCCTTGGAGTTGTTCTATGGGCGGAGGTGAGGTCCGTATTCCGCCTTCGAGGTGGCGCTGGACGAAAAAGCGTACTTTGGCTTCGTCTTCCAGAGCCTCGGGAGGAAGACCTAAGCGCGCCGCGTTCAGTGTCCATTGGATGATTGTCTCGTCAATCCCTTGCTGTTTCAGATGGTGATGCATCTTAGAAAGTACCCCGGGTAACGTCTCATCTTCCATGAGAGTACCGGCGGATGATTGAACAGAGGATTCCCGGCTGATTCGGAGCAAAATATCGAGAGGGTTGGAGGGCTCGCTTTGGGGGGAGGGGGAATTGGGGTGAGGGCTGTTTCTCTCGATAGTGGGATTTTCGCTTCGTTCCTGTGAGGGGAGGCTTGCTGCGTGTATTCTCTCCGCTTCATTCGAGGCGGAGGGATTCCTCATGGCAATGACCTCGTACATCGGTTTGCGCCAAATCTGCCAGGGCGCTCCGCCAGGGACCTCGCGCAAGGAAACCACGATGGCATCGGCGCCAAATTCTTGTTGCACCTGGCGCAAGGCGCTCAGCATATCGTGTCCCCGAAATGTCTTGGTCATCGGTGTGCTCATTGTTCTTACTCCACCATGCCGTGAGATTGCACACGGGTGCCGGGACTGACTTCAGAAAAAGCCAGGACGATCAGATTCGGCAAGACCGGATGAACCAAGCGACGAAAAGCCAACCGCAACTCGCGCGGGCAGAGTAAGATGGGATAATGCCCGGCTTGAGCCAGTTTTTCCATTTGTTCGGCGGTGCCCTTTAGAATGCGTTGGGCGAGGGCGGCATCAATTTGAAGATTTAATCCATTACCGGAGTTGGCCAAGGCTTCCCGCAACGTTGTCTCTAATTGAGGTGAAAGCGTAAACACATGTAGGCAATTGTTCTCATCGCGATAGGGACTGGAAATGGCTCCAGCCATGGATTGGCGGATGGCTTCGGCCAGGATGTCAGGATCTCGCGTGGTGTTGATATGCGTAGCAATCACTTCAAGGATCCCGGCAAGATTGCGGATAGGCACACGCTCACTGAGCAGGTTGCGCAACACAGCCTGCAACTCGCCCAGGCTGATCAGTTCGGGCACCACGCCCTCCACGGCCGCCGGTGAGCGAGCCTTGAGGTGATTGATCATTTCTTGCACCATTTGACGATCTAACAATTCCGGAGCGTGCTGACGGAAAAGTTCGGCGAGATGGGTGCTCAGCACTGAGAGAGGGGTAACCACGGTGTACCCCATTAGTTCAGCCCGCCCACTTTCGGCCTCTTTGATCCAAACCGCGGGTAAGCCAAAGGCCGGTTCGGTTGTTGGAATGCCCTTCAGATTCTCATTGCTGGCAGAGGTGGGAATGGCCAGCATGTGATCGAGCAGTAATTCACCGCGTGCCACCTCTTGCCCGCGGATTTTGACGCGATAGGCTTGGGGTGGGAGACGCAGGTTATCGCGAATGCGCACAATGGGGAGGATAAGCCCAAGTTCGGTCGCCAGTTGGCGTCGCAGTGTGGTGATGCGTCGCAACAAGTTATCGGGAGCGGCTTCATCAATCAGAGGAATCAGCCCATAACCGATTTCTAACTCCACCGGGTCTACAACGACCACTTCTAGCATGTCGGTGGGACTTTCGGCTTCGGTCTTGGGCGCGGTGGTTTCTTCCAGAACCGTTACTGCGGCCTTCTGCTGTTTTTGATGCACCCAATAGGCTGCACCCCCTAGTAGTGCGGCGAGAAATAGAAACGGCAACTTAGGAAAGCCCGGGATGAGTGCCATCAATCCCATGATCGCAGCACCGGCGGTTAGGGCGTTTAGGTTGGAGAACTGCCCTAGGATCTCATGCCCTAGGGAGCGTTCTGAGGCATTACGGGTGACAACCAACCCTGAGGCGGCTGAAATGAGCAGTGCGGGTACTTGAATGGCCAAACCCGCCCCAATCGTAAGCAGGGTATAGGATTGGAGAGCATCCATAAGAGGGAGCCCGCGCTGGAGGACACCGATGGCAAAGCCGCCCAGAATGTTGACCACCATAATGATCAATGCGGCGATCGAATCGCCCTTGACGAACTTACTGGCGCCATCCATCGAGCCGTAAAAATCGGCTTCAAGTTCGATCAAGCGGCGGCGTCGGCGGGCTTCTTCTTCATCAATCAAACCGGCATTGAGATCGGCATCTATGGCAAGTTGCTTGCCTGGCATGGCGTCCAAGGTAAATCGGGCCGCCACCTCGGCGACGCGCCCGGCGCCGTTATTGATCACCACGAATTGGATGATCATGAGCATTAGGAAGATGACAACACCCACTACATAGTTGTTGCCCAGGATCAAATTGCCAAACGTTTCCACCATTTTCCCGGCACTGCCCTGGACAAGGATGAGGCGGCTGATGGCGATGTTAATCCCCAACCGAAACAGGGTAACCAGCAATAACAGGGTTGGAAATACCGAAAAATCCATCGGTTGGCCGATATAGAGCGTAAGAAGCAAGATCCCCACCGAAAGGGCAAGGTTAGCGGCCAACAAGATATCTACGATCACCGGTGGCAAAGGGAGAAGCAATAATAAAACAATGATGACGACTCCCACGGCCAAGGCGTAATCGCTTGAACCGAGGAGATTGGAGATTTTGAGCGCAGGAAGTGGACGGGTATCGGTCGTCATTTCGTCGTTCCTAAAGGTGAAGATTCAGGTCGTTACGGCTCGGGAGAGGCTTCCATTTAGGCGATAGACATAGGCCAGTACCTCGGCAACGGCGGTGTAGAGCTCGGGGGGGATTTCTTGATCTAGATCCACAGTCTGATAGATCAACCGTGCCAAGGGTGGGTTTTCCACGATTGCGACTCGATTAGCATGTGCAACCTCTTTGATACGTTGAGCCAGGAGGTTAACCCCCTTGGCGATAACTTTGGGGGCGCGCATGGTCGCCGGTTCATAGGCCAGTGCAACGGCGACATGGGTGGGGTTGGTAATCACAACGGTGGCTTTGGGAACGTTGGCCATCATGCGCGTGCGGGCTAAGCGTTGCTGATATGAGCGAATGCGACTGCGCAACAAGGGATCGCCTTCGGTTTGTTTCAGTTCCTCTTTTATCTCTTCGCGGGTCATGCGCAGTGATCGCAGGTAGTTCCAACGCTGGTAGCCGTAATCAAGCGCGGCCAGGATTAGGTAAAAAATGGCAATCTGAAAGGCTAGCCCGAGGGCAATTTCCAACCAGAGCGACAAGCCACCGACAGCGTCGTTCTGATTTAAACCCAATAGAAGGGGCAGTCGTGGACGTAAGTACGCAAAACTCACACCTCCAATCAGGAACAACTTAATGAGAGCCTTAGCCAATTCGAGCAGGCTGTGGAGCGAGAAAAGACGTTTAAATCCTTTGATCGGATCCAAGCGGTCTAGGTGAAATCCTAAGCGTTTGCTGGACCATAGAAAACCAGTTTGGGCTAGGTTAACTGTGACCGCAGCCGCGAGGATACCGCCCAGGGTTAGTCCTAGCCAGGGGAGCCACAATCCTACGTGACTGGTCAGGGCTTTAGAGAGGGATGCATTTGCATCAAGAGGATGATGAGGGAGTTCAATGAGCAGTACCTTGATCCACTCCCCAAAGCCATTCGCTAACTGCCGTGCTGGCCCGCGAAGAAGGAGAAGCCCGGCCAGCAAGACGATAGCCGCGCTTAATTCAGGACTGCGGGCAACGTTGCCTTCGAGGCGGGCTTCACGGATCCTTTTGGGAGTGGGTTGCTCGGTACGTTCGCTCATGCTTGGACTAACCTCCGAGCAGACTGAGCATGCGTGGCCCGATCTGTTCCAGAAGAGCAACCAGGCCGGGGAGCGTGTAAGCCAGGCTCATTCCCAACACCAGCAGGCCGGCACCGACTTTGAGCGGAAGCCCCAAGAAGAAGACCTGAATCTGAGGGGCAGTGCGGGCCAGCAGTCCTAAACCAAGATCTGCCAGGAGAAGGGCGCCGAAGACAGGCAGGGCAATTTGGATGCCGTTCAGGATGAGCAAGGATGTGGTGCGTAAGATTTCATCCAACGGCAAAGCATTCAGGCTGGCGTTAAGCGGCAGTACCTCAAACATCTGCGCGAGGGCGGCTAGAACCCTATGGTGTCCGTTAATCACCAGAAAAATGAGCATGGCCAGCATAACAAAGAATTGATCTAAAACTGAACCCGAGTCGCCCATCAGAGGGTTCAAATAACGACCCGCGGCGAAACCACTGCCTAAACCGATCAATTCGCCGGCGGCTTGTAACGTGCCGAAGGTCAAATCCAGCGCCAATCCTGCGGTAAGGCCGATAATCAGTTCACGCAAGATGGCAAAGGCGAAGGGGAAGAGCGCCAGTGCAGGGGTTTCAGGTGTTATGGATTGCCAGGGCGAGAGCAAGAGGGTGAGCAAGATGCCCAGGCTGATGCGCACCGAGGACGGAATAACCTGCCCTCCCAGCACCGGGAGGCGCGAGAGCACCGCCAGAACGCGAGTAAGTGCCAGGAAGAAGAATTGGGCTTGGGCAATTGAAATTAATACCATAACCAGGTCTGCCTCTAAGGCTGAGGATACCCCGGTCACACATCAGATGCAGTAAAGGTAGGATGAAGCAGGGATAAAGTTTGCGTTAAAATCGGCACAGGGGGCTAAAGAATTGGCAGCGGACGGGCGTTAATAAACCAACTATGGAGTGCTATCTTCCCCTAACCGCCGCCGGACGCGCTCAAGAAACTGGTCCGTATCCACCGGTTTGATGAGAAAATCCTGTACCCCCAACGCGGCGGCTTCAGCCACGACCTCGGGAAAACTTAGGGCTGAGATAATGATTACCTGACTGGGATGTAACACTCGTTCTTCCTTCAAGCGACGAATCAGGTCGAGGCCGTTGAGACCGGGAAGCCAAATATCGGTAATCAAGAGACGAGGTGGATGCTGAAAGCACCTTGTATATGCGTCTTCCCCATCGGCTACCGCGATGACTTCCACGTTAAGCCGCTGGAGAGCCGTGCTTAGCACATCACGGGCGAGGGTATCCCGCTCGACCAGGATGACCGTAGGCAACGAAGAAGAGATTCCCGTACCGTTCATCTCACTCATGAGGATTGAGGCTGGTTGACCAGATACCGATAGGCCTGATCGCGCAAGCGCTCATAATCTGCGGTGCTCAAGTGGAGAATTGCTAAAGCCTCGGGATGTGGAATATCGCCATAAGGATCGGTAATGCCAATAGTATCACGGGTCGCAATCGCGCTGGCAAGGTTTACGATAGCGGCAAGACGCGGATGTTCAAACGAGAGTGAGGGGGCATGATGATAACGAATCGCCTCGACTAGCACCGAGGGAAATGACCACTTTTCGGCCATCATGCCACCAACCTGAGCGTGATTTAGGCCGATCAGGGTTTCCTCGGCTTGCCAGAGCAGAGTCTTCTTGGTGTGCACCATATCTAGAAAAGATTGGTAATCCAGGAGCAGGTATTGGTCCAGAAGCAACTTGCCGATATCGTGGAGCAAGCCCCCGATATAGGCTTCTTCAGGATTAGGGTAATTAAAGCGATGCGCCAACCATTGTGCCAAAGTAGCGGAAGCCACAGCATGGTTCCATAACTGCCCCGGCCCAAGACGGTAGCCCGGCAGGCCGCGGTTAAGTTGGTTGGAAACCGCGGCGCCCATGACCAAGGTTTTAATGCGCTTGAAGCCTAAACGCATAATGGCGGCGTGCAGGGTGGTACACTCCGGTGCGTAACCGAGCGAGGCGGCGTTGGCCATGTGCAGTACCTGCGAGGCCAGAGCTTGATCTAACCCGATCAGTTCTGCCAATAAAGAGGCTGTGGTATCGGGTTCTTCCAAAGCGCGCAAAATGCGGGTCACATTGCCCGGTAGCGGGTGCAAGCGGTCAATGGCTTGAAGCAATTGGGTGAGCCGCGTTGCGCGCATAGCCACAAATCTTAATGCACGAGGGAGGGCAAAGTTTGGAAGAGATTGACGGTGAATTGAACCAACTGCTGGAGCATCCAGGCGCCCAGTAGGAGGAATACCAGGGCAATGCCAATAATTTTGGGGATGAACGTTAAGGTTACCTCGTTGATCTGTGTGGCGGCCTGAACTAAACTCACCAGACTGCCGATGACCAAACTAATAATCAGCACCGGTCCTGCTACCATCAACGCTACCATCAGCGCATTTTGAGCCAAAGAGAGCACGTAGGTTTCGCTCATGAGGGTGTCCTCCTCAGACTTTACATGAAACTCAGGGTTAGAGAACGGGTGATGAGATACCACCCATCCACCATTACGAAAAGCAACAGTTTAAATGGCAACGAAACCAGTGAAGGTGGAAGCATCATCATTCCCATGGAAAGCAGAATGCTGGATACCACCATGTCTATTACCAAGAAGGGAATATAGAGCACGAACCCCATGGTGAAGGCAGTGCGTAATTCACTGATGACAAATGCGGGCAGGAGCACTGCAGTAGGGATCTCATCCAGTGAATTGGGTTGTGGGCTTCCGTTGATTTCAAGGAAGAGTTGGAGGTCCTTTTCGCGAGTTTGCTTGAACATGAACTCCCGGAGTGGTTCCATGCCGCGTTGGAAGGCCGTTTTCTGGTCAATTTCTTGTTTGAGATAGGGTTGAATGGCCTGCTGATCAATTTGGTTATAGACAGGGTTCATGATGAAAAAGGTTAGTACCAACGACAACCCGATAACGACCTGATTGGGAGGAATGGTGGGCGTACCGATGGCATTACGAAGCATCGAGAGAACGATCACAATCCGGGTGAACGAGGTGGCTAGCACCAAAATGGAAGGGGCCAGGCTTAGGACGGTGAGGAGTACCAGAAGTTGCACCCCCGAACTCATCTGTTGGGGTGAGGTTGCCGGTTCCAAGGTCAGTGTAACCCCGGGTGCGCTGAATTGAGATTCCCCAACGCAACCGCTGAGTAAAACCGTCGCGCTCAACACCAATAGGATAATAAGAGTGCGCCTTTTCATTGCCAAGCCTCACCGATTTGAGAATTTACACCCTGGGCCGATGCAGTGACGGATGGAGATGTTGCGCGTTGAGCAAGCAGTTCGGCAAATGAAAGCGGGAGAGCCTCATCAGAAAGAGCCGATGCGGTTGGGGGGACGGGTGGGACAGCGCTGATTAGTGTTACCTGATGATCGGTGGCTGCGATCAGGAATTGCTGTTCTCCCACCTGGACGAGGTGAAGCGCTCGGCGTGGACCTAACGAAAGCGTTTCCCGAAGCACGATTTGGCGCGTGGTGGAACGGGGCATCCACCCTTTCCAGCGCTTCAAGGCTTGCAGGCTAAGATAGAGCATCCCTAATGTGAGGGTCAATGCCATTAAGGTGCGGCCAAACAAGTAGGCTGTGCTGTCTTGGGTCGAGAAGTGGTCGTTGCCCAGTACGAGGCCCACGATGAAGATCAACCCTGCTCCCAGCCATGGCCAGGACGACCGCTTTTGAAGTAGAGCCAGCCAGCGGTTGCCGGTTAGAGACCCTCTATTCATGTTTAACCCTCTTTGTCCCGCTTCTGTGAAATCAATTCGCTGATGCGCACGCCGAATTTATCATCCACGACCACGACTTCGCCGCGGGCGAACAGACGATCGTTGACATAGATATCCACCAGATCCCCTGCCAAGCGATCCAATTCAACCACGGAACCGTTTTGCAGGTCTAGAACTTGGCGGAGGGACATTTGTGTGCGACCAAGTTCGACAGTCACCCGTAACAAAATATCATAGAGCATGTCCAAACTGGCTTTGCTCTCAGATGTTCCTATACTTTTAGGCGGAACAGGTGGGGCCGGGGATGTAGGACGCTCGAAGGATGGGGTTGCCTCTTGAGGGCGCTCTTCAGATTTACGTTCGGGTGTCGGATTGGAAAGGTTTGCTTCCATTTTGGGGTTCCTCTGGCGTAAAAAATTATGGACTTATGCTGGATCATTGATCTTTCCGGTGATTTGCACGGCGAGGTATTTGCCAACTTTACCGATTCGCCCGTAGAACTTATCTTTGTGGGCAATTTGAACCGTCAGGTCTTGGTGGATGCTGGTGTCCAGGACAATCACATCTCCGACTTGGAGATTAAGCACATCGTGCAGGCGCATCTGGCAACTTCCTAACCAAACATTAACGGGTAGGAAAACTTTGTGCAGGTTCTCCAAGGCAATTTGACGGGCGACCGGGTCAATCTGTTTCTCTTTGCGTCCCGAAATCCAGACGTGAGGGTTAAGATCGTTGGCGATCGGTTTGAGGGTGCTGAAGGGTATGTAAATGCTCATGGTGCCGGTGGTATTTTGAATCGTCATCTCGAACGTTAGACACATGACGCGTTCATTGCCCATGAACATTTGCACCCAATGCTGGTTAATGGTGCTATCTTCCAGCGTGGGCTCAATCGAGACCACTTTACTCCAAGCCGCTTTAATGTCATTGAGCATGTTTTCGACCAGGTCACGCAAGAGAGACTGATCAATATCGGTCAGAGGACGATCCTTACGATTTAGATTAGAGAGTTTGCCGCCCAGCAGTTGTTCCAACATGATGCGATCAATGTTAGGGCTAAAGGTGAGCACAATTCGCCCGGGCAAGGGGGCCAGGATGATCATGTGATACAGACTGTTGGGGGGCATGTCTTTAAGGAAATCATGGAATCGCCCCTGTTCGGTGTGCACCATGCGCGGTTTGAGGTTTGTGCGAAGAATGGTCGGTAGTGAGGTCGCTAAGCGCTCGGCCAGATCCTCGTGTACTAGTTCCACCGCCCGCATTTGCTCTTTGGAGAAGCGGTCGGGCGACCAGAAGTTATAGGTGCTGATATTGCGCCCTTTTTCGGTCTTCTCACCACGGGGAGCCGTTGGCGCCTGACCCATTAATTCGGCCAGGTTAATGCTCCCGCCATCACCGGATTTTTCCAGTTCTATGGCTCCGCTGAGCAAGGCGTCAATTTCAGCCTGGGTGAGCATGGTTCAACCCTCACTCAACGACAAATTCGGAAAAATAAACCGCGATGACCTGATGTTCAGGGATGCGGGCATTAATTCCATTCATGATGTCCTGCCGCAGTTGTTCTTTCCCCTCGGCGGTGTAAAGCATGTCAAAGGTCTTGGTTGAGATTAATGTGATGATGACATCGTTGATGAGAGGAAGTTTCTGGTTGATGTCATCTTTCAAACTCTGATTGGGATCGGTGGCCTGGCTTTCCCCTTTGGCCTTGGTGCTTTGGGCTTCAGGAGCCACTTCGGGTCGGAATTCCAGTACAACGTTGATGCGGATGTAGCGTCGGCCAGACGGATCGGCCAGGTTGATAATCTTGGCACCGGTGTCAATCATAACCCCTTGGCCAGGCAGAATCTGGGGGGTTGGTGTGGGTAAGGGGATAGTAGGGGCTTCGCTCGCGATGGGATCTCCGTTGCTGTGGGTTTGACCTGGATAGGTGTAACTTAGATAAAAGGGCTTAGGCAGGTCATCCGGCGCGAAGACAATGTAGGCGACAGCCAGGCTGAGCAGATTTCCTGTCAATAAGGTCAAAATCACGGCAACTTTCAAGACAATGCTCAAAATATTGGTCACCTTGGTCATAGCGACTCCTTAATTACCCAACGATGGACTTATTCCCGATTCGGATCCCAGAAGCGGCGTGATAATGTTTGACTCCACCTTATAGATAATGACGATTTCGGCTCGGCTATTAAGGGCACGATGTTCTGGGGTGTCGTTGGGAAAGATAGGCTGGTATTCGCCGCGTCCGGCAACCGTGATGCGCCGAGGGTCAATTCCAGCGTTGATGAGATAGTTGGCAATCACCATTGCCCGCGCGACCGAGAGTTCCCAGTTGGTCGCATAACGGGGGTCTGTGGGGGGACTGTTATCCGTGTGGCCCACAACGCGAATATTATTGTCAATAGGCCTGAGCATTTGAGCAATAACGTCTAAGACCGGATAGGCGGTCGGTTGAAGTTCTGCGGTGCCGGGGGTAAAGAGCAGTTGCTGGCTGAGTGAGATCAGCACCCCCTCGATATTGTTTTGGACGCTTACCTCGCGTCCCATGTTGTATTGGGCGAGGAGTTGGGTTAGTTGACCGGCCACCTCTTGTGACTCGGGTGGTTTCTGAGGGATTCCAGGGACAATGATAGGGTTAGGTGAGCCATCTGTATTAGTACCCCCACCCTGATTGATAGTGGGATCAATAACCCGCACGGCTCCACCCAGCGAGAACGCGGCGCGTAGACTCTCGGCCAGTTGTTTGTATTTTTCGACGTCAATCTGGCCCATGGAGTACAGGACGACAAACAGCACCATCAGCAGGGTGATAAAATCGGCGTAACTGACCAGCCAGCGTTCGCTGCCGCCATCACCCTCGCCACCGCCATGACTCATGCTTCAGCCCTCGCTTTCTTGGATTCTGAAGATGCCCCAGCGCTCTGGGGCTGTTTTTCTGCGCTTACCGCAAACTTGGGTGGGAGGAAGGCCATGAGTTTTTCACGCACAATGCGCGGGTTTTCGCCGGCTTGAATGGCCAAGATACCCTCCATGATCATATAGCGGTATTGCACTTCTTCTTCGCTGCGTGATTTAAGTTTTGACGCGATTGGCAAATAGATCAGGTTGGCCATCAACAACCCCCATAGGGTGGCCAAGAAGGCCGAGGCAATCGAACGGGCTAACTGATTAGGGTCGTCGAGTTGTTTAAGCACACTGATCAAGCCCATCACCGTACCGATAATGCCGAAGGTGGGGGAGAAGCCACCGGCAGCGGCGAAAAGCCCTGCCCCCCGCCGGTGACGATTTTCCATGTGATGGATACTGCTCTCTAGAATCTCGCGCACCTGATGGGGATCAACACCATCCACTACCATCATGATGCCTTTTTGAAGAAATGGCTCTTTGATCTTCTTGGCTTCATCTTCCAGTGCCAATAATCCCTCGCGCCGTGCCTTATCAGCCATGCGGGTGATCAGTTCAATAACCTCAAGCGGTTCAAAATGGTTTTGGGTAATGGCAAGCATGATGAGTTTAGGCAGTTTGAGTACCTCTTTGAGGGGCGAGGAAATGGTTGTTGCCGCCAATGAGCCCCCGACGATAAGCAGGATCGGAGCAGGGTGGGCAATAAGTTCCACCGGCGAACCGCCATCCAGGATTAGCACTGTGATCAGAATGACCACACCAGCGATAAAGCCTACAATCGTTGCCAGATCCATAAACTATGCTCCTGCGGAAGATGGTTCGTAACGCCCGGTCAGAACGGCGTGCCGATACTCGATCACGCGGCGGGCGACCTCTGCGGGTGATTCACGCACGACAATCTTGGATTCATCCACCAACGTAATCACCGTATCCGGGGTGGCTTCTACACTTTTTATCAATTCTGCATTGAGGTAAAACGAATTGCCTTTGAAATGTGTTAGACAAATCACAGTTAACCTCATTGGGGCTGCCGCTCATATATACCAATGCTCTTTCCCGCGCGCTTTCTTTTTAGCACACCTTGGGTTGAAGAACCGTAAATTGGCCGTGAAGGCGGGGTTAACCTTCCCTAAAAAACGGCTTAAGGTACCGGCATAAGGTGTAAGTTGAATTTTGTAAGGATAGTGTTAATTCCAGAGACACTTAGACGACTTATAATCTGCATCAGGTTAGTGAAAACCCCCCTATGTTGAGAAGCCTGTGGAGGCAATGTGGTGCAAAATTACCGCCTGATTGTGCTTGATGATGATCCTGCCCAGGGGGAGATGGTTAAAGCCTATCTCGAACTGGTCAGCCACTATCAGGTGGATGTTACGACTGACGTTGAGACCTTTTGGGATCATCTCGGTCGCTCGGCTTATGATTTAGTGTTACTCGACTATAAGTTAGAGGAAACCAACGGCTTAGAGGTGCTTTCCCAAATGAAGCGGCGTGGGGTTCGTCTCCCGGTGATTATGATTACCGGTGAGGGGGATGAACGTGTTGCCGTCCGTGCCATTCAAGAGGGCGCCAGTGATTATTTGGTCAAGGGGAGTGATTATTTATCAAGTCTGCCGGGGCTGATTCAGCGTGCGATACGCATGTTTGAATTGCAGACCCTGGCTGAACGCTCAATGGAAGAGGCACGTTATCAGGCGCTCTTACTGGATAATATACGTGATGCGGTCGTGGTGTGGGACTTAGAGGGAAAGATCACCTACTGGAATTTTGCGGCGGAAAAATTATTCGGTTGGAAAGCGGTCGAGCGATTGGGGCAGCCCGCATCCGAGTGTTATTTCAACCTCTTTGATCCCCCGATTCGCATGCCCAGTATCGAGGATACGGCGGGCTTGGAAGTGGAGCGAGCCTGTGTAAATCGTCACGGGCAGCATTTATGGATCAGTTCGCGCATCATGCCATTGCGCCAATATTCACCGGAAGCGCGACTGCTGGGTTTTATGGATGTCTCACGGGATGTAACCCGCCGCCACCAGGAACGCGAGATGTTGCGCCACAGCCAGCATTTTATCGCGCGTATCCTGGATACATCACCTAGCATGCTCTATCTTTATGATTTGAACGAGAATCGCCTTGTCTATGTTAATCATCGCTTGACGGATGTGTTAGGGGTGCCGGCCGGTGCCTGGTTGGGCAAAGAAGGGGATCTCTTTGCAGGTTTGATACACCCGGAGGATGCTGCTCTGTTGCACCAGTTCCGAGAGACCCTCATGCAGGCACGTGATGGTGAGGTGTTAGAAGCAGAGTTCCGGGTGCGGGATAGTCGTAAAAATTGGCGGTGGGTTTACACGCGTGAGACCATTTTTCAGCGTGATGCAGTGGGGAAACCGGTTCAGATTCTTGGTGCTGCGCAGGATATTTCTGCCCGCCGGCAGGTGGAGGAAGACCTTAAGCGACGTATCAAAAGTGAGCGTTTGCTGGCGGATATTTCATCGCGCCTGGTTCATATCAACCAGATTGATCTGAAAAGCGAGATTGGTGAAAGTTTACGCTTATTAGGCGAAACAATCTGTGCAGATCGTGTGTTTATTTACGTCCTTCTGGCCGGAGAAGAACACCTTACGCTATATGCTTTTTGGGAAGGCCAAGCGGTCCTGCGGTGGGCTTCTTATCGCTTAAACCCTCAGGTCGCATTAGGGGATATCTCAGCCCTGTGGAAGGTGTTAAGAACAGGGCGAAATTTGAGTTGGACGGCACTGGATGATGAGAACAAAGTACTACGGCAGGACTATCTGAACCTGCAGCCCGGCGGGGCTAAAGTTGTCCTACTCCTGCCGCTTATGCACAATCAGCGAATGTATGGGGTGTTGGGGTGTGAAAGACTTTCGGATGTAACCGTATCCTTCGATGATTATTTGCCCGTAATGCGAGAGGTAGGACGCACACTCACCAACGCCATGGTGCAAGCCGACTTTAATCGTGCTTTGAGCGAAAGTGAAGCCCGCTATCGTGCTATTGTGGAGGATCACCAAACCGAGTTGATTTGCCGTTTCAATCCTCAGGGAATGTTGACCTTTGTCAACGAAACGTTTTGTCGTTATCTTGGGCGTGAACGGGATGAATTATCGGGCGAGTCTATTTTCAATCTGGTGCATCCTACTGATCAAGGCGTTTTAGAAGCAGGCATTGCCAAATTATCCTCGACAAATCCAGTGAGCACCTACGAAACCCGCTTGCTGGAGACACACGGGCGCGAAATATGGATTGAATGGACTAGTCGAGCCATTTTTGATCCCGAGCAGAGGCTCGTCCTTGAGATCCAATCCATTGGGCGTGACATCACAGAGCGGAAACGATTGGAAGCGCAGATAGAATCGGCGCGGGTGCAATTAGCCGAAGCCAATCGTCTGGCTTCTATTGGGTTGTTGGCCGCCAGCGTGGCACATCTGATCAATAATCCTCTAACCGCCATTATTGCAGAAGCCCAACTGCTGATGCACCGATTTGGCAACCAGCCACCGATTCGGGAATCGGCGGAGGCTATTGAAAAGGCCGGTTGGCGGGCACAGCAGGTTGTGCAAAAGTTACTCGGTTTTTCCACTCGGGCTTCTGAACCCCATACCCTGGTGGACATCAATCAGACGATTTATCAGGCGTTGGACCTGCTGAGCGATCCCTTAAGTGAGATGGCACTACGTCCTGCGCTACTACTACAACAAGAACCACCCCCCAAGGTGTGGGGTAATGCTGGCCAATTGGTTGATCTGTGGCTTAATTTGCTTCTGCTAGCGCTGGATGGTATTGCTTTGGGTAAACCCAAACATCCATATCTTGCTTTGATGACGCGGTATGAGGATGGTCAGGTCATTGTCGAGGTGACGGACAATGGTCAGGTTATTCCAGAAGATGAGTTAGCCACAATATTTGAGCCGCGGGTTGTTTCTTCCAGCGAGGGACGTGGAACAGGGATCGAGTTAACCCTATGTCGTGAACTGGTGCGTCAAAATCAGGGGGTGATCGAGGTGAACAGTCATTTCGATCAAACCTGCTTTCGAGTGAGTTTTCCCGGTGTGAGTCCAAATTAATTTTGTGAGGTGAGAGGGGTATGGAACCAGCCAACATTTTAGTAATTGAAGATGATGCCATTGTAGCCCGTACAATTGAACGTTGCTTGCGCGGTGAGGAATTCCGTGTGACCGTGGCAAACAGCGGTATAGAAGGGCTGAAAGCGGCGCGGCGGCATGTGCCCGACCTGGTTATCTTGGATGTGATTATGCCGGGCATGGACGGCTATGCTGTTTGTAAAGAGATGCGTAACGATCCCCTATTGGCCGATGTGCCGATCCTTTTTCTTACCGCTAAGGTAAAGGATGAGGATCGCATTGCCGGTTTTCGCGCCGGAGCAGATGATTATTTGGGTAAACCCTTTAACCTGGATGAACTGATCTTGCGCGTGCGGGCAATCCTTAAGCGCACCCGCTTTCGTGCTAAAAGTGGTGATGAGGCCCCTGGACGTTCGTTCCCCTTAGGTCAACTGATACCGGGCATTTTCCAAAGCAAGCGCAGTGAAGAGAAAACAACCGAGTCATCGCGACTGATTTCGCTGCGCGGGTATACGTTAGATACCCAAACCTTTGAGGTAGTTACACCTCATGCCGGTCGCATTCGACTAACGCCAGTGCAGTATGACCTGCTCTATCATTTGATGACCCATCCGGGTGAGATCTTCTCGCCCCAGCGTTTGCTAGATGAGGTGTGGGACTATCCTTCAGATGCGGGGAGTCCTGATTTAGTGCGCGTGCACATCAAGAACCTGCGCGAGCGGATCGAGCGAGATCCCAAGAATCCAACTTTTATTGAGACCGTTCCGGGTTACGGTTATACCATTCGCAAAGAAGAGACTATCTAAGCCTATGGATGCCCGATATTCTCTGTCCCCATCCCGGCTATTAATTGGGCTTGATATGGCCGAGCAACTTAACGATTTGCTTTGGATGCATGCGAACCTGGCCGAAGCATTGCGGGGGGCGCTTGAATTTTTGTGTTCTGCGATGGGCTTTAAAGGGGGAGAAATTTTTGTCCAAAATCGCCATGAAGACCGCTGTTATCTTCATTTGGCTCTGGATTCCCCGCATTCTTGGTCTCAACCCTCGTTGCGCGAGCAATTAAATGCTCTTGTGCGGCAAATCCTTGATGAGGAACGTATCATTACCGGGCGAATGGATTTAGAGATAGGAGTTGCTTTGCCGTTGATGTCACCTATGGGTGTTCAGGGGGCGCTGGTGTTGGCGGGAAAACCGTCAACAGAAATTGGAGATGGTGTTCTACCCTGGCTGGGGCGAAACCTTGGGCGGCGCATTGCCGTTGAGCGCACATGGACCGGCCTGTCCGGGGGGCGGCGAGGATTGCAAAAAGCGTTGACCGCGATCAATGCGGCCCATTCGGCGTTTCACGATTTGGAAACCGTAGAAACTCTGCTCGCTCAAGCCGTGAGTGAATTATTAGGTGCGCAACAGGTGATCCTTTATGTGTTCGAGGATACAAGTAGCGATTTGGTTTTGCGTAAAACGATGGGGCGTTTGGGGGAATGGCGCTCGGTGACATCCTTGCGTCTTGAACGAGGTTTGGCGGCTGAAAGCGCACGGCTCAAAATTCCCTTTTTTGTACCGCGCGTCTCCGAAGATACACGTTATGATCCCCAGTGTGATGGGGGGCTAAACGGTGGGGACATGGCCATGATTGTTTTTCCGGCCATCGCCGATCAACGTGTTCAAGGTCTTATTGCCGTTACCCATTCGCCAGGGCGGATGATTTCAGATGAAGAGAAGCGGTGGTTAAGCGTGTTGGCCGGGGCGTGGGCATATGCGATTCATAATACCCGTTTGATCAATTCTCTACGGGTGATCAATGCTAACTTGGAAGTTAGCCGTTGGCAGTTGATTAATTCCCGCAATACATTACGTGCTTTGTTCGACAGCCTGCCCAACAGTATCTACATTGTAGATCGCCAATATACTCTGATGGCCGTAAACAAGAGCCGCGTTTCACGTCTTGGTGTGCACCCCAGCCAGGTGGTGGGTAAAGCCTGTTTTGTGGCGCTTTTTGGACGGTCGCAGCCCTGTGCGGGGTGTAAAGTGATGGATACATTTTTGAGCGCTCAGTCCCAGATTCGTTCATTGAGTGAGCAGACCGATAATGGTTCATTACGCGAATGGGAGATCACCACATACCCCATTCAAGGGGAGGATGGGCAAACGTTGCAGGTCATTGTGTACGAGAACGATGTGACTGAGCGCCGCCGCATGGAATCACGGGTTATTCAGTCCGAAAAGCTGGCTGCGGTTGGACAGTTGGCAGCCGGGGTGGCACACGAAATTAATAATCCTCTAGCGGCCATTCTGGCCAATGCCCAACTATTGCGGCGCGATTTACACAGTGAGGATGAGGGTATTGAGGAATCCTTAAGATTGATCGAGATTGCTTCAACACGTGCGGTGAGGGTGGTGCAGAACCTGTTGTCATTTGCACGCAAAGATAACGGTGAACTGGCGTGGATTTCAATCAACCAGTCCTTGGAAAAGGCGCTGGCGTTACTTAATCACGAGATTGTCTCGCGCGGCGTACAGGTCGAAACAAACCTGGCGGAAGACTTGCCCGAGTTTTTCGGCAGTCCGGAGAACCTGGAAAGCGTATGGGTCAATCTTCTTCTTAACGCCATGGATGCTATGCCTCAGGGAGAGGGACGATTGATGATTCGTTCCTGGCTAGGTGACGAAACCCTCTACGTGGGCATCCGCGATAACGGACATGGTATAAGCCCCGAGCATCTGCCTCATATTTTCGAGCCTTTCTTTACAACTAAAGGCCCGGGCAAAGGTACTGGGTTGGGGTTATCGCTGTGTTATCAAATTGTGCGTCAGCATGGGGGGAACATTCAGGTTGAAAGTCAACCAGGGGAGGGGACCGAGTTTATCGTCAGCCTGCCGCTAAAACTTGCGGGTTGATTTAAGGCGAAAGCGCCAGTCGAAAGCCCAGGGCTGGGGAAGTGTAAGTGGCAATAACCCCTTCACGCACGGTGCACCGAGCCAATTTCCGGCTGTAATACCAAGAGCCACCGCGGACCACATATTTTTCATTATCATTTGGAATCTCACGCCCATCGGTGGCTGAGTAAGGATAAGGCCGGAAGAGACTGCTGGTCCATTCCCAAACATTCCCCACCATATCGGCGACTCCATAAGGGCTATCACCGGAAGGCGAATAACTTCCGACCGGGGTGGTAGAAAATTTGCCCCCTTCCTTAGTGTTGCACCGCCAGAGGCCGAACTCATCGCCCCACGGATAGATACGAGCGTCCAAATCACCACGCGCGGCTTTCTCCCATTCGGCTTCGGTTGGCAGGCGATACTTCATCCCGGTCTGCTGGTTCAACCATTCAATGTATGCCAGCACATCATGGCGCGAAACACCCGTAACCGGATGATCATCTGTACCGTCAGGGTAATAGAAGCCATTCCAGGTGCGGGGCATACGATACCCGGTTTGCCAGACAAAGGCAAAATAGTCGGCGTTGGTGACCGGATATTGCGCAATGTAAAACTCCGGCACATAAACGATGTGTTGGGGTTGTTCCACCATAAATAGATCGTTGTCGTACCACTCTTGCCATTCCTCGGCCCAGTCTTCACTGCGTAAGAGGAATAGGACCTGCTCATCGCTCAACCCCATGGTAAAGGGACCTTCTGGGATCCGAATCATGCGAAAGTTACGGATCTGATAACTTTTGCTTCGCGTCAAAAAGGACGAGCGGGCATTTTTGGGCATCGCTAAACCTGTGGATGGAGATTAGAATAGCGGATTTGCGCATAGATTTTCAAAATCGAGCCGATATTTTCCTGAACGCTCTGACCCAAAGCAAACAAGTAGGGTTCCTGCTCGGCGCGTTCTTTATAAAGATCCAGGTGATCAATTATCTCTATTAGGGCTTCTTCCCAGGCAAAGGGGTCATTGCGCACCAGGATTCCAAAGTCTTTAAGATCCTCATAGGGGGCGCCTTGGCTGGCAACCCAGGGAATTTTCATAATCATATACTCTAATCCTTTGATCCATGAACGGCGCTGATCATAAGCCCCGTGTAGGGGAGCAATCCCGATGTCGAAGGTGGCTAAGTATTGCGGCCAATTTTCCGGTGCTGTCCAAGGTTGAAAAAGTTTTTGCGAATCGGGAACGTTGATGGCACGGAATACACGTTCGTCTCCACAGATGAGAACCTGTACCTGTGGGCGGCGAATGCAAACCCGCCGTAAAGCCTTGATCACTCCGCTTTCGGTGAAGGATTGAAGATGCGACAGACTACCTCCCCAACCGATGATGATCCGTTCGTGTGGAAGAGGTTTGATGTTTAAGTAGCGGGGTAGGTCGAGGTAATTAGGCAAGTAATGTACTGTAGCATGGGCGTGCCAATCCGCGGCTAATAAACGGGAAGGGGTTGTTGCGGCATGGGCAAGTTGTAAGCCCCATTGAAATTGCGTCAAGGGCGGAGGCTGAATCACAGTTGACCTTAGTTTGCCATCTGGTCCTTTTTGAACAAGACGGCCTTCTATCCAGAAGGTGTAATTCTTAGCCTGGGGTGGCATGAGGTGGTACGCATCGTCAAAATCGAGGATTATGGTTTTATCCCGGGCTTTCCAGTATTGCATAGCCTGTAAGACCGGCCCGAAGGCATTCCGTTGGATGACGATAATGTCGGCCTCAGAGCAAGCCGTCACGGCCTCTGGGGCGTGATAGGCAAAATGGTCAATGCGAATAAGCGTGGCTTGGTGCTGTCCGGTGGCTTGAATGGCGCGGGCGGGGATAGCACAGCGCCACTCTGCGGAATTCCATTCCTCAATGGAGTCGGACACGACATAAACAATGTTCATGCTTGCCTTGGAGAAATAAGATTGACCGGGGAGGGTATAGCGGCTTCAGCAGAGATGGGAGCGGAATGTAACTTCTTCAACAGTGCCTTCCACAAAGTAGCAAGGTAACGGCTCTCGCGCAAAGCGGCTTGGGCGTTTCCAGCCCGACCTAATTGTCGGCGCACGTCGGCATCCACGATTAACTGCCGCAAGTAAGTGTGCCACTCTTCCGGAGTGGACGCGATAAATCCACCCGCACCCCATTCTCGGAATGCAGGTAAAGGTGAGGCTACCCATGGAATGCCTTTGACGCCGGCGAGTATCAATAAGCGCTCTGAAAGGGATTGGTTAAAGGGGATGTTGCGATGGGGAATGAGTAAAATGTCCACTAATCCCAACTGATACGGAAAATCTTCGACAGTGGTGGCGGGCAAATACAGTAGCCGTTCGGGGGGTAGACCACCGAATAAGGCGTACGCTTCAGGGTTATCAATTAATACCAGGCGGGTTTGGGGAAATTCGCGCAACACTCTCAGAATGATGCGGCGAATGATCAGCAGGTCTTCGACCTCTGAACAGAAACCTATCCATCCCAGATTAATAGTGGGGCGGGGCGGGGACTTCTTTCTCCACATTGGGTTTTGTTCTGTCCATCCATCGGGCATAATTTCAACCCGCCGCCCACAGCCCTCTAATGCGAGGGCGTGACTTTCCGTGGTGACGGTAATCACATCTGCCAACCACAGACTGGCATGATAGGCGCGGGCTGCTTCAAGCGTACCCAGGCCTAAAAGGGGGTAATAAGGATGCTTGAGCGGAAGTTGTTCTGCATTACAGGTTAAATCGAGCACGATGGGGCGTTTAGCCCCGGCACAACGGGCAAGTTCAGCCATAAGGCTCTCTGAGGTGTAGGGATTAATAGCAACCACAGCCTCGGTGTTTTCCAGGCTTTCTGTAGACACCGTGCTGTTTATGAGAACTTGATAGCCGCCTGCCTCGAGAGCGGCTCGAATCACCCGGACACGTTCTTGGGATGGGGCATTCTCAGGGGCTAGCAGTAGAACAGCACCGTGACTGTCGGGGGGGACTGAATTCTCAACGGGGTGCACCAAAGACACCACATTTTGACGCAATCCTTCAAGCGCATTGGCGAGTTCGATTTTGCCTTCCTGACGGGCCTGTTTCAGGTTTAATTCGATCAGGGCTGGAATTAATTGTTCAATTTCATCCAGATGCTCAGCAACTGCTTGGGCCGGTTGCCGGCTGTGAAGCACAATTTGAAGTAAATCGGCGGCTTTTTGGGTTGCGCCCTCATCTAAGCTTGTGGGTTGACCCGTTAGGCGCTGCAGTAAGCGTCGTAGTGCCACCGGATGAGTGGGAGATTCCAATGGCCGGGAGGGTGGAAGCACTGCTTCTTCTTGAACGAGTTGGGTACGGCGCAGAATTTCTGGATGGTTAGGAATTATTCTCTCGGCCTGTTGGTAGAGGTGGTAGGCCATCTCCACATCTTCGGCGGCTAAGTAGAGATCCCCCAAAATAATTAAGGATTCCCAGTCCTCGGGATACCGCTCGATGATCTCGGCGAGCAAGGCAATGCCATCTTCAAGGCGGTTCGCACTGAGATAGGCGCGCGCCATACTCTTTTGGATCTTTAGTGGGCTGGGCATAGGGCTAAAACCGGTTTCCATTCCAAGACATCCGCGCCGAAGGATTTACTATAAAGATAAAGCCGGCCAGGCTAAAAATGTATAAAAGGGTGATGAAAGCCGCGTAAAAGCAGGCTTAAGACCAGAAACGTGTAATTGTTCAGACTTAGAGAGTCTTTAATAGGCTTGTCCAAAGTTCAAACACGTGTCGGTTGCGTTCTTCGCTTTTCTTCCGTCCAGCGGCTGCCAATTGCTGACGCAATGAGGAATCCTGCACCAGGGTACTGAGGGCATCTCCCCAGGATGATGGGGTTTCAGCAAGGATGCCACCAACGCCCCAGGCGCGGTACGCAGGTAGAGGTGAAGCTACCCAGGGCAAACGGCGTGCCCCTGCTTCGACGAGTTTGATATCGGACTTCGCTTGATTGAAGCGTGTATTAGACAACGGGGCAAGCAAGATATCAAAGTTTGCCAGCATGAGCGGATACTCGTTGTGAGGGCGGAAAGGCAGAAAGACCTTCTGACGTTCGGGAAGCGGTTTGAACAACTCAAAGATTTGTGAATCGCCGCCAATCACAAGCGTTACCTCAGGATGCGAACGCAGAAAGTGCAGAAGTTCATTGCGGACCAACAAGATATCTTCGCGATGGGTGGCGGTTCCTGCCCACCCGATGCTAACTCTCTGGCGAGGGGGAGCGGGTTTCTCCCAATTCGGATTCTCGTCATCCCAGCCATTGGGAATGACTTGAACGCGACGGGCGAGTGAACCATACCGCTCGCCAAGGATCGGGGTTGAAACCACCAATACGCTTGCAGCACCAATAGCCAACTCGAGAGCGCGCAAAATGTTGGGGTTTCCCGGCCCACAGTGATAATAACCGGGATGATGCACGGGAATGTTGTGAAAATCATCGTCAATATCTACGATGATGGTTTTGCCTTTGCGCACACACTCGGCCAGGGCTTGCATGCTCTCGCGGTGAATATGAGGCCGCAGGAAAACGACGACATCCGCAGACTCAATATCCTGAGGTTGGGGGTAAAGGACGAATCGGGTATTGAATCCTATTCGTTTGAGCCAGCGCGCTGGTAGATTCAAACGAAAGTCAGAGACCTCACCGCTTCCGCAAAAAAGAATGTTCCGAAGGGTTGGATTGGATGCAGGCGCGGCTCGCCGTTTGGACGGTTCCGGTTCTTTAGTGCGATCAAGAGCGTGTAATGCTTCTTGGGCTTGGGGATGGTCAGGATGGCGTTGCAGCACCTGTTGGTAAAGTTCGCGCGCCAAGTGCGGCTTGCCCAAGCCGGCGTAACAGTGCCCCAACCAGAGACGTAGTTCTATGTCTTCGGAAGTTGTAATCAGAGACTCCAGAATGTGTGCCGCACCGGCAAAATCTCCGCTTTGCAGACAGGACAACGCCAAGTGTTTTTGAGCTATCTCGTTGGTAGGATCCAGGGCAAGCGCTTGCTCGAATGCGAACCGTGCACCATGTGGGTCGCCATCCATGAGCAAAGCAACGCCTAAGTTATTATAGGCTTCGGCAGAATCGGGCTGGCGCTGTACCAGGGCTTCTAAAGTTTCGCGGGCTTCTTTGATCATCCCCAGATGCAAGAAACAGGTGCCCAAAATAGATAGAATCGCAGGGTGGTCGGGTGCAATAGTTTGGGCTTTTTGCAATGCTTCGAGGGCTTCAGGCCACTTTTCCGCTTGGAGAGCCTCTTCGGCCTGGCTTAGCCAGGTATCCACTAATACAGCTTCGCTCATGACAAGGTCCTTGCTGAGAAGGGATAAAACGACCTACTTGGATTATAGAGAGAGTGTCTTTGAGAACCCATAAAGGGGGGTTGAAAAGGGCGTAAATTCCTCATGAAGAGTTCCTGATCGGTTGCGTTGGGCAACGAACCACCAACAAGAAAAAAGAATGGCCATAGAGTAGCCATTTTTATGCCGCTTATATCCACTCGCGGACGAAGTTTTATTAAGGATTTATGGCAGGTCGCTTCGGCGCTGGCTAAAATGGGGATGCCATGGTCAATGACTTGCTCCCATTATTGCTTCAGCGTTTATTACAACCCGCTGTGGGCGAATCCACTCGTTCTGACATGAGGAATGAGGGGGAGTTTGCCCAGATTCTGCAAGCCTGGCTGATAGCCTCGTTCTCAACACCGTCCACCAACAACTCGGCCGATTTGTCAGGGATGCCCTTGTGGAGCACATTACTGGAAATGGTGATCCGCCAAAATCTAACAAACGAGGGAATGGAGGAAGGCTCGGTCGCTGAAAGTGGTGGAGAGGCGTCTTCATTTCAATCTTGGCCTGTTCAGGGGCGTCTGACGCAAGAATTCCGTGCCCATCATCGCGGTATAGATATTGCCGTACCAGTAGGAACACCGGTCAGAACCACAATAAGCGGACAGGTTATTTACGCGGGTTGGAATAATCAGGGATATGGAAATTTGGTCATTGTGGAAAACGGTCCATGGCGTACGTATTATGCTCATCTGTCTGAAATTCCGGTGCGGGTTGGGCAGTGGGTGGAAGCGGGTGAAGTGATCGGCCTTTCGGGAAATACCGGTAATTCTACAGGGCCACATTTGCATTATGAGGTGCGGCGACAAGGCGTGCCTGTTCACCCTGATGAGTTGTTGGTTTCTCGTTCGCAAATCTGATGAAAAAGAGGCAATGGATTGCCAATGAGTCTCCAGTTTGACTTGAGCGCAGATGAATTGCCCATTTTTTTAGCCGAGACGGATGAACATCTTCAGACCCTCGATGAGGGATTGGTACGCCTTGAACGAGAAGAAGGCGATGAAGCCCTGATCCAGGCGCTTTTTCGGGCTGCGCACACTCTAAAGGGCTCAGCGGGCTTGATAGGTCACCGGCGTTTGGTGGACTTAACCCATGCGTTGGAGACCGTCTTTGATGCCCTGCGCAAGCACACGCTTCAGGTTACCCCAACGTTGATTGACCTGTGTTTGCAGGGGGTTGATGCACTGCGAACACTGCGGGACGAGGTGGTTTCATTGGAGCCAAGTCCTATAGACACCGCCCTGTTGGTGCAACAATTTTTAGCACAGGTGCGGTCCGCGCCAGAGGAACATGGTGCATCACCCCATCCAGAGCCGATTCGTCCCGCTTCGGTGGAAAACGAATCTCTCACCGCGGCAAACGGAGTGATTAAGGTGCGGGCCAAGATCTCGCCCCAGAGTGTAGCCTCAGCGGCCAGAGCATTACAGGTTCTGCTGGCGCTGCAGGAAATCGGTGACGTGCTCGAATCGCAACCTACGCAAGCGCAAATTGAAACCGCGGCTCCGGTATTGCAGATAGAGGTTAAGGTTCGCACAACAGTTCCGATTGCAGAAGTAAAACGCCGATTAGCGCAGATTAGTGAACTGGAATGGATTGAGGTCGTTGATGGAAGAAGTAGCAGAGAAGCGTCTGCTACAGCCAGTGCTCAGGAACCACTGAAGGACGACGGGAGT
Source organism: uncultured Thermanaerothrix sp. (assembly GCA_964427505.1). Taxonomy (GTDB): domain Bacteria; phylum Chloroflexota; class Anaerolineae; order Anaerolineales; family Anaerolineaceae; genus Thermanaerothrix. The sequence goes on from CAYRUO010000005.1 coordinate 73,099, forward strand.
GATTTGGAGATTGAAGAGCCGGCACGATTGGGGGATTACTTGGTTCAGCAAGGATTAATCACTGCTGGGCAGTTACAACGGGCATTAGAAGAGCAAAAGCGCCGTCCCCAGGGAACCTTGCTGGGGAATTTGCTTGTCGAGATGGGGTATATCTCGCAAGCCACATTAGACCGCGCGCTTGCCGATCTCTTACACGAGCATCAGCGCGCTCTGGCGGCGATGAAATCGGCCATTGCTGAGCAGCGCACGCGCGAGAGTAGCGCAGATAAAACCGTGCGCACCAGCGTGGAACGCCTTGATGCTCTTATGAATCTGATTGGCGAATTGATTACCGATCGAAACCGGCTTTTTCAGATCCGCAATCAACTTCAAGCAACTTTTCAAGGGCACGAACAGGTCACAGCGCTGGCGGATACCATTACACACCTGAGCCGCATCACGGATCAATTGCAAGAAGAAGTGATGCGAATTCGGATGGTGCCCATATCGAGTGTATTCAATAAATTTCCCCGCATGGTGCGTGACCTGGCGCGCAAAGCTAACAAAGAGGTCGAATTAATCCTACATGGGGAAGACACTGAATTAGATCGTTCGGTAATAGACGAAATTCATGATCCGCTTATCCATTTGATACGCAACGCGATTGATCATGGCATTGAGCCTCCGGAAGAACGGGTTAAGGTGGGCAAACCACCTCAGGGTCGGGTAACTCTAACCGCGCGGCATGAACAGGGTCGGATTGTGCTGACGGTGGAAGACGATGGGCGTGGGATTGATGTCGAGCGCTTAAAGAGTGCGGCGGTGCAAAAAGGTCTTTTGCGAGAGAGTGAAGCCGCTGCTCTACCACGAGAAAAGGCCATAGATCTGATCTTTGCCTCGGGTCTTTCCACGGCGAAACAGGTAACCGAAATCTCCGGACGTGGGGTGGGGATGGATATTGTGCGCAACAATATCGAACGCATTAACGGCTCGATAGTGGTTGAAACGACCCCGGGGCGTGGAACATGTTTTCAAATTATCCTTCCCTTAACCCTGGCCATTGTGCCAACCCTATTGGTACGGGTGGAAGATACGGTGTTTGCGCTTCCACTCACCGCAGTTACCGAGGTCTTACGCATTACCCCGCGTGAGATTCATACGGTTAACCAACGTCCGGTTTTCGTGTTGCGTGATCGGGTTTTGCCCCTGTTGCGCTTGCGCGAGGTGTTCGATTTTTCCTTGCATTCAAAGCCGGACGGATATGAGCACGTGGTGGTGGTGCGTGCTAATCAGCGTAGCGCAGGGCTGATCATTGATGATTTGATCGGTGAGGAAGAGGTCGTGGTTAAGTCGCTAGGGGGGGTGATTGGTGAGGTGCCGGGTATCGCGAGCGCCGCTATTTTGGGAGATGGACGCGTTAGCCTGATTGTAGATGTGGCTGGGTTGCTCAGCATGGTGGAATCTTCCCTGGAAAACAGCGCCTTGGAGGGTGCAGCGATATGGCGGAATCCCAACTAAATATCCCATTTGATGAGCAGTTGTTGAACGCTATGCGTCGAATTGCGGATGAAGGTGTGGCCCATGCGGCGCGCGGTTTCTCGGATATGGTCGGGGGTGCACTCACGATGAGCCGTCCTCAGGCTCTGCTCGTGCCGGTTTCGCGTTTGCCCGAAATCTTCGGCTCACCGGAAGATGAGGCGGTGGGCATTTATCTGCGCACTGAGGGTAGTCTGGCATGCCAGATCATGTTAGTCGTTCCATTAAGCAAAGCGCTGGAACTTGTGGATATGGTGATGGGTCTACCCGCCGGCACAACTCAAGCGCTGGATCGGTTGGAACGCTCTGCGTTGGCTGAGGTGGGCAACCTGACGGCCTCATTTTTTATCAATCGGGTCGCCGAACTGACCGGGCAAGAGGCTCGTCCGACGCCACCCGCCGTGATTGTAGATATGCTGGGTGCCATTGTGGATATTGTGGTGGCGACAACAGGGGGCTTCGGTGAGCACTTGTTGGTCATTCGGGCCGGTTTTACCTGTGGTCAACGGACGGTGAATGCGGATTTTTGGGTTGTGCCGGATCCGGCAACGTTGCGCGTTTTTCATTGGCAGGGACCTTCTCTACCGTTATGAGCCAGATATTAAGCGTTGGATTAGGTGAGGCAGTTGTGAGCAATGACCCACGAGCGGTCTTGGTAGCCTATGGGTTAGGGTCGTGTTTGGGTGTTGCCATCTATGACCCGGTCAGCCGCTTAGCGGGTTTGTTACATGCTGTGCTACCCATCAACGGTAATGGTCATCAGGATAATCCCTATAAATATGTGGACAGCGGCATTCAAGCCCTCATAGAAGCGATGGAAGCCGCCGGCGGTCAGCGGCGTTATTTCATTGTGAAACTTGTGGGTGGCGCCAACATGCTACTCAGTTCGGCGCTCTCACACACCTTCGAAATCGGAACGCGTAATGTCCAGGCCGCTTATCGGGTTTTAGAAACCCTGAATCTAAAAGTGACAGGAGCGGAAGTGGGCGGCAATGTGGGGCGAACGGTTAAGTTGTTTGTGGAGTCGGGCAAACTGGTGGTGCGTCAAATTGGAGGTGTTGAACAAACACTCTAATTCCGTCATTTTTTGCAATTGAAAGGAGTAACTATGGCAACAGTGCTTGTGGTGGATGATGCCGAATTTTTGCGGGTGCGTATCTCTAAGATGTTGGTTGCAGAGGGGTATCAGGTCATTGAAGCCGAAAACGGCGCGGTGGCAGTCGAGAAGTACAAAGCCGAGCATCCGGATGTGGTGCTGATGGATATCACCATGCCGGAGATGGATGGCCTAACCGCGCTTAAGAACATTCGTGCTTATGATCCCCAGGCCAAAGTCGTGATGTTGACCGCATTGGGACAGGAATCGGTGGTTTTGGAAGCCGTGAAGTCAGGAGCGCGCGATTTTGTGGTTAAGCCCTTTAACCAGGAACGCGTTCTGAGTGCTTTGCAAAAGTTGTTGGGATAGCAGCGGAGCCGCCTCATGGCCTCTAAGGAGACTGCGGATGTGAATGGGCCGATACGTGTGCTGGTGGTGGATGATTCCGCCTTTATGCGCTTTACCATTACGCGCTATTTGAGCGAGGTCCCGGATATTCAGGTTGTTGGGGCGGCGCGGGATGGTGAAGAGGCATTGGATATGATCGCCCGTCTCAACCCGCAGGTCATCACCCTGGATGTTGAAATGCCGCGCTTAGATGGCTTGAGCACCTTACAAGAAATCATGCGCACACAACCCCGTCCGGTGATTATGCTGAGCAGCCTGACCAAGGAAGGCGCTCAGGAGACGGTGCGTGCGCTGACATTAGGAGCAGTGGATTTTGTGCCCAAACCGGACGGCAAGGCAAACATTCAGGCTGTCATGGACGAGGTCGTACAGAAAATTCGCCGGGCGGCACAGGTTAAAGCACGCGCCCTGGTGAACACAGTAGGGTCACCGGTGAGATCAGAAGACATCTCCGGTCAAGCATCCAGCAAGGTGACCCGCCCTTGGCGGGAAGGTGATGTGCTTATTGTGATCGGTGCATCAACCGGCGGCCCTCGGGCATTGAGCACCTTGATCCCGGCTTTACCCCATCATCTCAACGCGGCACTATTGATCGTTCAGCACATGCCGGCGGGCTTTACCCGTTCTCTGGCGCAACGTCTGGATAGCCTTTCGGCCTTTAGGATTAGAGAAGCAGTGCCGGGCGACCGCTTGGAAGTGGGGTTAGGGCTGGTTGCACCGGGCGGTTTTCACCTTACATTGGATGCCCAAGGAACGGTGCAACTTAACCAAAATCCGCCTGTGCATGGCGTACGCCCGGCGGTGGATGTGACTCTACTCTCCGTAGCCCAGTATTTTGCTCCCCGAACTCTAGGGGTGATTTTAACCGGGATGGGTAACGATGGCGCCAACGGTGCGGTGCTGATCCATGCCGCAGGCGGTTATGTAATCGCCGAAGATGAAACCACGGCGGTGGTGTGGGGAATGCCGCGGAGTGTGATCGAGGCACGGGCGGCGAACGCGGTCTTGCCGTTAACGGCTATGGCTGAAAAGATTGAGCAATTGGTACACCAATTCAACGGTGGTTGGAGGGACTAAGAGGATGGAGCTGTTGGAATACGAACGTGTCAAGGCCTCCATCAAGAGTCTGCTTGGAATTGATCTTTCTTACTATAAAGACGAGCAGATGCGCCGCCGTTTGGATTCGTGGCTGGTGCGTTCTAATAAATCTTCATGGGAGGAGTATTTTGCCTGGGTGAGGCGCGATGAGCAGGAACGGCAACGGTTACGCGATTATCTCACAATCAATGTGAGTGAATTCTTCCGTGACCCTGAGCGATGGCAACTTTTACGTACCCACGTCTTGCCGCGATTGATTCAAGAGCAACGCCTTAATCGTCGTCAACAGTTGCGCCTCTGGAGTGCCGGTTGTTCTACCGGCCAGGAGGCTTACTCGCTGGCAATGCTGTGTGATGAATTGGCAATTCGTCCAACGCCTTATATTCTGGCGACAGACCTCGACCGCGGGGCATTACGAAAAGCCCAGGCTCGGGGGCCATATCTGGCCGAAGAAGTGCGCCATGTGTCGCCGCTGCAAATACAATCCTATTTTGAAGCGGGGGGACCACCTTACTATGTCCGTGAACAGGTGGCACAAAAGGTTGTCTTTCGAGAACAGAATCTGTTGGAAGATCCCTTTGAAGAGGATTTTGATCTGATTGTGTGCCGCAATGTGGTTATTTATTTCACGAACGAGGCCAAGGAAAAACTCTATCGCAAATTCTATCAGGCGTTACGGCCGGGCGGGTTCCTGTTCCTGGGGGGAACAGAGATTATTCCCCATCCCCAGGTTTATGGTTTCAGCGGTTTTCAAATTTCGTTCTACATAAAGAAGGCCCTATGACCTCACCTCGCTTCAACCTTGAGGTTTTGTTGCGTCGGATCGGTGACTTGCCTCCACTTTCACAGGCAGTCAATAAGGCGCTGGAGTTGATCCGCAATCCCAAGTCTAATCTGGCTGAGGTGGCTAATGTATTGGCGTTGGATCAATCCATGGCCAGTCTGATCCTGCGCTGGGCAAATTCGGCCTACTACAGCCCGATTCAACCTATCAAGACCGTGCATCAAGCCGTGGCGTATTTAGGACAAAATGCCGTGCAGAGCCTGATTCTGACGGCCTCGGTAGCGGCTCTGATGGACCGACCGGTGCCGGGCTATCGGTTGGATCGCGGAGAATTGTGGAAGCATGCGGTGGGGGTAGCCGGTGGGGCCCGCCTTGCTACCCAGCATTTGGGACCGCAGGTGGCCGAAGAGGCTTATCATGCCGGCTTGCTGTGCGATATTGGGAAATTGGCCTTTGAAGTTCTATTGCGTACCCTCGATCCTTTTGAGGGTTCTTGGCAGCAAATTCCATTTGACTATTTAGAACGCCATTATTTTGGGGTTGATCACGCTACATTGGGTGGTGAACTGGCACGGCGCTGGAATTTACCATCTCCCTTGCCGGAGGCTATCGCGTTTCATCATCGGCCAAGCCTGGCTGGCGAGGGGATGGTGTTGGCGGCAGCGGTGCACGTGGCCGATGCCGCCATGATGATGTTTGGGATTGGCTTGGGGCGGGATGGGCTTCAATATCAGTTGGATTTGCGTGCGTTTCAGGTTTTGGGTCTGGATGAGGGGTTTTTTGATTACATGCTCCCACGCGTGAGTGCTCTGATAGAAGAAGCCGAGCACTATATCGGCTTGATGCGTCGGGGCTGAGTTCATCATTACGGAAAGGGATATAGGTCATGAATGTCAATTTTCTCAATCCTTTCGTCGAAGCCGCAAATGAAGTGTTAATGGCTGAAATGAACGTAAGCACCACACGTGGCCCTCTTTCACTGCACAAATCCGCCTTAACCACGGATGATGTTACCGTGTTGATCAGTCTGGTGGATGAACTGCAGGGAGTGGTGCTGTATGGACTCTCTTATGAGACGGCGCTTAAGTTCGTTTCGCTGATGATGGGTCAGGACTTTCAAGAATTTGACAACCTGGCCCAAAGCGGCATTGCCGAATTAGGGAATGTTATTACCGGTCGCGCCACGATAAAGTTGGCTGAGGCGGGATACCGCACCAATATCTCACCACCTACTCTGATTTCAGGGCGCGGTGTGCAAATCTCGACCCTTGATTTTCCGCGTCTGGTGGTTCCCCTACAAACCACCTTGGGTGATCTGGTGGTGCATTTGGCGGTCCGTGAAAGTCCGCCCGATATGAAGGGCAGTAATTTTGTGCCGCTCGCGGTTAATGGAGCGGGTTCGTGACACAGGAGAGGAAGGATAAAAATGAACGTCAAGTTCTTGAATCCCTTTGTTGAGTCGGCTTTTGAGGTGTTAAAAGCGGAAACGGGCTTTAACCTGCGGCGAGGTGACCTGGGATTAGAAAAAGGTGTCTATGTGACCGAGGATTTAACCGTAATTCTCTCGCTGGTCGGACAGGTCGAAGGCACGGTATTTTATTCAATGAGTCAGCCAACAGCGCTGGCCTTGGTCTCCCCGATGATGGGAAGTAATGTGGAAATGCTGGATCAACTTGCCCAAAGCGCTATCGCTGAGTTAGGGAATGTTATTACCGGGCGAGCTAGCGTCAAGTTGGCGCAGGCGGGTTATGAATCGGTGATCTCACCCCCCACGCTACTCTTGGGAAATGGTGCACGCATCTCAACCCTTGATTTTCCGCGCTTAATTGTTCCTCTTGAATTTGAGCGCGGGCAAGTCACCATTCACCTTGCTTTGCGTGAAGGGCGGGGAGGCGTGGTGCGCAGCAGCCAATTACCCACTCCACCGCGCCCGGAAGTGTGAGATTGGATAGGGGAGTGCGATGAGTCGTGTATTGGCCATTGTCAATCAGAAAGGTGGGGTTGCCAAAACGACTACCTGTCTTTCGCTGGGGGCGTCTCTGGCTGAGCAAGGACGGCGGGTGTTGTTGGTTGACCTGGATCCGCAAATGAACCTGAGTGTGAGCGCAGGCGTTCGAGAGCCACTGGATGAGGGGAGCATTGTGGATTGGTTAACGCGGGGATTGAAAGAGGATGGTAATCATCGGTCTTTTATGCCCCTTAATCTCCGCCCGGATGGTTTGGCTTTGGTTTCAGGTGATCCGGAGTTGGTAGCCCTTGAGCGTCAACTCCCTGGAATGACCCGGTATGAATTCGGGCTGCGTGACGCTTTAGAAGATGTGGCAGCCGATTACGATTATGTGCTTATTGATTGTTCACCCTCGTTAGGCCCGTTGACCGTGATGGCACTGACCGCCGTGCACCATGTGGTGATCCCGGTAACAGCCGACTATTTAGCAGCCTGGGGATTGGTGCAACTGATCACAACCGTTGAAAAGATCAGAGAGCGCACGAACCCTATTTTGGATTACTCGTTATTATGTGTGATGTTTGATCGCCGTAATGGGATCAGCCATGCGATGTTGGAACGCTTGCGGGGTTCGTTTGGAGAGCGTTTGTGGCATACGGTGATTGGGTTGGATACGCGTTTGCGTGAGGCGGCTGCGGCGGGTGAGCCAATTGTATGCTATGCTCCCAAGTCCCGTGCGGCTCAGCAATATCGGCAGTTAGCGCAGGAAATGATGGCGTTTTTTGAAAACCAGAACGGGAGAGGCATCTATGCGGCGACGCGATAAATTAAGTCGGGCTATAGATCAACTTTTCTCCACGGAGGCGAAGAAGGCAGCGGTTGTGGAGACCAATGTTCCAACCTCACACCGTACCGATCAAGACGAGGCACTAATCCCAAACGAATCCAAGGAAAGTGCGGTGGTCTATCAAGGCAACCCAGTTCCATCTGCACTAAACCTTCGGGGTCTGGAGGCCACAGATGGTGGGAAGACCCCGCATACGCCGACGGTTGAGGATAGCCCAAAGCCGCCTGAGGCAAAGCAACATGGGTTTAATCACGATGATAAATCTCCATTTCAGTCGGATGAGCAGTTGGTTGTTTTCGGTCTTGGGGATGGGATGTATGGAGTGCCGGTGGAAAAGGTGGAAGCCATTATCAAAATGCAACCGATCACTCGAGTGCCCAAGACCCCAAACTTTATTCGCGGTGTGACTAATCTACGCGGTGCTGTTTTGCCGGTTATTGATTTGAATCTACGCTTGGGGCGCGCTCAGGTGCCGGAAAACGCCGCGACGCGTATTATTGTGGTGCACAGCTCGCTGGGATTGGCAGGCTTGGTCGTAGATCGAGTTGATTCCGTGCGTCAAATTCCTGCAAGCCTGATTGAACCGCCTCCACCAATGACCCGTTCTGCCCACGCCGCTTACTTCCGTGGGGTGGCCCGTCTAGAGAATGACCTGGTGCTTTTGTTGGATTTAGATTCGTTGCTCCAGGCCGCTGGATCGCGAGGGGTTGGCAAGGGTTTTTATGGGACGAGGCCGGCGCAGGCGACTTTATCCGCAGGAAACTCGACTCGCTGAGATTTCCAAACCCGTCCTTCAAGGATGATTTGACATTCCAGATCGCCGTAGCCAGAAGGGTTGGCGGCGGTTAGGTAAACCTCATCTCCCTGAGAAAACGTGGTTTCCAATTTCCAGGGGGTGGAAACGGGGTATTGTTTGTAAATAACCCGATCACCAACACGATAATCAATTTGGGCAAAACCACCAGAGGCTCGGATAAGAAGCGTGGCATGTCGCTCTGTGGAGGGGGGCGTGAAAACTCCTAGGCTATAAAGTACCCAGACCGTTATAAGGCAGAGGAACGCCACAAATAAAATTTCGAGGATGAGGCGAAGACGATGGGAACGTTTTTCCACAGGGATATTCCTCGCGGCTGAAGTCTTCGTTCACGTTTCAGTTTAGCATAGATGAAACAAAATTCAAGGTGTGGCGGATTTGGAATTCCCGGCATCTCTTGATACACTATTTCTGGATGATTGGCTTGAGAGGTAGAAAAGAATGAAGCGACTGACGTTTGGTTTGCCAAGTATGCATGCCGAAAAGGGGGAGGTGCGCGCTTTTCTGCCGGATTTGGTGGCGCACATCGAACATTGGGGAGGCGAGGTCGTGCTGGAACATGGCTATGGGTCGGGCATGGGGCTGCAAGAGTCTGATTATCTCAAGGTTGCGCCGCAGGCTCGTTTTGCGGATTTGGAGACGGTTTACGCACAAGATTACGTCTTGGTACTGCGTTATCCTCAGGAAGACCTCTTGCGATGGATGCGTCCGGGCGCATGTTTGATTTCTATGATCCATTATCCTACCCGTCCAGGACGGGTCCAGTTCTTGCGCGAACGCGGGCTTGAGGCAATCTCGTTGGATTCGCTCAAAGATGATACTGGGCGGCGCCTGGTTGAAAATTTGCGCATGGTCGCTTGGAACGGCGTGCGCACGGCGTTTGACGTCTTGCGACGAATTTATCCCGACCCGCCCGGTTTTGAGCATCCGCGCCGCCCGCCCATCTATGTGAGTGTATTAGGCGCAGGTATGGTCGGTATGCACGTATTACCTGCGGCGGTACGCTATGGGAATGAAGCCTATTGGCGACGGATGGCGGACGCAGGGGTGCTCGGTGTTCAGGCAACGGTGTTGGATTATGATCTCACGTCCCATCAGGCTGTCATGATCGAGTTGTTACGACGCACAGACGTTTTGGTGGATGCGACCCAGCGTCCAGATCCCTCAAAACCGGTGGTGCCTAATGAGTGGTTGGCTTTCTTGCCTTTACATGCCGTGATTCTCGATCTTTCCGTGGATCCTTATGAGTGTGAGGCGCCACGGCCCAGCGTGAAAGCCATCGAGGGCATTCCCCATGGCAATTTAGATCAGTATATCTTCGCCCCGGGTGATCCGGCGTTTGATCGCTTGCCGACGTGTGTAAACGCGAAAAATCGGCGGCATGTGGTTTCGTGCTATTCCTGGCCGGGCTTGACCCCACGCGAATGTATGGACATATATGGCAAACAACTTGCTCCCATTCTCCGCACGTTGATTCAGGCTGGGGGTGTGCAATCTATCCATCCTGAGGGGACGTTCTTTGAGCGGGCCATCGCACGGGCTATGCTATCGCGGTGGACGCAAATCTGAATTTTATGGAGGAGGATGGATTTATGAAAATTCACAGTGTTGGGTTTCCGCGGATGCGTAAAGAAGCCGGTGAACGACGTGTATTCTTGCCTGAGTTCATCCAATTCCTGGCTGAGATGGGTTTGAAAGTGGTGCTCGAAGATGGATATGGCTCGCGCTCAGGGTTCACGTTTGATGATTATCAGCAAGGGCATATTAACATTGTGCGTGGTAGCCGTGAAGAAGCCTTTCAGCAAGATTTGGTCATTGTTCTACGTTCGCCTAAAGAAGAGGAGTTCTCTCTCCTGCGCCGTGGCGCCATCTTACTTTCGATGCTTCACTATCCAACTCGTCCCAATCGGGTGAAACTCTTGCGTGAGTTGGGTATTCGGGCAATTTCAATGGACAGCGTTGTGGATGACAACAATGAGCGTTTGGTTGAAAATATGCGCGCTGTGGCTTGGAATGGTTTGGAGGTGGCGTTCGATGTGCTAGAAAAACGATGGCCGGGGCTGAAAAAACCCGGAGATCAGCCGATTGTGGTGCTTATTTTGGGTGCAGGAGCGGTTGGAAAACATGCCGTTGAGGCGGCTACCAAGTTGGGCAATGTTGAACGCAACGAGGAACACATTCGGGCCGGTGGGCCAGGCGCGATGGCGTGGGTGGTGGGGCGGAGTATTACCCGCCAGCCTGAGCAGATGCGTCATCTGATGGGGTTGGCGGATATGTTGGTGGACGCTACGCAACGCCGCGATACCAGTCGTCCGGTGATCCCCAATGCATGGATTGGATGGTTGCCTGAACATGCGGTAGTCGTGGATTTGGCGGTTGATCCCTACTTGCCGCAGGCGAATCCTCCGGTGGTGAGGGGAATAGAAGGCATCCCGCAGGGGAATTTAGATAAGTACGTGTTTTATCCTGAGGATCCGGATTGGACATTCACCATCCCCGAAGGTGTGCCGACAGAGCAACGGCGGGTGACGGTGACGTGCTACTCGTGGCCGGGGATTCATCCCGAAGCCTGCATGCGGCACTATGCTAAGCAGTTGCAACCTTTGTTGGAAGTATTGGTTGAGAAAGGGTATGAAGGTCTTTCGCCGCATGGCGGATATTTTGAGCGGGCGCTATATCGCGCAACGCTTGACGGTTGGCTTCGAGCCGCTGGGGGTGAAATTTAGGGTTGAAAAATTGGCGTTGACGCCTATGCCCTGCCGTGATAGAATTTGAGATGCAAAAAGGGCGTGTAGCTCAACAGGCAGAGCAGTGGCCTTTTAAGCCATTGGTTCAGGGTTCGAGTCCCTGCACGCTCACTGGAAGGTGTTATCTTGATAAATAGTTGGAGACCGACACGGTCTCCAGATTTTATTTAAGGGTGGATTTTCGCTCATTCAAGTGAGTTTTGCAAGGTATTGTATACATCCTTATAGTCCGGTTTGTTTTCGGTTTGTTATTGAGGTAAATTTGTTGACAGCGGTGTTGAGGATAAGTAAAATGAACTTCAGGTGAAGAACGGTCGGTGTTGCTGGGGGACGGGGAAATGATGAAAAATGTCAGGTGAGAAGAAGGTTGCACGGGAAATCCTCATTGCTACGCTTGGCACAGAGCCTCAGGGGGTCACATGGATGCTGGATTGGTTACTTGGACAAGGATATCCGATTCGAGAGGTTCTTGTTCTCCATACTCAGAGTGATGTGGTAAAGTCTGCTCTGGAAAAACTAGATCTTGAATTCGGTTTGGCTCAAACCTACCCTGGTCTTTCCTATCGTCGTGAAGCAATTCATGGAGAGGCAGGTCCGATCCTTGATCTGGCTTCGGAAAGAGATGCCTGGGCATTTTTACGCACAATCTACCGAGCGATCCGGCGAGCACGCCAGGCAGGTCAGGTGGTTCATTTGAGCCTAACCGGGGGACGCAAAACCATGGCTGTATATGCTATGGTGGCAGCGCAATTGCTCTTCGGCGAGCATGATCGGGCCTGGCATATGATCTCGGATGTGCACTGGTCTGGGAGCGAGAAGCGTATGCACCCTTCGCCATCGGATCGTTTCCAGGTCGTACCGGTTCCGGTAGTGCGCTGGGGGGATGCGGCGACGGTGCAGATTCTGCTGTCCGAGGTAGACGATCCATGGGAGGCTATTCGTCGCCAACAGGAGTATGCGCTACAAGAGAAAATGCGCCAGCGGCGAGAATTTTGGCAGCACTATCTTACACCAGCACAACGCGAGGTGGCAGAATTGCTGGTGCGAGAAGGATTGGATAATGCTGCGATTGCCAGGCGGTTGGGAAAAAGCGAGCATACTGTTGCTAATCAATTGACGCGCATCTACCGTGCCTTCGATCAATGGCGTGGTCTCCCAATCGGGAAAACGGGCGCCAGCCGCGCGGCGTTTATCGCCGAATTTGCTCCCTTGTTTTTGAATGAGGAAACGTAGGAGAAAATTCCTACTCAAGATGGGAATCCTCGGTCATGACGGGGGATGAAAACCGATGTAGGCTTGCAATTGGGCTGTGCGGAAGAAAGGAGAGAAAATGAGCGACTGGAAACAGCAACTTGTGGTGCAATTGGAAACAGTGACCCCGCTCTTTCTGGGGGGCGCGGATCCACGAGGTGAGCCGGAATTACGCCCGCCGGCATTTCGCGGCGCTATGCGCTACTGGTTCCGTGCTGCTCTCGGCGGGGTGATTGGAGATAGCAACCTGGATGGATTGAGGAAATTAGAGCGTGAGGTATTTGGGGATGCAGAGTATGGTTCGCCCGTTGCCGTTAGAGTACGGCAAGTGCCTTGTGTATCCGATGTGTACCCCATTCTGCCCCACAAAATGCCTTCAGGGAGACGCCGCGCTTTTAATTCAAAACAGCAATTTGAGGTTATCTTGGATACCACACGCCTGGTAGATCCTCTGGTGTGGGTGAATGCCTGTATGGCGTTCAATCTTGCCATCTGGTTGGGAGGTTTGGGATTGCGTTCCAGGAGAGGGGCAGGGAGTTTACGGGTTGTAAAGAGCACTGATCCTTCGTTAGTACCAGTTTTTCCAGATGATCCGGATTTATTCCCCAGACTGATTGAGAAGGTTCTTCGTTCGGCTGTTGGTATGGGGAGAAAATTGGCAGAGCAATTTCGACTACCTGTAACTTCTTTGCCCACCATTCCAACTAATTTTCCCTGTGCCGCCCAAGGTGCAGAAATTCGCTTTGTGAAGGATTGGGCGAAGACGCCTCAGGATGCCATGGCGGAGGTGATGCGCAAAATACCCAAAGCAGATTACCTGGGGGGAATCTCTCCCCGCCAGGGTTCGCCCTTATGGGTGAACATTCTCTATGCTTCTCAAGCCTACCATCTGTTGCTCATAGTCTTGCCCTCTCGCCTGGCATCTGGTAGGCAAGATTATCACAAGGTTTCACAACTGCTACGGTCGTTTGGGGGGCAGGAGATCAAAATAAAGGGGTGGAACCTATGACGAACGCCGTGTTAATTTTCACCTTTTCGCCGGTACAGTCCTTCATTGCCGAGGCACGGCGCAGTGAGGATTTGTTCAACGGCAGTGCCATTCTCTCGCGGCTGGCACAGGCGGCGGGAGAGGCGATCGAAAAATCAGGCGTACTGATTTACCCTGCGCGATTGCAGGAGACCGATACCCCGAACGTTTTGGTCGCCCGCATTCCCGCAGAGCAAGGGCAGGAGATTGCCGAAAATGCTCGGAAAGCCCTGCTGGCGGAATGGCAAAGCATTGCCAGCAAAGCACGTAAAGCAGCCCGCCTGGAAGAGGATGACCTTTGGGAGCGCATCTGGAAGCGTCAAATTGTGGAGGCACCGCCCTGGCAAATCTTCTGGGCATACGCAGAAGAAACCGCAGGATACGCTGAAGCCTATCGGCAAGCCCGCGACCTGCTGGAGCGCGCCAAGCGCAGCCGTCTCTTTGAGCAAAGCGAAGAAGAAGGGGAAAAAGATAGTCTAAGCGGTACACGCACGGCTTTACGCACAGCATACTACACTTCTGCCCGTAAGTACTGGGAGACCATGTCAAAGAAGTTTCATCTCTTGCCCTCGAAAGTGCGCCCTGAGGGACGCGAACTGCTCGATAGCATTGCCCTAGTAAAACGTTTCTGGGAAGGTGCAGAGCGTGAATTCCCTTCCACCAGTACGGTGGCGGCGTGGGATTTTTATCAGGAAGCAAAAGTTAGTGCCCCGGAGGAGTTGAGCCGCTACCGCCAAGCATTGGAATCTCTGCCGCTCTATAAAGCCCGCAAGCAGGATGCGGTTTTTCCCTACGACGGCGATTTGTTCTTTAAGGAGACCCTTACCCGCCAGCGCATGAAGGAGAGTTACGGCGTGGAAGTGGATGAGGCAACGCTTCAACAATTACGAGCCCTGCTCAAAGACGTTGTCCGAAAAAACGGTAAGTCCCCCTCGCCCTACTACATGCTGATTCAGTTCGACGGCGACGGCGTGGGCGCTAAGATTGACCATCTTTTGGAGGATAAGGATAGAGCAGAGGTGAATCACCGCCGTTTCAGCCAGAACATCGCCGATTTCTCCAGTCAGGTGCGGGAGATTGTGAGACCAGAGGCGGGTGGTTTCCTGATCTACAATGGCGGGGATGATGTGCTCTTCCTGGCTTCCCGCGAAAGGGGTTTGGAACTTGCCCGCCGGCTGGCGAAGAAATATCAGGACATTGTGGGTAAGGATTTGAACATACTGGCGACCGCTTCAGCGGGGGTGGTGATAGCCCACCATTTGACCCCGCTTGCCCGGGCACTGAGCCTGATGCGCGAAGCCGAAAGGAGCGCTAAAGTGGGCAAAAAGGACAACCTGGGCAACAAGGGCATGGTGTGTGTCACACTTGCCAGGCGCGGCGGCGAGGCGCTCTCTGCCCTCAGTCCGTGGGAGCATGTGGCACAGGTAGCAGAGTGGGTGCGGGCTTTCCAAAACGACGAAGTTGCCGCGGTCTTCCCTTATGCGCTGGCGCGCGAAACTGCCATGCTTCAGGACCTGAAACAGGAAGTCAAGACAAGCATATTGCAGTATCTCTTCAATCGCCACACAGGGGAGAAGGTCTCAAAGGATCGCAAACATGAATTGCTGAAGACATTAACTGAATGGCACAAAGCCATTGGGGAGAAAACCGGAGTATCCGCAATGGGTGAAATTGCCCGCTGGCTGATCATTGCCCGCTTCCTCGCTTCCGGAGGTGCAGAATGAGCATCCTGTTTATGCAAGCCGAAGATGTCTTGTTATTCCGCGACGGGCGTCCCTTCAATGCCGGGAGCGATCATGAGGCGCGCAGTCTTTTCCCACCGCCCCCATCGGTTATACAGGGCGTGCTTCGCTCGCACTACCTGGTGCATAAGAACATTCCCCTGAGCGATTCCGTTGCAATTCGTCAACTGGTCGGCGATTCGGCAAATCCCAAAGGGTTGCGTTTGCGCGGTCCTTTCCTTGCCCGGCGCGAGAACGGCAGGGTAGTGTGCTACTTCCCCACTCCCGCCGATGCCTATCCGGTGGACGAGAAAGCCGAGCGGGTTGTTCCCATGAAAGCGGCGATGAACCCCGGCGGATGTGTATGGGCCAGCGCGACCCTTCCCTATCTTCTGCAGAGACCTAACAACATCATCACCAAAACCGCTCCTGGCGAATACCTTAGCGAGCAAGCCTTGCTGGAGTATCTGGAACAGGGAAAGGAGGTTACCCCTATCAAAGCCACCGACTTGTATGTTACCGAGCGGCGGTTGGGCATTCGGACCGACCTGCAACGCCTTTCTACCGTTGAGGGGATGCTTTACGAAGTGGAGTTCATCCGCTTATGTAAGGATGTCGGGCTGGTAGTGGAGATTCTTGAGGGGTATCCCGACTTTCCACCTCAGGGGGTGATGCGTGCAGGCGGTGAGGGACGTGCCCTGCGCTACACCACTCTAAAGGAAGAGGAGTTTACCCCATTATCGTGGGGATGCACCGACGAACTGCCGCGCTTTTTTAAGGTGTACTTCGCTACCCCGGCGTATTTCTCGCAAGGCTGGAAGCCCGCTTCGTGGCAACCGTTCTTCACTGGGGAGGTAAAGTTGGAAGCGGTGGCGCTCTCGCGCTATCAAGTGTTGGGCGGATATGACCTGCTCAATCATCGGCAGAAACCCGCACGGCGATTCGTGCCTGCCGGCAGTGTGTATTACTTCTCTCATGCGGGAGGAGTGCGGTTATTTCAGCAGACTATCACCGAAGAGGGGGCCGCCATGGGCTTTGGGCAGGTGATGATTGCTTCATGGAAGCCGGAAAAGAAGTAGGATTTTTTGATTTTTGGGAGGTAAAGACTATGTTTAAAGCCAGACGTTTGCTCTTCTTCTATGTCGAAACACCCCTGCATGTGGGTGCCGGGCGTGCCAGCGCTAATGTGGATTTGCCTATTCAGCGCGAACGGGTCACGCAGTACCCTATGGTGCAGGCTTCCAGCCTGAAGGGCGCTTTGCGGGCGGAGTATCGTCAATTTTATGGATTAGAAGATGATTCCTCTCAGGTGGAGGCCGTGTTCGGTAAGGCCAGTGGTACTGAAGATACATGGGCAGGTGCAATCTCTGCCGGGGATGCGCGTATCCTGCTCTTCCCGGTGCGTTCGCTGGCCGGGGTGTTTGCCTGGGTGACCAGTTTGCATGCGCTGGAATCCTTCCGCCGTGCCGCCGACCTGGTGGGTCGGTCCATCCCATGGGCATTGCCTCAAGGCGAGCCTGCTTCAGACGCCGCCTGGGTGGGAACCAACTCTCTGGTGGCGGCACAAGGTAAAGTGGTGCTGGAAGAGTTCAGTTTCAACGCTCAGCCCAAAGCCGAGGTGAATGACATTGCCCAATGGCTGGCGGTAAATGCTCTGCCGCAGGATGAGGCTTTTGCTTACTGGCGTAAGACCTTACCTGCACGTCTATGCATCCTGCATGATGATGCCTTCCGCGATTTCTGCCTCTACGGTACCGAGATTCAGACACATATCCGTATTGACCCGGGTAAGAAAACGGTGGCCGAAGGGGCGCTGTGGACAGCAGAGAGCCTACCTGTTGACAGTCTGCTTTATGCGCCGCTGATGGCAACAGATGTGCGCAACGGCAAAGACAGCAAAAGTGCCGATGAAGTCCTGAAGGAATTCGATTTCCTGCAGGGCGGACACATCCAGTTGGGCGGTGATGAGACCACCGGTCAGGGCTGGGTGGCGGTGAAGGTGTACGGAGGGTAATGCCATGGCTGAGGCGGTGTCCAAACAACGTTCATTGGAGCAGAAACGCGCCAACCACGCTTATGAGGCGGTGACGAAGGCAAAAGGGGAAAAAGAGAAGGAGTTGAGAAGCCTTGCTCGCAGTGCCCCCGCCAGCATTCAAAGTGTTGGTTTGGGACAGACATTAGCATTCTGGAAAGCCAAAAAGGAAGAACATCATCTGGCTTTGTACAATGCTCTTTCGGGTTGGCTGAAAGAACAGTTAGGTATCGAGGAGAGCCGCGACCTGCTGGAATGGATTGCCACCACGGCGGATAGTTTGCAGTACCGTCAGGCGACGGCGGAAGCCCTGGCGTACCTCAACTGGTACAAACGCTTCGCCGAGGCCGAATTGAAGGAGGATTGATCTATGGGCCCAAATGCTCCACAAAAACATGGCGGCCCCCCCAACCGCTCCGGCGGACAGCAGGGCAAAGGGGAAACCCCGGCTTCTTCGCAGGAATTTGAATATCCGTTGCCTAAAGAGGTGGTGGCCGTTTTCAAAAATGTTCCGGTCAGCAACCCTGGGCTGATTTTCGAGCGCTTTATCCCTTACCTGGGGGCAGATAAAGAGAACCGACGTAAGCAAGCCTTAAGGGCTGCCAAAACGGCTCCTAACCTCGACGCGCTCAAGGCGGCATATGGACGCTGGCAGGCATTGACCGAAGCCTGCAAAGCCAAAACCTTCACCCTCAAGACCGATTGGCGCTTCATCCCCGGTTTGGGACGCAAGACCGCGCTGGAAATTGGCTTTGGCTTCCACCGCTACGGTTTCCCTTACCTGCCGGCCAGCAGTGTCAAGGGCATTGCCCGCACCTGGGCGCTGTTTGAACTGGCAGCGCTCTTGGCCCTGGATGAGGAAAAATTGAATGACCTTGACCAAACACTTTCCAAAGAAGACAAAGAGTTTGATAAAGCCTTTGAGCGTTTTAAGCCCTCACCCGAGGCAAAGGATCTGGCAAAGACCATCCGTCTGGTGTTTGGTACATTGGATCAGGCGGGCGGTGCAGTGTTCTTTGATGCCATGCCCACCTCGGCGTTCCAGCTGGAGATCGACATCATGAATCCGCAATTCGCCCCCTATTACCAAGGCAAAGAACCCCCCGGCGACTGGCACAACCCCAACCCCATCACCTTTTTGGCAGTGCCGAAGGATAAAGAATTTGCCTTTGCCGTGGCGTGGCGGCGCGGCGCTCCCCATGCAGAGTTGCTGGAACGGGCTTGCGTCTGGCTGAAGAACGGTTTGCGCGACCTGGGCGCCGGTGCCAAGACCAGTGCAGGCTATGGATTTTTCAGATGAGGTGCCCATGATTCTGCTCTGCCTTGCCGGTGAACAGCCCATCCCCAACCTGCTACCGGCGCGTTTTCTCCAACCGGCGCAGACCCTCATTGCCCATACCGGGCTAGATGCCTCGCGGAAGAGCGCCCAGCGACTGGCAGGACTGATAGGCAACGCCCGTCTATTCTCCATCGGTGATGGCTACCAGATTCCTCGCATTCTGAATGCGCTCCTCCGCGAGATCGACGAGCCTGAGGAGGACGTCGTTGTTAACTTGACTGGCGGTACCAAACCGATGGCATTGGCGGCTTTCGAACTGGCACGTCAACGTCATTATCCGGTGGTCTATTACCAGACGGAAGGGCCGCGTGGGCGCAATCAAAAGAGCATGCTGTACCGCTATCGTTTCGACGAACAGG
The DNA here is from genome assembly GCA_964427505.1 of uncultured Thermanaerothrix sp. GTDB lineage: Bacteria > Chloroflexota > Anaerolineae > Anaerolineales > Anaerolineaceae > Thermanaerothrix. The sequence goes on from CAYRUO010000005.1 coordinate 92,085, forward strand.
GTCAACTGTGTCTGGAAGAGGGCTACCCCCGTGAACTGCCCGCACTGATCACCCTGGACGATTACCTCAAAGCCCACCTGGACGGGTACGAAGAAAAACCGCCAACGAAAACCTCTGGCGAGATGCTTGAAGATGCTGTTGCGCAAGCCTTAAAACCGCACGTGGACGAGATTAAACAGCGCGTGGTGCCCAACGGGGTGAAAGATCAAGTCGAAATAGATCTGCTGGTGCGTTGCGGCAACCATGTAGGTGTTTTTGAAATCAAGACCGGGGGTGAGGGAAGCGGCAAGAAAGCATTGGATCAGTTAACCACCAGCGCCGCCCGCGAGTATCTGGGCACCTATGCTGCGCGCTTTATCGTAACACAGGCTTCATTAGAGGATCGTTATAAACCATTGGCAAGCGCTTTGCGGGTGACGGTGATTGAACTGAAGGAGTACCGTCCTGGCAAACCGCTCAGCCAGTCCGACTCTCACAATCTGCTTACCCTTGTTTCCAACATTCTGCCCACCCATTAGGAATGATGTATGACTCTGGATAACTTCTCGCATCCCCTCTCCGATGACCAGATAGCCCAATTGCAAGCCCTGCTCGTGCAAGTCCTGCTCGGCGCGCCCGTTGAGCGCGTGGTCGAGGTGCACGTTCAGGTCGAATCTGACCAACTGCCGGCTCCGCGCAATGTGGCGTAACGGCGAGAGGATAAACCTTGTAAAGAAAGGAGGTATTCGGTGTCCGAAGAAATGGCTGTTTTGCTTGATTACACCGGTCATCCCCTGCTGGATGTGGGGTTGGCAACCCTAACGGCTTTTTCTGGCAAGAAGCGCCCTACCCAGCTCACCGAGGAGGACCTGCATAACGCGGCGCAATACATTCGCGAAAATTACATTGTGGATCCGCTGAAATCGTTCCTTAATGTAGCCTTCCCCAATTCGGGGTTTACCAACCCCGCCTTTGAGAAACAGCCTGAAAAGCGCCGCAAATATGCTGAAATCGTCTCTGGTGCGTTTGCTGGACCGGTTGGGGAAGAACGCGATCCGTTCACCGGTTTGCCAGCAACGGCTTTGCCGCTCAATCTAGATGGTGATTTGCCCCCCGGGCGTACCTATCGCCAGCATGTGCCTCTGCTTACTGGTGTGGACGTGATTAACTTCCATCCCTACGGTGATGCTGGTATTCCCCTTTCGGGTATCAGTCTGTTGGCGTTTCAAATGCTCCCTATGGGGTGCGCTAAGGTGAGTGGCAGACTGCTGGCGGTGCACAGCGATGATCCCGATTTGTTGCTTTATTTTGCCAAAACCTTTCTCAATACCAATCAGCAGGGTGTAACCACAGCACGCGTTGGTGGCGAGAAAAAACTGCCCGATACCAGCCCGCACCGTGCCCGCACTGTGCTGATTGAGCATTTGCTTTTGGCCGAACGGGAACGCATGCGCCGGGAACGGGAAAATGGCGGATTTCCACCCACCCTGACCGGCTACTACTTCACCAACAGCGGGCAAGGTGTCGAACTGGATATTTACCCTCTACCGTTGGAGGTAAGTGATTTCCTGATGGCGGTGATGCGCAATGATTCGCTGAAACTCGACTGGGAGGCGCTGACTGCCCGCGGTTGGCAATTGACTCGTAAAGAGGGTGAGATTCCGCGTTACAACCGTCTTTATGAAGACCTCTTTACCCTTCCCGAGGCAGCGCCGCGCTTTATTCGTCTGTATTTCCTGCGCAAGCCCTCTCGTCAGACATTGGATAAGTTCGACCCTACATTGAACTACGATACCCGCCGAGAAGCCAGTTTGATCTCATGGCGGTTGACCGAAATCTTTCTCAAGAAGGTGATGCTTATGGAAGAGGCCCGTGTTCAATCCATCCGTGAATTGGGCGATGCACTCGCACGGTATATCCTTGACCGCAATGATCGCGGTGTATTCAATGGTTTCTGGATGGCGCGTAATTACGGTGAACTGCGCGCGGTGCTCATCCGCGCCTCTGCTGCCGAAGTACGCGCCGGACGCAAGCCGCTCATCACTCTCGATCAATTCCTTGCCATTTTCGAGCAGTCCGAGGGCATGCCCAATGCCGATTGGCGCCTTGGGCGTGATCTCGTGCTCATCCGTCTGTTGGAACAGTTGTATCAGAAAGGTTGGCTTCAAGTGCATGCCGAAGAGCTGCCTGAGACCGCACCTGAAGAAGAAACCATGTAATTCTAATTCAAGGAGGGTTCTATGTCTTTTATCACCGGTTTAATCCTGATTGACGCTCCTGCGTCTGCGCTCAATAATTTGGGTAATATGCCCGGTAGCATGACCGAAAATGTGGTTGGAGTAAAGTTCATCCCTACTCGTGAGGGGAACTATCCCTATGTCTCGGCCCAGGCCTTTCGCTACTGGCTGCGTACCACCCTTGAACAGGGCAACTGGGGCTGGAAAGCTGCACCGATCTTTCGTGAAGCCAAAATCGCCTATACCGACGCTAATCCCATTCTCTACTGGGATGATGACCTATTCGGCTACATGCGTGCTCCCTCGAAGAAAACCGAAGCCGCCAATGCCCGCGAAACTAGCGGTTTAGTGGCCGAGGCTACTCCTACGGCTGAAACTGTGACCCGCATCTCGCCCTTCCGCGTCAGCACGCTAGTTTCCGTTGCACCGGTGCGTTTGGTGGAAGACTTTGGCACTATGTCACGCCACGAGGGCGACCCCGTCCCGCATGGGCACCAATTTTATCGCGCTGCTTTGCAGGGGCTCTTCTCCCTCGATTTACATGCCGTCGGTACCTTTACTTACATCCAGCGCACCGGTTACCTCAATCTAGATGAGGAGCGTTGCAAGTTGGCGGTTGAAAAGAAACTGGAACACCTGGAAAAGGAAAAAGCCTACCGTCTGCCGCTCAAGGAACGTGTTACCCGCGTGCGAGCCCTGCTGGAAGGACTGGCAGAACTGAGCGGCGGCGCTAAGCAAACATTGCATTATACCGATGTCAGCCCCGATATCCTTGTGTTAGCAGTGACTCGTGGTGGTAACCATGTTTTCGGGCACATTATCGGTGCCCAAGGTGAGCGCCCTGTACTTAACTTGCCTGCCTTGCGTGAAGCGCTAGATGTCAATCGTGAGGGCTTGCTCTCGGATGTGTATGTTGGCTGGGTGCGTGGCTATCTGGACGCCGAGCGCGAAAAACTCGAAACCGCTTTAGGCGAAGGCGGTGTACTAAGCGATTGGAACGGTCGTATTCACCTTATCCACCCGCGCGAGGCCTGCCAGCGACTGGCACAAGAGTTGGAGGCACACCCGGATTGGATGCAGTAAAGGGGTGCACTATGCGCGCACTCAAAATTGTCGCCGAAGGGCTGACTGCTTCCTTTCGTTACCCCCACTTTATGATGGGTGTTCAACCAACTTTTGAGATGCCTCCGCCTGCCACTTTGTATGGGCATGTTGCCAGCGCATTGGGCGAGTGGTTCGACCCGCAGGGAGTGCGCTTTGCCGTGCGTTTTGAGTTCCGTCGTAGGCAAGCGGATATCGAGACCACTTATTTGCTTACCCCTGCTACTGGGAAGTTGCCAGGCGAGAAAACTGTACCTAAAGTCTTGGAAGGTAATCCCAATCCCTTCCATCGCGAGATTCTTTTCTTCCCTCGCTTAACGCTTTACCTGAATCGCCCGGAGTGGGCGGAGGCGTTCCTTCATCCGCGCTACGCAGTTTGTCTGGGGCGCTCTCAAGACCTTTTCAATTATCGCAGGGTTGAAGTGATTGAACTTCAACCTGCTGAACATGTGGTTCTGGAGCATACACTATTGCCCTATGCCTATGCGGCTTATACGGCGGCCGGGCAGGCGGTGCTTATGCCGCGCTTTCTGGATTACCAGAACAAGCGCTATCCTATCTTTGAACGTTATGTGGTCTTACATCGCCGCCTGCATACCCGTAATCTTATCCGTTACGAAGGGCAGCCAATGCTTGATCCATGGTGGGCTGATCCAACTGAGCCAGTAGGCGAGGGCGACTATTTGGGAGTGGTATGGCTTAAGTGGGTGTGAATAGATGAGTTCTGGTATTCCTTGTATGCCACAAGGTTTGGGACACTTGTGGGCAAAGAGTCCGCGTTCTGGGTCTGATTCTCCCCAGACTCTTGTAGAACACACATGGGAGGCGCTGATGCGTTTGAGCGATTTGGCGCATCAGCGCCCCGATTTGCCTGACCTCAGCGAGCAGCCGCGCCTGTGGCACTTGCTCTTCTGGGCAATCTTCTTGCACGATTGGGGCAAAGCTGCACAGGGCTTTCAGCGTTTGTTGCGCGGTAAAGAGCGCCGCTGGCCATTCCGTCATGAGATCCTTTCATTAGCGTTTGTGGACTGGGTTGCCGCTGATCTTTCCTGTGAAGAAGTAACCTTTCTGGTGGCAGCAATTGCCACTCATCACAAAGATTTTGATGAAATTGAAGGTTACCTTGATGAGCAAGAACCCGACCTTGACCCGATAAACGCTATGCTGGTAGAACTCTCTCGTGAGGATGTTGTCTCTCTTTACCGCTGGATTGAAACCTGCGCTGGGCCCTGGATGGATGCGCTGGATATGTGTTCTTTAGGGGTGCTGTGCCCTACCTTGCCCCCATTGGAACAAGCCCTTGATGTCCTCACTCCGCAGGTTGTTCGTCGCCATTTACGCCACTTGGAACGAATGTTGCGAGAATGGGAAGAGGAGTTTTCGCCTGCAACAACCCAGCGACCAGGCGTTTTTCTACGGGGACTAGTTTTACAATCCGACCATCTGGCCTCGGCAGGGTGGGGGGCGCTGCCACAACCTCACTTTTCTGGTAAGGCAATATTGCAAACGCTGGCTTTGCCATATCGCCGTCTGTACGCGCATCAGCGCATTGCTTCTCGTACCCGTGGGCATGCCATTTTGCTGGCGCCTACCGGAACTGGCAAAACCGAGGCTGCCCTGCTGTGGGCGGTGAATCAGCGCTTGCCACGCTTGTTCTATACCTTGCCTTACCAAGCCAGTATGAATGCCATGTTCGACCGCCTAACGCGTATCTTCCCCGGACAGGTTGGGCTTTTGCACGGACGTAGTACCATGGCCCAGTTTCAGCGTCTGATGGAACAATCCTATACCCCTGGGGAAGCGACGAAGTTGGCACGCTTATTTCGGAACCGTGCAGGGTTGGCATACTACCCAGTGCGCGTCTTCAGCCCCTATCAACTGCTCAAAGCGGCTTTTCAACTTAAGGGTCATGAAGCCTTGATGAGCGATTTTTCGGAAGCGGCGTTTATCTTTGATGAGATCCATGCTTATGAACCAGCCCGTTTGGCAATGATCGTCGCTACCATAGAGTATCTAGCACGCTACTATGGGGCGCGTTTTCTGGTCATGTCGGCGACTTTGCCTGCGCCTATCCGTGGAGTGCTTGAAGACGTGTTAGGTCAAGTTACCCCCATCTATGCTTCCCAACGTTTGCTGGCAGGGTTGCGCCGTCACCGCCTCCTCTTGGCGGAGGGAGACTTGTTAGAAGAGAGCAACTTGCGTCGAGCACTGGAAGAAGCTCGGCAGGGACGGCGAGTGCTGATAGTGTGCAACACAGTGCGCCGTGCTCAGCAAGTCTGGCTGTGGATGCGTGAGCATCTTACCCCTGAAATTCCCCTTTTCTTGCTCCATGGGCGCTTTACCGGTCGCGACCGTGCGCGCAAAGAGCGTGAGATGCTTCGGGCGGCAGGATTGAACCCAGCAGAACACCGTCCATTGGTGGTTGTGGCCACACAGGTGGTAGAAGTAAGCCTTAACCTCGATCTCGATGTTCTCTTTTCTGATCCTGCGCCGCTGGAGGCCTTGCTCCAGCGTATAGGGCGCGTCAATCGTCTAGGTAGGCGGGAACTATCGCCCGTCTATATCTTTCTTGGCGTAGATAAGGTTTTCCAGCGCGTTTATCGTCCCATTGAACAAGTCAATCGTACCTTGGAAGTGCTGAAAGAACATTTTGCTGTATCTCACGGGAAAGGCGTGGTGCTGGATGAGCGTTTTCTTCCCCAATGGCTGGATGATGTCTACACCAGCGAGGTGCTCACTTTGTGGCAAAGTGCCTTTGAGAGCGCCCGTACCGATTTCGAACGCAGTTTTTTGCGGGTGCTTCAACCTTTTCGCTCCAACCCAGCGTTGGCAGATCAGTTTCACCACTTATTTGATGGCACTGAGGTCTTACCTGAATCGTTATACGATGAATATTTGCAGTTGCATGACAGTGAGCGTGCGCTTGAGGCCGATTCGTTGCTTGTACCGCTTTCCTGGGGGTTGCGTGCGATGCTTGCCCAACGGGGACAATTACGTGCGGGAAGCCGCGATTTCCCCGATGTGGTTTCTGTTCCCTATGATGATGAACGGGGCTTGAACCTTGATATCCTACCAGACTCTCAATCTCTGGAGGCTCCTGATTGATGACGGATTTTCCTCTTACGCTGACCCGTTTACGCTTTGAATGTGTGGCCGAGACCCCGCTTCGCTTGGGCGGTGTACGGGCCGGTAATAACCTGCGTGGCGCCTTAGTAGATGTCATGCGCCGTGCTACTTGTCCTTATAGCGTACCGGCGGTGGCAGGAGTATCGTCGGTACCTGATCCCGAACATGTCGCAATTTGTCCGGTATGTTGGTTAGTGGCTGCTAACGAAAAACCCGGGGTAGAACGGCGAGGTTACGTACTTACACCGCCTCTTTACCTTCCTGAGACCCTAGCGCCGGGTCAGCGTTTTACCTTCCATCTCACTTTGGTGGGCGAAGCCCAGCGCTACTTGCCTTACTTCGTCCTGGCTGTACCTGAGATGGGAAGCATTGGGGTCGGGTCTAAGCGTGGACGATTTAGACTGCGACGCATTGTCTCTGAAACTCTAAATGGCATTGAAGAGGAAGTACTTGCCGAGGGCGAAACGGTAATCCACCCTCCTAGGTATTCGATAACCCATGCCGATGTTATGGAGCGCGTTGACCGCGCGTTGCAAACCTGGCGAGGTCAGGGGATTCGTGAACTCAATGTGGTTTTTCTGACCCCATTGCGCCTGGTCTGGAACGATCATTTGGTTAAGACCCCCGATTTTGCAATTTTCTTTGCCCGTATGTTGGAACGCCTGGATGAATTGGCGATCCAGTTCTCCGGAAGTGAAAGGCGTCCTTATGAGGAACGCATTCATCTCCAAGATCTTGCTTTGCAGGTACGTATGATTGAAAATGATACCCATTGGATTGAGGTGGCCAGTGGTTCTAGCCGCACCGGGCGTCCTACATGGATTAGCGGCCTGATTGGAACGGCGCGCTATGGTGCGCCAATTGAAGTATGGCGCGAACTTTTGCCCTGGTTAATCTGGGGCGAAATGGTGCAAGTGGGTAAAGATACTGTAAAGGGTAATGGGGTTTTCCGATTGGTGATTTAAAGTCTGGGCAGAGGAGGTAGGGGGATGGCAATTATTCAGCATCTGATTGTAGATGAATATGGGGCTTTTATCGGAAAACACAGCGAACGCTTGATCGTCTTCAAGGGCGATGAAAAGCGTCTTCAAGCCCCTTTGCTCCATCTGGAATCGGTTGTTATCGCTAATCAAGGCGTCAGTATTAGTGCGGATGCGGTTTTAGCATGTACGGAGCGCGGTATTCCCATCTACTTTCTCAATTCGATGGGCGAGCCTTATGCCAGTCTATATAGCGCCGGCCTGACCGGCACAATAGCCACTCGGCGAGCCCAATTGGAGGCTTACCGTGATCACCGCGGGCTAGATCTGGTCATCGCGCTTGCCATGGGCAAGATCCAGAGCCAAGCCAACTTTTTGAAGTATATGAGCAAGTATCGAAAAGAGAGTGATCCGACTCTATATGAAGTATTGCGTCTCGATGCGGCTGAGATTCTGGATGAACGGATCAAGTTAGAACGCCTAACCCGCGCCTCTGACCGTCAAGAGGGGAAACGCTCTCTTGAAGAACTACGCCAGGTGATTATGGGGATAGAAGGACGTGCGGCGCAGCGCTACTGGGAGGCGATTCGTCGCACTGTACCGGAAAAATATGGGTTCCCCGGGAGAGAAGGACGGGGAGCAACCGATCCTATCAATGCAGCACTCAATTATGGCTATGGCATTCTCTATGGTCAGGTCGAGCGGGCTATTGTTTTGGCAGGTTTGGACCCCTACGCTGGTTTTCTTCATGTTGATCGTCCGGGCAAACCCAGCCTCACCTTGGACTTTATTGAGGAATTTCGTCCCATGGTGGTAGATCGCACAATTATTGGATTGGCCAATAAAGGTGTGGAATTTGCTCAGGACGACAAAAATCTATTAACCCCAGAGACCCGTCGTATGGTTGCCGAGCGAGTGCTGGAGCGGTTAGATACGCCTATTCCTTTTGAGGGAAAACGCTATCCCATACGCGCTATTATTCAAATGCAGGCGCGTCACATGGCCACATTCCTCCGTGGCGAGCGAGAAATTTATCAGCCTTCTGCATTGCCATGGTAAGGGAAATTATGAGTGTAGAAAAAGTGCCGAACGTGATCCTTGTGTATGATATTGTGGATGACCGGAAACGAGCCAAAATTGCGGATGCCTGTTTGGATTATGGATTGGATCGTATCCAATTTAGCGCCTTTGTAGGGTGGTTGGTTCCAAGTAAGCAGCAAGAACTTATGGTCAAGATCAAGCGCATTCTGGGCAAAAGTCCTGGGAATGTGCAACTTGTCCCCATTTGTGCTGAGGACTGGAATAAGCGCAAGGTTATTGACCAGAAAGAGAAGGCTTGACATGCTGGACCTAGATGATGAGGTCTATGAATATCCTTTTCGTGTTACGGATCTAAAACAATGGGTGTATTGTCATCGAATACTCTATTTTCTGGTTTGCCTACCTGACGTGCGTCCACGCACTTATCTGATGGAGGTTGGAAAGGAAGCGGGCGAAGAGGAGGAGACCCGAGAGGTTCGTCGCTCCCTGCGCTTATATGGGCTGGTAGAAGGTAGGCGGGAGTTTAATGTAACATTACGTTCAGCCCGATGGGGCTTGCGCGGCACCGTGGATTTGGTGATCTGGGTGGATGAACCTACCCCTGGAGAAGTCATACCTGTGGATTTTAAGTTTTCCCATCACAGTGGTGAACATTTCAGGCTCCAATTGATGGCCTATGGCTTGTTGCTTGAGGAATTTAGTGGCAAGCCGGCGCGGCGTGGCTTTCTGTATGAGATCCCACTGCGTCGAGCGGTAGAGGTGCCGTTTACGGCAGCATTGCGAGCAAAGCTACACACTACTCTGGAATCTATGAAGACAATGCTAGAAAGTGAACAAATGCCGGCACCAACCTCGCAACGCACGCGGTGCGCAGGTTGTGAGTTCCGTCGTTTTTGCAATGATGTGATGTAAGCAAAATAAGCCTTCTTCTTCTCTTCACAACAGTAAGATTTCCCTCTACGCTAAATTGCTTATATCCATATACGGGGATTGACGCTTGGGTAAGGAGCGCACAATGGGTACACTGAGCGTGAGTGTGGCGATGAGTGCGTTAATCCCGATTCTGAAACTTGACCTTTCCTGTACCCAGGCTGCGGCGTGGGTCATTGAATGTTTGACCCAGGCGAACTTGAGCGTAATTCGAACTTTTAATATGCAATGGCTTCCAAGCGAGGATGATTCCCAAGTGGAGGATGCTGGTCAGGAAGCCGATGTTGGCCATCGAGTAATCATCTTGCTGGTTCGGCAAGGAAGCGCATGGGCTACGTTGCTGCTCTTTGGCGAGGACGGTCACACCTGGGTTTCAATTTCGAAGCCATCGGCAACCCCGGAAAATATTAACCTCGCTGCACTGATTCAGTCTGCTCTCCAATCCGAGATTGAGGTTCAAAGCAATGGGTGAATGACTTTTCAAGATTCATCACCTTATTAAAGATGATATTTAGTTCTACTAGCGAACTGATATATGCCATTTCTGGGTATAGATGCCTTTTCAGATTCGTGGAGGTTTAAAATGCGAAGAGAAAATGAGTGGGTTCTTGTGCTGGTCACCTTGATTCTGGTGTTGGGGGTGATGACCTTGGCTTTATTTTGGGGGTGGGGAGTGCGCGGTGGATGTTGTAGTGGATGGTGGCCTTGGGGGATGATGGGACATGGGATGATGACATGGGGATTCACCCCGTGGGGATGGTGGGGATTGTTTCTTATGCTTCTGGTGCCCTTGGGCGTATTGACCTTGGGGATACTTGCTGTCATTTGGGTTCTACGCGGATTATCCCAATCCACCGGAAATACTCCTGGATTGCGCTGCCCTGCTTGCCAGCGGTCGGTACAACGTGATTGGACACATTGTCCTCATTGTGGCGCGTCGCTTGAGCACTAATCACAATCCAAATCGGAGCAAAAAGGAATGAGTAAACGGCTTCACAAACCACGTCAATCACGTCCGAGAAATCGAAAGTTTCCTGTTTATGCCTATTTGCTGATAGGAGGGGGGCTTTTATTGATCTTGGGATTGATATTGGGCACAAGGGCGAGTAGTGATAAGGGCACACCTGCTTTAAAAGTTGATCAATCTCAAATAGATCTTGGCACTGTGAAGTTAGGCACCCCACTTACATTTGAGGTTAAGGTTACTAATACCGGCGATGGAATTTTGAGATTTAAGGAGAAACCTTATATCGAAGTTCTGGAGGGGTGTTGACCGCCGGCTCTGACCATCGGTTCGATGGTCCTCAAGCCGGGTGAAAGCACCGTGATCCGATCTGGTGTTTTCATGATGCACAAAGGGATGGAAGGCCCTCACGATTTCGCCGTGCATCTGAAAACGAACGATTCTAAGCAACCCGATGTTGTGGTTCATGTCCTTTCGAATTGGGTGCCCTAGACTTGGAGAGGATTTTGGTCTGGTTGAACAGGTATGACCGAGGTGCACCGACGGCATATTGTGTTGCTTTGCCTCTGGGTGGGATATGGCGGATGGGTTGTGATGCCCTTCCTGGCACCCATCTCGATGCACTTGGGGCAAACTGAATTAGCCGGGTTAATCTATAAGATTTATTCATTCTTTTGTCATCAGTTACCCCAACGATCCTTTTTCTTGTTCGGGGTTAAACCGATGTACAACCTGGTGGAGATTCAAACAGCCTGGAGACCAACTATGGATCCGCTTGTGTTACGTCAGTTTATAGGAAACCCGGTTATGGGGTGGAAGGTGGCCTGGTCGGATCGTATGGTTTCGTTCTACACCAGTATTTGGGTTTCTACCATCTTACGATGGTTTTGGTGGCCGGGTTCTTATAAGAACTCCAAACGCACGGCTCTACTCTTTCTCTTACCTATGGCTGTGGATGGTTTTTCTCATCTGATTAGCGATTTGTCCGGCATTGGTCAGGGTTTTCGGGCCAACAACGCGTGGTTGGTTGCCTTGACCGGTAACGCGCTTCCATCCTGGTTTTATGCCGGAGATACCCTGGGTTCGTTCAACTTCTGGATGCGGTTGCTTACCGGTTTATTGGCAGGATGGGGGATAGCAGGCTTAGTGGTGTATTATTGCAGAGAGTATCCCGGCTCTTTGACCGAGCCCTGAACGATTTTGTTATAGAGAGTAGGCTATAATCAAACATCATATTGGTGAGAGTTGTGGAAATTATGGAGAAGCGTTCGAGAGCAAGAACTAAAATCCGAGTACTGCTGGCAGACGACCATCACATTGTGCGGGCGGGAATTCGTCAGTTGCTCGAACGAGAACGGGATATTCAAGTCGTTGCTGAAGCCGCGGATGGTGAGGAGGCGCTGGCGCTAATTGAGAAACACCAACCCGATGTGGCAGTCTTAGATCTACAAATGCCGAAAGCGAGCGGAATTGAAGTCACTCAGCGTGTTCGCGCCCATTTCCCTCGGGTGGGGATTTTAATCCTTACGGCTTATGATGACGATCCGTATGTCATGGCTGTGCTTCAGGCCGGTGCAAACGGCTATGTGCTTAAGACGGCAGATGCAGAAGATCTGGCGCAGGCAGTGCGCGATGTTCACGAGGGGAAGTCAGCCATTGATCCTCTGATAGCCCGTAAACTCATGTCCACTTTATTTCGCCGTAGCGAACGTTTGATGGAACCACTAACCGAACGCGAGTTGGATGTATTGCGGCTGGTGGCGCGGGGATTGACCAATAAGGCCATTGGGGTGCACTTGGGGATCAGTGATCGTACCGTACAAGGTCATTTAGCCCATATCTTTGCCAAATTACAAGTTAGTAGTCGTACCGAAGCGGTGATGCGAGCGGTGGCTTTGGGATTAATCCCCCAGCCGGGCGAATTCTCGGGAGTTGAATTTCACCATGAGTAGACGTTTCAATTTATTCAGCGCCTCGGGGTTTCAGGCGTTGTTTTGGATGGTTTTACCCATTACCCTGATTCTTATTGGTGTGGTCGTGGGGAGTCTGGCGTTACATGAACATGTGATGCGCCAGTATCTACCTGAGGAAGCCTGGAAGGCAGCAACCGATCCCCTCTTGGAGTTGACCTTAGTAGCCCCATTGGTTCTGCTTATCCCCTTGGCGGTCGCCGGTGCAGCGTTTTGGTTTGGCACGCGGCAAATCATTCGTCCCTTGCAGGCACTGGAAAAGCAGGCTGTGGCATTAGCCGAGGGTGATTTTGAAGCCGTTCGGCAACCGGTAGGGGGGATTGTCGAGATACAAAATTTGCAACACGAACTCATTGAAATGGCGCGCAAGGTTCAAGCGGCCCAGGAAGGTTTGCGCGATTATATCAATGCCATTACTACGGGGCAGGAAGAAGAACGTCGCCGTCTGGCGCGTGAACTTCATGATGATACCATCCAGGCGCTGATTGCGCTAAAACACCATGTTCAATTAGCCCTCAAATCGGTGCGTGATCCCAACGGCAAGAAAGCCTTGCGAGAGTTGGAGCAATTAGCCGAACAGACGATTGAAAACTTGCGTCGTCTTATCCGGGCACTGCGTCCTATCTACCTGGAGGATTTAGGGCTTGTCACAGCATTAGAAATGTTAGCCCGCGAAGTTGAGCAATCCGGTGGCGTACAAATACATTTTGAATGTATAGGATGGGAAAGGCGACTTGATCCCCAGGTTGAACTTGTTCTATATCGTATTGCCCAGGAAGCACTCAATAATGTCGTTCGTCATGCAAAAGCACTTCAGGCTCACCTTCGTGTGACCTTCGAAGACCGGAAGGTAATACTAGAAGTGGAAGACAATGGAGTCGGTTTTCAGTTACCTACTGCTCCAACTCACTTTGCCTTGCAAGGGCATTTTGGGCTTTTAGGAATGCGCGAACGGGCAGAATTAATCGGAGCCCATCTGGAGTTAGAAACGGCTCTGGGTAAGGGCACGCGGGTGCGGGTGAGCATCCAATCGAATGCCTAGGGGTGGGCTGGGGTTTCTTTAGAAAGGGCATTCCAGGCGAAACGGTAGAGATAAGCCACCAGAGCATCAATTTGCTCAGGGGTGAAAATGGGGCCCCAATAGGGCATGCCTGTACCCATTCCTCCGCGAGTAATTTTGCCGGCCAGGAGGGCTGGACTAGCCCCAAGGAGTTGGCGCGGATCACTCCAATCGGGCGGCCGGGTGCGCCCATTGTGAGTAGTGATGTGATTATCGGGGGGCGGGGGAGGCAGATCGCGCATCATGACTCCATCACCCTGCCCGGTTTCACCGTGGCAGGCAGCGCAATTTTGGGCATAGAGTTTTTGCCCCATGGCAATCTCTTGAGGTGAGGTGTGTTGTTCCCAAACCCAAGCCACAAGATCCCAAAGATCATCGTCATTCAAGGCTTGTAGTGAGGGTTCGGCGCGGAGGCGCATCCACAAGGATGCTGGGCTGTTAGAAAGGTAGGTGGCTTGCTCAAGCGCATAAGACGGTAGGCGGTCCTGTAACTTTGACCCGCGCTGAGGTTCGACCACCCGATCGGGGATGACCTCGGCTTGGTGTGGGGCATCTAGGTCAATCTCTAGCCCAAGGTAGAGCGGTGTGGGCTCCGGAGTTGGGGTGGGGCCATCACCAATGACGTTGATCACCCCCCGCATACGCCAATGGTTGGGGCCACACCATCGGGTGCAGTAAAAAGTGTAAGTGCCGGGAGCCAAGAACGTGAGAGTTGCCTCGACAAATTCACCAGGCAGAATTTCAATCTCGGGCCGGTTGAGTTTGCCAATGGCAAATCCGTGTACAACATCCTCGCTAGTAAAGCGAAGAGTAATAGGTTGTCCACTGCGAACCGTGATCGTGTTCGGTGACCAACCCCCAGATTCGGGCAAGCGAGCGCGTATTTCTAACACTGCGGGGTAGTTTAAACGCCACAAGAGCTTGCCGATAACCGGAAGAGCCAGGACAAGCACCAATAGGGTGACAATAATAGCGCGAGCAAGATGTTCGTGTTTCATCCTAATAGCAACCACAACATGATCCAGGTATAAGTGGCAATAAATGCCAATAGCGGAATGGACTCGCGCGTGGACCGAGATAACTTGCGCGCAGTTTCTACGGCGCTCATAGCGCCACCTGCAAGGAGAAGAGTTTGTAAGGCCAGGCTGAATGACGAGGTTTGTCCGGTTGAGACGCGGTTGGTAAGCCCCAGCAGATTCCAACCCCAACCCAGGGGATCGGAAAGCACGGGCAGAAGGTAAGAGGATTTTGTCGAGGCGAATGCCAACGTGAAAGCCATCCAACTCATCAGCCCAAGAGGGAGGAGGATTGGCCCATAATACGCCAACGAGCGCTTGAAAGAAAATCGTTCTTTCCTCATCCTTTGGGCGATCCATACCACCAACGTATACAAAGCGGGCATGATTCCAAGTGTTAGGAGGAGAAAACTTACCGCAAAAATCCCCCAGGCTGGACTCCCTACGGTGTAAGCGGCGGACTTTAATGCGCCCCAAGGCCCCAGAAAAATTACGGCATCTATGGCGGCGGTGGTCAACATCGTTAGCGCAAGAAAGACGTCGTCTAAGCCCATTTTCGCCGCTGAAGGCAACTCGGCCCCCCAGGGGCGCAGGCTAAGGCTGATGTTCTCGTGGGGACACGCGCGCAGGCATTCCATGCACAGGCCACAGTTGGCACTGGTCTTGAGTGCCAGTGGGTATTGCCCCCAGGGGCAGACTTCGTAACATGTTTTTGGGGTATGGATAGCGCACAGAGAAGGTTGCATAACCTGTATGATTGGCGGAGCCAATCTGGCATAAAGCCCAGTGAAACCACCAATAGGACAAACATAGCGGCAGAAAGCACGTCGCTCGTAAATCAGACTGAGCACTGTCGCCAGGAGAAATAGCCCTAATAGAACAAAGGCAGTGGCCTGTGGAGAGGTCAAAATAACAGCGCCGAACCAGCCTACCAACACAAAACCGAATACTGGTAACCAAGTATTACGCCAAAACCGTGGCCAGCGTTTTCCGGGTTGGGTTTGGGCTCCTCGCGAGCGAAGAATCCCCTTGTTTTGCAACCACTCACCGGGTAAGGGGATGGGGCAAATGCTACACCAGGTGCGACCTCCCAAGGGGATAAAGAAAAGTTTCAATGCGCTCCACCAGGCAATCCAGACGAAGATAATCGCAAAGTTATGGCTTCCCACCCGAGATCCCCAGAGCCCGCTTAGGATCGTGAAAATAAAACCGGCCAGCGTGAGTGCGCGAAGGACAAATTGCGGCCAACGACTGTGTAAAAGAGAATATATCCGTGAAGAACGGGTCAGTTCAATGGTTGCCATTGGGAGCACTTTGGTCGTAATGCTGGGGCCTATAAAGGGCTATAAGTATAGCAATTGCACCCAAGAGGCTTCCGCGTATAAGGGGAAGATTAGGGCCGACTTGAATCTTACCCAACATAAATGGATGTAAATTTCCGCAAGCCACCGAGCAGCGGAAGCGGTACACACCGGGTTGGGTGGCTACGAATGTTGCTCGTGCCGGTTGTCCTGGTTCGGCTTCCAGATCTAACTCGTAACCGTCCAGGCTTAGGCCATGCTTAACATCGGTGGCCACCAGTTCAATGGTCACTCGCTCACCGGGAGATAAATTGATCTGCTCCGGAGTAAAAGCATACCTACTTGCTTCCACACGGACATAACGCTGACCCGTTGAAGTGGTAGAACGGGGCACAGGCGTTCCAAGGATGATAGCCGCGGCCAGGATAAAAATTAGAGCAGCACGCCATCGCGGTTGGGTGATTCGGAGAAGCATACCTTTGATATGTTTCATGGTTTTAGCGGCGTTGGTGGACCGTATTGGGAATACACGCGATCAATGAAGGCTTGGATGTCATCTAGGGTCTTGCCTTCTCGACTCAGGCGCATCACATCCTGAGTGATATCCACACATATCGAGCACCCTAAGGCATGGGAGTCAAATTCTATCTCACCTGAGGGCTGAACGTCTTTGACATAACAATCATAATTTGAGGTATGGCCTACAGCCCCACATCCACAGTAGCAGGGCACTTGGGAGAGAACCTCTGGATTAGCCACTGCAAACCGATAGGCTTCTTGCACCGAAACAGGTGCTTTTTGAACCTCGGAGGGCATTTGGTCAAGCGGCGCCATAGGCAAGGTCGAGGTTGAGGTACCGCATGCAGTAAACAGTAACGTAGCGATGACTAAGAATCCAAAGGGGATTTTTACGTTCTGCCATGGTAAAGTCATCCTTATAGAATGCATTGGCCTTTCACCTGTTAAGATTTTCTGTTTTGGAGTATAACGACAATGTAGGGACTTACCGAGCGCTGCATAGCGTGAACCAAGGTAGGCAAAATTGCTTAATCGCGACCGGAACCAGCCTTTGATAACGTCAGCCGGCAAAGAGTTGCACTTTCAATCAAAATATCGTACAATCGGTCATAATCATTCATTTGTTGGCTCGGGCGATATTACAAGGATTACAACGATGAAAACTCAGGTGCAGAAAACGGCTTTTCCTGGTCCAGATCGACAGGGATTGATCCTCGACCTCATTAATCGTCGCCAGCGAGTTAGCATTGCCGAGATTTGTGAGGCGTTTGGAATCAGCGAAGCAACGGCACGGCGGGATTTAGAAGCCCTGGATCAACGAGGGCTGATCTGCAAAGTGCGCGGTGGTGCCATCCCTGCACGCCGGGCACCAGCAGAGCCCCCCATCCTTCAACGCTCTAATCAACATTTGGAAGAGAAACGGCGCATCGCCCAAGCCGCCGCCAAACTTATCCAAGAAGGTGAAACCATCTTTCTAGGTTCGGGTTCAACGGTGCTGGAACTGGCGCGGCTGTTACGTGCTTACAATAACCTAACGGTGATCACCAATTCGCTTCCGGTGATCAACGAATTGGCAGCGTCGGGTGGAATCACCTTGGTGGGGTTAGGGGGTGTACTTCGTTCCAGTGAGCTTTCGTTCATCGGCCATATCACCGAACAGGCGCTGAGTGAAGTGCGGGCGGATAAGGTGTTTATTGGCATTCACGCGGTGGATGTTAGCGAGGGCTTGACCAACGCTTATTTGCCGGAGACGCTTACCGATCGCGCCATTCTAAAAATCGGTCGTGAGATCATCGTCTTGGCCGACCATTCAAAATGTGGGCGAGTCTCTACAGCGCGGGTGGCGCCCATTAACACCATTCATACCCTGATTACCGATACCGGTGCTCCCCAGGAGTTTGTTGAGGCGCTGCGTCAGGCAGGGGTGCGGGTCATTCAGGCATAACAAGGTTTGGCATATAACGTTTCCATTTGAGACTCAAAGTCTGATCCTTTCTCATCGTGTGCGGTTAAGGTGAATCTTATGGAAAAACGCTCAATTGGAAGACTGCGCGGTTTACAACAATGTAGCAGTGCTCGTTTTACTTTCACGGTGCTGGCGCTGGATCATCGTCAGAACTTGCGCCGGGCGCTCAACCCTCAGAATCCGGGAGCAGTGAGTGATGCCGAACTTTCGCAGTTCAAACTTGACGTTGTTGCGGCGCTGGCCAAATCGGCGACCGCCGTGTTGTTGGATCCGGAGGTCTCGGCGGCCCAGGCGATTGCGGCCCAAACCCTGCCCGGACACGTGGGATTGATCGTGGCGGTTGAGGCAACAGGTTACACGGGCGAACCCGGCGCGCGGCGCTCTCAAATCCTGCCGGGGTGGAGCGTGGAGAAGGCGCGCCGTATGGGGGCGAACATGATCAAACTGCTGGTGTATTATCATCCTCAGGCGCCTACGGCGGGGGAAATCGAAACGTTTGTCGCCCAGGTGGGGGCCGAAAGCCTGAAGTATGATCTGCCTTTGATGTTGGAGCCGCTTTCCTATTCCTTGGACGGTGCGCCATTGAGTGATGATGAAAAACGCTGGGTGGTAATAGAGACGGCGCGCCGTCTGACCGCCATTCCCGGTGTGGATGTGCTCAAGGCGGAGTTTCCCCTTACCGCTCAAAACAAAGATGAAGTTATGTGGCGTAAGGCTCTAGAAGCACTTCACACGGCTTCAGCAGTGCCTTGGATCTTACTTTCTGCGGCGGTGGATTTTGAGACATACTTGCGCCAGGTCGCACTGGCGTGCCATTGCGGCGCCAGTGGAATCGCGGTTGGACGGGCGGTTTGGCAAGAAGCCGTTAGCATGGATGCTAGGGCGCGGAACGACTTTCTGCAGGCTGTGGCGCGGGAGCGTTTAGAACGCTTGGCAGCGCTGTGCTATGCCCTGGGACAACCGTGGACGAATTATTTTGGGGGCGACGCGCCGTTCGATTGGTATAAGACGTATTAAGGCTTGCACTGTTTTCGGGGCACTCACCGAGAGTTAACGTGTACTGGTCAGCATTGTACTTCATCTACTACGCGGCAATGGCGGCTTTGTATCCTTACCTGCCAGTGTATTACCGCCAGTTGGGTTTGAGTGGGGAGCAAATCGGCGTCTTGACCGCGACCGTTCCCCTGATCAACTTGCTCAGCGGCCCCATGTGGGGGTGGTTGGCCGATTCGTATCAACAACATAAGCGGGTGTTGGTTCTTTCGATGTTAACCGTGGGGGCGTTAGGGACATTGCTGATCCTCCCACGCTCTTTTATTGGGTTGTTGGTGATTTTAGTACCTCTGGCGCTTTTTTTATCGCCTTTAGTACCGATCATGGATAGTTCGGTGCTCCAGGCACTGGGTGAGCGGCGTGAGCACTACGGACGCATCCGTTTGTGGGGGGCGGTTGGGTGGGGGGTATGTGCGCCGCTGGCGGGCCGGTTAGCCGAGCAAGTGGGATTGCAGGGATTGTTTGTCTTGTTTGGGGTGATGATGGGGATTAGCACGCTTCTGGCAACCCGCCTATCGGTGCGCTCTACCCTCGTGCGACCGGCCGGGCTAGCGGCGCTCTCACGCTTTTGGGCCGATCCTCGATGGCGGGCGTTTCTTTTTACTGCATTTAGCGGCGGCGTTATTCTATCCGTTATTAGCAATTTTTTGTTCTTATTTCTCCAAGATTTAGGGGCTTCACAAACGCTGTTGGGGCTTAGCCTCACTGTAGCAACGGTTTCTGAGGTCTCGATTCTTTTCATCTCCAGTGCCCTGCTCAAACGCTGGCATCCGCAGCGGCTCTTGATGGTGGGGTTGATCCTCTTTGCACTGCGATCTTTGCTCTATTCGTTCATGACCCAGCCCTGGATGGCGATGCCTATTCAATTGATGCACGGGATCACGTATGCATTGATGTGGGTGGCCGGTGTTTCCTATGCTGGTGTGCTGGCGCCACCGGGTTTGAATGCAACGGCGCAGGGCTTGTTTTCCAGCGCCATCATGGGAGTGGGAATGGTGGTCGGCTCACTGGTGGGTGGATTCTTATTGGCACGGGTGGGAGCGGTTTGGATGTTCCGCCTGGTGAGCGGCTTGGGGTTAATGGGTGCTTTTATCCTATGGCGCGTGAGGAATCATTATGATCAAGACATACGATCTTTTGGTCGTGGGTGAAATCAATCCTGACCTCATTCTAACCGGGGATGTCGAGCCGGTTTTTGGGCAAGTTGAGAAATTGGTGGAGAGCGCGACGCTGACGGTTGGCTCGTCGTCGGCCATTTTTGCCTGTGGTGCCGCCCGTTTAGGTCTGAAAACCACTTTTGTAGGTCTGTGCGGCGCAGATGTCTTTGGCCACTTTATGGTGGAACAAATGCGCCAGCGCGGGATAGGGGTTGAGCATATTCAGATCCGCCCGGAGGGGGCCACCGGCCTGAGCGTCATTCTGGCGCGGGGGGCCGACCGGGCGATTTTAACGTATCCGGGTTTGATTCCGGCGTTGCGGGCAGAGGATGTGCCGGCAGATTTGCTGACGCAGGTGCGCCATATCCATGTGGCTTCTTATTTTCTCCAAACCAACCTACAGCCTGGATTGCCCGAACTATTTCGTCAGGCGCGGGCGTTAGGGGTGACCACTTCCCTGGATACGAATTATGATCCCAGTGGGCAGTGGCGTGGTTTTGACGCTCTATTGGCTCAAACGGATGTGCTGTTTCTCAATGAAACCGAAGCCTGCTCCCTGAGTCGGGAGGCCGATGTGGAAGCCGCCGCCCGCAAACTGGCAGCGCAGGTCGGCGTGGTGGCGATTAAGTTGGGCGCACGGGGGGCTTTGGCGATACAAGGGTCGCGCATCGTTTATGTCCCCGGCTTGCCCGTGAAGGTGGTGGATACGGTCGGTGCAGGCGATAGTTTCGATGCCGGCTTTATTTATGGATATCTTTACCGTTGGGATCTGGAGCGCACATTGCGGTTGGCGGTAATCTGCGGATCGCTCTCAACCCAGGCGGCAGGGGGCATTGCTGCCCAGCCTACGCTTTCCGAAGCCTTGGAAATCCTCACTGCATGGGAGGAAACAGGTACGCCGACGCTTTCTGGAGGATAAGCGCAATGATCACCTATCTGGATTTTGTGGTGCAATCGCATCAATTCAACCGCCCGCTGGGGATTACCTCGATATGTTCTGCCCATCCTTATGTCATCGAAGCAGCGTTGCGCAACGGGAAGGCAAAGCAAATCCCGGTGTTGATAGAAGCCACCTGCAACCAAGTCAATCAGTATGGTGGTTACACCGGCATGACCCCCGCAGATTTTGTGCGCTTTGTTGAGGGTATCGCGCTACGGGTTGGATTCCCGCGCGAGCGCATCCTTTTGGGCGGAGATCATTTAGGTCCACTCGTGTGGGCCAACGAGCCTGCCGCGAGCGCTATGGCTAAGGCCGGAGCCTTGGTTAGAGCGTACGTGGAGGCGGGTTTTCGCAAAATCCATTTGGATTGTTCGATGCCGTGCGCAGATGATCATAATTTTTCCCCGGCTGTGGTTGCGGAACGGGCGGCAGAATTGGCTGCCGAGGCTGAAGCGGCTAGCCAAGGGGCATCACTGCCTTTACCGCGCTATGTGATCGGCACCGAGGTGCCGCCGGCGGGAGGCGCCAAGGCAGAAGAGAACCGGTTGCTGATCACGCGCCCCGAAGATGCTGCGGAAACCCTAGAACTGACGCGGCAGGCGTTCTTAAAACGGGGTTTGGATGGCGCTTGGGAACGTGTGGTGGCTATGGTGGTTCAGCCCGGTGTGGAGTTTGGCGATGCCCAGGTGCATGAGTATCACCGTGAAGAAGCGCAGACCCTTTCCCGTTTTATCGAGGCACAGCCCGGTTTGGTCTATGAGGCTCATTCGACCGATTATCAATCGCGTGAGGCTTTGCGCGCCCTGGTCGAAGATCATTTTGCCATCCTCAAAGTTGGCCCGGCACTAACGTTTGCCTTTCGCGAGGCAGTCTTTGCGCTGGCTGCTATTGAAGAGGTTCTGTGTGATGAACCCAGCCGCATTGTCAAGGTTCTGGAAGACGCCATGCTGTCGAATCCCAAGTATTGGGTTAAGTATTACCGCGGTGATGAACGAGCATTAGCGCTAGCGAGGCGGTATAGTTTCAGCGATCGTATTCGCTATTATTGGGCAACGCCCGCAGTGGAACAGGCATTCCAACACCTGCGTTCGAACTTGACCCGGGTCGCCATCCCGTTAACCTTGCTCAGCCAGTATTTACCTCAGCAGTACCGCAAGGTGCGCGAGGGGTGGTTGGCGAATGCCTTCGATGCCCTGGTGTTGGACAAGATTCAAACGGTGCTCGAAGATTACAACCTCGCCTGTGGATTAGGGTAAGCACGAGAACGAACCCAACGCAAAAATTTTACAAATTAGCCCTTGACAATTTGGCGTTCCTGAATAGAATTGCCCCGAAATGAGCATGCAGTATCTGATGATGACATTCTCGGGCGAACGGCGGAATCGGTTCCGCGTTCCTGGGATTTGGGGAGAAAGAGCCGTTATCGGCTCTTTCTTTTTATACCTCGCAAGCCATGAGTGGAAGGAAAGAGAGCCATTTTCAGGCTCTCTTTCTCTGTATGGAGGCGTGTATGGTGCGGTTGCCCGGATTGATTGATCCTCATGTTCATATGCGCGAGCCCGGCGCTACTCATAAAGAGGACTGGCACAGCGGAACTACGGCGGCGTTGGCGGGTGGGGTAACGATGGTTCTGGCGATGCCCAATACCCAGCCACCGGTAACCGATGCGCAGTCCCTAAACTTGGCATTAGAAGCCGCTCGCCAGAAGGCGGTGTGTGATTATGCCCAATATCTAGGTGCAACCCCGGAGAACGCCTCCATCGCGGCCAAGTTAGCACCGCAGGCGGCGGGGTTGAAAATGTATCTTGATCATACCTACGGCCCCCTGCGCCTCGCCGATATGACGGACTGGATGGCGCATCTGGCTCATTGGCCGCATGAAATGCCCCTGGCCGTCCATGCTGAAGGGCGCACGCTGGCGGCGGTGATCCTTTTGGCCACATTCTATGAGCGACCGCTTCATCTCTGCCACGTTTCTCGCCGTGAAGAGATTCTCATCATTCGGGCCGCCAAAGAACGCGGGCTCAAGGTGACGTGTGAGGTTGCACCACATCACTTATTCTTGAGCGAGGACGATGTCCCGGCGCTTGGTCAAGGACGGTCTGAGGTGCGCCCGGCGCTGGCCAGCCCGCGTGACCGGCAAGCGCTGTGGGATAACCTAGACGTTATTGATTGCTTTGCCACCGATCACGCGCCCCACACCCCGGCGGAGAAAGATGGGAATAACCCTCCGCCGGGCTTTCCGGGTTTGGAAACCGCCTTACCTCTGCTGCTAACGGCAGTGGCAGAAGGCCGTTTGACGCTGGAGGATATCATTCAGCGCTGCTACATCAATCCACAACGCATCTTTCGCCTGCCCGCTCAACCGGAGACCTGGGTGGAGGTGGATCCTGAGAGTACATGGGAAATCCGCGGTGACCATTTATTTACCCGTGCCGGCTGGACGCCTTTTGAGGGTTGGCGGGTGCGAGGACGCGTGGTGCGGGTTGTACTGCGTGGCACCGAGGTCTATCGGGATGGTAAAGTGCTGGCTTCGCCGGGTTTTGGGCGAAATATCCGGGTTAATGCTGTGTAAAGTGAGTTGGGCTAGAGCCCACTTTCAAAATCTAAACCAAAGGAGTGAGAAATGGCAACGTATACCCCATACTCTGAAAAAAGTCCCTACCTGCCGTTCGGCGAAAACAAAAATGCGTCATGGTATGGGAAGGACATTCTTTCGGTCAAGCAGTTTGATCGCAGTGACCTGGAATATATCTTCGGGGTTGCCCATGAAATGGCCGAGATGGTGCGGCGCATCGGCACATTCGACTTACTAAAGGGCAAGATTTTGGCCAATCTCTTCTATGAACCCTCGACCCGCACTTCGGCCTCGTTCACGGCGGCCATGGAACGCCTGGGCGGGAGTGTGATCCCGATCAATGAAGTGCGTTACTCTTCAGTGGCCAAAGGCGAGTCCTTGCCCGATACCGTGCGCACTCTGGAAGCCTACGCGGACGTCATCGTTTTGCGCCACCCCGAAGTGGGCGCCGCTGCGCTGGCGGCAAAATATGCCCGTAAACCGATCATCAACGCCGGTGATGGCGTAGGTGAGCACCCAACTCAAGCGTTGCTCGATTTGTTCACCATTCAAGAAGAATTGGGGCGGGTGGATCACATTACAGTGACCATGTTGGGTGACCTGAAATATGGCCGCACGGTACATTCTCTGGCGCGCTTGCTCTCGCTCTATAATGTCAAACTCAACTACGTCTCGCCAGAGATCTTGCGCATGCCCCCCGAGATTATCACCGAAATCCAGGCCACGGGTACCCCTCAGTTTGAGTACACCTCACTGGAGCCGGTCTTAGCCGAAACCGATGTCCTCTATGTAACGCGGGTGCAAAAAGAGCGCTTTGAAGATCCTCAGCAGTATGAGTCGGTGAAAGACGCCTATGTGATCACGCCCGAGATTATGCAGGCGGCGAAGAAGACGATGATCTTGATGCACCCCTTGCCGCGGGTGGGCGAGATTGCGCTGGAAGTGGATCAGGATCCGCGGGCCGCGTATTTCCGCCAGGTCGAATATGGCTTGTATGTTCGTATGGCGCTTTTGGCGATGGTGTTGGGGAAAGCCTGATGAACAGCGGTTTTTTTGCTCAACTCGAAGACCGGGCGCGCAAAATCAACTCACTGCTGTGCGTGGGCTTGGATCCGCATCCCCAAGATCTTACCTCACCCACGCCGGAGGCCGCGAAGGTTTTCTGCCAGCGCCTGATCGAGGCCACGGTAGATCTGGCGCTGGCCTATAAACCTAATGCCGCCTTTTTTGAAGCCCTAGGACCGCAAGGTTGGCAGGTGCTCAAAGAGGTCATTGCCGATATTCCCGAGGACATTCCGGTCATCCTGGATGCCAAGCGCGGTGATATTGCCTCTACCGCCGAGGCGTATGCGCGTTCGGCGTTCGAAACCTTGGGCGCGGATGCCATTACCCTCAACCCCTACCTGGGGTACGATAGCCTGCAACCATTCCTGCGCTACCCTGATCGTGGGGTCTTCCTGTTGTGTAAAACATCCAACCCGGGTGCGACGGACTTTCAGGATTTGCCCTTGGGTGCCGGTGAGGCAGATTTGATGCTGTATGAGAAAGTGGCATTAAAGGCTCAAGAATGGAACGCCCAAGGGAATATTGGGTTGGTCGTGGGTGCTACGTATCCCGAAGCCCTGGTGCGTCTGCGCTCTCTGGCACCAGACCTTTGGTTCCTGGCCCCTGGCGTGGGGGTGCAAGGGGGGGATTTGGCGGCTACCCTGCGC
The DNA here is from genome assembly GCA_964427505.1 of uncultured Thermanaerothrix sp. Taxonomy (GTDB): domain Bacteria; phylum Chloroflexota; class Anaerolineae; order Anaerolineales; family Anaerolineaceae; genus Thermanaerothrix. The sequence goes on from CAYRUO010000005.1 coordinate 117,214, forward strand.
GCCGGGCTGCGGGCGGATGGGCTAGGGGTGTTAATCCCGGTATCGCGCGCGATTTCGCGGGCGGAATCACCACGCCAAGCCGCATTGGATTTGGTTATTTCGTTACGGCGAGAGCATGAAGCGGTAATGGCCTCAGGGGTGGCTGTTACCCCACTTTCGACCGAGTTGGCGGCGTTGGCGGAAGCCCTCTTGCAGGCGGGATGTGTGCGTTTTGGTACGTTTACCCTCAAATCCGGTTTGCTATCTCCCATTTACATTGATCTACGTCAATTGGTTTCCTACCCTAAGGTGCTGGCACAAGTTAGCCGTGCTTACCTGAGGATATTGCGAGATCTTTCTTTTGACCGCCTGGCGGCATTACCCTATGCGGCGCTTCCCATTGCTACAACGATAAGCCTATTAGGTCACTGGCCGATGATTTACCCGCGCAGAGAGATCAAAGCCTACGGAACCCAAGCCGAAATTGAAGGGGAGTACTACCCTGGGGATCGAGTGGTCGTGATTGATGATTTGGCCACAACCGGGGGCAGCAAATTTGAGGCGATTGAACGCCTAACCCAGGCGGGATTGGTAGTTGAGGATGTGGTGGTGCTGATTGATCGTCAATCTGGGGCGTCTGAAGCCCTTTCAGCCGCAGGGTTTCGCCTGCACGCGGTCTTAACCCTTAGCCAACTGCTGGACTATTGGGAGAGTACAGGGCGTATTCCTGCGGAAAAAATTGCCGAAGTCCGTGAGTTTCTGAAGCGCTCATGAACGTTTATGCGTTGCTTCGTCCGTTGATCTTTCGCCTTTCGCCGGAGACGGCGCATCATGGTGTGATTACGCTTTTGCGCTTAGGGGGGAGCAGTCCACTCACCCGCGCTATGCTTCGTGCGTGGTTTAAGCCCCAGGTGCAAGGGCCGCCGGTACGCGTCATGGGGCTGTCGTTTTGTAATCCACTGGGGTTGGCTGCCGGCTTTGATAAGGACGGTTTGGCGTGGCGGGGGTTGGCGTGCCTGGGATTTGGACACTTGGAACTGGGCACGGTGACCCCTCGTCCTCAACCCGGTAATCCTACACCTCGAGTTTTCCGTTTGGTAGAGGATCAAGCCATCATTAACCGGATGGGTTTTCCCAGCCGCGGCGCCGACTTTTTAGCACGGCAATTGAGGGGAAAACGCCCTGCGGATGTGGTGATTGGCGTCAATATTGGCAAGAACCGACAAACGCCGCTTGAGGAGGCGGCACAGGATTATCTTTATCTATTCCAGGTCTTTGCCCCGTGGTGTGATTACTTGGCAATTAACGTCAGTTCGCCGAACACTCCTGGACTGCGCCAGTTGCAGCAGCGCCAGATGTTGGAAGCCCTGTTGCGCCCGCTGGCCGAAGCGCGGGATGACCAAGCACCACACTTGGGACGGCGCATCCCCTTGGTGGTTAAGATTGCCCCGGATCTGGATGATGAGGCTTTGGATGCGGCCTTGGAAGCGATCCTCGGTTGCGGCATGGACGGTGTGATAGTGAGTAATACCACCATTCGGCGGGATGGTTTGCGCTCGCCGCTTGCCGGAGAAACAGGGGGCTTGAGCGGACTACCTCTCAACGACCTCAATACCAACATGATAAGGAAGGTGGTGAAGCGCACCGGAGGTAAGTTGCCGGTGATCGCCAGTGGCGGCGTGATGGGTCCGCATCAAGCGCAAGAGAAACTGGATGCCGGGGCGGTATTGGTGCAACTTTATAGCGGGTTGATTTATGCAGGGCCGGGATTGGTCAAACGCATTCTTGAGTACGGATTGCGCGTGACGTAAGGCGTGAGCGCATGAGCGTTTTCATACACTTTATGTGCCCTGACTAAGCGGAATGAGTCGGGTGGACGCTCTGATGGGGTAAGGCAACCGGTTTGGGCACATCTGATGGAGATTGGTAGTGGACACACGCTACGGCGTGATCGGGTTCTACATCGAACAGGGGAGGGCGATAGACGGCACAAATCTTCTCCGCGACCGGGCAGCGCTCAAAATAAGGGCATCCGTTACGAAATTCCTCGACTTGGCGCTCTAAAAGGCTGATGCCTTTCTCCCATTTGCGATCCATGCGTGGCACAGAGTCCATGAGCATGCGTGTGTAGGGATGTAATGGAGTGTGAAAAATCTTTTCGACCGCACCCTGTTCGACCACATACCCCTTATAAAGGATCACAGCCCGCTCGCTAATGTAATATGCTAGTGAGAGATCATGGGTGATAAATAGAATGGAAAGGCCGCGCGATTTGAGATCGGCCAGCAGATTAAGCACGTCAATACGGGTCGAGGCATCAAGCATGCTGATAATCTCATCGGCGACCAGAAACTGAATATCAAGTAGTAGGGCACGGGCAATGAGGAAGCGTTGTAACTGTCCACCACTGAGTTGGTGTGGGTATTTATTCAGGACATGGGCAGGGTTCAACCCAACCGAAGAAAGGGCATGTTCGACCCGTTTTTGCCATTCCGTTGCAGGCACTTCGGGGAAAAATTCTTCGTGAAGCACCTTGAAGATGCGGTCAGCCTTGAAGATTGGATTGTAGGAACTGAACGGATCTTGAAAGACCCCTTGCACCTGACGATAATAGTCTTTCAGTGCATTGCCCTCAAGAGATGAAATATCTGTGCCGTTATACGTGATTTTCCCGGCCGTTACATCCAGCAGGCGCAGGATCATTTTGCCGATGGTGCTTTTACCGCTCCCACTTTCGCCGATCAACGATACAACTTCACCTTGCTTGACCTCAAAACTAACGTTATTCACCGCGAAGAGGGCTTTACCCCCAAAAGCACCAACCCGGTAAACCTTAGAAACATTCTCCAGTTTAAGCATGGGGCTCAAACTCCTTCCAACAGGCTACAAAGTGATTTTTCTCCACCTCGATAAAGGGCGGCTCTTCCAAACAGCGCTCATAAGCCAGAGGACAGCGATCACGGAAACGACAACCGGAAGGGGGATTCAGAAGCAGAGGGGGATTGCCCGGTATGCCCTGTAACCGCTTTTCGGCGTAGCGCACACCCACTTCAGGTAGGGACGAAATAAGCAGTCGCGTATAGGGGTGACGCGGAGATTCGATAATGGATTTCGTAGGAGCCTTTTCAGCCAGAACACCTGCATACATAATGAGGATGGTGTCGGCAATTTGGTATAAGATTGAGATATCGTGGGTAATCACGATCAGGTTATTGACAAACTGGCGGTCGCGGAATTCCACCAACATCTCGGCCACGGCTTTCTGCGTGGCTACATCTAACGCTGAAGTAATTTCATCCGCAATCAGAAGGGAGGGGTTGAGCAGGGAAGAAATTACCATGACCATACGCTGCTTCATTCCCCCGGAAAGTTCAATGGGGTACATATTGAGGACATCGTGAGGTAGGGCGACGAGATCCAGTCGTCGTTTTAACTCCGGTAATACTTCCTTGTAATCCACCCCGCGAGATTCGAGCAATTCCTGGGTCATTTTCCCAATCTTCCGGATGGGGTTCATGGCGTTCATGGCATATTGGGGGATTAGCGAAACCTTGCGGAAGCGGTAAGTGTTCATCTTTTCGCTATCCCAAATGGGCAGTTCTTCCCCATCCAAGAGCACGCGCCCGGCGACGTATTTCATCGGTGGAAAGAGCACGATGAGACTGTGCCCCAGCGTTGTCTTGCCGCATCCCGATTCGCCAGCCAAGCCCATGATTTCACCATCGGTGATCTGGAACGTTGCATGTTCTAACGCGTGAACATCCCCACGCAGGGTCTGGTAATAAACCGTCAGATTCTCTACGCTTAAAGCCATGGTTTATATCTCACGTAGTTTAGGATTAAAGATTTCGTCCAATCCCACGTTCATGCTATAAAGAGCACCGACAATGGCTGTAATGGCTAAGCCGGGGGGGACAAACCACCACCACATGCCAAGAGGTAAGGCACCCCATAGGACGGCGTACTGCATCATCAGTCCCAGGGATATCGTATTGGTCGGGCCTAAGCCAATAAAATCCAAGGTGGCGGCGGTGAGAATAGCCCCCCCGAATTGTAGAATGAAGACCAGCACTAAGTAAGACATCATATTGGGGGCAATTTCATCGCGGATGATCCTGAGTGAGGTCATGCCGCTTAATCGGGCTAGATCCACAAAGTCTCGGGAACGGAGGGAGAACGTTTGCGCACGGATAGCGCGGGCGGCCCAGGGCCAAGCCGTTAATCCAATGAATAGGCATTCCATGAGCAGACTGCGGACTTGTAAGTAGGCGGCAATGATCAGTAGAACGGCTAGGGTGGGAATCACGAGGACAATGTTCGTGAAGGCATTAAGAATTTCATCCACCACGCCGCCGCGGTATCCGGCAGTGAAGCCGATAAGCATCCCCATCAGGGTACCCAATCCACCCCCCAGTAGACCGACGATAAACGTTGCCCGTAAGCCGTGAACGAATTGCGAGAAAACATCTTGCCCGAAAAAGGTCGTGCCAAACCAGTATTTTGCGGAAGGCGGTTCGGCGCCTAGCGGGCTGGCGTAGTCCATCGGGCGATATTTAGCAAACGTAGGTCCAATTAAGGCGAGGAGAAGGAAGCCCAGGATGATTCCACTTCCGATAACGAGTTTCCTGTTGCGCAAGGTGAAATAGAGGAGTTCACTCCGCTTAATCATGCCGACTCTCCCACCATACCCCTTCGTGTGCGTGGGTCAACCACGAGGTAGGCGATGTCAATCATAAAATTGGCGATTAAGACCCCTAAGATAATAAAGAGGAAACAACCCTGAATCAGAAAGTAATCCTGATTCTGGATCGCGGCTAGAAGCAGATAACCGATGCCGGGGTAGGAGAAAACGACCTCGGTGACCAGTGCTCCCGCCACAATAACCCCTAACTTAAGCGCTAAACCGGTAATTTGGGGCAGGATGGCATTGTTGAAGGCGTATCTCCGAATCAGGCGCTTAGGGGCTCCGAGGGCGGTCAGATAACGAGAATATTCGGCCTCTAATTCGTAAATGATCATGTTGCGCATTCCGATCGCCCAACCCCCAAATTCGATGATGAAAAGTGAGGCAAACGGGAGGAACCAGTGGTGAAGCAAATCGAGCAAAAAAGCCCAAGACCAAGTTGGGCGTAAGGAAAAACTATAAGCCCCGGCAATGGGAAACCATCCCAAGACAATTCCGAAGAACCAGGCCAACAGAATGCCCAGCCACATGTAGGGGGTGGCGGTCAAAATGTAACTAAGGGGGAGGATGAAATTATCCAGACGTTTAGCCCGTGCCGCGATAGCCCCAAAATGATTGCCGGCGTACCACCCTAGAAGGATGGATGGAACGAGTAGAAACACGTCGTAAGGAACGGCACGCTTTAGAACATCCACGACCGGGGTGGGAAAAAGATAGGTGCTGATGCCCAGATTGCCCTGGAAGAGTGCTTTCCAAAAGTTGAGATATTGTTGCCACAAGGGAAGATCAAGGCCAAACAGACGTGCGTAATAGTCGTACATCATTTGGATTGCCGAGGCGTTGGAGGCTACCGAGACGCGTGCCAACATGTTGCGAATCGGATCACCGGGCATGAAGCGCGGAATGAGCCAATCAATCGTGACGGCAAGAAAAAATGTCAGCGTGTAAATCAGTATTTTGCGTGTCAAATACCGCCGCATGCAGGGCTCCTGGGGCTGAGGGGATAAAGATATTTTAGTGGGTCAAAACGTTTTAAGATGACGAAAATATTGGGTTGGGATGCCGCTTCCCCTTCTATGGGAAGCGGCATCCCTCAGACAGTGTGGCTTAAGGCTGTGCTACCGGCTTCAGGTTGATCAAGGTTTGCAGACCGCCCATCTGCCAGTAACCCGACCACGTGGTGGGCAGGGAGACAGGGTTCTTTTCATTCGGCCAATTGGTCCAGGTGGTCTCCGTCCATTGTGCCCATAGACCGTTGTACCACAACGGGATCACCGGCATCTCGGTGAGCATAAGTTCCTGGATCTTGCTGGTTGCGGCCTTCATACCGGCTTCATCCGTGGTCGGTACACGGGCGAGGGCATCCACCAGGTCGAACATTTGCTGGTTGACGTAGCGCCCGAAGTTACCGGCCTGCATTTGTTCCTGGATCGGGTGCCGGAAGAGCAGGTTGTAGAGCGTCCAGGGTGTATTGCTCATCTGAGCCCAGTTGTTGAGGGTCATGTCGAAGGTGCCGCCTTGCAAGGCTGTGTTCCAGGCGCCGTAATCGGGGTAGGCAGCTTGGATGTTGATCCCGGCGGCCTGTGCGCTGGAGGCGATGATGTCAATGGCCGCCATCCAGTCGGTCCACCCGTTCGGGCAGGTCACCTGGAGTTCAATCTTGGAGCCATCTGGCGCTTCCACGAAACCGTCACCGTTGACATCCTTATAGCCGGCTTCGGCAAGCATTTGCTTAGCCTTGGCGGTATCGAAGGTGTAACCCAAGCGGGCAATGACGTCCGGGTCATCGTATTTACTCATCGTGGGGAGCAGTCCAGAGGGGCTGGCGGCCTTGACCAGGTTGGCGTAAGCCACATTGACGATAGAAGGCACATCAATCGCGAAGGCAAGGGCGCGGCGGAACTTCGGGTCATCCATAGGTTTCTTGGTGGTGTTCAGGAAGAGCACGGCGGTGTTAGCCGAGAGCATGTAAGGTGCCTTCTCGTAAAAGGTCTTGACGTAGCCCTTCTCGGCCAGGGTGGCGATGCCGGGGAGGAAGTTGTTGCTCAGGTCCAGTTCGCCCTTGACCACCATACCCAGGGCAACGTTGTTGCTCGACACGCGGATATCCACAATGTATTTAGGTGCCGGTTTGCCAAAGATGGGAATTCCCCACCAATTCTCATTTCGCACCCAGACGTTGCGATCCTCAGCGTGGGTGAGGTACAAATAGGCGCCAGAACCAACCGGTTTTTCATTCGCGCCCGTGGTAATTTCCTCCTCGGTGCGATTCTCCCATAGATGTTTGGGAACGATAGGCAGGTTAAAGAGGTAATTTTCCCATTCCTGGTAGAGCGGGTCGTTGAAGGTCAACTTGAGTGTGGTGTCATTCACAATGGTGACGTCGGTCAGGCCGGTATTGGTCCAGAGCGGTGAGAACCATAGGGCGGGATATTTCTTACCCAATTCCAATGTGAATTTGACGTCTTCGGCGGTCAAGGGCTGACCATCGCTCCACGTCAAGCCTTTGCGCAGGGTGACTTCATAGGTAGTGGGGTCCGTCCATTCGCCTTTTTCGGCCAACCAGGGGATGAACTTATCCGTTAGAGGATCATAGTTGAACAGGAACTCATAGACGAACCCAATGGTTCCGGTGGCGTTGGCCAACATTCCCGGCTGGAAGGGGTTCCAGGTCGAGGGTGGACCCCAGGCGGCGCCGCTGACATAGATGGTTTCATTGCGCGGGTAGGTGGTTGGAGCGGCTTGACCGGTGGGCGTTACCTCAACCACCTGGGTTTGGATGACGGTTTTCTCGACCTCCACGGTTTCAATGATTTTCTCGGGAGTGGGGGTGGCTGCCGGACCACAAGCCGCCAAGAGCAGGCTGGCCAGGATCAGCACAGTGAAGACAGATAGGGCAAGCTTACGCATGGTTCCTTTCTCCTTTCTTCCGGTTCACGTACACATGTAGGGGTTTACATTGGGATGACGTGTGGAAAATTTATGGACTTCTCGTGATGAACATCTCCTCCTGGCTGATCACCTCCTCTAAAATTTTTTGAAGAACCATCGCGTTTTGAGAGCGCTCCCAATTCGCGGCAAGAAATTTCATTGCTTATCCCGGACTGCGTCGTTTGAGAGCGCCGCACGAATCGCGTACCACCAGTTCGGTGTCCATAATGACCCGTCGTGGGGGTTGGACGCCGTTTTCAATTAAATCGAGCAAGATCTCAACCGCTTTAAAGCCCAAGGGCGCAATCGGTTGACGTACTGTAGTGAGGGGTGGGGTGGCGGTGGAGGCAAACGGCAGATCGTCGAAACCCACAACCGCAATATCCTCCGGGATGCGCAAGCCGGCTTCGCGAATGGCGCGCATGGCACCGATGGCCATGGCGTCTGAGGCGGCAAAGACGGCATCTGGCCGTGTCGGGAGCAGGCTCTGCATGGCGTAGTAGCCTCCCGCTTCGGTAAAATCTCCTTCCACGATCAGTGATGGATCAACTTTTCGTCCCCGCTCCAGTAGGGCCCGGGTATAGCCCTCTTTGCGATCTATGCTTACGGTGGAGTTATCGGGACCGGCAATGGTGGCGATGCGCTGATACCCCAGGCGGATTAAGTGGCTCACCGCATTATAGGCGGCATTGACGTTATCCACATCAATGTAACTGATCCCATCCGGATTGAAGGGGCGGCCGATCACCACCAAGGGGATGTTTGAAGCAAGTAGGCGATCCATCAATTGGTCCCCAATTTGGCCGGATTGAAGTAGGATGCCGTCCAACAAACCGCGGCGTGAAATGCGTGGGTAGATTTTGGTCTCGTCGTCTGCGCTGCTGACCAGAAAGAGCGCCAAAGTGTAGTTGTAGTGGTTGCAGGCTTGAGCAATACCCTGCGTTAGGCGCGGAAAATAGGGGTCGCTGAAGAAAGAACTGACGCTCCGTGGCAGTACCAGTCCCAGCATTAGGGAGCGCTGTGAGGCCAGGGTACGCGCGGCCGCATTGGGGTGGTAGCCGGTTTGGCGAATAACCTCTAATACGCGTCGGCGTACTTCTTCACGCACATTGGGATGATCATTGAGGACGCGTGAGACGGTAGAGCGCGAAACACCGGCTTGGCGGGCAATGTCTTCGAGGGTCAGGTTGGACATGGATGACCTGTGGGTGGTGATACAAGGGGCGCCAGGGCAAGATGGTTTTGGAAGCGCTCCCAACTTATTTCATTATAGAAAAATTGTGAACAAAAGTCAATCGGGTTGGACTTAAAATCGGTAAATTAAAATTTTAGTTGAGTCGCCCTGGAGGTATTAGAGAGATAAATTGGGCTCACAGGGTTTAGATGGTCACAGTTTTGTGGGATGTTAAGGGACAAATCGGGTTGGTGGAAAGAGGAAGATGAAGAGGAACGAGAATTTTTATCAAGGCGAGAGGGGAATTTGCGGGTTTTTAGAAATTTTTGAAAAAAATTTACCGAGATACGACTTGACTTTGGGCGAATTGTGACTAGAATCATAAAAACCTTTAAATACTTTAGAACCTGACTCGATGATGACCAAAAGAGTAAAAATTGCGGAAATTGCTCATCGTTGCGGTGTTTCGGTTTCCACCGTTTCTCTGGTTTTGAATAATCGCCCTGGTGTGGCTCAGGAGACACGCGAACGGGTGCTGGCTGTAGCGGCGGAATTGGGATATCCGATCAACTCGTCGTCTTCCAAAGATCGCGAATCCCCGCTTTCCACCCTGCGTATGCTGGTTAAATTAGACCCAGACTTGGCTCCGCAGGCCAACCCGTTCTATTCCAAAGTGATTTTGGGGATTGAGGAAGCTTGCCGCCATAAAGGGATCAATCTGCTGTTTGCCTCACTGCCGGTGGATGAGAACAATCAACCGCTTGAAATTTCTCCCCAATGGCTTAGCGGGAATCCCGATGGGCTTCTGCTGGTGGGGGTTTATGTGAACGAGACCTTTATGGATTTGTTAGCTCAATATGCCGGGCCGGTCGTTCTGATAGATAGCTACGCGGTTCGTGAAGAATTTGACGCCGTGCTCTCGGATAATTTCCGCGCGGCTTACCAAGCCGTGGAATATTTGATCGCCAAAGGACACCAGCATATTGGGTTAGTTGGGGGAGACGAGCGGTGTTATCCCAGCCTACGCGATCGCCGCAATGGCTATCTACGCGCGCTTAAAGAGCACGGAATTTCGCACACCTACCTCGCTAATTTCAATATCAGCCGGTCACGAGGTTTTGAAGAAACCATTGCGTTGCTCAAAGCGCATCCTCAGATCAGCGCCCTTTTCTGCATCAACGATGAAGTGGCCAATGCCGCCGTTCGTGCGGCTCAGAACCTGGGACGACGCGTGCCGGAAGACCTTGCGGTGATCGGTTATGACGATACCTATATTGCTACTCATACCCATCCGACGCTAACCACCCTACATGTGGACACATTGGCTATGGGACGGGCCGCGGTGGAGTTGTTGGAACTGCGACGCCAACATCCCGATGCGGCACGGATGACACTGCTCATTCATCCCGTTTTGGTGGAGCGGGAATCGGTGACGGCATTAACTGTGCACAAGGAGATGGTTAAGCCATGAACATGTCTGCTTTACCTAACATTCCCTGGGAAGATCGCCCGCCGGGGTGCTCGGATGTCGTTTGGCGTTACAGCGGCAATCCCATTATTCCACGTCATCTCATCCCTTCAGCGAATAGCATCTTTAACAGCGCGGTCGTGCCCTTCAACGGGCATTTTGCAGGGGTATTTCGTTGCGATAACAAAAAGCGTGAGATGAATCTACATCGTGGTTTCAGCGCGGACGGCATTCATTGGCAATTGGACGATGCCCCGATCACCTGGCAATGCAAGGATGCGGAATTAGCCCAGTTCGAACACCGCTATGACCCGCGTGTCGTGTGGCTGGAAGATCGCTATTATGTGACTTGGTGTAACGGTTATCATGGCCCCACGATTGGTGTGGGATATACGTTTGATTTTGAAACTTTTTACTTTTTGGAGAACGCTTTCCTCCCCTATAACCGCAACGGGGTGCTCTTCCCGCGCAAAATCAACGGCTACTACATGATGCTGAGTCGCCCCAGCGACCGCGGGCACACGCCCTTTGGGGATATTTTTATCAGTCAAAGCCCGGATCTAATCCACTGGGGACAACATCGCTTTGTGATGAGCCCCAAGGGGGGATGGCAAAGCACGAAAATCGGTGCCGGCCCAATCCCGATTGAAACCCGTGAGGGCTGGTTGCTTTTCTATCATGGGGTGCTTACCTCGTGTAACGGTTTTGTCTATTCCTTTGGAGCGGCGTTGCTCGACCTTGACCAACCCTGGAAGGTTATTGCACGCGGGGGGCCGTATCTTATGTCTCCGCAGACCCTTTATGAATGTGTCGGCGATGTGCCCAATGTGGTTTTCCCCTGTGCGACGCTTTATGATCCGCCCACAGGTCGCCTGGCCATTTACTATGGGGCGGCCGACACAGTGACCGCATTAGCATTTGCCTACTTAGACGAAGTAATAGAATTTATCAAGACCACCAGTGAAATTTAGTTTTTGAAAAAGGCGGATAAAACAAGGTGTAGTAACCAAGCGGTGAACAACCATCACCGTTTGGTGTTTTTATAAAGGGGGATGTGCAACCTTGGATTCGAAATCGCGTAGATTAGGATTGGTGGAGTCTTTCTATCACGCTTTCGGGAGTTGCGATGATTCGGGTGCAAAATCTTACCAAGCGTTTTGATCATCTGACTGCTGTAGATGACCTCACGTTTGAAGTCAGAGCGGGGGAAATTTTCAGCCTACTTGGCCCGAACGGGGCGGGGAAAACTACGACTATTTCAATCCTTGCGACGTTGTTGTTACCGACCTCAGGCGAGGCTTGGATTGGCGGCTATTCGATCCTAAAACACCCTCTGGAAGTACGCCGCCTGATTGGGGTGGTGCCCCAGGAAATTGCGCTTTATCAAGATCTGAGCGGCTATGAAAACTTATGGTTCTGGGGACAGATGTATGGATTGAAAGGAAGAGAACTACGCCAGCGGATTCACTCAACCTTAGAACAAGTGGGGCTCAGCGAAAAGGCCGATCACAAAGTGCGCACCTATTCGGGTGGGATGAAACGCCGCCTGAACCTGGCGGCAGGGTTGTTGCATCGCCCGCAGGTGCTTTTTCTGGATGAGCCTACGGTAGGGATTGACCCGCAGTCCCGGCGCGCGATTCTGGACTTTGTCAAGTCTCTCAACCGTGAGGGAATCACGATCCTTTATACCACTCACTACATGGAAGAAGCCCAGGAACTTTCCCATCGGGTGGGCATCATGGATCACGGAAGATTGATTGCATTGGGGACGCAGTCAGAACTCTTACAACAGGTGGGTGAATATGATACCCTGATACTAACCTTTGAGGATGATTTGAATCCCCAACCCCCATTGGAGGCATTGCAGCGTTTACCGGGTGTAATCAACGCGATTCAAGAGGATCGCCGTCTAAAAGTGCTCACCCGTACCTCGGGAGAAATTTTGCCTCATCTCATTGCTGTGTGTTTAGAGCATGGTGTGCGCATCCGCGGTGTAGAAATCATCGAACCCAATCTTGAGGCCGTCTTCTTAAAACTGACCGGTCGTGCGCTAAGGGATTAGGGAGGACGAGGATGCGGCGGATTCTGCTCATCGCGTTCAAGGATTTGCTTTTGATCATTCGGGATCGTTCAACCGTATTGATGATCTTGATTGGGCCATTTTTGTTGACGCTTGGGATGGGATTGATCAGCGGTCAGATGGGAGGGAGCGCAAGTCCATCAAGTGGTCCCAGCGACATCCCGGTGGTGATCGTGAATCAGGATGGTCAGAGCCTGGGAAATGCTTTGGTGAATGTGCTTTCTTCACCCGAATTAGCGACCTTGCTCGAGCCTGGCTTGGTTTCGGATGTAGAGGAGGCTAAACAACAGGTTGAAGAGGATCAAGCGGCAGCAGCGATCATTATCCCGGCAGGCTTTACCCGGAGTTTGATCCCACCTGCAGGGGAATGGCAAGCATGGTTGCCTTCATCATCATCCAACATCCCCCTTCAGATTTATGCTAATCCCGGGCGTCCCAACAGCGTCGCCGTTGTTGAGAGCATTGTGCGCGAGTTCCTCTTTCGGGTGGAAAAGGGACGCATCCTGGGCTGGACGGCAATCGCCCCATTGGTGGCGAAGGGGGTGATTCAACCCGCGCAAGCCGAAGACGTGGGACGCGCGTGGGGCGAATCCCAGGCGTGGTCAGGCGTGGAAAAGGATTTGATCCGGGTGGTCATTACCGAAGGCGAAGCAACCCGCCCTCGTGACCTAAATGTGATGGCTTCAATGGCGCCGGGGATGGCACTGCTCTTCTTGATGTTCACCGCGACGTTCGGCGCCCGCTCGCTATTGGTCGAGCGCCGCCAGCAGACGTTGCAGCGACTGATGATCACTCCAACCCTGCCGCATCAGATCTTGCTTGGGAAGGGCATTGGGGTTTACCTGAGTGGGGTCGTCCAGCAGGTGTTGTTGATCGGCGTCTCAACGTGGTTTTTTGCCTTGAACTGGGGGGACGCTTGGGGCGTCCTGGCGTTAATTTTGTGTGCCTCATTGGCTGCGGTGGGCTGGGGGTTATTCATCGCTGCGCTAGCGCGTACCCCGGCTCAGGTTGCTTCCGCCGGTACAGCGCTGATGTTGGTCTTCGGGTTGTTGGGCGGCAGTTTTGTGGATCTGGGAGATATGCCGCCCGCGTTATATGTCCTGAGCCGCCTCACCCCGAATGCCTGGGGATTGGACGGGTATGCGATTCTGGCTGGTGGCGGATCGCTGAGCCAGATTGCTCAACCTCTGTTGGCCCTGCTGCTCATGGGTGTTGTATTGATCACCCTGGCTGGAATGGTTCTGATGCGTTCACGTCGTTTCGCTCAGGTTTAATGAGGAAGCATTATGCGCCAAATTCTTGCCATCATCCGTAAAGACGTGTTACTTCGTTTTGCCTCACCCAGTGAGTGGCTGTTCTTCATCCTTTTGCCAATTCTGTTTACCTTTGTGTTGGGCATGGGGAACTATGGATCGGATGGGAAGGTGACCCTCTTAGTTGTTAACGAAGCCAAAAATGAAATCTCAGCCCGGATGATTGAGGCTCTGAAGGATGCGCCGGGCGTGCGGCCAGAGGTGGTAAGCCGCGCTGAAGCCGAGGAACGCTTTTTAGCCCGCAAAGCATCTTTTTGGTTATACCTGCCACCTGACCTCACCGCAGAGCGATTGATGAACGGTGAACAGGTGCGGCTCTTGCTTTATCAGCAGCCGAATAACCTGCGGGCTTTAGCGGTACAACGTGCGGTGCAAGCGGCGGTGGGTGGGGAGAGCCTGCCATTTGAAGCGGCTCATGAGGCGGTGGCGTTGGCCGAACAGTACGGCATCTTTGCCGCAGAGGCAGAGCGCCTGCAGTACTTTAATGAGGCCCTTCAATTGGCTCGCGCATTGTGGTTGCAAACTCCAGACCGGTTGGAGGTGAGCCGCCCTTCAAGCGCGCCAGTTTACGATCCACGCGCTCAGGCCTCTGCCGGTCAGCTCATTACCTGGGTCTTCATCCCCCTCTTTGGGATTTCGGCACTGCTGGCGTATGAGCGCAATACCGGTACGTTATCCCGTGTAATGGTCACACCCACCCCTTGGGCTGTTTTTTTGGTCGCTACCATAGGCGGTCAGGTGCTGATGGCCTTGGTGCAGATGGGGTTGCTGGTGGGGTTTGGGGTGCTGGGGCTGAAATTGTCTTGGGCGCGTGATCCCTTGGTGTTAGTTTTGTTATTGTTGACCTCGGCCTTGGCAGCAGGAGCGATTGGCGTTTTCATGGGTACGTGGGTTAGAAACGAAGCCCAAGCCAATAATCTGAGCATCCTGATGGGCATGGTGATGGCGTTATTAGGCGGATGTTGGTATCCCTTGGAGTTCTTCCCTGCGCCGGTGAAAACGGTCGTTCATGTACTGCCGACCACCTGGGCTCTGGAAGGCATGGTCAACTATCTTACGCGCGGGAGCACCTTGCGGGACCTATTCCCACAGTTGGCAGTCTTAACGGGATTTGCGGTGATATTTTTCGCCCTGGGATTTTGGCGATTAAAGCGAGAGGCGTAGAAAAAGAGCCCCGCAAGCGGAGAGCGGGGCTCTGGATCATAAGCCCTATTGGGATGATTTTGCCATTTCCAGGATGCGAGTGGTAAAGGCATTCGTGATATCCGTCGAGGGTAAGACATTGTATTGGTGGAGCATGTCGGCCAGGGCTTGCCATTGGGCTTGAGTCTGCCAACCCCAACCATGTTCGCGGGTGGTCTCGCTCTGGGCATCCTTCAATTCGGTTTCTAACATGTAACGCATGTGATCCGGATTGGTCTCCGGTCCGGTGTACTTCAACACGATTTGTACGGCTTCCTCAGGATGCTGGGCGGCATAGTCAATCCCGCGCAGTGCCGCTCGCAAGAAGCGCGCCAGCACGTCGGGTTGTTCCCGAAGCAGGGACTCGCTGGTTACATAGGTCAGCCCGAGGGTGGGCACACCATAATCGGCCGCGTCCCACAGCGTGATTTC
Organism: uncultured Thermanaerothrix sp.; assembly: GCA_964427505.1. Lineage (GTDB taxonomy): Bacteria > Chloroflexota > Anaerolineae > Anaerolineales > Anaerolineaceae > Thermanaerothrix. Next base: position 132,457 of record CAYRUO010000005.1, read on the forward strand.
ATAGCCCCAGGAACGCAACAAGAAGGGTTCATTGGATTTAAACAGAGGATAAACATCCACTTTGCCTTCCACCAATAAGCGTGGGTCAAACCCTACATTGACCAGATTGACCTTATTAACATCGGCCCCTGCGGCATGCAGTAAGGCAAATAGATCCGGGGGCGGCGTGCCTTTGTATCCCACCAAATGACCTTCCCAGTCTTTGGGGGTGACCATGCCCGACTCTTTGAGCGCGGCGAAAGCTTGCTGGCCGCGCTGTCCGATCAGCGCAATGGAGACCAAAGGCAGGCCGGGATCGGCGCGGCGCTGTAATAACACCGCGGCGTCCTGGGTAGTGACTTGGACCTTTCCGGCGGCTAATAACTGCAGATGCTGACCCTGGCCGGGCGAGTGTTCGATGGTGACGTCCAATCCCTCGGCTTCAAAGTATCCTTTTTCTTTGGCCACATAAGCCCCTACAAAGGGTAAATTGGCTTGGGGTTTATACCCGGCCATAAACGTGAGCGCGGTGCGGGGTGGGGTGGGGGTTGTAGGCGGTGCTGAGGGCTGGCAAGCAACGATCAAGAGGATTGAAAAGAGAACGAGAAGAAGCAGGGAAGAGCGGCGTATCATGGATAAAAAACCTCCGTGAGTGATGTGGTTAGGATGAGGTGTACCAAAACACCAGGCGTTTTTCAGCCTGGGTGGTTACCTGATAGAGGAGCATTCCCGCCGTTGCCAGGATAAAGATAGCGGCAAAGAGATGGGGGAGATTCAGGTTGGTGTAGGCCAGCCACATCAAGCGCCCTAATCCACCTGAAGCGCCGGTCCACTCGGCGACGATTGCACCGATCAATGCCAAGGGGGTGCTGACTTTGAGTGCGGCAAACACATAGGGCAGGCTGTGCGGCAGTCGCAGATGCCACAAAAGTTCCCAGCGGTTAGCCTGCCAGGCATGGAACAGATCCAACAGACTCGGGGTAATGGTTTGTAATCCAACCAGAACGTTGACCAGCACGGGGAAAAAAGTCACCAGGGCGGTGATGATGACCTTGGGCTGCCAGCCGAACCCCAGCCAAATGGTCAGCAGGGGGGCGATGGCCACCAGAGGCGTGGATTTGACCAGGATGGCCAGACTCATAACGCCGTGTTCGAGACCGGGCCAGAAGGTGACCAGGATGGCAATGAGAACCCCGACGCAGGTTCCGATAAGGAGCCCCAGCAGGGCTTCACCGAAGGTGATCAGCGACGCCTGAAGATAGGTCGAGAGGTTTTGAATCAGGGTGCGGAGGATAAGGCTGGGGGCGGGTAAGAGGTAGGGGGGAACATTCCCCACCCGAACGCCCACTTCCCAGGCAGAGAGGGCGCCTACAATGAGTCCCCAGGTGATCAGTTTGCTACGTGTTGAACCAGTCATTGGACGCGCTTTCTTGACCGTTGGCATGAAAGAGTGACTTTCTGAGTTGGGTAACATAAGTGGCAAATCGGGGGTGATTTTCGTCGCGAGGGCGAGGGAGTTCTACCCCGATGTCCGCTGCAATTTGGGCCGGGCGGGGTGAGAGCACGAGGATGCGGTCGGCAAGTCGGACCGCCTCATAAATGTGGTGGGTTACCCACAGGATGGTGGGTTTCAGCCACTGCCAGAGATCCAAGAGGGTATTACTGAGGTTTTCCCGCGTTAATTCATCCAGCGCCGAAAAAGGCTCATCCATTAGCCAAATGGACGCCCCTTGAACCAACAAGCGGGCCAAGGCGACGCGCTGTTGCATGCCGCCTGAAAGGTGCTGTGGATACTCATGGATGTAATCCCCTAACCCGACGCGGCTCAGGGCTTCCTCGGGGCTCATGAGTGGCGGTGTGCCGTTGCGCGCGAACCTCAAAGCCAGTGCCACATTCTGATAGGCGGTGAGCCAGGGTAACAGGGCGGGTGACTGTGCCATCCAAGCCACGGTGTGAATTCGAGAGCGCCCATTGGAGACAGCGCCGTTGAAGGTGATCTGCCCCTGAGTAGGATGTAACAGCCCGGCCAGCAAGCGCAACAAGGTGGATTTGCCACAGCCACTTTGACCGATGATGGCTACAAACTGCCCGGAGGGGATATCAAGCGTGAGCCCCTGGAGCACCGGTTGGTCGTGATTAGGATATAAGAAAGTTAGATCCTTGAGGTGAACGTCCATGGGTGCAAAGTTCAGGGTGAGGTGAGGGGAGAGGTGAGGCCGCGCCAGCCGCGCAGGTACTCGACGTCAATGCGAAAGACCTCGGCTACCTGGTTGAGGTAGGGTTGGGCTAAGTCGCGTCCTAGGTAGCGCCGGGCGAGACGATTAAGCAGGCGGTGCAGGTCTGGTGGGTCCATCTCGGTGACCGGCCTTGCCTGCCCGCGCGCAACGACGCGGCGCAGAGGGGGCCAGGGTTCGTCAACGGTCAGGGAGACGGCCGGGTTTTGGCGGACGTAGTCGGGCCAGCGTGAACCCTGCCAAGCGATGACGGTGAAGGCATGGCCGTTCCATTCCTGCCAGAGGGGAATTACATGGGGCTGACCGTCGGGGCGCACACAGGCCAGACGGGCCGAGACCGGGCCGCGGAGAAACGCTTCGATTTGGGCCGGGGTTAGCGGTTCTAAGGGCTGAAGTTCGGAGATCGGATAGGGAGCGAAGGGTGAATAGGTCAGGGCACCCAGCCGGTGGGAGATGCGCGCAGCCAGGTTGCGTAAATCGCTACCCAGTTGGTGGTAAAGGGTGTGAGGCTGCCAACGGTAGGCCAGGGCGCTCAGCACCACCGCGGCGCGGGGTTGAAACCCATCCGGGCAGATGGGCGCGGCCAGGTCAAGGGTCTCGGTGGCTGTTGCCAATGCCAAGCCGTCCTCAATACTGACCGGGGTTGAAGAGGGGGCAAATAGGGCCTGAGCGGCTTCTAGATGGGGGTAAATTTTTCCCACCTGGAAGACCCGGCGGGCTTCATGACTACCTTCGGCCTGCGCCAGGACAAGCAGACCCTCGGAGACGGGGATGACCAGCGCCACCGTCTCGGGCCAGGCTCCCTGGGCGCTTTCCTGATAAAAGGCGGCCAGAAGTTCCTGCTGGCTGAGGTCGCTCCGTGCCTGCCAGGCGAGGAGGCGCGGGCCGGGCAGGTAGCGCCCGCGTTTCTCGGATTGATCCAGGTAGCCCAGCGTTTTGAGGGTCTTGAGGAGGATGAAGAGCGAGGAACGCGAGAGGCCCAATTTCTGCAGCAGATCCTGGGGGGTTAACCCCTCGGGGTGGGCGAGGACGGTTTCAATGAGGCGCAGGGTGCGCTCGGCACTGCGGGCGAGGGTCAGGTCTTCCATATCATCGTCTCGAATTATGGACTTGAGTTTATTATAGTGGACTTTAGTGCGAAGTCAAGGGGATCGCCAGAGATGAAGGTTTGGAGAAGGTGTGAGAAGATTTGTGATTCCGAGGCGACAACTTGCGCATTATTAACAGAAATGAGCACAAATATGGTTTGATTTAATCAAAATGATTGAATTGGTTGATCTTTTCTGCTATATTTGAGAAGGAAAGAATTTACTCCCTTTGTCCGAGGCAGGGGTGGCCGATTATCAGAGTGAAATCTTAGAGTATCTGGCTCGCTACGAATTGGCTTCGGTTGAGGACTTAAGCCGATACTTAAAGGTTTCACCCTCCACGATCAGGCGACATCTTGCCCAGTTGCAGGATAAGGGTTTGATTGTTCGCACTCATGGTGGGGCTACATTGCCCCATCCCATCCGTTATGATCCCCAGTTTGATAGCCGGGCATCGCGCCAGGCAGAAGCAAAACATTTAATTGCCCTAGCCGCACGATCTTTGGTTTCTCCCAATCAAGTGATAGGCATCAGTGGCGGAACAACCTGTACAGAATTTAGCCGCTTAATTCGGGGGGTAAAAAACTTAACGGTGGTGACCAATGCTGTTAATGTGGCAATGGAACTGCGCGGCGCAGAAAATATGCGTGTTCTCCTTACAGGGGGATTGCTCAACCAAAACTCATATGAGCTGATCGGCAATTTGGTGACCGAGACCTTGAAAAATGTCCATTTGGATGTCGCCTTCCTAGGAGTAAGTGGTATAGATTTGTCCTTTGGGTTTTCGATGTCCGATGAATCGGAGGCTGTGGCGGGGCGTGCTTTTATGAACTCTGCGTCTCGCACGGTAATCCTTGCCGATCACACTAAAATCGGTAAGACCACATTTGCTCGGTTGTGCGCCATTAATGAGGTGCATTTATTAATTACGGATGAGGGGATTACCTCTCAACAGCTTACGGCGTTAAAGAAAACGGGCTTGAAGGTTTGGGTTGTTTCATCCAGAGATGAGTTAATGAGAAAAAATATTCAGTGCGAGGGAATGTAATCTTTATGGAAAATTTGTCTTTTACTTTTCGGGAAATTTTATCTCAACCTGAAATCTGGCAGAGGACAATCCACCGTCTTAACCAGATTTGTTTGAATTTTTCCCCAAAATTTGAAGGGTACGATCAAATTCTGTTCACAGGTTGTGGCTCTACTTACTACCTCTCTCTTTGGGCTTCCCGTTGGTGTGAAATGCGTCGGGGGGTTTTAAGCCGGGCTGTGCCTTCGTCAGATTTGCTGTTATTTCCCTCTTCGTGGTTACATCAGAACAAGCGCACTCTTCTGGTTGCCATCTCTCGCTCGGCGCGAACGACGGAAACGATCCGGGCGGTTGAGCAATTCCAGGCTCGGGGTTATGGGGATTGCGTCGTAGTAACCTGCTATCCTGACCAGCCATTGGCAAAGTTGAGTCCCTGGGTTTTGGGTGTTCCGGATGCTGGTGAGAATAGCGTGGTTCAAACCCGTTCGTTTTCCAATATGATGCTCGCGGTAGCGGGTCTGATTGAGCAAGGCATTCCTCCCAGTTTGGCGACGTTTTATATGGATGAGGGAACAAGAGTTTTAAGGGAGTCGCTCACGCTTGCTGAGTTTTTAGGCTCGTCTCATAGCGTTACCAAATTCGTTTTCCTGGGAAGTGGACCGTTTTATGGGTTAGCCAGTGAGGCCATGCTGAAAGGAAAAGAAATGTCCCTCACGCAAACTGAGGCGTTTCATTTTATGGAATTTCGTCATGGCCCAATCTCCACGGTGGATCAGCAAACGCTGGTCGTAGGTTTACTAAGTGAAGAAGGGTTGGATTATGAATTAGAAGTGCTGAGAGATGTTCGTGCGTTAGGGGCTTATGTAGTAGCCCTCTCTGCGGTGGGGCATCCCTCAATAACCCAGAGTGTGGATAACGCCCTCATCTTTGAGGACGTACCTTCCTCATTGTGGGGTGCTCCGCTCTATCTGCCATTCCTTCAACTTTTGGCTTATTACCGTGCTGTGTCAAAAGGGCTTGACCCTGATCATCCCATTCATTTGCAAGCCGTAGTGGAGTTGCAATGAGTTACGCTGAGACGTCCCCTTCATATCGCCTCAAAGATCTTGTCTCTTCTCAAACTGTACGGGCCAAGGTGGCCGTCCGGGATTGGGAAGAGGCAACGGAGATCGCAGGTTCATTGCTGATACAGTCTGGGGTGGCCCTACCAGAGTATATCGCTGCTATGAAGCGTGTCTTGAAAGAGATGGGGCCTTATGCCGTTATCGCACCTGGAATTGTGTTGTTGCATGCTCGTCCGGAAGATGGGGTTCTAAAACCTGGTTTAGCCATGGTGACCTTGTCTACCCCGGTGAATTTTGGTCACACGGAAAATGACCCGGTTGATCTTGTTTTTGCGTTGGCTGCGACCGATAAGACCTCTCATCTTCAAGGTTTGCAAGAATTGGCTCAACTTCTCTCTGATGGGGAAGTACTCAAAGGATTAAGATCCGCCCAGACGGATGAGGAATTGCTGAAAATTGTGCATTCGACTTGAAAACTATCTAAAAAGGAGAGAGAGCATGAAAATCGCGACGTTGTGTGGGATGGGATTTGGTACCAGTATGATGTTGAAACTATTCATTGATGAAATTCTCAAGGCGGAGGGGATAAAGGCTGAAGTTATACCCTGGGATCTGGGTTCATTCAAGGGGCAAAATGCTGATTTGATTGTGGCCCCGACAGATATGGAGCAGCATTTGCGGTCGGCATCCGGGAAAGTGGTCTTAATCAAAAACCTGGTAGACAAAGAGGAAATCAAACAAAAGGTTTTAGCTGCCGTCCGCGAATTCTTGCAAGGACAGTAACTGGAAAGGAGGTGAGGTAAAAAGGCTCGAGAGACACATCTTTTAATCATTTGGGTTCGATTGGGGGGCCGCTAATTCCTCGAACAATCTGATTACGGCAGGAGGTCAAAATGGGAGTGCTGCAATTTCTAATTGAGTTGATCAAGTTACCAGCTTTTGTGCTGGGCTTTATTGCTATGGTGGGTTTGATCCTCCAGAAAAAATCATTTGGTGAGGTTCTGGTTGGGACCATCAAAACTATTTTGGGTCTGCTCATTATGAGCGTCGGTATTGGGGCGCTGATTAATGCTTTGGTTCCCATCCAGTCTATGTTTGAGGTGGGTATTCCGGCCGGAGGATTTCAAACCTTTGTCACCTTTGACGAGGGAGTTGTCAGCGCGGTTCAAAGTGCCAACGTGGGGGATATTGGTGCGGCTATCGCGTGGACAATGCTTTTCGGCTACATCATTCACATCCTTTTAGCCCGTTTTACTCCCTTCCGCTACATCTATCTAACCGGTCACATGATCTGGATCCACGCGGGTGCCTTTGCTATCCTTTTCCATTCTTTTGGTTTATCACTGTTCTGGACAGTAGCACTGGCCTCAATCGTGGATGGGCTTTACATGACCCTGGCGCCTGCCTTAGCACAGCCGGTGATGCGAAAAATCACGGGTAGCGACAATATCGCCTTCGGTCATGGGCAGACATTATTGAACATGCTGGGTGCGTGGGTCGGTAAGCTCATTGGTAATCCTGAGGATTCGGCCGAGAACATCAAAGTTCCGGAAGGGTTGAACTTCTTCCGCGATATGGCGCTCTCGATCTCATTGGTGATGCTGGTGGTCACGCTCATCGGCGCCATCCTGGCATTGAGCCAGATTGGTGTGGCTGGCTTTCAGGAAAAGATCAGCAACGGTCAGAACTGGCTCGTTTTCTCTATACTTCAAGCCTTAGGGTTCACGGCCGGAGTGCTTGTTTTGCTCCAGGGTGTCCGCATGCTGATCGGTGAAATTGTTCCTGCGTTCAAGGGAATCGCGGAGAAAGCCATTCCCGGTGCTAAGCCGGCCTTGGACTGCCCGGTTATCTACCCCTTCGCACCTAACTCGCTAATCATCGGATTGATCTCGGGTACCATTGGTCAGGTGCTGGGGATGGTGGTGCTGGCGCTAATCGGTTGGCCGGTGCCGCTCCCAAGCATGATCGCTGCCTTCTTTGCCAGCGGCGCCGGGGCCATCTTTGGCAATGCTACCGGTGGCCAGCGTGGGGCTTGGGCTGGTGGTTTCCTGTGGGGATTTGTAGGATGGTTCCTGATTAGTTTTGCTTACAAATTCCAGGTCTTTGGCGATTTGGCGGCCATGGGAGCCACTGGGCTTGGCTTCACGGTTCCGGATGCCATTGTTCCCGGCATCGTGATCTGGGCTATTGCTAAGTTGTTTGGCGTCTAAGACTCACTGAGGAAAAGAAGGGCTCGAGGAAGGGACAAAACCTTCCTCGAGCCTTGCCAGATGGGAATGTATTATGCGTACATGGATACAAGGCGGGATCATTCTAACCCCAGAGCGAGAGTTAACACACCATGCGGTGGTGGTTGAGGAAGGAAAAATTGTAGCCATAGAGCCTGAAGGGGTTCAGCCTGGGCCTGGGGATGCTGTGATTGATGCCCATGGTTTATGGGTGGTGCCCGGCATGATAGATATCCATATCCATGGGATTGGTGGGGTTGATACCATGGATGCTACTGAGGAAGCGTTGCAGAAAATGGCTCATTTTCTCGTCCGGCACGGCGTTACTGCATTTCTACCTACCACCGTTTCTGCTTCCCGTTCTTCTACTTGGATGGCTATCCGGGCAGTTGAAAGTTATTCCCCAACTACAAAGGGAGCCCAATGTTTAGGGATACATTTAGAAGGTCCTTATCTAAACCCCAATTACTCTGGTGCTCAACCTGCTGAGCATTTACGCCCTATTGACCCCCAAGAGTATCAAGAATGGTTGAAGAGTGAGGTAGTACGATTAGTAACTTTGGCGCCTGAATTGGAGGGGGCGCCGGAGTTTATCGCTGCAGGTCGTGCCCGAGGCGTATATTTTGCCGCTGGCCATAGTGGTGCTGATTATGATCGTATGATGCTCGCTGCATCCTATGGGCTTTCTCAAGCAACGCATTTGTTTAATGGAATGCCCTCTTATCATCATCGTCAGCCAGGTATCATAGGGGCTGTTCTGGATTGTGAGGCTATTATTCCACAACTTATCGTGGATGGCATCCACCTTCATCCTGCAACCGTGCGGTTGGTGGTTAAAGCCAAGGGGCCTGATCGAGTTATCCTGATCTCGGATGCGATGCGGGCAACTGGACTACCGGATGGTCAATATTCTCTAGGTGATCAACTGGTGGAAGTAAAAAATGGCATTGCCCGCACACTCAAAGGAGGGCTGGCAGGTAGCACGCTCACACTTGACGCGGCGTTGAGAAATGCTTTGCAGTTTACCGGATTGAGTCTCCGTGACGTGCTTCCTATGGTAACAAGTGTACCGGCCAAGGCGATTGGGCTGAACCACAAAGGGGGCATCAAGCCTGGGGCCGATGCAGATATTGTTCTCTTAGATGGCAACCTTGAAGTTAGTCTAACCATGGTCAGGGGTGTGGTGGCTTACAGAAGATATTCTGAAAATTCTCAACCCTAACAGAGAAAGGAGTGTTTTGGGAGAATGTCCACTTTTGCGTTCGATTACCTGAGCGAATTGATTAAGCGAATTGAGCGAATTCGAGATGAAGAAGGAGAAGCATTGCAACAAGCGGCAAAACTCATGGCAGATGCCATTGAAGGAGGGCATAGCCTGTTTGCGTTTGGTTGCACTCACTCTTCACTGCCGATTCAAGATTTAGTTTATCGCGCAGGTGGGTTGATGTTAATCAATCCCATCCTTGCACCGGGAATTGCTTCGTTGGATGTTCACCCGGCTACACTGTCATCCGCTATGGAACAGATGACGGGATATGCGAAAGTGATCCTGGATAACACCCCGATTCACGCGGGCGATGTCCTTATTCTCGTCTCCGTATCGGGTAGAAACGCAGTTCCGATTGAAATGGCCCAGATTGCACGTGAGCGCGGAATCAAAGTGATCGGTGTTACCTCGGTTGAGTATACGGAAGCAGTGACTTCGCGCCACCCGAGCGGCAAGAAAATGCGCGATTTCGCGGATATCGTCTTGGATAATAAAGCGCCCAAGGGCGATGCTGTGCTCTCAGATCCACGCGTGCCGCAAAAGTTTGTTCCTGTATCTGGGGCAACATCCATTGCCCTTCTCCAAGCCCTTGTGGCTGCAACTGTTGAAGAATTGCTTGCACGAGGCATCACGCCACCGGTACTTTTGGCGGCAAATGTTGACGGTGGAGCAGAATATAACGCACGATTGTTTGCTCAATATCGGGATCGCATCCATTACTTGTAGATTCAGAGCCGCCTACATACAAGAATGCGCCTGCGGTCTACCGCAGGCGCATTGCCTTTATCTATAGAGAGCGCGTTGATTTGTGTCGTACCCTTGCGGCTATCGCAGTATAAACGAGAGGATGATCAGGATGACGAAGAAAGTGCCGGCCAGCGTCCCGATGCGCTTGAGGTCGCGGATGACATACGAATAATCGGGGTTGAATTCGGCACTGCTAGCACCGCTGCGGGGGGTAGGACTGGGCCGTGCCTCAACCGGCCGGGCGGCGGGGGCAGCGGGGCGTTGAGAAGATGCAGGCGATGAAACGCGGCGTTTTTGCTTCTTGCTCATGGTTAATCTCCCAAGTAAGTGAACTGGTTTATTCTTGCAACCGAGCGGTCACGACGATACGCTGGTTATCCACCATATAAGGATAACACGAAATCAGGGTCACGATGGGTTCCTGCGTAGGTGCCATGACCTCAACTCGGGTTGGCTCGACAATTTGCGTCTGTTGCACAATGTACACATACGCCCGTTGGTTGCTGTAAAGGATGACCTGATCGCCGGGCTTGAGTTTATCCAGGTCGCGGAAGATTTCGCCGAAGATGTCGTTGTGGGCCGAAAGGACGATGTTCCCCCGCTGGCCGGGATTGGGCGTCCCCAAACGCTGACCGACCCCCTTTTTCAACTGCTCCCAACCGTCGCCTTGCACTACTGGTGCATCCACTTTAATCGCCGGGATTTGAATGCGGATGGCCTGCTCCACGCTGGGGGTTGGGGTAGGCAATTCCGGCAGTGACAGCATGACCGGACGCAGATGTTCCGGGATCTCGGCGTCGTTAGGGCGCGGCCCGCCGGGCGAATTGGGCGGCGTATGCCCACCGGGCAAGACGATGGCGGTGATGGCCGGTGTGGGGGTCAGGGTGGGTTGATTAATCATGGCCACCACTTCGCGATTAAGGTCGCGAATGAGGGTGAACCCGTTTAGCAAGACAAAGGCCAAGCCAAGGACGGCCAGAATCTCAATGGCCAGCAGGAGGCGGTCTAGCCGGGTGTGCTTGGGATTTGCGGTAGCCGGGGGCGTCTCTTCGCTGAGCGGACGGCTGGCAAGGGTTTCCAAAGGGGGTTGGGTGGGATGGTCATCCACCACAACCAGGCGGCCACTGCGGCGGAAGTGCTCCAACCGCTTCTGACGCCGTGCCCGCTGCTTCTCGATCAACAGCAGGCGTAGTTCCTCAACGGAGAGATCCTCGGCATATCGTTTGCGCGGCATACCAATCTCCAAGGGTTGCCTGAACCCGGATGTGATTATACCGTAATCCTCGCCGGAAAACGTTGTGCTCTGGAGAGGAAGGGGTAACAGAGGGCAGGTGCACAAATAGTGCCAGGTTGGGTAAGTTGGGAAAGTCTATGGTAAGATTTGGCTATGAGGTCTAAGGCTCGGGAGGTTGCTGAATGTGTAAGCGTTTAGGATTAGGGGCGCTTTTGGTTATCATCGGGCTCTTCATTCAAGCCCATCACGCGTCTGCTCAAAATGAAATCACATTGGCCAGTTTGGAGATTGACCTCTGGCCGGAATATGACCGTCCAGAAATGCTGGTGATTTACCGCCTCACGTTGGATAACTCGGTAAAACTGCCGGCTCAACTGACGCTTCGTATTCCGGCGGCGGTGGGGTCACCCTATAACGTGGCATACGAGGACGCGGCAGATGGGATGCTCTATAACCTGAATTACTCAACCCAGACAGATGGGAACTGGTTGAGAGTCAGTTTTACAACGCCGTCTCCGACCTTGCAAGTCGAGTATTACGATCCGGGGTTGAAAAAAGAGGGCGCGTTACGCACCTTTGAGTATCTCTGGCCAGGGGATTATGCCGTCAAGGATCTCACTGTCGTGGTGCAGCAGCCGCCGACAGCCACGGCCTGGACGCTTATCCCCAGCATGGGGAGCGGCGTTAAGGGCAACGATGGTTTGACCTATTATCACTACGCGGTGGGGGAACTCAAAGCCGGTACGTCCTTTGTGCTGCGCCTGCGGTATGAAAAAGCGAATGATGACCTGAGTGCGCCGATGCAACCGGTACAACCCGCCGCCCCTATTGAAACGGCGGGTTCAGAACAGGGCGGCCCATGGTACACCCAGGTTTGGGTGCTTGTGATCGCGGCAGGGGCGGTGCTCATCCTGACCGGGCTGTTGTGGTGGTTTGCCCTGACGCGTGCGCCGGCTCAAAAAAGAACCGACAAGCGCCCACGCCATGCCGCGCGGATGGGGGTATCCCCTTCGAGCGACGCATCGCCGTTGCGGGGTTTATATTGCCCGGCGTGCGGGCATCGTGTTCAACCTGAAGACCGTTTTTGCCGCACCTGCGGCACACGCCTGCAACAGGGGTAAACCGGTAAAGGCCGGCCTCTTAATTCGCGCCCTTGTCGGGGGTAGGGTGGTGGCATATAATCGAAGGGAATTTACGGGTAACCATGGATAAGTGCCAATGATGGAGAAACCTTCAACCGATATCGCGTCCCAAACGACCGTGCCGCAAAAGGGCTCGGTGAGCTGGTTACGCATGCTGTCCGAAGCCTTGCAGGTTATTGTTTTAGCCCTATTGCTCTATTTTGTCATTGATACGTTCATTGCGCGGGTGCGGGTTGAAAATATCAGCATGCAACCCACGCTCAAACCCGGGGAGTTCGTGATTGTAAGCAAGGTGGCTTATCGCACCGGACAAGTGCAGCGTGGTGATGTGATTGTCTTTCGCTACCCCATGAATCCACGCGAAGATTACATCAAGCGGGTGATCGGTTTACCGGGGGATCACGTCGAAATTCGGGATGGCAAGGTGTTTGTCAACGGTCAAGCCCTTGAAGAGCCCTATGTGGCCGCTTCTCCCAGTTACAACGGCGTGTGGGATGTGCCCCCGGGACAGTTGTTTGTGCTAGGGGATAACCGTAACCAGTCCTCAGATTCCCATTCGTGGGGTTTCGTGCCGATGGAAAATGTGGTGGGCAAAGCGCTGTTGGTCTATTGGCCTCCCAGCGAAATCAAATTGCTCACGCCATCTTCGGTAGTCAACGCAGCGCGCTAAGAAGATGCTCGGTCAATCCTTAGGGAGATTCTGTTATGGAGACGTTGAATGATCTAATCGCGCAAGCCCGTCACTACATGGAGGAACTGCCCCCACTCGAGTTACCGGCGGGATGGGATGAGCAACCCCTTACGGCGTTGATTGATCATACTTTGCTCAAACCTGAAGCCACGCCGCTTCAAATTGATCAACTCTGTGCTGAAGCACGCCGCTACGGGTTTGCCGCGGTTTGTGTCAACCCGGTCTATGTCTCGCGCGCAGTGCGTGCACTGGCTGGCTCGGGAGTGCGGGTGGCTACTGTCACCGGTTTTCCCCTGGGAGCGAACGGCCGGCGGGCTAAATTGAGCGAAACGCAAATTGTGATCGAAGAGGGCGCTGTTGAGGTGGATACGGTCATTGCCATTGGCTTGCTCAAAGGGGGTGAGTACGCGGCAGTGTATGATGAATTAAGCGCGATGAGTGAGATTTGTCATCGGTTCGGTGTCCTGCTGAAGGTGATCATCGAAACCGCGCTGTTGGAACGGGAAGAAAAAATCCTGGCCTGTTTGCTTGCGAAGGCCGCCGGTGCAGATTTCGTAAAAACCTCCACCGGGTTTAGCACTAGCGGTGCAACCGTAGACGATGTAGAATTAATGCGAAGAGTTGTGGGACCGCAAATGGGCGTCAAGGCGGCTGGCGGCATTCGCACCCTGGAAGATGCACAAGCCATGGTGCGGGCGGGGGCCAACCGGCTGGGCACCAGTGCGGGGGTCAAGATTGCGGAGGCTTTAGCGGTTGGAAGATGAGAAAGATGTTTGCTTCTCCCGGTTTTCCTGTTCGTCCCTGTCCGGAGTGTCAGGCGGGGCAGTTGCACCGCCAGTACTTGGCTTATTACACCTGGCTGGGGAATGATTTAATCACCGTGCCCGATTTTCCGGCCTGGGTATGTGATTTATGTGGGCATCGTGAGTATGATGTGAGTGCGCTCAATCGGCTGTCGTTGATCTTGAGCCCTACCGCGGGAAGTGCGCCCAAGCGACGACGGCGAGCCCGCCCCCAGGTACGCCAACGGGCTAAGAATCCCCGTCCCAGCCAGCCCGAATAGTCAAAACTAAACAACAAAGGTGGAGTGCCAAACGGTCGGTTCCTTGTAAGCCGACCGTTTGTTTTTGAAAAATGTTGATGGCGCTATTGACACATAATTCCAAAATTCCACTATAATAAAAGCACGATACTCTTTCCGGAAGGAGGAAGAATTCATGGCGAGCGTTACCTTTGAGCATGTCACCAAGCGCTTTGGTGACTTTGTGGCGGTCAACGACTTGAACTTACACATCGAAGACCGCGAGTTCCTGGTTTTGGTTGGTCCTTCAGGTTGTGGGAAGACCACCACTCTGCGCTGTCTGGCGGGCCTGGAGGATGTGAGCGAGGGTATCATTAAGATTGGCGATACCATCGTCAATGATGTGCCCCCCAAAGACCGCGACATTGCAATGGTCTTTCAGTCCTATGCGCTCTATCCGCACATGACCGTCTTTGACAACATGGCGTTTGGCCTCAAACTGCGCAAGGTGCCCAAGGAAGAGATCAAGCGTCGCGTAGAAGAGGCCGCCCAGATTCTGGGAATCGAGAACCTGCTCAAGCGCAAACCGCGTGAACTTTCGGGCGGTCAGCGCCAGCGTGTCGCGGTGGGACGCGCTATTGTACGTGAGCCGAAGGTCTTCTTGTTCGATGAGCCGCTTTCCAACTTGGATGCTAAACTGCGCGTGCAAACCCGCGCCGAACTGAGCAAACTGCACCAGCGCCTCCAAACCACCTTCGTTTACGTGACCCATGACCAGATGGAAGCCATGACCATGGCCACGCGCATCGCGGTCATGAACAAGGGCGTGTTACAGCAACTCGACACCCCGCAGAACCTGTATGACCGTCCGGCTAACCTGTTCGTAGCGGGCTTCATTGGATCGCCGTCCATGAATTTCTTCCCCGCGCACATCCGGAAAGACGGCAATGATCTCTATGTGGATGCGGATACCTTCAAGGTAAAAATCCCCGAACAGCGTGCCAAGCCCTACTATGCCTACGCCGGGCGCGAGGTGATCTTCGGTATTCGCCCCGAGGATATTCACAACCCGCAGTTTGCTCCGCCCGGCATCCATGCCGAACCGGTAGAGGCACGGGTGGATGTCATCGAGTTGATGGGGAATGAAATTTTCCTCTATCTGGTGAATGGGCGACACAGTTTCGTAGCCCGGGTGGATCCGCGTACCCGCTTTACCATGGGTCAGCAGGTGCAGGTGGTCTTCAATATGGATAATTTCCATATCTTCGACCCGGCAGTGGATCGCGAGAACCCGGTGGCGGTGCGGTAAGCGAGATTGAGACGAAAAGCGGGCGCGATCAAATCGCGCCCGCTTTTTTTGAGCGATTAAGCGCTCTTGGAGGCTAATTTTTGCCCTCCCAAGGCGGTGGCGAGTGCCAAGACCAGGGTGAGCAGTCCCATGACGGTGAAGGCGTCTTGCCAGAAGCGCAGGGGAAAGAGACGGATCAAGGTGTCTGAATAATAGAACAACCAGGTATCACCTTCGAAAAAGAGGCGGTGGAAGGCGGTGAAGAGCCAGGTAAAACTGACCGCAACCCCAATGAGAATGAGAATAATCAGCCCCAGAGTGAGCCAACCGCCGCGAGAAACAGAGCGCCAGAATGCTTTTCCCTGTCCGGTGCGCCAAGCCCAAATACTCACCACCAAATAAAAGACCACCAAACCAATCCAAACGCGGAGCATGAGTTGTACCAGATTCTTGACATCCACCATATGACGTAACTCACGGCTATTGTAAAGGGGTTGACCGTTAGGCAAGGTTTGATCTGCCAGGAACGAGATATCGGCTCGATTGAGAAGGTAGGTGAGCGAGTAGTTGGCCCAGTATAAGCGTTCTTCGGTGGTGAAGCCGAACGGGTCAGGTGGAAAAGCGGGAAGGCGATAAGCAATTTGAAGGTAGATCGGCGTAAGAAGGGCGCGAATAGCAGTGGTGATTAGGAATAGGGGGAGCAAAAGCGAAGTGAATCCAAATACCCAGGGTGATAGGCGTTTCATGCTTATTCCCCTCCAGGATTAAATAGCAGATAGTTTAGTACCATGGCGTTGGTTATCTGCTCCACCGGTGCCAGGTCATCGGTAAAAACAGGGCCGAGTGGCGGGGTGGGTTGTAAATTTGCCAGAGCCAATTCCATGGTCTCTAGAAGAAGCGGCGGCGTTTGAGGATCTTGCCGAAGCAAGTCGTAATTGAGGCGTAGGTTTTCCGTACTCGTGGGCTGGCGGGTGGCAAAGAGAAGGCTGTTGAATGTGCCAGGAAGATCTACTACGTGTACCGAAGGAAAGACCTGTTGCATGGTGCTACTTAGTCGCTCCAGCAAACGACGATCCTGGGGGCCGCGCCCAACATTGAGCACGGCTACACCATCAGGGGTTAGGTGCTCATAGACGACTTGAAAGAATTCCACGGTGGTCATGTGCCAGGGAATGTAAGGCGGGCGATAGGCGTCTAAACTGATGATCTGATACTGCTTGGAACTGGTTGCCAACCCCCATCGGCCATCTTGGATAATCACATTCAGATTGGGTTCGGTCATGCCAAAGTATTGGCGCGCGACTTCGATGATACGGGGGTCAATTTCGTAGCCGTCTATGTGCACTTGGGGATAAACCTCGCTGGCCTGAAGGGCCGTTGTGCCTGCCGCCAAGCCTACAATGGCGATATCCGTCACCGCATTGGTGGTTACCGGGGGCGGGTTGAAAAAGGGGGCAATTAGAACCTGCTCCCAGGGGCCGCCAAAGAAGCGCTGTGTAGGATGATAGACGGAATGAATACCCTGGCCTTCGTTTAGCCGCAGAAAACGATACTCTCCCACCTGGAGAACTTGAATATAGTTATAGGCCGATTCGGTTTCATAGATTAACCCACGGGTGGCTTTGTCGCTGCCTTTGAGGCCGAGGAGAAGGACCAGAACCGGAACGATGGGCGTCCAGGCATAACGCAACATTTTCCGCCATCCACTGCTGATCCCCAGTCCGATGAGAGCGGTGATGAGCAAGATGGCACTGCAAACCAAGAAAGTGCGGTAGGTGCCCAGAGTGGGGATCCACCACAGAGGGGGGAGAAAGGTGCCCAAGAAGGAACCCAGCGTAGAGATGGCATAAATGCGTCCGGAGATACTGCCGGCCTGACGCGAATCTTGAAGGGCCAGGCGGATGGCAAATGGGGAAGCGGTGCCCAGCAGGGTCACCGGGAGACTGAAAAGAATCATCACCCCTGCGAATGAGCCGAACAGCACGCCCAATTCGAGGGTGTCAAAGGCATCCGCGGCTAGCCTGAGCACGGGGCGGGCAATCACAGGAATGAGGGCAATGACCAGGCCGCTCCAGATCAGGATCTGGTAAAGGGTGGAGAATTTAGGGGAACGATCGGCCCAGGTTCCGCCCAGAAAGTAGCCCGCAGTGAGGTAGATCAGAATCAAACCGATGATGCTCGCCCAGACGAGGTTACTGGTGCCAAAATAGTTACCCAGCAGGCGAGAGGCGCTCATCTCCAGGGCCAGGGTTGTAAGGCCGGCGAAGAAAACGGTCACGTAGAGTAACCTGCGCATGGTGACGATTATACTCTTAAGCCCGGTCTCAAAGGACAGGCGAAGGGTTTAAGATAAAATTAGATCAGCCAAGACCGATGTTTCTAGTGAGGTGAGCATGGACGCAGTGCGGGTGGTCAGTGTGGCAGAAATGCGGGCCATTGAGCAAGAGGCAGATGCTCGGGGGATCACGTATGCCCTGATGATGCAGCGCGCGGGGGAAGGGGTGGCCAGGATCGTCCAGCAGCGCTATCATGATGTGACCTCGAAAGTGGTATTGGGATTAGTGGGCTCAGGGAACAATGGGGGGGATACTCTGGTGGCACTTACCCATCTGGCGCGCTGGGGATGGCAAACGAGAGCCTACTTGGTTCGTCCTCGTTCGAAAGATGATCCATTAATTGGTGAACTAGTGAGGGTAGGTGGGGAGATCATAAGCCTTAGTGATGATCCCGGCCGAGAAAGGCTTTGCGCCTGGCTGAACGAGGCTCAGGTTTTATTAGACGGTGTTTTCGGTACGGGCGTAAAACTGCCTTTGCGTGGCGAGGTGGCAGATTTCTTAAGCGAGGTGGCTCGCTTTCATCCTTTGCCGCACGTGGTTGCCGTGGATTGCCCTTCTGGGGTGGATTGCGATACCGGTGAGGTTGCCGAAGGTACGATCCCGGCAGAACTCACGATTTGTATGGAGGCGGTCAAGATTGGGTTATTACGCTTTCCGGCTTTCGAATACGTGGGGGAATTGGAGGTTGTTCCGCTGGGGCTTCCCTCTGATCTGCAAGCCTACCAAGGGCTAAATGTACATATGGCAGAGGCTAATTACTGCCGTGCCCATTTGCCGCGCCGACCGCGTCAAGCTCATAAAGGTACCTTTGGCACTGGGTTGATCATCGCTGGATCGGTTAACTATACCGGGGCAGTGTGGTTGGCGGCCAAGGCGGCGTATCGCATTGGAGCGGGTTTGGTGCGTGTAGCCTTACCTGGCAGTCTGCATGTTGCCCTGGCCGGGCATTTACCTGAAGCCACCTGGGTACTCTTACCCAGTGAGTTGGGGGTCATTGATCGCGATGCAGTAGAGGTAGTGTTGGATTCACTGGAGCGGGTGACGGCGATCTTGCTTGGGCCCGGGATGGGAACCGAAGATACCACGGCGGAATTTGTGGCACGTTTGCTGGGAAAGAGTGAGGAGCATTTGAAGCGTCCCCCCTTGGGATTTGTCATGAGCGAGAAGAGCGTCAACTCTGAACGGCCATCACTGCCGCCTTGTGTGGTGGATGCGGATGGGTTGCGGCTTCTGGCGCGTATTCCTGAATGGTGGCATGCCCTGCCGGCTCAAAGCATCTTGACGCCCCACCCCGGTGAGATGAGCGTATTAACCCAACTTCCGGTGTCTGAGATACAGGCGAACCGGTTGGAGATTGCCCGGCGTTTTGCGGTTGAGTGGGGGCACGTGGTCGTGCTGAAGGGAGCGTTGACCGTGGTGGCGGCACCAGATGGGCGTGCTTTTATCATTCCCGTAGCTAGCGCAGCCCTGGCGCGCGCCGGAAGTGGGGATGTCCTGGCTGGCCTGGTGGTAGGGCTGTTGGCTCAGCGGGTGGCACCGTTTGAGGCAGCCGTACTTGCTGCCTGGATTCACGCGCAGGCTGGTTTACTGGCAGCCCAAGCATTGGGTCATGAAGCCAGTGTTCTGGCGGGGGATATTCTCGAGCAGGTACCAGAGGTGCTCAGAAGACTTTGAATCATGTGCTCTGAGCACCTCCAATTCCGATAAAGTAATGAGTTAAGCGCTTTCGCCTTCTGTGCCAGCGGAGGGGGGTTCGGCTGCACCGCTGAGGTGTGCCTTCTGTTCTTCCAGAACCTTTTGTCCCCGCTGTTGGAGTTCACGCGCGGCTTCCTTGGCTTTGGCCAGAAGAGCTTCGGCGCGGCGCACGGCTTCCTGGGCTGCGGCTTCTGCCTGGCTATAGGCTTCTCCCATGGATTCGGACGTTTTATCACGCAGTTCGATGGCTTTTTCTTTGATCTGAGTGCGGGTTTCTTCACCTGATTGAGGGGCTAACAACAAAGCGGCAATCGCACCGCTCAGCCCACCGATGACAAAGCCGATTAAGAATGCCCCAAATTCACTGCGATCTGACATGGTTTACCTCCTTTGGTAAAAACTAGAACCTCATCTTAGCGCCCAAATCGTAATAGGTCAAGGATTTTTTTCAAGCCCGCAAGGTACTCGTTGAGTTTGATCACGGGTTCAACCAAATTGTTGGATAAGAACACGGTTGTCCCACGTAAATTATTGATGGTCTCTTGGGTGGCCTCCAGGATAGGTTTAACCTCGTTCTGAAGCAGGTTGATCAAAACCGCCAATTGAACGATCAGGATAATGAGCGCTACCCCCAAGAGAAGCGATTCAAGCGCGAGGACGATGATAAAGATATCACGCACGCGGGCAGTTGTTTCGGCGGGGGCAATCGCGAGCAGTACAATGCCTGCGATAACCAAAATGAGAAGTATAACAATTCCAAAAATAATGCCTGTTAGACGTTTGCTTTCAGAAGGCGGCGAAGTTGAAGGTTCAGAGGGGGGGAGAGGTATTTGCTGGGTCATGTTTTCATTATAGCATACCCTTTTGGTTTAATTTGGAGTTTAATAGTGTGGGCTTTAAATTTCTATGAGCACGACTTCATCCATTTTGCTTCAGAACGCTTGTCAAAGCGGGGTTGTTTTGCTATAATCACGATCGAAAGGGCGCGTAGCTCAGTTGGTTAGAGCGCACGGTTCACATCCGTGAGGTTCGGGGGTTCGAGACCCTCCGCGCCCACCAGAGA
>CAYRUO010000006.1:0-146206 GCA_964427505.1 uncultured Thermanaerothrix sp.
CCGGCTTCTGGGGTGTTTCCTCAGGATTCAACGGACTCCCTCCCTGAATGGATTAGCCGATTTCTACCGGTTTACGCCCGATCCGTTGGCGGGCTTCCTCGGGTGGCACGCCGGCCATGAGTAACCCAATATAATCTTTGGTGGCTTCGGCAGCGGGGACGATGGCCACAATTTGCCCACGATACATGACCGCCACCCGATCTGAAAGCTGGAGAATTTCATCCAACTCGGTGGAAGCCAGCAGCACGGCTACTCCCTGGCTGCGTTTCTCCAGGATTTGCTGATGAATGTATTCAATTGAACCCACATCTAAACCGCGTGTGGGTTGAGCGGCAACCAACAGGCGAATTGGGCGTGAAAGTTCACGGGCTACGATAACTTTCTGCTGGTTACCCCCCGAAAGCGCACTGCACTGGGTAAATACATTGGGTGTGCGAATGTCGTATTGTTTAACCAGGATTTCGGCGTGTTGGCGCACTGCTTCCCATTCCATGCGCCGACCATGGGCAAACGGGGGTTTGTAGTAAGTGCGTAGAATAAGATTGTCCATAACCGGGAAAGCCAGCACCAGGCCATCGCGTTGGCGATCCTCGGGAATGTATCCGGTGCCGAGTTCGGTGATGACCCGCGGCGGTGCATTGGTGACATCTTGGCCCAAGAGGCGCACTCGCCCCTCTAAAATATGCCGATGACCGGTTATGGCTTCGATGAGTTCGGTTTGGCCATTTCCCTGCACGCCAGCAATACCAAGGATTTCCCCACTGCGCACATCGAAGGAAACGTGATCCACCGCTAATTGGCCGAGTTCATCGGCGACCAAGAGGTTCTCCACCTCAAGGACGGGTTCGCCGGGTTCGCTGGGCGGGCGTTCCAGTTCCAACTGCACCTCGCGCCCAACCATCATCGAGGCAAGGCGATATTGATCGGCTTCCTCTGGTCGCACACTCCCAACCACTCGCCCGCGGCGGATAACGGTGATCAGGTCGGCGATTTCCAGTACTTCACGCAACTTGTGCGAAATGAAAATAATGGATTTGCCCTGATCCACCAACGAGCGCATGATGACGAATAATTCATCCACCTCTTGGGGGGTGAGCACCGCGGTTGGCTCATCCAGGATGAGAATATCGGCTTTGCGGTAGAGCAGTTTAATGATCTCGACACGCTGCTGAACCCCGACCGGCAAATCTTTAACGTAGGCATACGGGTCAACGGCCAATCCATATTGTTCGGAGATGGCACGTACACGGGCAGCAGCGGCTTCGCGGTCCAAGAAACCGTCAAAGCGAGTGGATTCTTCCCCCAACATAACATTTTCAGTAACCGTGAATACGGGAATCAACATGAAGTGCTGGTGCACCATGCCGATCCCCTGAGCGATGGCGTCAGCGGGGGAATGGATGGTCACCTTTTGCCCGTTGATGAAAATCTCACCCTCATCCGGCTGATAGAGACCATAGAGAATGTTCATCAACGTCGTCTTACCCGCGCCGTTCTCCCCCAGTAAGGCGTGAATTTGACCTTTTTCAAGGGTTAGGTTGATATGATCATTGGCTAAAACACCGGGGAAACGCTTGGTGATCCCGCGTAATTCAAGGATTGGGGTCATTGGAACTCCAAGCCAGAAAGATTGGTATCATTTTACCATAATGTCAGAGGATTTTTATCCTGAGTACTCGCGAAACTTGTCTATTTATTTATGACAATATCTTGGGGCTGGAGTGAAAATAAAGAGGGGCTGCGCGACATCAGCCCCTCTTTTAAGCGTCTCGCTTGAATTACGGTGTGGTCTTGATCTTGCCGGCGATGATATCGGCCTTGACCTGATCCAATTCGGCTTTCAATTGGTCGGAGATCACACCAGCGGGGAAGTTGGCGATGCCAACGCCCTCGTTCTCCAGCGTGCCAACGTAGACACCACCCTTGAAGGTACCCTTGACCACCTGTTCAACGGCGGCGAACACGGCGTTGTCCATACGCTTCATGATCGAGGTGAGGATGATGGGGGTATACTGGGAAGCGCTGACCGTCCAGTCGGTGTCCACACCGATGATCCACGCATTACCCCGTTCCTGCACTGCCGCGGCAGTACCAAGGCCAACCGGTCCGGCTACAGGCAGGATGATGTCGGCACCCTCATCCATCAGGGTCAAGCCCATCTGGCGGCCATCGTCGGTGCTTTCAAAATTGCCGGTGAAGAGCCCGGTCTGTTTTTCGGGGTCCCAACCCAGCACCTCCACATTGGTGCCGTGCTTCTCGTTATAATAGCGGACACCCAGGGCGAAGCCATCCATGAAGACGGTTACCGGCGGGATCTGGATGCCACCAAAGGTACCCACTTTGCCGGTCTTGGTCACGCCCGCAGCGGCATAGCCGGCGAGGAAGGCCGCCTGATCGGTAGCGAAGGTCAGACCGAGGACGTTGTTAAGCGGCGGGTCGTAGGCAAAATCCACAATGGCGAATTTTTGATCCGGATTCTTCTCTGCAGCGGCTTTGGTCGCGTCCCCGAGCAGGAAGCCCACGGTGACGATGAGATCGCACTTCTCTTCGATGAAGGCATTGATGTTCTTTTCATAGTCGGTCTGCTGCTGGGATTCCAGGTATTTACCCTCGACACCCAGTTTGGCGACGGCATCCTCAACGCCCTTCCATGCGGTTGCATTGAAGGATTTGTCATCAATGCCACCCACATCGGTAACCTGGCAAATTTTGACTTTCTTGGCTGCTGGGGTGGGGGTGGCGGCAGGCTGGCAGGCGGCCAAGACCAGCGCCAACACAATTAGAGCAGCGAAAACAAGGTACAACTTCTTTTGCATTTGGATTTCTCCTCCTTACCGGATTATGAGATTTTGTATCATGGGGAGACAGGCAGACAACAACTTCCCTCCCCACGGGCTGTTTTTAGTATATGCTTGATTGTAAAAGGTTGCAAGTGACTGATGTCATGGATTTGAACTTACCTCCAGGGGGTTAACCATAACGCCCGAATTCAAGCGCTGCCTCTATCATTGCCATGATATTCTGCGGTGGGACTTCGTTGGTGATCGAGTGCACCGCGGCCAGTAAATACCCGCCGTTTTCTCCCAGGATCTCGATGACGCGCTTCACTTCTTGCCGCACCTCATTAGGTTGCCCGGCGGAAAGCACCGTTTGGGTGTCTATGCCGCCGCAGAAGATGAGATTCCTTCCGTAACGGCGCTTGAGGTCACCCAGATTCCCCATTTGACCGGCACTAGTTTGAATAGGATTGAGGATATCCACGCCGATTTCCACGAAGTCATCCAAGAAGGCACTAACGTCACCATCGGAATGGAAGAAGATCTTCGCCGGGCTGTGGGCTTTGGCAAAGGCGATGATCTCGGCATGAATGGGTTTGAGAATGCGACGATACAATCGAGGCGAGATCAGAGGGCCGTTTTGAGCCCCCAGATCGTCGCCAAGGATGAGGATATCAACGTTCTCCCCCAATGCCGCAAGGAAGTGTCCTAGGTGGGTCAGGCAAACCGATTTGATCTTTTCGAGCAGGGCTTGGGCAAAATCCGGGCGCTCGACCAGATTGACCAAAAAGGTTTCCATTCCTTGTAGTTGGCACGCGCGTTCCAGAGGGGCGATCAACCAGGGAGCGGCAACAATGGCGTAGTAATTGTCTCGTGCGAGTTGGCTGGCCTCTGCAGAGAGATGAGCATAACGCGAAGGATCATCCATGTCCGGCCAGTGGGGGTAGGACACGATGTCTTCTGGGGTTTGTGCTTGGGCGAGGGGGTGAATGCTGGGGTAGAAAAAATCCGGTGCGATCTCGGTTTGTCCAACACCCCAGTCATCCCAATAAGGGCTGCCTGGGGGGCGACCGCGATTTCGCTGATAGGTTGAAGCCGGAAAGCGGTCCTGAATGCCTCTAACATCGCTGTGCAGGCGTTCTAGCACCACCTCTTCCATCCGCGGCGCACCCAATTCGGGCCAATCATAGAGGTATGCCTCAATGGTGGGCTCTAGTCCCAGATACGTCTTGAGGTTGAGATAGGCCTGGGATAAGATGCCGGTAGTAAGATCGGCTCCGATGAAAATAGGCACCCGATCCGGAGTCTCGTGGGCTAGAACGGCTAACACGCGCTCACGTGGCGTCAGGGGCATGAGGATGAACCCTTCTAGAGGATGAGCCGCGGTTTAGTCGGCGGGCACCGGTTGGGGGCGGTGGGCTTTGGCTTCTCCGCGGCGCACGCCAAGCATCATTATCAGAGCCATCATCATGAAGATGGGGGCAACGATCATAATCAGAGCATAATTTTCGCCGCTAAACTGAATGATCCAGCCGTTGAGGTTAGGGCCAACAATGGCGGCAAGGGTGGAGAACAGGTAGTAGAGCCCGGTATAGGTGCCAATGTGCAGATCATCGGTCATATCCACAACCATGGGCAGTGAATTGATGTTGATTAACGCCCAGGCGATGCCTGCTACCATCAGCGATAACCCGGCAACCGGGACATTGCCGACCACTGGTAAGCGGAAGAGAGAGGTGTTTAGGACTGCCACTGGGGTAAAGAAAAGCACTAACATTACTGTGGTCAGCAGGATGATCCCGCTGATGATGGTATTGCGGCGTCCTAAACGGCTACCCAAAAAACCTGCCGGAAGCGCAAAGAGGACGAACAAGAGGGAGAGTTGCCCCAAGAGGCGCGCGCCATCGGCTTCTGAGATGCCTAGATGGTTGACGGCATAAAGGGTGAAGAAGGCTTCAATGGCATTGTAGGCAACAAACCAGAAGAAGATTGCCAGCAGGATACGCAGCGCGCTTTTTTCTTCCGCCGTGATTACCTGGCGCAGGCCGTGCCACAAACTGGGTTGGGTTTGGTCGGTGACTTCGTATTCTTTGGGTTCACGAATAAAGGCAAACACCATAAGCGTGGCCAGAATAACCAGCGCGGACCCCAGCCAGAAGGGGTAGTTAGGGTTCATCTCGTAGAGGGTAGCACCGATCAGAAAGGCGATAATTGCACCTACACCCCCCATGAAGTTGATGATCCCGTTGGCTTGTGAGCGGTACCGGGAAGGGGTGATATCCGGCATCAGGGCTACCACCGGGGTGCGCCAAAAGGCCATACTGAGGATCAGGGTGATGGTGCAGGCCATGAAAAAGGGGAGAAAAGTTTGTAAGGGGATTAATCCGAATGCTAGGGCTGAGATGGGAGCACCGGCTAGAATGAAGGGCAGACGCCGACCAATCGGTGTGCGCAAGCGATCCGACCAGGCGCCGACCGGGGGTTGAATGAAAAGCGCGGTGAGGTTATCCAGTGTCATAAAAAAACCAATGATACCGGGGGGAATGTTAAAGCGATTGTGTAGAAAGATGGGGACGTAAGCGTTATAAACGCTCCAGATGACACTGACGCCGAAGAAACCAAAACCGAGCAGAAAGATTTTACCGAAAGAGAAGCGCGGTTTCATAGAATCAGGTTTCCTTTCTGGGTGAAGTTGATGTGGAGTCGGATTGATCAGGTGTGAGAGATGACCAACCTGCTTGTTGCTTTAACCGCTCTAGAAATTGGCGGTCGGCGTCACTGAGCGAGGCTTTTTGAAGTAAATCGGGACGGCGTTGCCATGTACGCAAGAGGGCCTGCTCCCGCCGCCAGCGGGCGATAGCGGCGTGATTTCCGGAGAGGAGAATATCTGGCACCCGCCAGCCGCGAAACTCGGCCGGGCGGGTGTACTGAGGATATTCCAGCAAACCGCTTGCAAACGAGTCGTCAATAGCGCCGTCAGGATCGCCGAGCACACCGGGGATCAGACGGCTGACGCTGTCAATAATGACCAGCGCGGGCAACTCGCCACCGGTGAGCACATAATCCCCGATCGAGATTTCATCGGTCACCAGGTGCTCACGCACCCGCTCATCTATCCCTTCATAATGACCGCAAAGAAGGGCAATGCGCGGCAGTGTTGCCAGTTCCCGCGCGATATCCTGGTTATAAGTGCGCCCCTGGGGGGATAGCAAAATTAACGGGCATGCGGGTGGAATCCCTAAGACGGCTTCCACGGCGCGAAAGATGGGCTCGGGTTTCATCACCATGCCGCCCCCGCCGCCAAAGGGGGTGTCATCGGCGGTGCGGTGCTTGTCGGTGGTGTAGTCCCGAATGTTGTGGATATGGACTTCAACCAGACCACGTTGAATGGCGCGTTTGAGGATGCTTTCTTCGAGATAGGGTTGAATCAGGGTAGGAAAGAGCGTAAAGACATCAAACCGCATAACCTGATTTTATATCTAGCCTCATGGAATGGGCAAGCCCATGTGCGATTGAAGATAGAGGTCTAAATCTCGTTCATTGCGCAATCCTTGACGTTAATTTTAGGGCAAGGTAAGATGCAGATATGTATTTGCGAGGAAGTCGTTTCAATCTAAATCGGCGGCGACGCCGTTCAAACCCCGTGCGGGTAGCGATTTTAATGGTTCTGGTGGGGGCGGCGCTGTACTTTAACCAGTTTGTGGTCCCTCAAACACCGCCGTTGTTTGTGCCCACCCCTACGCCGACTCGCGCCCCCGAGTCCTATGCTATGGAGGCTGAACAACTGGTCAGCCAGGGCAAATTTTTGCCCGCGATTCAACTTTACCGTGAGGCGCTTTTAGTAGATCCGCGCAACCCTGCCTATCATTTAGCCTTAGCCCGTCTGTATATTTACACCAAAAACTACCAGCAGGCGCTTGAAACGGCGGGAAATGCCTTATTGCAGAATCCCAATAACGCCCAGGCGTTGGCTCTGCGCGGTTACGCCTTGGGGCTAATGGGTGACTATCTTCAAGCCGAGGCAACGCTCAATCAAGCCATTGAACTTGACCCGAATAACCCCGTACCCTATGCTTATTTGGCAGAGGTGTTGGGGCTAAAAGTGCAAAATGGCGAAGGGGATCTGGTGACGCTGAACCGTGCCATAGATCTTTCGCGTAAGGCGCAGAGTTTGGGGCCGGATCTGCTGGAAACGCATCGAGCGCGGGGATTGGTCTTAGAATTGACGGCCAATTACGCCGATGCGGCGCGTGAGTTTGAGGCGGCGATTGCCCAAAATAAGTACATTGCGGATCTGTACCTTGCGTTGGGGCGAAATTATCGCGCTATACCCGATTACCCTAAAGCCATTCAAGCCTTTGGGAACGCTATTCCGTTAATGCCTACTGACCCCTTGCCTTATATGTATCTTTCGAAGACTTATCTGGCAACCGGCGAACTTACGCGGGCACTGCAATACGCCGAGCAGGCGCTCAGTCACGCCCCCACAGATCCTTATCTGTATGGCAATCTTGGGGTGATCTATTACCGCACCCGGGATTATGTGCGTGCAATTCAGTATCTGCGTATTGCGGTGCGTGGGGGTACTAGCGAAGATGGTCAGCCTGTTCAAGGGTTGGCTCTGGATTATTATCCGATTTCGGAATATTATTACACCTACGGGCTGGCCTTAGCCCGTACGGGTGAGTGCGAAGAAGCCGTGCAGATAGCTCGGGCCCTTTTACAGGGTGTGAGTAATGAAGATATTGCGGTGAGCAATGCTCAGGAGATTATTAACATTTGCGGTGGTCAGGTGAGCGGAGCGGCAATAACGCCTTTGCCCTCCGCGACGCCGTGAAGGCGAGAAAAGGATTATGGT
This sequence comes from uncultured Thermanaerothrix sp., assembly GCA_964427505.1. Taxonomy (GTDB): domain Bacteria; phylum Chloroflexota; class Anaerolineae; order Anaerolineales; family Anaerolineaceae; genus Thermanaerothrix. The sequence goes on from CAYRUO010000006.1 coordinate 7,636, forward strand.
GCTCAAAATAGAAGAGAAAAAGCCGCTATTTCGACGGCGGCGCCCTCAAGATAACCCTTACCGGGTGGTGGTTTTAGCTTTTCTGATCCTGGGAGGAATGTTGCTGCTTCGGGCTTATGATGCGCGTGCAATTCAGCCCTTGTTTATGCCCACACCCACACCGACACGGGCGGCCAATTCCTACGCCTTGGAGGCCGAAACGCAATTTTTCGCCGGTAACCTGGGGGCGGCTATCGAAGCCTACCAAAAGGCGGTGCAAATTGATCCCCAAAATGCGCGCCTTTATGCGGAACTGGCTCGCATCCAAACCTATTCATCCAGTCTGCTGACCACCGACGCCGAGCGCAAGACGCGACTTCAAGAAGCCTTGCAAAATATCAATAAAGCGGCGGAACTTAATCCGGATGATACCTTAGTTCACGCCATTCGCGCGTTTGTGCTGGACTGGAATGCCAATCCTGTGCTTGCGGGCGAGGAAGCGCCGCGTTTGCTGGTTGAAGCCGAGCAAGCCGCTCTACGTGCGCTGCAATTGGATAGCCAAAACGCGTTAGCGTTAGCCTATTACGCCGAGGTGTTGGTAGATCAACAAAAATGGGGGCAGGCCGAGGAATATATTCAGATTGCGTTGCAACGTGACCCGTCGCTGATGGACGTGCATCGGGTCAGCGGGTATGTTCAGGAATCTCTGAGTAATTACGAAGGGGCGATCCAAGAATACCTACAGGCGATAAAAATAACCCCCAACTTTACCCCCCTATACATTTCCATTGGGGCAAATTTACGGCAGTTAAAGCGCTACGACGAGGCGCTTGAATACTTTGCGAAAGCCGTGGAGATTAACCAGCGTCTTGGGGTTAAAGACCCCATTCCCTATCTTTCGATTGCGAAAACTTACTCTCAGAAAGGGGAGTTCTTTGCGGCGGCGCTGAACGTGCGGGCGGCGTTGGAGATGATCCCGGACAACCCGGATGTGTATGGGCAGTTAGGGATGGTCTATTTCAAATCCCGTAATTATGAAAGCGCGATCCCGGCGCTCAAGTGTGCAGTACGCGGGTGTTCGGCAGAAGAATCATGTGAGGTGCGGCGCTGTAACCCGGAGACGGATCGCCCGACGGCGATTCAGGGCCTACCGTTGAGTGACAGTACTGTGGTGTACTACTACACCTATGGGGCGGCGCTGGCGGGGATGCATCGCCCTTCGAACAATTATTGTGCAGAGGCTATGCAAGTATTGGCCGAGGTGCGGCAGGCTTATGCTCAGGATACCGTGGTCATGGGTATCGTTGAACCGAGTGAACGTATTTGCGAATCGTTTGGCTACACACGTCCCTAAACGCCGCTTTAAATATCAGAGTTTTATAAGAATTGCTTAAAACCTCTTGACTTCTACCCTGAAGATGGGTATGATACAGGGCGGTTTAGCACTCTCGAGCCATGAGTGCTAAAATGTCGGATCAATCAACCCAATTCTCGAACGGGAGGTATCTATGAGTGTCAATCTCAAGCCGCTTGGTAGCCGTGTCGTGGTTGAACCGATCGAAGAAGAAGAAGTAACCGCTGGGGGTATTGTACTGCCCGAAACGGCAAAAGAGAAGCCGCAGAAGGGCAAAGTGCTATCGGTCGGCCCGGGTGATCGGGATGAATCGGGCAAGCGTATCCCGCTGGATGTCAACGTTGGTGATACGGTGCTGTTCGCCAAATACGCGGGCACCGAAGTGAAGGTTGAGGGTAAGAAACTCCTCATCCTGCGCGAAAGCGATATTCTGGCCATTATCGAAACCAAATAATCTTACTTGAAAGGAGCGTGCTATGGGAGCGAAGCAACTGGTTTTCTCGGATGATGCACGGCGTCGTCTTAAGGCAGGTATTGATATTCTGGCGAATGCAGTGGTGACTACGCTGGGTCCGAAAGGGCGCAATGTAGCCCTGGATCGAAAATTCGGTGCGCCCACCATCACCCATGACGGCGTAACGGTGGCGAAAGAACTGGAACTGGAAGATCCCTTTGAGAATATGGGTGTGCAACTGCTCAAGGAAGCAGCGACCAAGACGAACGATATCGCGGGTGATGGTACGACGACTTCTACCTTGCTGGCTCACTCGATTGTGACCGAAGGTTTGAAAGCCTTGGCGGCGGGCGTCAACCCGATGCTGCTCAAGCGTGGGATTGAAGCCGCGACCAAGGCCGTCTCAGAAGAGATTAAGAAGCAGGCCATCGCCATTAACTCCAAAGAGGATATTGCCAATGTGGCGACCATTTCGGCCCAGGACCGCACCATCGGTGAATTGATCGCCGAGGTTATGGACAAGGTCGGCAAGGATGGTGTGATTACGGTTGAAGAATCCAAGGGTTTGGAATTCGAAACCGAATATGTTGAAGGTATGCAGTTCGACCGCGGCTACATATCGCCGTATTTCATCACCGATCCGGAGCACATGGAAGCGGTGGTGAACGAACCCTACATCCTGATCCATGATAAGAAGATCTCTGCCGCGGCGGATATCGTCCCGATCCTGGAGAAACTGGTTCAAATCGGGAAACGCGATCTGGTCATCATCGCCGAGGATGTGGATGGCGAAGCGCTGGCGACCCTGGTGCTCAACAAACTCCGCGGTATGCTCAATGTACTGGCCGTCAAGGCGCCCGGTTTCGGTGATCGCCGCAAGGCCATGCTGCAGGATATTGCCATCCTCACCGGTGCGACCGTGATCTCGGAAGAAACCGGCCGCAAGTTAGAGACCGCGACCATTGCCGATTTGGGCCGCGCCGAGAAAGTGGTGGCGGATAAGGACAACACCACCATTGTGGGCGGCAAGGGCGATGAAAAGATGATCAAAGCCCGCATTGAGCAGATCCGCGTCGAGATCGAGAAGACCACCAGCGACTATGATCGCGAGAAACTGCAAGAGCGCTTGGCGAAACTCGCCGGTGGCGTCGCGATCATCCGCGTGGGTGCTGCGACCGAGACCGAGTTGAAAGAAAAGAAGCATCGCGTTGAAGATGCCCTTTCGGCGACCCGTGCTGCGGTTGAGGAAGGCATCGTGCCGGGTGGTGGTGTCGCTCTGATCAATGCCATCCCCGCGCTTGACAACGTCAAGATGGAATACGAAGACGAGCAGATGGGCGTCAATATCGTCCGCAAGGCGTTGGAGATGCCGCTGCGCAAGATCGTGGAGAACGCGGGTAAAGATGGCTCGGTGATCCTCGAAGGTGTCCGCCAGGCCCAGAAAGCGCAGAACAACAAGAACATCGGTTACGATGTACTGCGCGAGGAATACATTGATATGGTCAAGGGCGGTGTCATTGACCCGGCCAAGGTGACCCGCGGTGCATTGGAGAATGCGGCTTCCATTGCAGGCATGATCCTGACGACCGAAGCGTTGATCACGGACGTGCCGGAGAAAGAGAAGCCCTCTACGCCGCCGATGCCCGAATACTAAAACGTTCGGAGTTGATAAGTGGCCGTGGCGCACTGGTTAGCCACGGCCATTTTATTTCGCCTTTTGCAGGTATAATCAGGACGATGTTGCGCAGACTGGGTTACGTTTTATTAATCGTACTTGGATTATTCAGCCTCAACGGTTGTTGGGGCAGTCTTAACCAAGAGAGCGCCACACTGGTGGAGTCGTCACTACCATCTGCCACGTTGACCCCTATTCCTTCACCGACGGTAACACCAGAACCCTTAGCATTACAGGTTAATGGTTTGGGGATCACACTGCGTGAGTTTGAGGCCGAACGTCAACGCCTGCGGTCTGCGGCGGAGGCGCTGGGGCAGACGCTGGATGCTTCGACCGAACGCGAGAGGTTGGTCAACGAGTTTATAGATCAGTTGCTCTTGGCACAGGCAGCATACGCAAGTGGTTACCAGGATGATGAGGCTGTGCTCGAAGCCAAAATCTCCGCACTAAAAACCACATTGGGGGGCGATGTGGCTTGGCAACAGTGGTTGACCGCACACAATTATACGGAGGTGGATTACCGGCAGGCCTTGGCCCGCGCCCTGGCGGCAGCATGGCAACGAGATCGAATTATTGAGGCTGTGCCTCAAACTGTCGAACAGGTTCATGTGCGTCAGATTCTGACGCGCGACCAGGCTACGGCGGAGGCTTACTATCGTCAATTGCAAGCCGGTGCCGATTTTGATGCCTTGGCGTTTCAGATCGATCCGGTGACCGGCGGGGATTTGGGATGGTTTCCCCGTGGGTATATGACGCGATCAGAATTAGAAGCGGCAGTCTTTGCCCTTGAACCCGGTCAATATACACCGGTCATTCAAACCGATCTGGGATTCCATATCCTTAAACTCATCGCGCGCGATCCTCAACGCCCGTTGAGCGTGGATGCACGGCGTTTTCTCCAACACCAGGCTTTGCAACAATGGTTGGATGAACAGCGTCGGCAGGCAGACATTAAAGTCCTGGTGCCATAATTTTCGCTGAATGAGGGACAACTGTGTCGCCCGAACGCCCATCTGGAGATTCTGACTTATTGTGGAATGTGCTTACCCTGTTGATTTGGGTGGGTATCCTGGGCGTGATCCTGTTTGTGGGTGTGGTTTACGTCAACCCTAATGCACCGATTAACCCTTTTCCGCCTCGTCCATTACCCACCCTGTTCACACTCGCTACGCCGAGCATGGCTTCGGTTGCTCCCGCAACGTTCTCCGAAACTCCCACGCCAACTCTGACGGCAACTGAAGTTTCAAGCCCCACGCCATCGCCACTGCCGACCCTTGTCGAGGGCACCCCACTGCCTGAAATGGGATCTACGATAACACCGACCCCATATTTTTATGCCTTTGCCGTGCAAGGTAAACCGAACGCCGTTACGGCTTCTCTCTATCATCCCGAGCGCACTTGTGATTGGATGGGTGTGGCCGGACGTGTGTTTGACCTCCAGGGCCGCCCGGCGGTGGGCATACGGGTTTGGCTGAAGGGTTATCTGGGAGGTAAGGCGATCAATTTGTTCAGCCTGACCGGTACGGCCAGCCTGTATGGGCCTTCGGGTTATGAGTTTACCCTAGCCGACGCGCCCATGGTCTCACGGGGGTCTCTAGCCATTCAGTTATTAGATCAGGCGGATTTGCCGCTTTCGCCCCAAATCACATTTGATACCTATAATGACTGCGAGAAGAATTTGATCTTAATTGACTTCAAGCAGGTGCGTTAAAACTTTCCAGGAAAATATCTTCATCACTGGCGATTAACCCCTCTGCAAGCGAACTGCTCGGCAAAGCCATGACACCACCGGGGGCGAAATAAGCGAACTCAAAGCAAACCGGTTCACCCGCGGCTTTGCCCGGAATCGGCATCAGGCGGGCGGTGAGCGGTTTATGCAGACGGGCTGAAAGGAAAGCCAAATCGGCGAGCAGGGCAGTGAGTTGAGCCACAGCGGTTTCGCCCGGCAGAGGGACGGTATCTAAGCCGGTGCCGCAAACTGCCGAAAACAGAAGAAGGTCCTTTATGGTGAGTGTGCCTTCGAGAGCGCGCTGGGCCAGTGTAGTATCTTCCAGCACCGGTAGCATGAGCCCGTTGAACCCGCTTCGCGGCCAGCGTCCTCGGCTTAGGGTTTCGGCAAGGAAGGCGGCGGCACTCAACGAACCAATGCTTCCCAAGGGCGAAGCCCCCAAGTGTTCCAGGGCAGCGCCAATGGAACAGGTAGGGCTGGGGAAGGGGGCGGGCGAGAAGTCAAAACCCGCTAACACAACCCGGGAATCAAGCACAGGGATTATCAGTGCTGTGAGGTTCGCAGCAAAAATCTCAAAACGTTCTAGAAGTACCCGCCGTTTTTCATTCCAAGTGAGGGGTTGGGCGACGATTTCTAAGACCACATCGGCGCTTTCGATGGCCAGCGCTAGGGCAGGGGGATGACCGGTCGCGTGGTAGGCGGCTGGAAAGAAAGGTGTTCCCGAGGGGACATTTGCCAAAGCGGCAAAGCGAAGATTGGCAAAACCGTCGGGGGTCAGCGCGGCGGCCTGGTGGATGATTTCACCGCAGGCGCGCAGTGCTTTGAGGGACACCCCCAAACTGGGATCGGCAATTTGCGCCGCCGCGAAGGTCTGTTGGGCTTGATCAAGTATCGGAATCACTATGGGGTATGCGTCGGGATGAGTAAGCAATGCCGGCCCGATGCCAAGATAATCAAATCCTCGGGATAACGCTTCTTCTTCCAGGTCTCTAATATGTTGAACGGCTTGGTGCTCATCGGTGAGATCAAGCCAAAGTGGGAAGGGAGTCGTGGCAACGCGGCAGGTTTGGACTTCAATGCCGGCGTCTTGAAGTCGGTGTTTGAGGCGTTGACATAGTTGCCCTAGTTGATGGAGCGTTGAAGCGGGTTCATTTAAACAAGGGTCGAAAAAGCAGGTGATCGCACGGACTTTCATGATGTTTGCCTCTGACGGACAACCTCGAAGAGCAAGATGGCTGCGGCTACAGCTGCATTAAGGGATTCGCTTTGGCCGGGCATGGGGATCGTCAGGCGGGCATCTGCCTCGCGTTGCGCTTCAGGGCTGGGGCCTTCAGCCTCGCTACCGATGACCAGCAACAGAGGCTGGCGCAGGTCAAAATTCCAATAAGGGATGCCCCCTTGTGCTTCGGCCAGTAAAATACGTGCGGGTTGAGAGCCCCGTGCTTTGGCCAAGGCTTTGATGTCAGGCCATTTGAGTTCATGCATCGGGAGGTAGAAGTGTGCCCCCATGGCTGCACGCACGACTTTTGGGGCGAACAGGTCGGTGGTTCCCGGCGTGGTAATGATCATATTCACACCCGCTGCCCAGGCGGTGCGGAGCAGGGTACCGGCATTGCCCGGATCCTTGATGCCGTCTAAAACCAATCCAAAATCCCAACGGGTGGGAAAGGGGAGGTGATGAATAGGAAGCACGCATAAGAGGCCTTGAGGGGTTTCGGTTCCTGCAAGACTTGCCATCAGGTCTGGACTCACCTTGTGCAATGTAACCCCCTGAGAACGAAAGTGATCTAGTAGATGCTGGCCGCGCTCGCTGAGTTGTTCGGTGTAGAGGACATAGTGAGGGCGCCACCCGGCCCTAACAATTTCTTCGCATAGGCGAACCCCTTCAGCCACAAATAACCCCTTTTCTTCCCGTTCATGGCGGCGCTCGATCAGCGCGCGTACCTCGCGAAAACGTGCATTGTGACGGGAATGGATGACCGGTTCATGCTGAGGTTGAAGTGGTGTTTCTCCAGGCTTCAAAGGTTTCAAGGAAAGCCTCAAGGGTAGGGTCGTCGTAGAGGGTTATACGAACTAACTTAAGCGGGGAGTGGGGGTTTTGAGCGTAGTAGTCGTGAATAGTTTGGAAAAAGACTTGCGCGGCAAATGTTTTGGGTACGCCAAAAATGCCAGTGGATATGGCCGGAAAGGCTAATGACCGGATTCCCAGTGCTTCGGCCAAACGCAGACTGCCCCAAATGGCATCGTGGAGTTTTTGGGCTTCTTCGCCTTCCCCCCATACCGGTCCGACGGCGTGGATAATATAGCGAAATGGCAGTCGCCCGGCGTGGGTATAGGCAGGATTGGCATGGGAGACGGGGCCATGCTCGCGCACCCAGGTATTGCTTTCTTCTTGTATTTGTGGGCCGCCTTTGCGTGAGATGACACCCGCCACACCGCCCCCATGCTGAAGCATGGCATTGGCTGCATTGACGATAGCCTCCACATCCTCGGCGGTGAGATCACCTTGGGTGATCTCCAAACGTTGTCCCCCGGGAAACTCATAGCGGGCTTTTATCTGGGACGCCATCTCATTCACCCTCGTTGGGCAAAATTATAGCACAGCGAGGCAATGAAAAACGTGGGGTCTATGATTAGCCCCACGTTTGCCTACCTGCCTTTTTCGTTTTAGCGGCTTTACAAAGCGGCCTGCGCTTTTGCGACCACCGCGGCGAAAGCCTGTGGATCGCGAACGGCTAAATCGGCGAGGACTTTACGGTTGAGGTTGATATTCGCCTTCCGTAAAGCATAGATCAGCCGACTGTAAGTTGTGCCGTTCAAGCGAGCGGCGGCATTAATCCGCGCGATCCACAATTTACGCAAATCGCGTTTGCGCTGTCGCCGGTCGCGATAGGCATACCACAGGCTCTTGAGCATGGCCTCGTTTGCCCGTCGGAAGAGACGATGGCGGGTGCCAAACTGACCCTTGGTGAGTTTGAGCACCTTCTTATGTCGCAGATGGCTGTGTGGACCACCTTTTACACGCATAACACTCTCCTTTGCGAACCCCTGGGCGCCGGTGCTTTAGCACCCGTTGCGAACACCCAGCAGCCGCACAAATAGATGAATTAATCGGTTTTCTCGAGGTATGGTGCCAAGCGATGGATCCGCTGGATGATCTTCTTGCCCTGGACCGGGATCATTTCGGTGAAGAGGGCTTTGGTGCGTTTTGAAGTACGGCGACGCAGGTGGCTTTTGCCTCCCTTAGTGCGTACCAAGGTACCCGATCCGGTCAGACGGAAACGCTTAGCGGTTGCCTTATGGGTTTTGAGTTTGAACTTTTTTCCTGGTTTTACTTTACGAGGCACGGCTCACATCTCCTCTCACAAAAAAGTAAGGCAGGTAATAATGCGCGAAAGCGCATTATACCAGAAAAATGGCATCTTGTGGGAAAAAGAGGGTTTTTAGGCGCCCGCAGTGTCCTTGGCCTCGACCTGGGGGTTGGGGGTACCCTCGGTGGTGGTCGTTGTGGCGGTTTTCTTCTTTCCACCTTTGGCCGGTGCCAGTACCATGGTCATGGCTTTGCCCTCAAGGGTGGGCATCTGCTCGATCACCGAGACATCGGCCAGTTCGGCTGCGATCTCCTTTAGGTCCTCCAACGCAATTTCAGGATACGTGATTTCTCGCCCGCGGAAACGGATGGTCACGCGAACTTTCATCCCCTCTTGTAGCCAACGCCGGGCATCACGGGTTTTGAAGCCACGGTGATGTTCGTTGGTTTTGGGGCGTAAGCGGATTTCCTTGACCTCAATCTTGGTCTGGGCTTTGCGGGCTTCGCGTTCTTTCTTGGTTTTCTCGTAGAGGAACTTGCCGAAATCCATCACCCGGCAAACGGGTGGATTGGCAGTAGGGGCGACTTCAACCAGATCTAATTCGGCTTCGCGGGCTATCCGGAGCGCCTTTTCAATGGGTACGACCCCCAGATTCTCGCCATTGGGGCCAATCAGGCGCACCTCTGGGACGCGAATCGCCTCGTTTACGCGATAATTTGTCGTGCTAATGGTCCTCTCCTTTCTCCTCGCTAGAATTTTTGGGGTAATCAAATCAGTCCGTAGCAACGGACCGATGGTAATTAGATATTACCATACCTGTTTTGAGCGTGTCAACCAAAAACACCAGGGAACTTGGTTTCATTATCTTCTTTTTTATTGCTCAAGCCAGATGGTGACCGGCCCATCATTCAAGATATACACCAGCATATGAGCGCCAAAAATACCCTGTTGTACGGGGATACTATAGGATTTCAGGTGTTCTGCAAAGGTCTCTACCAGGGGACGAGCCACATCTGGCGGTGCAGCCTGAGTAAATGAGGGGCGATTTCCTTTCCGAGTATCGGCATAAAGGGTGAACTGAGACACGACCAGCGCCTCGCCCTTCACATCCTGGATGGAAAGGTTCATCTTGCCGGCTTCATCTTCAAAGACGCGCAGGAAAGCGATCTTACGTGCTAGAGCGGCGGCTTTCTCGGCCGTATCCTCTAGACCCACGCCCAGCAGAATGGCGAAACCGGGCCCAATGTGGGCTACAGTTTGACCCTCTACCTGCACGCTGGCCTCACGCACCCGTTGGAGCAGTGCCCGCATCAGGGTAACCCAATGGCTTCACGGACTTCTCGGATAGTTTGCTCGGCGATGACGCGCGCTCTCTCAGCGCCCTGGTGTAAGATGTCCCAGATAGTGTCCGGGTTTTGAGCAAGAGCGGCTCGTTTTTCGCGGAACGGCGCCAGGTGCTCATTAAGGTTGCGGGCAAAGAGGCGCTTACAATCTACGCATCCAATACCGGCACGACGGCATTCGATATTTACCATTTCGATTTCCTCGGGTTTGGAGAACACCTTGTGCATGGTGAAGACGTTGCACACATCGGGGTTGCCGGGATCGGTGCGCCGCACCCGTTGCGGATCGGTGACCATTTGCATCACCCGCTGTAGGGTTTCTTCAGGTGTCGCGGCGAGTTCAATGTGGTTATTGAGGCTCTTGCTCATCTTCTGCTGGCCGTCAATACCGAGGACTTTAGGCACTTCGGTGACCTTCATTTCCGGTTCAATGAGCACCTGGGTGTTATAGCGGTAGTTGAAAGAGCGTACAACCTCGCGCGCGAATTCGATATGAGGGGCCTGATCTAACCCTACGGGCACCAGGTTGGCTTTGTAGAGGACAATATCGGCGGTCATTAGCACCGGATAGCCTACCAGCCCGTAATTTACGTTGTGGGGTTGTTGGCGGGCTTTTTCTTTAAAGGTAGGTAAGTCGGTCAATTTCCCTAAGGGGGTGACCATTGAGAGGTAGGTGTGCAGTTCCATGACCTGCGGCACGTGTGACTGCACAAAGATGATGCTTTTTTCAGGGTCAATCCCGGCGGCCAACCAATCCAGCGCCATCTCATAAGTGTTCTGGCGCAGTTCCCGCGTGGTTTCAAGCGTGGTCAGGGCATGAACGTCAACAATACAGTAGATGCAGTCATAATCCTCTTGGAGCGCTACATAATTGCGGATAGCGCCCAAGTAATTGCCAAGGTGTTGGCGGCCTGTGGGGCGAGCCCCGGAAAAGACGCGACCTTTTTTCTGATTCATCCTCATCCTTCCTGTAAAAATTTTTTCACCAACATTAAGATTTCACCCGGTTCGGCATGTCGCCCGGTCTTTAGTTTGGAATAAAGCAGATGATCATTGACCGTGACTTCGAACCGTCCGCCGTCAGAAGGGATTACCGTAATGGACTCGATCTCAGGTTCGAAATTCTTCAACAACTCAGCCATCAGACCGATGGCGCGCTCCGTGTAGTGTCAAACCGCGCAGTATTCGATGTTAATCCTCAGCAACATTGTTCCTTCCCTCTTTGGATGCAGTGTGGCAAAAATTATAATCCAAGCGCGGAGTTTGGTAAAATGCAAAAGCGATGCGTTGGTTACCTGAAGGTATCCCTTGGTCTAAGCGAGTTTTGGATTTGCTGTTCGTCCTTATGGGCATGGTTATTGCATTGCCCCTCATGGGGTTGATCGCCCTGGCTATTTTGCTGTTCGAGGGGCCCCCTGTCTTTTTTTGTCAGCCGCGGCCCGGTTATAAGGGACGGATCTTTAAGTTGTATAAATTTCGCACGATGCGTGAGGCCTATGATGCCAACGGTAACCTTCTCCCGGATGCGCAACGCCTGACACCGTTGGGACGGTTTCTGCGCGCTACGTCGCTGGATGAGTTGCCCGAACTTTTTAACGTCCTGCGTGGGGAGATGAGTCTGGTGGGGCCTCGCCCGCTTTTAGTGGCATACCTGGAGCGTTATACCCCGGAACAGATGCGACGCCATGACGTTTTACCGGGAATAACCGGTTGGGCGCAAGTTAATGGGCGTAATGCGCTCTCTTGGGAAGACAAATTCCGTTTGGATGTTTGGTATGTAGATCACTGGTCGCTGTGGCTGGATCTAAAAATCCTGGTTCTAACGGTCTGGAAAGTGTTGCGGCGTGAGGGCATCAATCAGCCCGGACAAGCGACCATGGAAGAATTTATGGGGTCTTCCGCACAGGATCAAGGGGGCGTCAAAGGATAAATCCAACCGGCTTGAAGGTCTTTGATAATCTGTTCGGCTAACCTTTGCCGTCCCGGGGTTAGCCACTGGGAATTGATGTCTTTCAATGTTATGGGGACTGTGATGGTGGCGGCTTGTTTTTCTATCAACGCGGCTTGCCATGCGGTTTCTAGCCCTTGCGCAAGGTCAAATGTCATGGTGACAGCCCAGTTCGATGGTGGATCTTGGGGTAGGGACGTGCCTATTAGTCTCCAACCGGTTGATTCCAGCACCGGCAGGTGGTCAGGGCTGAGCAGTTCGGCGGGGACAAACAGTGTTTCCAGGCGGTTTTGGTTCAGTTCGGTCAAAGTAGTTTGCAGTGTATCTACCGAAGCATTAGGGGCAAGGGTCGCGGTAACAGGGAAGGGTACGATCGGCCCATAGGCAGGCACGCACCGCCCGCATAAGTAAAAGGCGCCGTTGCGGAAGGCCTGAACAGCAGTATCTGCACCCTCAGGGAGAACGGCGCCTGCGCGAAAATCGGGTGCAATCAGCACAGCAAGGTAGCCGGCCAGGAAATAAAGGTGATCGTCGCGCAGAATCACTTGAGTTAGGTTAGGTGATTCCGGTAAGGGGGCATTGGCGATGAAAACAAATGGAAGATTAGGATGTTGGGCGACAAGGGCATTGACATCGAAAGTGGGGGCAAGAAGAACGACCAGGGCTGTGCTTGAGTCTCCGGCGTTAAGTTGAGCGTTGCGCTGAACTTCAACCTCCCACCCCTGCGCGGTTGTCCGTTCACGGATCCAGGTAATGACCCGATCTTCCCAAGGATTGCCCTCGCTGATGATCACTGCCTTGGAAGGTTCGGAGACAGCCGAGGTGGGCGTTGAGGGCATTTCGGTAGAAGATGAGGGCGTTAGTGCTGTTTGGGTGGGGACGGGCGATGGCGAGGAACCTGCAGGGGCACATGCCACCAGGCCTGCAAGAATAATCATGAGGATCAGGGAGGTAAGTGTTGGGTAGCGCATAGTGCCTATTTTACCGCGAAGATCGTTATGGTGCTCTGTATTATAATAATCGCATGATTGAACTCGTTATCCCTGGTCGTGGAACACTGCAATTAGAGCATCTGGTCTGTGATGTCAACGGCACTCTGGCCCTGGATGGTCAATTAATTGACGGGGTGTATCGCAGTTTAAATCTTCTGCGCGACCGGTTGGCCATCCACTTGATCACAGCCGATACCCATGGTCGGCAAACTGCGATTGATCACCACCTGAACCTTAAAGCCGTGCGCTTGACGCCGGGGAACGAAGCGGCTCAAAAGGCGGCCTTTGTTCGCCAGTTAGGTGCGGAGCGGGTTGTTGCCATTGGGCAAGGGGCTAATGATGCCGAGATGTTACGCGAGGCGGGTCTGGGCATTTGTGTTATGTCGCGCGAAGGGGTGGCTGTTCCCACCTTGCTGGCGGCAGATGTTGTGGTGCCGGATATCCTTACAGCGCTTGAACTGCTGGAACGCCCGATGAGACTTGTGGCTACGTTGCGCCAATGAACTTGCCAACTAGCGAACCGCTTCCATCAGAACCCAAACCCCAGGCTGGAGGGCCTCAACCTTCGTCCCGCACTCAGTTCACATCCAAGGGACAGGACCGGGAAGCGCGGTTGGGGCGTTTGCAACATCAGCTAAGCGCAGGCTTTGATTTCTACCTGGCGGCACTGCTGTGTGCACTATTGCTTGGGGTCGCCTTCGTATCCGATGCCCCGATTGTATATTTTCTGGCACTGTTGGTCAGTCCTTTTCTCGGGCCGGTGATCGGGGGTCTTCTGGTCGTCTTTGGGGGAACGACGGCGTTTCTGCTCAATACACTAGGTGGTTTGCTCTTTGTAGGGGTGGCGGCTCTGGTAGCAGGGGCCGTTTCAGGGTGGCTTCAGACCATGCTCTCACCGGGTTGGCAACCCGCTTTACTTGGCTTTTACGGACGATGGGGTGGGTTGGAATGGGCTATTACTGCTTTGGGGAGTGCATTGATTACGTTCTTACTGGCTCAGGCGCCTCGTCAGCGTCCTCTGGTGGTTAATCTGGTTTTGGCGTATGGTCTTTTATTGCCCCTGGGAGTTGCCGGCTATGGGTGGGGAGGACAAAAACCGGATCTCTTCTCTATCGGTATCCGGACGGCTGGCCTGCATCTCTTAACGGTGTGGTTGGTATCCTGGGGCACTTTTCTAGCCCTACGTTGGCGTCCCCGCGCGTGGGGATATGGTGTGGGACCGGTTCTGCTGTTGGGCATTATCGCACTCTCTAATGTAATCCCAAGTGCACCGATTGAGAATGGGCAGAACTCTGCCCTGACGCCCGTGGCGTTAGCAACCGTTACACCTCAGCCTACCGTGATCATCTCACCCCACCCATTAGAAACCCAAACGCCGTTTCCCGTTACCCCCACCCTGTGGGCCACCTTAAAGCCCTCGCCAACCCCTTCGGCGACCTTCACGCCAGAGCCTACCCCCGTTTGGGCACGGGTGGCGGCGCAAGTCGGGGGAGGGGCATTTGTGCGTGAATCGCCGGATGGGCGGGTATTAACGTCGCTTCTTAACGAGACCCTCGTGCAGGTGATCTCTGATCCGGTGGCGGGTGAAGGGGGAATTCTGTGGGTTAAGGTTCGCACCCAACAGGGGGTTGAAGGGTGGATCATGCAATCTTTGCTGGCTACGGCGACGCCCGTGCCGGCATGGTAAATTCACAAAATTCTGACATTGGGAGAGGTATTGAACGATGACAATTCATTTTGGTACCGATGGTTGGCGCGCAGTCATCTCGGACACCTTTACCTTTCATAACTTACGCCTGGTGACACAGGCCATTGCAGATGCGGTGGCTTCAGATCAATGGCTAAACGGCTTGGGGGATGGTATGAACGTAGATCCTAAAACTATGGTGGTGGGCTTTGATACACGTTTTCTCTCGGACCGTTTTGCGCAGGAAGTAGCGCGGGTATTAGCGGCAAACGGGTTTACGGTGTATCTCAGTCAGGCCGATGCGCCCACGCCAGCAATCTCTTATGCTGTGCGCCATTTGGGGGCTATTGGCGGGGTGATGATCACGGCTTCGCACAATGCTCCGCGTTATAACGGGGTGAAACTTAAGGCGGCTTTTGGCGGCTCGGCCTCTCCGGAGCAGTGCCGACGGGTTGAAATTTATCTCAATGATAATGAAGCGCAAGGACGCGGTCCTAACTTGATGGACTATGAACAAGCGCGTCAACTTAAACTAATTCAACGCTTTAACCCTATTCCTGCCTACGGCGAGCATTTGCGCCGCCTGATTGATTTTGATGCAATCGCGGAGAATCCACAACGCATTGTTGTGGATTCGATGTATGGCTCAGGGCGAGGGGTTATTCGCAGTTTACTTCAAGGAACCGGGTGTGAAGTTTTTGAAATTCGGGGTGAAATGAACCCCGGTTTTGGTGGCGTACACCCGGAGCCAATTGCACGTTACCTGGGGGCCTTGGCTGGTGCAATCAGCACCGGGGCAGGTAATTTCGGCCTGGCAACTGATGGTGATGCGGATCGCATTGGCGCGATGGATGAGCGGGGCAATTTTGTGGACCCGCACAAAATCATGGCACTGGCCTTACGCTATTTAGTGGAAAAGCGCGGCTTGCGGGGAGCTGTAGTGCGCACCGTTTCTACCACCCGCATGATTGATCGCCTGGCCGTGCGGTACGGGTTGCCGCTTTACGAGACGCCGGTCGGGTTCAATCACATTGCCGATCACATGCTGCGTGAAGATGTACTTATCGGGGGCGAGGAATCGGGAGGAATTTCTTTCAAGGGGCATATCCCCGAAGGTGACGGTATCCTGATGGGACTGCTGATCGTGGAAATGGTTGCTCAGTCAGGTGGCACACTGGTCGAACTCGTGGACTCTCTGCTCCAGGATGTTGGGCCTGCGTATTATGAGCGCAAGGATATGCGTTTGCGTCATCCGGTTTCCAAGGAGAAGATGACGGCGCGGTTGAGAGATGAAGCTCCGGCACACATTGGGGGCGAATCAGTGGTGCAGGTTAGTACCTTAGACGGGGTCAAGTATATTCTGGCAGATGATTCCTGGTTGCTCATTCGCCCTTCGGGGACCGAGCCAGTGTTGCGTGTTTACGCTGAAGGACGATCTCCGGACATGGTGCGCGCTCTTCTCGCTTATGGAGAAAGCGTTGCAAACCAAATGGCTTAAATCAAAAAACTCAACGGAACATTAAGCAAGGCAGGGGTGTCTGTATAAACCCCTGCCTTATCATTTGGCGGGTTAAGGCGATTGATTGAGAAGGCGAGCGTGCCCGAATCTCCCTAGCGCGTGGTCGAGAAGCGCAAGCGGCGGGTGATGACAATGACAATGATCAGTAGTGCCGCCAGGCCAAGCAAGCCGGGTAACCCCACTTCATCTGCAAACCCTGTTGTTGGCAAGGCGGTGCTGGTCGGGGTGGGGCCTACGGCTTGAGGCGTGCCGGTAGCCGCCTGCGCAACCTGGGTCAGGAAGGCTGCCACAGTAGCCGTGCGGGCCATATTCTCGGGTGAGAGGGTATTGGTCGGCACCGGAGTGGCCGTAGGAACGATAATCACGGGCGTTGCGGCAGTGGTGGGTGTGGGCTGGGCGAGCAGGGTTTGCTGAAGGGCGAAAGCCTGCGCGGTTTGGGTGGCATACATTGCCGTCAGCGTGTTTTGGGCATTGATCTGTGCGGCCTGTTCTTGCAGGCGGGCCCGGTTTTGGTTGGCCGAGATGAGGGCAAAAACGATCAACCCAATCACTGCCAGGACGAAAATCCCACCGATGACCGCGGCCGCGATGATGAAGTTGCGGTTAGGGCCTGGGGCACCCCCTTCGGGCTCGCCCTCGATGGGGGTCTCTTCAAAAGGATTTTCGGCGTTAGATGAGCCTTGATTGTAGCCCTGCTCTTCATCCTCAAAATTGCTGCGGAAGTCCATGGTTCACCTCTCCTTGTTTTATACTTTTCAGGCAATGATATCTAAATTGAATAATGGCACGGTTACCCTTTGCGAGTTTTCTAGTTCAACCTCTGCGGCAGGTATCCGTTGACCACTGCGCAAAAGCACGGTGCTGTGGGGTTGAATGATTTTTCCGATTACTCCGGCATGAGGGGGTAGTATGATGCGAACCGTCCGGCCCGGCGCAACCTCAACGGCTTCTTCGGGGGCTTTGCCTTCGGCGGGTAGTGGGATGACGATTTCGGGTTTTTCGCTCAGTGCCGGATTCCAGGACGCTTGCAGATAGACCTCGCGCTTCTGGTTGGTGTTCAATAATTGAAATGCCAGGCGGTTGATCGGGATTTGCCCAATACCTTCAAGAAGGATGACGGGTAAATTGAGATCGGTGGCTAGGGGTAGCAACGGGGCGGATAAACTGCCTAGAATGATCCCACGCACCGGGATTTCCGCCGCTGATTTGAGGGCTTCGGCTTGGTCACATGTTCCACCTACGATGACGCTACCCCGCAAGGTCAGATCTAACATATCGGCTTTGAGCGGTGCATCGGGAGTTTCGGCGAGCATGGTAAGCAACCCGTGATTGCTTTGCTGATTGCCCCAAACCCCTTGAATGAGTGCGCCGTGGGTTTCAACGATTGCGCCGCGTTCGGGAAAAACTTCGGCGATTTGACCCGGCAATCCGGCCAGAAGACGATAGGGCTGAGGTTGCGTTTCCAGAAGAATCTGGCCCTTATATATGGCTACCACTTGGCCTGCAACGGGTGCACGTAAAATGCGGGCGAAAAGGCCGCGGGTCTGGGCTAAAATATCCCCTTTTTCAACCCGTTCGCCGACCTGACGTTCAATTAACCGTTCCGCCTCGGAAACGCGCTGAACGCCAAGCGCTTTGCGCACATCAAGAAGCAAGTGTTGCCCAGGCGCAGGGGCTTCTGCGATGACATCGGTGGCTTCAACCATTTGGCCTGGGCGCACCAGCACCCGTCCTTTGCCGTTCAGTAGTCGCAGACGGCGCAGGTGAGCAAGCGGGAGGATGTGGTGTGCAGGTAAGATCATGGTCATAGTGTTTTCCCATGCAAGGTTTATGCCAGATTATGAACCAAGCGCTGCCATCCAACGCTTGAGCAGATCGCGGCGGCGGGCCGAGTCAGAGGGGAGTTCCAGGGGGCGTCCCCGCGCATCAATAACCGCTCCCAGTAATCCCCCGGTGATTCTAAAACTGCGTGTGGTGTCTTTCCCGGTGGGGGTTAGATGCAGAGGGCGCAGAGGATGAAGATGTAAACGTGCGCGTTGCCCATTAGGGATGGGCAGTGGCACCAACATCCCCTGGCGCACGTCAACGGTCGAGGTTTCGCCGTTCTCCAATTCGTAGCGCACTTTGAGGATAGGAGTACCGTAGCGAGCCGCACTGATCGGCGCAATGACCGTGCCTAAGTTAAGTAAGGCATTGCTTTCAAGCGTTTGGACGACCAGAGTGGGGTTGAGTGGTGTAATGGCGCCTAATGCCGTCAACAGTCCATAGGGATCAAGGATAAACGTAGTGACGCCGATTGGCTGAAGTCCATCCAAAAGGGTCAGGAGCGCTTGCGCCGGGGAGAGGGCTTGGGTTAACGCATAACCGCTAACTAGAATGGGCTCGAACCCGTATATCCCTTCCTCGGAGGAGATGCGATTGGCAACCAAAGCCAGGGTTTGGCGCAGCATGGCCTGTTCGATGGCTTGGAACTCCAGACCTTGGGGAACAGCGGCCGGGTATAGTGTTCGATGCCATAAATAGTCCCTGACCGTTTCATCGGGGACGTGCATGGGAAGCCAGCGGGTAATGCTTTCCAGTGGCGTTCGCTCCAGCGCGGCGGCCAGCCCATAACCCGAGCCAAAGGGTAAGGCTAACATGGAGAAAATCTCTTGTCGGGCAGCGGCTACACCGGTTGTGGCCGATCCCAAATCAATGCCAAGAACTCCCTGAGAGGTGCCGGACAACTTATTGAGGAACTGGATCATCCGCCCAAAGGCGCGCAGGCTGGGCTGGGGGGTGACTGAACTGATAGTGCTGTATGATTGCAAGCCACCCAATTGATGTGAACGGCGCAGGTAAACAATTTCCGAGAGTTTTTCTTGTGCCGGTAATAGGTTTTCCTGGTCAATGTTGGGGCGCACATTGGGCACAACATGGGGGCGCACAAAGGGCTCCAAGCGGTCAGTCACTTGCTTGGTGATCGCCGTGTTGCCGGCATAAAGCACATCTGGTCGGCTCTCGGGGGGGAGCAGTTGGAGGGTAAGCACCAAGAGGTCTATCAGTTTTGCCATCGAACGTGTTGCGCCTTGATCCGTTCCCCCGGCGATGAGCACCAGGTCCGGGCGAGCGCGCAGGATCGCATCAATTTGGGCTTCGGGTTTGCGCCGATCATTCAGGCTGATCTGCTCCACAATGTGGCAGTAAGTGGATTCAAGGACCTTACGAGCACTCGCCAGTGAAACGTCTTCCAGCAGTCCCATCGCTACGACACGCAACGGCTGACCCGCCGAGAACGTGAGCACAAAGCGATCTACTCCCGAACCATCATCTTGGGTAGGAAGGATCAAATGGGCTTCCTCCATCAGATGTCGCCCGGTGATCTCTTCTAGGCGCGTGAGAGCCTGGAAGATGCTTTCGCTTATGTCAAAGAAGGGTGCCCCGATTGTGCTTCTCACTTGGGCAGTTGCGATCATGCGGTAACGCTCTTCGACCACATCAAAGAGCAGTGCGCGGGTGAAAACATTTCCGATGTCAACGGCGAGTATGGATTCGGCTTCAACGATGGAGGAACTCATAAGACGGCATCTCAGGGTAGAAGGGTTTTAAGGAATTGAAGGATGAAATCTAATCGAGTGATCAGTACGGTGAGCGAGGTCTGGATGACCCCGGCGAAAAAAGCCCCCAGGGTAATGGCGATAAACGCTTGCCCAATCTTCGCCGCTACCTCGACCCATGGGGGACGCGTTACGGGTTTGCCGGGTGTGCGGCGAGCGGTGAATTGAAAATACAACAAGGTCGTGATGGTGCCAAAGAGCAGTATCAATCCGCCTATCCATCCGATGGACTCGCGTTGAGGGGGTGAAAAAGAGAGCCCTGCTGCCTGAATTTGGCCAAATAAAGTACCGAAAAGCGCCCCGCTAATAATGACTGCGGAGCCCACACCGACCAGGAAGGCCAAAGGGAGGGTGCCTAGGAAGGATAACCGAGGTACCAGACGCGCCAGAAGCAGGAGGCTCAGCAACCATGGGATGGCGACAATCCCCCAAGAAGCACCGGAGTTACCCAAAGGGGCAATTAGCTTCGGAATGAGAATGTGATCTATAAGGACAACCGCCAAGTAACCGGCCGAAACCCCGACGAATGTGTAAATAGCGATTCGAAAAAGCGGGTTATCCCCAATGGCATATGAAAGCACGGCCAGAGTTAGTAGAAAGGCGACCAAAGTCCAAAGCGCATCGGTCATAGAGTTTCAACGCCTCGAGGTGGTTTTGGAAGCCGGGAAGGCAGCTCGTAATGTGCTGCCCAATCCTCCCAGCAGGATTAGCAAAGCAATCGTAAGGCTACCCATTTGATAAGCGCTCCACAGGGCTGGATTCTCCCCACCTGCTTTTTGGGTTAGGCGTGTGTACATCATACTTCCCACCAATCCGCTGATCAAACCCGTTACCTGCCCGGACTGCATATAAGGGGCAAGGTAAGGTGCAGCTTGAGCGCTGGCGATAATGAGCAGTGGGCGTTCGGGGAAAAGCGGACGGACTTGTTCGAGCCATGCCCGGGCACGCTCGCCGCTATCGGTCACTAAAAGGATGGCGTCAAAATCCTGCAAACCGGTTATTCCGAGGAGGGGTAAGGCATTCGAGGCTACCTGTCCATCCCAAGTGGTGGTCACAGCAATTGTGGGTTGATGTGCAAAAGCGGCCAAACCAGTGGCTTCGCCCGCCAAATAACCCAAATGGAGGCTTTGTTCCGAAAGGGCATATTCGGGGACTTGCTGAGCGGCTTGTTGAGCGAGGGTTATCGCGAGCACGGAGGCATTGGATTGCGTGGTGATGAAGACCAGCCGTGCGTTTTGACGCATGAGATCGCTAAGGACATTGACCGACGCGGTACGTATCTCCGGGAGAAAACCGGCATCAACTTCCACCCCTACCAGCACTCGTGGCGCGGGATGTACCGACGCAAGGGTGTTTGCTGTAGTGGCAAAGGCCACTGCTTCCGCTGGGAACAGAGAGGGTAATCCGCTTATCGGAGTTCCTGAAGTCAATCCGAGCAACAGAACTGCCGCCAGCAGGAGCGTTATAGCCAGACGCAAAACCGGGCTAGTCGTGGAGATCGGTTTCTGCACCCGAAGCGAGATAGGGGCGCTTTCAGCAGAGACCAGGCTTTCGAGGAGGGCTACATAGGCACGCTGTTTCTCACTGACGTTCAGGCGAACGGCATGGACAGGGGGGCGCGAATAACGCAGGGCTTCGGGTTCACCGGGTAAAACGCCCTGGTACCCTGCCAGTGGGCCACTGGTCTCAATCCGAGCGTCCTCTTCGCTTTCCTGCGCCGGTAATGGCGCAACGGCTTCAACCGGGCGCATGGCTTCCAGCCATTCGGGCAATTCTGCGGTTGGCGCAACTGCGCCTTCCACGCTTTCATCGGTGGGAGTTTCGGCCAGCCACTGCGGCAATTCGCTTTCGATGAAAGGCGGAACCGCACCTTCCGACATCAGCGTGGTTTCGGTGGGGGCTTCCTCGATAAAAGCGGGCACCTGGGGGGGAACTTCCTCTTCAATCAGGGTTTCCTCAAGGTTAAGTTGATCTAACCAGGCGGCATATTCCTCTTCGCTGAAAGGAGGTGTCCCCAGGGGGAATTCTTCGCGTTCCCCCTCAGCGTCCAATGATTCCACGGAGAGAGTCTCTTCGTCGGTTGATAAAGGTGGGGTGGAGGTAAGAGGGGGTTGTTCTTCGGGGAAGAGAACGGGCTCTTCTTCGTACCAGGCGGTGAGGTCTTCAGGTATCTCGGTAAAGGGTGGAACGACAGCCGCAGAGGGTTCACCTTCAAGGCTCTCGGCCCGGTTTACTGCACTTGATTCTGGTTCTTGCTCTTCTAGGGCTGCTTCTGAGATTTCAAACCCTTTGTCCTCGGTGGAAGCGCTGGGCAAATCTGTGAGCCACTCAGGCGACTTTTCTACCTCTAGAGTTGGGGGTACCCCTGCTAGGGTCGGGGGCGTGGATTCCTCCCCGCTCTCAATCGGTGTTCCGCCCTCCAGTAATTCTTCTTTCTCCCTGAGGGCTTTCAACCAATCAGGTAGTCCTTCCTCTGGTTGACTGGTGGGAACGGCTTCAAAAGCAGATGGTGCGTGGGTTAATCCTTCAGACTGACTTACCCATGAAGGAAAGGTCTCACTTTCGGATGGTTCGGGAGGTGAAGAAGGGGCTATGGGTGTTTCTTCTTTTTCCTTGCCAAGAGATAAAAATCCTTCCAAGTCAGGGGCTAAAAATCCTTCTGGCTCACTTTCGGGCTGAAGAGGTTCTTCTAAGGATGTGGATTCACCCTCTTGCCGTAGCGCGAGCAACCAGTCCGGTAGTTCCTCTTCGGTTGATTCGGGAGGGGGTGAGGGTGCCTCTATATCTTTCAACCAGTCAGGTAAGTCAACCGAGAAGGGTTCCTGCCCAGAATCTTGAACGGGATGCAAAGGGGCTAAACACCACTGACAGCGCTCGTTTTCGCTGGGATTGACAGAGCCACATTGTGGACAGATTACAGTATCCATCATAAACTCACTCACTATATGGACGATCTATACCGAGGAGAACTCGTAACCCTGTCAACAGACTGCCTAATGCGATGCCGAGAAGGATGCCGCGCGCACCTGCTCCGGGCAGGAGATTGAGTGCGCCCAGAGTGTTTCTGAGGAATGAAGGAGCAGTATCGCTTAAGAAAATGCCACTTCCCGCAAGTAGGAAGATAATAGTGCTAGCCAGGAACAAACCGCTTATCCAGGAACGGCGGGTCGCCATTAGGCGTACTGCGCTAATCGCAAAGGTTATGGTAAGTAACCCCACTAAACTAGCCTCGATTGGGAGTTGGATGGCCGTTATCAGGGGTTGAATGCGGGCGTCCCCCGACCCATAAAGCAGGCCGAGCGCCAGGGTGGGAACAAAACCCAGAATAAAGAAGAGGCTGTAATAATCGCGGTTGCGGGGGGCACTGAGTTTCTGCCAGTGTACTCTGAAGAGGTTGAGAATGGCTACCAGGCCGGCTACCGCGGCCAGGATTATAGCCCAATCCAAGAATAGGGTTCGTAGTGGGTCAAGAAGTGGGAGGGGGAAAAGGTAGCCCAGCAAGACAATGACACCCACTCCGATGGCAATAGCGGTGGCAATCGGTGATCTCATAGCCATCCCAGTACTCCCATAAGAGCGCTCAGAACAAGGGCGGCAATCACGCCCCAACGTAAGATGTCCTGGACGCGGACACTAGCGAGATGAGCAGGGCCGGTTTGTAAATAGGCTGGCGCGGCGAAGAGTTCTTCGCCAATTAAAGGTTGCTGAGCCGCGGCAAAAAGGACGGCTTGAGCCTCTAGCGAATCGCTGGCGGCAAGCGTAAAGGCTTTATTGCGTGTGGCGGCTTCACATAACAAGCCAATCTCCGAACCGTAGTGCCCAATCATCAAGTGCGCAGATACGTCCTCGTCATAGGCGATGGGAATTGCCCCAGCGATATAGGAGAGAGGGGTAACACCCGTTAACCGTCCGCGGTTGGGGTCGTATAGATCCAGCGCATTATTTAGACGATACGTTGCGCGCAGGGTGCTTTGGCTCAATAGTGCCAGACTACCTTCGCCACTTGTTGCCAAAGGCGGCCGGTCACTTATGGAACTGACCGCCGTAATGCGTTCCAAAGCCTGTAGCCCAACCAGAGCAGAAGCGCTGTGAGGTTGGGTGAGGCCTGCATTTCCCAGAGTGAGATGAAGGCGCGTCCCTTCTTCGACTGAAAGTCCGATGGCCCGGGAGAGATCAGAAAATGCTGTGAGCGGGCGCAGCCCCCAGCGCGGTCGCCGTTTTGCCCGTAGGCTTAGAAAGAGGAGCAATCCCACGCTGAATAGGATAATCACCAGTGCCATCACGCTCAGGAACGAGATCATGGTTGAGTTTCCTCGGTTAGAAGGTGAATAAACGTCCGATAGGCTTCTTCATCTTCAAGAACATGAATAAGGGCTTGCCATTGTGGAGTATGCGGGGATGTCGTTAAGAGTGGCTGGCTCCCCTGCAGAACTTGAACGAATAATGCCTGCAGAGGGCGTGTTCCCTCCAATAATGCGGCGACGAGTGGTGCTATCCCCCAGCGTTGGAGGTGCTTTGCCCAACCAACCCAAGGGTAGGTTTCATGTGCCATGTCATCAGTATAGCACAAATCGTTGGATACCATATTGTGTCACATTGTTTATCTTGCTGATAATAAAGGCATCCACAAGATTTGCTCTTTACAATTCTGATAGTAGTAATAAATCTCGGATTTTAAAGTCGGTAAATCGGGCCAAAAGGTGCTCAACTGAGACCGGTAGCAGGTAATCGCCTCGATCCAGGCATCGAGGGCCTCTGGCGGAAGGTCAAGGGGGTACGGACGATGCGTGGTGATGGGACGCAATTCTGTTTGACAGTCCTGCAGGGCATAAGGGAAATCGGCGTAATACCATAACGAGGGTGGAGCCAAGATCTCAACAGCCGTGCGGGCAAGGTGATGATCAATATGACCGCCCAGGGCTAAGGGGCAAACTAGGATATCTGTGTCGGATATTGCGGCTTCGAGTTGCGTGCGCAACATGTCAACCCAAGGGCGTTCGGAAGGGGGGAGTGAGGGTTGGAAGAGATCCTCATCTCTATTGACAATTGGGGTACCCCGCTCAGGATCATAACGATAAATACAATCAGGGATGGAAAAGTAACGCGGGAGGGCACCAATGCGTTGGCAGGCTTCCTGATCTTCCTGGCGGCGCACTGCCACAGCCTCGGGCCCGGTTTGCCACCGCTGGTGAAGAGTTTGAGCATAGGGGGAAAGGGGGCCTTCAGGGGGATTGCCGGCACAAACAGTCCATATCTCGACTTTTTCCCCCTGTTGGGTCTGCCACCAGATCCACCCGCCGCATGAGAGCACAGCGTCATCTAGATGGGGGGAGAGGTAAATCCAGCGCATGAGATCGGTCTAAAAATTTTATCATGCTCTACTGAAAAATTTCACAGGTATAATAAGAAGCAGGAAGGAGTTGCTATGGGATTGTTGGATTTTCTGGCGCGGAAACCCTTTTCTAAGGAACATCAACCTGAGATTGAACGCCTGATTGAGGAATTAATCCAGATTGGGCAGCGGGACGACTTCCTGGCTGAACGTCCGGGAGGCGCTTTCAATGCTCACTGTCGCCACCGCCGGGCGTGCGAAATAGGGACGCGACTACATGATCTGGGGGGAGTGCCGCTCATGGAATACGTTCTCAAGCGGGTGAGAAAACGCTTGGGAGCTAACCTGGCGACCCATTTGTCTTACGCTTGGGCAGATATCGGTCAGTGGGTACCCTAACCCTTGACGGATTGGTGAAGCGCGTTAAACTAAAAGACACATTGGGGAGTAGCTGCCCAAAGTATGGGGTGGGTTATCGTCAAGACGAAGCCGCGGCTTCCGGTAACCCACATAATCAGCGAGACCATCACCACGTTAAGGGATGGTCTTTTTTGTTTGCAATGAAAGATTTCGTTGAGGAGTTGGAACAATGAGCATGGAAGAAAAAGCCTGGTATCGGTTATCACCTCATGAGGTTGCGGAGCATCTCAACACCGATATGCATCATGGCTTAAGCCGCGAAGAGGCTCAACGTCGCCTTGCCGAGGTGGGACCGAATGAGTTAGTTGAGCGGGGAATGAAGAGCCCCTGGCGGATTTTGTGGGAACAACTCACCGGCATCATGGTGGTGATCCTAATTATCTCAGCCGTCATTTCGGTATTTTTGCACGAGTACACGGATGCTTTGGTGATCCTCGTCATTGTAGTCTTGAATGCCCTTTTGGGTTTTACGCAGGAATACCAGGCGGAGAAGGCTATGGCCGCCTTGAAGAAAATGGCGGTGCCCAAGGTTAAGGTGCGCCGTTCGGGTCACCTGGTTGAAATCTCTGCCCGCGAATTGGTGCCCGGCGATGTGATTCAATTAGAGGCCGGGGATGCTGTGCCGGCGGACGCGCGGCTGATCGAGGCGGTGAATCTCCGGGTTCAGGAGGCGGTATTAACTGGCGAATCGGAGCCGGTGGAAAAGCAGGTAGAACCGATTAACGCGGAGCACTTGCCGGTCGCCGATCAGCGCAATATGGTGTTCATGGGCACTGTGGTGACCTATGGACGGGGTCTGGCGCTGGTTGTCCGAACCGGGATGCGCACCGAACTGGGTAAAATCGCCGACATGATCCAATCCGTTGGGCAAGAGCCGACCCCCTTGCAGAAGCGTTTGGAACAATTGGGGCGTGGCTTGGCGCTGGCGGCTTTGGGTATTGTGGCGGTTGTGTTTGTCTTGGGGGTATTGCGAGGTGAGTCCGTTCGGGTCATGTTCCAAACGGCTATCAGCATGGCTGTTGCCGCTGTCCCGGAGGGGTTGCCGGCAGTGGTTACGATTGCCTTAGCGCTAGGGGCTCAGCGTATGCTTAAGCGTAATGCCCTGATCCGTAAGTTGCCCGCGGTGGAGACTCTGGGTTCGGTTACCGTCATTTGCTCGGATAAAACGGGCACGCTAACCGAAAATCGCATGACGGTAACGGTGATTGACGTTGCCGGGCACCGCGTGGATTTTCAGGAAGAGGTGAACTATTACCAGCCTGAGTCTGATCTTCATCCTCACCCTCTCTTAACCGGCCAGCCTTCGGTGGCGCTGATGTTATTGGGAGGCGCCCTGTGTAATGATGCTACGCTAGAACCTGCCGAAGAAGGTGGACGCCATGGGTTCGCGGCGGTGGGTGATCCTACGGAGGGGGCATTGGTTATTGCGGCGGCTCAGGCCAAACTGCTCAAACAGGATTTGGAATCACTGTTCCCCCGGGTGCAAGAGTGGCCGTTTGATTCAGAACGCAAGCGGATGAGCACTTTACACCGCGTTCGTCAGGATGAAGCGTGGCCCGCAGAGTTATCGGTTGTGCGCGATCGTCTCTCACAATTGTGGGAGCGCCCGGTTGAATTTCTCATGTTTACCAAAGGGGCAGTGGATTCTTTGTTGGAGGTGTGTGATCGCGTTTGGGTCAATAACCAAATCCAGCCCCTCGATGAAACCTGGCGGGAGCGGATTGTGCGCGCCAATAACACGATGGCGCAGAGTGGAATGCGTGTTTTGGGGGTTGCGTTTCGCCCCTTCTGGGAGGGGAGTGGTGGCGACGCCCCAAGCAAGGCCGAAGAGTCCAGTTTGATCTTTGTCGGTATGTTCGGTTTGATTGACCCGGCTCGCCCTGAGGTTTTCCAAGCCGTGCAGGTGGCAAAAACGGCCGGCATTCGTCCGGTGATGATCACCGGAGATCACCCCCTGACAGCCCTGCATATTGCCCGAACGTTGCGCATCGCTGAGGACGGTCGGGTTATGACCGGACGGGAACTGGCACAACTCTCGGTGGCCGAATTGGAACAGCAGGTCGAAGATATCCCGGTGTTTGCCCGGGTTTCCCCTGAGCACAAATTAAAGATCGTGGAAGCCCTGCAGAATCGCGGTCACATTGTGGCCATGACCGGTGATGGCGTCAACGATGCGCCGGCGCTTAAGAAGGCCGATATTGGCGTAGCCATGGGTATCACTGGTACCGATGTATCCAAAGAGGCGGCGGATATGGTGCTGTTGGATGATAACTTTGCCACCATTGTGGCTGCGGTAGAAGAAGGTCGGCGCATCTACGACAATATCCGCAAATTCATCAAATATACGTTGACCTCTAACATGGGTGAAATCATGGCAATGCTGTTAGGGCCATTTGCGGGGCTTTCACTCCCCCTTACGCCGCTGCAGATCTTATGGATTAACCTCGTGACAGATGGTTTGCCTGGTTTGGCCTTGACCGTCGAGCCGGCAGAGCGCGATGTCATGCGGCGCAAGCCCTTCTCGCCCAAAGAAAACATCTTTGGGCGCGGCTTGGCAACCAGTGTTTTGCTGATCGGGGTTGAAATGGGTGTAACCTCGCTTTTGGCGGGCCTGTGGGCACTATACACCGGACGCACCGAGACCTGGCAGACGATGATCTTTACCACCCTCACTCTGGCGCAAATGGGGAACGTTTTAGCCATTCGCTCGGATCGCGAACCCTTGATTCGATTGGGAATTTTCTCTAACCCCTTGTTACTGGCGGCGGTTCTGTTGACCTTTGTGCTTCAGATGGCAGTGGTTTATGTGCCGTTTTTGCAAGATATCTTTCGCACTCGCCCCTTGCCATTGTTAGACCTTCTGGTCAGTCTGGCTTTTAGTAGCGTTGTCTTTTTGAGCATTGAAGCGGTAAAGTGGTTACGTTTATGGCGCTCGCAAACCCGCTAAATTAGTATTGGGGATAAACCTGCCTATGGATTGGTCACTGTTTCCACTCACAACCCGCTGGGATGGGAAGAGGTTGCAAATCGGGGATTGTCAAGTTTCAGACCTTGTAGATGTCCATGGGACACCGCTTTACCTCTATGACGCTGCAACGGTGCGAGGGCATGTTCAAGAGTTGAAGCAGTTGCTGCGTAAGTACTATTCGGGTGAGGCCGTAGTGACCTATGCCGCAAAGGCCTATTTTGCCCCCGCCCTGGCACGGCATTTAGCCGCTTGGGGTATTGGGGTGGATGTGGTTAGCCAGGGTGAATTACAGGTAGCGTTAAGCGCTGGCTTTTCGCCTTCGGTGATTCATCTCCACGGTAATAACAAAGCCGAGGATGAAATTGTCACTGCATTGGACGTCGGGGTTCAAGCCATTGTGGTGGATAGCCTGGATGAACTGGAATGGGTGGAGCAAATCGCACATGCCCGGCAGTGCCGGGCTCGGATATGGCTACGAATTACGCCGGGCATTGCGGCGCACACCCACCCTCATATTCAAACGGCGCATGCCCAAAGTAAGTTTGGCCTTTATCTCGAAACCGGTGAGGCGTTAGAGGCAATTCGAAAAGCCCGAGCAAGTCGCTGGTTGCATTTACGCGGTCTTCATACGCATTTGGGTTCCCAAATTTTTGAGGTTGAGCCTTATCGTGAAGCCATCGAGGCGCTGTTTGCTTTGGCAAAACAGGCGGATTATGTGCCCGAAGAACTCAGCCCGGGTGGGGGATGGGGAGTGCGTTACCGACCGGACGATCCCCCTGACGACCCCACGCCGTGGATTCGTGCCGTAAGTGAAAGTGTAATGCAGGGGTGTGAACGATATTGCTGGCCGTTACCACGGCTGGTGATCGAGCCGGGGCGGTGGCTGATTGCTCGGGCTGGTGTGGCAATCTACCGCGTGGGCTCGCAGAAGCGGAGTGTGGACGGCGTGCAAATTATTGCCGTGGATGGGGGAATGGCCGATAACCCTCGGGTGGCGCTGTATGGGGCACGCTATACAGCCCTTCCTTTGGGATATGAGGGGTTCGCGGGAGAATATCACCCCAGCCGTGTTGTGGGGCGTTTCTGCGAATCGGGAGATGTCCTGATCGAAGCGATTGATCTTCCCCCCTTGCGTCGTGGCGATTTGCTTGCCGTTCCCGTCGCCGGGGCCTATCATCTGAGCATGGCATCAAACTACAATATGGTCGGGCGCCCGGCGGTGCTGTGGCTGGAAGAGGGACGAACCGAGGTGCTTCAGCCGCGCGAAGATGTGTTCGGCACCCCTTGGTGGAAGGGATGAATAAATCCGGGGTGGAAACCGCCCACCCCGGAACTTTTGGGACTAAAGTGTATTGTCGAGGCTCAGCACTCACTGTAACCGCAGGCATAGCACTTGCGGCAACCTTCTTCATTAACCACTGCGGCTTGACCACACTCGGGGCACAGATCACCGAATTCCAACAAGGGTTGATTTTTGAGAATGAATTCCTCCGGCTCTGGGGCCGGCGCAGGGATGGTAGAATACGCATCGCCTGCGGACTGAGCCTTGAGCCGTTCTTCACGTTGGCGGAGATACTCATCGAGAATTTGGCCAACACCATCAGGCAGCGAACGCACTCGATTAGGTCCAAAGCCCAGCGACCGACCTCCACCAATGCCCAGCAATTGGTCCGCAGCCTCGCGCAAACGCCGCGCGGGTTCTATAGGTGAAGCCAGGCGCAAGATGTAAGAAAGCAGACGCCCAATGGCCTCGGATACAGCGGCGGTATCCGATCCGGCCTTTGCAGTATTGACAAAGACTTCGAAAGGTTGAGCATCGCCGTTTTCGTTGATCGTAATAAATGCCTTGCCCAGCGGGGTCTGGATTGAGTAGGTAAAGCCGGGCAAGTAGCGCGGGCGCGGCTTCTTAAGGTCATGCCAGATGGGAAGTTGTTGCGGGGCTTCGGCTTTACGGGGTTCCTCGGCTTGTTTCTTCTTTTCAGCGGTTGCCAGAGTTTCCAAGACGACCTTTTCGCGCGACCCGGTCACATAGACGGTCAGTCCCTTACATCCTAATTTCCAGGCCAGCATGTAGGCAGTGGCTACGTCTTCCTCGGTGGCATGCTCGGGAAAGTTAATCGTCTTGGAAATGGAATTATCTACAAAGGCTTGTAACGTGGCTTGCATGCGCACGTGCTCTTCGGCGGTAATATCAGAAGCCACCACAAAAACATTGCGAATAGATTCGGGTACATCGGGGATATTCTGGCAAGTGCCTTCCTTAAGCACGCGCTCGAAAATCTCGCGGCGTTTCTCTTCCGAAATGCCGGCGTCGAGCAGGGCTTTTTCAAAGCGCGGGCTGACATAGGTGAGTTGTAAATCCCTGCCGTTGTCGTTGACATGGCGGATATATGCCAAAGCGAACACCGGCTCACAGCCATAACCCTCGCATCCGGCTACGGTTGCAATCGTGCCGGTGGGAGCAATGGTGGTTTGAGCGGCATTGCGGATGCCATGCTGGCGGATTCCGTCCATAATTTCGTTCCAATCGAGTGCCGGGCGTCCCCAATCATGCCGGTACGGGGTCAGAGGTTTAGGGGGTGTCCAGGTCGGGTTTTCCGGGTCGTAGATGCTGCCCTTGATTGCGGGGAAGGGACCACGTTCGCGAGCCAGGTCAATGCTGGTTTTCATGGCATGGAAGCGGATGAATTCCATGACCTGAGCCGCAAATTCCTGACCCTCATCCGAGCCATAGCGCACGCCAACATGGTACATCAGATCGGCCAACCCCATAATTCCCAAGCCAATACGGCGGGCCCGATGTGCGGCTTCTTTGAGTTGAGGGACGGCAGGAACGTAGGCATTGGCATCTACGACGTCATCCAAGAAGCGCGTGGCGGTTACGACCGATTGGCGCAAGGCTTCCCAATCTACCGTGCCATCTGGCCCACAATGTTCGTTCAGATTAATGGAACCCAAGCAGCAGTTTTCGTATGGGCCAAGCCACTGCTCACCGCAAGGATTGGTGGCTTCCAGAGGGTAGAGATGGGGAACAGGGTTAGAGCGGTTGGCAGTATCCAGGAAGAGGACGCCGGGTTCGCCGTTGTGATGGGCTTGTTTGACGATTTTGTTAAAAAGATCGCGGGCACGCACACGCCGGTAGGTTACGATTGGGACACCAGCGGCTTCGAGTTGTTCTAAGGTGCCGCGCACCTCGCGGTAGCGGGGGGAACGCACATCAGGAAACCGCAGTTCCCATTCTTCGTCGTTTTCTACGGCGCGCATAAAAGCGTCCGTGATTCCGACAGAAATGTTAAAGTTGGTAATGGCGTTTTCATCAGTCTTGCAGGTAATGAATTCTTCGATGTCGGGGTGGTCTACACGTAATACCCCCATGTTAGCACCGCGCCGTGTTCCTCCTTGGGCGATCTCACCAAAGGCGTGATCATAAACGCGGAGGAAACCCACCGGCCCGGTGGCTTGACCGGCTGACGATTTGACCAGTGCTCCTTTCGGGCGCAAGCGGGAGAATGAAAAACCATTGCCGCCGCCGGTTTGCTGAATGAGTGCGGCATCACGTAGCGTTTGGAAAATGCCATCGGGTTCACGTCCCATGTCGTCACTGATCGGGAGAACAAAGCAGGCTGCCAGTTGCCCTAATGGAGTACCCGCACCGGTAAATGTGGGGGAGTTGGGGAAAAATTTCTTCGAGGTCAACAGACGATAATACTCGCGTGCCACCTGCATGACATCGTTACCCCATTGCTCCTCTACTTTAGCCACATGGTAGGCAACGCGCCAGAACATTTCTTCCACAGTTTCAACCGGTTGTCCATCTTCACCCCGGCGCACGTAACGACGGATCAACACCTGGCGGGCATTATCGGTAAGATGGACGGTTGGCAAATCCTTGGGTAGGGGAGGGGTCGGCAACAGGCCGTTTTTGGTGGGGGTGTGATTTTTGGTCATCATGGGAACTCCTTCATCCTTCTAAAAGTCGGTCAATCTCTTCGCGAATCGCCCTTAAATCGTTAAGGTTAAGATAAACGATGGCATAACGGATGTAGGCGATTTGATCGAGTTCCTTTAGCCCTGCAATGACCATATCGCCAATCACGCGCGAAGGCACTTCAGCCCGTCCCATCTGCTGGAGGGATGATTCGATTTCGCCAACCAAGCGTTCGATTTCTGCCGCCGATACCGGTCGCTTGGCACAGGCGATGCGAATGCCGCGCACCAGTTTCTCACGATCAAATTCTTCCCGCGTTCCATCTTTCTTGACCACCAGCGGCGTCGCTAAGATGGGACGTTCATAGGTGCTAAAGCGTTGATGACACTTCTCACATTCGCGGCGGCGGCGGATTCCGCCGCGCTGGTCGTGTGTGGTATCCAAGACACGGGTGTATTCGTTTTGGCAGTAGGGACAGCGCAAGGGTCAACACCTCCAAATAAAGGATCAAGAGCATCTGACGGTGTGGGGTCAATGAATATAACGATGACCGGATGCGGGATAACACAACTCACATGGTGACTTGCTCACCACCCTCTAGGGTACGGGAATCTTTTACCCATACTCGTCATTTGAGCGAATGAGAACCCCTATATATGGGGGTTCTCTAGGTTTTATGCCGTATATTTACTGGTGTTATTTTAGCATAACTTAGCGAGTTATGCAATATGCCAAAGGCATCTGGAACCTTAAAATTCCTGATCCAGCGGAGGATGACATATGGGAGGCTCGTTGGGGGATTATCTGGCGGCTGGGGTGCAGATAGATGGAACTTTGCCCATAATTAGGGGAGAGGTTATCCCTGTATACGGGGGATAGACGAAGGGCTGCTCGCCGGAGGAACGAGCAGCCCTAGCCAAAAGGAGCGACAAGCAGGCACAAGAAGGCAAACTGAAGTTAAGGTCTGGACAAAGACCATTCCCTTCAGCCGATGCCAGTTAATCGGCACACGTTGTTAGAAGATGAGGTGATCAAGATCAGGCAGGGCCTGCTTGATCCGTTGGCTTACCGTTGAATGCGTTTCCGCAAAAATGCGGGCACGTTTAAGTCATCGGTGTTGATGACATGGGGTTGAAACTCCGTCGGCGAGGGTGGTGGGGTGGGGGTGGAAGGCCGCGGCTCAGGGCGAGCGGGTGCAGGACGGGCCGGAGCCTGACCTTCCTCAACGCGGTTTGGGCGGGGTTCCACCACCGGGGCGCGCATCGCGGGACGATCAAACCCCGTGGCAATGACCGTGATGCGGATTTCATCCCCCATATTCGGGTCAATGACAGCCCCGAAGATGAGGTTGCAGTCGGGATGAGCCGTTTCCTTAATAATAGCGGCGGCTTGGTTGACCTCGAAGAGGGTGAGGTTCGGACCGCCCGTGATGTTGAACAGGATACCCCGAGCGCCGTCAATGGTGATGTCGAGCAGTTGGCTGGAGATTGCCTGCTCGGCAGCCATACGGGCGCGATCTTCGCCTGAAGCGCGTCCAACGGCCATCAGGGCGGCGCCACCCTCGGACATGATGGCTTTCACATCGGCAAAGTCCAGGTTGATCAAGCCGGGTACGGTAATTAGTTCTGAAATGCCCTGAATGCCCTGGCGTAGAACATCATCGGCGATGCGGAAGGCCTCTACAATGCCGATTTTCTTATCCACAATTTGCAGCAGCCGGTCATTGGGAATGACGATGAGCGTGTCGGCATGCTCTTTGAGTTTGGCAATACCGGCTTCGGCAGCCTGGGCGCGCTTGCTACCTTCGAAGGCAAAGGGGCGGGTCACCACACCGATGGTAAGCGCACCCACCTCTTTGGCAATTTGGGCAACAACCGGCGCTGCGCCGGTGCCGGTACCTCCCCCCAAACCCGCCGTTACAAAGACCATGTCACTGCCTTTGAGGACATTGTAGAGTTCTTCTGCGGATTCCTCGGCCGCTTTACGGCCCACTTCCGGGTTTCCACCGGCACCCAGACCGCGGGTAAGTTTGTCCCCAATGCGGACACGGGTGGGGGCCTTAGAAAGCAGCAGGTCTTGGGCATCTGTGTTGACGGCAATAAACTCGATTCCGGTCAGACCTTCCTCGATCATGCGGTCAACGGCGTTACATCCACCGCCGCCGACCCCGACGACCTTGATACGAGCAAAGGATTCGGGCAAAGGATTGTTGATTGTTTCCATGGTTGTTTCCTCCGGTGACTTAATGGTTTTGGCCTGTTGAATATTAGGGTTGTCGCTCCTTGGATTCACAGGTTTTTAGGGTAAAAGACGACGTAAGAAGTTCTTCAGGGTTTCTGTGTTTATGCCACCTCCTCGAAATGGGGTATGTTTACGCGCTGTAGGGGCTGCTTCGCTGAGCAAAAGTGCCCAATGGAGCAGACCCACGCTGGTGGAATATGCAGGGGACTGCAACTGATCGGTTAGGCCGACCAAGTTCTCGGGTTTAGCCACCCGCACCGGCAATCCTAAAACCGAACTGGCCAGGTTTCGAATGCCTGGCAAGAGGGCGGTCCCGCCGGTTAGAACCATACCTGCGGGTAGTAGCCCATCGTAGCCGGAACGTTTGATTTCCTCCAAAACAAATAGGAAAATCTCTTCGACTCGGGCTTCGATAATGTGCGCCAGTTCGCGCCGGCTGACTTGCACCGGATGTTCCTGGCCAAAGGTGCGCAGGGTCAGGATTTCATCTGCGTCAACTTCGCTTTCAACAGCGTGCCCGTATTGTTTCTTAACCTCTTCAGCCTGAGGTAGGGGGAGGCGCAGTCCATGGGCGATATCGGAGGTGATGTGGTTACCCCCCAGCGTCAGCACCATGGTGTGCCAGACATCACCATCAATGTAAATGGCGAGGTCGGTAGTCCCTCCACCGATATCACAGACGACCACACCCATCTGCCGTTCGGTTTCGGTCAGCACCACTTCGCCTGAGGCCAGCGGGTTAAGCACAAAATGAGAGACCTGCACTCCGGCGGCTTCCACGCATTGACGGATGTTCTCTACGGTGGACTCGGCGGCGGTAATAATATGGGCTTCCACTTCGAGGCGATAACCATGCATGCCGATGGGATTACGGATGCCATCCTGTCCATCCACCACAAAACCGCGTTGAATCACGTGGATGATTTGGCGGTTATGAGGAATGGCAATGGCCTGCGCGGATTCCAGGGCGCGCGCAATATCTTCCTGGTCAATGATGCCGCCTGAGATTCCAACCACGCCGCGGCTGTTGACCGATGCTACATGGGAGCCGGCCAGGCTGACCAGGGCGGAGGTGATTTCTAATCCGGAGGTGCGTTGGGCTTTTTCAACTGAACGCGCGATGGCGGTTGAGGCAGCCGCTAAATCCACCACGGCGCCCTTACGGATGCCCTGGGAAGGTTCAATGCCTACGCCAAGGATGCGCAGATTGCGTTCACCCTCGACTCTGGCAACTAAGGTGCATACTTTTGTGGTGCCGATATCAATTCCTACGACAACTGGTTCGTCCATAGCCGCACTCCGGAAGGCTTACTTATAGAAGGGAGCATGCAGGTGTTCTAGACTGATCAACTGGGGGTGTAATCCTCGTTGCTGAATTTGTTCTAGGATGATCTGATATAACTGCATTTTGGCTTCGAAGTCATGCAAAGAGTTTCCGATCAGTACTTGCCAGCCGTTGGGATCCTGCCAACCCAATCCGTTCTCGCCGTCATAAACCAGGGGGGTATCAGGAGAAAGGCGCTGGCGCAAATTTAGAATGGCTTGGATGAGTTGGGGGGAGGTGGATTGTCCCCACACTTCGGGAGGATTTGAAGGGGTCTGTTCCTTCCCCCCGGAATGGTCGGTATTTGAGAGAGGGGGTAAGGCGTTGGCAGTAACAAGGGGAAGATCACCGGGTTCACCCCGTGGGCGGATTAGGATGCCTTCAGGGTCAATCCAGTAGATATCACTGCCCACTTGCCAAGCCAGAACGGGCTGTCGTTCGGTGAGCGTGATAAGGATGCGGGCAGGGAGAACAACCCGAATACGGATATCCTTAAGTTCGGGAAAAGCAATTTCCAACTGACCTTTGACGGCTTGAGGATCAATCGTGACCACGGGTTTACCGCTGATGGCTAAAACCGCTTGAAGATCTGCCGGGGTGAGGCGTTGCAGGCCGGAGACTTCAATCTGATGCACCTGGAAAGAAGGGGCATTAAAGAGGGTATAAAGGATTAATGCCATCAGGATTGCAATCAGTCCGGAGAGAAGGCGCCAGCCCGGATTAACCACAGGGATAGCGGGCAGTCGCAATTCGGCACCGGTGGCATTAAGAGAAAAGTAATATTGGCGGCGTACCTTGCTGGTCGGAAGCGGGCGACTGGGAGAAGGCGACGACGCAGCCATGCCGCGCGCGATGACCGTCGGACGGTGTTCGCGGCGGGTTACCGATTGTTTGGCACGTTGGATGCGTTGCTGTGTCGTCTGTGCGCGGCGTTGGCGTACCAATTCGGCGCGGCTGGGCGTTGTTTTCTCCGAACCTCTCATTCTCCCCTCCGATAGGTGTATTGCGTACGCTCTCGTTCGGCTTGACGTTCAAGCGCAAGGTTAATCAAGCGATCCAGCAGTTGCGAATAAGGCAAGCCACTGGCTTCCCATAGTTTGGGATACATGCTGATCTCGGTGAAGCCGGGGATTGTGTTGATCTCACTGATAAATACCTCTTGGGTGCGCGGATCGAGCAAGAAATCTACCCGTGCCATGCCGGCGCAATCCACGGCGCGATAGGCGGCAACCGCCAAACGACGTATTTCCTGGCTCAGGGTTTCGCTCAAAGGCGCGGGAATTAATAACTGGGTGGCGTTGTTCAAGTACTTCGAGGCATAGGAGTAAAACTCTTCATCTGGGACGACCTCGCCCGGCACAGAGGCGATGGGCTGCTCATTTCCGAGCACGCTGACCTCGATTTCGCGGGCGCGGTCAATTCCTCGCTCCACCAAAATACGGCGGTCATATCGTGCGGCTTCTTCCAGGCCGGCCATGAGTTCGGCACGGTTGTGGCACTTGGTGATCCCAACCGAAGAGCCCAGGTTGACCGGCTTGGTGAAAAGAGGGTAAGGGGCTAGCGCCTCGGCCTGTTCTACCACACGTAAACGATCGGTCTCAATTTCGGCGCGGGTAAAAACTAAGTATTCCACGACGGGTAGATGATGGGCTTGCATCACCTGTTTGAATAAGGCCTTGTCCATCCCCAGCGCTGAAGCCGCGACCCCGGCACCCACATAGGCGATTCCGGCTAGTTCAAGCAATCCCTGGAGCGTTCCGTCCTCACCAAAAGTGCCGTGCAGTACCGGGAAGATGACATCTAAACTTTGGTAAGGTTCCAGGACGATGTACTCACCTTGAACCTTGCGTAGGTAAAGGCGATGGTGCCCCGGCTCGGGCAGTAGACAAACGCGCATTAGGTGCTGTGTTTGGCGCTGTTCTAGGGCTTCCAGGACGTTCTCACCCACTACCCACTCGCCGTCCAACGTAATACCAATTTGAATCACTTCGTAGTTGTGGGGATCGAGTGCTTGGAGGACGGAACGGGCTGAGCGCAATGAAACCTCATGCTCACCCGACCGACCGCCGAAAATTACGCCAATTCGTTTTTTCATGGGGGTTCCTCTATCCTTAAGCGTTTGTGTCTTCATCGTGCCAATCACCGATGCGTTCAATTTCTAATTCCAATGCGACGCCAAACGTTTCGTAGACCCTTTGTCTCACCAGGCAGATCAGGCGCCAGTAATCACTGGCAGTAGCGTTTTCGCTGGTGACGAAGAAGTTCGCATGTACCGGGCTGACCTCCACACCTCCAACTCGGGTGCCTTTTAATCCGGCCTGTTCGATCAGCCGACCGGCGTAATCGCCAGGGGGGTTCTTGAAAACCGAGCCCATGCTGGCGCCGGGAGGTTGGGTGCGTTTACGGTAGGTGATATAGGCATCCATTTGGGCTTGAACTGCCTCACGGGTGCTCCGACTAAGTTTTAATAGGCCGCTTAAGATAACGGCGCTTCCTGGTTCTCGCTTTAGCGCGCTGGTACGGTAGCCGTAAGCGAGGCGCTCGCACGACCAGGTTTCCTTTCCATGTTCACGATGCAAGATTTCTGCCAAGATCAATGTTCCGGCCATGTCTTGCCCGTGGGCACCGGCATTGCCGTAGATAGCCCCTCCCAGCGTGCCGGGGATGGTTGCCGCCCATTCCAGGCCGCTTAATCCGTGGCGGGCAACGGTACGGGCAATAAGTCCCAAATTGGTCCCCGATTCGGCCCACACGGTTGGCGGCTCTTGTTCGACTTGAATTTCAAACCGCTGAGCACGGTTGAGGATGACCACCCCGCGCACGCCGCGATCACTGACCAGGACATTAGCGCCGCTTCCCAGGATCGTAAACGGCACCTCGAGCGCCCAAAGATCGCGCACCGCCGATTCCAAATCTTCGGCACTCTGCGCGGTCAGGACAAAATCGGCCTTGCCGCCGACGCGCGCTGCGGTGTAATTGGCCAGTGGAACGTCCTGGCGCAGTCGCTTACCGAAGCGGTTTCGCAGTTGTGCAATCTGATCCTGAGACAGTCGGTTGGCAGTAAGCATCATCATCTCTCGCAAATCTAAAGAGCCTTGATGCAAGCGATAAGGCGTTCGAGGATTTCGACCTGATTCGAGGATGAGGAAGTGACTGCACTCCCCGGCGCTGGGGTGGGGGAGAGGTTGCTTTGGATGGGGGGCGTGGTAAGCCGTTCCTTATTCTCTCCAGGGCGGAGGGTTGCCGGGATGGTATGGAGGGAGGGACGATTATCGGGTCGAACGGACATTGGATTCCTCGCTTTCTAGGCGCCATGCTTCGAGCAGATGGTAACCGATCTGATTGGCGTCCCCTGCGGATAGGATGATCACTACGTCGTCTTTTTTCAGTTGCTCTTTAAGGTAACGCGTCACGTCATCCAGACTCGCCATGTACAATGCTCCGGGATGCGTCATGGTCTGTACGACCTGAGCGGCTGAAAAAGCCTGTTTAGGCTCGCGCGCGGCATAGATTTCTGTGACAATCACGTGGTCGGCATCGTCGAAGGCTTGGGCAAATTCTGGCAACAGAGTTTGGGTGCGAGAATAAGTATGCGGTTGCCAGACGGCCCACAAACGTCGGTTGGGATACCGTAGACGTGCGGCAGAAAGGGTAGCCCGAATTTCGCTGGGATGATGCGCATAGTCATCAATAATGGTGATTCCCTTGTGTTCACCCAATATCTCAAACCGCCGTGCCGTGCCGTTATATTCACCCAGAGCATCCGCAAATGCTTGAGTGTCTATACCAAGGCGATGGGCAACTGCCAATGCGGCGAGGGCATTGAGGGCATTGTGTTTACCCGGCACCTGTAATGAGACCTGTGCTAGGGGATAAGAGGTATCGCCCATGGAGTTGAAGATGACCTCAAATGATAATCCGCCGCGTGCATTGGACTGCTCACTAATCACCTGATAGTCTGAGGATGAGGAATAGCCGTATGTCCATACTGCGAGCCCCTGCGTTTTCAGGGTTTTGGCGAGGCGCGTCGCGTTGATGTTTTCGGTGCAGAGGATAAGGTTGCCCCCGGGACGCAGGCGCCGCGCGAAGGCCTCAAAGGCGGCGTAGTATTCTTCAGGGGTTGGGTAGCAATCCGGGTGATCATGTTCAATGTTGGTGATGACGATGAGATCTGGATTCAGCCCCAGGAACATGTGGTCATATTCATCGGCCTCAACCACAAAGTGAGGTCCACTTCCGGCGTGGGCGTTTGTCCCAAGGTTTTGAATGGCGCTACCGACAATATAGGAAGGATCCAAACCCAACCGGGTTAAGCCCCATGCGATCATCGCCGAAGTGGTGGTCTTTCCATGGGTGCCCGCCACGGCGATCCCAATAGAATTTTCCATCAGGTGGGAAAGCAAATGCTCACGCTTGTGAACGGGAATACCTTGAGCCTGGGCAGCCTGAATCTCCGGATTGTCCATGGGTACGGCGGATGAGCGCACGATCAGGTCTGCCCCTTGGATATGGCTGGGGTGGTGACCGATAAAGATCTGGGCGCCGGCCTTCGCTAATTGCTCGGTCATTGTCGAAGCCGAACGGTCAGATCCGCTGACGCGGTACCCGCGTTCCAGCAGGAACCGTGCGATGGCCGAAAGGCCGCTACCACCAATGCCGACGAAATGAACGTGACTCATCATCAGATAAACACCACCAGAACGAACACAAAGGCGATTGCGATAGCAATGTAGATGATCGGCGGGGTCAACATGGCGGGCGGGAGATAGCGCAGCATGTTCAAACTGGCTTGCCCGGCTGCCGTGTTGGGATCCGGGGGAAGGATAGCGGTCAGGGGGTAATTAGCCACATGCATATAGTGCCAGGCGGTACCCCAAATCAGATAACCGTTAATGGCGCCAAAAAAGAAGCCCAAAAGGATGTCTTGGAGGCGATCACGCGCAAAGCGCCCGGTGGCGGCAATTTTAGGGATATTGGGTGTTTGATAGCCGAAGAATACAAGAGCGCCTAAGATGCCAACCCGCACCCAAAAGAGATTGGCCGGCCCGGAGTTTGTCAGGATATCGCGCACGAAGGGTACAAAGGTTTCCAAAACCGTGTTGATAAAAATGGCCAAGATGACGCTGAACGAGACGATGAGTTCCCTGGCCCACCCACGCATAGCGCCGATGAGGGCGAAAAGGATGATAAACATGTAGAAGAAGACATTGAGACTGATCATTGCACCTCCTTATGCTTTTGGGGTGCAGGCGATTTGGCGGCCAAGGTTTTGATAAGATCGGCTAACCGGGCGGCGGCGTTGGGGGTAGCCAGAGAACGCATTGCGGTTGCCATTTGCTGTAAGCGCTGGGGGTGGCCGAGAAGGTCTTGCAAGGTAGGGAGGAGTGCCTCTGAAAGCGCCGCATCCGCTAAGGTGACTGCCGCCCCATGTTCGGTTAAGTAGGCGGCGTTGGTGGCTTGGTAGCGCCAGGCGTAGGGGTAAGGCACCAAGACCGCCGGCAGGCCGAAGAATGGCAACTCGCCTAGTGTGGATGCGCCGGCGCGGCATAAGATTAAGTCGGCGGCTGCGAAGGCGGCCCCAATATCTTCGTGTAGGTAGGGATAAGCATGGTAGCAACGCTGAAGGTGGGCAGGAATGCGGGCCATCTGTTGCTGCACGTCGGGCCAATCGGTTTGGCCCGTGATATGGATGACTTGAGCCATAGTCAGAATGGTTTCTAGGTGGGTCAATATGGCGCGATTGATCGAACGTGCACCCTTGCTCCCCCCCATCACCAAAAGCACAGGCTTTTCCTCGTCTATCCCAAACCTCTGGCGCGCCTGATCACGCTGCCATCCTACAAGTTCGGTGCGGATGGGATACCCGGTGACCACGACATTTTTGGTAGCAGGAAAATAACGGCGCGAACGTGGCGTGGTTACTGCGATGGTGTGGGCGAATCGGCTCATGAGTTTTAAGGCTAGCCCCGGCTCAATATCGGGTACAAAGACCAGGCTGGGGATGAAGCGACCGGCAATTGCCATGGGCACACTCACGTAGCCGCCGGTAAAAAGCAACACATCCGGTTGATAAGCGCGTAGGATGCGGCGGGCGGCCAGGGTGCCGCGCATCAAATGCAGGATATTGCGCGGTAACTGCCGCCAGCCTACGCCATGGACGCCGGCAGCCGGGATGGCCTGGAAGGGAATCTGAGCGCGCAGGACTAACTCGCGTTCCATACCCCCCTCACTTCCAACCCAGAGCACATTCTCTGCTTCATTGCCCAAGGCCTGCAGGATGGCGAGGGCGGGATACACGCCGCCGCCGGTCCCCCCGGCGCAAACTAACAACCGCACCGTAAACCCTCCTTTCTGAGGTTTCTTTTTCCCGTGCCGCAACACGGGCTACGCTCATCAGCAACCCCACTCCGGTAAGGGTGGTCACCAGACTAGAGCCGCCAATACTAATAAAGGGCAAGACGTTTCCCGTCGCGGGTAAGAGGTTGAGCATGGCGAGAATGTTCATCAGGGCTTCCAGGGTAATCCAGAGCGAGATGCCAGCGGCGATCAGTGACCCGGCCATATCCGGAGCGCGCCGCGCGATCAGAAGCCCACGCCATAAGATCACCAGGTAGCCGGCAATGAGGAAAAACGCACCGATCAGCCCGGTTTCCTCAACGATGACGGCGAAAATACTATCATGATGGGGGAGGGGGAGACTGGTGAGTTTGGTAGTGCCTTCGCCGATACCCACGCCAAAGATACCTCCCCGCACCACGGCCTCTTGAGCGCGTTGAATATGGTAAGACGCCGCGAGTGGGTCTTGCAAGCCGGCGATAAAGTCGCGGATGCGCGTTTGGCCGGTGGATGAGAAATTGGTAACCAAGAAAGCCACCACGCCAATTACGGCGATGATCAAAATTATTTGACGTACATCTACTCCGGCCAGGAAGAAGAGCAACCCACCAATGGCCAGAATGGTTAGCGCAGTGGAGAAAT
Organism: uncultured Thermanaerothrix sp.; assembly: GCA_964427505.1. GTDB lineage: Bacteria > Chloroflexota > Anaerolineae > Anaerolineales > Anaerolineaceae > Thermanaerothrix. Next base: position 50,414 of record CAYRUO010000006.1, read on the forward strand.
CGGGCTCCATTAGGATTAAGCCCGCGACAATGCCGATAATACCGATCAGGGGTAATAGCCCAAAGGTGATTTTATTCAACACCTCTCGTTTGGATTGCAGCCAGACCGCCAAATAGAGGATGGTGACCAGTTTGGCCAATTCTGCGGGTTGGACGGATCCTCCGAACAGGGTGCGTTTGGAGTTATTGAGGGTCTGCCCGAAAATCAGTACGGCCAGTAACAAGAGGATGGTAAACCCCATCATGTAGAGGACTAAGGGATAAAGGCGGCGGTAGTCAAAATACATCACAACGGTGGCAATGACCGTGCCGACAACAGCCCACTTGATTTGATTGAAGAAAAAGTAGGAAACACTGCGGCCCCCAGTCTGGTTGGCAGAGGGCATCCAGGATGCGGAGTACACCATCAGCAAGCCGAACCCGAGCAAGAAAGCCACGGCCAGGAATAGAGGAATGTCCAGGCTCAATCGCAATGGGCGCGGACGGACCATCGGCGGCGTGGCAGGATTTACGGTAGTTGCTTCACCCATTGGCGGAACGCCTCCCCTCGTGCTTCAAAATCGCGAAAGGCATCGAAACTGGTGCATCCCGGCGAGAGAAGCACCACATCGCCCGGCTCGGCTACCCGAGCCGCAGTTTGAACGGCTTCTTCTAACGTAGTGCAATGGTCTAAGGTGTAGGGACGTTGCCCGGCCTGTTGTGGCCCTAAGGCGTGCAAAATCTTTTCTGCGGCTTCACCAAAGACGATTACGTGATCCACGCGTTGGTGGATCAGACGGGCTAATTCTTCCCAGGGTAGGTTTTTATCTCGCCCACCCAGCAGTAAGACCAAAGGTTCATCGAAGGCGCGAATGGCGGCGGCGGTGCGCTCGGGGGCGGTGGCAATGGAGTCGTTATACCAGGCAATGCCGCGCCATATCCGCACCAATTCTAGGCGATGGGGGACTCCGGTGAACTCGCGGATGACTTCTCGAGCGGGTGTGGTATCCCATCCTGCGGCCATGACAACGGCCAGGGTGGCTAATACGTTGGCAATGTTGTGGTCGCCGCGCAAACGAATGTCTTCTCGTGTGAGCAGGGGCTGTAACCCGCTGCCATCCCACCAGCAGAGCCTATCACCTTCCAGACATGTACCTGGTTCACCCCGTGGCGGACGTTTGAACCCGAACGTAATGAGTTGCCCCTGCACCTGATCGCGCAATGCCCATGCACCTTCATCCTCTCGGTTGAGAATGGCGAAGTCGGTTGCGTTTTGGTGCTGAATAATATGGGCTTTGGCCGCCTGATAGGCCTCAAAGGTGCCATGGCGATCCAGGTGATTAGGGGTGATATTCAAGATAGCGGCAATGTGGGGGGAACGCGTCATGAGTTCTAACTGAAAGGACGATAATTCCATGACGGCAATGTCATGCGGTTGCATTTCATTGAGATAGGAAATGAGAGGGGTACCGATATTGCCCCCCACCCATGCCCGGTGTGAGGGCTCCATAACACGTTCGGCAATCTTCCCTACCAATGTGGTGGTCGTGGTTTTACCGGCCGATCCGGTAATACCGATGACCGGGCAAGGGGCTTCTTCGAGAAAGATTTGTGAGTCATTCGAAAGGGGAATACTGCGGCGCATGGCTTCTTGCACTATTGGAAGCGTAAGCGGTACCCCACCGGAAACACAGACGAGATCGGTTTGGTCAAGCAGAGAAATAGGATGTCCACCTAACACCCACTGGATGTTGGGAAGATCGCGGAGTGACTGGCGGGCTGCTTCCATGTGCTCTACCGGCCGCTGATCGTTAAGCGTAACCACAGCGCCGCGTTGAGCCAAATAGCGTGCCAGCGCCAGACCCTGCCGTGCCGCGCCCAAGATAAGAACTCGTTGACCTTGCCATCGCTGTGTCATCATACCAACGCCAGTGCTACTCCAAACATCGCAAAAAGAAGGCTAACTAACCAGAAACGCTGAACCACCTGGGTTTCACTCCATCCGCCCAACTCAAAGTGATGGTGGAGTGGTGCCATGCGAAAGATGCGCTTGCCCTTGGTGGCTTTGAAATAGGCGACCTGAATAACTACACTGAGCGCCTCACTGACCGGGATAATGGCAATGATCGGCAACAAGAGCCACTGACCGGTCATTAGCGCGACCACGCCAAGGGTGGCACCCAAAGCCAACGAGCCGGTATCGCCCATGAACAATTGGGCGGGATGGACGTTCCACCACAGGAAACCGAACAGCGCCCCAACCAGCGTAAAGCAAAAACGACCCAAAAAGACCTGTCCCTGGAGCAGGGCGATGCCGCCGTAGGCCGCAAAAGCCGTAGCGGCAATTAATCCGGCTAAACCGTCCAAGCCGTCAGTGAAATTAACCGCATTTGATGCGCCCACAATGATGAATACGGCGATAGGAATGTAAAGATTGCCCAGTGTTAACGGTTGTTGAACCCCGGGCCAGAACAATTCAGGCACCTGCAACAGATATTTCAGTGCAAAGGCTACCACCAGCGCTAAACCAACTTGGAGCAAGAACTTGGTGCGGGCGCGCATTCCCAAACCACGGCGTGGCCCACGGATGCCTTCCCAATCGTCAATCGCGCCGAGCAGGGCGTAGGAGAGCATGACTAAGAGGGGGAGCAACACTGAACGTCCTAGCACAGTCACACCGATCAAGGAAGCGGCATTGAGTAGGACGGTCACCAAGGCGACGGGAAGGATAATGAGCACGCCGCCCATGGTAGGGGTGCCCATCTTGGTGAAGTGCCGATCAGGACCTTCAACTCGGATGAGTTTCCCGATGCGGAAATGACGCAGTACCCGCAGAAGGGGCGGCCCCCAGATCACCGCCAGCATAAAACTCAAACCACTCAGCGCCAAGGCGAGGGACGTTTCTCTCATGCGGCTTCCTCCAGTGCGGCAACGATGCGATCCATGCGTAGGCCGTGCGAACCTTTAACCAGAACCACGTCTCCCTCTCTCAGAATCTGACGCAAGACCTCTACCGCCTGGGAGATATTTTCCACGTGAACAACCCGAGTTGAGGGCAAGCCGGCGTGGAGAGCGGCTTCGGCGATCATGTGCGCTCGCTGTCCTAAGGTAATCAGATGGTCGGCTACCTCTGCGGCACGAATGCCCACCAGGCGGTGGCCTTCAGCCTCGTAGGGGCCGAGTTCAAGCATATCCCCCAGAACGGCGATCTTACGCCCTTCGATTTCGTTCAAGAGATTCAAAGCCGCTAACATGGATTCGGGGGCGGCATTGTAAGAGTCATCCAACACCAACGCGCCATTAGGCAGGCGTACGGCGACTAGCCGCAGTTGGTTACGGGCTTGCTGTAACCCTTGGATGATCTCTTGCCATGAAAGGCCGCAGACCAACCCAGCAGCGGCGGCGCGCAACGCGGTTTGTACCGCATGTCGCCCTAGCATCGGCACCCGCAAATGCAGCACCTCGTGCCCAAAATGCAACCGGAATCGTAATCCTTTTAACCCCTGGCTTTCGATATTGTCGGCCCAGAGATCAGCCTTAGGGTCAAGGCCGTAATAGAAAATGCGAGCCTGCGTTTTATCGGCCATCCAACGCACCCAAGGGTCATCGTAGTTGAGAATGGCAATTCCTTCTGGTGCTGGTGGCAGGGCTTGTACCAGTTCGGATTTACCCCGCGCAATGGCTTCTTGTGAGCCCGCTCTTTCGGCGTGCACCGTGCCGATGTTGGTAATAATCCCGATTTGGGGCAGGGCGAGATCGCACAGAAAGGCAATTTCCCCTGGTACGTAAAAACCCATTTCAAGGACAGCGCAGTCGTAGCCTGCTCCAAGGCGCAAAAGCGTGAGCGGCAAACCGATTTCGTTATTGAGATTGCCGGGATTTTTTAGGGTGCGATAACGCTGACTCAGAACTTCTGCTACGACTTCTTTGGTGGTGGATTTACCGACCGATCCGGTGATCCCGATGACGCGGGGTGAGAACTTACGCCGCCAGAAACGAGCGATATCTTGAAGTGCACGTAAGGTATCCGGCACCCGAATTATGAAGGGGGGCTCGGGGAGAGGGCTCTCGGTAGGGACAGAGGTTATATCGAATATTGGACGGGAGGTGGAAATCTCTCGTTGTACAAAGGCCAGCAAAGCGCCGCGCTTGAAGGCATCTTCCACAAAATCATGACCATCGGTGCGTTCGCCCGGAAGGGCGAAGAACATCCCGCCGGGAATGACTTGGCGTGAATCAACCGCTGCCTCGGTCAGGGCCAGCGCCTCAGCCGCGGCGGGGCGTTTTCCGGTCAGGGCTTCCAGAATATCACCCAACGTGATCATGAATCTTCCTCACGGTTGTTTCATCTGCTGGCGGACCTCATCGGGTGGGATGCGCAAGATGGTCACAGCCTCTTCAACGACATCATGGAAGACCGGCGCCGCAATGACCGACGCCCATGGGGAGGCGCTTGGCTTTTCCATCCAGATATAAACGATAAACTGGGGATCGTCTACCGGCCCCCATCCCACGAACGAGGCGTTCGTGAGCGGGGACGTATATCCTTGCTCGGTGGGGATACTGGCCGTACCGGTCTTACCGGCCAGGCGGTAGCCGTCCACCAGGGCAGGCGAAGCCTCGTTGACCAGCGCGTTTGCCAGCATTTCGCTGAGCGTGCGCGCTGTCTCGGGTTTAATCGGCGCCGTCATTAATTTGGGTGAGACTTCTACCTGCTGACCATTGCGGATATAGGCTTTGACGATGTGCGGTGCCATCATTTTGCCTTCATTCGCGACGGCTGAAATCGCGGTGATCATCTGGATTGGGGTCACCGAAATCCCTTGGCCGAAGGCATTGGTGCCGAGATCCACCTCATGCCAATCGGTGTCTCCCGGGCGGCGCATAGGATAAAGTGCCTCATAGGCCAGGTCAATGCCCGTTCGCCGTCCAATCCCAAAGGCTTCAAGGTATTGATAAAAGCGGGTTGGCCCCATTTGGTTAGCGACCCAGGCCAAACAGGTATTAATGGAATGCTGCAGACATCCCGTCATGTCTTGTGTGCCCCACACTGTATAATCCCAGTTGTGGAGCGGAATTCCCCCGACCGTGTAACTGCCCACATCCAGGAAGGTTGACTCGGGAGTTACGGCGCCGCTGTCCAATCCGCCAGCCATCGTCAATACTTTAAACACCGAGCCGGGTTCATAAACCTGAGAAATGGCGCGGTTAAAGGCAGGAATGTTGATGATGTCAGGGTATTCCCAGTAGCGGTTGAGATTGAAACGCGGCGTGCTGGTCATGGCCAAAATTTCGCCGTTGCGCGGATTCATGACAACGATCGTAACAGCCTCAGCCCCGCTAGATTCACGCGCCTGATCGGCAATATGTTCAACCGCGGCTTGGAGTTCACGATCTATGGTTAGGATCAAACTGCTCCCCGGTGGAATTGTGGGAAGATTATCAATTTTGCGTGGGTCTTTGGGGATGCGCACCTGAACTGGTGTGCCGGCCAGCAGGCCGTCATAATACTCTTCGACACCCAGATGACCACCACACCAATCGCCATCACGCTGGCATTCGGCCACATTTTCGGGGCGTTTAAGGAAGTTCACGAACCCTAAGATGTTTGAGGCTAAATCATTTTCCGGATAGTAACGCATCGGATGCGCAACCCAATACAGTCCGGTCAGATTTATGGGAGAACCTTTGTCTTTAGCCTCTTGGATCTTCTGTTCAAGTTGACGGATTTTTTCTGCCGGGACAAAATCCGCAATGGTGATAAACTCGGCTTTTCCTTTTTCATAGGGAGTCTCGGCGGCGACCTTGATTTCAGTATAACCGGGGCGTTCTAGGATTTCGGACAGCGTCCGAGCAATGGCCTCGGCGCTTTTGGCGTAGTGGACTTCGTCCAGGGCTACCCCTATTTCGTAAACTTCAACGTTACCGGCCAGCAGATTCCCCCAGCGATCAAAAATGTCCCCACGTTCAGGGAAGAGGGTGCGGACCTCGTAGCTGTAATAAGCCTCACCGATTTTAGGAAGTTCTTGGGCTCGGGCATCCGTTTGCAGGCGAATAATCTGCATGAGGGCCAACACTCCCAAGAGCGAGAAAAGAACTCCCACAAGGTAAAAGCGGAAGGTGGATATTGGATGAACCGGTGATGTGGTGTTCACGGCTTTATCCCCCGCCCTTTAATTCGCCATTGCAAGACTTCTTCCACCATCCAGTCCCACAGCGATTGTTTGTACGCCGGCTTGATGAGGGGTTCGGGTTTTGAGGATGCCGGCGGGGCGAGTTGGGCTTCTCGCCGTACCAGGGATGGATCTACGGCCACGTACAGCGCTTGGGACATATCTGCGGGCTGAAAACCCAATTCACGGGCACGCTGAGCCATAACACTAGCCGAGGTCAAACTGGCCAGTTCGGCGCGCAGGCTGGCAATTTCCAGGGTTTGGGCTTCACGTGTCGCTTCGAGATGGGTAATTTGATAGCCTACCTCGGTGGCTCGAGCGGAAACGGTGAGATAAATTCCGGCAATCAATGCGATCAAGGCCAGGATAGCCAAACCGGCGCCAATCCATTTCAATTGGGTGCGCCAGGGGGATTCACGGTAGGCCTGAAGAAGGGTTTGATCCATCACGTATCTCTGTTCGCTCATACCCAAGGTTGGTTAAGCCATCATGCAATACTCATGCCAAGTGGGAGTTTTTCCGCTACCCGTAGCCGTGCGCTACGTGCCCGCGGATTTGCCTGGATTTCCTCGGGGCGAGGTCGGATGGGGTGACGGGTGATCTCCCGAAGGGTCGCCTGATGCCCACACGTGCACTGAGGCTGTTGAGGCGGGCAGAGGCACTGCGTGCTTTCACGTCGGAAGAATTGTTTAACCAGGCGATCTTCCAGAGAGTGGAAAGCAATGACCGCCAAGCGCCCACCGGGAGCCAGAGCCGTTACTGCCTGAGGCAGAGCGGCTTCTAAGCGTTCTAACTCACGATTGACGGCAATCCGAAGCGCCTGAAAGGTGCGGGTAGCCGGATGAAGATCGTGGGAATAGCGCCCCACGGCACGGCGGATCACCTCTGCCAGTTCGCGCGTAGTGGATAAAGGACGGTTTTGGACAATGGCGCGCGCAATTCGACGCGCATAACGTTCTTCACCATAACGCCAGATTAAGTCGGCCAGTTCAGCCTCGGAAAGGTCATTGACCAAATCGGATGCCGTGAGCGGATCGCTTGGATCAAAGCGCATATCGAGTGGCCCATCATGGAGGAACGAGAACCCCCGCTCGGGCTGATCGAGTTGCATTGAGGAAACTCCAAGATCAAATAAGATTCCGTTCACGTGCTCCCATCCTATGGTACGCAATTGATCCTGCAATGTGTCGTAAGCCGCCTGGATTAGGATAAAACGCCCGGAGAAAACCGAAAGGCGCTGGCTCGCGAGTGCCAACGCCTGTGGGTCTCGATCCAGCCCCAGAAGTTTTCCCTCTGGAGCGCTGGCTTCCAAGATGCCCCAGGCGTGTCCACCGGCCCCCACCGTTGCATCCACATACTTTCCTGGGCTGCGCGGCAATAAGGCGTTTATGACTTCTTGGTAAAGTACGGGATGATGCGGTAATGAAGCGGCCATGCTCTTACTCAGTACATTTATAATGAGAGTTCGAGAGAGGCAAAGCGCTGAGCGTTGGCTTCGGAATCCTGTAAAAGTTGACGGTGCTCTTCCCACCGCTCATAAGACCAGATTTCAAAATAATCCCCCATTCCGACCACCATGGCACGGTTGGCGATTTCGGCATCTTTGCGCAGCCACTGGGGGATAAGGATGCGCCCCACGCGATCAATATCAACCCGTTCGGCATGGGAAAACAACAAACGTTTGAGCAACCGCGCATTGGGATCGGTAAGGCTCATCGTGCGTGCGTGTTCGGCTAGGCGCTCGAAGACCTCGGCGGGCAGGACCATCAGGTTCTGGTCAAAACCCAGCGTGATATAACCGTTGGATCCCAGCAGTTCCCGGAAGCGCGCGGGGACCATGAGGCGACCCTTATCATCTACGACGTGCTCATGTTGTCCCAGGAACATTCGTTCTACATCCTCGATATATGGCGAGACGCCGGCTGACCGGCGTCCCACAAATTACCACTTGCCACCACTTTCTACCACAGTATAGCCGATTTAAGGGCGATTTGCAAGTAACTTACAAGACTGTAATCTTAAAAAATGCTGAGAATCGGCTCGAGATGCGGTGTTCATGGCAGATCACGGGATGGAGGCAAGAGATGGATGAGATGGACCGGCGAGGGTAGGATGAGATCTGCACCAGCCCGACGCAGTTCACGCTCGGTGCCAAAACCGCACAACACCCCCACGGCTTGGGCACCAGCGGCTTTGGCTGCATGAATATCGGGGGTGGTGTCACCTACCATCAGGCACGTGTGTGGATCAACCCCCATGGCTGCAGCTGCCCAGAGGATCGGATCGGGGAAAGGTTTCATGTGGGGCGTCGTTTGCGCAGTCACCACCACCCGGAAAAAATGGCACAGGTGATATTGCTCAAGGAAGGCTTGAGTTGTGGTTTCGTCTCGTGCGCTTACAATGGCTAAAGGGTAGTGATGGTTTAATGCATGAAGCAGGATGGGAATCCCTGGAATCATTTGAAATTTACGTCGTGCCAATCGTTTTTTTCCGCGTAAACGCTGGCTTAGTTTTTGGAAAGGGTGGTCTAAGCCCGAGCGGTCGAGTAGCGTGAAGAACCAATTTCCCGGAGTTTCACTGCTCATTACCAGCCAACGCGCCAGGCGATGACGTTGGTGGGCAGGAAGAAAGAAAAAGTAGGATTTGAGGGCAGATTCCAATCCCTGCACCCATTCGTCATCGGTGTCGCTCAGGGTGCCGTCGAGATCAAAGCAGATTGCACGGATGCGCGAAATATCAAGGGGCATCGTAATGTTATGGCTGGGGAATTAGGGTTTGAAGCGCCTCTAGCGCATTCGTTACAGCCTTGGCATCACTTCCAAGGATCCATAGGGTGCGTGATTTTTCTCTAATCAGGATACTTTGGCCTGCAGTGGACTCTTGCCAGCGGCTTGCGTTTGCCGTTGACGATAGCGGCTGACCCCAGCGTTGAACACCGTATTGCTGAAAAGCATCATAGAACTCTTTGGCGTCGTTTTCGCTATCCCAGCGGATATTAACCAGCAAAAGGGTTTCCCCATTCTGCGGTTTGCGCCAGACCTGATAGACATCCCCACCCCAACCGGCGGCGGCTTGTGCGGCAATGCTTTCGCTCAAACGCCACGCTTGCTTTTCGCCGTAGGCAAGGATCAAGTAGAAGTACCATTCCCCGATTTCGCCCTCATCGTAAAGTTCATATCCAGTCAAGACAGGGCTTAAGTCTGGCACGTTGACCTCGAGAGGTGCATCGTTGGGGTATTTCTCGGGATGAAGAATCTGCTCTGTGGATACAGGTGGTTTCTCGAACGCGGCATTGATCGCTGACCAGCGCCCTTTTTGGTAAAGGGCAAGCACAAAATCCAGGCCTTGACGATAGGGAAAAAGGAAATCCTGTTGCAAGAATTCGGGTGAGGTATCAAAAACGGGGCTTTGATAGTTTTGATAAAACTCTTGGATTTGCTGCCGATCTTCGGGGCTGGCGGCATTGAGTAACCAAAACTGCTCGGTGAGTGAGGCATCGCCTTCGATGAGAGATTGCACCGCGGCGCAGTATTCACTTTGCTGTTCACAGGTTTCATCGGTCATCTTGAGGCCGCCCCTAAAATCAAACGTTTGATCTTGGAGGGCATGAGTATATTCATGGGCATAAGTTGATCGCTGGGGGCCGCGGAAGGCTTCGTCTTGAATCACATACATGGTTTTGGTTTCGTCATCATAGAAACCAGCGATTTGCTCGGTATAAAGATCACGCAGTAACGTGTAAAGATCAAAGTTGCGGGGAAGCAAGCCAAAGAGGGAGAGAGTGGTGACGTCTTTTTCTACTTCTGCGGGTGTGTAATCTTTGAGGAAATCATCAATGACCTTTTGATGTAATTGGCTGGTGGTAAGCAGTTCACGGCGCAAAGAGAATCGAGGTTGCAATCCACGAATGCGAATCACTTGCTGCTCGATTTCGTCCATTTGTGCGGCGATGTCCGGGGGGAGTGATACCGTCGCGGGGACGGTGGTTTCGGTGGTCGGTAGGCGCGAAGGTGGGGGCAGGGTGGGAAGGCCTCGGGCTGTTTCTTGGGTTGCAGATTCCGTTGTTGGAATGGTTGGGGTATTTGCGGTGCGCAACGCGATCAAGGCGACCGTTGCCAGTGTTCCTATCCCAAGACAGGCGATGAGGCCGATCAGCACAAGAGTTACAAGAACATTACGCTGGGTTCGCATTGTTAAAATTTTCTACCTCAAAGCGATCATTAGTTTTGTTGCACAAAGCGCAATGCGTACTCCGCATCAGGATAACCCGGATGAGCCTTAAGCGCCGCCTCAAAAGCGGCAATGGCTTCATTCCTCTTGCCTTGCCGATACAACCCCCACCCTTGCCAGAGTAGCGCTTCTTCGGAGTTAGGGGTGCGTTTGAGGGCGTACTCGGTTAGGGCCATCAGATCTTCAGTTCGGTGGGTATGAAAGTAAGCGAAGAATGGGCCGAACTGATAACGTAACATTCGCTGGGGTAGGCCAAGGGTGCGTGCCTGATCGTAGGCGGCGGCGGCTTCCTCATAACGCTCGAAATAAACCAAGTTTGTGCCTAAATTGAACCAGGCAAAAGCGTTATCGGGTTGTTCCTGGGTTTCACGCTGGGCGGTTTCAAGCGCGCGAGTCCGGTTTGCGGTCACATCCCAATCCGGGCCTAAAAGGGTTTGGATGGTGCTCTCGCTCTCGGGGGGAAAAACCAGAAAATAGACGCGATTAAAGGCCTGCCAGTTTTGGTCTAGACCGGTGTAGGGAATGAGACGGTTGGGGCCATAGAAAGAATCCTGAGCGATGAAGTAACCTTCCCCCTCGTCATAACCGGTCAGCAATAGATAATGCCCGGCCCAACGGTCATCGTTGGGCCAGTAGGATTCTTCCATCAAGTACCCCTCTTCAATCACTACCGGGAAACCGGCCGCAAGTAGGCGTTTCAGTAACGCAATATCACCCCCAACGCGAAATTCACTGCGCAGCCAGCCAACGTAATTGCGGGTGAAATACAAAAGTTCTTCGATGTTGACGTTGCGATCTTGAGGAATGGGTTTGATGATATTGGCGATATCGGTTTGGTTACCGTTCCAGCCGTAAAATCGTAAGAGCATGGCCAACGTCGCCGGACCGCAGTTGTTGATGTCCTGCTTCTCATATGGTGGTGCGGGTAGTTCTACCCGTTGGGGCAGTGGGGTTGGCATCGGAGTGATGGTCGGGGTTGGGCTCGGTGATGCAGATGTGGACTCTTGAAAGGCTGAAAGGGAGGGGAGAGCCGTGGGGGTTGGTGTCAAAATCCTCACTCTGGGTGTTGGAAGGGGGTTAACCGGATCAATGACACCCCGCAGGTAAGTGGTGAGGATTTCATATCGCCAGATCAACCGGGAGCGAAATGAGGGCATGAAGAGAAAAGCCCCCAATAAAACGCCCAAGATCAAGAACGCCCCAATCCCAAACTGCCAGCGCCAACCATGAGGGCGATTAGACATGATGGAACGTTTCGACATGGAGGTTATTCTATCACGATTCGATGGACACTTTGGGCTTATGATATAATACCTAAATGGTCTGATTTGGAAGAACAGAAGGTTAACCTTTGATATAATCAAGAGGCTATGAAGTACTATATTTGGACTGAAGGTTGTCAAATGAATGTTGCCGACTCACAGCGGGTGGCGGCGGCTTTGGAGCGTTTGGGCTATGAGCCGACCCCTACCGCTGAAGAGGCGGATGTTATTGTGCTAAACACCTGTGTGGTGCGTCAAAGCGCTGAAGATAAAGCCTATGGGCGGTTAAATGCCCTCCGCCCGATCAAGAAACAGCGCCCGGATGTGGTCATTAACCTGATGGGGTGTTTGGTAGGGGTTAAAGGGAACCCGAAAGTTGCAGAACGCTTCCCCTTTGTGGATGTCTTTTCACCCCCGTCGGATCCGCGTCCGCTCTTGGCTTTTCTGAGCCAGCGCTTGGGACGGGAGATCGAATTAGAGGAAACCGAGCAGCGTTTCGCCTGGATGGATGAGGATGTCCCTCTGCCGCAGGAAGAGCGGGGCAAAGCCGTCTCGGCGTTTATCCCGGTAGTGTATGGATGTTCGCATGCTTGCACGTTCTGCATCATTCCTTATCGCCGTGGGCCGGAACGCAGCCGTTCGCCCGAGGCCATCTTGGCAGAAGCCAGAGCCTTGGTTGCTCAAGGTGTAAAGGAAATCACCTTGCTGGGTCAGATTGTGGATCGCTATGGCAAGGATGAGCCCGAATTTCCCACTCTGAGTGGACTATTGCGGCGTCTGCACCAAATTGAAGGTTTAGAACGGATTCGCTTCCTAACCTCGCACCCCAATTGGATGACCGATGAATTATTGGATACAGTAGCAGAGTTACCCAAAGTGATGCCGCACATCGAGGTGCCGGTTCAAGCCGGTGATGACGAGGTGCTAGCCCGCATGCGCCGTGGTTACACGGCTGAGCAGTATCGTCGTTTGATCGAGCGTATTCGTGCCCGGATTCCGGGGGTCGCCATTGCCACCGATATTATCGTAGGCTTTCCGGGTGAAACCGAAGCCCAGTTCCAGCGCACCTATGACCTTTTGGCTGAGTTACGCTTGGATGTGGCTCACTTGGCGCGCTATTCTCCCCGTGAAGGCACCGTAGCGGCGCGCAAAATGCCCGATGATGTGCCCGAGGAAGAGAAATGGCGGCGCTTCCGTCTGTTAGAGGAACTGCAAGAACGTATTACTGGCGAGATCAATCAGCAGTATGTAGGGAAAGAGGTTTTGGTGCTCTTTGAAGAGAAGGTGCGTCGGCGATGGAAAGGGCGCACAGAGACCAATAAACTGGTCTTTGTCGAGAGTGAAGCCGACTTGCGAGGACAAATTATTCCGGTGCGCATCACCTGGGCGGGGCCGTGGTCTATGCTGGGTGAAATCGCTGGCTCTACCGATTCTCAACGGGTTTTAGCCGAGACGCCATTACACGTTTGAGAATTCTATGACCGAAAAACATTATTCCCTGGCCGGCAGGGTAATCTTAGTAAGCGGGGCGGCGCGCGGCCTGGGACGTGTGTTAGCCCTAGCCCTGGCTCGGGCTGGGGCTGTTTTGGCCTTGCATGACTTAAGCCCCATTCACCTTGAAGAAACGTATCAAAAGGTACGGGAATTGGGCGCTAAGTGTCACATGTATGTAGCGGATAGCGGCAAAGGGTTACCGGCGCGGATGTTAATCACTGAAATCTTGGAGGATTGGGGGCGTTTGGATGGGCTGATCAATAATTTACACGTTCATCCCGAGGCCGACCTTGCGCATCTGGATGAATGGGATTGGGAACGCACCCTTGAACTCAACCTGAGCGGCCCGTTTTTGCTCATGCAAAGTGCAATTGCCCCGATGGCGGCAACGGGAGGGGGGACTGTCCTAAACCTTATTGCTGAATTCATGACGGACGAAAGCAGTAGGGTGAATGCGGCATTTGCGGCCAGCCAGTATGGATTGGCCGGTTTGACTCAAGCAACCGCACATGAACTTATGGCATATAATATTTTTAGTTGCGCGCTTGAGGTCGGGCCAGTGGCAAAGATACTCGATGAATCCCCCTGGTGGGATGTAGAAGGTCAAAGGCAGGTAGCCTGGATCATTCGGTTGATGGAGCGTCGGGAAAATGTGCCAGCAGGTGCTTGGCTGAGGCGCACATATTTTGAGAGCCTGGCGAGGGGCGAATGATCGGCTTTCGGGAAGTGTTGCGCGGGTTGCAAGCGCTGGGCATTGGCAAGCAGCCGGTGATTGTGCATGCGTCGCTTTCGGCGTTTGGGCCAGTGCGTGGTGGTGCAGAAACCATTGTGGGCGCCTTACTGACGACTTTCCCCGGCGTGATGGCGCCCACGCATACATATAAAACTATGTTAATACCCGAGGATGGGCCGACCAATAACGGCATCACCTATGGGAGCGGTAAAGCCCAAAACGCCATGGCCGAGTTCTTTACCTTGGATATGCCGGCAGATCCGCTCATGGGTATTATTCCAGAAACCTTACGCCGGCATCCCCAAGCCAAACGATCGGGGCACCCCATTCTTTCGTTTGCGGGGGTGGGTGTAGAGAGCGCGCTGAACGCTCAAACCCTCGAAGAACCTCTGGCACCTATTCGGGTATTGATGGAACAAGGCGGATGGGTGTTGTTGTTGGGGGTAAATCATACTGTTAACACCAGTTTACACTTGGCAGAACGCCTGGCTGGGCGCCGCCAGTTTCTCCGCTGGGCATTGACGCCCCAGGGTGTTGTGGCATGCCCGGGCTTTCCGGGGTGTTCTTTGGGGTTTGAACAGGCCGAACCGCTTTTGCGCCCTATCACGCGAGAGGTCAAGATTGGTAACGCGATTGTGCGCGCACTGCCTTTGGCGGAGATGATCGAGCGTGTGACGGCTTACCTGAAAGAAGATCCTATGGGCCTGCTGTGTAGCGCCCCGGATTGTGAGCGTTGTGAAGCAGTACGCATGGGATTGGTGGCAACCCGCGGATCAGGGTAGATATTTAAGCCCGCTTCCCGTATTCAAGAGCAAAACCCGTTCTTCAGAATGCAGAAACTCCAATCTCTTGAGGTGAGAGAGCGCAGCAACCGTTGCGGCGCCTTCGGGAGCCGCAAAGATGCCTTCGCTGGATGCTAACAACTTTTGAGCCGCGCGGATTTCATCATCGCTGACCGCGATAGCCGTCCCCCGAGACTCATAAAGGGCTTTGAGCACTAGGCGGTCACCAAAGGATTTGGGAACGCGAAGCCCCGAAGCCATGGTTTGGGCATTTTGCCAGAAGTCGCAGCGATCTGCATGTGCCTGGAATGCGCGCACAAACGGTGCACACCCTTGGGCTTGAACAGCCACTAGGCGAGGTGGGGTGTTATCTTCTAACCAACCCAAAGTTCTCAACTCGGAGTAAGCCTTCCAGATACCTACCAACCCGATTCCGCCCCCTGCGGGGTAAATAATAACATCTGGAAAGCGCCATCCAAAAGCCTGGGCAATTTCATACCCCATCGTCTTTTTCCCTTCTAGCCGGTAGGGTTCCTTGAAGGTGGAGACATCGAACCAGCCTTGATCTATCATGCTGGCGGCGGCTTGAGCCGCATCACTGATAAGGCCTGAGACTAGAATCACTTCAGCCCCTGCAATTCGGGCTTCTTCGATGTTTGCCCGTGGGGTATCCGATGGCAATAGCACTCGGGCTGACAGGCCGGCCCGTGCGGCATAAGCCGCCATGGCACCGCCAGCGTTCCCGGCAGTGGGAACTAAGACCTTGGTTATCCCTAATTCCCGTATTTTTGACAGTGCGACCGCTTGACCGCGGGCTTTAAACGTCCCGGTTGGATTGATGGCTTCATCTTTAAGGAAAAGGTGCGGCAAATCCAGATGGCTCCCAAGGCGCGGAAGAGGCAGGGTAGGCGTATCCCCTTCACCAAGCGTAATCCGATGACGTGGATCGGTAACGGGAAGTAACTCGTGCCAACGCCAAAGACCGCGGGGTCGGTGGGTAAATTGGTCGCGGTCGAGATGGTAACGACCGGTTTCAAGGTCATAACAAGCGATCAAGGGCGCAGTGCAATGAGAACAGAACCGTTGTGGTTCATGGGGTGAGTAATGTTGTTGACACTCGGAACAGATTAAGTGGGTAAGAAGAGATTCGCGTGAAGTCATGCCGGTGCCCTATGAGTGAAGTGAGATCGAAGAGTTAGTTAATTGTAGATGGCAATATTGTAAAGTGTTTGAAATCGAGCAGATGGTGTTTTATGCTATACTCAAATTGATCACCTTGCATTATAAGGCGCATTTTCTCACCACTGGAGACGATATTGTCCAATCTCAAAGGACATGAATTTATGGCGCCTCATCGAGAACGAGCCTCGTTTGAGTTGTTACTCGAGATCAGCCGTGAACTTGCCGCCAGCCTGGATCTTGGTACGGTATTGGCGCGCGTGCTTTTCCTTTCAACACGGAATGTGGGCGCTGAGCGGGGAAGTCTAATTGCATTGAATGAAGCAGGTGAACCGATTGAGGCCGCAATCGTTATCGAGGATGCTATTTACCGGCCAACAGTGGCGGAAATGCGAGAGGTTCTGGAACACGGATTGGCCGGTTGGGTGGCTGCGCATCGCCAAGCGGTGTTGGTAGAGGACACATCGAAAGATAAACGCTGGGTGCGACGGGCTGATGACCAGGCGGAAGCCCATCGGCGCAAATCAGCCATTTGCGTGCCTCTCTTAGCCCAAGATCAACTGGTCGGGGTCTTGACGCTGGTGCACGCCAAGCCCGGATTTTTTACCCCAGACCATTTGAGATTGTTACAAACCATTGCCGACTTGGCCAGTTTGGCGGTTCGTAACGCCCAGCTCTTTCATTCGGTGCAGGTTGCTCAACAGCGGTATCGCGATTTATTTGATGATAGTATTGATCCTATTTTGATCACCACACTGGAAGGAACGATCATTGAAGCCAATCGCCAAGCGGCCATGAGCAGTGGCTATGCTCTCCCTCATTTGGTGGGGCAACCTTTAGATGTTTTTCATTCGGCCAATTGGGAAACAGTGAGGAATAATTTGGCTCCAGGCGAGTCTTCCCGACCGGTTACTTATCAGGGAGTGGCGCGGCGGCGGGATGGGAGCGAGTTTCCGGTTGAAGTTTATGTACGGCAGGTGGCATTACAGGGTAAACCCTATTTGCAATGGACGCTACGTGATATTACTGAACGCAAGGCACTGGACGCCTTGCGCGAAGACCTGGCAGCCATGATTTACCATGATCTGCGATCGCCCCTGGCAAACATTATTTCCAGTTTGGATATTTTGAACTCTCTTTTGCCCTTAGAAAATATGCCAGCGTTGAGGCCGGTGTTTCAAATAGCGATGCGGTCAACCGACCGCCTGCAGAGGTTGATCAGTTCGCTGTTGGATATTAATCGTCTTGAGGCCGGTCAACCCATCACAAATCGCAAACCCGTTCACCCCTTGGCTCTGGTTCAGGAAGCGCGTGAGGCGGTGCAACCTTTGTTAGAAGGTAAACAGCAAACCCTGGTGATCGAACTCCCCCAGTCGCTGCCGGTGGTCTGGGTGGATGGCGAGATGATTCGCCGGGTGTTGATTAATTTGCTCGAAAATGCGATTAAATACACCCCCACCAACGGCACCTTACGCGTCGGAGGTAGCGCGCAAGGTGAGTTTGTTCAGTTATGGGTTCAAGATAACGGCCCGGGGATTGATCCGGCTTATCATGAGGTTATCTTTGAGAAATTTAGCCGCATTCAAGGCGAGCGGTTTCCGCGTGGCTTGGGTCTGGGGTTGGCGTTTTGCCGGCTGGCTGTGCAGGCACATGGTGGTAAAATTTGGGTGGAAAGTGAAACCGGGAAGGGCAGTCGGTTTATTTTCACCCTCCCGGTTTACCATGAACCTCAATCCACCTAAAGGCCAAGCACAGGGAAGATGATGCAGGAATTATTTCCCAATTTGTATATTGAACAAGGCTACCCAGGGGTTGTCTTAGGCGCAATAGTTCTTCCCCATGGGCTGGTGCTTATAGATGCGCCGTTTCGTCCTGAGGATATTCGTTCCTGGCGCTCTACATTGGTTAATCTAGGGGGTGGTGTGGATCGCCTGCTGATCAATCTGGACGCCCATATGGATCGCACCCTGGGTAGTCGAGCGATGGAATGTACGGTGATCGCGCATGAGGGGGTCGTTTCGGTTTTGCGTAATCGCCCCTCCACGCTTAAGGCGCAGGGAGTAGAAACCG
This sequence comes from uncultured Thermanaerothrix sp., assembly GCA_964427505.1. Taxonomy (GTDB): domain Bacteria; phylum Chloroflexota; class Anaerolineae; order Anaerolineales; family Anaerolineaceae; genus Thermanaerothrix. The sequence continues at coordinate 68,315 of CAYRUO010000006.1, forward strand.
GGGCAGAATGGGAACTGTATGAGAACCTGGGCAGTGTGCGCTGGTCACCCCCTGAAATTACCTTTACCGAGCACATGAAGATTTTTTGGAATGATGCGCCGATCGTCCTGGAGTATCATCCGGGGCCTTCGAACGGAGCCATCTGGGTCAATGTCTTAGAACATAAAGTGGTGTTTGTGGGTGATGCCGTGGTCTATCCGCAACCGCCGTTTCTGGCGCAAGCGAATATTCCCGAGTGGTTGCGAACTCTAGAGATTCTGGCGTCCCCGGAATACCACGATTATTTAATCATCAGCGGGCGCACCGGCCTGGTCACCCAAAAAGAGGTTGAGAAACAAGCCCAGGTTTTAAAAGACCTTCAGTCGCGTTTAGAGCACTTGGGGATGGGGGCAGTTTCTGAGGCTACCATCGCCGAACTGGCACGCGGTCTGCTGGACAAGTTTGAACTCGACTCAGGACGCGCTAACCAATACGAGAATCGTCTGAAGTACGGGTTGTGGCGATATTACCTGCGCCATTATCGTTCTTCCGAGGACACAGAAGAAGATTAATAATACCCGGAGGCTGCCAGCATGCATGAGACACCCTTTGTGCCCCTGGTGGAATTGACACGCGGGTCTATCGTCGAGTCGGTTCACTGGGGAGCGCTGGTCGTAGTGGATTCACGAGGCCGATTATTAGCCGGCTTAGGCGATCCGTATTTAGTCATGCACTTGCGTTCCACGGCAAAACCGTTTCAACTCTTGCCCTTGATCGAAGAGGGCGCGGTTGAGCGCTTTTCTCTAACCCCTGAAGAGATTGCGATCATGTGTGCTTCGCATTCGGGGACGGATGAACATGTGGCAGTCATTGCCCGCCTGCAAGCCAAAATGGGCATTGAAGAGAAGGAATTGCAGTGCGGGGTACACCCACCTTTTCATGAGCCGACCTGGCAGGCTATGTTACAGCGCAACGAAGCCCCGACGCCTAATCGCCATAACTGCTCGGGGAAACATACCAATATGCTGGCGCAGGCGGTGCTGCTTAGAGCCAGTCGTGATAATTATCTCGATCCACAACATCCCGTGCAACAGCGCATTCTGCATACCCTGGCGGAGATGTGTGAGATCTCCCCGGAAGACATTCATATCGGTATTGATGGGTGTTCTGCGCCGGTGTTTGCGTTACCGCTTTATCATGCTGCCCTGGGCTATGCTCGTCTATGTGACCCGGGGGCATTATCGCCGCAACGCGCGCAGGCGTGTCGTACCATCACATCCGCGATGACGGCGGCGCCGTTTATGGTAGCCGGGCCGGGGCGATTTGATACCCTGGTGATGGAAATGGGGGGAGGAAGGGTTGTTGCGAAAGGGGGAGCTGAAGGTTATCAGGGGATTGGGTTAATGCCCGGTGCGTTAGGGCCGGGTAGCCCAGGCATTGGGATTGCCTTCAAAATTGCGGATGGTGACCCCGGTGGACGTGCACGCCCGGTGGTGGCGATTGAGGTGTTGCGCCAGTTAGGGGTTCTGAACGATGATCAGATTCGATCGTGCTTAGCCGATTTAGCCGCGCGACCTTTGAAAAACTGGCGCGGCTTAAACGTGGGTGAGATTCGGCCGGTTTTTAAGTTAGACTGGCGTGGCCTAACGGATTAAAGGTGATGGGGTTGGAAGAACAGCCCGATTCTGCTCTAAAAACCAAAGCACAGAAAATTTACGAGCGGTTGGTGCAGCACTTTGGCGAGCCGCACTGGCGCAAACCGCTCTCGCCGTTGGAAGAACTGATTTCAACAATTCTGTCTCAAAACACCAATGATCGCAACCGCGACATTGCGTTTGAGCGGTTGAGAGAGCGTTTCCCAACCTGGGAAGCCGTTCGCGATGCCGATCCGGAAGCGGTTGTTGACGCGATTCGTCCGGCTGGCCTGGCCAATCAGAAAGGGCCGCGCATCCAGGCGTTGTTGCGTCAGATCACTGCCGAGCGGGGATCGCTAGACCTTTCTTTTTTGGAAGAGATGGCTCCCCAGGAAGCCCAAGCATGGTTAATGCGCTTCAACGGTGTTGGCCCCAAAACGGCGGCGATTGTGCTTCAATTTTCTTTAGGCAAACCGTCGTTTCCGGTGGACACCCATATTTATCGCGTCAGCGGACGTCTGGGGTTACGCCCCCCAAAAATGAGTGTGGAACAGGCACATTCCCATTTGGCCGCTTTATTTCTTCCTGAGACGTATGGCGTAGCCCATCTAAACCTGATTCGCTTGGGGCGTGAGATTTGTCTGGCGCGTAAACCGCGCTGTACTATCTGCCCTCTCAATGATCTCTGTGACGACTACCAGCGACGCGCACAAGAATCCGCGGAATAAGCGGGCGGATTAATTGAGCCCCATAATGCTGTGAAACGGGCATAAAATTCACAAAATTGCCAGACAAATCTATGCCATTCAACTTGACAACCACTTCATCCTTTCTATATAATCGGGTTAGTTTTTGGCTTATTTAGGAAACGCCACTTCCCCCATAATATAACCTTAGTGTAAAAACAGGTTGCTCCCAGGCCGTGTTGCCCGGTTAGGTCTTTCGTTTATTTCTCCAACTTTACCCCGGTGAGGACAGCGTGTCAGAAGTTCTCTTATCAGTCCCGCTCGTCATTGATACCGATGCTGGTGTGGATGATGCGTTTGCTTTGATGCTCGCCTTAGCTTCTTCCCGGGCGCATCCTCTAGCGATTACTACGGTGCATGGGAATGTACCGGTCAGGCAAGCCACACAAAATGTATGTTTGATCCAGGATGTGATGGGACGCGAGGTGCCTGTGTATGAAGGGGCCTCGCGTCCGCTTTTAGGTGAGCCATTAGATGCGACAAACATAATGGGACCGGATGGACTGGGCGGGGTTACCGCATGGATGCAGCCCTCTATGCGTCAAAAGCGCGCCAGTAATGCTGCAATCGCCCTTACGCAGTGGCTTCGTCATCGTGCCTATTCCGCGGGTATTACCCTGGTAACCCTAGGGCCGCTGACAAATCTGGCTTTGGCACTGGCGTTGCAACCCGATTTGCCAAAGCACGTCACACGATTAATCATCATGGGGGGAACATCTGAGGCGAGAGGGAATGCCTCGGCAGTGGCCGAATTTAACTTTTTCGCCGATCCTGAGGCTGCCGCCCGGGTGCTAAGGGCGGGATTTCAAGAAGTATGGCTTTTACCCTGGGAGACCTCCCTGCGTTACCCTATCCCATGGTCTGACTTTGATGCTCTGCTGTTTCCAGAAAATCCACGCACGCAGTTTGCGCGTTATATCACTGGCTACCTGCGCGAGCGCCTTCAGGGGCTAGGCATGCCGGGATTGGTCTTACCCGATTTATGGGCAATGTTGGTAGCGCTTTATCCTGAATGCGTTCGAGAAAGTGTGCCGGTACAGGCCAGCGTGGAAATGGAGGGGGCGCTAGGACGTGGTATGTTGGCCATCTCATGGTACCAAACGTCGGCTGAGCCCAATCTTCATCTTGTGACTCACTTGGATGTGGGGCGTGGTGTGGAGATCCTGCGCTCTATTCTGGCCGGAGGAGGTTGAGAGGAGGTGGTTTTAGCGGATTGATACGAATAGTGAGTGTTTGAGGAGAGCAAGAAACTCAGTTGTTACCTATAACTTCCAGGAGGTTGAGGACATGAAGTCAAAGATGCTCATTCTGGTCTATGTGTTGGTAGTGGCGGCCTTGGTTCTGGCGGCTTGCGCACCCCAGCAAGGGGTTACCCAAGCCCCGCCTGAGCAGACGAAACTGCGGGTCGTTAACCTGATCAATGGGGTTCTGGGCGATAAGTCCTTCTTTGATTCGGCAAACCGCGGCATGGAGATGGCAAAGAAGGATTTCGGTATTGAGGTCAAGACCATTGAAGCCGGGATCGACCCTGCGAAGTGGAAGCCGGCGCTTGAGGATGCTGCTGCCAATGAAGAATACGATATTCTCATTGTCGGCACTTTCCAAATGTCGGAGTTCTTACAAGAGGTAGCGCCAAAGTATCCTGATAAGAAGTTCATCATCTATGATGTTTCGGTGGATTACAGCAAATGTGACTGCAAGAATGTCTATTCGGTGACGTACAAGCAGAATGAAGGCTCTTACCTGGCGGGTCTCTACGCCGGCTTGATGTCTCAATCGAAGATTGTGGGTGTCATTGGTGGTCAGGACATCCCGGTCATCAATGACTTTATTGTAGGGTATAAGCAGGGGGCTAAGGACGCGGGTGTTCCTGAGCAGAATGTGATCGTTCAGTATGCGGGTGGTTGGAATGACCCGGCGAAGGGGAAAGAAATTGCTCTGGCTATGTACCAGCAGGGTGCGGACATTGTCTTCAACGTTGCGGGTGGCACCGGCGTGGGCATCTTCCAAGCGGCTCAGGAAGTGAATAAGTATGCCATTGGGGTGGACTCCGACCAGGCGTTGATCATTGAAACAACTAACCCCGAACAGGCCAAGCACATTCTCACCTCCATGATGAAGAATGTGGATAACAGCCTCTATCGGGCAATCAAACTGTATCTCGAAGGTAAATTGCCGTTCGGGCAAGCCGAAGCCCTGGGGATTGCCGAAGGTGGCGTGGGTCTGGCTAAGAATAAATACTATGAAGAAATGACTCCCGCCGATGTCAAGGCAAAGATTGACCAGGCGGAAAAGGACATCCTGGAAGGCAAGATTGTAGTGGATACCGTTTTCAAATAAGTAACGACTGGGTGGGGGTACGAACCTTTCGTACCCCCAATTCTCTTGATAGTGGAATATTTCGGGAGGTGGCATGGCGGCACTGGTTGAGATGGATCAGATCGTCAAGATCTATCCCAATGGGGTGGTGGCGAACGATGGTGTGACCTTCTCGGTTGAACGAGGCGAGATTCACGCCTTGGTGGGAGAGAACGGGGCGGGCAAGACAACTTTAATGAAAATCCTTTATGGCGAAGAACGTCCAACGGCGGGAGTGATCCGGATCAACGGTAAACCGGTGCACTTCCACTCCCCGCAGGATGCCATTCGGGCTGGGATTGGCATGGTGCACCAAAATTTCATGCAGGTTCCCTCCCTGACCGTGGCTGAAAATGTTGTCCTGGGCAAAGAACCAACTCGGCGGGGGCTATTGGACCGTAAAGCGGCCATCCAAATCACCGAAGACCTATCACGCCAATATGGTTTGAAAGTTGATCCGGAAGCCACGATTGACAGCGTTAACGTTGGGATGCGTCAGCGGGTGGAGATCCTTAAGATTTTGTATCGTGGTGCGGAAATCTTGATCTTGGACGAACCAACCGCCGTATTAACGCCCCAAGAAACGACCGAATTATTCAAGTCCATTCGGACGTTGGTCAAGCAAGGCAAGACGGTGATCTTTATTACTCACAAACTACGTGAGGTTAAAGAAATTTCAGATCGAGTGACCGTTATGCGCGGGGGACGGGTTATTGGAACATTGCCCACGCGCGAGGCAACCCGTGAGAGTCTGGCACGGATGATGGTGGGGCGGGATGTGTTTTTAGAGGTTTCCAAACCACCCCGCGAACGCGGTTCCAAAGTATTGGAAGTGCGTGACCTGACCTATGTATCTGAGACGGGGCGCTATATCCTGCGGGGTCTATCGTTCAACGTTTATGCAGGTGAAATTTTAGGTGTGGCGGGGGTGGAGGGCAACGGTCAAACTGAACTGGTGGAAGTCCTGACTGGCTTACGTCCGGCTACTGGTGGTGAGGCCAAAGTAATGGGTGTGCCCATCCTTAACTGCCCTCCCCGAGCGGTAAGGCTCGCGGGGGTAGCACATATTCCAGAAGACCGTTTGACCAATGGTTTGGCTCTGGAAGCAACGATCAATGAAAATCTAATTGTGGATCGCTATTTTCGCCCTCCGTTTCGGCGGGGGATGTTTATAGACAACCAAGTGGTTCGAGAGCACGGGAAAGGCCTGATCGAGACCTTTGACATTCGTACGCCAAGCGGAGAGTTAGCAGTGGCATCGCTGTCAGGGGGCAACATGCAGAAAGTCATTCTAGCGCGTGAGTTTTCCAGCCGCCCCCAATTGTTGATTGCGGCCCAGCCAACCCGCGGTGTAGATGTGGGCGCCACAGAGTTCATCCGTCAGCAACTGGTGGAACAGCGCAATCGCGGTACAGCGGTTTTACTGGTCTCTGCCGATTTAGCCGAAGTGATGAGCCTTTCAGACCGCTTGATTGTTATGTATGAAGGACAAATTACAGGGGTCTTTCCTGATGCCTCGCAAGCCACTGAGGAAGAAATCGGTTATTACATGTTAGGCGTTAAACGGCAATCTCCAGAAGAAATGGAGGCCTATCTATGAACTTGTTACGCAAGTCAGCCGTACGGGAGTTCCTGCGCATCTTAATCGCCGTTTCGGCGGCTTTAATCCTGGGGTTTGTGATTACGCTCTTGGTTTCCAAGCAACCAGTGGAAGCCTACCGCGCATTTTTGTTGGGACCGTTATCCCGTTTTAACCGCTTTGGGGATTGGATCGAGGAATCTATTACCCTTACCCTGGTGGGATTGGCGGTTGCCCTGGTCTTCAAATCCAAGCAGTTCAGCCTCGGGGCGGAGGGACAGATCCTGCTGGGGGCATTGGTCTCTGGATCTATTGCGCTCTTTGTGCCCCTACCGGGGTATGTGCGTGTTCCCTTAGGGCTTCTGGCGGCTATTGTGGTTGGATTCTTATGGGGATATCTACCGGGTTACCTTAAAGCCCACCTCAATGCGAATGAAATTGTCTCCACCCTGATGCTGAACACAATTGCGCTTAAAATCTACGACTATTTTCTGATTTTTCATATCAAGCCCCCGAATGCGGGTTATAACGCTTCAGAAACTTTTACGAAAGATGGGATCTTACCCTCGTTCGTTCCGGCACTGCCGTTTCTGGCTGACCTGCGGGCTCGTTTTATGAGCCAGACCAATATCACCGTTATGCTGTACCTCGCTGTTATTGCTTTTTTAGTGGCGTATTATCTGATGTACCGTACGCCGTTTGGGTATGAATTACGCATGATCGGTGCGAATATAAAATTTGCCCATTACGGCGGTATTAACGTCAAGCGTACAATCGTTCTGGCGTTTGCCGTGAGCGGGGTTTTTGCCGGACTGGCCGGGGCGCATCTTGCGATGGGCATTCACACCAAACTGATCCAGAATATCTCGCTCGGCATCGGGTTTGAGGGTATTGTAGTTGCGCTGATGGCACGCAACAATCCGCTTTTTGTCCCGCTTTCAGCCTTAGCCTACGGATACCTACGCGCAGGCGCAGACATCATGGAGCGTAGTTCCGATGTCTCACGCGAGATGGTGTTGGTGATTCAGGCTCTGATCATCCTTCTCGTTACCGCGGAGCGCGTTTTGCCCGTCATTCAACAACGGGTTGCGGCGCGGCGCAATGCTCAGCCAACACCGTCCCTGGCGGAAGGAGGGGAGTAAACGATGTGGGAATTGGTATTAAGGGGAATCTTTAGCGCCTTGTTTGTGGCCAGTGTGTTGCGGATCAGCACGCCGCTCATCCTTCCGGCGCTGGGTGGACTGATTTCAGAACTCAGCGGTGCTACCAATATTGCGCTGGAAGGGATCATGTTGGTGGCGGCTTTTACGGGGGTGGTCATTTCAGCCTATACTCAGAACGTGTGGCTGGGGGTTATCGCAGGTATGCTCTCCGGGGTGCTGGTAGCCGGTTTCCTAGCCTATTTTCATCTTTATCTGAAAGCGGATCTCTTTTTGGCGGGGATTGCAATCAATATAATGGCGACCGGGGGCACCATATTCCTGCTTTATGTGCTCACCGGCGATAAGGGCAGTTCGTCTACATTAGCGAGCAAGGCGGTGCCCGTGGTTAATATACCGATCATCAAAGACATTCCGGTTTTGGGCACTATCCTCAGCGGGCATAATATCTTTACCTATCTGGCGTTTATCCTGACCTGGCTAGTCTCGGTTTTCTTATATCGCACACCGCAAGGGGTGCATTTACGCGCCGTGGGAGAAAACCCAGAAGCGGCTGCCTCGTTGGGGATTGATGTTCAACGGGTACGTTTAGGGGCACTGCTTCTCAGCGGCGTCTTGGCTTCTTTGGGGGGCTTAAACCTTTCTATGGCTTACCTAACGTTGTTTCAACGTGAGATGACGGCCGGACGAGGGTTTATCGCACTGGCCGCTGTGTTTCTAGGTGGCCGCACACCGTGGGGAACACTGATCGCTGCGGTGCTTTTTGGCTTCTTTGATGCTCTTTCCAATCAACTAGGATCGTTAGCAATCCCATCACAGTGGGTGCAGATGATCCCGTATGCGGCTACTGTTTTGGCGTTGGTGGTCTATTCGCTGCGTCAGCGCGCCCAGGCGATTGAACGTGCGCGCCGATTCCAGGAAAAACATCTCGCCGAAACCCATGCGACAGGAGACTGAGGATGCTCAATAAGATACTGGGCGGGCTGTACGGCCAGGCTTTAGGTGATGCTTGGGGAATGCCGGCGTTATTAACCCCAGAGGCGACTTGGGAGTATTTTGGTGGTTGGATTGAGGATTTTAAGCCAGCGCCGGAACATCATCCGGTGCATGCAGGCTTGCCGGCAGGGCGCGTAACCGATGATACCGAGCAAGCGTTTGCGCTGGCGCAGGCTATATTGGCAGAAAGGCGCATGACGGCTGAAGGCGCGGCGCGGGCATTAATGGCCTGGTATGAGCGGGTGGGGGGAGATCGTTCACCTTATGTTGGCCCTTCAACCCGGCGAGCCATTCAAGCCCTGCGCCGAGGAGAAGATCTTTATCAGGTAGGGCGGTTTGGCGATACTAACGGTGCGGCAATGCGCGTATCGCCAGTGGGATTGATCCATCCGGGGGATCCAAGGGGGGCGATTGCAGATGCTTATTTGTCATGCATTCCCACGCATCACACGAATGTTGCCGTGTCAGGGGCGGCGGCGGTAGCGGCAGCGATTGCGGTCGCCATGCGTCCTGGGGCTGAATTGGAAGAGATTGTAAACGCGGCGAAAGATGCGGCGATTGTGGGTCTCAAAATGGGGCATCTGTGGATGGGTGCTTCAATTGCACGCCGCATTGATTTGGCGTTAGAGATTGTGCGCGGACCGGGCGATGAGCGGCAGCGCCTGCAAACCTTATATGACGTCATTGGGGCAGGGTTGGCGATGACCGAGGCTGTCCCGGCGGCGTTTGGGGTGTTGGCTTTGGCTGAAGGGGATGTTCGCCGCACGGCCATTTATGGCGCGGCGCTTTCAGGCGATGCCGATACGGTGACTGCGATGGCGTGTGCTATTGCGGGTACATGGCAGGGGATTGAGGCGTTTGATCCAATGTGGTTGGCGCAACTTCGCCGGGTCAATCCCGAATTGGACTTTGAGGGCGTAGCAGAAGGTTTGTACGATCTGGTTTGCCATTAGTACGAGCGTTGGAGGAACGCATGGGATCCTTGCTGATCGAGGGTTGTGATTTATTATGGATTGAAGATGGCGAGATTCGGTTCTTGCAACGGCATGATATTTGGATCGAAGGGGCTTTGATCAAGGCGATTGGGCCGAGCGGCACCCTAAGCCTTCAGGGTGATCCTGAACGCTTACCGGCTAATGGATTACTCGCTATCCCAGGGCTGATCAATACCCATGCCCATGTGCCCATGGTGCTCTTCCGCGGGTTGGCCGAAGATGTCACCATCGAAGCCTGGTTTAATGAATATATTTTCCCTCTAGAATCTAACCTTACCCCTGAAGATGTTTATTGGGGAGCATTACTGGGGCTGGCGGAGATGATCGAAGCCGGCATTACCAGTGTGGCCGACCATTATTTTTACATGGATGAGGTGGCGCAGGCGGTCAGCGAAGCCGGTTTGCGCGCCAATTTAGTCTGGGCGGTTTTTGGGCATGAAGGGGAAGAAAAATTGGCTCAAACAGCCCAATTTGTACAACGCTGGCAAGGTGCGGCGGAGGGGCGCATTACCACTTGGCTGGGTCCGCACGCACCCTATACCACAACACCGGAGTTTCTGAGCCTGTGCGCTCGTTATGCCCATGATCTTGGGGTGGGTATTCATATTCACGTTTCCGAAACAGCGGATCAGGTGTCATATTCCTACAAACAATACGGAAAATCCCCGGTGAGAGTCTTGCTGGACAGTGGGGTTTTGGATGTACCGACCATTCTAGCCCATTGCTTGTATCCTGAGGAAGAGGATATGCGGATTTTGGCCGATCATCCGGCGGGTATTGCCCATGCCCCCAAGACGTACATGAAACTAGGAATGGGAACAGCGCCGGTTACCAGATTTCGACAAGCCGGGATTCCGGTGGGATTAGCCACCGATGGCGTGGTCAGTAACAATACGCTGGACATCCTGGAACAGATGCGCTTGCTGGCATTGACCCAAAAAGACGCGGCCCGCAGTTCGACCGTGATGGCAGTGGCTGAGGTGTTGGATATCGCTTTTTGCGGTGGTGCTAAAGTGATGGGGCAGGATCAGAGACTAGGGGTGCTAAAACCGGGTTATCTGGCCGATATTACTCTTGTACGTCAAAATGAATTAGCCGGTTTTCCGCGCTATAACCCGGCGGCCAATTTGATTTACAGCGTTTCAGCGCGGGATGTAGACACGGTCATTTGCAATGGGGACGTTTTAATGTGCAATCGTCAACTGCTTACTTTGAATAAAGAACATATCAAAGCCGAGGTGCAAAAGCGCCTTGAACGTTTGAGTCGGCGTGTGCCCGGTCGGCGCATTGCCACTTACCCTGTATGAGGAAATCCAGGGATGATCATTCAGATTTATGCTTTTACGCGTCTCTCAGATGCTCTTTCGGCGGTGGCTTTAGGTGTTAACCACATTGGGTTTGTGGCTGGACGGTACGGCATAGTGCATGGAGAACTGGATTTTGTGGAGGCGCGCGCTCTGGTTGAAGGTTTACCTTCCCATGCGATCAGTGTGGCACTGACGATGGCCACAGAGGTGGATGAAATCTTGCGGATGGCGCAAGAGGTGCGTCCCCATATTGTCCATATTTCCACCGATCCGCTAGATGTGGACGAGATGGCAATGAAGACCTTGAAGCGCCGTCTACCGCCGGAGACTCGTCTTATGAAAGCCATCCCGGTAGCAGGTGAGGAGAGCCTGGAATTAGCACGTCGTTTTTCTCCCTACTGTGACTTCATCCTTTTGGATACCAAGGTAGCAGATCTACCAGGAGTTGGCGCAACCGGAGTGACCCATGATTGGCGGTTGAGTCGCCGGATTGTCGAGACGGTCAATGTGCCGGTTATCCTGGCGGGAGGATTGAGCCCTGAGAACGTAGCCGAGGCTATCCATCAAGTTCGACCTTATGGGGTGGATTCGAATACCCACACTAATCGCCCCGGTTCGCCGGTTGAAAAGGATTTGGAGCGCATTGCGGCGTTCGTGCAGGCGGTGCGTCAAGCGGAGCAGGAGGATAAGGATTGAAGCGGCCGAAGGTTGCTCTGTTGGGTGATCTCAACATAGATACCGTGCTGACGATCCCGCGTTTTCCCCAGCCCGGTTGGGATGGATTGGCCGAATCGGCAACGGTGCAAATTGGTGGGACGGTGGTTAATACCGCGGTCGTTCTGTGCGCCTTGGGGGTGGATTGCAGCCTGTTAGGAGGGGTAGGGAATGATCTATGGGCAGGTTACCTACGCCAGAATCTTCAAAGTGTTGGGGTGGATTTAGGTGGGGTGGCGACGATAAACGGTGTGATGACCGGCCTAACCTTTATCACGGTCACACCGGATGGCGAACGCACTATGTTTTCCTACCGCGGTGCGAATGTGGCATATGCCCCCCACCATTTGGATTCCTCAACCTTTAAGGCAGTGGATTTACTGCATCTCTCGGGGTATGCCTTGCTCAGTTCCCCCCAGCGGGAGGCGGCGCTAGCGGCTTTGGCTAAAGCCGAGGTGCTTCGTGTGCCTATTTGTCTCGACAGTGGGTTGCAACCCATTATGGAGGCGCCGCAGGTTTTCGAGCAGGTGCTGCCGAAGATCACAGTGGGTATTATGGGGTTGGCTGAGGCGGCTCACCTCAGTGGGCATCAGCATCCGGAACGAGTGCTAGCATGGATGTTAGATCTTGGGATGGAATGGGCGGTTCTCAAGATGGGAGCAGAAGGATGCTGGCTGGCGGAGCGTTCCCAAACCATGCGTTTGCCTGCCTTTCCAGCCAAGGTTGTAGATACCACTGGCGCAGGGGATTCTTTTACGGCGGGTATTATCTGGGGTTATCTCTGGCAGTGTGGTTTGGCGCCAACGGCGATTTTGGCTAATGCCCTAGGGGCGCTGGCTACTCAGGTATATGGTGCTGGCTTAGCCTTACCCGGGCGCGCAACATTGCGTGGTTATTTGCAAGAACTGGTCAACCGACCCGATACAGAGCCCTGGCGAGAGGGTTTCATAACTTTGTTGGACCGACTGGAAAAGATAGATCACGTGCTCACCCCACTGCGGCAGGAGCGGTAATGACGTTTTATGTGGCTTCATTTGGCGATTTGGTTGTAGATGTTGTGGCGGGTGTGCCTGCACTTCCGGTCGAGGCGGCTCGGGATCAATTGTTAGATTACATTCGCTTAGAGCCGGGCGGGGCAGGGAATTTTTTAATCGCCGGCCAGCGTTTAGGTATGCATATGCGAGCCGGTGGCGCAGTTGGCCAGGATGCATTTGGGGGTATCGTCTTACGCATTCTGGAAGAGGAAGGGGTAGATGTGTCTCACGTTCAGTACCTACCTGCCGGAACGACCACGACCGTTTTAGTGCTTGTGGATCGTTTAGGGCAACATGTGTTTTTAGGACGCAGTGGCGAAGGCCCAGAGGTGTTGCCCGGACCCTGGGTTAAAACCTTTTTGGAGGGTGTTCAGGCATTACACCTGTGGGGCTATACCTTTATGGAAACCGCGCTGGTGACGAGCATGCTTCACCTGGCGGAGGAGGCCTATCGTTGCGGCGTGCCGGTATTTTTTGACCCCGGACCACAATTGCGCGCCTCTGAACTGCAGATAAAACATTTACTACAGTTGACACAGGTCATTTTACTCACCGAAGCCGAGATGCCGCTGGTGACAGGGGGGCTTTGGGGATCTGAGGGAATTGAGGCACTGTTGGCCAATGGGCCGAGCATGGTGGTGCTCAAACAGGGGGTTAAGGGTTGCACGGTTTACACCCGTACCGAAATGATTGTATCGCCCGGTTTCCCTGTGCCACTCCGCGATACCACAGCAGCAGGCGATTCGTTTGCGGCGGCTTTTGTTTATGGCTATCTCCGAGGCTGGCCGTTAGAGAGGGTAGCGGCGTTCGCCAATGCCACCGGTGCCGCTAAGGTTCAGAAAGTTGGCTCGGGGCGGCAGGTACCAACGGCAGAGGAGGTGCGTCAGGTGTTACGTGCCTTTCAGATAGATATTGATTTCTAAATTGAGGAGGACGTTTTCAGATGTTTAGAAAGGTGAAGGTAGAGACGACTGTTCGGGAGGGGCTGGTTAACATTACAGATGCAATCCAGGAAGTGGTGCGGAAAAGTGGCATTGAGGAAGGCATTTGCATTCTCTACGTACCCCATACCACGGCGGCTATTACGCTCAATTCTTGTCTTGACCCGGCTACACTTCAAGACTTGACCGAGGAAATCCATCGTCTGGTACCCACACGCGTAGATTTCCATCATATTTATGATACGCCGGCGGATGCCGCTGGGCATATTAAGGCAACCCTAGTGGGGCACAGCATTACCCTTATGGTTACCCAAGGGCAAATTGCTTTGGGAGGATCTCAGAGTATCCTCTTCTTCGAATTTGACGGCCCTCGCCAGCGCGAGGTGTGGGTACGAGTTTTGCGCGACTCTGAAGCGTGAGGAAATGGGTTATGGCAGAGAAGATCATCATTGATACGGATCCGGGCATTGACGATGCGATGGCCATTTTGCTGGCGTTACGGTCTCCTGAGTTGGAGGTGATTGGCCTGACCAGTGTTTTCGGTAACGCCACCATTGAAGTGACTACGGCTAATGCCTTACGCCTGGTTGAACTAGAGGGAAACAACGCCATTCCCGTGGCGCAAGGGTGCGGGCAACCACTGGTGCTACCACTGGGTGAAGTAGGTACGTATGTCCATGGTGAGGATGGGTTGGGAAACACCTTTCCACCGCCTCCGAAAGGCAGGCCTTTGCCTCTGCACGCGGCGCAGTTCATCCTTGAAGCACTGCGGCGTTTTCCCGGCGAGGTGACTCTGTTGGCACTTGGGCCATTGACCAACTTGGCGCTGGCGGCGAGCCTGGATCCGGAAGCAGTCGCCTTGGCTCGGCGGGTGGTTATTATGGGCGGTGCGGCAGAAGCGCACGGGAATATCTCACCTGTGGCCGAAGCCAACATTTACAACGATCCTCACGCGGCGGCGATTGTCTTTCGGGCTGGTTGGCCGGTAACCATGGTGGGGCTGGATGTGACGACCCGGGTGGTGATGACCCCAGACTACTGGGATGAGTTGTATCGGGCTGGGAATACGGCGACGGATTTCCTTCGCGCGATAACGCCCTTCTATCAGCAATTTCACGATCAGTTTTACGGCATGGGCGGGGCTACGCATACACATGATCCGACCGCGGTAGCGTTTCTCTTAGCCCCAGAGTTGTTCGAGACGCATCATCTACCGGTTTACGTCGAGACTCAGGGGCGGTGCATGGGGCAAACCGTGGTGGACTGGTATGGTCAATGGAAGGACTTGCCCCGTATTGATGTTTGCTTGGGTGTAGATGCAGACAGTGTTCTTAATCTTATTCGCGAGCGGTTGACAAAACCGGTTGAGGAACCTGGGGATGAGACGACTATGGATTGATACCGATACGGCATCAGATGATGCCGTAGCCATTCTGATGGCCCTACGTTGGCCTGAGGTATACGTTGAAGGAATCAGCATTGTTGCCGGCAACGTGCCGGTGGGGCTGGGAAGTCGTAACGCGCGCTACACGGTGGAACTTTGCGGCGCGGAGACCCCGGTTTATGAGGGCGCTTCGCGACCTTTGCTAAGAGAGCCGGTATGGGCTTATTTTTTCCATGGGACCGATGGCATGGGGGAGATGAATTATCCTCCACCTCGGCGTGAACCTGCTTCTAAGCATGGTGTGTTGGCAATGGTCGAGGCCTTTCGTCAATTTCCGGGAGAGGTCACATTGGTCACGTTGGGGCCCTTGACCAACCTGGCTTTAGCCCTCAGACTGGCCCCCGATATTGTTCCTCTTATCCCTCATGTTTACATTATGGGGGGTGCAGCGGCAACCTTGGGTAACATCACCCCCGCGGCAGAATACAACATTTGGATAGATCCTGAGGCGGCTAAGACTGTTTTCCATTCTGGCCTACCGATCACCATGGTGGGATGGGAATTGTGCCGGGGCGAGGCTAATCTCAACGATGAGGATATGGCTGCATTACGAGCGCTGAGAAATCCTTTAGCGGATTTTGTTCTGGAGTGCAATCGCCAAGCCCTGCGGGCCAACCGAGAGTGGCTGCATGATCCGGGGTTGCCGTTGCCGGATCCGGTGGCGATGGCGGTCGCCCTTGATCCTGAGGTGGTGAAACGGGCTTCGATGCATTACGTAACGGTTGAGATAGCCAGTGATCTAACCCGTGGCATGACCGTGGTGGATGAACGGGGCGTGTTAAATCAGCCGCCCAACGTGCGGGTGGTCTGGGCGATCCATGTGCCGCGGTGGAAAGAGGATCTGTTTAAGGTAGTGCAGGTAGCATGACACGGACGCACCGTTATGATTTGCTCTGCCTAGGCGGGGCCGCGGTGGATTGGATTCTCCGAGTGCCGCGCTTGCCCCAGCCGGACGAAAAACTGGTCGCGAAATTTGCGGGCCGGGTGGCCGGCGGTTTGGTGGCAAACACGGCGTGTGCAGCGGCAAGGTTGGGTTTACGCGTGGCTTGGAGTGGTGTTATCGGTGGCGATGAAGGGGGGCAGATTTTACGCCAAAGTTTTGAGGACTTTGGTGTGGAGGTGGTGAATGTTGAACCCGCGCCGGATATGTTTAGCGACTTTACAGTGATCCTGCTTGAGCCTTCGGGCCGGCGCACCATTCTCGTTGTCAGTCCCGGTGAACGTCCACCTTCACTAGGCGAAACATGCCTCGAGGTTTTGGAGCGCACGCGCTTAGTCTATACCGTGCCCTGGACGGCCACGTGGTTAAGGGAAGTTGCCCGTGCTTGCCAACAGGTGGATATTCCATTGGCACTGGATGTGGAACCTAATAGCATTAGCACTGTGATCGGAGAGGTGATCCCTTCCAGTTTGCGTTTGCTCTTCGTTACCCAAGGTACTTTGGAGACCCTGGATCATGCCGATGACACTGTTAGGGATTGGCTTGAGGCTGGGGTAGAACAAGTCGTGATCACACGGGGTAGCGAAGGGGCTGTGGTTGTGACCCGTGAGGGGAAGTTTGAGACCTCGGCGTTCCGTGTGCTGGTGGTGGATACGACCGGTGCGGGGGATTGCTTCCATGCGGCCTACATGGCGGCATGGCTGTGGGGGTGGCCACCGGAGCAAGCCGTGCGCTTTGCCAACGCGGCGGCAGCGCTTTCGGTGCAGCACTTAGGCGCGCGAGGCGGATTGCCGACTTTTCAAGATGTTATGGCGTTTCTGGCGCAAAAGGGGGAGGCGTTATGATTGATTTTGTGGCGTTTAACTTGATTTTGGATGATATCGTCTTCCCGGATGGGCGGACGGCGATGGGAGAGTTGGGAGGCGGCGGGGCACAAACTGCATTAGGAATGCGCTTATGGTCGGATTCTGTGGGTTTGGTGGCTAGCGTTGGACCCGATTTTCCTGTCACTTGGTGGGAATGGCTGGAAGCGTGGGGGATTGATACCCAAGGTGTTCGAAAAGAAGACGCGCCTTCTCTGCGGGCATGGCAACTTTTAGAGCCTGATGGGCGTCGAACGCAAATTTGGCGCGTTCCCCAAGAGGCACTTGCCACTCACCTGGCGCGTCGGTTGGAGTGGTTACCGGTTTCCTACCGCCAGGCGCGTGGCTATCATTTGGGTGTGCATCCGTTGGAGGAAAAGGGCGATTTTATCAAGGAGTTGCGTAATCTGGGCGGAAAAATCAGCCTGGAACCGTTCAAGCCCGCCGACCACTTACCGGACCCAAAGGCATTACAACGGTTGGTTTCGCTGGCGGATATTTTCTCGCCTAATTTGGAAGAAGCGATATCTCTGGTCGGTCCAGGTGAACCCTCAGATCTGGTGGTGCGCCTTTTGGATGCCGGAGCGCCGATTGTGGCCTTGCGCATGGGTGCCCAGGGGGCACTGATCGGGCAACAAGGGTTGGATCATCTGATCTTTGTGCCACCTGTCCCGGTCGAGGTAGTAGATCCGATTGGTGCAGGCAATGCCTTTTGCGGTGGTTTTTTGGTGGGATGGGTAGAATCGGGTGACTTGGTTGAAGCCGGATTGCGCGGTGCGGTTTCGGCTTCATTTTTAGTTACCCAAGTGGGTTTACCGCGCATAGGATTGGCAGTGGCGCTTCAAGTGGCTCAGGAACGATTGCAACGACTGCGCCATCAGGTAACAACCTTACCCCTGGGGTAAGCACATTCATCGTTATAAGGAGGACGTAATGAACACAATGCTGGCTCAAATCAAGAGTTTGCCAAAATTGGCGGACGAGATTTATCCCTACTTGAACGAGACGGTACGCCAGGTCTTTGATCATGAATTATGTCTATCGGTCAAACGCCTCTTTTTGGTTGGATGTGGGGATTCTCATCACGTGGCGCTTAACACTGAATATGCGTTTGAAGCCCTGGCGGGATTACCAACCGAACCGATGACAGCGATGCAATATGCACGCTATGGGGCAGGATTCATGCCCTCAACCGGGCCGTTGACCAACCTTCTGATCGGGATTTCGGTCTCCGGAGCCGTAGCGCGCACCGCCGAAGCTCTCAGAATGGGGCGGCAGTTGGGGGCTGTAACGATAGCCCTGACAGCTACCGAGGGCAGCCGGGTGACCCAGGAAGCGGAACGCACCTTCTTGGCGGCGGCAACGCCATTCGATGAACCGCCGGGAACGGCAACGCCTGGCGTGCGGTCGTTTTTCGTCAATCAGTTGGCATTGTTGTTAAGCGCGGTGCGGTTTGGGGAAGTGCGCGGGCGGCTTACCCTGAGCGAAGCCGAGAACTGGCGGGCGCAAATCCGCAACCTGAGCGAAACCGTCGCCTGGACGATTGAGCAGTCCGAACCTCATGCGCGAGAGCTGGCTGAGGCTTGGAAAGATGCCAGTGAGTTTGTCTTTGTAGGTAGTGGACCGAATTTCGGCACGGCATTATTCTCGGCAGCCAAGATTTTGGAAGCATCGGGTGATTCGGCTCTTGGGCAAGATACCGAAGAATGGGGACATTTGCAGTACTTTGCGCGCGCCGTAGAAACCCCAACCTTCTTTATTACGGCCTGCGGTCGCGACTATTCGCGCACGGTGGAAGCGGCTACGGCGGCGAAGACCATTGGGCGGCGCGTTGTGGCAATAGCGCCGAATAAGGCGGCGGAGTTGGTGGGTCTCTCACAGCGTCATCTCCCTATTGCCGAGGTCCCCGAATTGCTCTCTCCGGTGGTGGCAGCCATTCCCGGCGAATTGGTGGCTGCCTATCGGTCTGAGGTGATTGGAGAACCCTTCTTCCGCGGTTTTGGAGGTGGGCGCAGTATCGAGGGAGGTGGTGGGATCAGTCGCATTCGCACCAGTGATACGTGGGAGGTCTGGCAACCATGAGAAAACGACTACCCTTTAGTGCTGATCCGCCTCGGGTGATTGCGGCTTTGCATTTACCGCCCCATCCGGCCTCGCGTCATCCTATGGCGCGTTCTGTATCGCAAATGGTGGATTTCGCCTTGCGCAACGCTGAGCGTGCCGTTGAAGCGGGGATTCCGGCGCTGTATATTCAGGATGTTGCCGATACGCCGGTTGCGCCTCAGGTACAACCCCATACCATCGCCACACTTGCGGTGGTGGGGGCGGCCGTACGGCGTGCTTTTCCCGATCTTATCCTTGGGGTATGTCTGATGAGCCACGGCGCGCGTGAGCCGCTGGCGATTGCGCAAGCCATTGGCGCCCAGTTTGTGCGCCTCAAGGTTTACGTCGGGGCAATGGTCAAGGCCGAGGGAATTCTCCAGGGGTGTGCTTATGAGGCCATTCAATATCGAGCACAATTGGGAGCCGACGAGATCGCGATTTTGGCCGATGTGTATGACCGAACGGGCGAGCCTCTGGGGCGCTTGCCTTTGGTCGAAGAGGCGCGTCAGGCGGCGGTGTTTGGCCGGGCGGATGGGTTGGTGTTGACCGGGCTTTCTTTTGAAGAGTCCCTAGAGATGCTGGGGCAGGTGCGGGCGGCAAACCTGGGCGTTCCCTTATATTTAGGGGGTGGGGCGAATGCCACCAATGTTAGCCAAGCCCTCCAAGTGGCGGATGGGATCATTGTGAGCAGCGCGTTCAAATCGCGCCAGGGGTGGACGCGTGAGGCGCTCTTAGACGAATGGGAACCTGAACGCATTCGGACCTTTATGGAAGCGGTCCAAAAGGCAGGTTTGCGAGGTTAAGTGCGGGTTGGGGTATGTTTCTTTCTATCGGCGTGGTTATCCTCGACGATATCGTTCTCCCTGACGGCCAAACTCAAATGGGTGTCCTTGGGGGTGGGGCCACCCATGCCGCTATGGGGATGCGGTTATGGGAGGATCAGGTGGGCTTATTGGTGATCTTGGGAGAGAGTTTTCCGCTGGATCTAAAAGCGCAGTTAGCGCAGACGTTCGTCCCTGCGGGGTTGCTTTCACGACCGTATCCCACACTGCGTGCCTGGCAGTTGTTTGAGATGGATGGTACCCGCCACGAAATTTTTCGGGTGGATCCGCAATGGGTGCGACGTAGTGTTCCCTTGCCGCAGGATTGGCCATCCGAGTTTCGAAAGGTGGAAGGCGTTCATCTACATTGTGCTCCGGAGGACGTGCCGCGTTGGGCGTCTTTCCTGCGGTCGCAGGGTGAAGTGATCCTGCTGTGGGAGCCCTGGGATTCCTTCTGTGTTCCCCAAAATCGGGAGCAGTTTGCCGAGTATTTGACCTGGGTGGATATTGTTTCACCTAATCTGGGGGAGGCGCGTGCATTAACCGGCCAGCGTGAGCCGCAAGAGGTGATGATGGCTTTGTTAACCATGGGGGCTAAAGTTGTAGCGCTGCGCATGGGTGAACAGGGGAGTTTGGTGGGACAATTGGGGGGTGAGGTGCTCGCTATTCCTGCTATTGCCCCAGGGCATATTGTGGATGTCACGGGAGCAGGCAATGCCTACTGTGGGGGATTTGTAGTCGGGTGGGTGCGTTTTCACGATCTCTATCGCGCTGGCTTGATGGGGGCAATTTCCGCTTCTATGGCTTTGGAACAGTTTGGAGCCGTTTATGATTGGCGAAGCGCCCGCCCTCGTGCGCATAAACTGATAGAACAGTTTTTGATCTCATCGTAAGGAAGAAAGGGCTCAGGGGTGCTCTAAATGGGCACGCCTGAGCCCGGGTTAGCGTTAAAGCCGCGGTTAAGATGCGGCTTCGTTTAACGTAATCTTGCGGGTGAAATTGACACACCCGCGCATAGTGGCAATAGCGGAGCAATATTTGGTTTCTGAAAGTTCAACGGCCCGCTCTACGGCGGCGGGGTCAATATTGTGCCCCGTTACCACATACTCAATTTCGACATCGGTGATGCGTTTGGGATGTTCAGGTGCGCGTTGTGCCGTCACCTTGACCTCAAACGCCGTGACGGCTTGCCTTTTCTTCTGCAGAATAGAAATCACATCCATCGCCGTGCAGCCTGCAATCCCAATCGCGACTAATTCCATCGGGCGTAACCCCGAATCACTTCCACCGACAGCAGGATCGCTATCCAAGTCAACCGTGAATCCGGAATTTGCCGTTCCGGTGAAGGCTAAGCCACTCTTCCAGATAACCTTTGCGTCTAAGGTCATGCTCCAAATCCTCCAAGGTGAAGTTTAGGCCGGTTGGGCGGCATGCAGAATGGCTTCGAGCAAGTTCTTTTCCGGCACCGCGCCGACAACTTCCTCAAAACCGCTCTCATTATTGGCTTTTTGCACCTTGATCACCGTATGAGGCACGCCGGAGACCCCATATTGATCGGCAAGTTGCGGAAACTCCAAGGCTTCGACCATTTCGGCATCAATGAGGTCGCTTTCCATCGCCATTTGGTGCGCCAGGACGACCGCACGGGGACAATAGGGGCAAGATGGGGTGACAAAAACTTGCATCGAGACGGGGTAACGCAGATTCTTAAGGGCTTGGCGCGTTTCGGGCTTTAAGCCGGAGTCCTGACGCGAGACATTTAGAATATCGTTGATGAGCGAGGTAAATTCATGCCCGGCGGGAATACCAGCATAACGTATGCCGTAATCCAGAACCTCATTTCCGCTCACCCCCAAGATGACAAACCCGGGGGCTTTGTCCACGCGATGCTTCTGGGCCAATTCTGAGTTGGCGTTGAGGTCATAGGTTTCTACAAGAATCTTTTCAGGTGCAAGTTCTGCCACCTCACCCAATAATTGGCGCGTGTCCTCGCAGTATTCACAATTGGCCGCTTCATCGCCAAAAAAGATGATCTTTACCGGGTGCTTCAACTCTGTAAAGACCTCGCGTAGTTGAGCGCGAATATTCTCATCAAGTAATGCCATTG
Source organism: uncultured Thermanaerothrix sp. (assembly GCA_964427505.1). Classification (GTDB taxonomy): domain Bacteria; phylum Chloroflexota; class Anaerolineae; order Anaerolineales; family Anaerolineaceae; genus Thermanaerothrix. The sequence continues at coordinate 90,036 of CAYRUO010000006.1, forward strand.
ATTCTTACCTCCATTTATGGTTTGAGATTCGTACGATGAGTAACCCCACCGGGGTTATGTAACTTCGTTATCAAGTACAGCCTCCTCCCTCTACGTAGTGGCAAACCGGGCAGACAAGGTTCAGCAGACCATCGTAATCCATAATCCCTTGATGGCAACGCGGGCAGGGCTGGCCGGGTTGTGCCGCTTTGGAGGGCGGTGCATTGTTCTCCTCTTGAATAAGATGAAAAGAAGGCAACGCACCAGGGTTTGCCGACGGTAATGAAGTGGGTTTCTCAGGTTTCATCCTTGAATTAGATGCAGAGTTGTCAAAAAAGTGACAGACTGATCCTTATGACTTCAAAAATTCGGTTAGATCAAGACGGCGGAAGAGACGTTCGCGAACCTCGGCAGGCATGTTTTCATTTTCCCCTACGGTGCGATAAAGGTCAATCGTCTTTTGAAGGGTATTAAGCACAACCCGGCAGTTGGGACAAGTTCTCAGATGACGTTCGAGTGCTTTGCATAAACGGGGGTCCAAAGTCCCGTCCACATAGTCTGAGAGTTGAGAAAGCAAGGCGCGGCACTTTTTAGGCGGCATTTTGTCTGGACCTCACTTCCACACGTTCACCATAATACTCAGAGAGAATTTCGCGCAGTTTCAATCGTGCCCGCAAAAGCCGGGTTTTTACATTGGTCTCACTCAACCCCAGAGTTTCGGCAGTCTCTTTGATTGAGAGTCCTTCTACATCTCGCAACCAAAACACCAGGCGCAGGTTTTCGGGTAGTTGGGCAATCGCCTTATCTAGAAAGCGCTGTGCTTCATCCGAAAGTAATTCTTCCTCGGGCAGGCAGCACCAGTCAATCAAGTAAGCGGATTCGCTTTCCCCGCTTTCATCCTCGTCGCCGTCATTATCGGTCAGCAGGGTTTCGGGTTTGCGTCGGCGCAGTAACATCAGGGCTTCGTTCACCGCAATACGATAGAGCCAGGTTGAAAGGCTGGAGCGTCCTTCAAAGGTGGGTAGTGCAGATAGGGCTTTGATAAAAGTTTCCTGCAAAACATCCTCCGCATCCTGCGGATCTCCCAGAATTTTCAGGGCTAAGCGGTAGATGGGGGTTGAATAAGCATCTACCAGGCGCGCAAATTCTTTGCGATCGCCGTTGCGCAAAGCCTCCAGAGAAATGGGGGGAGAACCGACTTGTTCACTCATTTAGATGCGGCTGAGAGGGCTAAGGTTTCATTTATCGAGGATGTGAAAAGCGGCCAGGTGGGGAGGACATCCATGTCTAGGCCATCGTGGTGCCCGCGAAGAAGATGAAAATAACCCGCGGCCGCGATCATGGCGGCATTGTCGGTGCATAGATAGGGAGGAGGAAAATGTACCGGAAATTCCCGCTGTTCCAGAAACGCACGCCGTAAGGCCAAATTGGCGGAAACGCCCCCGGCTACTAAGATCTCGCGCACGCGGAAGGTGCGCGCGGCCTGTAACGTTTTAGTCACCAGCATATCTACAACCGCGGCTTGAAAACTGGCAGCCAAATCGGCGAGGGGTAAGCCGCGCCCGCTTTTCTGAAGATCTTGCACGGTACGGAGGACGGCGGTTTTCAATCCGCTGAACGAAAAATCCCACGTCCCCTCTAAACGTGCGCGGGGAAAGTGAAATGCTGTTTCATTGCCGTTGCGGGCCGCTTCCTGAATGGCCGGACCCCCGGGATAGGATAAACCGAGCAAACGACCTACTTTATCAAAGGCTTCCCCTGCGGCATCGTCGAGGGTACCCCCTAAACGTTGATACGTTAGGTGATCCGTCATGAGGATTAATTCGGTGTGTCCCCCAGATACGAGCAAGGCGAGCAGGGGAAACTGAGGGGGGTGATGATCGCTGGGGGTGTGGGACACCAACCAGGCAGAGTAGATATGCCCTTCCAAGTGATTAATGCCGATTAGCGGCTTGCCAGAAGCCAGAGCCAAACCCTTGGCCATATTTAGGCCTACCACCAATGAGCCGGGGAGACCCGGGCCGCGGGTGACGGCAATGGCATCAATATCTTCGAGGCTCAAATGAGCCTGTTCTAAAGCCGCGTTGACTACCGCATAAATGGTGCGGATATGTTGGCGCGAGGCTACTTCGGGAAATACACCGCCATATTGGGCATGTAAATCAATTTGGGATGCCACGATATTGGATAAGGGAACTCGCCCTTCTTCCACAACAGCAGCGGCGGTTTCATCACAAGACGTCTCAATACCCAAAATTCGGGTATAACGTGGTTCTGGCGATGCTTTCTCTTTGCCCATGCCCTTTTTATACCACGATTTTTATGCGATATGTTGGATTCCTTCAAGGCTGAGGCGCGTTTAGAGTGAGTCGAGCCGTGGCAATTGGGATTGGCGGATTGGGAACATTGGCGGCCAAAGACGTGAAGTTCTGGGCCTCAGTAAGATTCGATAAGGCAAATTTGTGCATCCATCGGAAGCCAATAGATTGGTAATACAGCGATGCTTCGATACTTAGGGGATAAGCAGGTGGAGAGTCAAGCGAGATTTGGTAGTGTACAATGTCACCACCAGCCTGGAAATCTGGATCTTGTGAGGCTTCTCCATATACCGCGATCTCGCTGGGGAGGGTGTCCCTATCTAATCCCGCAGGGAGAAGACGGTTATCTTTCAAGTAACGTTGGGCTCGTAGCAGGCTGGTTGTGACTTGACCGTTCGGATCTCCAATAATTGGCTCATAGATTTGAACCTGATCTGGACGGGTGATGATTTGATAGTGGGGTTCATACTTGGTTTCGTCTTCATCGTTATCATTGCCGAGGATACTGCCGTCTGGCCGCCACGCACCGGATTCGAAGAGCACCTTTCCATCCGCATCGCGAACGATCATGTGAATCCAGACACGTCGGGAGGGGAAACTGGTGGGGAACTTGTGCCCAGTGAGTACATCAATGCGCACATTGACGTTTAGGCTCTGATCTTGGGGTTCGGCGGTCAATTGAATACGCGCCGTTTTGGTTTGTAATTGATCGAGGGTGCGGGCAATGGTTTGATCGAACTGTGCCGATTCGGCGGATACAGCGAATTCATCGGGATAAGCCTTGAGAAGGTTCAGCATCCATTGATTGCCGCCGACGAAGTAATGCTGGTGATAAGGTTCACGCATGGGGCTGCCGGTATTGGCAACCGGGACGGCCTCGGGGGCTGTGGGCATGTGGCAATCCTGGCAGGCTTGGGAATCACGGTACGCCGAATGCAACCACTCGGTGTAAGGGGTCTGCTCCGCAAAAAGTTCGGTGCTGAGGTTGCCATTGTCGTCCACATAGGGGGTGAAAAGATTGTGGCAAACAGCGCAGAATTCGGATCGAGTTACGTGAGCGCTGGTTTGAGGGACAAATCCGGAGGCGCTTTGCATGACCGTTGCCATAGCCGGATTGACCTCGAACCGTCCATAAACAACGCGCTCCCCCACGGGTGTGTTGGAGTCCACGTTGAAACCCCCACTGAAACTTTGTGGTGTGCCCAAATTGCGATCTTGAATCTGATGACAGAGTGAACACGACACACCATCCAATGCTAGAGGGTGGAGGGGATTGTTAGGATTGAGCAACCCTTGATCGCCTATGATTGTTACTTTTTGGTTGTCAAACTCGGCGGTGAGCGAGGCCATCCCAATGTGGCAGGTTGCGCATTTGGCTTCAATCACTGCGCGATGCTGGGGATGCTGGTTCACCTCGTCGGCAACATGGGCAAGGTAATAGGGATCTCGCCCAGCGTTTGCCATAAGCGTGCTGCGCCAATCATCTTGGATGGAGTAGACGGTTCCGTTGGCCGATTTAAGCGCTGTGTGGCAATAGCCGCATTCCCCAGCGGTTGAAAAAAAGTTCCCACGGAAGCGAATTAAGCCACCTGTGACACGAGGTGTGACGGTCGGTTTGGGAGTGGGTTGGAATGCGATTCGCGTACAGGCGTTAAGCCCCGTGATCATCATCGCGAGCAATATACACACCCATAGGCTGGCTTTGTTTAGGCTCATCCTCCCCTCCTTGTATTTTTAACTTTGAACGCGCCGCTACGGGTAATTTATTGCAGCCTTACCAGTACTTTGGCCTGGCTCCACAAGTCTTCCAGGCGGTAATAATTGCGTCGCTCGGGGGAAAAGAGGTGGACGACCACATCCCCTAGATCCACAACGACCCAGCCGGCACTGGCATAACCTTCCTGACGCGGAGTCAGGCTAAATTGTTGTTTGGCGCTCTCACAAACAGCATCGGCCAGGGCTTCGAGCATACGCTCGCTTGTTCCGGAGCAGAGGACGAAATAATCGGCAAAATTTGCCAGTTCATGAATATCCAGGAGCAAAATGTTTTCCCCCTTTTTCTCTTCCAATGCGTTGACGATACGGCGAGCAATTTCTAGAGCGTTCAGAGGTCACCTCGATATGTTGAGAATTGATAGGTTCTGTTTAAATTCTAGCACAACCCGCGGATAAACCCTGCGAGGAGACAAGTTAGTTTTCAACCCTTTCCGAAAGATCGGCATGAAAGAGCAAGGTATAACGCGCTCCGGTAGGGAACAGATCGGAGCGGAAAAGGGCAACTTGCTTGACCGGGAGTGAAGCATGGAAAGTTGAGGTAGAAACCTGTAATTGCGCCTCGAGCAAGGCCTGATCCTGAGGCCCAAAATCGGTTTGCATGCGTCCCAGGGTGACATGAGGGGTAAATGGGCGTGTTTCGGTAGGAACACCTAAGCGCTGAGCAAGGGACTCGATATCTCGTTGTAGATCGAAAAGGGCAGCCGGTGCCTGTACACCAACCCATAAGACACGGGGATGGCGTAATCCCGGAAAAACACCTAAACCATGGAGGTTGAGGGTAAACGAGGGATGAACCCGTGCTATGGTGGGCAAGTGATGCGTGAGCTGTTGAACCGTCTCGGTTTTGATGTCGCCCAGGAACTTAAGGGTGAGATGGATATTCTCGGGTGGCACCCACCGCACACCACGCAGACCAGAAGAGCGGAGTTTTTGGGCCAGATTGCCCAGTTGTTGTTGGACGCTTTGAGGAAATTCAATCGCAATGAAAGCCCGCATGTTGAATAACGACCTGGAATCTTCTTGCCAGTCAGTATACTCGGGGTGGTCGCTCTCGTCAATTGGGGATGCCACTAATGCTCTATAAAGAAACCATGTCTGGACAAGGCAACTTTATCTTGACAAAATAGCGTTCAATCATCTACCCGTTTGAAAAAATTTGTGGTATAAAAAAATTGCCCTGCTGTGTACGTGATGCCGCACGACCGGTTTTGAGCCAACACCTATCACGAGGGTTCCGGCTCATCCTTGTGAAACGCGATAGGCTTCGGCCAAGGCGGATCCAAGGTGGAGGGACCCAACTCCTGCGAGAGCAGGTTCAAAACTGCGCAGCACACGGCACGGCGGGGCCTTTTATTTTGAAACCGGGGGATATGAGTCTGCGAGGTTTGACAGGAATCCTCGCCCTTGCTAAACTGAGTTTATCTAAGGTTGTTGAATCCTGGCGAGGTGAGGTATGAGCCCAACTTTTCAACTCTACATGCGCACGGGTCCGACACCGGGCGAGCGATTCCCTCTGGAGAAGGACGAAATCTGGTTAGGGCGTGATCCAGCGAACGATATTGTCATTGCCGATCCCGAGATCTCTCGTCGCCACGCTCGCTTCCTGTTGCGGGGAAGCACTTATATTGTAGAGGATATGGGGTCCACCAACGGTACCCTGGTGAACGGAGAAATGATCACCGCGCCCAAGGCGTTGAATCATGGTGATGTGATTGAGTTTGGGGAGCACACCAGCCTGGTGTTCGAAGTAACTCAAACCCCCATTGATGAAACCGTGGCAGTTTTTCGTGGTGCTGTAACCGAATCGCTTCCCCCTGAGCCGGTGCGGGAGGAACGCGCCTCGGTGATTTCTTCCTCAATGGAGGAACCCATACCCGATTGGGAAGAAATTCCTTCGCCAACCCCTAAATCCAAGCCAGCCCGCCGCCGTGTTCCGGGTTGGGTTTGGGTCGTGTTGGCGCTGTTGGGGGCCTTACTTCTCTGCGGGGCTGTGGCGTTGTTCATTATTGATGCCCTTAATCTCTATTGTGTGTTATTGCCCGGGATCACGAATTTCTTTTTCCCGGGGGCATGTCCATAGTACAATCATTTCGCCGCATTTCATTAGGGCGCGCTACAGGTCAACGTGGAAAATCCTGGTTCTATTACATCACCGCCTTCTTCGCCTCGCTGGAGCAGCACCACCAAACTGGTGGTCGCGCTAACATTGGTAGCCCTTCTGGCGGGTCTCTTAATGCGCTTTCGTCAGGTTATTGGCCCGCTCTTGATGGCCTTTCTTATCGCCTATTTGCTTTATCCGGTGGTGCGCTTTCTGAATCGGCGTTTGCATTTGCCTTGGCGGTTAGCCAGCACGTTATTATTTGTGCTCATTATCCTGCTCTTCGTAGGTTTACTAACCCTAGGGGGCTTGGCGGTTTTTGAGCAAGTTCAAAGCCTGATCAACTTTTTGCAAGCACAAGTGCGCACATTACCCCAAGTGCTTCAGAACTTGACGGCACATCCAATTGAAATTGGGCCGTTCCGTTTTGATTTCAGCACGGTAGCCGTCACCGATCTTGCCAACCAGTTACTGGGAATTGTGCAACCCCTATTAGCCCGGTTGGGAAATCTCGTGGGTGCCTTTGCGGCGGGAGCGGCCACAGCGATTGGTTGGACATTTTTTGCCCTTCTGGTCGCCTATTTCATTTTGGCTGATGCGGAAAACGCGCGCCAACAGTTCTTAAACCTTCAGATCCCCGGATATGCGGAGGATTTGCAAAGGCTGAGTATAGAGTTAGGGCGGATTTGGAATGCTTTTCTGCGCGGTCAATTGGTAATCTTTACCATAACCGTGCTTATTTACATCATTCTTCTAGGGGTGTTAGGGGTAAAGTTTTACTTTGGTCTGGCACTACTAGCCGGTTTAGCGCGTTTTATCCCTTATGTGGGCCCAGCGGTGGCCTGGATCACCTACGGATTAGTGGCTTTTCTCCAGGGTTCAACTCTTTTCGGCTTGCTGCCGATTTCTTATGCGCTGTTGGTGATTGGATGTGCCTGGATCACAGATGTCATCATGGATAATCTGGTGGTACCGCGTTTGATGGGTGAGGCGTTACGCGTCCATCCCGCGGCGGTGATGGTGGCGGCCATTATCTCGGCAAACCTTTTTGGCATTATCGGTGTCGTGTTGGCGGCGCCAGTGCTGGCTTCTCTCAAACTGCTTCTCACCTACACGTTGCGCAAGTTGTTCGATTTAGATCCATGGGAAGGCTTGGAAATCGTCCCGCCTCCGCGGCGCCAGCCCTTGGGGTTTCTTTCACGCCTACGGGACTCGGTAGTTCAGGTCTGGATGCGGTGGATGCAAGGATCTCGGCGCAAGTCGTAAGGGTTAGGCTATTTCTTCGAGTGCGTTCTTAACCTCAGTTAGCACGTTCGGATCGGGTTCGTGCTTATAGGCTTCAGAGAGGTGCTCACAAGCTGACCGGGTTTTGATTCGACCTAGTGCCCAGGCCGCGTGAGCGCGGATGAGGGGTTCGGGTTCGTTCTTTAGGACCAAGCCGAGGTGGGAAGCGCTCTCGGGATCTCCGGCGTTACCCAGCGCGACCGCAACATTGCGCAAGTAACCGCGCCGCCGTGCGCGCGCTATCGGAGTATCCCCATAGCGGGCTTTGAAATCTGTAGGGGTGAGGGTTAATTCATTTATGAGATTGGGGAATGCAATATCAGGACGTATGGCGAAGGCGGGGCTGCCTTCGGAAGAGGCAAAGCGCACGTTCCAAGGACAGACCATCTGGCAGATATCACATCCAAAGACCCAATTGCCGACTGAAGAACGTAGATCACGTGGGATGGGGCCTTTATTTTCAATGGTGAGGTAAGAAATACAACGTCCTGCATCAAGAGTGCGATCCGGAAGGATGCACTGAGTAGGGCAAGCCTCAATACAGCGACGGCAGGAACCGCAGTGATCGGTTACAAAGGGCGGGGTGGGTGGGAGAGAGACATTGACGAACGCTTCCCCGAGCAGGAAGTAAGAACCTTTGCGCGGGTGAATCAGACAGGTGTTTTTTCCAATCCAACCCAGACCGGCTTTTTGCGCAAAGTCGCGTTCAAGGATTGGACCGGTATCCGAGTAAATACGCGCCACAACCGGTGTGCTTAGCCAAGTCTCAAGTTCCTTCAGCAGTTTCTTGAGCAGTTCGGGAATGATGTTGTGATAATCTTTTCCCCAAGCGTAAGAGGCAATCCGTCCAAGTGGATAGGGAGAGGGTGGCGGCGGTATTGTCTGGGGATTGGGATAACGCATACCCACCACCAACAACGCGCGGGCTTCGGGCATAATGGCTTCAGGGTGTGCTCGCAAGTAGCGATTGCGTTCGGTAGCCATATAACCCATTTGCGCATGGTGCCCCTGCTCGACCCACATTTCAAACGTCGCCACATGTGGGGGAGCAGTCGGTTGGGTGATACCAAAAAGTTCAAGGCCGAGTTGCTCGGCCTTGAGACGCAGTGCTTCAATCAAGTCGTTGGGATTGGGCAGAGGGCCCACCATGCCGGCGTATGACCTAACTGGTTGGGGACGCGGTGGGTTCAGGTGTATTCGTAGGCGCGGCAGTGTTTGTTGGCGTCACGGTTGCAGTCGCGCCGGTAACCTTGATAGTGATGTATACGGTATAGAAGTTCTGCCCATTTGCGTTCGTCAGCACCCATACGCTGGTGTAATCTCCTGGCGTGGTGGGGGCTTTCATGGTGAGGCTCAAATCCACCGTTTCTCCCTTTTTCACTTCCTTGGGGAATTTGATGTCTGAGGCTCCCAGCCGAAGCGCCTGGTTAGCGAGGTAAAAACGCAATTGATAGGCCGTTGTCCAGGTGGTGTCGCCGATGTTGCGGATGGTCCAGGTCATGGTGAATTCCTGGCCGGGTAGCAACACTGTTCCATCTGCCGGTGACTGGCTCACCCATTCGGCGCGGTCGGGAAGGTTAGCACCGGGGCGGGTTGGACTGGCGACCGGTGTGGTGGTTTCGCCCGCGGGTGGGAGGGTGACGGCCAGGGTGGGGGTTGCCGTAGCCGTTGGGGGTGGGGTAATCGTAGGGGTGGCGGTGGGCATGGCAGCCGCGGTTTGGGTCAACCCCGCCTGCACAGTTTGAGCAACTTCGGTGTAGATTTGAGCCGGATCAGGAGTTGGAGTACGTGAGGCTGGATTACAGGCTGAAAGGATTACCAAGGTCAGGCTTAATAGGCTTAACGCCAAGATTCTTCGCAATGTCATGAGTTTATTCCTCCATAAAGTTACACTTGCAGATCATTGCCCCTAGGTTAGGGATGCTGCCCTATTTTGTAACCGGATGCCCGAATTGTCAAGGGCTGAAGGAATTGGAGGGGAATGAATGCTGCTTAAGGCTGAGGGTATGAATTCTCAATAGGTAAAAGGGTAGGCAGAGGGGGTGTCGGAAGCGTTGTGGAAAATCCCTGACCTTCGCGGAAACTAAAATAGCGCACCATGCCGGCCACAATCTCGGTGTCGAAGCGGTAGCGCACCCCTTTATATTCAAACATGATGCGATATTTTCCGGCAGGCAGATCACTCAGCACGAGGTTTTCACGGTAGTAATCGTCGCTGTTAACGCTGTGAGGAGCGTAGGTACGAACCTGCCATGTTTGCCCTGAATCAAGGGCTTGCACACTTACGGTGAGGTGTTCAATAGGTTGCCCGGTGTTCTTAAGCAGTCGCCCGGCCAGCACACCCCAGCCCTGAGGTGGCACCAACCAGAGTTCGGGATTGCGGGTGACGAAGAACGAATTTTGCTCAATGCGCACCTCAAAGTGCAAATGGGGGCCGGTGGTGAAACCAGTGCTTCCCACATACCCCAGGGTATCGCCTGTGCGCACTTTTTGCCCGCTGGTCACGATAATTTCATCCATGTGGGCATACACGGTGTAAAGTTTTCGCCCTTGATAGCCAAAATCATGGAGAATAACCACGGCCAATCCGTAGGGATCATCGGGACGATTCCGGCCCGCATAGAGGCCACAGCCTGACCAGACGACTTCGCCTTCACCGGCGGCGAGTACCGGGGTGCCGCGTGGGGCATCAATATCTATACCGGTGTGGACGATATCGGTGCCGGTGAAGTAGTCACCGTAGCGGTATTCTGGAAGCGGCCAGTTGACCTCGTCGGCAGCGATGGGGCGGGAGAAAAGGAAATGGTCATAAGGGGTTAATGCCAAAGGGGGGGCATACAGAGGGGGACGCCAAATTGAGACCGGCAGTGGGGCGGGGGTGGGGAGAGTAAAGCGGAGTGGAGGATCACTGGGTTGCGGCCAAGAGGTTGGGATGGGCTTTGACGGTTGCGACACAGACTGCACTGCCAATGTGGGAGTAGGACTGGGTTGTGCCGCGCTAGCGGCCTCGGAATCTGCCCATGCGGTGGCTGTGCAACCGCTCTGAGATGAAGCCAGAAGGATCAAAAGAGTAACGGCTACCAATAGGTAGGTTGGCTGTCTGTTCATGGGCCTCGCATCTGACTTGGAGGGGTCAACGTGGGACGGGGTGAGACGGGCGAAGATACAGCCTCGGTGGTCGTTGGTGATGGGGAAATGTATGTCTTAGGGGTGGGAGTTGGTGAAGGGGTGACCGTCCAGGTTGGCAAGGGGGTTGGCGGGTTGAGGGCTTCCACAGGATAGATTTGTGCAATGGCTTCTTCCCAGTCCAAACCGTTCCGCCATACAAATTGATTGAAGCGCGCCGCGGGGTAATAACTACGCCAGGTCGGAAGCGCCGGTAGGCGTTCCCATCCCCATCGTTGCGCAAGTTCGGTGAAGTCCACCCAATAACCCGTAGGTGGTGGCTCGGAAGCTCCACCCTGTTCGTAGGCTTGAGGATCACCATTGAAACGGGCATCCAAGTTCCAAATGGGTGATGTGAGTGGAACACCTTGTGAGCCATCTTGATAGCGGGTGCGTACCCAGAGCCGCCAGTATGTGCCTTCGTAAGAATCCTCACGCGTCAGCACGATCCATTTGGCTTGTAAAAGCAGAGGGTTTAAGGAAAAGGCGCGCCCGGTTAACAGCCAGTCATCCACATGCCCGGCATTGATCGGCTCACTAATCGGCATGAAGGCGCTTTCGAGGCTACCTAGTACGTCCCACCCTGCCTGGCGAGCCGCTTCCTGACGTAAAAGATAAAAAGCCGGCAAAACCTCGCCGAGTAGGTAGGGATAAGGTGCTGTAACATTTTCCAGCGAAACTAAACGACTCTCAGAGGATTGAGAAGGAACTGAAGTTTCAGGGGGTACAAACTGACTAGGTCCGGGGAGGAAATAGGGTTGGAGCGCCTCAAAAGCATGCCCTGATCCCCAGGTATAACCGTGAATTTTCCCCGGTAGAGGCTGAGGAGGAAACCACAGCGTGTGCCGATTGACATCGTACCCCACCAACAGGTATTGGTTGGGGGTGGAAAGAATACCGAGCAGGTTGTCGCCCTGAGGTGACCAAAGGGGGCTTTCGCCGCTCATCAAGAGTTGCGGCTTCTGTTCTGGATGCAATCCGTCCCATAACCAGATCGCGTTTTCATTGGCGTTGCAGCCTCCCCAGGCCACATAGCGGCCATCCGGTGACCAGGTGGGATCGTGTTCGGCGCAATCTGGGGATTGAGATATATTGATAAACCGATCATCTGTAAGGTCAAGACGGGCTAACCAAACGTCGGCTTTGCCCGAGCGGGTGGAGGTGAAGAGGATCTCGCGTCCCCGCGGAGACCACTGAGGTGAGAGGTCAAAACCCGGGTCGTCGGTCAGTCGGATTGGGGGTTGTGCCGGATCAAGCACCGACTTGACCAGAATGTCCAAATTGCCGTCAATGAGGGACTCATAGGCTAACCATTGACCATCAGGTGACCAGGTCGGATGCCCATCATATTCAGGGGTATCGGTAATCTGAGTGAGTTTGCCATCTGTAAGAGAAAGCACATAAATGTTCCAAAACCCATTGCGCCGAGACACAAATGCCAATTTTTGCCCGTTGGGGCTAAGTGCAGGGTGTATGTCATCCCAGGGGTTATCGGTCAGGCGGGTTAGGGGCAGGCTGTAAGGGTGGTAAGCGAAGAGATGGATAAATGGGCCATCGCTCATCGCCAAGACCACGACCCCGGAGAGAGGCGTTGTGGTGGAGAGAGAGGGAATAGAATTAGGAACAGTAAGATTGACGGTGTCTGTGCTTTCCGAACTCTGGGCGGGTGGACTAGATGTGAGTAAAGAATTACCCCTCACGGTTAAAGAAGTTGGTGAAAGGGTTGCCCGGAGTACTCCAAGTCCAAGGATCAGGCACAACAACAGGCTGGCCAGGATTAACCTATGACGAGAAGCAGAAGGTGGCTTTATCTCAGCCATATATGGTGGCTCTTGCCAATAATTGTAGCACTGCCCAATTGGGGTTCAACTTTCAATAATGCAAAGTGAGGGTGCAAGAGTCACGCCAGGTGATGAGATGATGCATTCTTTTATGATTGGGATGGCGAGGGTGGTAGGTCAAACGTGAGGTTTCGTTCGTCCACAGTGCCTAGATCGGGGTAAATCAAACGGGCGGTCAATTGGTAGTGTGGACTCGCGGGGGCGCGGCGCAGGTGCAGGGTAATCACAAGGCGGTAGTCCACATTTTCGATAATGTGGGCAGAAGTAACTTCTTGGCCTTCGGTGTCGGTAATGACTACCTCAAGGTTGGGGGGAGATTGAAAAGGGGTGAGTTCCATCAAGACGCGAATCTTCGTTCCTTCGGGCCAAGGTTCTATCCTTATGTTTTCAAAATGGACTTGTTCCGGGGGCAAAGCCTCGGGATCGGGTTGGAGAGGATTAAAACGTAATCTCATTTGGCCTCTGGGGTTTCTCATGGGGTGGACACTGGGGCATGAACCAACAGAGCTTGTTCCTCGGCTTCGGCTACGCGTATGCCTTCGTGTTCATTGACGCGGGTGAGAAGCAACATACCCAGTGCAAAGAAGATGATCAAGGAAATGATACTGAAGCGGCTGCCCCCCATCAGGCGGCTGACAATGCCGAAGACAAGGGGCCCGACTGTGCCCGCGATTTTCTCACTCACGCCAAAGAAAGAATAGAACTCGGCAGATTGGCTTTTGGGCACCATTCGTCCAAAGAGGGAACGGCTGAGAGCCTGGCTACCCCCTTGAACGGTGGCAACTGCGAAGCCGAGCAGGAAAAAGTGTAGAGGCGTGCGCAAAAAGTAGCCCCCAATGGCAATTGCGGTGTAAACGGCCAAACTGAGTAAAATGGCCGGTTTGGTGCCGATTTTCTTTGCCAACCAGCCGAAGAGGATGGCGAATGGAATAGCAACGAACTGCACCATCAGCAGTGTGCCAACGGTGGTCTCAATGCCGAAGCCCAATTCGGTGCCGTAAATGGTCGCCATGTAGATAATGGTGCCGATGCCGTTGTTATAGAGCCAGAAGGCAATAATGAACTTCATCAATTCGCGGTATTGGCGAATATTGCGGAAGGTGTTGGCCAGGCGAGAAAAGCTGGCTTTTACCGGGTTGAAGTTAACCTCATTGCTGAAAATGCGGCGAGGGGGCTCGGCGACGAAGCGCCAGAGGGGAATGGTAAAGGTAAACCACCATACCGCGACGGTTACAAAAGCCAACCGTGTCATCCAGGCCGTCAGTGCGCTTTCTTCAAGCGCTAACGCAGGGATAAGTTGGGGCAGGACTTTGGGGCCGAAAAGAATCATGGCCATGTTTACCGCCAATAGGATTCCTCCGCCGGCATACCCCATGGCGTAACCCCGCGAGGAAACCTGATCAATTTCATCCGGGGTGGCAACATGGGGTAGTAAAGAGTCATAGAACACGTTCGCACCCGAGAATCCGATGCTCCCCAGAATGTAGAACAGAGAAGCCATGATCCAATCGCCGCGCTGGACGAAATAGAGTAAGGCGGTGCCGAAAATACCCAATAGCGCAAAGACGGTCAGGAAGCGTTTTTTGGCGCCGCTGAAGTCGGCCATGGCACCGAGAATGGGGCCGAGCACGGCGACTAAAACCAATGCAATGGTGGTGGTAAATGCCCAGTTGGACGTGGCCTCGTTGGGAGGGAGATCCGCGGCGGCGACCGATGCGTAATACACCGGGAGAACAGCGGCCATAATCGTAGTAGCAAAGGCGGAGTTGGCCCAGTCATACATCGTCCAAGCCCAGATAGCGCGGCGGTGAGGATCGTTTTTCATACAGCGCACCTCGGATGGAAAGTATAGATGTATTATACGTTGGAGCGGCCATTATCGAGGTTAAACCCCTCTTATGAGACCTTAAAAAGTTTTGACGATTAAGGGTGATTAACTTTGGAATAGAGGCAATGGGATTAGAATTAAAGGTCTAAAAAGTTTGGCGGTAGCAAGTTGAATTGATGCGTTGGCATGAGGTGAAAGTATGATGCAGAACAAGATTCGCGTAGTCGGTGCGCGTGAGCATAACCTGAAGAACATCACCGTTGAAATTCCTCGCGACAAGTTGGTGGTTATCACCGGGCTATCGGGATCAGGAAAGTCCTCGTTGGCCTTTGATACTATTTTTGCCGAGGGACAGCGGCGCTATGTGGAGTCGCTTTCAGCCTATGCCCGCCAGTTCCTGGGGCAGATGGAAAAGCCGGATGTGGATTACATCGAAGGATTGTCACCGGCAGTATCCATAGATCAAAAAGCCACTTCCCATAACCCGCGCTCGACGGTCGGGACGGTCACCGAAATTTACGATTATCTCCGCCTGCTCTTTGCGCGAGTGGGTATTCCGCACTGCCCGGTTTGTGGGCGCGAGGTAGTGCGTCAATCCGCCCAGGAAATTGTGGATGCCTTACTGGCAATGCCAGAAGGGACGCGTTTGGTGATTTTGGCTCCGGTCGTTCGAGGACGCAAGGGAACTTACCAGGCGGTTTTTGAGGAAATTCGCAAGGCCGGCTTTGTGCGGGTACGCGTAGATGGCAAGATTTACAGCCTGGATGACGAAATCACGTTAGACCGTTACAAGATCCACAATATTGAAGCCGTCGTAGATCGTCTGGTGATTCGAAATACAGGGGATGAGGAAGAGAAACGCGCTTTTCTCTCGCGCCTGACCGATTCGGTTGAGACGGCCCTTAAAGTGGGTGAGGGGTATTTAATCGTTCAAAACATTTCTCTTGATCCGCCTCAGGATCTGTTTTTCTCGGAGCACTTGGCGTGCCCGGAGCATGGGGTTAGCCTACCCGAAATCGAGCCGCGGACGTTTTCGTTCAATACCCCGCACGGTGCTTGCCCCGATTGTCAAGGATTGGGTAGCCGACTTGAAATTGATCCCGACTTGATCATTCCGGATAAAGAGCGCTCGCTTAACGATGGTGCCATTGTTGCCTTGGAGTGGAATGGGCCGCGCGAACAAGGGGGATATTATTGGCAGATGATTGAGGCGGTAGCCAGGGCATACGATATAGACCTGGACGCACCGGTTTCGAGCATTCCGGAAGAAAAACTCAACAAAATTTTGTATGGCACCGGGCGAGAAGAGGTGCAGATACATTTACATGGGCGCAATGACCGTCAAGCCAGTTATGTGGCGGCTTTTGAGGGTGTGATTCCCAATCTAGAACGACGTTATCGCGAGACGAATTCGGAATACATTCGCGCCCGTATTGCGGAGTTTATGACCGATCAGCCCTGCCCGACCTGCAAGGGTACACGTTTGCGCGCCGAAGCCCTGGCAGTTACCGTAGATGGCTATAACATTGTTGAGGTAACGGATTGGCCAGTGAATCGGACCTTGGCCTGGGTTGAGCGACTCATGGGGGAGGATTCTCCCCTTACCGAACGGCAACGCACCATTGCTGACCGCGTCCTGAAAGAGATCAGAGCCCGTTTGGGTTTCCTGGTGGATGTAGGGTTGGATTACCTAACTCTGCGCCGCTCGGCGAATACCTTATCAGGAGGCGAGGCGCAGCGCATCCGCCTGGCAACCCAGGTGGGATCGCGGTTGATGGGGGTGCTTTACGTTCTGGATGAGCCCTCGATTGGCTTGCACCCGCGGGATAATGCACGCTTGCTGGCGACTCTCAAGGGATTAAGAGATTTAGGCAATACGGTTTTGGTAGTGGAGCATGATGAAGAAACCATTCGTTCGGCGGATTGGGTAATTGATCTGGGGCCGGGGGCAGGCGAGCACGGCGGCTATGTGGTGGCGGAAGGGCCGGTTGAGGTCATCCTCACTCATCCCCAATCGCTGACCGGGGCTTATCTCTCAGGACGGATGCAGGTGCCGATGCCGACCCAGCGGCGTAAGGGCAATGGAAAATGGCTCACCATCGTGGGCGCGCGGGCTAATAACTTGAAGAATTTGACCGTACGTATCCCATTGGGGCGTTTTGTTTGCATCACCGGCGTTTCCGGCTCGGGCAAATCCACCTTGATGATTGATGTGCTATATAAAGCATTGGCCAGGGAACTGCATGGGGCCCGTACACAGCCGGGCGAGTATGATCGGATTGAAGGCATAGAGCA
Source organism: uncultured Thermanaerothrix sp. (assembly GCA_964427505.1). Lineage (GTDB taxonomy): Bacteria > Chloroflexota > Anaerolineae > Anaerolineales > Anaerolineaceae > Thermanaerothrix. Next base: position 106,620 of record CAYRUO010000006.1, read on the forward strand.
CATTGATAAGATTATCAATATTGATCAATCCCCGATCGGGCGCACGCCTCGCTCTAACCCGGGTACCTATACCGGGGTGTTCGATGAGATTCGCAAACTCTTCGCCGAGTTACCCGAAAGCCGGATGCGCGGCTATAAGGCCGGGCGGTTCTCGTTCAATGTGCATGGCGGGCGGTGTGAAGCGTGCCAGGGGCAGGGGCAGTTGCGCATTGAGATGCAATTCTTACCCGATGTCTATGTGCCTTGTGATGTGTGTCATGGGGCGCGGTTTAACCGTGAAACGCTTCAAGTGCGCTATAAGGGACTGAATATCGCCGAGGTGTTGGACACCACAGTCAGCGAGGCGATTGACCTGTTTGCGGCTTTCCCGGCCATCGTCAACAAATTGCGCACGCTCGAGGATGTGGGGTTGGGGTACATTCGCATCGGGCAGCCCGCCCCAACCCTCTCCGGCGGTGAAGCGCAGCGGGTGAAATTGGCCCGTGAACTCTCGCGACGCGCGACCGGACGCACGCTTTACGTCCTAGACGAGCCCTCGGTGGGGTTACATGCCGCCGACGTGCATAAACTGATCGAGGTCTTACAACGGTTGGTAGATGCCGGGAATACGGTGCTGATCATTGAGCACAACTTGGATATCATCAAAGTGGCAGATTACATCATAGACCTAGGACCCGAGGGTGGCGACCGCGGCGGGCAAGTGGTCGCTGCCGGAACACCCGAGGAAGTTTGCCAGGTCCCCGAATCTTATACCGGGCAATATCTCAAACGCTATTTGGAAGAGCACCGTTGGTTCACCCCGGTTTATTCGGCTTAGGGGTGGTTAAAGGCTTTCGCGCCAAGTGGCGATCAAAACGGGAAGATGGTCAAGTGCGTCCTCAGTAGGGTGCAGATCAAGCAGGGTGCGCATACGTTCGACCCGGGGCTCATAACGCACGACTTCGGCGGCGCGCGGAGGCTTCAGCACGAGTTGCGAAGGTGAATTAGTGAGTTCCAGGATGCGCTTGGCGAGGGCGAGGATCGGGACACCTTTGCCGTTGCCGATGTTGATGGGGTCGGTAGGGATGGGTAGAGCGGCGGCTCGCAGTAAGGCTTCGATCACCGTCTCAACCCAAATGAGGTCAATAATCTGTTCGCCCCCGAAGACAATCAGATCTTTACCGTGCAGAGCGTTACGAATCCAGATGGGGATGACCCTTTCGATGTCGCGTGGGCCGTAGACGTGAGAGAGGCGAAAGATAACGATGGGTAAGGCGTAAGTTTCCTGAAACACCTGACAATATACCTCGGCGGCGACCTTGCTGGCGCCATACGGATTTTTGCTTCGCAAAGGATGGCTTTCATCAACCGGAAGGTGGCGTGGTTCGCCGTAGACCTCACCCGAAGAGGTGAAGATGACCTTGGAAACCTCAAGGTGATGGGCAGCTTTGAGCACGTTGAATGTGCCGATGACGTTGGTCTCAAAACAGGCATCCACCCGGCTTAAACTGCTCATAACGCGCGTTTGGGCCGCCAGATGATACACGATCTGACAGCCGCGCATGGCATCGAGCACATCCCCGTAGCGGCGTACATCCCCGTGCACAAAGTTGATGCGCGGGTTATGGCGATGATGGGCAATATTCTCTAGCCGACCGCGCAAGAGATTGTCGAGGATAATCACCTCATATTCGGCATGTTGAGACAACCGATCCACCAAGTGACTGCCGATAAATCCTGCTCCGCCGGTCACAAGAACTTTCATCGCTACCCTCTTCTGGTAAAAAATTAGGCCCACCGGATGAAGGTGGGCCTGAATGGATCACCCATTGACAATGCCGTTGGTCGCGCGGCCAATGCCAAAATAAGTGAAACCAAGACTGCGGAGATGGTCGGGATCCCAGAGATTGCGCCCATCCATGATCAGAGGATTGCGCATCAGGCGGTAAATGCGTTCGAAATCAAGTTGCTTGAATTCATTCCACTCGGTGGCTAAGACCAAAGCATCGGCGCCTTCAGCGACTTCGTAAGGGTTGGTGCACAATACAGCCTTGGGGAGGAGAGGGCGAGCGTTTTCCATGGCCTGAGGGTCATAAGCGCGGATCAAGGCGCCTTCATTTTCCATCAGATGGATGAGTTCGAGTGCGGGCGCTTCTCGAATATCATCGGTATTGGGCTTGAAAGATAGCCCAAGCACCCCAATGACCTTCTCATTGAGGGTGCCCAGGGCTTTGCGCAAGCGCATGACCACGCGGCGGCGCATGTTGCGGTTGATTTCCATGACGGCCTGTAGCAGTTGGGGGTTGGAGCCGTGCAGAACGGCCATGTGGGCTAGGGCTTTAACGTCTTTGGGGAAGCAACTTCCGCCCCAGCCTAACCCGGCATCCAAGAAAGCAGGGCCGATGCGTTTATCTAGCCCCATGCCGATAGCTACTTGGCGCACATCGGCCCCTAATTCTTCGCAGATGGTAGCGATCTCGTTGATAAAAGAAATGCGTGTAGCCAAGAAGGCATTGGAGGCATACTTGATCATTTCCGCCGTACGCAGGTCGGTAATCAGAATGGGACATCGCAGAGTGAGGTAGAGTTGCGCAACTTTCGAGGCGGCTTCACGGTCAAGCGACCCCAGGACCACCCGGTCGGGGTTCATAAAATCGTGGATAGCCGAACCCTCGCGCAGAAACTCGGGATTCGAGACCACCGAAAACTGCAATGGGCGTCCGGCGCGCCGCTTGCGAATGATGTCGGCCACCCAGTCGCCGGTGCCGACCGGAACGGTGGATTTATTGACGACAATAATGGGGTGATCCACATGGTCGGCAATGGCTTCAGCAACGGCGCGCACATATTGCAAATCGGCTTCGCCATCCACCCCCGAGGGCGTTCCTACGGCAATGAAGGCAAATTCGGCCTCTTTAAGCGCCTCGGGGTAACTGGTGGTGAAGGAAAGGCGTCCGGCGCGAACATTTTGAGCCACCAATTGTTCTAACCCCGGCTCGTAAATGGGCATAATGCCCTGTTTCAATTTTTCGATCCGCTTTTCATCAATATCCAGGCAGACCACCTTGTTTCCTAAATCGGCAAAGCACGTACCGGTGACCAAACCCACATAGCCGGTGCCGATGACGCAGATATTACTCATATCTCAATGACCTCCTGAAAACATTATAGCCGAAACTAGAAGAATTTTAATCTTCCGGTTGACCTATGAGGATGGGATATTTGTCATACAGATTGATGAGTGGTGACGGATGACTTAACTTGTAAACTGTTGTAAAATGTCAGAGAACTTAATAGGGGGACAAGTTAGCCGAGAAGCAACGTGAGGATATGACCAGGGAAAGGAGACAAGCGTATGCCAGCGGAGATCATTGATGGAAAAGCCGTGGCGGAACAGATTCGGGCTGAGGTCAAGCAGGCCGTGGCCGAACGCGTGGCGGCGGGTAAAGCTGTGCCAGGTCTGGCTACGGTTTTAGTGGGGGATAATCCGGCCTCGCAGGTTTACGTGCGGAGTAAGCGCAAAGCCTGCGAAGAGGTCGGGATTCAATCGTTTGGGTTTGAACTCCCCGCGACGGCAACCCAAGATCAAGTGGAGGGGTTGGTTAGGGAATTAAATCAGGACCCGCGCATCCATGGCATCTTGGTTCAACTACCTCTGCCCGATGGATTGGATGAAGAGCGAGTCCTGGGGGCAATCAGCATTCAGAAAGATGTGGATGGCTTTCACCCCGTTAATATTGGCCGCCTGGCTCAGAAGGGGCGTGAGCCGTTGTTTGTCCCATGCACCCCGGCCGGCTGTTTGTACCTGATCGAGCGGGTAGTGCCCTCGTTGCGTGGATTGAACGCTGTGGTCTTAGGGCGGTCAAACATCGTGGGAATGCCGATGGCATTACTCCTAGTGCGGGCAGATGCCACGGTAACGATTTGTCACTCACGCACGCGAGATTTGCCCGCGGCGACCCGCCAAGCGGATGTTCTGGTGGCGGCAGTGGGACGCCCTGAAATGGTGCGGGCGGATTGGGTCAAGCCTGGAGCCGTTGTGATTGATGTGGGTATCAATCGGATTGAGGATCCTTCCCATCCCAAGGGACAGCGCCTGGTGGGGGATGTAGCCTTTGAAGAAGTGCGCCAGGTGGCTGGCTATATCACGCCAGTGCCCGGCGGTGTGGGGCCGATGACTATCGCGATGTTGTTGAAAAACACCCTGCGGGCGGCGGAACTGGCAGAAATGTGACAAAAATCATATTGTCAGACAATTGACAAAATGACAAGTTTCGGTTAATCTATAAACGTCCAGGTGATCAACAGGGCAAGCCGTGACCAAACCTCCTTTCTTCCTCCTTCCTGAGTGGTTGGCGTAACCATGTCCACCCTCCTTGTTAAGCATGCCGCGCTTCTTATCACTATGGATGACCTCCGTCGGGAAATTCCCGAGGGAGGTCTTTTCATTCGGGATGGCTTTATCGAGCAGGTGGGGGCGACCTCGGAATTACCCACAACGGCGGATGAGGTGCTCGACCTGCGCGGCCACATTGTGATCCCGGGGTTAATCAATACCCATCATCATTTCTACCAGACGCTCACACGGGCGGTGCCGGCCGCGCAGAATGCTAATCTGTTCAACTGGCTGAAGACGTTGTACCCAATCTGGGCGCGGATGACGCCGGAGGATATTTACATCTCTACCCAGACCGCGCTGGCCGAACTGGCGCTTTCGGGATGCACGACGGCATCGGATCATCTTTACCTATTCCCCAACGGGTCGCGTCTGGATGATGAGATTGCCGCCGCCCAAGAGATAGGGGTACGTCTGCATGCCTCGCGGGGTTCGATGAGCCTGGGGGAAAGCCAGGGTGGTCTGCCGCCAGACAGCGTGGTGGACACCGAAGACCACATCCTGCGAGATAGTCAGCGCTTGATTGAGACTTATCATGATCCCAAACCGGGAGCCATGGTGCAAATTGTGCTCGCACCGTGCTCACCCTTCAGCGTCACCGGTGATTTGATGCGTGAAAGTGCGCGGCTGGCACGGCAGTATGGCGTTCATCTTCACACTCACTTGGCCGAAACCCAGGATGAAGAGGTCTTTTGCCTGCAAAAATTTGGCTACCGCCCCGTGGCTTATATGGAAAGCCTGGAATGGGTCGGAAATGATGTCTGGTTTGCCCACGCTGTCCATGTGAATACGGCTGAAATTCAAGTGTTTGCCCAAACCGGGTGTGGCGTGGCGCACTGTCCGAGTTCGAATATGCGCTTGGCTTCAGGAATTGCACCGGTCATGCGCTACCTCGCTCATGGGGTCAAGGTGGGGCTGGGAGTAGATGGATCTGCCAGCAACGATAGTTCGCATATGCTGGGCGAGGCCCGGCAGGCGATGCTGTTGGCACGGTTAGCCGCCGGGTTAGAAGGTGCCTCGCTCTCGAGCCAGGATGCCCCACCGCTCATGACGGCGCGGCAGGCGCTGGAATTAGCCACCCGCGGTGGTGCCGCCGTGTTAGGGCGCTCGGATATTGGCTCCCTGGAACCGGGGAAGTGCGCTGACTTTGTGGCCTTCAATTTGAACACACTGGACTACGCGGGTGCCCTGCATGATCCGGTGGCGGCGCTGGTTTTCTGTCAGCCTCAGCGGGCAAGTTACACTGTGGTTCATGGTCGGATGATTGTTAAAGATGGGGTGTTGCAGACACTGGATTTACCGCGTCTAATCGAACGGCATAACCGCGCCGCTCAGCGGTTACTGCAAGGCTAGGTTTGTGTTTTTTATCGGTTGTTCAACCTGCTCTCGTTAGGGCCCTTCACCAGGAGGAGAGGATGTACCAACAGATTACCCCCGAAGTGACCCGCCGATTAGTGGATTGCGCGATGGGGCGTCTGCCCGCCGATAAAGTAATTCGCGGTGGCTTGTGGGTATCGGTACAAACGGGTGAGATTATTCCCAATACCGATGTCGCAATTTTGGGCGAGCGAATCGCTTACGTAGGGCCGGATGCCAGCCACACGCTGGGTGAGCAAACCGAGGTGGTGGACGCGCAGGGTGCTTATCTTGTGCCCGGCCTCTTAGACGCCCACATGCATGTGGAGTCGGGCATGCTGACGGTAACCGAGTTTGTGCGTGCGGTGGCGCCGCATGGCACAACGGGCATGTTTATTGACCCACATGAGATTGCCAATGTCTTTGGCCTTAAGGGTGTGCGGTTGATGGTGGATGAGGCGGCACGACAGCCCATTCATGTGTTTGTTCAGGTACCCTCGTGTGTGCCCTCAGCGCCGGGTTTAGAGACGCCGGGAGCAACCATCGGCCCCGAAGAAGTGGCTGAAGCGATGACTTGGCCGGGCATTATCGGTTTGGGCGAGATGATGGATTTTCCGGGCGTTTACGAGGGCCGCGAAAAGCCTCATGCGGAAATGGCCATCGCCCGTAATGCCGGTAAGACCATCGGCGGTCACTATGCTTCTCCGGATCTTGGTCTGCCTTTTCACGGCTATGTAGCAGGTGGCGCTGAGGATGACCATGAGGGCACGCGGTTGGAAGATGCTGTGGCGCGTGCGCGCCAGGGAATGCGCGTGATGATGCGGTATGGTTCGGCGTGGCATGATGTGGCCACTCAGGTGCGTGCGGTCACCGAGTTAGGCCTGGATCCGCGCCGCTTCTTGTTGTGCACCGATGACAGTCATTCGGCGACCCTGGTGCAGGAAGGTCATATGGATCGCGTGGTGCGGCATGCAATAGCCCAGGGTTTACGCCCTATTACCGCGATCCAAATGGCAACCATTAACACGGCGGAACATTTTGGGGTAAGCCGCGATTTGGGCATGATTGCCCCCGGGCGCTTTGCCGATATCCTACTGGTGCCCGATTTGGTCAACTTTCGCCCTACCGCGGTAATGGCCAAGGGGCAGTGGATTGCCCGTGATGGGCGATGGCTCATTGAACTGCCGACCGTCACGTATCCGGAGTGGGCCTTGCATTCCGTCCATCTCAAGCGCCCGCTTACTGCCGAGGACTTCAAACTAGCGGTGCCCGGCGTTCAACAGGGGCGGGTGACTGCCAATGTCATCGGCGTTATCGAGAATCAGGCGCCGACCCGCCATCTCCGCCTGACGGTGGAGGTCACCGATGGCGAGATTAAGCCCGATCTTCAGCGTGATATTGTGAAAATTGCCCTGGTAGAGCGCCATCGTGCAAGCGGTATTGTGCAGGTGGGCTTAGTGCACGGGTTCGGTTTTACCGCCCGCTGTGGGATCGCCACAACCGTGGCGCATGATAGCCATCATCTCATTGTTGTGGGCACCGATGAAACTTGCATGGCGCAGGCGGTTAACGCCCTTGCGGAATGTGGGGGTGGACAGGTAGTGGTGAAAGATGGCGAGGTTATCGGCAAAGTGGAGTTGCCCATTGCCGGTTTGATGTCGAATCGGCATGCCGAAGAGGTTGCAACCCAAGCCGAAACCGTGCTTGAAGGTTTCCGTGCGTGTGGATGTACACTCAATAACCCTAACATGCAGTTGAGCCTGCTGGCCCTGGTTGTCATTCCCGAACTGCGCATTTCAGATCTGGGCTTGGTGGATGTGATGCAATTCAAATTCATTCCAGTGGTCGAGAGGTGAGATGGAAAACCAGCAGCACCCTTACCAGCGTTTGCAGGTTCAGTTGGCCGAGTTGATCGCAAATACACCACCGGGCCAGCGTCTACCCTCCGAACCCCAACTGGCTAAAGAATTGGGGGTTTCGCGGGCGACGTTGCGGGAAGCCATGCGCTCTTTCGAGGGGCAGGGGCTGATTCGGCGCCGTCAGGGCAAGGGGACGTTTGTGGTGCAGCATCCTCGGGTCATCGAATCGGGGTTGGAGGTGTTAGAGAGTCTAGAGACCCTGGCCCAACGTATTGGCCTAGAAGTTCATATGGGGGAGTGCACCATTGCCCAGGTGGGAGCCGATGACGCGGTAGCGGCGGGCTTGCGGGTTGAGCCAGGTACCGTGGTGGTGCGTGTGGAACGCGTGATCCTTGCCGATAACCGTCCGGTTGCTTTCCTGGTAGACATTCTGCCGCAAAATATTTTGACCCCGGAGGAACTTAACGAGGGCTTTACCGGTTCCGTGCTGGATTTTCTGCTTCATCGTGGAACACCCCAATTGGCAGATTCTTTCACCGAAATCCGTGCTGTGGCGGCACCTTCTGATATTGCACGGCGGTTGGAGATCCAGCGTGGGGATGTGCTGCTGATGTTTCAGGCGCAACTGTTTGATGCTAATGGAAACGTGGTGGATTTCTCGCAAAGTTATTTCCTACCGGGGTATTTTCGTTTCCATGTCGTGCGCCGGGTGGGAACACCCGTTCGTGCCCTCGAATTTGAACATCAAGGAGGAGGTGCCAAGTAGGTTGGACGAATCCTGAAAAAGGCCGAATCGCGGTCAAACCAATGCTAAAAATTCTACTTAAACCAAACGGAGGTAAATCATGCGTAGTTTCTTAGGTCGTGACATTCTTTCGCTGAAAGATTTTGAACGTGAGGAGTTCTTCCGCATCTTTGAAGTGGCCGAGCAGATGGAGCCGATTGCGCGCAGCCGCCGCAACAGCAATCTGTTAGCCCACAAAACCCTGGTAACTGCTTTCTACCAACCGAGCACCCGCACCCGCCTGGCGCACGAAGCCGCTATGCATCGCCTGGGTGGTCATGTGACCGGTTTCGCCGATGCCAAAATGACCCGCGCGGGCGACTGGTATCAGGAGTCTATTAAAGACACCGTCAAGATGCTGGAGTTCTATGGCGATGTGATCGTGATGCGCCACTTCCAGCAGGGTGCACCGCATGAGGCGGCCAAATGGGCTAGCGTCCCGGTGATCAATGCGGGTGATGGTTGGGGTGAGCACCCGACCCAGATCCTGACCGACCTTTACACCGTCCTGCGTGAGAAGGGCCGCATTGACGGTCTGAAGTGGCTGGCGGTGGGTGATATGCGCATGCGCACGATGCACTCATTGGCCTATGCACTGACCCAATTTGATTGCCCAGTGACCTTTGTGGCGCCCCCTGAGATGTCCTTGACCGAGGAGTTCAAGGCTGAACTGCGCCAGTACAGCCTCAATTTCAAAGAGGCGGAGCATGTTGAGCAGGTGATCCACGAGGCAGATGTCATCCTGGTAGAACCGGTGGTGCAGCCGGATTACACCAAGGCGCGCGATGAGCGCAAGGGTGAGGTAGGGCAAACACCGGCCAATTACAAGATCACCCGCGAACTGCTCGAGCGCAAGGCCAAGGAAGGTGCGATCCTGCTCCACTCACTGCCGCGCATGGATGAAATCCCCACCGATGTGGATATCACCCGCTGGTCGCGCTATTGGCAGGAGGCCTTCTACGGCGTGGTTGTCCGCATGGCGATCCTGGCTCTCGTGCTGGGTGCGATGGAGTAATACGATCATCTTGGGCTCTGGAAGCCGATTTTCGGTTTCCAGAGCCTCATCCTGAGGAAAAGGAGAGGCAACATGCAAACCTATCTACGTGGTCGAGACCTCATTGGCGATCTGGATTTCTCGAAAGAAGAAGTCGAAACTGTTCTGGATGTTGCATTTGACCTGAAGCGCAAGCGTGCGTTGGGTGAACCTACGCCCTATCTGCGCGACAAGGTGCTGGCGATGCTGTTCTTCTTCAGCAGCACGCGCACGCGCGGTTCGTTTGAAGCGGGTATGGCTCACCTAGGTGGTCATGCTGCGTTCATCGAAAGCCGCACCACCCAGATTGCCCATGGCGATACCCCTAAGGAAATTGGAGAAATCTTCGGTCGCTATTTCGATGGTATCGCCATTCGCCATGTGGAGTGGGGCGTCGGGAATAAGTACATCAACGAGGTAGCCAAATATTCCCGCGTGCCCGTGCTCAACATGCAGTGCGATATTTATCACCCCTTCCAGTGCTTGGCTGACTTGATGACCATTTTCGAAAAGAAGGGGCGCGATTTACGCCGCAAGAAGATGGTGGTGTCATGGGCTTATGCGGCATCCTATCAGAAGCCGATCTCGGTGCCCCAGTCGTTGATCTTGCAAATGCCGCGTTTCGGCTTGGACATCGTGCTGGCGCATCCGCCCGAGTTCCGCCTGATGCCGGAGATCATGGATATGGCGCGTGAGCAGGCACGCAAGTATGGGACGGGCTTCGAGGTCGTGGATGATATGGATGAGGCCTTCAAGGATGCAGATATTATCTACGCCAAATCCTGGGGTGCTCTGGTGCACACCACCGACACCGAAGAAGGTGCGCGCTTGCTGCAGAAATACTCGAACTGGATCACCGATGAGCGCCGCATGGCGTTGGCGAAACCGGACGCCATCTACATGCACCCGCTGCCGGCAGATCGCAATATCGAGGTCACCGATGGCGTGATGGATGGCCCGCAGTCGGTGGTCTATGATGAGGCGGAGAACCGCATGCATGCCCAGATGGCTGTGATGGCCCTGACGATGGCCTAAAGCAAATTCTCGCGATTGAGGTGAATGAGGTATGGAACGTAAAGGTGTAGCGGTAGTTGCAGTTGGTGGCAATTCGCTGATCAAGGACCCACAGCATCAGACGGTGAAGGATCAATACGAAGCCGGCGCCGAGTCCATGCACCACATTGCGGGCATGATTGCCGAGGGGTGGGATGTGGTTGTCACCCATGGGAATGGTCCGCAGGTAGGGTTTGTGCTGCGTCGCTCCGAATTAGCCCGGCATGAGTTGCATGAGGTGCCGTTGGACGTGTGCGGTGCCGATACTCAGGGTGCGATTGGCTATATGTTCACCCAGGCGCTGTATAACGAATTTCTGCGCCGAGGGATGAACAAGAAAGCCGTGGCGGTGGTTACCCAGACCGTGGTGGATCGCAATGACCCGGCGTTCAAGAATCCCACCAAGCCGATTGGGTCGTTCATGGACGAAAAGACGGCCAAAGAACGCGCCGAGAAGGAAGGCTGGGTGGTGGTGGAAGATGCCGGGCGCGGTTGGCGGCGTGTGGTGCCTTCCCCCAATCCGATTGACATTGTGGAAGCCCCGGCGATCCGCACCCTAATTGATGCCGGTTTTGTGGTGGTGGGTGTCGGCGGCGGTGGTATCCCGGTGGTGCGCACCGAGACGGGTGAACTGGTTGGGGTTGAAGCGGTGATTGATAAGGACTTCGGTTCGGCGTTGCTGGCTACGATGATCAAAGCCGATGTCTTTATCATCAGCACCGCGGTTGAGAAGGTGGCGTTGAACTACAACAAGCCCAACCAGGTCTGGCTGGATAAGATGACCGTGGCCGAAGCCAAGGCCTACATGGCCGAGGGGCACTTTGCCAAGGGCTCGATGCTGCCCAAGATTCAGGCCTGCATCCGCTTCCTGGAGAATGGTGGTAAGAAAGCCATTATCACCAATCCGGAGAACCTGACGCGGGCGTTGCGGGGCGAAACCGGCACTCTGATTGTGCCTTAATTCACGTGCCTTGTCATTGGGAAGGGTGATTTTTCACCCTTCCCAAGCACCAACTGCGACGATCTGACCAAAGTTATCGGTTAAAATACGAGCAATTGGCGTCTTAGGGGTGGAGTAAATCTACGCTGAACCTTTCAAAGAAAGGAGGTGAGGCACCAGAAGCACATTAGGCAGAAAATTGCCGTTCGTTAAGTAGTTTCTGCATCACTGCTGTCCATTCCAAGACTCTGATTGCTCATTGTAAGGAGGAGGAAGAAAATGAAACGCACGTGGTTTGTCCTGAGTGTTCTGTTGGTTTTGGCGGTCGTGTTGGCGGCCTGCCAACCGGCAGCGACCCCTGCGCCAACGACGGCGCCAACGCAACCCCCTGCTGAACCCACAAAACCTGCCGAACCGACCAAAGCACCTGAGGCAACCCAACCGGCACAACCGCAGGAGTTCGTCTTTGGAATGTTGCTGGTAGGGCCCTACAATGATCACGGTTGGAGCGAGGCCCACTACAACGCCGGCCTCTATGTTGAGCAGAAGGTGCCCGGTGCAAAGATGGTGTATATTGACAAGGTCAACTCGGCTGATCGCCCTGGCACGACGCCCGAGCAACTGGCTGAGGACCTGGTTTCCAAAGGCGCGAAATTGGTGATCTTCAACTCCGATGATATGAAGGATGGTGCTGAAGCGTTTGCCAAGAACCATCCAGACATCATTGTCATCCATGCGTCGGGTGATGGCGCCTGGAAAGAAGGCAAGAACTATCGCGATTTGCCCAACCTGGGCAACGTGATGGGGCGCATGGAATACGGTAAGATGATCGCCGGATGTGCAGCAGCGCTGACCACCAAGACCGGCCAGATCGGTTATTTGGGTCCGCTCATCAACGATGAAACCCGCCGCCTGGCTGCGGCAGCCTATCTGGGTGCTCGTTACTGCTGGAGCCAGTACCTGCAGAAGGATCCGGCGCAGTTGAAGTTCAAGGTGACCTGGATTGGCTTCTGGTTCAACATCCCCGGCGTGACCTCAGACCCGACCCAGGTTGCGGATGATTTCTTCAACAGCGGCTATGATGTGGTTATCTCGGGTATTGACACGACCGAGGCATTAGCCGAGGCGAAGAAATTCCGCGGTCAGGGCAAAGAAGTATGGGCAATCCCCTACGATTACATTGGCGCTTGTGAAGAGGGGCAGGAAGTCTGCCTCGGTGTGCCGTACTTCAACTGGGGTCCGATGTATGCTAAGTATGTTCAGGAAGCCATTGCCGGAACCTGGAAGCCCTCGTGGGATTGGGTTGGTCCGGACTGGAATGACATCAACAATCCCGACACCAGCCATGTTGGCTTTGTGAAGGGTGCGGCGCTCTCCGCTGAGGCCTCGGCCCAGTTGGATAAGTTCATCTCTGAACTGGCCGGTGGGTTGAATCTGTGGAAAGGCCCGCTCAACTTCCAGGATGGTACGCCCTTCCTGAAAGAGGGTGAGGTGGCTACTGACCTCCAGGTCTGGTACCTGCCGCAATTGCTTGAAGGCATGGAAGGCCAGAGCGTTAGCCAATAGTTCGAAGATCAGGGGGAAGGCTTGAGACGCCTTCCCCCATTTTCTCATGGCCGGGTGTGATATGAACGTTGAACTGATCAATATTCACAAGTGGTTTGGACCGGTTCACGCTAACGATGGCATCACGCTTCATATTCCCAGTGGCGTCATTCAGGGATTGCTGGGTGAGAACGGGGCCGGAAAAAGCACGTTGATGAAAATCCTTTCCGGATTCTATCAGGCCGATGAAGGGGAAATCCGTCTAGACGGGAAGCCGGTAAAGATCGAATCCCCTGCCGACGCGATCCGCCATGGGGTGGGGATGCTCCATCAGGATCCGCTGGATTTTCCACCCATGCGGGTGGTGGACAATTTGCTCATCGGCCATCGGGGTGGACTATTCCCTAACCGCGCGGAGGCGATTCGGGCCATGCAGGACTTACAAGCGCGGTTTGGTTTCAATATTGACCCCTATGCTTATGTGGATACCCTGACCGTGGGTGAGCGCCAACAATTAGAGATTATGCGGTTGTTGTGGTTGGGCGCCAGAGTGTTGATCCTGGATGAGCCAACCACAGGCATTAGTGCCAACCAGAAAGAAAAATTATTTGCGACCCTGCGTGCCTTGGCCGAACAGGGGATGACCGTCATTTTTGTCTCTCATAAACTGGAAGAAGTGGAAGAACTGTGTCATCGCGTTGCCGTCTTGCGCCAGGGACGGTTGGTGGGAGAGGTTGAGCCCCCCTATCGCACCGAAGACCTGGTGAAATTGATGTTCGGCAAGGTCGTGGTGCCTGAGGACAAAACGCATTTTGATTCGAAGGAACCCCTTTTCCGCCTAGAAAACTTAAGCATCGAAGATTATCGCCTGCAGATTCGTGATGTGACCCTAACCGTGCACCGGGGGGAGGTGATCGGCCTGGCGGGTATGGAAGGGTCGGGCCAGCGTCAGTTTCTCCAAGCGTGTGCAGGGATTATCCGTCCGGTCGCCGGGGATATTTATCTGGACGGCAAGCGGCTCACCGGGCGCCCCTATCGTGACTTTCTGGAGGCGGGTATCACCTACGTGCCGGCTGCACGTTTAGAAGAAGGATTAATCCCGGGGCTCACTCTGACAGAACATTTTGTCTTGGCCGAACCGCAGGAAGGGTTTGTGGTCAACCGGCAAAAAGCCGCGGCGCTGACAACACAACGTATTGCCGATTTTTCAATCAAAGGGATGCCCACGAGCACCGTGGAGTCGCTATCGGGTGGAAATCAACAACGGGCACTGCTGGCGATGTTGCGCCAGCCGCTTAACTTGTTGCTGTTGGAGCATCCTACGCGTGGCTTGGATATCGAATCTACCATTTGGATCTGGGGCAAGTTAAAGGAACGCTGTCGTCAGGGTACCGCCATTATTTTCACCTCGGCAGATCTTGAAGAAATCCTGCATTACAGTGACCGCATTTTGGTCTTCTTTGGTGGCAAAGTCTCTCAACCCATTGAGGCCACCAAAACCAGTGTAGAAGAATTAGGCCAGTTAATCGGTGGCAAGGGATTCTAAACGTTTGGAGTAGCCATGGTAAAAGCATCATCCCGGTGGACCAATCTTGCCTTTCAACTTCTGGCCATTGTTTTAGCGCTGGCGTTTACCTCTTTAGTGATGATATTGGCGAAGGCGGATCCCCTAGAGGCCTATCGCAACATTGTTGTCGGTTCAGTAGGATCTGTCAATAAATTTAGTGATGTTCTTGTGGCCTGGGTGCCGCTTTTACTCGCAACATCAGGGCTTCTGGTGACCTATACGGCGGGGTTGTGGAACATCGGCGTTGAAGGTCAAATCACATTAGGGGCAATCTTTACCACGTGGGCGTTACGGGTGCTTCAAGACAGCACGCTTTCCCCCGGATTGATTATCGTGATCGGGTTTCTGAGCGGGGCGCTGGGGGGAATGCTGTGGGCAAGCGTGGTGGCGTTCCTCAAGATTTACGGCGGCGTCAATGAGATTTTCGGTGGTTTGGGCATGAATTTCGTCGCCACAGCCCTGACCATTTGGTTGATCTTTGGCCCCTGGAAGCGCCCTGGGATCGGCTCGATGAGCGGCACCGAGCCCTTTAAAGAAGCCCTATGGCTACCTACGTTCACGGGATTGCGTATTAGTCCCTGGTCGCTGGTGGTGGGAATCGTGGGCATTGCAGTGATTTATCTTCTATTACAAGGCACCTATTTCGGTTTGAAGTTGAAAGCCGTGGGGCGTAACCGGCGGGCGGCATTTTTGCTCGGAATACCTACGACTCAATACATGTGGGCGGCCTTTCTATTATGCGGCCTTTTTGCCGGGTTAGCCGGTGCAGTGCAAGTCTTGGGGGTCTACCATCGCCTGATTCCTTCGATTTCGTCAGGATATGGATTTTTAGGGATGTTGGTGGCAATGCTGATCAACTATCAGCCCACTTGGGCCGCCCCGGTGGCCTTGTTCTTCGCTGCGCTCAACATCGGTAGCATCCAATTGCCGATTGTGATGAAATTAGACTCGACCCTTTCCGGGGTGTTGCAGGGCGCGCTGGTGTTAGCGGTGCTGCTTATGGACGGCGTCCGTCAACGTATTTTGCGACGACGATAAAGGAGGGCGCATGGATACCGCGTTGGTCATTGGGATTGCAGGTATTCTGGCTTCGGCCGCACCAATTGTGTTCGCGGCAATCGGTGAAACGATCATTGAACGCGCCGGAGTGATCAATCTCTCTGTTAACGGAGCCATCCTATTAACCGCCATGGCAGGATTTGCGGTGGCCGTGACCACCGGGAGCGTGGTATTGGGACTGTTGACCGGGGCTGTGATCGGAGCGCTTGTGGCTCTGGTGGTGGCTTTTGCCAGCATTACGCTCAAACAATCACAGGTTGCCGTTGGGTTTGTGTTGGCGCTGTTGTGCCGCGATTTGGCTTATTTTTTAGGTAACCCTTACATGGGACTTTCTGGTCCGCGTTTGCCCCATTTACCCATTCCGGGATTGGCGAATATCCCTGTGTTGGGGACCATTTTCTTCCAGCATGACCTTATGACCTATTTGAGTTTCGTGCTGATTGTCTTGGCATATATCTATATCTTCCGTACTCGTCCGGGGCTGATGTTACAAGGGATCGGAGAACGCCCCGCGGCTGCCTATGTGCGAGGCGCAAATGTCAATTTACTCCGTTACGTTTACACCGTAGTGGGCGGTGCGTTGATTGGATTGGCCGGCCCAATGTATTCACTCAGCGTCAAGGCCGGGTGGAAGGGAACGATCTCCGGCCTGGACGGGATCGGTTGGATCGCACTCGCGCTAACCATCTTTGGCGGCTGGAACCCGCTACGCGCCGCCTTGGGGGCATACTTCTTTGCCTTTTTGCAGTGGCTGGGACTTGTGCTACAGCCCAGTCTCCCCAATATTCCTTCCCAAGTGCTTCAAGTTGCGCCCTTCCCCTTGATGATTTTGACCCTCTTGCTGGTCAACGTAGGTAATGCGGAGTGGGTAGATCGAACACTGGCGGGGTTGCCTGAACAGACCCGTCACGCGATTGCCCGCATCTTACGTGCGATGCGCACCTCGCCTCCGGCAGCGCTGGGTGTGCCCTTTGAAAAAGAGTGAGCATAACTATTCCTTTGTAAGGAGATACTCATGGGAAATTTTGTCGGTTATCGCTGTTCGCTGTGTGGCACAGACTACCAACCTGATCAAGTCACGTATACCTGCCCGAAAGACGGGGGTAACCTGGATGTCCTTCTCGACTATGCGGGTATCAAGAACCGCTTTCAGGTCAATGATATTACCAGCCGAAAAGATTACTCAATATGGCGCTATTTGCCCTTGCTACCGGTTGAGGATCCCGGCGGTGAGGGAACACCGCTGCGTATGGTAGGGTGGACGCCGGTCTATACCCCCCAACGCTTAGCCCGGGAATTGGGAATCAAGACCTTATGGGTAAAGGATGAAGGGCGCAATCCGACTGCTTCGTTCAAGGACCGCGCCAGTGCCGTTGTGGTGGCTCGAGCACGCCAGATTCAGGCTGACGTGGTGGTAACGGCCTCTACGGGGAATGCTGGGGCTGCATTGGCGGGAATGGCTGCAGCGATTGGGCAGAAAGCGGTGATTTTCGCGCCCAAGACTGCCCCTCCGGCGAAAGTAGCCCAACTGCTGGTGTTTGGAGCGCAGGTTATCTTGGTTGATGGTAATTATGACCAAGCTTTTGATCTGACCATCCAGGCGAGCCAGGAATTTGGTTGGTATTGCCGCAACACCGGATATAACCCCTTTACCGCCGAGGGCAAGAAGACGGCAGCCTTGGAGATTTGGGAGCAGGTTATTCTCAACATACGCCCCGGCTCGCGACCTTTGTGTGTATTTGTTTCCGTCGGAGATGGGAATATCATCTCTGGAATACACAAAGGGTTTAAGGATTTGTTGGCACTGGGTTGGTTGGAGCAAATGCCGCGCATTTTCGGAGTGCAATCCGAGGGTTCGGCGGCGGTAGCGAATGCTTATTTCAAGGGCACCGAAGTGATCGAGCCCGTATCGGCTCAAACCATTGCCGATAGCATCTCGGTTGATCTGCCGCGCGATGGGGTGCGGGCAGTGCGTGCGGCGCGCCAGACCAATGGTGCATATATCACGGTGCCCGATGGTGAGATTTTGAAAGCGATTGCTGATTTAGGGCGGGTGGGCATCTTTGCCGAGCCGGCGGGGGCGACAGCCTATGCCGGACTAAAGAAAGCATTACAACAAGGATTGATCACCCCAGATGATCCGGTTCTGGTGCTCAACACCGGGAGCGGCCTCAAAGATGTGCGCGCGGCGATGCAAGCCGTCAAAGAAGCGCCGATCATTGAGCCAACCCTTGCGGCGCTCAAAACCCATCTAAAACAGATGGCATGAGAGTTATGGAAACACCTACATTCTCGATCGTGGTGCCAGTTTACAATGAAGAGGGCTGTTTAGATGAACTCTATCGCCGCGTTGTGGCGGTGATGGAGAGTACGGGTGAGCCCTGGGAACTGGTGCTGGTGGACGACGGCTCACGTGATCGTTCCACCGAGATCATCAAACGCTTAGCAGAGCAGGACCGGCGCGTGCGGCCGATCATTTTTGCGCGCAACTTTGGTCATCAGATCGCAGTGACCGCCGGCTTGGACTACAGCCGCGGGCAAGCCGTGGTGATCATTGACGCCGATTTGCAGGATCCGCCCGAGGTGATTCTCGACCTTATTGCCAAATGGCGCGAGGGTTATGAGGTGGTGTATGCCGTGCGTACCGAGCGCGAGGGTGAAACGTGGTTCAAGAAATTCACCGCAGCGGCGTTTTATCGGCTGATTTACCGCATCACCGATGTCAAGATCCCGGTAGATACGGGAGACTTCCGCCTAATGGATCGCAAAGTGGTGGATGTCTTAAGCCGCATGCGTGAGCACCACCGCTTTTTACGTGGTATGTCCGCTTGGGTGGGGTTTCGTCAGATCGGCGTGCCTTACAAACGGGCTCCTCGCTACGCGGGCGAAACTAAATATCCTTTGCGCAAGATGTTGCGTCTCGCGCTCAATGCGATCACCAGTTTTTCCTATTTCCCACTCCAATTAGCGACCTATATTGGGTTTGCCGCGGCCGGCTTGGCGATTGTTGCGATCCCTGTGGTGATCATCTTGCGCGCTTTGCAGCCCCAGGCCTTCTTTGGCCAAGCCTCCACGCTGATTGCGGTGTTGTTCCTAGGTGGGGTGCAGTTGATCTCACTGGGAATTTTGGGTGAGTATGTAGGTCGTATTTACGATGAAGTCAAAGGGCGTCCGCTTTACGTCGTGCGTGAAGCGCCCTCTGATGATCAAACCCTAGCGAAAAAACCATAAATCAAGAAGAGGAGTGTGTAACGATGGCAAAAATTGACTTAACGGTCATTCCTGAGCGGCGCGAGCGAACCATTCAACGCGTCCGGGAGCGCAATATCATTATCCCTACCTTTGCCCAGATGAAGAATCCTGATTTGATCCCTGCGCGGATTAAAGAAGAACTGCGCAACATTGGGTTGTGGGATGTTCACCCCCGTAATCTCTTCCGCATCACTTGGAAGAATGAGCCGGTACCTTTTGGGGGCGGTTTCGGTCCAGTCAATATACTGGAATTCCCCAGCAGTTTGACCGGCGTGCCGGCGCGCATCATCGGTTTGGTGGGCAAGTGGTTCCCTACCGGTGCGCATAAAGTAGGAGCGGCGTTTGGGTGTCTGGTGCCGCGGTTGGTGACCGGGCAGTTTGACCCCACAACGCAGAAAGCCGTGTGGCCCTCAACCGGCAATTACTGCCGCGGTGGTGCATATGATTCGGCGTTATTGGCCTGCGATTCTATTGCCATCCTGCCCGAAGGAATGAGCAAAGAGCGCTTCGAGTGGCTGTCGAAGATCGCCAGCGAGGTCATTGCTACTCCTGGCAGCGAATCTAATGTCAAGGAAATCTTTGACAAGTGCTGGGAACTGCGCCGTTCAGGCCAGGATTTGATGATCTTCAATCAGTTTGAGGAATTCGGTAACTACTTGTGGCACTATGATGTCACCGGGCACGCTATGGAGGAGGTGCTCAAGCGCGTCATGGGCCCGAAGGACGAGTTCCGCGGCGTGGCACTGACCACCGGCTCTGCCGGTACGATTGCCTGCGGCGACTACTTGAAGCAGATATTCCCCAACAGCAAGATTGTGGCGGGCGAGGCACTGCAGTGCCCCACACTATTTGAGAACGGGTTTGGTGCCCACCGCATTGAAGGCATTGGGGATAAACATGTGCCATGGATTCACAATGTTAAGAACACCGATTTGGTCGCTGCTATAGATGATAATGACGTGGTTGCCGTTATGCGCCTCTTCAACGAACCGACCGGGCGGGAGTACCTGGTGCGCAAAGGAGTCCCTGAAGAGGTGGTCTCGAAATTGGACTTGCTGGGTTTCTCTGGGATTGCCAACCTGCTCTCTGCGATTAAGACGGCCAAATATTACGAGATGGGTGAGAACGATATTATGCTTATCGTGCTTACCGACTCGATGGAATTGTATGGTAGCCGCATCCAGGAATATCGTGAGCAGTTTGGCGAGTTTACGCCGTATCATGCGGCGGAAGCCTATGCACGTAGTCTGCAAGGGCAGAGCGTGGATTACTTGCTCGAACTGCGCTATGCCGACCGCCGCCGTGTCCATAATCTTAAGTACTATACCTGGGTGGAACAACAGGGCAAGACCTACGAAGAGATTATGGCACAGTGGTATGACCGCAATTACTGGACTGAGTTACAGAGCCAGGTTGAAGAGATTGACGCGCTCATCACGGAATTCAACGAGCGGGTTGGGTTGATTAAGAACTATCAGTAGTATTAGGGGTTGACCTTAACCGCCCCGTTTGCCATAGGCAGCGGGGCGGTTTTTCTTTGCTAAAGTGTAGTAAAATAAGCGGCGTTGGGATAGACCTAAACCTTCAGGGAGATGGAAACTGCAATGCAGACCTGCTCGCGTTGTCAAACTCAGGCGCCCGATACGGAATTGTTCTGCCCGACCTGTGGGGCTGATTTACGTGAGTATTCGACGACCGTGGTTGCGCTTAAGAAAATGCAAGCCAACCCGCGGGTTAGCATGGTCCGCCTAGCGGTTGCTGCTGACGCCTGCCCGACCTGCCGTAGGATGCACGGCACTTATCCTAAAGACCAGGTTCCCCTGCTCCCTATTGAAGGATGCTCAAACGGGCTGGGGTGTCGGTGTTTTTATGAACCGGTCCTGACCGAGATTTACCCCTGAAGTTGTTGCATCCAACTTATGAGAGCGCGCGCCAGTTCGGCCGGGGCTTCGAGCATTGGCATATGACCGATGCCGGGAAGTTCGACCCAGGTCGCAGTGGGTATGCTTTCAAGCATGGCCCGGATTCGCGCGGGATCAATCAAGGGGTCGGCTGAGCCGGTAACGACGAGGAACGGAAGGTGAATTTCGCGTAGCCAGTTATTGGCATCCGCGCGTTCTGCCATTCCCAGCAAAGCCTGAATGGCTGCTTGGGGCGAACAGGCCTGAATGAATTGACGCACCTTTTCCTGTACACCTGGATTAGGGGTTAAACGCTGCGGCATATCTTCTAACAAGGGCAAGATACCGCGCTCTCGGATTTGGGCTACGGTCTGATAGCGCGCTTCGCGTCGTGCAGGGGAATCGGGATCGGCGTGGGAAGCTACCAGAGCCAGGCCGGTCAGTCGCTGAGGGAAGAGGTGTGCAAAGGCCAAGGCAACATAGCCCCCCATTGAGTGCCCGACCAAAGCCGCTTGATCAAGTCCTAGATGATCCATGAGGTAGCGCACATCTTCGGCCAAGAGCTCCATGGTAAGGACGTCTTCGCTGACAGGAGATTGGCCAAAGCCGCGCAAATCGGGGAGAATCAAGTGAGCATGGGGGGCAAGATCAGGGATGAGATCATCCCAGATATGGCGGTTGAACGGAAACCCATGCAGGAAAATGACCGGCACGCCCTTGCCATAAAGGTCATAGGAGAGCAAGACAGGGTCAGGGCTCATCTTTACCTCCATCCTGGGACAATTCTTTCCGGTCGGTAATAAGGGTTCGCGCGAATTGGAGAGCCTCTTCGCGGTTTTCAATGTCGCCGGCGGCTTGGGCTTCGCGAATTTCTTCGAGCAGTTTTCCGATTAACGGTCCGGGTTTTAAACCCAGCGCATTGATTAAGTCATCACCCCGCAATAGAGGTGGCGGCTGAATGAGATTATTCTGCTGGTGCCACCAGGCTTCCAGGAGTTGCTGGCAGATGAGCAGTTCCTGTTTCCACACGTCCTGGGGCAGAGTGGTATGATAGGTCGCCAAAGTATCGGCTAGTGAAAGCAGACAAATGCCCACACCTGCCGCGCCGACATCACGAAAGAAGCGGTATATGGCACGGCGGGTAAGGGTTTCCTGGGCACTGGCCAGGTGATGAATGCGCATATGATGGCGGATCACTTTGGCGCCGTATTCTATCTCGTCGTTACTAAGCGCGAGAGCACGGGCGCGAGTCTGAAAGTGATCGCGACTGCGGCGTTCGTGACCGATGAAGTGCAGGCGCCCATTGGGATGAGTATCTGCTGTCTCGGGTTTCCCACTATCGTGATAGGCTGCGGCTAAAAACAAAAGCGCCTTCAAACTACGGTTGGGGTTTAAGCGGGTGGAAAAGTGGTCTATCAGCGCCCTGCGAAAGCGACCCAGGTAAAGGGTTGCTGTACCCATGGTCAACGAAGCGGCTTTATCCTCGTCGTATTCGGCAACCAATAAGCCAAAGAGTCGTTCCAGATAATCCAGCGTGGATAATGTATGTTGCCAAACATCGAATACATGTGGTTGAGGTTGAGATACTCCTTTAAGTGCGGTCAATTCGGGCAAGATGAATGGAAGGATTCCCAGGTGATCCAATAGTTGAAAGGCCGTTCTGACATCCGGACCTTCAAGAATACGGAACAGTTCATCGCGCTTACGTTCAGCGGAAACGCGTTCTAGCAGGGGTACCGCTTGTTGCAAGAGGTTCAAGGTTTCAGGAAGAAGGCGGAATTTTAGCGCATTGGCCAGGCGCACACCGCGCAGCACACGTAGAGGATCATCTAGAAAAGCGGTTTTCGCGCACACTCGCAGATGTTTTTCCCGTATATCAAGTGCTCCTTTGAGCGGGTCAATGAGAATCTCCGGCTGGCTGACATCAATAGCCAGCGCATTGATGGTGAAATCACGTGCGCGTAGATCTTGCTCGATATTCAAACCCCGAATACGGGAGAAATCTAACGTGTAAGGTTTTTCGGCTGGGGTACGTCCAAGAACCCGGTAGGTTTCACGTTCGTCATCCATGCGATACATGCCCGCTCCTAGGGTTTCGGCTACAGTGCGGGCAATGATGTGGACATCCTGGGTGACTACAAAATCCAGGTCGTGACTGCGCTTTTCTAAAAGGGCATCGCGCAATGCACCGCCAACCAGAAAGATACGCCGATTGGCGTGGCTCAATCGGCGCAGTAACTGGGGGAGGGCAGGGACGGGGAATAACGCCTCAAACGTAATTAACATTCGCGTTTCAACCGACTCTGCTGATATTTTTCTTCATTAACGACACCGATAAAAGGCAAATTACGATAAAGTTCATCCAGATCAAGCCCGTAACCAAAGACGAATTTATTGGGGATCGTAAATCCTACATATCGCAGAGGAACTTCGACTTCACGTCGTTCGGCCTTATCTAATAAGGTGCAAACGGCAAGACTCCGTGGCTTGCGAGCAGACAGCAGGTTAATCACAGAAGCCAGAGTGCGTCCACTATCAATGATGTCCTCAACAATGAGCACATCGCAGTCTTCAATGCTGGTGTTGAGATCAAGGGTGATGCGCACCTGCCCGGTGGATTGACGACTTCCGGCGCCGTAGGAAGAAACCGCCATAAAGTCCACCATATGGGGGACGGTCAGGTGGCGGATAAGGTCGGTTAAAAACATCACTCCACCGCGTAAAATACAAAGCAAAACCAACTTTTCCGAGTGTTTGTAATCCTGACTGATCTGAGCACCTAGTTCGGCCACCCGCTGCCGCAGGGCTTCTTCTGAAATTAGGATTTCTTCTAGGAATTCTTCATACTTATTGCACATCATCCCTAACTCCTTGGGATAGGGTTTTTTAGTCGCGGGGTACGATATGATGTTTGCGGCAACGGGCTTCGTAGAGTTCAGAGGCTCCAACAATGATCACAGGATCGTTATAGTGGGCAGGTTTGCCGTTGACGAGGCGCTGAGTGCGGCAGGCGGGTTCGCCGCAGACCATGCAGATGGCCTGTAATTTATCCACGCGCTCGGCTTGGGCCATAAGAATGGGCATATAACCGAAGGGCTCGCCCCGAAAATCGGTATCCAACCCGGCGACAATGACCCGAATGCCGCGATTGGCCAAATCTTGAACCAAAGGGACAATTGCCTCGTCAAAGAATTGGGCTTCATCAATGCCGACGACGGTGGTATCGGGATCTAAATACTTCAAGATATCACTTGCTTTTTCAATGGGAATCGCATCAAAGGCTGTGCCGGCATGAGAGGTAACTTGTTCGTTCCCATACCGCTGATCAATGACGGGCTTAAACACCTGCACCTTCTGGCGTGCAATGGTAGCGCGCCGTAGCCGACGAATGAGTTCATCCGTTTTACCGCTAAACATGGAACCGGTAATGACCTCGACCGAACCAACGTGATGTTTCATGCCATGCTCCTTAGCGGATGTGGGATGCCTTGATTTTAACCCAATCTGAGAGCCTGCTGATTAAAAAATCAGGCAGACGTTTCACTGCGTCTGCCTGATCCGATGGCTCTATTCCCCAATCAGACGGTAATCTCTTCAGCCGCCGAGGGCAGGGTATATCCCAATTGGCGCAAGCGCTTCTTGAGATTGATCAAGGATTGACGGCCGAACCCTTCGATGGCAAGTAAGGCGGCTTCTCCCTCAGCCAGTTTCTCCAGAACCTGACCCACCGTGGTGAGCCCGGCCTTTTCCAGGGCCTCGGTGGGACGAGGGCCAAGGTTAAGTTCAGCGATCGGGCGGTTGGGTGAGGTGCGTTCTTGCTCGCGCGCCTTTTGGGTTTCCACATATTCTTGACGGGCCTGCAAGCGCTTATAGAAGCGATCCACCTGCCCCTCGATATCTAAAATGCGCTGTTGTTGCCCGGTATAGAACGGGTGACATTTTGAGCACACTTCGGTGTGGATTTCTTTTTTGGTTGAACCCGTCACCCAGGTATTGCCACACGCGCAGATAACCCGGGCATCGGGATAAAACGTCGGATGGATGTCTTTTTTCATCGTTAGCCTTCCTGTCTTACAAAGTGATAAGATGCCGATGTATCAAGCACAGGCATCAGGCTTCGGCTACAACCGGGACCACACTGACGCGTTTGCGTCCGCCGGGTAATGTTTCGAACACCACAACGCCATCAGCGGTGGCAAAGAGAGTATCGTCCTTGCCAATGTCCACGTTCAGGCCGGGTTTGATCCGGGTGCCGCGCTGGCGAACCAGGATGTTGCCGGCAAGTACATATTGTCCCGCAAAACGCTTCACGCCTAAGCGTTGGGAATTGCTATCTCGTCCGTTGCGGCTGGAACCGCCACCTTTCTTGTGTGCCATAGGCCTACTCCACCACAGAAATAGAATTCACTAAAAGGCGGGTATATTGTTGACGATGACCGGTCTTAACGCGGTAGCGCTTCTTCGGGCGATATTTGAAGACAATGATCTTGGGCCCTTTGAAATGTTCCTGGATCGTTGCGGTGATCTGAGCACCAGGTACGGTCGGGGTGCCAACGTGCACCTTGCCATCTTCAGCGACCAGCAAAACCTGATCGAGCACTACTTGCTCACCGACCTCGCCGGGAAGGCGATCCACTTCCAGGGTTGCCCCTTCGGTTACTTTGTATTGCTTACCACCACTTTCAACAATCGCGTATTTTGTCATTCCTCATCTCCAATCTTCACTTCGCCGAGCGTCACGCGCATCACAACGCCTGCGCTCGGGGAAGTTGGGGATATTACATGCACAAGCCCCAGCGGCAATGCCGGGGCATTGGCAGAGGCTATTATACCCGAGCACGATTTAATCTGTCAATGTTTGGGCTATAGTTTCACCCTGTGGGGTAAGCACACGGGCGTCGGCGTTACGTTGGGTGATACCCAGGGCATCCAGGTGTTCCAGGAACGCCAAGGCATACCGACGTGAAGTTTGGAAATGATCACGAAACTCGGCTACGCTGAGAGTAGGGTGACTTTTTAAGTGCGAGATAACAAAGGCCATCATGGCTTGGTACTCAGTTTTGCGGAAAACAACGTCCTCGGAGACGGCGATTAAGGCCTTGTTTTCGAGTAGGGCGTTGAAAATTTCTTGGCCGACAATTTCGAGGCATTCGCGAACGGTGGGCGGTGTATATGGGGTTATGGCAAAGCGTTTTAAGAGTTGATCAACCTGTTTGGTTTGTTGTGCGTTGAAACGCACTTCGTGATGTGGAAGTGCGATCAGTTGTCGGTGTTCGCGTAGTAAACCGGCTCTTAACCACTGCCGCAAAACGGTCTGAAAAAGGGTTGAAGAAAGGCGAAGTTGACTCCGTAACGCCTCACGGGGTATTCCAAGCCGCAAGGGGTATTGACGGTGAAACTGCTCCACAATAGCGAGGGCTTTTCGTTGTAGATCCTGCCACTGCATTTGGGTAAACATGATGGGGCCCTCGCTGGGAAAATCCACCGATTCAAGGGCAAAGAAATGCTTTGAGGCCTCAGGATCGTTGAGGACACGGTGCACTTCCTCTGTTGTAAGTCCGGCGCGTTGTGCGGCAAGGGAGAGAGGAAGCGGTCCGGCGTTCTGAAGTGTAATCAATAGCGTTTTATCGGGAGTGCCTTGATTCAATTCCGAGAGACGTTCCAAAACATGGGGATCGAATCGGCGGTAGCGCCTAGGAGCGTGAGGTTCCAGCACGATACCTCCACCGATAGTTTCGCCAGGTGAAGGGCGGCGTAAAATAAAGCGGTCGCCACGCGCAACCACAAGGGGAGAGTAGGTTTCTAATTGCACCCATCCCTCCTTGCCAGGGTGGATGGCTTCAGCGCCTAACACGCGCACCCTGGCGAGCACCTCACTACTGCCTACATATACCTTAACCTCACTATTGTGCTGAAGCGGCGCGTGGACATCGTGAATCAGACGACAACGAGCGTCCAAACGTTGGGTCGGTTGATATATCCCCGGCAGGGTGAGAACATCCCCACGTTGAATTTGCCTTACTTCGATGCCGGCAATATTTACTGCGGTACGGCTACCAGGCAGGGCATGCTGGGTTTTCTTTTTGTGGGTTTGCAATCCTCGGATGCGCCCTCTTAATCCCTGGGGTAGGATCTCAATCTCATCACCTAGATTTAGGCGGCCGTCTATCAACGTGCCTGTAACCACCGTGCCAAAACCGGAAATCGAAAACACCCGATCAATAGGCAGGCGAGGTTTACCTAGATCTGGGCGTGAAGGCGTATCCGTTAAGAGGTGTTCCAGAGTCTCGATCAAGACATCGAGTCCTGAACGGGTGTGGGCTGAAACGCGTACAATCGGTGCATCTTGTAATGTTGTGCCTCGAAGGGTATGTCGAATATCGTTTTCGATCAACTCAAGCCACTCTGGATCATCCACAAGGTCAATCTTGTTCAATACCACAATTCCTCGTTCTACTCCGAGCAAATCCAGGATAATTAAGTGCTCTCGTGTTTGCGGCATGATCCCTTCATCGGCAGCAACGACCAACAGTGCGGCATCTATTCCACCAACGCCGGCCAACATATTTTCAATAAAATCACGGTGTCCGGGCACATCCACGATTCCCACGCTCTCACCGTTGGGAAGGGTAAGCCAGGCGAAGCCGAGGTCTATGGTCATCTCCCGTTCTTGCTCTTCTTTAAGGCGGTCGGGATGGATGCCTGTAAGTGCAGCCACTAAAGTGGATTTTCCGTGATCTACGTGCCCGGCGGTGCCGATAACATGCATGACTCGTTTACCTACGGATTCTGGGCCAATAATTGCTCATAGGTTTCCAGTAAATCGCGGGAAAACGCGAGAAGTTTTTGGAGGCGTTTGTGCGCCTCTTCGGTGAAGAGGGAAAGCGAGTCCTGAAGTTCTTGAACTAAATCCTCCAAGGTCGTTAGCCGTTCGTTGAGTTGGTTGATCTGGCGGATTAGATCCCGATTTTGCTCTTCCTGAACCAGCAGGTAGTTTGCCCATCGTTTTTGATCATCGGCCTTAAAACTTGCCCATTCTTGGCGGAAGCGATCCTCTACCAGGCGCTGCATCTCGGTAATCTCGTTGATTCGACGTTCGAAACGAGCCGTAATATCTTCGAAGGCTTCTTGAGCATGCTTTATGGCGCGGTGGGTAGCCTCGAGGGTTTGGATCTGAGCATCAAGGTTGGCGGCTGTGGCTTCCATTTCTTCAAATCGGGTTTGCCATTCTTGCCAGGTGCGTTCACGTTCAAACGCTAGCATGTTTTGTTTATCCATAAAGGCGATTTGGCTTTGTTTGCGTTCATTCTCTGCGGCGATCAGTTCATTGATTTTTGCTTCGAGTTTACGCTGTACATCACCGATAACGTCCATTTTCCCCCGTTGTTCATCCAAGCGTTTACGAATGGCTGCCACCTCGCCTTGGAGATCAATCACCCGCTTAGCATCCTGACGCTGATTGTCTTCTAAAAGTTTTTGCTGACGTCGAAACTCTTCATCGGTGCGCTGGTATTGTTCAATTCGTTGCTCCAACGCGTCAATCAGTCGGCTCAAGCGTCCTTCCTCTTCGATTCGGGCTTGGAGCCCCTTGCGCAATTCGGGAATGACCTCTAGGCTCTTGCGTACCTCGGCAATCGCTTTATTGAGGGCTTCTAAGTCGGCCAAGCGGATTCGATCCGCTTCACGGTCGCGTTCAGCCCGCTGTTTTTCTAAGTCTTGAATCATCCGCGTTAATTCAACGCGCACCTGAGCGATACTTGTCTCAATTTGGTCGAAACGAGAGAGGTTGGCGCTCAAGCGGGCAAGTTCCCCTTCCAGTGCAGTGAGCTGTTGCAATGAGCGAGGGTATCCTTCTTCTAGGTCGGCAATACGTTCTTGAAGGGTGGCAATGAGCAGTTTGTCTTTACGCCGTTCTTCTTCCAACCAGTCCAGACGTTTAATCAATTGCTCAAGATCCATTGGGCTATCCTTTCACGGCACGGTGATCGGAATTTAAAGATATAGAGGTGATCCAATTATAGCCAGATTTTAGTTGTGTAGAACGGAGGCAAGGGTGATGTTTACCGTATCAGGTTGATAAAACTCTGAGCGGCTTGGAGGGCAGGGTTGAGAAGAAAAGCGGGGAGCAAACCCAGACCGAGAAGCCCAATGATACTTATGAGGGTTAGAAAGGAAATCTCCCTTAAGCCATGTGTAAATTGTATGGTTTCGGAGAGGGGTTGCACCGCATAACCGATGAGACGTATTCCGTTGAGCAAGAAGAGGATGTTGCCTAAAAGCACTCCCATGGCTGCCGGAAGCGATTGCTGTGCTAGGCTGAAAAGAATTCCCTGGCGGACGGGGAAACTTGCGAGTAGAGGTAAGCCGCCTAACGAAAAGTAACCAACCAAGAATCCAAGCGAGCCCCAAGTGATCGGTTTTAGCCGTTCCGGTGAGTGTGGAGAAGAGGCCTCAGGGTGGTTCTGTAAAGAGCCCAGGGAATGAGTAAGCAAGAAGCCCCCCAAAACTCGTCCCGGTAATAATTCCAGGAAGTAGGTTATCCCTTGGGCAGAACCCAGGGCAATTGCGATGAGCGCAAAACCCGAATCGAGGATCAGGCTATAACCCAGGAATCGGTTCAAGTTGGTGGTAAACCATACCCCCAAACCAGCATATAGGATCATGATCCCCCCTACGAGTTGAAGGGTGGCGTTAATGACGAAAAGATTGCGGACCCAAGGGTTACTATTGAGAAAATCCAGAAACACCAAAAAACCTGCGGTCGTAATTAAGACGAGGAAAAAGCCAGCCTCGTAGAGGGGATTGTCTTTTGGAAGCATTACCGCCCAGGTGTGAAAAGGAAAAATGGTCAACCACAATGCAAAGCCTATCGCAACCAGCAAAACAGCCGGCAAAACGCTTTCAATTTGTTGGGGCGCACTCTCAAATTGGCTTAGTACCCATCCCCCAATAAGGATTGGGGGGAGAGCCAAAGATTGGAGGGTCAGAAAACGCAGGGTGGCTGGAGATGGTGTATGGTGCGGTGGAGACAGCGCCGGGATGGCAACAAAAACGCCCAACGCAAGAAGGGGTGCGGTGTAAATAAAGGGTTCGACGGCAAAGGCAGAAACTAAAAGTGCTACGGTTGCCAACCCATGGGGGATAAAAAATGGGGAGGTGCGATGACGCAGTGTCCCCAGGAACCACCAAGCGCTAGCGCTGTAAATAAGGATTAAGAGCGGGCGATCTGACGAGGTCAAGCGAAGTTGTCGTCCCAAGAGGGTCAAGGTGTCGTTCAGATCGAGCGACCAATTTCCCAGTCGCAATGTGCCACCTAAGGGGAGCACAGCTGCCCCCAAGGCCAATGTAATACATAACCCAACGGAAATGCCCAGGGTGAGGCGGTGATAGTGGCGAAAACTCCACAAGATAATCGCTGTGAATAGGGGGAGGATAATCCAAGGCCAAGCCGTGCTCATTGTTGAGATTCCCCGAAGCGGTAAGAAAGGGCAAGATAGGCACCGACTGCCGCAAGTCCGAGTGTGACCAGGGCGAGTAAACCGGTCATAAGCACTGAATTGACCAGAAAGGCATAAATTAATTCGAAACCGGAAAAGACCTCCAGCAATCCCAAAATAATGGTTACTGGATGGCGCGAAAAACCATTCATAAGAATACCACAGCCGGCCAGGATAATCCCTGCCCTTAAATAAAGGGGTTCGATGGGTAACCAAGCGGCTGATGAGGGTTGGAAAGAGAAGGCCAAACCCATGACCATTCCGCCACTGAGAAGTCGAAACACCTGTTGTGACCAGGAAGCCTGAGGCGCTTCACCTGCGGCCATGTTCCAGATGGCGGCACCTAGAAGGATGATGGCAGCCCAACCTACGACCACTTTCACCAATGCCAGGCCAACACTGAGCGAGGTGCTAACTACCCAAAAGAGGATTGCGTATTGGACGGCAATAGCCAGCAGGCGGAAACGATAGTCTACCTCAAGAAGGGCAAACAGAGCAGTTAGGCTAAAAAGAATTAGATGCAACCACGCCAGATTCATGGGGAAATACCGCTTGCATTGGCGAGAGAGAGCAAGAGCGCCAGGAGAACGAGCGCCCACAGAAGGCCGCTTTCTCCTTCTAACACTCCTTCGAGAAAGTGGGCTAACGGTCTCAACCCTTTGTGCACGAGAGTAAACCCATCTATTAACCAGATTAGCGAAAAGAATCGGATGAGATAATACCGAATTTGCCCCATGCGTTGATTGATCCAAGCGATAGATGGAGAGGTACTCAAGTGGGCTGTTGTCCGATAACGGAAACCCAATACGCCTGCCAAAATCAGGAGAAAGGTAATGCTTCCTGCCAGCCAATTTTGCGTGTCGAGAGTTGGTTTAAGAATCCATAATCCCCAAGCGGTGAGTGGAATAAATATTAGTCCAAACCCATAAACCGCCGAAATCCAACGTTCTGAGGTGACAAGCGAACCATTGGCGTTTTCCACAAGGTGGTACCATCCTGTGATGGATATAGCTACAGTCAGTGGCCAGAACCATCCTCCCAATGAGGTCATGAGACCTTGCCATCCAACTGCCAATGGTGTGAGAGGGAGCGTTGAAAATGTGAGAATGGTCAGAAAAAGGAACACCTGCCGCGCGGGGAAGGCAAAGATGGCAAGCAAGGGAATGATCCCCATCAGTATTGTTAGTATTGCCCAGGGGAGAGGACTAACGTTCGTTGTATATGCACTGGCAAGGGCAAGACTGCTCATCGCCGCGATCCAATGGGGGAGTCCTTGGGGCGCTTCAGAGCAGTTAAGCCAAAGGATCGCGTTAAAGAATCCCCACAGAGCCAATAGCAAAGGCAACCCCGGAAGCCTGAGCGCTGCCGTAAGTTCTGGGCTGGCCAGCCGGCTTAATAACGCCAAACCCAAGAGGGGATTTTGGAAATTCAATATCGTCCAAACACCTCGATACTCCTGTTCGGGGTAGGCAATACCCGCACCGAGGGGGATCAATCCCATTCGTATGGCTACCCCCAAGAAAAATAATGTACCAGAGAAATGAGACCAGATGTGCGGATCCAATTGGGGGCCTGGTGGCATTTGACTTAGAGCGGCACCGATGATGAGTAAAGTGCTGAGCCAGCGACCGAGAAGATTGATTGTGCTTTTTTGAGGGGGGACGCCTATGAGAAGGTGCTCGGTGAGGATTGCGATGCCGTCTAATAAGGTCCACGACAAGGCTATTGTTGTAACATCTTCGGCCGAGAGGGCTAATATCAATAGGCCAATGTTGATGAGATTGGCCATCCAATTTTTTGGTCCGCTCTGAAACGCTAAACGTGAAGGTGCGGTCAGTAAAACCGTTGTTCCGAGGGTAAAAGCCAACAGGGTGTAAACCCAACGGTTAGAATCTAAAGAAAAGGCTATAGCGGATCGAAAGGAGATTGCTTGAGGCAACCAAGGCAAACTGATCTGAGAGTAATTAGCCTGCCAGATGCTTGCCAGGCTTAACCCCCATCCAATGATCACCGTGATGACGCTAAGTAACCATGCCAAACCCACGCCGCGGCGAGATCGTTGGACTAATCCAACCCCTGCCGCTCCCAATAGGGGAAGTACAGCCAATATTAAAAGGCGCATAATAGGATCATAAAACTTCGGCAAAAGGTTTGCGATGAAGGAAGCGCCCCATACCCGGCCGACCTCGCCATTCGCGGCCATCTACGATCAAATTTCCACGCAGGAAAACTTTTTCCGGAAAGCCGGTCAATTCCCAGCCTTCGAAGAGATTGTAATCGGTGCGGTGCTGGGCGTAGGCGACTCCGTAAGTCACTTTTTTATTGGGATCCCAAATGACAATATCGGCATCGGCCCCTGGCATCAGATTGCCCTTTTGAGGATATAGACCAAATATTTTGGCGGGGTTGGTGCTGGTAAGAGCCACGAATTGGTTCGGTGTAATCTTTCCCGAAACCACGGCAGCGGTCCAGAATACCGGCAGCCGATCCCCGACGGCGGGCAGCCCGTTCGGTATTTTTGTAAAGTCATCTTTACCCAGTTCTTTACCCGGGATCTGAACCGGTCGTCCTTCGTAAAGGATGGGTTTGGTGCCGTCATAGAAGAATGGACAGTGATCCGTGGCTAAAACCTGGATGGTGCCATGGATTAGGCCTTCCCATAGGCGTTGGTTGTCGGCGGCGGTACGCATAGGGGGCGAGCAGATCCATTTTGCGCCATCGGGGCGGCGCAGATCATCAACGGTGAAGAAGAGATACTGGGGGCATGTCTCTCCCATGACGGGTAGTCCTCTTTCGCGGACGTAGGCCAACTGATCTACTTCGCCCGCGGCATTCATGTGAACGACATAAAGCGGGGCCTCGGCTTGAGCGGCAAGTGCAGCGCCGCGTAGCAAAGCCTCGACTGCGCCCCAGGCAGGACGGGTATGGGCATGCCATTCAGGAGTGGTGTGTCCGGCAGCCAGAGCCTCGGCGACCAAAATATCAATGACATCCCCGTTTTCAGCATGTAACATGGTCAGCATGCCATGCTTGCCGGCGATACGCATGACCTGGAAGATTTCCCCGTCTTGTAGGCGCAAGCGGTTGTTGTAGGCAGTAAACACCTTAAGGGTGGTGATGCCTTCTTCTATAAGGTGGGGAATTTCTGCGGCCACCTGATCATTGAATTTGGTAATGTTCATGTGAAAACTGAAATCGATTGCCGCCTTGGGGTCTGCCTTCGCATGCCAGGCTTCGACATTGGCGCGTAATGAGGGTAAATCCTGGGGTACGAAATCAATCACCGTGGTGGTGCCCCCAAATGCCGCCGCCTTGTGGCCTGTATAATGATCGTCTGAAGAGACGGTGCCGAACATGGGTAAGTCAAAGTGGGTGTGAACATCAATACCACCGGGAAGCACATATTTCCCTTGAGCATCAATCACCAAGGCGTTCTCGGAAGCCGGGAGATCGTGACCGATAAGGGCGATTTTTTCGCCGTCAATAAGCAAATCGGCTTGGATAGTTTCCGAAGCCGTGATCAGAGTTCCCGATTTGATGAGCGTTTGCATCAGTTTCACCTCCAGAGCGATTGCCAATGGGTCATGCGGAAGTTGCCGCTTATATGGAATTCTACCAAACTTGCCGATGAGACTATAGGGATTTAAGTAGCCCTAAAAACTCAAGCATGATTGTATCTAGATCGTTTAGGGTCTCGGGTAGTGTGCCAACGTTATATGTATGATCCAATGTTGCCCGCTCCCGTAACGAACGCCATACGAGGGCCCGTTCTTCGCCCTCAAGCGCAAGGTCTTGAAGACGGCGAGCCCAACATAGTCGCTCCCCGGTGGTGTAAAGGAACGTTAGACGCCGCCAGGTATCGGCGCGGATAGGTTGGGGTAAGCGCTGCAGCGGGCCAATCTGGACTTTGTAGTATTCTTCGTTGGCGCGAGGGTGATTGGGTTCATCGCGCAAGAGTTCGCGCCGCCAGGTAAGTTCGTGCCCGTAAACAGGGGCGATATAGTTGATCCGCCACCGTTCATCCGGGGTAAAAGCGGCTGTTTGGTAGAAAGCAAGGTAATCCACTGCGACGACTTTGGGGGCCGATTTTAATGGGATGCGATACCAACCCAAGACGCGAGCTATCTCTAGGTCACGCGGCGAGGGAAGAACTGCAACCAGAATCAACGCCGTTGGCGGAGGGTAATTAGAAGGCGCTTCGCTCATGTCCATTCGGTGTGAAAGATTCCATCTCGATCAATACGGCGATAAGTGTGAGCGCCAAAGTAATCGCGCTGGGCCTGAATAAGATTGGCCGGCAATCTTTCGCTACGGTAGGCGTCGTAATAGGCCAGGGCTGTGCTCATGCCCATCATGGGGATACCTAGATCTATGCCAATTTTTAACACCTCGCGTAAAGGTTGGTGATTTGCCGCTAAAGTAGCGCGAAAGGTTGGCGCCAGCAGTAAGTTGACCAGGCTTGGGTCGCTCTGATAAGCGGCAGTAATATCTCCCAGTAACCGGGCACGGATGATACACCCCGCGCGCCAAATGGCCGCCAAGCGGTCAAGTTTCAGATCATACCCATATTCGATGGAGGCTTGTCGCAATAGTCCCATACCTTGGGCATAAGCGATCATTTTACTGGCATAGAGAGCCTGCTGGGCTAGATTAATCAAGTTAGCCGGATCACCCTGGTAAGCCTTGGTGGGACCGCTCAGGATACAGCTGGCCTGGACGCGTTCGTGCTTGAAGGCGGAGAGGATACGCATATCCACGGCTGCGCTGATCGTGGGGACTGCAGCGCCGACGTCTAGCGCATTCTGGCTGGTCCACTTACCGGTGCCTTTTTGCTGGGCTTCGTCTAGAATCATATCCACCAGCGGTTGGCCGGTTTCGTCATCGCGTTTACGAAGCACTTCCGCAGTGATTTGAATCAAGTAGGATTGCAATTCGCCCTGATTCCATTCTTCGAAAATATCGGCAAGTTGGTACGCCGATAACCCCAAAGCATGCTTGAGCAGGTGGTAGGTTTCGGCGATTAACTGCATATCAGCATACTCGATGCCATTATGCACCATTTTGACATAATGACCCGCACCACGCGGTCCAATGTAATCTACACAAGGTTCGCCATCTTCAGCCTTAGCGGCAATATCACGGAGCATAGGCGCGAGGCTTTCCCAGGCTTGGTAAGGTCCGCCCGGCATCAGGCTGGGTCCCCACAACGCCCCTTCTTCGCCACCAGAAATTCCCATTCCTACATAGAGTATGCCGGTGTCCTTAAGGGCTTCGTGTCGGCGCTCGGTATCCTGGAAGTAAGAGTTGCCGCCATCAATCAGGATATCACCGGGTTCTAATAAAGGTTGTAGAGCGGCGATCATATCGTCAACGGGTTTCCCTGCTTGTACCATGAGCAGGATACGACGCGGGCGTTCTAGATGAGCACAAAACTCTTCCAATGAGTACGTACCGATTAACCGCTGGTCCGGTTTAGCGGAGGCGAGCAGGCTGCGCGTTTTTTCTGCAGTGCGGTTATATAAGGCGACCCAATAGCCATGCCGTTCGAAATTGAGGGCTAGATTATGGCCCATCACACCTAAACCAATCACGCCAATATCTGCTTTCTTCATGGGGGTGCTCCGTCAAACTTGGGGATTAATTTTGAGAAGGTGGCTAAATATTGGCTAGATTATACTGCTGGTGCTGCTTAAATGTAAAAAACTCCGGCGCCAGCGCCGGAGTTGGATTTAGAGCGAAGCCCGTGACACAGCAAAGGGCTGAGTGTTCCATTTAGGACTGCGTCGTAAGAGGGTATTGAGATGGGCGACTAAGATGTTGGCGGAAACGGGTTTGATCAAATAATCATCAGCACCCGCATCCAGCGCCGCGGCGACATGGCCGGGTTGGTCAAGGGCAGAAAGGATTAGAATGGGAACATTGCTGAATTGACGAATCTCCTGACAGACCTTCCAACCATCCATTTCGGGCATGACCAAATCAAGGATGATGATATCCGGCTGTGTTTCTTTAACCTTTTGAACGCCCTCAAAGCCTGTGGTGGCTTGTTCGATGGCGGCAGGAACATTCATCGTTTGGAGGATGGCCTTGAGCAGGTCAGCGGTTGAAGGATCATCATCAATGACCAAAAGTTTCATGGTTGCCTCCAGTCCGGGTTACAATCTCTATTATCTTCGTTTTGGCATAAAAAAGACCTTGCAAATGGTTTACAGTTGGTTAGAAGAATTCACAATCAGGTGGGTGGAATTTTTGAGAGGTGTTGTGTAAACATGAGGGTGAATTCGTGCTAAAAATCACATGCGATTGTGGTAAAATTGAAAACTTGATAGGCTTGACTAGTCCCCACGAATGTGGGCGTAAAAACCGGCATTTTGTTCATACAAGGAGGATTATCTAAATATGAAGAAGTGGGTTTATCTCTTCCACGAATTAGATGAAGTTGAGAAATATGTGGGCGGAAAATGGGACGATGTCCGCGGCTTGTTGGGTGGCAAAGGGGCCAACCTGGCCGAAATGACACGTCTCGGCGTCCCGGTGCCGCCTGGGTTCACGGTTACTACCGAGGCATGCAATGCTTACCTCAAGGCGGGGGGTAAGTTCCCCGAGGGGTTATGGGAACAGATGATGGCTGCCCTGGCTGAGGTTGAGAAACTGACCGGCAAGAAATTTGGTAGTGCAGAAAACCCGCTACTGGTTTCATGTCGTTCGGGGGCAAAGTTTTCGATGCCGGGCATGATGGATACCGTTCTTAACATTGGACTGAACGATGAAACGGCCCAGGCCATGATCCGGCTGACCAATAATCCCCGCTTTGTGTATGATGCGTATCGCCGCCTGGTGCAAATGTTCGGCTCGGTAGTGCTGGGGATCCCGGATGAGGCCTTCGAGGAAGTGTTGGATGAATTCAAGCGCGCTCGCGGCGCCAAAGCCGATACAGACCTTACGGCAGAGGACTTAAAGGAACTCACCGAAGAATTCAAGAAGGTCGTGCGTAAACATAAAGGCTTCGATTTCCCCACCGACCCCTATGAGCAGTTACGCCTGGCTACCGAGGCGGTGTTCAAGTCCTGGAATGGTAAGCGGGCTGTGGATTATCGCCGTGCGACTGGCATTCCCGATGACCTGGGCACGGCGGTTAACATCGTGACCATGGTCTTTGGTAATATGGGATGGGACTCTGGCACAGGTGTGGCCTTCACCCGCGATCCCTCGACCGGGGAGAAGAAGTTATACGGCGAATATCTGCTCAACGCCCAGGGTGAGGATGTCGTCGCGGGTATTCGCAATACCGAAAAAATTGAGAATCTCGCCAAACAATTGCCTGAAGCCTACCAGCAATTCTTGGAGATTTGTGAAAAACTAGAACGCCACTACCGCGACATGCAAGACGTGGAATTCACTATCGAGCGTGGCCGCTTATGGATGCTGCAAACGCGCAATGGTAAGCGCACCGCCCGCGCGGCCGTAAAGATCGCGGTGGACATGGTCAACGAGGGTTTGATCACCAAAGAAGAGGCGGTTTTGCGCGTCTCCCCTGAGCAGGTAGATACCCTTTTGCACCCGCAGTTCGACCCCAAAGTGATTCAGGAGGCCAAGAAGGAAGGGCGTCTCTTCGCGACGGGGGTGAACGCTTCACCGGGAGCCGCGGTCGGGCAGGTTTATTTTGATGCGGATACCGCCGAGCGAATGGCTAAGGAGTTCAAGCAAGACGTGATCATGGTTCGCCCCTTCACCAAGCCGGATGATGTTCACGGCATGCTCGCCGCCAAAGGTATTTTGACCAGCGAAGGCGGGGCGACTTCCCATGCGGCGGTGGTGGCACGGCAGTTTGGTGTCCCCTGTGTCGTTGGGGCGTCATCTATCCAGATTGATCTGGATAAGCGGCTCATGAGCGCTAATGGAGTCGTCGTGCGCGAGGGGGAATGGATCTCATTGGATGGTGGCACTGGAGAAGTTTTCTTGGGCAAACTGCCCATGACGGCGCCTTCATTGGAGGAACAACGTGATCTGATGACGTTGCTGGAGTGGGCAGATGAAATCTGCGCCCGCCCCGGCATTCGTAAGGGACCCGAGGGCTTCCCGACCACGGGATTGCAGGTTTGGGCGAACGCGGATTACCCCAAGGATGCCCGCCGTGCGCGTGCCTATGGGGCGAAGGGGATCGGTCTGTGCCGCACCGAGCACATGTTCTTTGAGCCCGAACGGTTGCCTATCGTGCAGCGCATGATCCTGGCCAAGACCAGTGAGGAGCGCAAGCAGGCCTTAGACGAATTGTTGCCTTTCCAGCGCTCCGATTTCGAGGGCTTGTTTGAGGCCATGGATGGTTACCCGGTCATCATCCGCCTGATTGACCCGCCGCTGCATGAGTTCTTGCCTTCAGAGAAAGAGTTGCAAGAGCAAATTATCACCAAGCGGTTGCAAAACCTGGCCGATTATGTGCTGGGCAAGGGTGAGAGCAAGGATATCGCCGAACTTGAGAAGGTGCTGGCGGCGGTGGAGGCAATGCATGAATCGAACCCGATGATGGGCTTGCGCGGGGTGCGCTTGAGCATTGTGATGCCCGAGATCGTTGAGATGCAGGTGCGGGCAATCTTCGAGGCGGCGGCCAATGTGACGCTGCGCGGCATTAAAGCTAAACCCGAAGTGATGATCCCGTTGACTGGCCATATCAATGAACTCAAGTGGATCCAGCCGCGCTTGGAGGAAATCGCCAAGCAGGTCATGAAGGAGAAAGGGGTAGAGTTCCCCTACAAGTTCGGCACCATGATTGAGGTGCCGCGTGCCGCCGTGACGGCAGGTGAAATTGCCCAGATCGCGGAATTCTTCTCCTTCGGTACCAACGATCTCACCCAGATGACCTTTGGTTACAGCCGTGACGATGCTGAACGTTCCTTCCTGGTTAAGTATGTGGAACTGGGTGTGCTGCCGAAGAATCCCTTCCAGACCCTAGATCGTGAAGGGGTTGGCCGTTTGATGAAGATGGCGATTGAGGAAGGACGCAAGACGCGGCCCGACCTTGAGGTGGGTATCTGCGGTGAGCATGGTGGTGATCCTTCTTCTATTGAGTTCTGCCACTTGGTGGGGAACAATTACGTTTCGTGCTCGCCGTTCCGTGTGCCGGTAGCGCGCCTTGCCGCGGCGCATGCGGCTCTCAAGCACGCTGCAAAATAGGAACGGACGGGTAGGTCGGAACAAAGTAAATGGGCGGGAGTTAATCTCCTGCCCATTTTATTTTTCTTGACAGATAGCCGGGTTGAATTATAATTAGCCTCGCAAAACGATCCTCGCTAGCTCAATCGGCAGAGCGGGCGGCTGTTAACCGCTAGGTTCCAGGTTCGAGTCCTGGGCGAGGAGCCTGAACAGGGA
>CAYRUO010000007.1:0-108968 GCA_964427505.1 uncultured Thermanaerothrix sp.
TGCTACGCCTCCCCCCCCGACCCCGGTGGAAACTCCGCCCTCGACCACTGCCGAAAGCGCCGGCACCTCCGCACCCTCCGAAAATCTGCCGGATACCAAAAAAGTGCTTCAGCACTGGGCGCGCATTCGTGCCCTCATTAAGGGACGCCGCACGCAAACTGAAGCCCTCTTGAATTCGTGTAAAGTCGTTCAGGTGCACAACGGCACATTGGTCCTGGGCTTTGCCACGGAGATTCTTAAGTCCAAAATGGAGACCGGCGAGAATATTGCGCTGACCCGGGCGGCGATCCGCCAGGTGCTGGGCGTAGATTTACCCATCGTTTGCACCGTGGTCGGGAATAAAGCCACCACGCTGCCGGAAGAATTCGGCATCGAGCCCGATGGCATGGTCAGCACAGCTCTCAACCTAGGGGCTAAAATTGTCAAACGCGAACCGAATCCAACGCATGATCAGGAGTGAATAGCGCATGGCTAAAGGTAAAGGTATTCCACGCGGTTTTGGCGGCCTCCCGGCCCAAGGCGGGGGCATGATGGCCCAGATCAAGCGCTTACAAGAGCAAATGGAAGCCTTACAAGCCCAACTGGCCGAAGAAACGGTTACTGCCTCGGTTGGAGGGGGCGCCGTCAAAGTCACCATGACCGGCGCGCAGGTCTGTCGAGGCGTCGAAATTGACCCCGAGTTGCTCAAAGACATGGATGTGGAGATGCTTCAGGATCTCTTAGTGAGTGGAATCAACCTGGCTTTGGAACAATCACGCAAGTTAGCCGAAGAACGGTTGGGACCGCTCAGCGCTGCGCTGGGCAACCTGGGCCTCTAGCCCGGGGATAAGCGGAGGGCGCAATGGCGGTCTTGCCCGAACCGGTGCAAAATCTCGCCCTGGCATTTGAGCGTCTGCCGGGAATTGGCCCTAAAACGGCGGCGCGGTTGACCTTTTATCTCTTGCGCGCCCCAGATGAGGTCTCGCGACAATTGGCCGAGGCTTTGCTTGCCCTCAAGAGCCAGACAGCCCTATGTGAAAACTGCTTCAACATCACCCGCGCCGGACAGTCATTATGCGAGATATGCGCCAACCCAGAACGCGATGAAAGTTTGATTTGCGTGGTAGAAGAGCCGCTGGATGCGCTGGCCATTGAACGCACAGCCGCCTTCAAAGGCCGTTATCACGTTTTGCACGGCGTGCTTTCTCCCATCGAGGGCATCGGCCCCGAGGACCTGAAAATCCGTCCACTGCTGGAACGGGTGCAACGCGGTGGTGTGCGAGAAATCATTTTGGCCACCAACCCCAGCCTGGAAGGGGATGCCACTGCGCTCTACCTGCGCCAACAACTTCTACCTCTGGGTGTGCGCGTCACCCGTCTGGCGCGCGGCTTACCGGTAGGGGGTGACCTGGAATACGCCGACCAGAACACCTTGTTACGTGCCTTGGCCGGGCGCCAGGAAATGGATTGACCCCCCTCAGGGCTGCGTGGGCAAGCGATACAAGGCGTGCGCGCCCCACTCTTGCTCCAGAATCAGCAAGGGAAGCGTTTGTTCCAGCCCTTCCAAAATGCTCTGCGGATAGGGACGATGGAGATCCTGGCGCAAGAAGGCCACCCCAGCCTGATAGATCAAGACATGGGTGAAACCCATCTCGCGCCAGGTGCGCAGAATCACCTCAGGACTGCCGTAAGCCATCCAATCCAACGGCCAGCGGTCTAAGGACTCATCCGGTAGGCAACGCGGCCAGCAGTAAAAGCCGCGGGGTTCATAGAGCATGAGAACTCGACTCCCTTGGGGCAAAGTTTGGAGCGTCTGCATGGCGGCACCGAAACTTCCCATATTGGCGGTGAGATAGGCCTCGCCTCGCATCCGACCTGAGACGACTTCAACCACGCGGCTCTCTAATGCAGTCATTACCGCCTGAAACAATCCCAACGCCATCACCACGCCCAGCACGGTCCAAACCAGACGACGCACACGCACCCCCAACCACACCTGAGTCCGAGTGCCCCATTCCCCCAGCGCAGCCAATCCCGCCCAAGCCGGCAGTATCCCAAAGTAAAAGCGCGTCTGTTGAAGCAGGCCGGATAAGCGTCCCCCGACCGCCCAGATAGCCCAGCCGCTTACAAATAAGACGGCCGGGACCGTGAATACCGACCGCTGGGTTGGATTCGCCTGACGCCAGGCCAATCCGGCTAAACCGCCCAATAACACGAGCAACGGGCCAATATCGGCACCGTAACCCTCAGCCCCTTCAATTCCTAAATAGGTCGCGCGTAGCGGTATAAACAGCGTATCCCCAATGGGATGACCAAAAACCGGGGCATATTGCAATAAGCGCAGCCGAAACGGCGTTACCACCCCGCTCGGGAAAAACAAAGGATAGACCGGGTTTGCGGTCAGGATAAGGTTTTTGAGCAACCACGGCAAAATGGCCATAACCGCCGGGAGCCCCAAACGCATTAATGCTGCGAGGATAGATTGCCCATAACGCCGAGTGTGAACCAGGATCACAACCAGAGCCCCTACCCCCAACACACCGGCGGTATATTTCACACCCAAACCCAACCCCACCATAATCCCGGCCAGGCTTAACCACCTGGGATCATGGTGCTGACACCAGGCATGTAAAACGATCAGAGTACCGGTACCATAAAGCACGATCAGCCAATCCACATAACCCCAGGCCGTCCCGTGCCATACGCTCTCCCCGATAAGGAGTGCGCCGATCCCCACCCAGGCAGCGCGTGCATCGAGAACACGGCTCAGCCAGCCCAAGAGACCGACGAGTGCCACCACACTCAATGCCCAGCCCAGTGCCGTCGCCGCTTCCGTGCCACCCCAGGCCATTGCCCAGGTGTAGAGCATCTCGCCATTCTGGGGCAGACCACTGCGCAGGAGCCAGGGCACATCCCCTATTCGCCCTTCGCTCAGGTACACCCGCGGCAAGAGCAAGTGATAAACCAAGGCATCCCATTTCAACGGCGGCGCCAGCGCAAACAACAAGGCGATGACCATCAAGACGCCACTGCCCACGGCCAGCACCTGCCCGCCGCGAGTAGCCGAATCCCACAACGGCTTAACCGCACGCCATTCTTTCAGCCAAGCCCAGATGTCCCGCCGCAGCACAAGCAGAAGCAA
This sequence comes from uncultured Thermanaerothrix sp., assembly GCA_964427505.1. Taxonomy (GTDB): domain Bacteria; phylum Chloroflexota; class Anaerolineae; order Anaerolineales; family Anaerolineaceae; genus Thermanaerothrix. The sequence goes on from CAYRUO010000007.1 coordinate 3,122, forward strand.
CACACCGCCCGCTCTCAACAACCACGGGCTCACCCCCAGCGTTGCCCCTACCACCAGGGTTGCTAGGGCTAACAAACCCGCCCCCAAAGCCGTTTGTAGCGCCAATCGTTCCAAGGGAGAGAGCGTGCTTATCGAAATACAGCGCCGCCCTAAACCGCCCATAAGCGCCGCCAACCCTACCGCACACACCAACTGTCCCACGGCTTGGAATAGCCTTAGCACTTCGGACGAGGTAAACGGCTTGTGCGCCGCGTAGTACAACCCCAAAACAAATAACAACCACAGCAGAACCAGCGTTAGGGCGATCATCTGTCGGCGTGTTGTCATCGTCGTTACCCCTTCACAAAAATGAGCGCATCTCAATTATAGGGGAAATAATAAAAACCCTCGACCCAGGAGTTAGATCGAAGGTTTTATGGATTGAACGGCGGTTAAATCGTAGCGAGCCGGAGACGCCGACTCCGGCTCGCTATTTAAGGAGGAGAAGAAGAGAAGTCGCCCTTGCCTGTATATTAGCACAAACCAGATCCGTTTTCTTGACGCAAAACCTACGCTTAACCTACGTTCACCTTACAATTACCTGACAAATCCCCCCAACTACCTGAACTTCACCCGATTTCTGCACACCCGTTTGAGACGAGTTCACACTAAAAGGCATTGACGATATTGAACATTCCTTCTACAATCAAACCCTGGAGGCTTTGACGAACGTGAACACCGAACCACCTCTCAACGATCTTGCCATCAAAACCGAGGCATTAACCCGCATCTACAAGATTCGCGGGGCGAAAAAGGGTGAACTACGCGAACGTGTCGCCCTCGAAGAGGTTAATCTCAGTGTGCCCCGCGGCGAACTCTTCGGGCTTTTAGGGCCAAATGGGGCCGGAAAAACCACCCTGATTAAAATTCTGACCACCTTACTTGCCCCTACCCGTGGCCGGGCCTGGGTGGCCGGCTACGATGTCGTGCGCGAAGCGGATAAAGTGCGTCCGCGCATCAATATGGTCTCGGGGGGTGAAACGTCGGGATATGGCTTGCTAACCGTGCGCGAGAATCTCTGGATGTTCGCCCAGTTCTACGGCATCCCCAGCCGCATCGCCCACCAACGCATTCAAATGCTTTTGGAGATGATCGGCCTAGCCGACCGCGCCAATACGAAATCGTCCGACCTTTCGACCGGGCTACGCCAGAAGATGAATATTGTACGCGGCTTCATGACCGATCCCGAAGTGCTCTTTCTGGATGAACCCACGCTGGGCTTGGATGTACAAGCGGCACGCGAGGTACGCGCATTCATCCGCCGCTGGATGGACGAAAACCCTCAGCGCACCATTTTGCTCACCACGCACTACATGCAGGAAGCAGAAGAATTGTGCGACCGTGTGGCGATCATCCACAACGGACGGATTCTGGCCTGTGATACCCCGGAACACCTTAAGCAACAGGTTCAACACGAAGCCATCTTTCAACTCGTGGTCGAACCTGAGCAAACCCTGAACCTTCCAGCCCTGGAAACCCTGCCCGGGGTCTTGCGATTACACCAACAATGGCACAACGGCGGACTGCAGATTGAAATCTCCCTGGCCGAGGAAAGCGTGCTGCCCCAGGTCATCGGTGAATTGGAACGCCAGCAAGCACATTTGCGCAGCCTTCAGAAACGCCAACCCTCTTTGGAGGACGTTTTTGTGCAACTGGTCGGGTTGCGTATGGAGGAGGTTGAACGTGAGCGCGGTAACGGCTACCACGCCGATTCCCAAGAATAGCGGTTGGCGTCTGTTTCTGCAAACGGTCATCGGCCGGGCCTATCCGCGGGTCATCGGGCAGCAGCGCGAGAAATCCTGGTTGATCTTTGAGGTGCTTCTGCCCCTGATCAACGTAGCGGCTTACGTATACGTCTATCGGGCTATCGGAGCCCCCGAAGACTACGTCGGTTTTGTCGTCATCGGCGGGGCGATGATCGCCTTTTGGATGAATGTGCTGTGGAGCATGTCAAGCCAGTTATACTGGGAGAAAGAACAGGGCAACCTGGCGCTTTATATCATTGCCCCTACTTCGCTAATGGCTATTTTATTAGGCATGGCCATTGGGGGGATGATCGCTACCCTGCTCCGTGCCGGCGCCATCATTGCCTTGGGTACCCTGCTCTTTAACGTGCACTATGTCGTGCTCAACCCCTGGCAACTGCTGGCGGTTTTTGTCTTGACCCTGATCGCCTTATACGGGCTAGGGATGATGACCGCCTCGGTTTTCCTGCTTTTCAGCCGCGAGGCTTGGCACTATGTCAACCTGGCAATGGAGCCGGTTTACCTGCTCTCGGGGTTCTACTTCCCATTGAAGAACCTGGGCTTCTGGGTGGCTTTAGGGGCCTCGATTATCCCCCTCTCTCTTGGGCTGGATGCCATGCGTCAATTGGCTTTTCGCAGTGGCCCCAGTTTGGGCTTTTTGAGCGTGCCGCTGGAAATAGCCATACTGTCGGTGCTCTCGGTGGTGTTCCTAATCGCTGCGCGCTGGCTGCTGGCTACGCTGGAACGCCTGGCACGCGAAGAAGCCCGATTGACCGAAAATCGGCGCTAAAATACCCTCATAGGTGTTATTCATGCTACGTTCTCCAGCACTACGTTCGTTCCGAATGGCCGCCTGGTTGGGTTGGCAGATCGAATCCAACTGGACGGATCCCTTCCTGTTTGCCATTTACTCGATCATCAAGCCCTTGGCCGCGGCGGGCATCCTGGTGGTCATGTATCGCGTGGTCACCCAACAAGCCTTCGACACCCCCATGTTCGCCTATCTATACCTGGGCAATGCCTTTTATCAGTATGTCAGTGCCGTCACCACCGGCGTTTCCTGGGCAGTCATTGACGATCGCGAACATTATCGCACCTTGAAGTATATCTACGTTGCCCCTCTTAATATCCCGCTTTATCTCTTCGGGCGCGGGATTGCCCGTTTTCTGACCACAACCTTCGCCGTGCTGATCATCATTGGCTTTGGGGTGTGGTGGCTCAAAATGCCCCTCTCGTTAGCCAGCATAAATTGGCCGTTATTCCTGGTCAGTTTACTGCTGGGCACCATCATGCTGGCGTTGGTTGGTTTAATTCTGGCCGGGGTCACCTTGCTCACGGCGCGGCACTCATACTACATTGGGGATGCCGTTGCCGGGGCGCTTTTTCTCTTCACCGGCGCCATCTTCCCCCTGGAGGTTTTGCCGGCCTACCTTCGTCCCATTGGTTACGCTCTCCCCATCACTTACTGGCTCGAACTGATGCGCCGCGCGCTGGTCGGGCATGTTGCCCAAGCCTTTCCCACGTTTAGCAACGTGAGTAGCACCCAACTGCTGGGTTGGCTCGCCCTGATGACCCTGGCCTTAGGCTTCATTAGTTGGGCAGTCTTTCGCTGGTGTGAACGACTGGCCCGTGAGCAAGGACTCATTGACTACACATCCAACTACTAGATTCTCAGAAAGCGAGGCTTATTGTGCTTAATCTCCGTACCATCCCCCAGAAATACGAAGAAACCAAATTTCCCATGGCGATGGGCTATCTCAAAGTCTCTCCCATTGGTCCCATCGGTATCTGGGCAAGCCCGCGCGGTGTTGTCCGCCTGACCATCGGGCCCGTCCCTACAATCACCACCCCAAACGACGACCAAACCGCGCAAGCCATCCTCGATCAAGCCCTAGAAGAAGTGGCCGCCTATCTCGCAGGCCAACTGCGCCACTTCACGGTGCCGATTGACTGGCAGGTGATCTCACCCAAAGCGCGTCCAATTCTAGAGTACACCTACACGATACCCTACGGCGAAGTGCGCACCTACGGGGAAATTGCGCACCACCTGGGTCGTCCTAACGCCGCCCGCGCCGTGGGAAGTGCGATGGCCCACAACCCCATCCCGCTCATCATTCCCTGCCACCGCGTCATCGGCAGTGACCGCTCGCTCCACGGCTACGGCGGTGGCGAAGGTATTCCCACCAAAGCCTGGTTGCTGAAACTGGAGGGACACCGCATTGTCGGTCAAAGAGTGGTTTAAGTTTATTTTATTGGGATTGATTTGGGGTTCCTCGTTTCTGTGGATCAAAATTGGGGTGCAGGAACTGGGGCCGTTTACTCTGGTCGCCCTGCGCGTCTTTTTCGCGACCCTGGGGTTGGTTGTCGTTGCCCATCTGCGCCGGGCGCATACCCCTTGGCGCGAGTTCTTACCTGCGTTCTTCATTCTGGGACTGCTCAACATGGCCCTACCTTTCGTCTTGATCTCGTGGAGCGAGCAATACATCTCTTCCGGCATGGCCGCCATCCTCAACAGCACCGTGCCCCTCTTTACCCTTTTGATCGCCCCGCTCTTTCTGGCCGATGATCCGTGGACCCTGCCCAAGGGATTGGGATTGCTGGTCGGATTCCTAGGTGTGGTTGTATTAATGGCCAACCAGGTTCAGGGCGACCTCACCCGCCCCAAATTAGGACAATTAACCATGCTTTTGGCCGCCATTTCCTATGCCGCGGCAGCCGTTTATGCCCGCCGTAAAGTGCGTGGCTTGACCCCTGACGTTCAATCGTTGGGGCAGTCCCTCATGGCAACCCTGGTTATGCTTCCCCTGGCGTTTACCATCGAGGCACCGTTTACCCTACCCCATCAACCCCTCACCTGGGTAGCCGCCCTTTGGTTGGGTTTAATGGGCTCATGCGTGGCCACCCTGCTTTATTATTCGTTATTACAATCCATCGGCCCCACCCGCACGACCTTGGTGACCTATATCTTTCCCCTGGTCGGCGTGATTCTGGGCGCCATCTTTCTCCACGAGCGCCCCGATTGGCATCTGCTGGCCGGGGGCACCCTGATCATCAGCGGTGTGGCCGTCGTCAATTTCCTACGCCCAAAGCCACACACACTTCCTGAGATCAAAGAGGATTTTTGAGTCATGGATCAAGACCTTTCAACCTATAAAGCCGGCTTCGTCGCCCTGATCGGGCGTCCAAATGTGGGCAAATCCACCCTTCTCAACGCCTATCTAGGGCAAAAAATCGCCGCCGTTTCACCCAAACCTCAGACTACGCGCAGGCGTCAGTTGGGCATTTTAACCCTAGAAAACGCTCAGATCATCTTCATGGATACGCCCGGACTGCATATCCCTGTTCATAAACTGGGTGAATACATGAACCGCGTTGCCGAAGAGGCCCTGACCGATGCCGATGTCCTGGTTTGGCTGGTCGAAGTCCACCGTTTACCGGGTGAAGAAGACCGGCTGATTGCCCAGCGCCTGCGCCAGTTGCGCCATGCCCCGCCGCTGATCCTCGCCCTCAACAAAGTGGATCTGGTCGGCGCAGACGCCTTACCCGCCCAACAGGCCGCCTATGCCGAACTGGCCCCTCAGGCTGGGCGCATGATTCCCCTCTCGGCCACCACCGGGCAGGGCCGGGATGAACTGCTCCAAGCCATCCTGGAATTCCTTCCCGTGCACCCACCCTACTACGAACCCGACCAGATCACGGATTACTACGAACGCGACATCGCCGCCGAATTGATCCGCGAAGCCGCCTTACTGCACCTACGCGATGAAGTGCCGCACGCCATTGCTGTGCGTATTGATGACTATGAAGAACGCGATGAGAACACCGCCTATATCCATGCCACCCTGTTCGTCGAGAAAGAGAGCCAAAAACCCATCGTCATCGGCAAGGGAGGCGAGATGCTCAAAAAAATCGGCACCACGGCACGGCTGGAAATTGAAGCCATGAGTGGGCGCAAGGTCTTCCTCGATTTGCACGTCAAGGTGAATAAAAACTGGCGCAACCAGCCGGAAGCCCTGCGCTGGCTGGGCTATACCCTGAAACGATGAGGGAACAGGTATGATTTGGTTCGTAGTCATGGCCGTCTTCGCCGCCATAGATTGGTGGGCCGTGAGCCGCGAACGCCTGCGCGTGCGCTACTGGGCTAAACCGGGGGCTCTGCTGGCATTGATCTTGGCCTTTACCACCGCCGGGGGATGGCACCGCACCTCCCCCTGGTTTGGAGTTGGGCTGATCTTCTCCCTGCTGGGTGATATTGCCCTCTTGCTTCCACGCCGCTATTTTCTTTTCGGTTTACTGGCTTTCCTGCTGGCGCATATAGCCTATATCATCGGCTTCAATCCCACCCCGCCCCCTGTTCGAGCCGAGACCCTGGCACTTACCGCCGTGTTGGGTGCTGTTACTGCCTTAGGCTTCCGCCAACTCTCGCGCGGCTTGAGCCGGCGCCCTGAGACCACGTTGTTACTCCCGGCAGTGATGGTTTACACCCTCGCCATCGGCATGATGACCCTCTCGGCCTGGCTGACCCTATGGCGCCCCAACTGGCCGCCGACCGCGGCGCTTATGGCCGGCGTCGGCGCTACCCTCTTCTTCATCTCTGACTGGACGCTGGCCAACCACCGCTTAATTGCGCCGGTCAAACACGGCGGGATCGTTGTCATTGTGACCTATCATATAGGGCAAGCCCTGCTCATCGCCGGGGTGCTCCACCAAGCCGGCTTGCTCTAACCCTTTTATTGCACCAAAGGGCGAAAACCCTCACCCAGGGCATCATGCGCCTGCCCAATGACCATGAAGGCCCGCGGATCTACCTCGCGCACCAATTCCTTCAACTGGTTGACTTCAGAACGGGTGATCACGCAGTAAAGCACCGGGCGCGGCGCGCCGGTATAACCGCCGGTGCCCGGGAGAATCGTCACTCCGCGCTCCAACACGGTCATGATGCGCTGGGTAATTGCCTCAGGGTGATTGGTGACGATGAGCGCCATGCGGAAGACGCCCGAACCCTCAGAGACCGCTTCCGCCGCGACCCCGCTGACGTAAATCACCAGCAAGCCATACAGCGCCCGCTCCCAATCAAAGGCGAAACCGCCTCCCAACACCACCAGGGTATCGGTAATCAAATAGGCTTGCGAGATCGAAATGCCCAACCGATGATTGAGAATACGTCCCAGGATATCGCTTCCCCCGCTGGTGCCCTGGCCGCGATAGACCATGCCCAAGCCGATCCCCAAGAGGATGCCGCCGTACAGACAATCCAACACCAAATCCTGCGTCACCCCTTGCGGCGGGATGAACAGCACCAGAAAATCGGTGAAGAACGAAAAACTGACAATCGCCAGCGCAGTGCGCCAGGCGAAGCGCATTCCACCCAGGTAGCGCCAGCCCAGGATGAAGAGCGGCACATTCCCGATAAAGACCATCAACCCAATCGGCCATTGGGTGAAATGATTGATGATCTGGGCGGCTCCACTTACCCCCCCGCTGACCAGTTGCGCCGGCACCAGGAACAAGCGCATCGCCAACGCCTGCACCAACCCGCCTAAAATCACAAACCCATGCTCTTGAATCGTCTTCCAGGAAAAATCCAGCCCCTTGACCCAGGTGTGCAGTGACCAGTTCGGGGGCAGGGGTAACCAGGATTTTGCGGATGTTTTCATCTCTCAACCTCCCAAACCGCAGAATGCCAGCCAATTATACGGAACTCCCCCCGGATTGGGTAGCCAACGCGAAGCCCTAACCAGAGGCTCGAGTCTCTAACAAACTTCTTACAAATTTGTTAAGTAACTCTAAAGCCTTATGGGCGACACTATAAGTAGACTAATAAGGTGCACACATTTCGCTCACCCTAGAGGCACACTTTGACCCTCAGCCAACGCGTCTTTCTCATCCTGGTCATCATTTTATGCCTCACCAGCGGGTTGGCGTTTGCCCTCACCCGCCTGGTCGTTTTGCCTCAATTTGATCGCCTCGATCATGAATATCTGCATCACCGCATCGAGCGCGTGCTGGCTGCCCTGGCCGCAGAACAAAACCGCATCAGCGCCTCCACCGCCGACTGGGCGTATTGGAGCGACACATATAACTTCGTCCAGGGCAGTTATCCTGAATATGTGAGTGAAAACCTGGCCCCCGAGTCGTTCCAGGGCTTACAACTCAACCTGATGCTCTTCTATGACGCACAGGATCGCCTGATGTTTGCCCGCGCATTCAACCTGGAAGGTGGACAAGAGGTCTCATTAAGCCCGGAAGTGATCACCCAAATCGGCAGTACGCGCTACCGGCTCTCACCCTCTGACCCGCTCTCCGAAGCCCACGGCGTGGTGCTCACCGAAGCAGGGGCCATCCTGGTTTCGGCACGTCGTATCCTGCGCAGTGATCGCAGTGGGCCACCCGCCGGGACATATATTGCCGGGCGCTGGCTGGACACCACCGAGTGGCAAAGAATCGCCGCCTGGAGCGGGCAGAATTTCGACGTCTGGTCGCTGCGCGATAACTTACCCGACGAGGTCAGCCAGATCCTGACCGGGCTAAAAGGCACTTCTCAGTCTCACGTTCACCTGGCGCCCAGTCCGGCCCCGTTGGTTCCATCACCCGAACTGTGGGCGTACCTGCCTTTGAATGACCTGTGGGGCGAACCGGCGTTGGTGCTCAAAGTGGTGCATCCGCGCGATGTTTATCTCCAAGGGATGGACAGCCTGCGCATGTTGGGCTTCCTGCTGGTCATCTTCGAGATTCTGCTCGGCGGAGTCATCCTGTACTACCTCCAAACGCGCTACGGCCGCCGCCTCAACCGGTTGATGAACGATGTGGAAGCCATGCGCCGCGAGGGCGACCTTACCCGCCGCTTGGACGCTAACGGGAGTGACGAACTAGCAACCCTGGCCGGCACCATCAACAATCTGGCCAAAGATCTCGCCGTCGCCCATTTCTCCCTCCAAGAAAGCAATCGCAGCCTGCAACAGAGCCTGGCGCTAACCCAAACCAGCCTGGAACGGCTCAACGTCCTGCGCCAAATTGACCAGGCCATTGCCAGCGATATCCGCCTTAAGGATAAACTGATCACCATTCTGAACCTGATCCGCGATGCCTTGCGGGTGGACGGCGTAGCCTTGCTGCCGGAGCCCCATGGTTCGCCGGCCCTACCGGCGCCGGTGCTCTCCGAAGGGTTCCCCCTGCCCCATGTGGCCTGGCTTTATCACCTCCCTTCTGCTTGGCTCTCAGCCGTCAGAATGCACGGACGTGCTCAGGTCATCCAGGGAGAAAATCTCCACGCGCTTTCCGGTCTGGGAGCGTTAGACACACGCCTACTGGCTTTGGCTCCCCTGCGCGCTCGTGACCACGACTATGGGATTATGCTTGTCCTGGTCTCACGCCAGGAAGATCCCCCCACGCCCGATGACGAATGGTGTGGTTTTCTGGAAGCCCTGGCGTTGCAAACCGCTATCGCCCTGGAAAATGCCCAACTCCTGCTGACCACCGAGAGCCTCAACGCCGAACTCAAAGCCGCCATCGAAGCCACCCTGTTGGGGTGGTCACGAGCGCTGGAATTACGCGACCGTGAAACCCAGGGGCATTCCGAGCGGGTGGTGCGCCTCTCCCTCGCGCTGGGGCAGCGCCTGGGCTTACAAGGGCAGGACCTGGATGACCTACGCTACGGGGCGTTGCTCCACGATATCGGTAAAATCGGCATTCCGGACAGCATCCTGCTCAAGCCCGGTCCGCTCACCGCCGAGGAATGGGCGGTCATGCGCCAACATCCTCAGGTTGCTTACGACCTGCTCAAGGATATTCCTTTTTTACAGCGGGCGGTAGAGATCCTGTACGCCCATCACGAGCGCTGGAATGGAAGCGGGTACCCGCGCGGGCTAAAGGGAGAAGAAATTCCCTTGGGGGCACGCATCTTTGCCGTGGTGGACGTCTGGGACGCGTTGACCAGCGAGCGTCCTTACCGCCCGGCCTGGTCGCCACAGCAGGCGCAGGCTTACCTCCAGGAACAGGCCGGTGTGCTCTTTGATCCTCAGGTAGTGGCCGCCTTCCTCGCCATGCTAGAGGAAGAAATGCTCCCCGAGGGACAACCCACTGCGTCCACCTCGGCCTAAAATTATAGGGAGATGAACTCTACCCATCCCTTCAACGCCGGTGAGATACCGGCCTTAGCCGTTCGTCAGGGGGGCGGTGGTCAGGTCACTCCTTTGGGGCCAGACGCCTGGCGTTTAGCCTTAGCCGCTACCTCTGCCAACGCTTACGCTCTAGCCCAATTGGACGACTACCTGCACCTCCCCCGTGTTCGCTTTCGCTGGCACCCCCCTGTGCAACTCGACTTAGAAGCTCGTGTTTCGGCTTCCAATCTGCCGGGCACCTGGGGATTCGGACTATGGAACGATCCTTTCGCCATGCCGTTAGGGGTGCGCGGCAGTGCGCGGCGCTGGCCCATCTTGCCCAACGCCATCTGGTTCTTCCACGCCTCACCTCGGAATGCGCTAACTCTACGTGATGATGTGCCACCGAACGGTTTCCTGGCCGCCACCTTTTCAGCCCCTACCTGGCCCGGTCTCGCTTTGCTTCCAGCCCTGCCTGCGCTTTTAGGACTGCTGTGGCCGCCTTCGGCGCGTTGGCTGCGCCGTTTACTGCGCCAGTTTATTCGCCAGGACGCCGTACGTCTGGATCACGATGTAACGACTTGGCATCACTATGCCCTGCGCTGGTTCTCGGATCGCGCCGGGTTTAGCGTGGATGGCCATGTTGTCTTCGAAACCACAATTGTTCCTCGGGGACGCCTAGGGTTGGTCATCTGGATAGATAACCAATATGCCGCCTTCACCCCTCAGGGGCAGGTGCGCTTTGGTTTGGAAGCCACGCCGCCAGCGTGGTTGGAGATACGCGGGTTGCGCATCGCCGGTGAATAAAAAGCCCTGCCAATGCAAGGCAGGGCAATCTACGCGCGTACGGTCGAATACGACTTAACGCACGATTAACTGCAGGATCAACCCCAGCATAAAGAACAAGCCATAGGCACGGCTTTGGTAGAACGATGCCGCCACAAAATACAAGGGCCAGGCACTGCGCGCCGGTTCTTCCTTGGGGGGCTCGCTTGGGCGGGGATGACCATAAACCGTAAGCGCCGGGCGCAGCCAATAGAGAGCACTTAACACCACCAGCATCACCGGCGAGAAATACCCCGTCAGTACCAGGGCAATGACCCCCAAATACTGCAACGCCATCATCGCCAGCACGACATAACGCGAGGCCCTCTCACCGAGGATGACCGGCAGGGTGCGAATCCCTTTAGCCGCATCTTCCACCCGCTTATCAATATGTTTACCGAAGATCACCGTGGTTGGCCCTAAGGCATAGACCAAACCCGCCAGCGCTACGTTCCAATCCCACTGCCCGGTAATCACATAATAGCCCCCACCGATCATCAACGGCCCCCACACCAAGAGCACCGCCAATTCGCCCAGGCCAATGTATTTGAGCGGGTAGGTATAGAAAAGGACAAAGAACGCTCCGATCAAGAGCAACCCCAACGCCAGCCACCCGTTCACGGCTACCAGATACGCTCCGGCGGCTAATGCGATCAAGCCGGTTACTGCCGCGTAGGTCAAGTGCTCACGCTTGGTCATTAGGCCCTGCTCTAGGGGCTGTGGGCCGTATTGGGTGCGGAAATAATTGTGGGCATCCACCCCACGCGAATAATCGGTGTAGTCATTGAGCAGATTGTTGGTGGCGTGGGCAAACACCAACCCAAGCGCCAGTAATAGCCAGCGCCAGAGATCAAACTTGCCCGCGTGGGCGGCTAACAGCCCGGCAATACCCGCCGAGGTAAAGGTCATGATCAGCACGGCGGCGCGGGTTGAGATCAACCAGCGCGAGATAACATCCAATCGCTGCCATTCCTCGCGGCTAATCCGGGGAATCACGCGTAAGGCTTGGATCCACATGCGCACGTTCATTGCCAACTCCACCTCCGCAAATACAAGAGATATTAGGCCAAACATCGCCTATTATACTGCCGATTTAACAGAAAGAGGCGCAGCCCATCTATCGTCTGCGCCTTTTCCGAGAGAAGAAGACCCACGTATGCGTCAATTAGTCAAATTTTTGCTTGAGCCGCGCGCTCTTACCAGTGCGGTTGCGCAGGTAATATAAGCGCGCCCGGCGCACCTTGCTATGGCGTTCCACCACCACTTTCTCAATGCGCGGCGACGCGAAGAGGAACGTGCGCTCCACCCCAATACCGTTACTGGCAATCCGGCGCACCGTAAAGGTCGAACCGGCGCCGTTGTTATGAACGGCTAGTACGGTGCCCTTAAACTCCTGCACCCGTTCGCGTCCACCTTCCACAATCTTCACGTGCACCGAAACCTGATCCCCCGGTCGCAGCGGCGGGATGTTCGGATTTGGCGCGGGCTCAATGGCTTTGAGCAATTCGTTCATCGCAACACCCTCAATTCACAGGCTCTGCCAGGCACCCCATTCTCCTGGTCAAGGCGAAGGCAAATTATACCACATTCTTCATAATGGGAAGGTGCCATTTTTAGACTTTCCTCTTACTTCCGTCAGCGGTCAAATCGGGTAAAATGGAGATGTCTGGTTTGCTTTTGTCATTGTCGGGAGATAAAGCGTGCTGATCTTTCTGAGCATTATCGGTGTTCTGCTCCTCGCATTGGGTTTGTTCAGTGCCTACTTATGTTGGCGAGCACTGCATCCCCGCGTTCTCCCCTTGTTGAAAACCTACCAAATCGAAGTTGAACATGGGCGGCTGGATGAGCGCGCCTACCGTACCTGGCCCAAGCAAGAGGTTAAAATCCGCTCACCGTGGGGCTATTACCTCGCCGCCACTTACTTCCCTCTTCCTGACGCCAAACGCACCCTGATCTTTGCGCATGGACACGGCTATAGTCGCTTTGGAGGGATTAAGATTGTCCCGTTCTTTCACCGCCTGGGTTTCAACGTCCTGCTGTTCGATCAACGCGGACACGGTCTCAGCGGAGGCAATACCTGCACCTACGGCTACTATGAGCGCCATGATATGAAGGCGCTCACCACCTGGGCATTCACCCAACTTGGGCCGGACGGCGTTGTGGGCACCATGGGCGAATCACTGGGCGCCGCGACCTGCCTGCTCCATGCCGCCATAGACCCCCGCGTTGCCTTTGTCATTGCCGACAGCCCCTACGCGCGCCTGGAAGATGTGTTTAAACAGCGCCTGCGCGAGGATTACCGCCTGCCTGAAATCCCTTTTTACCACACGACCACCTGGCTCTGCCGTCTGATCGCCGGGTTCACACCCCGGCAGGTGGCTCCCATTGAGGTCATATCCTCACTGCAAACCCCGGTGCTAATCATCCATGGGAGCGCCGACTCTCTGATCCCGGTAGAGGCAGCCCAGGAATTTCAGCGTGCCGCACCGGAAGGGAAGTGCGTCCTTTACATTGCCGAGGGCGCCGAGCACGTGGGAGCCTACGATCTTAACCCTGCGGCCTACTTTGACCAGATCACGGCTTTCTTGCGTGCGTTCACTCTTATTGAGTGTGAACCTGAAGCCGCCACCTCCACCGCAAGCCCCACCCCTGCACGCCGACGCCGTACTCCCCGGTCGCTGGCGAAAGAGGCGAACGCAGTTTCCATAACCGAAACCCCTGCACCCAGGCCGCTCCAACCAGAACCGTCACCACTTACCCCCGATGCCGTTCTGCCGGCAATGCCACGCCCTGAGGCAGAAAAAGAAGAGACGCCCCCGCCAGTGCGTCGGAAGCGCGGGCGTCCCCCAAAATCAACCTTGCATCAGCCTTGAACGTAATCCGAGCCCGTTTAGGCCGGCGGCATCCCGTGCACCGTGCCCCGTGCCGTACCCGCGCGGCGGGCAGATTTGACTTTGGCGCGGCGGCGTTCCTTGCGCGTGGCCGCGATGGCCTTTTTCTCACGCGCGATGTCATCCTGACGCGCCAGTTCGGCCCCGGTTTGCGCCGCCACAATGGCCGAGAAGACCAGCAATAATGTGCCGACAAAGACCACAATTACATCATATAAGGTAAACAAACCCAAGGGGGTTATTAGGGTGGGATTACCGATGAAGAAGATAATCGCGTTGGCTAAGATCGCCATAGCCCGCACTTCGGTAGGGCCAATCTTGGCAAACGAGATGCGAAAGACCCCCTTGGTGATCATCAGCAGATAAACCACAATCGAGGTCTGGAGATAGGATATTGCTCCCAGCAAGGCAATCGTCAGGTTAACATAAGGCGATAGCCCCAAACCGACAAAAATCAGCACCACACTGGCCGTATCTACAAGATGGTCAATGAAAAAGCCGTAATGAGGGCGCTCAATCTTACGATAGCGCGCCAAGGTGCCGTCCAGGCTATCCCCAAACCAATTTAGGATAAATCCCACCGACGCCAGCCAAAGAAAGGCCGGATGCACTGAGGTTAGCCCATAACTCACCGCGATTAGAACACTGGAAAGGAAACCGATAGCCGTCAACATATCCGGGGTTACCCAAGCCGGCATGTTGCGCGCCAACCAGGCTAACGCCGGGCGCTCCAGGGGCCCCAGCAGAATATCATTGATGCGTTGATGGTCTTTCAAATTGGGTTGATCCATAGGCGAACTCCTGGACAGGTGGTCTAACCCCATTATAGAACGAAACCAGGGCAAAAACCAGTCCTCATTTTTGATGATTTGATGAAGAAATGTATAGCAGGTCTCATGTAATCCATTCACAGTCTCGTGACAAAATGTAAAACCCCACGGCCTCAAAAAGGTAGCGCCGTCTCTACCTCCGGCCATACGGGGTAGAACATTGCCCACTGATGCGGTACTTGTCGAATAAGCACCTCGGCTTCACGCAAAACGGCTTCGGCATTCTGAATCAGCGCCTGCTCTAAATCCTTGGCGGGCTGCATGATCACGGGTGGTCGCGCCACGACGGAATAACGTCCCTCTCCTATGCCAATGCAAGCCACGACGATGATAGGCAAGTTGAGTTGAAGCGCTAAGCGCACATGAAAGACCGGCAGGGGGGCCGGACGGCCAAAAAAGCGCGGAAAGTAACGCGTCTCATTCAAGGGGCGATCTATTCCGGTAAGCACCACACCGCCCTGCTGCAACCGCGCCCGCGCCTGTTGCAAGGCGCTCATGGAAATAGGGGTTATTTCAATGCCGCTGTCGCGGCGCAGGCGGTTCTGCCAGCGATAGGCCCCCGGCGGCTGTGGATAAGAAAGAACCTGGAAACGCAATCCGCGTAAAGCCAGTGCGCGCCCGGCCAGGTCAAAATTACTTAAATGGGGGGTAACAATGAACGCTGGGCCACCTTCATGCAGCAAGCGATCGAAGAGGGCTTGAAACTCAGGGGAAAACGTCACCCGGTCTAAGACCTCTTGAGGGCGATTGAGGGTATGGAAGTAGATGTAAAGATTGCGGGCATGGGTGCGTAAAACCTCTCGAACAATTTGCCGCATTGCCTGAAGGGTCAGGTTTTCGCCGCGAACGACCCACTGATTGACACAAATGGCCCGCACAATGGCCGACCGAGTTCGTGAAGCGACCAACGCCGCACCCAGGTCGGCAAGACGGTATCCCAACCAGGGAGGCGCGGCCTGGCTGATCCCCAGGCCCAGCGCAACGGCGAAGCGGCTGTAGAGCAAAGACTGTAGTAGGTTCATGGACGAATTCCTCCCGCCTTGATTTTAACGGGATTGGGGGATAAACCCCTCTTGATCAACCCTCGAAAATTCGTTCTAAATTAACCCGCCAAAACCCTTGAAATAGAACATATGTTCTGTTATACTGTAATTACTCTTCAAAAAGGCCAGGAAACAGAAAAAAGGAGCGAAAACAATGGCCGTCCTAACCCAAAAATATCGTTTGGATTTGGCATCAGAAGCGACTTCCAAGGCAACTCGCCTTGGATTATCACCGTTTGCATCCCAATATGCACCCCGACCAACACTAGAAGAGGTCATCTCCGGATTACCTTTACTCACCCACGAAACGGCGCTTTTAGGTATTTGTGAGGATGGCGTTCCCTTGTTACTTGATTTGCATAACCCTTCCCCGGGCGCTCTGCTAATTATCGGTCGTGAGACCTCCACGGCGGTTAACCTAATTGAGGTTATCCATCAATCGCTGTTGATCGTAAACAACCGGTTCACCCTAGAACTTTTCCGGGTCAGCGACAGTATCCCCGCAACCCCGCACCCTCTTGAACACCGGATTAGTCCATATGAGCGGGACCTCGAATCCACCCTGCGTCATTTAGCGGATATCGCCAATGCGCGACAAAACGGAAAAATGCGCGGGCCATCCATTGTTCTCTTGATAGATAACCTCGAATGGGCCTTAAACGCCGATCCCGAAGCCATGTGGGCGTTGGAATACCTGCTTCATTATGGACCGAACCAGAAAATTTGGCCAATCGTAGCCACCACCCTTGATCAAGAATCCGTCCGCTTGCGTTGGTTGCGCCGGTTTAA
This sequence comes from uncultured Thermanaerothrix sp., assembly GCA_964427505.1. Lineage (GTDB taxonomy): Bacteria > Chloroflexota > Anaerolineae > Anaerolineales > Anaerolineaceae > Thermanaerothrix. Next base: position 19,383 of record CAYRUO010000007.1, read on the forward strand.
GACCTTGATTTGGGCGGCGGACTTAAGCCCGGATGTTAAACGACAGTTCAATCTCCCCGAACATCCCTATTCTTCAACTTTACCTGCTCCTCACTGCTTTAGCCTAAAAAGCCAGGGGCAATGGCTACACATCTGGTTACCCGAACAATCCTGATTGAGGTGAGACCATGAAAATGGGCATGCTCTGGTATGATGATGACCCCAAAGCCGATTTGCGCGCCAAGGTTCACCGCGCGGCGGAGTACTATCAGAAAAAATACGGCATTCGACCTAACCTCTGCTTTGTGCACCCCAGCATGTTGAATCAAGAACGTCTGCATCTCAACGGCATCGAAGTTCGCACGAACCACCGCGTTCTACGCAACCATCTATGGCTGGGTTTGCTTGAACTCGGTGACCCAGCCCCATCGCTCCAGGGGAGTTAACCGGTTTTCCGTGGGCGATTAGCCTTTCAAATCAGCCTCACGATCAGAATGCGCGATCAAACCTTGGAAGAGGCGGCGCAAAACCCCCAGCAACGAAGATGACTTAACTCCGGCAAATTGTTCGCGAAAATGATTCGCCGCCTCTTCGGGGGTCACCTCGCGCCGATACTGCTCGCGCAAATACCATAGATGCTCAATAATCCATAAATAAAGGTCGGCTACGGTACGGCCTGGAAAATCTTTGAGCAAATCGCTGGCTTCGATCACCCGTGCCAGGGGCAGATAAACCTCATCATACCAGGACGTCACCGCCTCTTCATACGGAACGTCTTCCCCGCGCTCCAGACCCATAAAGTAACGATGGACATCAATGTGTTCCAACAGTTTGGCGTATTGCCCCGGCAAGGTTAGATCTATCTTCGCTCCAGGGCGCAGTTGATCCAACCGTGTTTTGGCATAAAACTCGCCTTTCTCATGCAAGGTGATCAACTCGTCAATATCCGTGTGCTCATCAATCGGCACCGGCGTTTCAATTTCAATCACATAGGCATCAATGAATTTCTGCCCCCGCTCGCGCGCTACCGAGACGCGGTGATTGCCGTCCTTCACAAAATACGCCTCGCCGATCTTATAGAGTTCCACCGGCGGTAGGTCAATATCCTGTAATCGAGCCACATCAATGCTAATCCATCGTGAGGCAGTGCGAGAATGGCGGGGAAGAAAGGCACGGTCAAAATCCTGATATCGCCCTACGCTCCCGATAATTTTCTCAATCGGCACTTCTTGCAGCCCGATGTAATGTTGTCCACGCATCGGGAGGCGCGCCTTTACCTCGTCAAACGGCAAAAGGCGATTTGAGGACTGCGTGAACCACGAGAAAACCGAACGCCAGAACCCCTTGCGCAAAGCCGCCTCAAAATCGGCTTTGGCGATGCGTTCGAGAAAACTCTCATCCCGAGGGGGAATTTCACTCATGCATAACCTCCTGTGCCTTACGCCGCGGCCAGAAAGCCGGTCGCGAGGCAGGCACCTCGTACACAATTTCGCGGTAACCGTAAGCATTTATCACCACCGTTTTACCCACGCGGGTGACGGTTGGGATGTCGTTGCGATAGACATGAACGTGCCCGTGCAAATGATAAGCCGGCTGAAAGGTTTCAATCAACCAGCGAAACGCTTTTATACCACGATGGGGCCGGTCATTCAGATCATGGATCTTCCAGGGTGGCGCATGGGTGACAAAGATATCCAGGTAGCGCCCATAGAACAGATAGTTAAGCAGCAAACGGGGCACTAACCCCAGCACCATGAGCCACATCTCTGCCTGAGAGTATTGGTGCGGGCCGTAATTATACTGCAGACACCCCTCGATACCGGCCAATAACAAACCCTCCGGGGTGCGCACCACCCGTCGGTGGAGATTTACGGCCCCCCACGGGGCATGCGGATCTCTGCCCGTTCCTAGTTCAACCTTGTCAGTATGGTTCCCTTCCACGTAGTAAAGGGGGCGGTCCAGCATGCTGATGATAAATTCAAGGTAATAGTGCGGTAAATCGCCACACCCAATAACCAAATCAATGTGGCGAAAGCGGTTTACGATGTTGGCATCGTAGATAAAACCCAATTCCACATCACTGACCGCCAGGATATTCATGCGACCCGTCCCATACTCATCATAGCACCCCGGCCAATCCCGTTCAAGCGCTCTCTTCTCCCCCTGTGGGGCCAAGCGCAACGACCATCGCCATGGCCAGGGTGTGGGTATGGGTGATGCTCACCGACCACTCCCGCAGGTTAAGTGCCGCCGCGCGTTCCGCCGCCCGACCGTGCAGATGAAGCAAAGGTTGGCCCTCGGGGCCGCGCTGCACTTCAATCTCCTGCCAGGAAATGGGGCCAATGCCACACCCCAAAGCCTTCGCCACCGCCTCCTTGACCGCAAACCGCCCCGCCAATACTGCCAGATCCTCATTCGCCTCCTCCAACTCCAGGGGAGTGAAAACCCGGCGCAAGAACCGCTGACGGATTTGCGGATCAAGGCGCTCAAGACGTTGGATTTCGACTAAATCAACACCACAGCGCAATGCCATCGCGTTAGCCATCTATAGGCGGGCCGGCGCTAACGATGATCAAGCGTTCGGGATCAAGGTAGCGGCGAGCGACGTCCAGAATTTGCTCCCGCGTCACCGCAAGCACCTGCTGAGGATAGCGTTGCAGATAATCCAGCCCAAGGTTAAAGCGTTCCATGTTCAGAATCGCGCCGGCCACCCCGGCATTTGACTCCAAGGAAAGAGGCAACCGCCCGATAAAATGGGATTGGCTGTCACTCAGTTCCTCTTCGCTCACCGGCTCACTAATAAAACGCCGAATTTCCTCCTGAATAAGCCCAATCGCCCGTTCGAGATTAGCCGGGTTGACCCCCGCATTGACCTCCCAAGAACCTGCTACCATCCAGGCATTCAGGCTGCTCATGGCATAATACGCCAAGCCGGCTTTCTCCCTCACCACTTCGCCAATCCGCCCCATCATACCGAACTGACCAAGGATGTTATTACCCAGCGAGGCCGGTAGATAATCGGGATGATTCCGCTTTGGCCCCAGGGTGCCGATGATCAATTCGGTTTGGGCCTTGTCCGGCAAAGGCACGTGTTGACGGATGCTCTGCGCCGGCGGCTTCACCGCTGGAAAGTTTTCCTCATCCGCCATTGGCGAAGCCGACCAATCACCTAAGGCAGTGTCCACCTGTGCCATTACCTCCTCGGCAGTTACCGCCCCTACCACGACCAACACCATCCCCTGCGGGCGGAAATACGCCTGATGGAACGCCGCCAAATCCTCACGGGTAATTTTCTGAATCGTTTCAGGGTAGCCATCTTCAGAACGCCCATAGGGATGATCCGGGAAGAGCAGCGCGTCAAAGGTCAGTTCGGCCATTTCCGCCGGATCCTGGGCGCGAATCGCCAGGCTGGTCAGCAATTGCGCCCGCAACCGTTCCACCTGTTCGATTGGAAACGTGGGCTCGCGGACACACGATGAGAGCAGATTTAACAACAGCGGCAAATCCTCGGCCAGGGCACGCCCGCCAAACGTAATGGTGTGGACGTTGGCACTAAAGCCCAGGCTGGCTCCCGCCGACTCCAACATATCGTGAAGGGCATGAAAATCATAACGGGCGGTGCCGCGCATCAACGCCCGTGCCGTGAAACCGGCTAAGCCCAGTTTATCCAGCGGATCATATTTGCTCCCACAAGGCAAATAGCCGTTTATAACCACCGAGGCGCTGTTGAAATTACTGCGCGTTAATACCACAATGCCGTTAGGCAGTTCTACCCGGGTGATATCCTCCGGCCCAGGTAGTGAGCGCCAAATTTCAGATGATGGCGTTGCCGTCATGCCATTGCCTCCTCGCCAGTAGGTTGATAAACACCCACCACCCGCCGTTGGGGCTGGAGATAAGTCTGCGCAATGCGCTGAACATCCTCAGGCTGCACCGCGGAAAGGCGCTCAACGTAATGTGCAAACCACTCATAGGTCGCAAACATTTCCGAGAACCCCAACCAAAAGCCCTGATTGGTGATGTTCTCACTCCCATAGGCAAAGAGCGCCCGCGCCTGTTTGAGCGCGCGCTGAATTTCCTCCTCACGCACCGGCTCAACGTGCAAGCGCTGAATCTCGGCATCAACGGCGTTCAACACGGCTTCGGGCGTGCTCTTGGGGTGAACGGTGATCACCAAATCATAGAGATAAGGGTCAATGGTGGCGTGTAAACCACCCCCAATGCTTACCGCCAATTCACGCTCAACCAAAGCCTGGTAAAGGCGCGACGTCTTATTGGAAACACCCCCACCGCCGAACATGTTCAGACTGCTCGGACCGGACAGCAAACTATCTAAAACCGTAAAGGCAAAGAAATCGGGGTGGTTTGCCGCCGGAGCACGATAGGCCAAATGCATGAACACCGTTGTCCCCGGCCCTTTCACTTCAACCCGCCGTTCCTGAGCCAGCGGCGGCTCTTGGGGAATCTCCTTGCGGATAACCTCACCTGGCGGCAAATGACCGAAAGTCTGCTCGATTTTCTCGAGCATCATGCCAGTCTCAAAATCGCCCGCCGCGGCGATCAGGGCATTTGCCGGTGTGTAATATCGGCGGTAATGATGATACAAATCGTCACGGGTTATTTGCCGCAAATCCTCTTTGAGCCCGATCACCTCGTAGCGATACGGGTGATGATCAAACGCCGCCATCTGCACCGCTTCGCCCAAAAGGAAAAGTGGTTCGTTTTCACTGCCTTCACGCTCCGAGAGGATTACCGTGCGCTCTGCTTCGACATCTTCGGGATCAAAACGGCTGTTGACCATGCGGTCGGCCTCCAAGTCAAGCGCGAGGTCAATCTTATTTGCCGGAAGGGTTTCAAAGTAGGTTGTCCAATCCAGGTACGTGAAGGCATTCCACATCCCACCCTCGCGCGAAATCCAACGATCCAGCACACCAGGCGGGAAGCGCGGTGTCCCCTTGAACTGCATGTGCTCAACCCAGTGGGAAAGGCCGGTTTTGCCGCGCACTTCATCTCGCGAGCCCACCCGGTACCAAACCCAAAAACTGATCAACGGCGCAGTATGAATCTCTTTTAGAAGCACGGTCAACCCATTGGATAATTGGGTGCGTGTTATAGGTATCTCGTTAACCATTATGCTCAGAGCCTCCTTTTTTGAATCATGCCTAAGTTACCCAGTATTATCAACTCGAAGTTCATTTATAATAAAATCGGAATGCCACAACCAACCCCCAGGAGAACGCGATGAGCCTCGAAAATCGCTATTGGGTTGCTATTGCCGGTGCCGGCCCGGCCGGCCTTTATGCCGCTCAGCATTTGGCCGAGAACGGGGTGCAGGTTGTATTGTTCAACCGCGATATTCGCCCCGGTGGATTGGCCGAATATGGCATCTACCCGGATAAACTGCGTCTCAAAAACGGCCTGCGCGCTCAATTTCAGCAGATCCTTTCGTTACCCGAAGTGCATTACTATGGCAACGTCCGCATCGGACGTGAAGGCGATTTCACATTAGATGATCTGCGCCAGTTGGGCTTCCAAGCCATTTTAGTCGCCGTCGGCGCTCAGGGCACCAAATGGCTGGGGTTACCCGGCGAAACCCTGGAAGGGGTCTATCATGCCAAGGACATCGTGTATCATTATAACAAACTCCCCCCTTATAGCCAGCGCACTTACAAGATTGGCAACAAAGTAGCGATTGTCGGGGGCGGCAACGTCATGGTGGATGTCGCCCATTATTTGATTGATGTTTGCCGTGTGGATGAAGTGGTTGCCATCGTGCGGCGCGGCCCCAAAGAGGTGAAATTCGACCGCCGCGAATTGGAAATGGTGGCCGCCAATCTGGATTGGAACGCGTTTGAGGCAGAACTGGAACGGGTCGCCCCTGTCATGCGCGCATTAGGGCAAGACCCCGAAACTTCGCGCGAACTGGTGCGCAATGCCATGGCCAAAGCCGGCCCCAAGCGGTCGCCAACACGGTTGTGGATCCGCTTCCTGGCTTCCCCCCGTCGCATTCTGGATAACGGTCAAGGCGCCGTGGGGGGCATCGAACTCGAAGACAACACCCTGGTGCTTCAAAACGGCGAGGTCGTTGCCAAGGGTTTGGGACATACCTGGGTTATGCCGGTGGATACGGTGATCTTTGCCATCGGGGATCGGGTGGATGAGACCCTAGGGCTTCCCGTCCACCGCTATGAGTACGATAAAAATCCCAATCCGCGTTTTCCGATTGAAGGTGAGTCCTTCGAGGCGTATGACAGCGAACGTGACGAACCCATTGAAGGGGTCTTCGTAGCCGGCTGGTCGCGCAAGGCCAGCAGTGGATTGGTCGGCACGGCGCGCAAAGACGGCGTCAATGCCGCCCGTGCCATCTTGAACTATCTTGCCACCCTTTCCCCCTTGCCCGAGTCCCTTTTGCCGCGCATTGAACAAGCCATCCATATGTTACCTCACCCCGTGGTCACCAAAGAACACCTGGAACGCCTTTATCAGGCCGAAGCCGAACGCGCGCGGGCGTTGGGCTTGGATGACTATCGCTTTGCAACTAATGAAGAAATGCTCGAGGCCATGGGGCTGTTGGGTGTCGCCCACTAAACACGCTTGATGCTATAATAACTTTTAGCCCATTCCTTGCGAGGTTCAATGCGTTTTCTGGTTACTGGAGCCGCCGGTTTCCTGGGCTCAGCACTTGCTAACCGCTTGGTCGCAGAAGGTCATACCGTCGTCGGGCTGGACGATTGTTCCACCGGCGACCCCGCCACCTTATCCCCCGAGGTTCACTTCACCCGGGGCGATATCAACGACCGCCCCAAGTTATGGACTCTGCTTCAAGAGGTGGACTGTGTCTATCACCTGGCGGCGCGTGTCCTGGTGCCGGAGTCCATCCTTTACCCGCGCGAATACAATCATGTCAACGTCGGGGGCACGGTCACCCTGATGGAAGCCATGCGCGATGTCGGCGTGCGGCGAGTGGTGTTCATTTCCTCGGGGGCGGTCTATGGTTATCAGGAACAACAGCCGGTGCGCGAGGATGCCGTACCTAACCCGCGCTCCCCCTACGCCGTCTCCAAACTGGCCGCAGAGTACTACGTGCGCACCATCGGCGCTCTGTGGGGCATCGAAACAGTATGCTTGCGCGTCTTCAATGCCTATGGACCGGGACAACACCTTCCCCCGGTGCATGCGCCGGTCGTGCCGAACTTCTTGCGTCAAGCGGTTCAGGAAGGCACCTTGGTTGTCCACGGCGACGGTTCGCAAACGCGCGATTATGTCTACGTGGACGACGTGGTCGAAGCCATGCTCGCCGCCGCGACCGCCAGCGACGTGGATCAGACCATTATCAATGTGGGCAGCGGGCGCGAGACCAGTGTGCGTGAACTGGTGCGCCTGGTGCTTGAGGTCACCGGCACCCAACCCGAGGTCGTCTATAACCCGCGCGCCGATGGCGGTCCCGCTCGCCTCTGCGCCGATATTCGCCTAGCGGCTGAGAAGCTCGGCTACCGACCACGGGTGAGTCTAGAAGAGGGTTTACGGCTTACCCTTGAGCGCGACCCCCGGCTGAGGCGGCGTAACGGGAATGGCAAAAGCAGTGAACGGGAGACGGCGCGATGACGCAGAGGCCCATTTCGCCATTCCAGGATTGAGCAGATGTGGGAACAATGAGCGGGGAGACTAAACCCACCTTAATTCGCATGAAACGCGTTCTTCACGGATTGGCGTTTCTCATCGCTCTAGTTCTGATCGGCTGTACCCCCACCCGACCTCAAACCACGCCCCAACCCGGAGTGTTTGAGGTGGATCCCGTATTTCGTGAGTTTTACCGTATGCTGGGCGGCGAACCCTTGCTTGGGCCGGCAATTACTCGCGCGTTTCGCTTTGAAGCCAACATATGTCAATACACCCAAAACGCTCTGATGTGCTTCAATCCCTATGCCGAGGGTCATAAGCGGTTTTACCTCTTCCCCTTGGGACAGGTACTCAACCTGCGCGAAGATCCCGGCTTGGTCTCGGGTGAAGGTCCGATCGTCAATGGATATTTGATCTACGAAGAATTCGTGCCCTTGTATGATCGGCTGGGGGGGGCGCTCTATGCCGGCCACCCTCTGACCCAGCCCCGTTATAACGCTACTCACAACCGCATTGAGCAATATTTTGAAAATGTGGGCTTTTATCGCAATCTTGATGAACCTCCCGGCAGTGTACACCTATTGGCTTACGGGGTGTTTGCCTGCGATGCTTACTGCCGTTATCAGGCACCCCTGAACGGCATTGTGACGCCACTAACGGATGAGGTTTCCCAGCCATTCCTTTCGCGCCTGGCACGTTTGGGGGGGCCCGCCGCCTTTGGACGTCCGCTTAGCGAACCCTATCAAGCACCTGACGGCGCCATCGAGCAAGTTTACGAAACGGTTGTGCTCTACGCCCCCGCCGACAATCCTAACGCCATGCGCCTGCGCCCGCTCAGCCGCATGTTGGGCTTCCCGGATTATCCACCCGGGCCGCAAATCTATGGCGAAACGGATGGAATGGTGTTCTACCCGGTGCGTGAGAATCTGGGTTTTCATGTTCCAAAGGTGTTTGACGAGTTCATTGCCCTACATGGCGGACGAGAAATCTCCGGTGACCCCCTGGAAGAGATTGCCGCCGTGGGAAACAACCGCTACCGCCAATGTTTTGAGAATTACTGCCTGCTGTACGATCACACCGCCGCCCCCAGCCTGCGGGTGCGTTTGCTCCCGCTGGGATTGGAATATCTGCGCCTCATCCAACCCGAAAGCGGCAACCTTCCTTTGCTCTATACGCCCCAGAGCATCCGTCTCTTTGTCCGTGCCGCCGCAACCCGCCTGCCCGCCGACCAGCCGCAATCATTTGAGATCGTCGTTCTGGATGCACGTCATCAACGCCCATTGGCAGAGATCGAGTCGCGCTTGTGGCTTACCCTGGCCGATGGCACGCGGTTGGAATACCGCCTTCCGCCTACCGATGCACAGGGACGCGCTCACCTGAGCATTGCTCCAATTACCCCCGAACAACCCAACGGCAGTGTTATTGCCTATCAGGTCTGCCTCTCCCTCCCCTCCGACCAACCCATCTGCACCAGTGACAGTTATCTGATCTGGAACTATCAATAAGCCGCGCTAGAACGGGGTTTAGTGGTAAAATCACGCGAAAGCCTGTTTTAGAAAGTCGGGAACAAGGTCATCCAGGGTGAGGAAAATCATGGAATTCGAGCCCGTCATCGGATTGGAAGTTCACGCCGAACTTCAAACCCGTTCCAAAATGTTTTGCGCTTGTCCGGTCGTGGATGCCACTCAGGCTGAACCCAACACCGCGGTCTGCCCGGTGTGCGCCGGGATGCCGGGCGTCTTGCCGGTGATCAACCAACGCGCAGTAGAATACGCCCTGCGGGTGGCACTAGCCCTGGATTGTGAGATTGCGACTCACAGCCTTTTTGCGCGTAAAAATTATTTCTACCCTGATCTGCCCAAAGGCTACCAGATATCGCAGTACGAATATCCCCTGGCTCAGCACGGTCGCTTGCCCATCTTTACCAGCACCGGTGAGCGGACAGTAAGCATTCGACGGGTGCATTTAGAAGAAGATACCGGCAAACTGACGCATGTCACCGCCGCCGACGGTACAACCTACTCGCTGGTAGATCTTAACCGCGCCGGCGTGCCGCTTTTGGAAATCGTCTCCGAACCCGACCTGTTCAGCGTGGAAGAAGTGCGGGCCTATGCGATGGCACTGCGCACCCTCTTGCGCTACCTGGGAGTCAATTCCGGCGACATGGAAAAGGGCGTTATCCGCTTCGAAGCCAATGTCTCGGTGCGCCCCAAGGGCAGCAATCAGTTGGGTACACGGGTCGAGATCAAAAACCTGAACAGTTTTCGCGCCTTGGAACGGGCTGTGGCGTACGAGATCGAACGCCAAAGCCGCCTGCTCAGCCAGGGACAGCGCATCGAGCAAGAAACCCTGGGATGGGATGAAACAAGGGGATGCACGTATTCCCAGCGGAGCAAAGAAGAAGCCCATGATTACCGCTACTTTCCCGAGCCGGATCTACCGCCCCTGGTCATCGAAGACTCCTGGATCGCCGAGGTACGGGCGGCTCTTCCCGAATTGCCTCACGCACGGCGGCAGCGCTTTATTGATATCTATGGATTACCCCCAATGGATGCCGCACTTTTGGTCAACGAACGCGCCGTTGCAGAATACTTTGAAACCGCGCTCCAAACCGCTCCCTCTCTTCCACCCCGCCTGATTGCCAATTGGATCTTAGGCGAACTGTTCGCCTGGATGAACGAGAGCGGCGAGAGCATTGAACAATTGAAGGTCGGCCCAGAGGCATTGGTAGAATTGCTCAGCCATCTCCAAGCCGGTGAGATCAACCAAACAACGGCCAAAGCAGTGCTACTGGAAATGCTCCAAAGTGGTGAGCGAGCCGGCGCGATCATCGAATCACGGGGGTTGCGCCAGGTTTCAGATGCCGACGCCCTACGCGCGCTGGTGGCACAGGTATTGGCAGAAAATCCCAACGAAGTCCAATCCTACCTGCGGGGAAAGGAAACCCTGGCCAACTGGTTCTTCGGTCAGGTCATGCGTGCGGTAGGGGGAAAAGCCAACCCTCAGGTGCTACGCGCCGAGTTGGAACGCCAATTAAACGAATTGAAGGCACGCCATTCAAATTGAACGACAGGCCGGCCACGGACTCCTCGTCTGCCTATAACGCCACCACCTTACGCGCCTGAGCGAGGGCTTCTAGAATGTCGCCCATACCCCCGACCACACCCACCTGCACCTGATCCAGCAAACCAAAGTAATTCAGGCAGGTATGGCAGAGCACCAATTCAACCCCACGTTTTTCCAACTCGCGCAATTGATCTAGCACCGGCGATCCGTGGCAGGCCAGGCGCACCCCTTCCGTGTAGAAGAGCACCTTGGCCGGTAGTTTTTCACCCTCTAATGCCAAGGTGAGATACTTGACTACCAACTGTTGTTGCAATTCCGCCGGGCCTTCTCCCATCCCGAAACGGGTAAAGAGCCATACTGTATCGCGTTCTGACATGGAAATCCTCCTGCCCCAGAAGTTAATGAACCTCTTGCTAGAGCAGCCTGCCCCGGCGTCGCCCGGCTGCTCAATGGGCAGGAAGCCATCAGGGCATCATCCCACCCCAAACCTACGGGCCGCCACGGGCTGGTCTGCCTTAAGGACACGATCCCGTGCCCACACAGCGGAAATTCAACGTTTCAGCGCGTTCACCGTGGCCGGCCTCCGTGAAATAGAGGATGATTTGATTATACCCAGATCGCCCTATTCAAACCCCCAAAGCGTGCAAGTTTCGGTATAATGGCGGCGCATGGAGAAATTCACCCAAGATGTCCAAAACCTGCTTGGGATCAGACTAACGCCGCGTCAAGTCGCGGCCTTTGCTACATACGAACGCGAACTGTTGGCATGGAACGCGCGCTTCAATCTCACCGCTATCCGTGATCCCGAGGGAATTCGCACCAAGCACTTCCTGGATTCGCTGACCTGCATCCTTGCCTGGCGCAACAGCCCCCCACCCCAGACTCTGATTGATATCGGCACCGGGGCCGGCTTTCCGGGGCTTCCGCTTAAAATCCTGCTCCCTCACCTCGAAGTGACCCTGGTGGACTCGGTCGGCAAGAAACTGGCTTTCTGCCGCCATATCGTGGAGACGCTAAAACTGGAAAAAGTTACCCTGATTCAGGGACGCGCCGAGGAATTGGGGCAAAACCCCGCCCACCGCGAACGTTACGATTGGGCGGTGGCACGGGCGGTTGCCAACATGCCGGTTTTGGTGGAATACCTCTTGCCCCTGGTACGGGTCGGTGGAGCAATGCTCGCCCAAAAAGGTGCCAGCGGCCCGGCTGAGACCCAAAGCGCCGAACGCGCCATCCGCATCCTAGGCGGCCAACTGCAACAGGTGTTACCGGTCTATCTCCCCGGCGTAGCCGAGGAACGCTACCTGATCGTCATCCGTAAGCAGAGCGCCACCCCGCCCGGCTACCCGCGCCGCGTGGGGCTGCCAGCGAAAAAACCTATTCAGTGACATCGCTCATGGGCGCGATAGGTGTCATGCTCGCCGGTTGAGCCGCGCTTAGAATACGCCACAGCCATCCGGCCAGGCTTACCATCAACAGGAACATCACCCCCGGCAACACAATCATAAAAAAAGCGAAACGTCCCATCCGGGTTGGGGCCGGGCCGTTCACCACTCACATCGCCAAACAACCGGGTCAGCAGGACAAAACTTTCGGCACTGAGCCAGCCCGAAAGCCGTGCTAACACCGCCGCTAAGCCGTAGAACACCGCCTCGCGTGGCCGACCATGGCGGCGCACATCGTCATCCATGATCTGCCCCAGTATCACGTCGCCCAACATCATGCCACCGCTCAATCCCCAACCGATCACCACCGCCGTTAAGAGGGGATAAAGCGCTTTACCAAAACAGATGGCTTACCATGCGCCCGCCATCGGTACAATCGGCGGAAGGTAATGGAGTTCCAGCGTGCTCGTGGTCAGAAGCGTCTCACCTTCCCACACGTCGCCCACCACACGGTAGGCACCAGGCGTTAAGGTGCGTAAAAACTGCGCCGCCCGTGTCAGCCATTCGCCCTCCCCCGGCGGGGCTTCATAACCCTCTGCCAGGTTGAACAGGCAGCGTGCCTCCTGCGCGGCCAAGCAGGCCCGAAGTTCGCCTAACACCCCGCTGACCGGGCCTTCCAATCGCAACACCACGCGCACGTCTAAAGAGCGGTCTAGATCATTGATCAACCACACCTCACTGAGCGGTGGCTGACCGACTTCGGTCACTTCACGATACGGTACCAACGACAGCAGTACCGGACTCGAGGCTTCTTTCAAGACATAATAACCGGCTTTGGGTGTGCGGTCGGCCTCCACCACCGCCCAAGTGATCCCTTCCCAGGGTTCGACAAACATGAATTGAAAATAGCCGGTAACCTTCCCCTTGGCGCGGCGGTAAGTTTCAATAGCAAAGCGCAACAACCGCGCCTGATAGGCTTGTGAATTCGCCACAAACGTCTCCAGGCTGTTGCCCATCTCCACCCCCGCCACGCGGAAAGTCTGCTCGGCCTGGAAGTTATGATAAGCCCACACCTCCCAGCGCGGCGGCCATGCCGCCTCGCCCAGCACCCGCCGCAGGGTTTCGGCCCGCGGCAAAGCCTGCGCCCCAAACTCCGAAGGCAGTGGCGCCGCCGGAAGCGCCAAAAAATCGCGCAGATGCCCCCAATACCACCCCGGATAAGTGTGCTCGCGGAAATCTGATGCTTCTTTGACCAGGCGGGTCGGGTCGCTCCCGCGCAGTGCGGCGGCCACCAACGGCACTGTGGTGTAGCGGTTATGGGTCGGCTCGTTACTGGCACACCATAGGAAAATGCTGGGGTGATTACCCAACACCCAGGTTAGGGCTTCGGCCTGGCGCACCGCCTCTTGGGCAAAAGCGTCATCCAGAGCATAGCCCCACTGCAGCGGCATATCCTGCCACACCAGAATCCCCTCGCGATCGCAGACCTCATAAAATGCGGGATGGGTCACATGCGCATGCACCCGCACGGCGTTCAGATGCGCCTCTTTGAGCAAGCGCACGTCAGCCTCGGCCTGCGCCAGCGAATAACCCGCCAGCCATTGGGTCGGGATGATATTGGTGCCGCGCAGGAAGAGTTTCCGCCCGTTCAGGCACACCCAATCGCCTTCCCGCGTCACGGTGCGAAAACCCAAACGCGCGGAAAGTTCTTCTTCTCCCACGCGTAGGGTTAACCGGTAGAGATTAGGAAACCCTCGTTCCCACACCTCCCACAGCGCCATGTCCGGCAACAACCAATAGAAACGCACGCGTCGGCAGCCTGGTGCAAGGGTGACGGGACGTTCAGCGCTCAATCCTTCGGCTTCGAAATTTTCCGGGGCAAGGTTTAGGGAAGCGACGGTTTCGCATGACCGGGCACTGTCACATGCCACCTCAACCTGCAAACGCCATCCACCGGCAACGCGCAAGGGGAGCACGCGCATTCCCAGCAGTGCTACCTCACCGCTCGTCCAAATCTCTACCCCGCCCCACAGTCCGCCCGTGCCACGTTCCTGACCCCGAGGGCTGGTGCTTCCAGGACGGCAGTCATGCTGTCCGAAAACCCCCTTGATCTGGCGTTTGAACCGCGGCCATACCTCACCGTAGGGTTCTTTGGGTGCCGCCACCCGCAGCCATAAGGTGCGCCCCGTAGCGGGCAAGGATAAAACCCAGGGTTCAAAATAACCCTCATGGCGTCCTAAATACACCTCATCCAACCAAGCCTCGGCGTAGTAATCCGCCCACAGGCGCACCCAACGCTGCCGTTCGGCCTCGGCCAGAGGGAGCGTTAACCGATACCACCCCACCTCGGCTTCCAGTCCATCCAGCGTCCACTGATGGGGCAGCCCAACTTCGCGCCAGCCTGTATCGGGGAGATCATGCGGTCGCACTGCGGGGTGAGAAATAAATTCAGCCCGGTTCATACATCCGCCTCCTGGGGGTACAAATTCAACATCATCAAATTGTGCGATAATTCGAGTATAGTCAATCCGAATTTTGCCCGCAACCTGCCCGATGGGAAAATTTCATGCTTTCTTCATATCTTGCCCTTAAAATCATTGAGGTATGGAGATGAAGAAAATTCTGGTCGTAGATGATGAACCTCAGATCGTCCGCGTTGTCCAGGGTTACCTGGAACGAGCCGGCTTTCAAGTCATCCGTGCCGCCAACGGCGAAGAAGCCTTGAGCCTCTTTCGCCGCGAACGTCCCGATTTCGTCATTCTCGACTTAAATTTGCCGGGCATGGACGGGTTGGACGTGGCACGGGCCATCCGGCGCGAATCCAACGTGCCGATCCTCATGCTGACCGCGCGGGTGGAAGAAGTGGATCGCATCACCGGGCTGGAACTGGGCGCCGATGATTACGTCACCAAACCTTTCAGCCCGCGTGAGATTGTCGCTCGTGTGCGGGCCATTTTCCGCCGCGCCGCCGAGACTCCAACCGAAACCGAGCGACTGCGGGTGGGAAAACTTGAGATTGATCTCGTGCAACATACGGTTACCGTGGATGGCAAACCGGTTAACCTGACCCCCACCGAGTTTGCGTTGTTAGTCACCCTGGCACGCCACCCGCGGCGCGTGTTCACCCGCTTGCAGTTGCTCGAACACGCCTTAGGCACCGATTACCCGGGCTACGAACGCACCATTGATGCCCACATCAAAAATCTGCGCGCCAAGATCGAGCCCAACCCACGCCGTCCCACCTATATCCAGACCGTTTTCGGCGTAGGCTACAAGTTGGAGGTCACCGAAGATGCCTAGTCGCCTGTATGTGAAGTTAGTGGCAGCCTTTTTAGGGGTACTGCTTTTGGTTGCCGTCCTCACGGTTGTGTTAACTCGCCGCGCCACCCGTTTAGCGTTTGGCACCTACACCGAACGCAGTGCCCAAGCCTGGGCGCAACGGCTGGCGCCGGTCCTGGCCGATTACTACCAACGCACCGGTTCCTGGGAAGGCATTGACATGTTCCTGCACATGGCCGAGATGTGGCCGCGGGGTCGTATGGGCCAGGGCATGATGGGCAACGACGGCGGTCATATGATGCCCTTCCAGCCAACCCTGTTGGGGCGTGTTCTGGCCCAACGCTTGGTGCTGGTGGACGCCACCGGGCGCGTCGTCCTCGATACCCAAGGGCTGTGGGAAGGCCAAACCGCCCCCGCAGAGGCGGTAGCGCTCGGCGCGCCTATTCGCGTTGGAAATGCTCAGGTCGGTACACTACTGGTCTTGCCAGCCGGCGTGGCCGGGGTGGTGACCCTGGAAAGCGAGTTTCTGAGCGCAGTTAACCGCGCCGTGCTTGGGGCCGTGATCATCGCCAGTGTGGCGGCGCTAATCCTGGTAGCCCTCATTGTCTATCGCATCATTGCGCCCCTGCGCCGCCTCCAACGCGCCGCTCAAGCCATTGCCCAAGGCGATCTTTCCCAGCGCGTCCCGGTTGCGACACAGGATGAAATCGGCGCGGTCTCATTGGCTTTCAATGAGATGGCATCCAGTTTGGAGCGGGCCGAAAAAGCCCGCCGTCAAATGGTCGCCGATGTCGCCCATGAATTGCGCACCCCTCTGGCCGTCCTTCAGGCGAATTTAGAAGCCATGCAAGACGGCGTTCTCCCTATGGATTTGGAACAAGTTCAAGTGCTCTATGACCAGGTGCAGTTGCTCAACCGCCTGGTAGCCGACCTACGCTTGCTCTCGCTGGCCGAATCCGGACACCTCACGCTGGAAAAACAACCCACCGAACTACTGCCCCTGGTGCAGAAAGTAGCGGGACAGTTTGAGACCGCCGCAGCACAAAAAGCCGTTCGCCTGATAATAACCGCACCTGATAACCTGCCTGCCCTACCCCTCGATGCACAACGCATCCAACAGGTGCTCGCCAACCTGCTTGATAACGCCCTGCGCTACACCCCGGAAGGCGGGGAGATCCGTATTGAGATCACCCCAGAGCAAAGCCGGCGCAGGATTGTGGTCGCCGTCAGCGATACCGGCCCGGGCATCCCGCATGAGGATTTACCCCATGTGTTTGAGCGCTTCTACCGCGCCGATAAATCCCGCACCCGCAGTAGCGGCGGTTCCGGCTTGGGGTTGGCGATCGTCAAGCAACTCGTCCAGTTGCACGGGGGTGAGGTACGTGCGATCAGCCCCATCTACACCGACCCCCAGGGGCAGAGTTATGGCACGCGCCTGGAATTCACCCTACCCGTATAGTGTACCAGGCACAAACGGCAAAACTCAGAGTCGTCTTGATAACCCAGGCGTATCTTCAAGACGGTTTCGGCGTCTAATTCCATAGAAAAAATGAATGCGCCGAACGAACAGGAATGGTTGCAAGCGGCACAGCGCTTTGATCCCGAGGCACTGGCGGCGATCTACGATTATTACAGCCCCCGCCTCTATGCCTATGCCATGCGTCTTTTGGGCAATCGTGACCTAGCCGAAGAATGTGTGGCCGAAACCTTTGCCCGCTTCCTGCACGCCCTGCATGTCGGGCATGGACCGCGGCAACAACTTCAGGCTTATCTCTACCGCACCGCCCACAACTGGATTACCGACCGTTACCGCCGCCAACCGCCCCCGAGCCTCAACACGGATGACATAGATCTAAGCACCGGTACGCCCAACCCCGAAACCAGTCTGGAAACCGCCTGGATGCGTCAACGCCTGCGCCGCGCCCTGTGGCAGTTAACACCCGACCAACGCCAGGTCATTCTACTGCGCTTTGTGGAAGATCTGGACAACGAAACCGTGGCGGCCGTCCTGCAAAAACCCGTTGGCGCCGTTAAAGCCCTGCAACATCGTGCGCTGGTCGCGTTGCGGCGAATTTTGGAGCGAGAGGTGGAAAATGTCCCCAACCCATCCTGATCCACAACCCGATCCCGAAGTACGGGCTCATCTGGACGCGCTGCGCGCCATCCCCCCACGCGATCCTGCGGTCGCCGCGCAAGCCCGCCAGGCTTTTTTGGAACAAGCGCGCCAACTGGCCGTATCTGCGCGCCCCGAACGGCGTCTGAATCGGTGGAAAGCCTTTTGGATCGGCTTACTCTATCCTAAAAAGGAGGTATCCCCGATGTTCAGCGCCTTAACCACCATCTTGCTCGTCGTGTCCTTGCTACTGGGCGGTAGCGGGGTCACTGTGGCCGCAGCCCAAGCCAGTTTGCCCGATGACCTGCTCTACCCGGTCAAGACCTGGAGCGAGGACCTGCGCAGTGAAATCACGCGTGATCCACAGGCGCGCCTTAACCTCAGCCTGGAACTGGCCGAGCGCCGCACTGCCGAAATTACCCAAATGGTGGCTCGGGATGAGGTTCCTCCCGAACCCGTCCTTCTGCGGTTGCAAACCCACCTTCAAACGGCATTGCAGTTAGCCGTAGCACAGAGTGACGCTCAAGCCGTCCGGGCGCTGGAGCGCATCCGCCAACGCCTGGAAATTCAGTATCAGCGCCTGCTACAACAAGGAAGCGTCACCAACCCCACGGCCCAAGCCGCGCTGGTGCGCACCCGCGCCATGATCCAGACGCATCTGCAAGCCGTGCAAGAGGGCTTGCAGGATCCACAAATCCTGCGCCAACGCCTGCGCCAGGGCATGCCTGAGACTGTGCCACCCCAGAATCACCAGCCAGGCGGCAACCCCTGGACGCAGGACACCCCGACCCCTGGGAGCGGCTACGGCAGTGGGCAAGGCGGCAACCCCTGGACGCAGGACACCCCGACCCCCGGTAGCGGCTACGGCAGTGGGCAGGGTGGTAACCCCTGGACCCAGGACACCCCAACCCCCGGCAGTGGCTACGGCAGTGGGCAAGGCGGCAACCCTTGGACACAAGATACCCCAACCCCCGGCAGTGGCTACGGACCTGGTCCCGGACCCGAAGCCACCTGCACCCCTGGCAGTGGACCGATGATGCCAACCTTCCAGCCGCCGCGCCAGGGAAATGGCCCTGCCCGTCCCTAATCATCACTAATTTCTCACAGATCGCCAACGCCGCCCCTTCTCCATACCCAGGGGCGGCGTTCGTTTTGAATGCTATAATCGTTACGGGATGCTACGCGCGCGCTACCGCCGCATTTTGCGCTTCTTCGCCGGGGTCATTGTGCATATCTTGACCTGGGATATCCTGCTCCCTCGCCTGGGTCTGGGAAAACTGGCACGCACGACCCGCCCCCAGCGCTTTCGCCGCCTGGCCGCTACGTTCCGTCAACTGGCCATCCAACTTGGCGGGGTGATGATCAAAGTCGGGCAGTTTCTTTCCACCCGGATTGACGTCCTTCCCCCCGAAATCACCGAGGAACTGAGCGGCCTGCAGGATGAGGTGGCGCCAGAGCCCTTCGAAGCCATTCGCAAGATGGTCGAGGCCGAGTTCGGGACAGCGTTGGAAGCGCGGTTCCTGGCCTTTGAGGAAACTCCGCTGGCTGCAGCCTCCATCGGGCAAGTGCACCGCGCTCTGCTCAACCCACCCCCTACTGCCCCCGATCCGACACCGCTGGCCGTGGTGGTCAAAGTACAGCGCCCCAACATTCCAATTTTGGTTGAAACGGATCTGCGCGCCCTGAAAGTGGTCGCACGCTGGGTCAATTGGTTTCCCCCGGTTAGGCGGCGGGCCAATGTGCCTGCATTGGTTGAAGAATTCAGCCGCATACTACACGAAGAAATAGATTATCTGAGCGAGGCGCGCCACGCCGAGATCTTTGCGGCCAACTTTGCCGGACACCCCGAGGTGCGCATCCCCAAGGTCTATTGGGAATACACCACCCGCCGCGTCCTGACCCTGGAAGACGTTGGAGACATCAAAATCACCGATTACACGGCCATTGAGGCAGCAGGTATTAACCGCGCCGAAGTCGCCAAGCGTTTGATTGCCACCTACCTCAAACAGATTTTTGAAGACGGCTTCTTCCACGCCGATCCGCATCCCGGTAACCTCTTCGTCCATCCCCTGCCCGCGGATGCCGAGGAGGGTGAAACGACTCGCCCGGCTTGGCAATTGGTATTTGTGGATTTCGGTATGACCGGCACCGTCCCAGCCGACCTGATGGACGCACTGCGTGAGGTGCTGATCGGGGTAGCCAGCCGCGACGCAGCACGCCTGGTGCAGGCCTACCAAAGGATGGGGGTACTGCTTCCCACCGCCGATCTGGGGCTGATCGAAAAGGCAACCCAAGAGGTATTTGACCGCTTCTGGGGCAAGACGCTGGCCGAGATCAGCATGAGCCCGGATGAGGTGCTCACGTTGCTGGTGGAATTTCGCCAGTTGCTCTATCAAATGCCGTTTCAACTACCCCAGAACCTGCTGTTATTAGGGCGGTGTCTCTCGATCCTCAACGGTATTTGCCTGGGCCTGGACCCACAGTTTAACGTCTGGGAAAGCGTTGTCCCGTACGCCGAACGGCTGATGCGCGCCGAGCAAGAAAGCCTGCTCCGCCCCGTGCTGAAAACCACGCTCCAAATGCTACGCACCTTAGTCAGTTTGCCCCAACGCGCCGATGCCGTCCTTGCCCGCCTGGCTCAGGGGCGCTTGGAAGTCAGCGATCCTACCGCCCACGCCCACCTAGAGCGTATGGAACGCTCAATCCGTCAGATCAGTACGGCATTGGTTTTTATGGCGCTACTGCTGAGCGCCACGCAACTCGCTCTCCACGAGCGCTACCTCGCTGCGGCCATCGCCGGGCTGGGCGCTCTGATAGCACTGCTATTAACCCTGCTACCGCGCTAGCCGCTTCTAGATTACGAGCCAAACATATCTTGCACCATCGGGCGGATCAAATCCCAATTGGGTAGAAGCACATTGGCGCCGCCGCTGGTGGTGAACGGGGTAACCATCTCCCGTCCCAACACATGGGTTTCAATCCCATCCGGGCCGGCGCGCAAGAGCGCCAGAGCCAACCGCGGCCATAACCAGGTCGGGACGTTGGTATCCACCACCCGGGTCGCCGCTAACAAGACGGCCGGGATGCGCGGCCAAGAGGTCGGCTTGAGCATCTGACGGAACGCGGCCTTGAGCAACAGTTGCCCATGTGCCATACGGAAGAAGTCATCGCTACCGGTGCGGTTGCGCACGAAGGCCAGCGCCTGCTCACCGTTGAGATGATGTTGCCCGGCCTCGTAACCTGCCATCGGCTCTGGCAGATCTAAGGTGATTCCGCCCATGGCATCCACCAACGCCACAAAGCCCTCAAAGCGCACTCGGGCGTAGAACGGGACATTCAGACCAAAGTTGTAGCGCAGGGTGTCTTGCAGGGCACGCGGGCCACTGCCGGGCACCTTGGCTTCCGCAAAGAAGTGCGCCGTGTTGATGCGATTCTCGCCCTCGCCGGGGATGGTGACCCACAAATCACGTGGAATGGAGAGCATGCGCACCCGCGGTTGAAGCGGCTCGATCCCGACCAGGATAATCGTATCGGTGCGGGCAACCATGCTCCCCTCGGGGGCGCGATCAATGCCCATCAACAAAATACGCGTCTGGAACGGGGTCAGAAAATAGGCGGCAAAGAAAGCCACCACAGGGATTAAGAGCAGGGCAAGGCAGCCCAGCCCACGCTGGCGACGCTTCTTGAGCGGCACCGGCTGGAAGCGCGCCATGGGCTCGGTCAGGCGCGGACGGGTTTTCTCCGCCTCGGACTCACGCCCCGACATCGGTTGAGTCAGGTTAGGGTCATACCAATACGTAGTCATAGCGGTGTGCAATTTTACCGCAAAACGGCACAGGCCTCAAACACCGCGTCCCAGTCTATCTGGCCATAGTACCCGGCGCTAGGTGGGCGCGGCGCCCGGCAATCCGCTACCGGCCGAGCCTCTCCCCTGGAAAGTGCTGCCTGCATCACCTGGACCTGCTCGCCTTCCATCTGGATATAGTAAAGAAAATGGCCATCAGGCGACCAGCGCGGGGCATCTTGAAATGCTTCTTCACCGTTTAGGCGACGGTATGTGCCGCTCCCCACGTCCAACAAATATAACCGCCGCGCCTGAATGGCGGGATTATCCCACCCCATATAATCCGCATACATTTCCCCGGTCTGGTCGGCGGGCACGCCGGCAAAGGCAATCCACGCACCCGTGGGTGACCAAGCCACCTGTCCGGGAACAACCGCCTCTGCCGGCACGAGAGTCGAGACCTGATCGCTCTGGACATCATACCGCGCCAGCCGTTTACCCACCAGCACCGAGCGGTAACCGCCATCAGTAAAGACCACCGCCTGCCCTTGGGGTGACCAGGACTGATAGGTCAGGTTAACCAACGCCGCATCGCTTAACGCCGCTACCTTGCCGCTTTGAACGTCCAAGCACCACAAAGGAAGCCCGTCCGCCGCAATCGAGGCGCTCAGCGGCCCAGACCAAAAGAGCAGGTGGGTATGATTCGGTGACCACTGCCCAAGCAGGTATTGGGCCCCCGCAAAGGGTGCATCCGGTGCCGGTTTCAGTAGCACTGTGGGGGATTGCGGTTCTCCGGCAACGAAAGTTACCCGCCAGATCTCCGCGACTGCCACCGTGGGGGACGCTGCGGGATCACGCCGTACGATGGCCAGGTGACTGGAATCCACCGACCAACGCACCCCCAAGACGCCGGAGCCCGCCCCAAACACCTCAAGCCTGCGCCCTCCCTCCTCCTCTAACACCAAACTCCCCACCGCCGGATCCACCAACGCCACCCACTGCCCATTCGGGGCCGGATAACGCTGACGCTCTGCCGCAGCCGCTGACGTTGGGGTCTCAGAAGGCTTTATCACAGTGGGGGATGGCGAAGGCAAGGGTGTCGTCGCGGAGATCGCAGACGTTTGAGAGGGAGACGGTGTTGCCGTGACCAAAGGCGTTGGAGCACATCCTATGATCAGTAAAACCGAGATCAGAATCGGCCACCCCCGGTTCATGGTTAGCCTCCTTTTCATCGAAATTCTCGTGCTCTGCGCCTCCACTGATTGTAGTCCTTTTAACTTCGCAGGTTAATGTGGACTATAATCGGCGTGAAGATTTAGCAACCGAGAGGTTCTATGGTCAAATCACGCATCCTTGAAACCCTGCTTGCCGACCTCCCATCGGATCCTGTGCCGGTGCGTGGGGTCTATGTAGGCGTTCACTGGACCATGGTCTGCTCACGACGCTGTGGCCTAGCTGCCACCATGACCGCAACTGACGTCCCACACGGCAGCCATCGCGTGCGCGATGTCGGGCGGCTGCACACCA
The DNA here is from genome assembly GCA_964427505.1 of uncultured Thermanaerothrix sp. Classification (GTDB taxonomy): domain Bacteria; phylum Chloroflexota; class Anaerolineae; order Anaerolineales; family Anaerolineaceae; genus Thermanaerothrix. The sequence goes on from CAYRUO010000007.1 coordinate 42,133, forward strand.
AGAGCGCTCAGGAACTGGCCGCTTGGTTAACTTCCGCGAACCCCCTCGAAGCCAGCATCGGCCTGGCCGCCTATAACTCTCTCCTACCGCTGGAAGGCCTGCCGTTTCAGGAACTCAACGCCGCAGAGGTGCTCAAGCACCGCGGTGCCGGGCGCAATGTGGCCATTGTGGGTCACTTTCCCTTTGTCAATGACCTGCGTCCTTTTGTCCGCAACCTGTGGGTGCTGGAACTCCATCCCGCCCCCGGCGACTTACCGGCCAGCGCCGCCCCCGAAGTCCTGCCTCATGCCGAGGTCATCGCCATCACCGCCACTACACTGATTAACCATACCTTGGAAGGTTTGCTGGCATTATGCCCTCCCCAAGCCTGGATCATGCTGCTTGGCCCAAGCACGCCCCTGACGCCGCGCCTGTTTGAATTCGGCTTTGCCATCCTGTCCGGCGCATGCGTCGAAGATGAAGCCGCCGCCTTGCTTTCCATTCAACAAGGGGCGGCCTTCCCTCAAGTGCAAGGGGTGCGTTTGCTCACCCTAGCACGCGAAGATGTGAATCCGAACCTCCGTGGTTCTGGGGTAAAATCGGGAGCGAACACGCCCTAGCCAAGGATGAATACTATGTCAACCCCCATTGTGCTGAGCATTGATCTAGACGGCACGCTTCTGATCGAAGAACGCGAGATACATCCCGAAGATGCCCTGGCTCTGCGCCAACCTCTACCCGTCACCCTGGTGTTTGCCACCGGGCGCTCGCTGGAAAGCGCAAGGCGGGTATTGGAACGCGCCGGACTCTACCGGGATGAACCCCTGCCTTTCCCTTTGGTCCTGCAAAACGGCGCCGCCATCTACCGCCCCGGTGAGGTTCTCGAAGACTATTTTCCTATTCCACCTGAGGCCGAGGCCCGCTTGCACGCGCTGGTGCCGCAGTTCCCGGATGCGGCTTTCCTATGGCAGGGTTTGGATGGGGCTTATCTGGAAGAGATCACACCCTTTGGCCTGCTGGCCGCCGAGCGCTTTGGCTTTCTCCCCCGCCCGCTGAGCGACGCCCCTGCCGGGCAGGGGTTTGGCAAATTGATGTGCCTCTCCGATCAACGGGAGGTTCTGCAAGCCTTCGCCCAGGCCACTCAGGGTTTGCCGGTCGAGGGCAGTTTCAGTTTGGATGTAATCTATGAGGTGACGCGCCAAGGGGTGAATAAGGGATTCGGCTTGCGCGCCCTACTCCAACGTTTGGGACTGGAACACGCCCGCCTGGTTGCCGCCGGCGATGGCGATAACGATGTGCCCATGTTTGCCTGCGCAGATCTGGCCGTTGCCCCACGCAACGCCTCACCCTTGGCGCGGGCACACGCCCATCACGTGATTGATCGCCAGCCTCACGGCCTTTTTGCGCCTATCTTTGACCTGCTCCGTGCGAAGGGATGGCTGGATCCCTAAGCCTCGTTTTCGGCAGGTGCATTCGTCCCACGGTGATGATCCAAACGGCGGCGCAGTGTTTCCAGAAACTGCGCCGGTGTACACACCGTCCTTTCAAACCCCAGTTGCAGACCCAAACGGGTCAACTGCGGCGGTTCAACATAGGTTTGGGCTAAAACGTCAGCCATGCCTAAAACCGTCTCTTTCGGCCCGTCGGCCAGCACCTGCCCCTGCCCCATAACTACCACCCGCTCGAAATTCTCGGCACAGAAGTCTATGTCATGGGTAATGGTGATAATCGTCTTCTGGCGCTGAGAGAGGGCTTCAAGGATGTGCTCAATGCGCCGGATCGTTCGCGCATCCTGACCGGTGGTCGGCTCATCGAAGATGACAATCGGCGTATCCATTGCAACTACCGAAGCCAGGGCGACCATCTTGCGCCAAGACGGTGAAAGGTCATAAGGGTTAACCTCGGCCTTGTCGGTCAGTTCGGCCAGGTGCAATGCCTCTTCGACCAATTGCTTGACCCGATCCGAGGGATAGCCTAAATTGCGCGGCCCAAAGGCTACTTCCTCGGCCACGGTGCGGCAGAAGAGTTGATCATCCGGGTTCTGGAAGACATACCCTACCCGTTGGGCCAAGCGATGCACCTCGACCTGAGAGGTCTCCCAATCCCCGATCAGCACGCGTCCCTGCGTCGGGCGCAGTAACCCGTTCAGGTGTTTGACCAAGGTGGTCTTGCCGGCCCCATTCTGCCCCACAATCGCCACCCGTTCACCGGGTTCGACGGTCAGAGAGACCCCTCGTAATGCCTTGACCCCGCCGGGATATTCAAAATGCACTTCCTCAACGCGTATGCGCATACGCCTCCTCGACCGCACGAAAGCCTGCCACCGCCTCATCCAAAGTCACCGGTAGGCGCCGCTGTGGCGGCCAAAGACCCTCTTCAGCGGCACGGCGTGCTACGGCGGTATAACGGGAAATCCCGATACCGTACTCCGGCAGACGCGGATCGGTGAGCACCTCCGCCGGTTTGCCGCTGGCGATCACCTCGCCGTCGGCCAGCGCAATCACCCGGTCGGCATATTCGGCAATCCACTCCACTTTGTGTTCAGCCATGATGATCGTTACCCCCTGGTGTGCCAACCGGCGAATGACCTGAAAGACCTCGCGCGAGCCGATGGGATCCAATTGCGAGGTGGGTTCATCCAAAACCAGCACCTCCGGCTGCATCACCAGAATCGAAGCCAGCGCCACCCGCTGCTGCTGTCCTCCCGAAAGAGCGTACGGGGAACGGTTGGCCAGGTCCGTAATACCGGTAAGTGCCATCACTTCCTCAACACGTCGCCTCATTTCCTCCCGCGGCACACCGATGTTCTCTAAGCCGAAGGCAATCTCTTCGTAGACGGTAAACTTCGCCCCTGAAATCTGGTTGAACGGGTTTTGGAACACCAGGCCCACTTTGAGCACCCAATCTTCCAGGCGCACACGGCGGATATCTTGCCCGGCAACGCGCACCTCACCACGTAACTCACCCTTGAAAAAATGGGGGATAAAGCCGGCCAGGGTGTAGCACAAAGTGGACTTGCCCGCGCCATTGGGCCCAATAATGGCTACAAATTCACCCGCTTCCACGGCCAGGCTGACCTCACGCAGTGCCGGGTGATCCATGGTCGGGTAGGTATAGGTCAGATGCTGTATTTCAATTACGGCCATAGCCACCGACTCCCCACCGCCAAGATCAACGCGAGCAGGCACAACCAGCGCAACGCCCGCTCCAGTGGGCGGTCTTCGATTTCGATCAAACTGGTCTTCGGGCGCGAAGAACGAAATCCCCGCGCCTCAATGGCAATGGCGCGCTCTTCGACGTCCACCAGCGAGCCAAAGACCAGTGGACCCACAAGGGGCAAAAGTGCCCGAATGCGCCGCCCTAAACTGCCGCTGGTATCCAAACCGCGCGAACGCTGCGCATCGAGGATCGTCGCGGCTTTGGCCTGCATCTGCGGGATAATTTGCAGGGTAGACGCCAGGATATACGCCACCGAGGCCGGCAGTCCACGCTGGGTCAGATCCAACAGCAACACCCCCGGGTGCGTGGTGAGCAAGAGCAACAAGAACGAGGATACCATCACCAAGACCCGCGTTGCCGTAAGAAAGGCGAAGCGCACGCCCTCTAATTTGACGGCGAAAATCCAAAATCCAAACAGGACCGTCTTACCGCCGGGGTAGAACAGGCTCTGCATGACAAAAAGAAAGGCAAACAGCGGCAAAAGCAAGTTCAACGTCGTGCGCAGAAATTCCCGCCCCACCTGCCCTACAAAGCTCAGCGGTAGCAGGATTAGTAGGAAAAGCAAACTGGGCAGGAACAACCCGCGTCCCAGAAACGCAACCAGGATCAGCGTGAAAGCCACCACCAGTTTGGTGGTCGGATTCAGACGGTGGAGCGGGCTGTTCCGTTCCAGGTAAAACGAAAGGCGCTCAGCCATGCCTAGGGCTTAAGAGGAATGTGGAATGGTGAAGCACAAAGCGGGAGAGCCGTTCAGGCTTTTTTTGGCATGACGTTATCAGCGCGCGGGAAACGCATCAGGTAACGCCGCGACAGGCCGCGGATAATGGCGTAGGCCAGCAACGCCGTGGCAATCTTATCCACCGGCTCCACCAGAAAGTTCGTGCTCAACACTGCACTCACCAAATCCCGCCCGGTTTGGAGCAAAAACGCCGTGATGAACGACGAGCCGCTGGCCGTGATCCCGCCATACAGGTAAACCGCAATAGGGGTTGAGACCAACGCCGCCGTAATCGCTACCAAGAACCCGGTGATAGCCACCCCCCACCAAGTGCGGAACAAGCCGAAATGGGCGCACCACCCCGACACAAACCCGATGAACAGCGCCACCGGGAACCAGGGAAACGCATTGGGGTCAATCAGCAAACCCCAAATGATGTTGGAAAGCGTCCCCGTTAGCGCGCCGGCCCACGGCCCACAAATCGCCCCCACCAGCACCGTGCCGATGGAATCGAGATAAACCGGCAGGCGCAGTAAAACCACAATCTGCCCGATGACCACATTGATAGCAATCGCGACCGGGATCAAGACCAGCGTCATGGTGTTGAAGTCTTTCTTGATCGAATCAATGAGTTTCATCGCTTCCTCCTTGGGAATAAATACACGGCGGTTTATTCGGGAATAGCACGACAAAGTTGTGCCATTCGCGCCACAAAAAGACTCAGAAAACGTTCGCTATCTACGGTAAGGGCCACCTCCATATTGGCCGGTTTGCCGGTCATGCGGTAAAAGTCGGCAAAGGTCTTGCCCATGCTGACACCACCGCTGATATCCACATCCACAAAGTGAGCCTCCGTGCCGACCAGATCCGGCGCAAATGCAACGGCCAGCGCCAGCGGATCGTTGATCACGCATCCCTCAATCTGTTGATAAGCATCATGGAATTCCATATAAAACCGCGTGGCATCGGCGATAAAACGCGCCACCGGAGAGCCAAGCGCGAGCAGATCCTTCACATGCGCCGGCTTGAGCACCACCTGATAGGTAACGTCTAGAGGCACCAAAGTGATCGGTAGGCCGGAATGATAAACAATATGGGCGGCGTGCGGATCGCAGTACACATTAAATTCGGCCAGGGGGGTCGTATTGCCCTGATGACGGATCGCACCCCCCATAATAATCACGCGGCGCAACCAATTCACCAAGCGCGGCTCCCGTCGCAACGCCATGGCCAGGTTGGTCAGCGGACCCAAAGCCACCAAGGTAATCTCGCCCGGCGCGGCGCGGGCAGTTTCAATAATCAGGTCTATCCCGTGCCGTGGATCCGGCTGACGTCGGGGCTCAGGCAAACGGGCATACCCCAAGCCGGTATCACCATGGGTTTCGGGAGCGAGCAGTAGCGGCTGTACGAGCGGGCGCTCCATACCCCGCGCTACCGGAATCTCCGGCGCGCGGGCTAAATCGAGCACCGCCAGAGCGTTGCGTACCCCCTGATCCACAGCACAATTACCGAAAACGACACTTATGCCTTCCACCTTCACCTCAGGCGATGCAAGCGCCAACAAGATCGCCAGTGCATCGTCAATCCCCGGATCGGTGTCAATTAACAGGCGCAACGGTGAAGACATTCTTCAATCTCCCTCGGTGACGAAAAGTTCATCATAGCCGCTTTCGGGATCAAAACGGCGCTCAAAGCGCACTCCCGGCAGTACGCCCAGCGCAATTTCCGCCGTGGTGTACACCAAACTGCCTTCCATAAGGTGACCACCCAGGGTTTGCCCCACCGCATCGGAGATGGCAATATGATAGTGAGAACCGTACACAGAAAGTGTGCCGGTCAGCGAAACGATCTCAAACTTGCCCTCAAAAAGGGTGGAACCGGGTTGATCAGCCAGGCGGAGCGCTGCTCGCCGCAAACTTCCTACACACGTCAGCACGACAGCGGCCTGAACAGCATTTTCGCGCGCCCAGGCATCCAGAGTCTGCTTAAGGTCCTGACCTGGCCGCAACCGTATAGCGACCACCTGAAGAGGCAGTTGATTCATACTATCTCGGTCCAATCATTCGGGGTGACACGGGAGAAAGAACACACCGCACAATCGTGACTATAATTATACCAACACCGCTCACATCGCTTTGCCTTTTCCACAAAGTGAAATTTCCCGCCGAGGTCCTGCATGAAACGGTTGAATCGCTCTGTCTTGGGTGCTATCTCCCCTACCTTGGCTCTCTTCATGTTTGCCATGATCTTGGCCAACATCGCCTCGCGAATGGAATCGCCGATGCTCTCGCTTTACCTGCGCAACCTTGGTGCCAGCGTAGAACAGGTGGGCCTTTTCTTCACTATCGGCATGTTTGCCCCCTTACTGCTCCAGGTTTTCGGCGGCTGGATCTCGGATTCACTGGGCTACCTGCGCACCATCGCCATCGGCAGTCTCATCGGGCTGATTGGTTCGCTGTGGTTACCCTTTGTACCCTCTTGGGAATGGGCGCTGATTGCCATCATTGCCGCGGCCATCTCCAGTGCGTTGATCTCCCCCACCTTCCGCGCCTTCATCGCCGAGCACACCAGTGAAAACAACCGCGGCAAGGTATATGGGTTGTTCGATAGCGTCTTCGGCATTGTCAATATTCTCGGCCCATTTCTGGGCGGCTTTCTGGCCGACCGATTGAGTTTTCGGGGAATGCTGTTGGTTGCAGCAGGGTTTTACGTGGTAGCGACCCTCATCCGCGTGAGCATGAGCCGCCGCGCCCGCGCCGCCGCCCAAGAGCCAGAAGGACGCCTCAACGTCACCCAACTCAAAACCAACCTGGCGCAGATGATCGGCCTGGCTACCGCCGGCGGCTTGATGACCTGGATCCTCATCTTCGACGGCCTGCAGGATTTCAGTTTCCGTCTTAGCGATCAGTTCTACCCCATCTACCTTAAAGATCTCTACGGCTATACGACCACCAGCGTCGGGTCGCTCTATACCATTATGGGCATCGCCGCGGCGTTGTTCAATACCGCGGGTGGCTGGATCTCCGACCGCTTCGGCGAACGTTGGGGCCTGGTGGGTGGATTGGGTATCTTCGCCGTCGCGACCGTCCTCTTCCTGGGCGGGCCGGCGTTCCCCCTGCAAGCCCTGGTATGGGGCATGTTCGGTTTAGGCCAAGCCCTTTATGCCCCGGCCTTCAATGCCCTGATCTCCAAGGTTGCTCCACGCCATCTGCGCGGCTTAGCCTTCGGATTGCTCTCGACAACGTTGGGCTTATTCTCCCTGCCGGCACCGTACCTGGGCGGTTTGATGTGGGAAAAATGGAGTCCTTTTTGGCCGTTTATCGTCAACGCCGTTATGTTGGTCATTACTCTACCGATCATCTGGATAACCATCCGCCCACAGCGCATCCAGCAAGAGCAAAACCGCGCCGCAGCACTGCTTAAAGAACACGCCTAATCCTCCATACGCTCCAATAACGAGGCACTTCTCCCCCCTTGCGGAATGATGACATTTTGCATCGCACAAGGGGATAAAACACACTTCACCCTTATCGGGGAGTCACCTAAAATTAGGGCGATCTTGTTGCAAATCATTTGCAATAAAGGCAAATCACATGGACTGGATCGCTCAAGTCACCGAACGTTTGCGCGCCACCGGCGGGCGGATGACCGCCCAGCGCCGTCTGATTTTGGAAACCCTGGCGCAGTGCACCGACCACCCTACGGCAGAAGAGGTCTATCAGCGCGCCCGCCAGCGCGCTCCAGACCTCAACCTCTCCACGGTGTACCGCACCCTACGCTGGCTGGAAGAATTGGGCGTGGTGGGCTCCCAGCGCTTTGAGGGCGAACGTCCGCAGGATCGGTTCGACCCGGCCATTTCTGCCAACCCGGATCACCATCATTTTCGCTGTCGCTTGTGCAACACCATTATTGAATTTCCGGCGCCGCTCTTAGATCTGCTTAAGCGCGATTTTATCGCCCATTACGGCGGCAGTATTGAAAGCGCCTCACTCATTTTTTATGGGTTGTGTCAATCCTGTTTACAAAAGGTGGAATCGTATGGCCCATTGTCATTCAACCCCGATGCCATCCTCGATCACGCGCGATAACCACCCGCACATTCTACTGGTTGGTAACCCGAATGTCGGCAAGTCGGTGCTTTTTCACCAATTGACCGGCCAATATGTGACCGTTTCGAATTATCCCGGCACCACGGTTGAGGTTGCCCAGGGCAGTTTACGCCACTGTCCGGAGCGGCTGGTGATAGATACCCCTGGGATCGTCACCTTCCCGGCGCGTAGTGAAGATGAAGAGGTAACCGTGCGTGCCCTGCTGGATGAACACGTCGGTGCTGTCATCCAGGTCGGGGATGCCAAGAATCTACAGCGCACGTTGCACCTGACGCTCCAATTAGCCGAACTCGAACTGCCCCTGGTGCTGGTGCTCAACATGCTGGATGAGGCCGAGGCTTTTGGGGTTAGGTTAGATCTAGAACCGCTCAGCCGCGCCCTGGGCGTGCCGGTGGTGGCCACCGTAGCCACGCGCGGCCAAGGCGTGGATGACCTGCTCCATGCGTTGGAGCGGGTTCAACCAGCGTCGGTCCACCTCACCTATCCCCCCGAGATCGAAGAAGCCGTGCAAGCCGTGGTTCCCTTACTCCCCCCCGCCCCCATCTCCGCCCGCGGATTGGCGTTGCTTTTCCTAAGTGGAGAGAACGGCGTTTCAGCATGGCTGCGTGCCCATCTTACGCCTGACACATTCGAACACTTGGAAGACATTCGCCGGGATCTTCAATCTCGCCTTGCAGAACCGGTCGCCAGTATGCTCCAGCGGACACGCGAAAACGCTATCCTCGGCTTAATCCGCCAGGTTTGGCGTCAGGAACAACGCCGGAGCGAGCCGCTTAATGTGCGCTTGGGGCACTTAGCCACCCACCCCCTGTGGGGCATCCCTATTCTGGCCTTGGTGCTTTATGGGTTGTACTGGTTTGTCGGTGTGTTCGGCGCCGGCACCCTGGTGGGTTTCCTAGAAGAAACGCTCTTCGGTCAGATCATCAACCCCTGGATGGTCAGCCATCTGACACGTTGGATCCCCTGGCCGTTCTTACAACAGATGCTGGTGGGTGACTACGGTCTGTGGACCATGGGCGTAACCTATGCCCTAGCGCTGCTCTTACCGATTGTGGTAACCTTCTTCATTGCCTTCGGCGTCCTTGAGGATTCGGGATATCTACCGCGCCTTGCCGTTTTGACCAACCAGTTCTTCAGCCGCATCGGCTTGAACGGCCAGGCCGTGCTTCCCATGGTGCTCGGGCTGGGCTGCGTGACCATGGCGACCATGACCACGCGCATCCTCAGCCGTCCCCGCGAGCGCATCCTGGTGACCTTCTTGCTCGCCCTGGCCATCCCCTGTTCGGCCCAATTGGGCGTGGTGATGGGCATGCTGGCCGGCATTTCGTTTGGCGCCACCTTGATCTGGGCTGGCGTCGTCATAATCGTCTTACTCATTGTGGGCTGGTTGGCCGCGCAGGTCTTACCCGGTGAACGCACCCCCTTGATCGTGGAACTCCCGCCTTTGCGTTGGCCGGTGCTCTCTAATGTGCTGATCAAAACCTTGGCGCGTCTGGAGTGGTATATCAAAGAAGCCGTGCCCCTGTTTCTGCTGGGAACGTTCCTGCTCTTCGTGTTGGATTGGTTCCATCTTTTACCCGGCATCATCCAACTGACCGAACCGGTGGTTACCCACTGGCTGGGGCTCCCCCCCGAAGCCGCTGCCGCCTTCCTAGTGGGATTTCTGCGCCGCGATTTTGCCGCCACAAACCTCTTCGTCATGGAATCCCGCGGTCTGCTCTCCCCGGTTCAGGTCGTGGTCGCCATGGTGACAATTACCCTCTTCGTGCCCTGCATTGCCAGCGTGTTTATGATGATCAAAGAACGCGGATTGAAGACGGCACTGGGGATGCTGGCCTTTATTTTCCCCTTTGCATTATTCGTGGGCGGTGCATTATACCGCTTGCTCACCCTGGTAGGATGGCATGGCTAAACCTCTTAACGCCCCCTCATTAACCGAAGACACCTGGCTTACCTGCCCGGTGTGCGGCACCCGCTTCCAGGCCGGGGAACGCCCGGCGTGCGCGCAGTGCCCTCTGCATGCCGGATGTCAAATGGCGTGTTGCCCCAACTGCGGCACCAGTGTGATCAATCCTCAGGCCTCACGCTGGGCGCGTTGGGCTGAGCGCCTGTTTAAACGCCCGCAGCCCCCCTCCAAGGACACAACGCCGTGAAAAGGAGATTGCGCACCATGTTCATTCCTCATCTTCGCTTCCATCGCGCCCGCCACCGCCACGGGCTGGGCAAACACCCCGTCCGCCTCACGCTGGGACATGTTCCACCGGGACAGGATGCCACCATCCTCGGCTTCGAAGCGTTGCCTCTCGATTATCAGCACTATCTACAAGCCTATGGCGTGATGCCCGGACGCACCGTGCGCGTGCTAGCCCAACGTCCGGTTACGATTATTCAGGTTGAGCATACCGAGTTAGCCTTTGAACCGCAGATTGCGCGCTGTATTCTGGTAAGCACCGCGAGCGAGAAAGAGGCCGCCCTTACCAGCGAGAACCGCTCTTCCTAAACGATAACACGCGGGTAGAGACGCGCCGCCAGGGCCACCAGGATGACCGTGGTCAGGCTCATAATTGCGAAATCCAACCCCAACGGGAAAACAGGGGTGCCGTTCGTGATCATCAAAGCGCGCAAGGCATCCACAATATAGGTCAGCGGGTTAACTTTGGCAATCACCTGCAGCCAAGCCGGCATGATGGCAAGGGGGTAAATGGCATTGCTGGCAAAGAAGAGCGGCATGGTGAGCACCTGCCCAATCCCCATGAAGCGCTCACGGGTTTTGACCAGACAGGCAATGATGAGTGAGAAGAGGGAGAAATTGGCCGCGCCGAGGATCACTGCCACCACCACCCCTAATAACGCCTGGGGCTGCCAGTTTAAGTCCACGCCCAACAACGCCGCCAGGGCATAAATGATCACGGCCTGGGTGAGGCCGCGAATGCCTGCCGAAAGCGCCTTTCCGCTGACCAACGCTGCGCGCGGGGCCGGACTGGCCATAATCTTATGCAGGACGCCTAAATCGCGTTCCCAGATGACCGAAATGCCGTAGAAAATGGCAATAAATAAAACGCTTTGGGCGAGGATTCCCGGGGCCATAAAATCCAGGTAGGACAGATTCCCGGTGGGGATGGCACGCACACGGGCAAATACCTGCCCAAAGATCAACAGCCACAGCGCTGGCTGTACCGCACGGGTAAAAAGTTCAGTGGGGTCGTGGCGTAACTTGCGCGCTTCTAATTCGGCAATGACCCAGGTTTTAACCAGCATCTCGCGCAGTACCGCCCAGGGCTGCCAAACTTGCCGGAGCGAGGGCGAAGAAGAGGAACTAGCCAAGGCGACGGGCGACGCGCCGGGTTCGAGCGGTTTCACGGTAACCTCCCATAGTTGTTTGAAGTTGATTGCCGGTAAAGTGTATGAAAACCTCATCCAGCGTGGCTTCGGGTTTGCCAATGGCCACCTTGAGGGCTTGCGGTGCATCGCAGGCGACCAGGCGCCCCAGGTGCATAATGCCAACCCGGTCACATAAGAGATCTGCTTCATCCATTAGATGGGTAGTCAGTAGGATCGTTGTGCCCAGATTTTGGCGAATTTGGCGGATATAATCCCACACCAGATGCCGCGCCACCGGATCCAGCCCAACCGTCGGCTCATCCAGGAAGAGCACACGCGGGCGGTGCAGAATCGCCTGGGCGATCTCCAGGCGCCGAATCATTCCCCCGGAATACTCCCGCACCAACCGATGCGCCACATCGCGCAACCCCATGAAGTCCAACGCCGCGATAATCCGCTGCTCGCGCTCGGCTCGCGGGATGTCATAAAGTTTGGCCGCGATCAACAAGTTCTCATACCCACTCAACGCCCCATCGGCGGAGATTAACTGCGGTACATAACCGATCACCCGCCGCACCTGGGCGGCCTGACGGCGAATATCGAAACCCGCCACAGTGGCACTGCCATCACTCGGCGGGAGCAACGTGGTAAGCATTTTCAACGTCGTGGTCTTACCGGCGCCGTTTGGGCCCAGCAAGCCAAAGACCTCCCCTTCTTCCAAAGCCAAATTCAGGTGATCTACGGCTATTAGTGCACCGTAACGCCGGGTAAGGTTGCTGGTTTGCAAGATCATCTTTCTGCCCTTTCTTGAGTTGACGCCTCAAGCGATGTTCGCTCCAACACGTGACGACGCAGGATATGCATGGCTTGAACCACACACTCCCGTTCAGCAGGGACAAGTTCAGACAACAATGCACGGAAATGGGCATGGGTCTGGGTTTGGGCGGCCTCCAGAATCGCCTCACCTGCTGCCGTCAAGCGCAAGCGCACACGGCGGCGGTCCTGTTCATCCCCTGTTCGCTCCACCCAACCCATGCGCACCAGATTATCCACCAGGGCGGTGGTGCTGGGCCGCGTCAGCCCTAGATGCTCGGCTAGTTCTGAGGCCGTGGCAGTGGCTTGGCGGCGGATAAAGATCAGCGCCCGGAACTGTGGCACGCTCATCCGTGGATCGCGGTGACGGCGCATTTGACCGCGAATGGTGCGGCTAACTCCCATCACCACATCTAGCACCTCTTGCACACAGACTTCAAGATCTGTATCCATAGTTCGAATTCCTAATTATTAGATATTCGAACTATATAACCAACGATCGCTTGTGTCAAGAGGGAGATGATCTCTTTGAACCTTAAAAAACATGCCTCCATGCTGATTCACCACGTCGGCTTTAACGATCGCAACAAGCCCATGCTACGAATCTAAGAATCTTTTGAATTTCTGGCTACAACGCCCTTAATACGCCCCGCCCCCCCATATATGGGGTCAAACCAAAGTCATTCACGAAACCATGGCAAGAACAAATGTGCCTATTTTGCCATTCGGCGGCATCATTTTGCCTCGGACTCTTTAAGGTGGCTTGACTTTAAAGATCGCCAAATTTTTAGGTCAGCGTAGGTTTCCCGACTTGTGAGTCAGGATGAGATTTGCTAGAATAATTCACGCACCGATCATTCAGGGCGGACATCCGTCCCCCCTTTTCCTGGTCAACACCCAAACGAAAACTGCTTTGGGTAAACCCTCTGCAAGGCGCAGGGGGTCATCTTGGCTATTGCGCCGCGCTAGGGTGCGCAAATTCGATGCTGAGCGGAGGAGATACCATGGACGCTGAACATGCCTGGCAGGTCGTCTTGGGCCAACTGCAAATGGAGATGTCCAAAGCCGCGTTCGACACCTGGGTGAAAAACGCCGAATTGGTCAGTTGGAAGGAAGGGTGTTTCACCATCGGGGTGCGCAATGCCTACGCCCGCGACTGGCTGGAAAGCCGCTTGTCCGGCACGGTCACCCGTCTGCTAAGCGGACTGATGGGATACCCCCAGCAAGTAGAGTTCATCGTCTGGCATAAAGAAGCCCCGCTGAACGCCGCGCCTGAATCCCCAACCTTCCTCCCCTCCAACGGGCGTAACGAGGCGGCACAGCCGCGCACCGTCATTCCCCGCTATCGCTTCGAGAATTTTGTCGTCGGTGCCAGCAATCGCCTCGCCCATGCCGCATCATTGGCCGTCGCCGAGAACCCCGCCCGCGCTTACAATCCCCTTTTCATTTACGGCGGGGTCGGATTGGGCAAGACGCACCTGCTCCACGCCATCGGCAACGCCACCCTCGAGCGCGGTCTGCATGTCCTTTATGTCTCCGCCGAAGAATTCACCAATGACTTGATCAATGCCATCCGCACGCATACCACCGCCGCCTTCCGCGAGCGCTACCGCAACATAGACGTCCTCTTAATTGACGACATTCAATTTATCGCCAGCAAGGAATCCACACAGGAAGAGTTCTTCCATACCTTCAACACCCTCTACGGACAGGAAAAGCAACTGGTCATCTCTTCGGATCGCCCGCCCAAGGCGATGATGACGCTGGAAGAACGCCTGCGTTCTCGCTTCGAGTGGGGGCTGACCGTAGATATTCAACCGCCGGATTTGGAAACCCGTATTGCCATCTTGCGCTCCAAGGCCGAACGCGCCGGGCGCGACGTGCCCGCCGAAATCCTTTACGCCATCGCGCGCCAGATTCAGTCCAACATCCGTGAACTGGAAGGGGCGTTGACCCGCGTGCTGGCTTATGCCGATTTAAGCGGACGCCCGCTGACCCCTGCGTTAGTGGAAATTGCCCTGGCCGATCTCATTCCTCAGCGCAGTCGCATTGAACCGGCTCAGGTGGTGAACGCGGTCGCCCAGGTATTCGGCATCCCCCGCGAACGCCTGCTCAGCCGTGAACGCTCACGAGATGTCGCCCTCCCGCGCCAAGTGGCTATGTATTTACTGCGCGAGGAAGCCAATGTCTCTCTGCCCCAAATCGGCGAGGTACTGGGGGGACGCGATCACACCACCGTCCTCTATGCTTGCGAAAAAGTGGCCGATATGATCGAACGCGATGATCATCTGCGGCGGCGCATCTCTCAGGTACGCGAAGCCCTGTATGGACGCAGTGTCGCCGCCTGATCTTCCTGCCCTTTTTCTTTATAAACCGCACCCGCCCTTGAAATTGGGGCGGGTTTTCTTTTGCTCAATTCATAGCCTCATGGTATGATTTTAAACATGCCACGCACAAAAAAGGCATCCCCTGAATCGGAACATAATAAGACCACCAAGGGTAAGGGTGCGCGCAAGTCTACCGCCGCTTCCGCTTCCCCTCGCCGCGCCCCACAACGGGACGAGTCCGACCTGCCCGAGATCCTTGCCGAAGGCGAAGAAGAATTGACGGCAGAACTGGAAGAACCCGTCGCCGCGCCTTCCAGCGAGGATTGGTCGGATCTGGCGCTCGAAGACCCGCTGGAAATCTTAGAAGACCCGGCACTGGCTGCCGAACTCTCCGAAGACCCGGTGCGGCTTTACCTGCGCGAAATCGGCCAGATCAGCCTGCTCGACGCCGACAGCGAATTTCGCTTGGCCGCCTGTATTGAGGCCGACCGCCGCCTGGATGCCCTGCAGAAACATATTGATTCGCGAGGTAACGGCAACGGGCGCTATAAGGCATTGTTCCTGGCGGTGTGTGAAGACCTGCTCACCTCGTGGGAGCGGGTCAAGCAAGATGCGGCGCGCCTGGAACGCACCATTCCCCCTGATTTGCAACTGGTGCTGGCCGAAGCACGCCTTTTACGCCAGACCTGGCAGAGCAAGTCCCCCTCGTATGTCCGTTCGTATATGGACAGCGGTCCTTGGGGGCACGATACCTTTTGGGACGGACTGGTGCGCAACGTCTTCAACCTCTTCCTAGACCTTTACCTTCTGCCCGAAGGCGCCGCTCAAGCCTTGATGCAATGGACGGAAACCGAGAAGGATTTACCTAACCTGGCCTTCTTTACCCCTTACTTAAACGATGAAGAAGCGCTACGCAAAGAGCGCGAGGACATTCACCAACACGCCGAAGAGGCGAACAACGTGTTGATTCGCGCGAACTTACGCCTGGTGGTTAGCATTGCCAAACGCTACCTAGGACGAGGGGTTTCCTTCCTTGATTTGATCCAGGAAGGCAACCTGGGGCTACTGCGTGCCGTGGCCAAATTTGATCCTACCCGCGGTTACAAGTTCAGCACCTACGCCACCTGGTGGATCCGGCAATCCATCAGCCGTTACATTGCCGAGCAAGCGCGCACTATCCGCATCCCCGTCCACCTCTTTGAGGCCATCACGCGCTTACTGCGCGTCCAGCGCTCGCTGATGCAGCAACTGGGGCGCGAACCGACCTACGAGGAACTGGCCCTGGAATCGGGCCTGCTCAGCGAAGAAGACGTCCAAGCCATCCTGCTGGCCCGTTCGCGCAATCAACCCCTGGATCCCGAGTTGCAACGGCGCTGGGAAGCCGCCACGGCCAAAGTGCAACGCATTCTCCAATCCGCAGAGGAACCGGTCTCGCTGGAACGCCCGGTCGGTGATGAAGAAAGCAGTCAATTGGGTGATTTCATTGAGGACGAGGAAGCGCTGGAACCGATGGATGCCGCGGCACGCGAGATGCTCCGTCAACAGGTGCAAAACGCCCTTGGCGCACTCACCGAACGCGAGCGTCAGGTCTTGGAACTGCGCTTTGGGCTGATTGACGGCAAAGATCACACCTTAGAAGAGGTCAGCCGTTACTTCAATGTGACTCGCGAGCGCATTCGCCAGATCGAAGCCAAAGCCCTGCGTAAGTTGCGCCACCCCACCCGCAGCCGCCACCTACGCGAATACCTGACCTGAGACCCCACCTTCCTCGGAGAAGCGTGTGCGCATCCTGCTCTTGCAAAATGACCTCCGCGCCTGTGAGGGGCTGAGCCGCTACTTGCGCAGTCGCGGCCATCAAGTCTGGGAAAGCACCCGCCCCGACGAGGTACGTGCGCAGTGGGCTACTCTGAACCCTGACCTGGTTTTCCTGGACTTGCATTTTCCGGGCGAGGCATGGCTGGAGATGCTGCGTTTTCTGCGCCAAGAGCACCCTCAGGTGCGCGTGATCCTCACCAGCCGTCACCCGGATCTCCAGCGCGAGATGCAGGCACGGGCTTATGGCGTGGGCAACTTTCTCCGCCACCCTTTCACGCCGCGCTGGATTGAGCTGGCCCTGCGCCGCGCCGAAGGGGTCGGTGCCACCACCCAACCCTCGGCGCGCCTCGTTCAGACGCAACTACGCACCGGCGTCCGTATTCCGGTGCGCCTCAAGATCATCCTACCCTATCTCATTTTGGCTTTTTTGTTCACCCTGGCCGCCGCCTACATTGTGACCCGGGTGGTCTTTGAATCGGTGCAGGAACGTTTCTACAATCAACTGATCAGCACCGCCCAGCAAGCCCAGAACTGGCTGGTTGGCGAAGAAGATCGGCTACTGGGAACACTGCGCTTGGTCGCCAACAGTGAAGGGGTTGCCACCGCGCTAGAAGACAACGACGCCGAGGCACTCCGCCTGCGCGTGCTGCCTCTGGCGATCAACGCCGATGAACAAATCATCGCCCTGGTCAATCCCCAGGGAGTAGCGACACTTGTGCTTTACCGGCCTGAGGGGAGCCCAGCCGGGCTGTACCAAGCGGTGCGTGAGGATTCCACCTTCCAACAGGCCGATTTTGTCCAGAAGGTTTTGCAAGGGGTTGTGGATGCTCAAGGCGATAAGTTTGCCGGTACCCTTGTCACGCCTTGGGGACACTATTTCTTTGTCAGCGGGCCGGTTTTCAGTGCGGCTAACCAGCGGGTTGGGGCCGTAGTGGTCGGTAAATCTCTTCCCTCCCTGGCTCGTGAGATGCGCGAGGATCTCTTCGGCGAAATCACCTTTTACGACTTCAACGGCCAGCCCCTCAGCACGACCTTCTATGAGGCTACACCGACATTATCTTTGACCCTAGACCAGGTGGCCCAGGTGCTGGTCAACCAAGAACAACAGACCCTCACCCGCACCTTGGATCTAGGGAATCTCATCTATGGCGAAATACTACGCCCATGGAAGGCACGTGGTGGGGTAGATCAAGGTCTGATCGGCATCGCCCTGCCCCAGGCCTTCGTCATCCGCGCCAGTCAAGCCACGCGCCTCCAGGTGATGGGGTTGGTCATCGCCGCCATCCTTCTGGTCGTCCTGATCGGCGTTTATCTGGCCAACCGCATCACCCAACCCCTGGCGCAACTGGTGCAGGCCTCAACCCAGGTTGCCCAGGGAAACCTGGAGCTCAAGGTCAATCTACCCGGCGATGATGAACTGGCGGTTTTGGGACATGCCTTCAATGCCATGGTCGCCGGATTGCAAGAGGGTTCGATCTACCGCGACCTGCTTGGCCGCACCGTCTCGCCGGAAGTGCGCGAGCAACTGCGCCAAACCTTTGCCTCCGGCAGTCTGCGCCTGGAAGGCCAGGAAGCCGTGGCCACCGTCCTGATGACCGATATCCGCGGTTTCACCACCCTCTCCGAACAGGTGGAGCCGGCACGCGTCCTGGCCTGGCTGAATGAATACTTCGACCGCCTGGTGCCGATCATCGTTGAAGAAGGCGGGGTGGTCAATAAATTCGACGGGGACGCCCTGTTGGCTTTCTTTGGCATCCTGCCGCGCATCCTCAGCCCTAAAAAGAGCGCGCTGGCCGCCTGTCGCGCCGCCGCGCGGATGCTCTTGGCACTCGAGGAACTCAACACCGCCCGAACCGCGCGAGGTGACCCGCCTTTAATTACGGGCATTGGAATCAACACCGGCGTCGTGATCGCCGGCGGCCTGGGGGCGCGGGATCGCCTGCATTACACCATCATCGGCGATACGGTGAATACCACTCAGCGCATCGAAGCCCTAACGCGGGATTTGATCGAAGGGAGTGGGGTTTTGGTCAGCCACACCACGTACACCGCACTGGCCGAGCAGACGCGCGCATTTGAATGGCAACCCTTGGGGCGGCATCAAGTGCGCGGGAAACAAGAACCGATTGAGATCTATCGTCTGTTACCCAAGCCCCTTTCTGCCGATACCCCAGGCCTGACCTTGTGACCACCCCCACCCTGGCAAAACCGGGCGCGGGCGCGTATAATCGTGCCCAATGACCCCGGCACAACGTGATGACACTGCCCCAACACTCTCTCGCCGCCCCTGGCTGCCTTATCTGGCACTGCTGAGCGGCATTCTAGCCCTCAGTTTATCCTCGCTCTTTGTGCGCTGGGCCAACGATGCACCCGGCCCCGTGACCGCCTTCTACCGTATGGCCGTGGCGACTGCTGCGTTTGCCCCACTGTTCATCCGCGAGGTGCGCCGGCACGGGTTGGGAGCAACGCGGCGGTGGCTGTTCCTACCCCTCTTGGGCGGATGCTTCACGGCTCTCGATCATACCACCTGGAGCATCGCGCTCCATGAGACGCGGATCGCCACCGCCACCCTGATGAACAACCTCGCCCCGTTATGGGTGGGGCTCTTTGCCGCGCTGATCTGGCGCGAGAGCCTGCGCGGGCGCTTCTGGTTAGGACTCGCCCTGACCTTGAGCGGGGCCACGTTGGTATTAGGAAGTGATTTCATCTACCGCCCGCAACTTAACCGCGGCAACTTTCTGGCCCTGGGTTCAAGCCTCTTTTATGCCGCTTATTTTCTGACCACCCAACGCGGGCGCGAGCGCTTCCCGGCGTTGGTTTATATCTTCTTGGTAACTGCAACAGCCTCGCTGGTACTGCTGGGGATTAACCTGGCCGGTGCCCAACCCCTGAGCGGCTTTGCCCCCAGCACTTACCTGGCCTTCCTGGGCGCTGGGCTGATCTCACAGGTGATCGGCTATTTTTCGGTCGCATATGCCCTCGGTCATCTGCCGGCTTCGGTCGTAGCCCCCACCATGGTCGCCCAGCCGGTATTGACGGCGCTCATGGCTATCCCGCTGGCCGGCGAGCCGCTTAACCTGACCCAAATCTTAGGCGGGATGGTGGTGTTGAGCGGAATCTATTTGGTCAATCTGAGCACGCCCCAAGCCCAACACCAGCCCACCGCGGCCGAACCCCAACCCGAAATCCCGATCCCCCAATCTAATCCGGAGCGTCAGCCCTAGCCCCTGCGCTCCCCTTAAGCCCTAAACGGTGACAAGCCTGCTCCAAAGAGGGTTTGTCTGTCAAGACCAATAACGTATCCCCGCTCTGTAAAACGGTGCCGCCGCTGGGGATAATAAACGCTTTGTCCCGCGCGATCAGAATAATCAGGAATTCCGGCGGCAGGCCCAATTCCACAATGGCTCTGCCTACCGCCGGCGAATCCGCGGGCAGGGTAAGTTCTTTGAGTTCTCCCTCAATACCATGCATGGGCGTGAACTCAATCGGATAGGCACGCCGAGGCTCGGCAGGGGCGTCTAGGTTCAGCCACCGCGCCACCATTGGAATAGACGTGCCCTGCAGTAAGACGGACGTCAGCACGACAAAGAAAATAACGTTGAAGATCAAATCGGCGTGAGGCACTCGCGCCAAAAGCGGAAACGTCGCCAGGATGATCGGCACTGCACCGCGCAGTCCCACCCAGGAAACAAACACCTTCTCACGCCAACTCAACCCGCTGGGCAACAGGCTGATCAGCACACCCACCGGGCGGGCGAGAAACATCAGAATCAGCGCAATAACCATCCCAACCCCGGCGATGGGCACCAAACGCGAAGGGAAAACCAGCAAGCCCAGGGTGAGGAACATGGTGATCTGCATTAACCAGGCCAGCCCATCGTGAAAGCGCATCAGACTGCGCTTGTGGATGAAATCCTGTTGGCCCAAAACGATCCCCGCCAGATAGACGGCCAGAAAGCCGCTCCCACCCAACACCGAGGTCAAGCCAAAGGTAAGGAAAACCAA
Source organism: uncultured Thermanaerothrix sp. (assembly GCA_964427505.1). Taxonomy (GTDB): domain Bacteria; phylum Chloroflexota; class Anaerolineae; order Anaerolineales; family Anaerolineaceae; genus Thermanaerothrix. The sequence goes on from CAYRUO010000007.1 coordinate 62,439, forward strand.
CGCCAGAGTGAGCACAGGATACAGCCCCTCATACCCCAATCGAAGGCGATTAATGAGGAACCCTATGGCTTTGCCCATGCCATAGCCCAGAACGGCGCCGATGCCCATTTGCCGCACAAACAGCACAAGCCAATCACCGGGAGATGTGGATGGCTGGGTCAGCCATTGGATCAACCCCACGGTTAGAAAAATTGCCATGGGATCGTTACTGCCCGATTCGAGTTCGAGCAAAGGCTTCAACTTTCCTTTTAGGCTTATCCCCCGCGAGCGCAGAACGCTGAACACCGCGGCGGCATCAGTGGAGGACACAATCGCCCCCAGCAAAAGCCCTTCCTGCCAGGTGAGGTTTAAGAGCGGCGCGGCACAGACGCCTAAGATCACCGCGGTCAGCAGAACCCCGAGTGTCGCAAGAAGCATCCCCTCTTTCAGCACCGGCTTGACCTGCGTCCATTCGGTATCTAATCCTCCCGAAAAGAGGATCAACACCAGTGCCACCACGCCGATGGACTGAGCCAACCCTGGGTCATCGAAGTAGATCCCGCCCGGCCCATCCGAACCCGCCAGCATACCTAAGATCAAGAACAACAGCAGCGCCGGAATGCCGAAGCGATCCGAGATCTTGCTCACCAGAACGCTGGTGAGCAACAACAGCGCAACCCCGATAATGATCCACTCATTCATGCCTCATCTCACGCCTAAAGGAATTTTTTGAGCCTCGCTCGCCCGCAGAAATGCAACTCACCCAAACCTTTATCCTGAACCCGGTTACCTCAAGCGGTTTATGCCAATTATATAAGTCAAAGGGAAAAAAGGCATTAAAGCGAATAAAACCGGGGTAACATTCGTTAATTAGGGTGAACGAACTCTGCAAAGCGAAAGGGCCAGGCGTGGAACGTGTTTTACTTGCCTTATCCGAGGCCGAACTGGTACATCACGCCCAGCACGGCGACCGCAGCGCCTTCGCCGAACTGGTGCGCCGCTACCACACCAACGTGATCGGGGTGGTCTATCGTCTCTGCGGCGACCCCGACCTGGCCGAAGACGCCGCCCAAGAAGCCTTTGTGCGTGCCTGGCTGAACCTTAACACCTATCGTCCCCTCACTCCCTGGCGCAACTGGCTCTACCGCATTGCCGTCAATGCCGCCCTGGATATGCTCCGCCGGGAGCGTCCCACCCTCGCACTGGATGACGCCCCACCTCTTCACAGCGACTCACCCGACCCGCACGCCGCTTTGGAGCAGAAAGAACGCGAAGATCTGGTGCGCCGGGCCATCTTAACCCTGCCGCCGGCCAGCCGCGCCGTGCTGGTACTGCGCGAATACGGCGGTCTCTCTTACCGCGAAATTGCCGAAGCGCTCGATATTCCGCTCGGCACGGTGATGTCGCGTCTCAGTTCTGCCCGCCAACACCTACGTGAGCACCTGGCGCCGTGGCTCACCCCTCAGGAGGTCAACTCATGAGCGACCATGTCACCCATTTACTCGATGCTTATTTAGATAACGAACTGCGCCCGGCAGAACGTCAGCGCGTGGCTCAACACCTGGCTATTTGCGCCGCCTGCCACCATGACCTATTAGCCCGCCAAACCCTCAGCGCCTGGATCCGCACCCTGCCGGAGGATCTACCGTTAACCCCCGGTGAGCGCTTCACCGCCCAGGTCATGCTTCGCCTCCCTCCACGCCGGGCCGCAACCGCTCAACCCTCTAACGCTCTGGTTTGGGGTGTGCCTCTGGCCCTGCTGATCATTTGGTCGGTTCTGCAAGTCATATGGGGAGCGATCACCTGGCTGCGCTTGGGCGCTCAAAGCGGCTTACTGACAAACGAAGCACCGGGGCTGTTCACCACAGGCACCCGCAGTTTGTGGCTGGCGTTGCTCACAATGCTGGGAAGCGCCGCACCATCCCCCACCCTGCAAGCCTTATTACAGTGGCTTCAGCAGGCCGACCGTTGGTTCGGGGAGTGGCTGGGATTGATCACCTGGCAAGCGCAGATTGCACTGTTTTACTTGATTTGGCTGTTGCTCTGGGGATTGCACCGGTACCGGGCTCACCCCTCACCTTCAGAACCGATCCATACCATGAAGTCGGCATGAGATATCTAAACTCAAAGGAGAATAACCATGATTGACCCGATCAAAATCCTTAAACGTTCTTGGCATATCCTCTGGCATTACCGCACCCTCTGGCTTTTCGGCTTGTTCCTGGCCCTGACGGCCTCCGGCGGGGGCGGAATGGGGAATGTTAATAACCTCTTCTCCTACCGTATGGAAGGGAATGGGGGTGCGCCCAGCGGCGTGTTTGAACGCTGGTTGGAGGAATTCTTCCGCCCCCTGGCGCAGATTCCGGACAACCAACTCCTGCCCACTCTAATCGGGTTGGTGATCGTCCTGATCTGCATCTTCGGAATCGTGGGGATTGTGTTGGCCATTGCACATTACGTGAGCCAGGTCGCCCTCATCCGCCTCGTGGATGATTATGAAGCACAAGGAACTCAAGTCTCGTTCCGTCAGGGTTGGCGCCTGGGTTGGTCGCGCAAAGCCTGGCAGGTGTTTCTGATGGATCTTTTGCTCGGCTTGCCCATTTTTCTCTGGGTGCTTTTGATCATTCCCATCATCGGCCTATTCATTGCCGGCGCTTCGGCCCAAACTCCGGCCATCACCGCCCCGGCGGTGATCATCGGCATCGGACTGCTTCTGCTGTGGGTGCTCGCGTTGATTATCGCGGGAGTCGTGATCGGCGTTCTGGGCGAGATCGCCCGCCGTGCCTGCGTGTTACAAGATATGGGCGTCATCGAAGCCCTGCGCCATGCCCTGGGCTTACTGCGCCGTCAGTGGAAAAACGCCGGCCTGATGTGGCTGGTCGTGCTGGGGATCGGAATCGGCTGGGGCATCGCGACGTTGATTCTCTTCTTCCTGCTTATCCCGCTCTATATCTTCATGCTCATCCCCGCCCTGGTCATCGTCGGCCTCCCCGGCCTGGTGATCTACGGCTTAGCCTCGCTTTTCCTAGCCCAGCCGCTGGCCGTCCTGACCGCGCTGATCCTGGTTTTGCCGCCGTTCTTCTTGATCGTCTTTTCGCCTCTGGTGCTCCTGGGCACTTGGGAACAGGTCTTCCTCTCCAGTCTGTGGACGCTAACTTACCGTGAGATCATGGCCCTAGAGAGCACCAACCTTGCAAATGATCTCTCCCAAGCGGGTTAAGTGTGGTAATAATTAGAACAAATCTGGCTTCATGGAGCGCAAGGGAGCACACCGATGAAACGCAAATGGATCCTTTACCTGGTCATCGCCATCCTGGTCATCGCCGCCTATTTGGGTTTCCGCGCCTGGCAATCGGCCCGCGCTGCGCTCAATACGGGTTTCCAAACCGAGCCGATCCAACGGGGCAACCTGACTGCCACGGTAGGGGCAACCGGCACCGTCCGCGCCAACCAGAGCGCACTGCTGGCCTGGCAGACCAGCGGTCAGATCGGCAAAATCACGGTTGCCGTTGGGGATGCAGTCAAGGCCGGGCAAGTGCTGGCCGAACTCGAAAAATCCTCGCTGGCACAGAACATTATCCTGGCCGAAGCCGATTTGGTCACCGCCAAGCGCAACCTAGACAATCTGCTTCACTCCGACTTAGCCCGTGCCCAGGCACAACTGGCCTTGGTGCAAGCCCAGAAGAAATTGGAAGACGCCCAAAAGCGCCGTCAGAGCAAAGATTACGCGCGCGCCAGCCAAGCGACGATTGACGAAGCCCGCGCCAATTACATCTTGGCACAGAACGAATACGAACGGCAAAAAGAGATTTACGACAGCGTAGCCAATCTCCCCGAAGACGATCCCCGCCGTGCCCTGGCGCTCTCCAATCTGGCCAACGCCCAGCGCGCCCGCGACCGTGCTCTGGCTAACCTCAACTATCTCTTGGGCAAACCAAATGACTTGGAAATCGCCGAAGCCGATGCCAACGTAGCGCTGGCCGAAGCCCAACTCAAAGATGCCCAACGCGAGTGGGAGCGGCTCAAAAACGGCCCTGACCCGCTGGACATCCAGGCCGCTCAAGCCCGCATTGCCGCCCTTGAAGCCACCCTCAAATTGGCGCGCCTGGAAGCCCCCTTCAACGGCACGGTGACCGAGGTGCGCTCCAAAGTGGGAGACCAGGTAGCGCCGGGCACCATCTCATTCCGCATTGACGACCTCAGCCGCCTGCTGGTGGACGTGCAGGTGCCCGAAGTGGACATCAACCGCATCCAGATTGGCCAGCCGGCCCGCCTCACGTTTGACGCCATTCCGGGCAAGGAATATACCGGTAAAGTGGTTGAGGTCGGACGGGTGGGCACGCCGGTCGGGGGTGTGGTCAACTTCACCGTCACGTTGGAACTGAGCGATGCGGATGAGCAGGTCAAACCCGGCATGACCGCCGCCGTAACCATCTTAGTACAGCAATTAGAAGATGTACTGCTGGTGCCCAATCGCGCTGTGCGCTTGCGGGAAGGCCAGCGGGTGGTCTATATTCTGCGCAACGGCCTACCTGAAGCCGTCACCATTCGCTTAGGCGCAACCTCAGAGACCTACAGTCAGGTGCTGGAAGGGGACTTACGCGAGGGCGATTTGGTGATCCTGAACCCACCGGCGCAGATCACCTCGTTTACCGGGGGGCGCCCGCCCTTTGCGGGAGGTCGGTAGTATGACCGAAGCAACCGATTGGGTCATTGACGCTCGCGACTTGACCAAAGTCTATAAGATGGGGCAGGTTGAGGTGCACGCCCTGCGCGGGGTCAGCGTGCGCATCCGCCGCGGCGAAGTGGTCGCCATTATGGGGCCCTCCGGTTCGGGTAAGTCCACATTGATGAACATCTTGGGCTGTCTGGATAAACCCACCAGCGGCACCTACATCCTGGATGGCGAGGATGTCTCGCGGCTCAAGGATGACGACCTGGCCCGCATTCGCAACCGCAAAGTGGGATTTGTCTTTCAGAATTTCAACCTGCTTCCGCGTGCCACCGCCCTGGCCAACGTGGAATTGCCCCTGCGCTATGCCGGTTATAACGGCGACCGCCGCGAACGCGCCCGGCAGGCGCTGGAAGCGGTTGGCCTGGGCGACCGCTTGCACCACCGCCCGACCGAACTCTCCGGCGGTCAACAGCAGCGGGTTGCCATCGCGCGAGCACTGGTCAACAATCCGGCTATTATCCTGGCCGATGAGCCTACCGGCAATTTGGATTCCAAATCCGGCAAGGAAATTCTGGAACTGATTTTGCGCCTCAATCGCGATTTCGGCACCACGGTGATCATTGTGACGCACGATCCTACCGTAGCCCAGCAGACTCAGCGCATTATCCGTATTCAGGACGGCCTGGTCGTGGAGGACGGCTTATGAACCTGGGACAAGCCATTTTAGAGGCCCTGGAAAGCCTTAGCGCCAACAAACTCCGCTCGGGGTTGACCATCCTGGGCATTGTGATCGGTGTGGCGGCGGTGATCGCCATGCTGGCCGTGGGTACCGGCGCTCAGGATGTCATTACCGGCTCGATCAGCGGCCTGGGGAGCAATTTGCTGTTCATATTCCCCGGCAACTTCACCGAACAGGTGCGCAATCCCCAACCGCTAACGTTAGCCGATGCGCAGGCCCTGGCCGACCCATTTCAGGCGCCCTCCCTAACCGCGGTGGCCCCGGTGTTGAGCGCCACACGTGAAGTCAGTTACGGCAGTGAACGCACCAGCGTGCAAATCGCCGGCGTGACCTCAAACTACGCCGCCGTGCGCAACTACACCCTGTTGGAAGGCGAGTTTATCAGCGAAGAGCATTTGCTCGGGCAAGCCTCGGTCGCCGTCATCGGCCCTGAGGTGGCCGATCGCCTTTTTGGCCGCCGCGAGGGACTGATCGGCGAGGTTATCCGCATCGAAGGTCAGCCTTTCCGTATTATCGGCGTCACCGCTCCCAAAGGTGGGAGCAGTTTTGGCAGTCAGGATGACATTGTGCTCATCCCTCTCAGCACGGCCCAGGCGCGCATCATCCGCCGCGACCGCAACCGCGTGGACTTGATCCTGGCGCAGGTCAGCAGTCCGGAGTTGGTGCCCCAAGCCATTGAAGAGGTATCTCAAGTCCTGCGCACCCGCCACCGCACCGAACTCGGTGTGGATGACTTCACCGTCTTCTCCCAGCAGGACTTTGTTGCCACCGCTCAAACCATTACCGGCGTGCTGACCATCTTTCTGGGGGGCATTGCCGCCATCTCACTGCTGGTAGGCGGGATCGGGATCATGAACATCATGCTGGTCTCGGTGACCGAGCGCACGCGCGAAATCGGCTTGCGCAAAGCCATCGGCGCCCGCAAGCGCGATATTTTGATCCAGTTTCTCACCGAATCCTCACTGCTCAGTCTTTTCGGCGGGCTGATCGGGATTGGCTTCGGCTGGCTGATCGCCTTCGTGGTCGGGCAGATTGCCGCGGCCAGCAACACCCCGCTCAACCCCAAAGTGGGCATAGACGCCATCCTGCTGGCCACGCTGTTCTCAACCGCGGTGGGGCTGTTCTTTGGCCTATACCCCGCCAACCGCGCCGCCAACCTGGAACCGGTGGAAGCCCTGCGTTACGAGTGAACCCTACCCCCTTTCGGGATGCCCGGGGACACCTCCATCCCCGGGCTTTTTTGACCTTGCCTCAGGCCAGAGCCAGGCGGGGATTTTCCAAACCGCGTAGGCCTCTGCCGGCAAGCGGGCGATGAACCGCCAGGGCATCGAGCGCCACGGCTCCGGGGCATAGGCAATGCCCACCCGCGCGCCCACTTGTAGCCAATCATTCGGGACATTAAAGCCGGGCTCAATCACCAACGGGCTGTCGGGAGCCGTGAGATCACACCCGTTGAAGCGACCGTCAATCTGAAGCGCCTGACAGACTTTGGCCGGACCGTTGGTCCATTCTGCCGGCGGGCGTCCGGCACGGTTCTGCGCAATCTGCTCCAGGCCTTCACAAGGCAGGATTGCCCGGATCAACACTGCTGCCGGCTGGCCCTCCGGCCCCACCACTGCGTTCAGGCACCAGTGCATCCCGTAGGTGAAGTACACATAAGCCCGCCCCGGCGGCCCAAACATCACCGCATTGCGGGGGGTGCGCCCACGGCTGGCATGGCAGGCTTTATCCGCTTCGCCGTCATAGGCTTCGGTTTCGATAATGTAACCGGCCAGACGGCGTCCATCTTCCAAGCGGCGCACCAGGCGCTGACCCAGCAACGCCTTGGCCACACGGGTAACATCATCGAGATAGAATTCCGGCGGTAAAGGTCGCATTTTTTCGGCTTCTTTGGGGTTGATTTAGATGGACGTATTATAATGAAAACGCCAAAACATGCTTGTGAGGAATGTATGAATCTGCGGCCCGACCCCGGTTTAACTTTTGACGATGTTTTGCTGGTGCCCAAGTATTCCGATATTCGCAGCCGCAAAGATGTGGACACCAGCACCTGGCTGGCGCCAGGGATTCGCCTGCATATCCCGATCCTCTCCGCCAATATGGATACGGTCACCGAGGCCAACATGGCCATCGCCATGGCCCAACAGGGTGGATTGGGGGTATTGCACCGCTTTATGAGCATTGAGCGCATGGTTGAAATGGTGCGCAAGGTTAAGCGCGCCGAGAGCATGGTGGTGCTTACCCCGTTGACCATCCTCCCGACTGCCACGGTCGCCGAAGCCCGCCGCATCATGGCCGAGGAAGAAATCGGCGGCCTGGTGGTCGTGGATGACGCCCAACATCTTTTAGGCCTGGTAACAACGCGCGATGTCTTGCTTGCCCCCGATGCCGATGCACCGGTCAGTACGGTTATGACCCCGCGCGAGCGCTTGATCGTGGCCGGCGAGAACGAATCGCTAGAAGCGGCGCGGGAAAAGTTGTACACTCACCGCATTGAAAAACTTCCCTTGGTGGACGGCGAGAATCGCCTGGCGGGTCTAATCACCGTCCAGGATATCGTCAAAATTCAGCAGCACCCCCACGCCACCAAGGACGCCTTGGGACGGCTACGGGTGGGGGTGGCGATCGGCGTCAAACCGGAAGAGATCGAACGCGCCGCCGCCTGCGTGGAGGCCGGTGCGGACATCCTGGTGCTGGATATTGCGCATGGCCACTCCGAGAATGCCCTGCGCATGGTGCGTACGCTGAAGCAGAAATTTCCCGCCATTCCGCTGATCGCCGGCAATGTGGCAACCGCCGAAGGCGTGCGTGACCTGGTGAAGGCCGGTGCCGATGCGGTGAAGGTCGGCGTAGGCGCAGGCTCGATCTGCACGACCCGCATTGTCACCGGATGTGGTGTGCCGCAATTGACCGCCGTGGCCGAATGCGCCGCCGAAGGGCATCGGCTTAACGTGCCCATCATCGCCGACGGCGGTATGCGCACCTCCGGCGACGTGACCAAAGCCCTGGCTGCCGGCGCCAGTGCGGTCATGTTGGGCAACATGCTGGCCGGCACCGAGGAAAGTCCCGGGCCCGAAGTCGTGCGTCAGGGACGGCGCTACAAAGTGGTGCGCGGCATGGCCTCCCTGACCGCCAACGTGGAACGCCGCCGTCTGGAACGCCGCGACGAAGACCTCGATGAAGAAGAGTGGAGCGAAGTCGTTCCGGAAGGCGTGGAAGCCCTGGTGCCTTACCGCGGCAAGGTCAAGGATATCCTGCACCAGATCGTGGGCGGGCTCCGCTCAGGGATGAGTTACGTCGGCGCGCATAACCTGCCCGAATTATGGGAGCGTGCCGAATTCATCCGCATCACCCCTGCCGGGAAGGCCGAATCCGGCGCGCATGATGTGGAATTGATTTGAGAAAGGAAACCTCATGGCCCGATGGCACCGCCTGTTGCTCGTATCTCTGGTCGCCGGTTTGACCGCCTGCCTGCCGCAGGTCATCCCCCCCACACCGACGCCACTACCCCCCACGCCAACCCTAACCCCTACCCCCGCCTATGCTCCCTTGAGCGCCATAGATGTGCTCAACGCCGAATACATGTTACTCGATTTCAGCGGCAACCTGCGCACCATCCGCCTGAACGATGGCACGTATCAATCCGGTAACGACCCCACCCAACCGGACTTCTGGTCGGTGCGACTGGGCGAAATGATGGCATTCGGCGACCTCAACGGGGATGGGTTGGGAGATGCGGTAGCCACCATCGCCGAGAACTACGGCGGGACGGGCGTTTTTGTCAACCTGGTCGCACTGCTCAACGAGAACGGACTGCCCCGTCACGTCGCCTCGTACTTCATTGACGACCGCCCTATTCTCGAAACCCTGACCCTCCAAGATGGGACGATTCGCCTGGCGGCAACCATTCACGGGCCGAATGACCCTGGGTGCTGCCCAACCCAACCGGTGACCCGCGACCTGCGCCTGGTGAACAGCAACCTGATGTTGATTCGTGCCACCTCGCAAACGCCGGGTGGTCAGGAACGGCGCATTGATCTGGACGAACCCACCGACAACACGACCCTGAGCACCAGAGCCCTCCATCTGCGCGGTCGAGTAACCATCGCGCCGTTTGAAAACACCCTGCGCTATCGCCTCACGACCGCCCAGGGCACCACCCTATTGGTCGGGCCGCTCATGGTCGAAGCCCCCGATCTGGGTGCCCCGGGTACATTTGAAACCACATTAGACCTGCAAAACCTGCCCGGTGGTTTATACTATTTAGAGATCGCCGACCTGAGCGCTGCCGATGGCAGTATCCTGGCACTGACCACAGCGCGCCTCAACCTTCCATAAAACTCATTTGAATCCGGAATCCGCCCCTACGGAGGATAACTTTATGCCCGTTCCTGTCATCGTGGATGCGATTCGCACCCCTATCGGCAACCTGGGGGGCGCCCTGGCCGCCGTGCGCCCGGACGACCTGGCCGCGTTGGTCATCCGCACCCTGGTGGAACGTAATCATCTCGACCCCACCCTGATCGAAGAGGTTTATTTTGGCTGTGCCAACCAGGCCGGCGAAGATAACCGCAACGTCGCCCGCATGGCGGCGCTTTTGGCCGGTCTGCCGGTCGAGGTGGCGGGGGTGACTTTCAACCGCCTGTGCGCCTCCGGCCTGACCGCGGTCAACATGGCCGCCCGTGCCATCCGCGTGGGCGAAGGCGAGGTGTTTATCGCCGGGGGCGTTGAAAGCATGTCCCGCGCCCCCTATTCCATTCCCAAGGCGGAAAAACCCTTCCCCTACGGCAATCTGACGGCATGGGATACCGCGCTGGGGTGGCGCTACCCTCATCCGCGCATGATCGAGATGTATGGCATCGAATCCATGGGTGAAACCGCCGAGAATATCGCCGAGATGACCGGCATCACCCGCGAGGAACAGGATCGCTTCGCCTTGCGCAGTCACCAGCGCGCCATCGCCGCCATGGATTCGGGGCGTTTTGCGGAGGAAATCGTCCCGGTGCCCGTGCCACAGCCCAAAGGCGAGCCAATCCTGGTGACGACCGATGAACGCCCGCGCCGCGACACCTCCCTGGAAGCGCTGGCGCGGCTCAAACCGGCCTTCCGTCCCGGCGGAACGGTGACCGCCGGCAATTCTTCCGGGATGAATGACGGCGCCGCCGCCGTGCTAGTCATGAGCGAGGAACGTGCCCGCGCCTTGGGTTTGCGTCCACTGGTGCGCATCCTCGCCAGCGCCGCCGCCGGCGTTGTGCCGCGCCTTATGGGATTGGGGCCAATCCCGGCCACACGTAAGGTTTTGGCCCGCACCGGGTTGACCCTGGAACACATCGGCCTGATCGAGATCAACGAAGCCTTTGCGGTGCAAACCCTGGCCGTGATCCGTGAATTGGGATTAAACGAAGACATCGTCAACGTCAATGGGGGTGCGATCGCTTTGGGACACCCACTGGGATGCTCCGGCGCGCGCATCCTGACCACGTTGATCCATGAGATGCGCCGCCGTGCGCCGCAGATGCCCCGTCCGTTCTACGGCCTGGCAACCCTGTGCGTGGGAGTCGGGCAGGGTGAAGCGACCCTAGTGGAGTGGGTGGACTGACGTATGTTGATCCTGGTCACCGGCGCCAGTGGTTTCATCGGGGGACATCTGTGCCGTGCCCTGATTGCGCAAGGACACCATGTGCGCGCTTTCCACCGCCCCACCAGCGCATTGCAGTTATTGGCCGACCTGCCGGTGGAACATGCCCTGGGTGACCTAACACGGCCTGAAACCCTGGAAGCCGCATTAGAAGGGGTGGACGTTGTCTTGCATACCGCCGCCCTGCTGGGTGAACGGGCTAGCCCGGCGCAACACTACGCCGTAACCGTAGAAGGCACCCGCGCCTTACTCACGGCGGCGTTGCGTGCCGGGGTGCAACGGGTGGTGCACACCAGTTCCGCCGTCGCCCTGGGTATTCCACCTCTGACCCGTGACGCCGACATTCCCTACATCATGGATGAAACCCACACCTGGAATTACCCCCCGGAACGGTGGCCCTACGCGTATGCCAAATATCTGGCCGAACTGGAAGTGCAGCGGGCGGTGGCATTGGGATTGGATGCGGTGATCGTCAATCCCACCCTGGTCATCGGGGCCGGCGATCACTACCGGCGGACGCGGTCCATCATTGTGCAGGTAGCCCAGCGGCGCCTGCCGTTCATCACCGCCGGCGGGCTGAACGCCGTGCACATCGAGGACGTGGTGCAGGGGCATTTGCTGGCCCTGGAACGGGGGCAACGCGGCGAACGCTATCTCCTGGGGGGTGAGAACCTCACCCTGAGCGCCCTGGCGGAAAAGATCGCCGCGGTATGCGGGGTACCCGGGCCGGGTCCGGAATGGCCGGCGGGGCTGGTGCGCGCCCTCAGCCGACCGTTCTCCCTGCTTGAAGCCTATCTGAACCTGCCGGTAGATGCACGCACCTTAGCCCTGGCCGGTTATTATTTCTATTACACCCATGCCAAAGCCCAGACACACCTGGGCTACACCCCACGCCGCACCGTAGAGGACGCCATCCGCGAGGCCTGGGCATGGTTTAGCGGGAAGACGCAATCACCGGTTTCGGCTTGAGCCGTTAGCGGCAACGGGTAACCTTGGTATCGCGAGCCTCATCTAAGAAAGATAGGTATCAGATCCCAGTTAGACTTGCATCGTTATGTGTTATCTTGGATATTCCCGAGGGATTTCTTCTCTTTTTGGTAGAGATGCGTGGACACGATAGAGGCGAGATTCCTGACCACCCGGATTAGGGCAGGCGAATAGCTCCTCGCCAAAAACCGGGCGAAATAATGCCTGGCGGGACAAAACCACAACCAACCTATGGGCACGTCACTTATGGGGATAAGGACATCGGTAGAGACTACATCAATCTCGCTGAAATGGTTTGTTCTATGCTCTGCCATCATACCCAAACCATTCCCATCACTACGTTACTTTTTTCAATCGTGCTTCTGCTCGGGGCAGCCCTGATCACAGGGTGTCAGTCCACTACTCCCTTATCCTCTCCGACCGCATTACCGGCGAAGATTTTGCCATCCTCTCCACCTTTGCCTCCAACAACTTTTCCTTCCACTCTCATCCTCGAAATGACCTTTGATATCAAACCACCTCCCACTGAAACGGTTACCCCATCACCAACTCCGACTCCCATCCTGGGCCGGGTTGAACAGGTGACCTCGGGCCACTATTTCAGTTGGAATCGCTACATCCATCCCAAATACGGCTTCGCTTTTTCCTTTCCACCCGATTGGAAAATCATCGTTGAAAATGCTCATTTCGTAGGTCTTGCCAGTCGCACGATACCGGGGTTTGAACTCCATATCAGGTTTAATTTTTCATTTATGAAACGGAGGTCTCAATCACACGTACTGAGATCGGCGAGGGTGAGGTGCTGGATCAGGGCCATATTAACTTTCTAGGCAAGATCATTCCCCGCCAAAGTGTTGGTCTACCAAAGCGAGGTCCCCACAGTACTATACAACTGGGCCTGTGAAACCCGGGTAGGCGATATGGTCTTCATCACTGGCCTGGATTCCCTAGAAACCGTTCAGCGTACCATTCCGCCCGAAATTCAGACCGTTGCCGATCAGATTGTAGAGTCATTTGAGCGGGTTAAACCGAGATGACCAGAGCCCGGTCAACCCAACCCACCTTGGCAATAACCTCGGCAACAACAAGGACTGGATAATGGGAGTATCTCTCCTCTAATTCTCGAGGCAGAGATGTATAGTTATCCCCGCGATGGGTCAAACCATAATGCTTAGATTCGGAAATCCACAGTTGAAAATTCTCCACTGCTGGTTTTACCATATTTATTGAATAGGAAGATCTAGAAAGCCAATACGGAGGTAAAAAAATCATGATTAGACGATTCATTTTTACCCTGATGATTTTAACATCATTGCTATCTCTAAACTTGGTGACCGCAAATGCAAACGGACTGGAGGTGAACATCCAATACTGGAAGCGATCAACCCAGGGTACCTATTACGTTGCCATCCCATTTGAGAGCGTTTCAGAGAGCCAGCCGCTTAAAGACATTTACATGATTTCTGCTGGTGGATGTAAAATATTCACCAAGGGCATCGATATTTACAATTCCCTGCAAATCAAAGTAGCCACTTATGCTCAAGAGATTAGCTGGTGTTATGATGGTCAAAAGATCACCAGCCTGTCGCGCACGCGTTGGGGAACAGTCAATGCTCCTATATACCAGTTTAACGGGCACATTGGAAACACCGAGTCGGGCGGGAAGGGTCAAGCCCTATATCGTGCCTGGACTCAAGGTTCATTTTGCGAGATTGCACCCGGAATGGGCTGTGTATGGAATTTTTACCCCTGGGTGGATCAATATGTCTTCTCAGATGGTTCCTATTGGGGAAACGCAGGATGGTAAAGAAGTCATTTTTCTCCCTACTTCAGCAACCTTCATTTGCTTGGATCGGAGTAACACTCACGTTACTAATAACATTCGGCATAGTGTTCTTGATATCCAAGCAACCATGGTTGTTGGTCGTTATCTTTGGAGTCTTGGTATGGTCGAGTCTAGCCATGCATCTAACAACTAAACGCGGGTGGGCAAAAGGGCTTTCCTTGCTGATCCTCATCTTTAGCCTCTCTGGCCTTTGCCTATCACCAGCTCTATTGATTACGGCTTCTAATAAGATGCCTTCGGACAACCTTCGCATCCTTCTGGAAAAACTTATCCAAACCAGACAATGGCTTGGCCAATGATGCACGAAATTACCTTCGCCAGCCCCCAACTTTTGGTCACTTATACACGTGCTAGAAATGGACTAAGAGTTGTTCTTATGGGTTTTCCGAAAAACTGTCTTGATAATGCAACAGTCAGTAATGCATTCCACACCCAAGTTACCAAAACAGCCATCACCAGACATCTAAGAGGGGGTAAACTTAAGCCATGTATTGATATTAAGCAATGTGGTCCGGGCATAACAAGAGCTCATGGAACAATATCCTGATCCAATGTTTAGCAACCGCGAAATTGAAGTCGTGGCTTTACTGCTCCAGGGAAAAAGCAACAAAGAAATTGCCCACACCCTGGGTGTCTCAAATCGTACCATTGAAGCCCACTTGAGTTCAATATATTCCAAGCTGGCCGTAACCTCTCGAACCGAAGCAGTCATCAAACTAACCCAGATGGGATGGAGCAGTGCCACAGACAAAACACTGTCTGAAGAAGCTAACAAGGCCCCTGCGCTCGACAACCGAACTACGCAAGTTAAGGATACACTTGCAAAACCGTTACGATCTTCTGCCGGAAAGTGGGCGGTGATAACACTCCTAACAACTTTAGGACTTATTTGGATCTTCACAAAACAAAATTGGCTTCTGGTACCCATGCTGGGCTTCATGGCGTGGATTGGTCTGGCAGAGTACCTCACAGCGACCAATGTTTGGAAAAAATGGATATCACTTTTGATTTTTATACTGGGATTTTCTCTGCTATGCATCTCCCCTGCTTGGTTGATTTCTACAACTCCTTTAGCAAGTGATAACGCCATTCTGGATTTACTCCAAAAGATCCTACATGCCACATCGAGGCAATAACGCATTACTATTACTAACCAGTGAATTTTCCCGATACCCCACTTACACCTCCAATTTGTTCCCGAAAAACCAAGAAACGACCAGGTTGGAAAGGGTCTGTCCAAAAGCTGGTGGATTTTTGCTCTACCAGCAAAAACCAGCACGTCTAGCGGCCTTACTCATTCAATTGCCCGTAATAGTGGTGGTTATAATCTGCCGACCAATGTTGAGGCAAACACAAAATTCCTATTACATTGACAACGCCGTAACAAACTCACGTGATAAGGCAATCAACTTCGGAGTTCAATACTGGATCACTCAATCCGACGGCGGTTAAGCACACCGATCATTCAAGCAGACCCACAAGGGGAGATTGAGTTTAAGCGGGATTATTCATTGTGTTCCAACCTCACCACCCCCTGGCCACATCCGCCAAAGTCGTGTCCAGTTCGGCCAGGATATCGGGCAGGGCCGTGCGCGGGGTGGTGCCCTGCAAGGCCTGCGCAAAGGCATCCTGCACCACCCATTGCGCTTGCCGCCAGGCTGGGGTGTTAGGTGGTATCTGAGCAATGGGAATAAACGTTAGCGCTTCGCCCCACTGGGGATTTTCAGCGCGATAATCCTCAAGATACGCCAGTGTTGACGGTCCCATCGGGTAACCACCGCCGGCGCGCACCAGCGCGGCCTGTGGCTGCGGCGCCTGCAGCCAGCGGATAAACAGCCAGGTCGCCAGTTCCTGCTCGGGTGTACTGCGCAGGATGCCATAGGAAAGACCGCTCACCAGAACCAGCGGCTTGTTCTTTCCCGGATAGGGGCGCACCGTCCATACATCTTGGCTGTGGTTGCGCTGCATCGCCTCGCGCTGAGCCATCAGATCCAAGACCTCACCGCTGTAAAAGAGCGCCCGTCGCTGGGCAAAATAATCGTAGGGCGTAGGCTCACGTCCCACCCAGGCACACCCCTCGTCCACCAAATCCCGCAAAAAGGCCCAGGCTTCCAGCGCGGTTGGCTGATTGAAACGCCACCCGCCGCCGGCAGGGTCAAATTCATCTCGCAGGCCAAACGCGCGCAACCAGGCCAGGGCCGTAAGCGGATCGGTTGCCACCAGCCACCCCCCGGTGCCGTCGTTGGTGCGGTCGGCATCGCGGCGATTGGCGGCTGCCGCCGCGCAGGCCTGGGCACGCCATTCTTCCAGGGTCTGGGGTGGAGCATGGAACCCTAACTCAGCCGCCCAGGTCAAGTTGTAATAGAGAACATTCGCACTGCGCAGTGCCGGCAGGCCAATTTGCCATCCATCCACCTGATCACTCTGCCAGAAGACCAGCGGTATCTCGGCCCGGCGCGCTTCGCTCAACCCCCACTCGCCGTCATTCAGCCAGTCATTGAGCAGACGCATACGGCCATCGCGCATGTGCCAAGTCAACAGGGTCGCCGAAGGTGCCACCACACCCTGGGCAACCAGGCCATCCGGATGCCCCTGTTCCACCCAATCGGCCAGCACCATGCTGCTGCCCGCCGAGACCACATTCACCTCAATTGCCCAGGGATTCTCGCGGTTGAACTGCGACGCTAAATTACTCAGAGTGGCCTCTAACTCCCCCACCCACGGATGCCAAAGGTTAACCTCAACCCCGTGCAGAGCCGCGGCAGACCAGGCCGGGGTTTCGGTAGGCCATCTGGGCGATTGGGTAGCGCGCTGGGTTGGCGTGGAAAGCGGGGACAAGTCGGGGGTGGTTTCAGGTCGCGGCGCCACTTGGCAGGCCGCCATCAGCCACACCAGTCCCACGATAAGGATTCCGCGTTTCAAACGATCAACCGGGCGCATGGCTCAATCGAAATCGGCAGGCCAATCGGGATGCCGATAATGTTCAAACATGCGCTGAATCTCGTCCGGCGTCGTGCGTGCCAGCGAAAGCGGTGGAATGGCATCCGCGGCAAAGAAACCCACCCCATCGGTCTCCAGGCTGGTTTGGGGTTCACCTCCCAACAACTCACAGCGCATGAATATCTTATAGAGGTGGAAAAGATAGGGCGGATGGCCGTGACAGTTGCGGTCGTACAGCGCCAGTAGTTTAACCGCCCGCACGCGGTACCCCGATTCCTCCCACACCTCGCGTTCGACCGCTCGGCTGGGAGGCTCTCCCACATCTACCCAACCGCCGGGCAACGTCCACCCACCATCGGCGCGTTCCTTGACCAGCAATAAGCGCCCCTGCGCATCAAAGACCACCCCGCGGATGTCCACTTTGGGGGTGGCGTAACCCGCCTCGCGCATCAGCACCTCCGCAACCACCTCAGCGCCCACATTGCTGTGAGCGGTAATGATTTCAGCCGCGATCGCTTGCAGGGCACGATAGCGTTCGGCATCATACGGATTAGGGGTATAGGCCAAGCCGGATTGGGCCAGCGCCTGCAGGCGCTGTGCCCATTCCAGCCACTTAGGTTGAGTCATAAGCCTCCGCTAACTGCGCAAACGCGCTCCCAGAGTTTGCTCCAGGCGGCGGATAATCTTCTGCCGAATTTGCGCGGCTTCGGCATCGGTAAGGGTGTGATCCGGCGCCTGATAGGTCAAATTATACGCCAGGCTCTTCTTCCCGGCCCCAATTTGCTCACCGCGGAAGACGTCGAACAACTGCACGCGTGTCAGCCATTTACCACCGGCCTGGCGGATCACCGCCTCGACCTGAGCCGCCGGCACACTCTCATCCACCACCACGGCGATGTCCTCGATCACCGGCGGATAAACCGGCACCGCGCTTACCTCAAAGCGTTGCGGCACCAGCGCCAGCAGGGCCTGGGCATCCAATTCGGCCACCAGCACCGGCGCCGGGCCGAAGTCGTAGCGTTCCTTGACCAGTGGGTGCACCTCGCCCAGATAGCCCAGGTCCTGATCGCCGCTGTAGAGCCGGGCGCATTTACCCGGATGCAGGTTGGGCTGCTGTCCCGGTTCAACCCGCCATTGAGGCAGGTGCAAGGCTTCGGCCAGGGCTTCGAGAATCCCCTTGAGGTCAAAGAAATCCGCCACGGGAGGTTCGGCACGATCCCAAGCCGGCAAGTGGCGCACACCGCTCAACACCATGGCCAAGCGCAAGGGCTCGGCGGGCAAATCTTGTTCTACCTGGGGCAGAAATACCGGCCCGATTTCAAAGAATGCCAGGCGGTCGGTCAAACGGGCATTGCGTTCGGCGATCTCCAACACCCCCGCCAGCAAACTACGGCGCATCACACTGCGTTCCGGCGCAATTGGGTTAGCCAGGCGCACGTATTCCGGTGGGGTATAGTCGCCTTCTGCCGGTGCCAGCCAGCGCGCCTCGCGTTCCGGCGAGGTCAGGCGGTAGGTCACCACCTCTTGTAGTCCCAGCCCGACCAACACATCGCGCAGGGCTTCCTCAGCATCCAACAAGGGCTGATTGCGCTGTCGCGGTAGGGGGTCGGCGGGTAACGTCTCCGGCAGGCGGTCATAGCCATACAAGCGGGCAATCTCTTCGATCAGATCCGCCTTGCCAATCACCCCTTCGCTGATATCCAAGCGGTGCGGGGGCACTTTGGCCATAACGGTATCTCCCTCCACCCGGCAGGTGAATTCCAAACGCCCCAACAGGTCGGCCGCTTCTGCCGCCGTGAGCGGCACCCCCAGCCAGCGCCGCACCTCGGCCTCGCTCAACCGGATCTCCGGATCTACGTGCGGCTGGGGGTAGGCGTCAATCAAACCCTCGGCCACCCGCCCACCGCTCCAAGCGGCCATATAGGCCAAACACACCTGCACCGCCTCGGGTGCCAACGCCGGATGCACCCCACGCGCAAAACGATAGGCGGCCTCAGAGTTGATGCGTAAGGCTGAGGCGGTGCGGCGGACGTGCACCGGGTTCCAGGTTGCACCTTCGAGCAATACATTACGCGTGGTCTCGGTAACCTCGCTCTCCAAGCCGCCCATAATACCGGCCAAAGAGAGCGGGCCGGCCGTATCCGTGACCAGGATCATGTAGGGTTCTAATTCGCGTTCGACGCCGTCCAGCGTGGTCAGGCGCTCGCCCTCACGCGCGGCACGGGTGATAATCGTTGGGGATTGACCACCCGCACGCGCTTTAAGCACATCATAATCGAAAGCATGCAGAGGCTCGCCCAGCATCAACATAACGTAGTTGGTCGCATCTACCACGCTGTTGATCGGGCGCATCCCGGCCAGGCGCAACCGGCGCTGCACCCAATACGGGCTGGGGCGCGGGGTCACCCCCTCGATCAGGCCCAGCACAAAACGCGGGTTCAGGCTCGGGTCGGTGATTTCGATGGCCGCCCGCCCGTTGATGGAACCGCTCTGTTCAAAGGGGGGCAAAGCGGGTCGGCGCAGTGGTTTACCCGTTAGCGCCGCCAATTCGCGCGCTACCCCCAGGATGCTGGCCGCCCGGATCATATTGGGCAGGATGGCGATTTCCAGCACCGCATCGCCCATGTAGTCCACCAGCGGCACCCCGACCGGGGCATCGTCATCCAGGATGATGATGCCCTCGTGTTCTTCGGAAATACCCAATTCCTTCTCCGAGCAGACCATAGAGAACGACTCGATGCCGCGAATCTTAGTGCGCTTGAGCGTGGTCAGGACAAAACCGGGTTGATGCCCATCGTAGAGGCGTGCCCCTTCGCGGGCATAAGCCACCTTAAGCGGTTTGGGAAGCGGCCCCTGCCCTTTATAGGGGAACAGGTTGGGCGCGCCGGTCAGCACGGTCAGCGTCTCGCGCCCATCAAAGAGGCGGCACAGAACCAACCGATCTGCGTTGGGATGAGGCATGACCTCTTCAATCTGCGCCACCACGATCTTATCGGGATCCCAGGAAAGGCCTTCAATCTTGAACTCATGCGCCCCCTCTGGCATGGGCAGTCCCACCAGGCGAATTTCTTCCACCTCCAGCCCGGCCATGGTCAGGCGATAGGCCAATTCGGGCAAGGAAAGATCAATTTCTACAAATTCCTTCAACCACGAGAGCGGTACTTTCATCTTACCTCCATGCGTTCGACGGATCTCAATCTAAAATTGGCTCAGGAAACGGACGTCATTCGCCCAGAAATAGCGGATATCTTCGATGCGATGGAGCAGCATGGTGATACGCTCCACCCCCATTCCGGCCGCAAAGCCGCTGAATTCCTCGGGATCGTAGCCGCCGTTGCGCAGCACGGTCGGATGCACCATGCCACAGCCCAAGATCTCCAACCAGCCGGAGCCCTTGCATACCGTACACCCCTTACCCCCACAGACAAAACACTCCACATCCATCTCCGCACTGGGTTCGGTGAAGGGGAAGTATGAGGGTCGCAAGCGGGTGCGTGCTTGCTCGCCAAAGAGACGGCGGGCAAAGGTGTTCAGCGTGCCTTTTAGATCGCTGAAGGTGATATTACGCCCTACCGCCAACACCTCGACCTGGTTGAACTGGATCTCCGAGCGGGCGCTGATCTGCTCATAGCGATAGCACATACCCGGCAAGATGACGCGAATGGGCTCCGGTGCGCGCTCGCGCATAACGTGAATCTGACCCGGCGAGGTGTGAGTGCGCAACAATACGCCGGGAGTCGTGGTATAAAACGTGTCCCATAAGTCCCGCGCCGGGTGGTGCGCCGGCATGTTCAGCAGTTCGAAATTATAGGCATCGCTCTCCACCTCGCGACTGCGATAGACCTGAAAGCCCATCTCGGCAAAGATGTGCACAATACGCCGCAAGGTGCGCGTGGTGGGATGCAAACCGCCCAGTTCCGGACGTCGTCCGGGTAGGGTCACGTCCAGGCGCTCACTTTCCAAGGCTCGGCGCAGGGCTTCGGCGCGCAAAGCCGCCTGGCGCTCTTCCAGCGCGGCTTCCAGGGCCTGCTTGACTTGATTGGCGCGCTGTCCCACCTGGGGACGCACTTCCTTTGGCAATTGCCCCAAGCGCGAAAAGACCTGCATCAAGGGCGCATTGCGTCCCAAGTAAGCCACCCGCCAGGCCTGCAAAGCAGCCTCGTCAGCCACATTCTGCAAATCTTCCAGTGCTTTTGCCTGCAAGGTCTCTAACTCTTGAATCTCGGGAATATCACCCATCGTGCAACCTCCACGAAATAAAAATCCCGTCCCGGTCAGGGACGGGGTTTCAGCCCGCGGTACCACCCTGATTGGCTGTGTCTCCACAGCCCACTCGACCAACAGCCGCGCGTAACGCGGCGATTGGCGTGCCCGCTAACGGGGGCCAGGCGGCTCAGACTACTTACCTGCACGGTACAATGCCGAGGTGAGGCAGGTTTCCCCTGAGCGGCTCGGGAGGGAACTTCGACCGGTTTCCAACGAGTTGGGGTCTCAGCCTACGCCCCAACCTCTCTGGCGCCTTCCGCCGATCTACTTTCCTCCGTCAGCGCCGTTGTGCCATCTTTGGGGTGTCGCACAAATCTGGCTTTATTATCGGCAAAAGCAAGGGGTTGTCAAGGGCGTTGCCATAATCCCCCACTTGGGCTAAAATCCTAAACACCATGGGCTGGGAGATTTGGGGTCACACCTGGGCTGTTAACCTGCTACAAGGGCATCTAAGACAAGGGCGCGTTCGCCATGCTTACCTGTTCTGCGGGCCGAACGGGGTCGGGCGGCGCACGCTGGCTCTGTGCTTTGCCCAAGCCCTCAACTGCCCCCAACCACTTGCTCCGGGTGAGCCCTGCGGCACCTGCCGCACCTGCCGCCAAATCGCCCAAATGGCTCATCCCGATTTACTCCCGGTGCAGGTCGAGAGTGGGAACACACTCAAAGTGGATCAGGTACGCGCCCTACAACACGATTTACAACTGGCACCCTACGAGAGCCGCTACCGTGTGGCGCTTCTTCTGAATATGGAACGTGCCACCATCAGCGCGCAAAATGCCCTACTGAAAACCCTGGAAGAACCTCCCGGCCAGGCCATTTTACTGCTCACCGCCGATACACCCGAAAGCCTGCTCCCGACCATTGTTTCGCGTTGTGAGGTACTGCGCCTACGCCCCCTCCCCCCTGCCGACCTTGCCCTTATTCTGACGCAGGAACGCGACATTTCCCCCGATCAGGCGCGCGAACTGGCCCATCTCGCCGGGGGATGCCCGGGATTAGCACTGCGTTTTTACACCGAATCCGAGCGCTACCAAGACCACCAACGCTGGCTGCAAGATGCCCTCTATTTGCTCGGTCAAGGACGCGTGGAGCGCTTCCAATATATCGAGAACCTGAGCAAAGACCGCGATACGTTCCGCGCGGCCTTGCAAGCCTGGATGACGCTTTGGCGTGATCTTTTTCTCTGCGTCAGCGCAGCCGATGTGCCCCTGACCAACCTGGCATTTGAATCCGCCCTACGCGCTCTGGCACACCACTTGGATGAGCGGCAGGTTACCTACTGCTTGGCTGCACTGGAACAGGGGCTAGCCCATCTGGATGCCAATCTCAATGCCCGCTTGCTGGGGGAAATTCTGCTCTTGGGCTGGCCTTACTTGAAGCCGGAACATGTGGGCGCTCCGGCCTGAAAATCACCCCTAGATACACCCAAGTCGTGCTATAATTAAGACAAATATTGTCATATTATCTCTGTTCAAGGAGTGGCCCAATGTATCCAGAAGCCGAATTTGACGCTTGTGGTTGTGGTGGTCAGTGCGGTTGCAGTAGCGAGCACGGCGCGATGGTTGCCCTAACTCGTGAGGAATACATTCAGCGTCTGGAAGCCTACCTGCGTGAACTGCGCGCCGAGATCGAAGCCGTGGAGCGCGAATTGGCCGAACTGCGCCAAGTTGCCTAACGTCTGGCTTACCCACACCACCGACAAGGATGTGGGTCAAACATCACCACGTTTTGATGATAAACAGCGCTTGACAGGGCGCTGTTTAGATTTAAAATAACATTCGTTATGTTGAATATGGATGAAGGAACCTCGTTTACCGATCAGTTCAACCCTGCCGCCGATATCTTCCGTGCCCTGGCGCATCCGGTGCGCCTGGCCCTGCTGGAATTACTGCGTGAAGGTGAGGTTTGCGTCTGCCATATCCAGGCCGTGCTCGGCTTGCGGCAGGCGTATATCTCCCAGCAGTTAATGTTCCTGCGTCAAAGCGGCCTGGTTAGCGCGCGGCGCCAGGGTTGGAACGTGTATTACCGGGTTACTAACCCCCGCATTTTCGAGGTATTAGATCAAGTCAAAGCCATGCTCCCCGCGCCGTTTCAACCTTGGCTGGCGCCAGAAGCCGTTAACTGTTCGTGCCCCAAATGCCGTGTGGCATCTCAGCCTGGCTAGAGTCGAGGCCCTCATCCCTACCCTGTACCACGGAGGACATCTATGCTCACCATCAAAGTCTTAGGACCCGGCTGTGCCAACTGCAAGCGTTTAGAAGCCCTCACACGGGCGGTGATTGCCGAACTCGGCCTCGAAGCGCGGATTGAAAAAGTAGAAGACCTGGACGCCATCATGGCTTACCCCATCCTGGCAACCCCGGCCTTGGTGATCAACGAGCGTGTGGTGTGCTCCGGGCGGGTGCCCTCACGCACCGAGATCGCCCAGTGGCTGAGCGTTTCTGAGAAAGCGTAAGTCTACTGTACCGACGGGCTCGCTTGCCCGCCTTTTTTTGCCGAAATAACATTCCAATTCACGAATAAGGATAATACCGATGAACTGGGTGACAACGCTACAATCTCTGCTCTGGTCGGGCTGGACCAGCCTACTGGATTACCTCGCCGCGCACGTCCTCTTATGCCTCTTGCCGGCGTTTCTCATCGCCGGCTACATGAGCGCGATGATCCCTAAAGAAGCGATCACCCGTTATCTCGGGCCGCGCGCCTCCAAATGGATCAGTTACCCTGCCGCCGCCTTCGGGGGCTTCATCCTGGCCGTATGCTCGTGCACCATCCTGCCCCTCTTCGCCGGCATCTGGAAGCGCGGCGCCGGCCTCGGCCCGGCGGTAACGTTCCTTTTCGTTGGCCCGGCTATCAATATCCTTGCCCTGACCTATACCGGGGCCGCCATCGGCTTTGATATCGCCCTCGCCCGCCTGATCCTGTCCATTTTCTTTGGCATCCTCATCGGCCTTATCATGGCCTGGATCTTTCGCAAGGAAGAAGTCCAGAGCCAGGTTAACGCAGATCTCTTTTCAGCCCGTGCGAACGTGCGTCCCGCTATTTGGGTCGTCTTTGGATTGCTGATCGCCATCTTGATCGCCGGCACCCTGCAAATTTCCGCCCTCACCCAAACCTACCTCACCCTGCATCTACCCTGGCAATTGCCTACGGGCATCCTCGCCGCCCTCGAACGCGCGAACCTGACCCCGCAAGGGACAATGTTGATCGTGCTGTTGGTCGCTATCGCCCTTCTGGCCTGGAAAGGGTTTGAAACCGTTTATGAAGGGTTTTCGGGCTGGACGGTTGCCGCACTGGTTGCCATTGCGCTGACCATCCTGCTGGCTGCCCCGATCACCCAAAGCGGAAGTCTCATTATCGGCCTTACCGGACGCTTCTTTGCCATTGCCATCCTGCTCGCCGCGACCATTTGGGTAGCCGCGCGTGCCTTCGACCAGGATGACCTGGTCAACTGGATCGCTGAAACCTGGAAGTTCGTGAAGCAGATTTTTCCACTTCTGATCTTGGGCGTCTTCCTGGCCGGCATCGCCAAGGGGTTGATCCCCGCCGCCTGGGTGCGGGCTGTGGCCGGGCAGAACACGCTGTGGGCTAACCTTGCCGGCGTGCTTTTCGGCGTCTTTATGTACTTTCCCACACTGGTTGAGGTCCCGGTAGCGCGCATGTTCCTGGATTTGGGCATGGCACGGGGGCCCCTGCTGGCCTACCTGCTGGCCGATCCCGAACTTTCACTGCAATCTATCTTGGTGCTCAACGGCGTCATGGGGCGCAAGAAAACCGGCATCTATGTCAGTCTGGTAGCCCTTCTGAGTACCCTGGCAGGTTATCTTTTCGGTGCCTTTCTGGCACGCTGAAGAAAAAACGGAGACTCACCCTGCTGGGGTAGCCACAATCACTACCCTATTTGACCCGATTAAGCAGTGCCTGATAGGCTTCATCTCCCAACAGATAGCGCAACTCCTCGGCAAAGAGTTCCACGAGGGGTTGCGCTTCTTCAGCCCAGCGCAAACAACTCCCAGGCTCTTCTGCCAGCGCGGTGGCCTCATCCAGGGTAATGCGGCCTTGCTCATCCAGGTCCAGGGGATGTAAGATACAGTAAAAGGGTTTGAATCGCCAGGGGTGGTACCCAGCCGCCTCGCCGGCCACTTGTAGAGCACACTTGTAATCGGGGCGCAGAAAGACGCATGCGCTTCCGGCATAATGGGTAGGATCGGCATAGACTCGAGTGTGCACCACACGCCCGCTGGGGACGAAAGGATCATCTTCGCGGCGACCGTCTAACCAGCGGGCCGGATCGCGCCGACCGGGTGGCAAATAGGGTATGATTAAAGTGGCGTGGGCCAATAAATCGCGCCATTCCCGCTCATCCAGCCACACGCCATACGCACAGCACGCCGCCCCACACTGCGGCCACCCACAGCGCCGCAGCGGCTCACGGGCAAAAAGACGCGGGTTGACCTGGTTGACCACGCCTCTCATTTTATCGTATTCTAGAATGTGTAGGAGGTTTGCGATGAAACTGGCTGTCGGTGCGGATGAACGAACGTATGTGGTGGAGGAAGTGCTTAAGTTCCTGGAAGCCGAAGGACATCAGGTAACCTACTTCGGCCCTGCGGTGGGTGAGAGTTACACCACCCCTGAGACTTACTGGCCGGCCGTAGCGCGCCGCGTCGCCGAGGCGGTGGTCAAGGGCGAAGCCGATGAGGGCATCCTGTTCTGCTGGACCGGCACCGGGGTTAGCATTGCCGCCAACAAAGTCCGCGGCATTCGTGCCGCCCTGTGTGTAGATGCTGAAACCGCCCGCGGCGCCCGCCTGTGGAACAACGCCAACGTGCTTTGCCTTTCTTTGCGCCTGACCTCGTGGCCCATTGCCAAAGAGATTCTGACCGCTTGGTTCCAAACGCATTATCAGCCTAACCCCACCGATGACGCCTGCCTGGCCCAAATTGCGGATCTCGAAACCTCGCCCGCAACATCCCGCCCCTCGGCCTGAATTGACCTTGTATCGGCACATGCATCGGGGCAGAAAAATCTGTAAAATAGAGTTAAACGCGCGAAAGGAGGCCCCATGCCCACATTAGATGAGGTATTAGCCGTAATTTTAGGGGGTGGACGAGGGACGCGCCTCTTCCCTCTAACACTACTGCGTTCCAAACCCGCCGTACCGATTGCAGGAAAATACCGCCTGATTGACATCCCGATCAGTAACTGCATCAATTCCGGTATCTTTCGCATCGCGGTGCTGACGCAGTACAACTCGGTCTCCTTGCACCGCCATATCACCAATACCTACCAGTTCGACAACTTCCACCGCGGCTGGGTGCAGATTTGGGCGGCAGAACAAACCCTCTCCAGCAGCGACTGGTACCAAGGCACGGCTGACGCGGTGCGCAAACAGCTCTTTGAAATTCGCGCGACCCGAGCCCGCTACGTGCTCATCCTGGCCGGCGATCACCTCTACCGCATGAACTACGCGCCGATGTTCCGCCAACACCTGGAAAGCGGTGCCGAGATCACCGTTGCCGTAAAGCCTGTTCCTACGTCTGAAGCCTCGCGTTTCGGCATCCTCAAACGCGACCTTACCGGACGCATTATCCGCTTTGCCGAAAAACCCAAAGACCCTGACCTGCTGGCCGAAATGGTCAGCCGTGACGACCCTGAGCGTCCCTACATTGGCTCCATGGGGATCTACCTCTTCAATATTGAGGTGTTGATCAAACTGCTGGAAGAGCACCCTGAATTTGACGACTTCGGCGGTGAGGTTATTCCCTATGCCATTCACTACCACCATGTCTATTCATACGACTTCGACGGCTACTGGGAGGACATCGGTACGATCCGTTCCTTCTACGAAACCAATCTCGCCCTGACCGACCCCAACCCGCCTTTCAACTTCTTTGACCCTGAGTTTCCGATTTACTCCCACCCACGCTTCCTGCCCGGCTCCACCATTGAGCGCAGTGTCCTGGAAAACGTTCTACTCGCCGAGGGGTGCTGCATCCGCAACGCTGAGATTCGCCGCTCGGTGATCGGTCTGCGCAGTCGCATCCGCAACGGTGCCCGTATTGAAAACACCGTGCTGATGGGTGCCGATTACTACGAGAAAGTGGGGTGTGAGGATTACGATGAGACCATGCTGGGCACCGTGCCCATCGGAATCGGGCCGGGGTGCGAAATCTCCGGGGCGATCATTGATAAAAATGCCCGCATTGGTCGCGGCGTGATCATCCGCCCCTTCCCCCGCGGCACCGATCTGGACGGGGATGGTTGGGTGGTACGCGATGGTATTGTGGTTATCCCTAAGGATGGCATCATCAAACCCGGCACCTATATCGGCCCGGAGTTAAAACCTTCGGAGCCAAGGGCGCAAACCCTGGAGAGAGAGAAAATCTAGCCGCCGCATCAAGGCAAGGATTTAGATCATCCCCACACAGGACGCTTTAGCCGGCGGGAAGGGAATCTTGCGCCAAGTCAAGTGAAGAGGGGGTAGAATTAAACCCCGGGGCACCCGGTTGGGGCTATCCCCAGACGCACTTCACACGTGCCTTCTTACTACTATTCAGGGAGAATGAGCATGACCGTTCCTCTTGCCGCGCCAACCGACACAACCGCCGGCGCACTACCCCCCTCAGATTTAGACATCGCTTGGCACGCGCTCAACGCCCACGAGACCATCCGGCGTTTGCGCACGCCGCTGGAAACCGGCCTGACCACCGAAGAGGCTAAACGCCGTCTGGCGCAGTTCGGACCCAATCAATTGGCCGAGCCCAAGCGCCGCACCTTTTTACAGATGGTGATCGGGCAACTGAATAACTTCGTCGTCATCCTGCTGATCGTGGCTGCCGTCATTTCCGGCGTCATCAGCCTATCTCAAGGCGAGCCGTTGGTGGATTCAGCCGCCATCATTGCCATTGTGATCTTGAACGCCGTGCTCGGTGTGATTCAAGAAAGCCGTGCCGAACAAGCACTGGCCGCCTTGCGACAACTGGCCGCGCCCGAGGCATTAGTGCTCCGCGATGGACGGCGCCAAACCATTCCCGCGCGCGAACTGGTACCGGGGGATATCGTCTTTCTGGAAGCCGGTAACTACGTCCCGGCTGACCTGCGCCTGCTCGAGGCGGTCAACTTGCGTGTAGAAGAGGCAGCCTTGACCGGTGAATCGGTAGCGGTAGAAAAAGATGCCACCGCCCTGCTCAAAGAAGATGCACCACTGGGTGATCGTAAAAACACCGCCTTCATGGGCACCCTGGTCGTCTATGGGCGCGGACGGGGCGTGGTTGTCAGCACCGGCATGCGCACCCAACTGGGGATGATCGCCACAATGCTCCAAACCATGGAGGAAGAAGAGACACCCCTCCAGCGCAAACTTGACCAATTGGGAAAAACATTGGGCATCGCCGCCCTGATCATCTGCGGCTTGGTCTTCCTCACCGGCATTCTCCAAGGTGGCAATATCTTGGAGATGTTCATGGTGGCGGTCAGCCTGGCTATCGCCGCCGTGCCCGAAGGGTTGCCGGCCATTGTTACCATCAGCCTCGCCCTGGGTATGCGCGAGATGATTCGCCGCCATGCCTTGATTCGCCGCCTCTCATCGGTGGAGACGTTGGGCTCGGCCACGGTGATCTGCTCGGACAAGACCGGCACCCTCACCCAAAACGCCATGACCGTCACCCGCCTCTGGGTGGATGGCACATTCGTTGAGGTCAGCGGGCACGGCTACGTGCCCGAGGGCGAATTCCGCGTTGATGGGAAAGCCCTGGACTTCAATCAATATCCTGCCGTGCTCACCGCTCTGTGGATCGGCGCGCTCAACAATGATGCCGTTCTCGAAGTGAATACCAACAACGGCGAAAACGCCTACCGCATTGTGGGCGATCCAACTGAAGGGGCATTGCTGGTCGCGGCGGCTAAAGCCGGTGCCCTTCCCGAACAACTGCAAATGGCCTATCCCCGCGAAGACGAGGTGCCTTTCGATTCGATGCGCAAGCGCATGGTCACGGTTCACGCCGTGCGCGCCCCCCGCCCTGATGATGCCTCGCCCTTTGGCGCCGCCGTTGCCCCTGATCTCCATGTGGTAACCGTCAAAGGTGCACCAGACGAAGTGCTTCGCCTGTGCCGCTACTATCAGGATCGCTATGATCAGCCTCAGCCGCTCGATGACGCCACCCGCCAGCGCATTTTAGCCGCCAATGACGCCATGACCCGCGAGGCACTGCGGGTTTTAGGCGTGGCTTATCGCGTCATCCCGGCCCTCCCGGAGCAAACGGATCCTGAAGCCTTGGAACGCGATCTCGTCTTTGTTGGCTTGATCGGCATGATAGATCCGGCCCGCCCCGAGGTGATTCCCGCGTTGCAAAAAGCCACACGGGCCGGCATCCGCACCATCATGATCACCGGCGACTATCCCAACACTGCCCGCGCCATCGCCGAGACCATCGGGTTACTGCGCCCCCAGCATCAAGTTCTGACCGGCGCCCAGTTGGATGCCATGGACGATGCCACCCTGCAGCGCGAGGTACAGCGTACCGATGTCTTCGCCCGTGTTTCGCCACAACACAAACTGCGCATCGTGGAAGCGCTCAAAGCCAACGGTGAGATCGTCGCCATGACCGGCGACGGCGTCAACGACGCACCGGCGATCAAACGCGCCGACATCGGCATCGCCATGGGCATCACCGGCACCGATGTCGCTAAAGAAACCGCGGACATGGTGCTCACCGATGATAACTACGCCAGCATTGTTGCCGCCGTAGAGCAAGGGCGCATCATTTACAGCAACATCCGCAAGTTTGTCTATTACCTGATCTCGTGCAACCTGGCTGAAATCTTCATCATCTTCCTGCCCACCGCTTTAGGGCGCTGGCTCTTTCCAACCGCAGGACGGGTTCTCTCACCGCTCTTGCCGATTCAACTACTGTGGCTCAACCTGATCACCGACGGCGCGCCGGCGCTGGCACTGGGCACCGAGAAAGGTGACCCGGATATTATGCAGCACCCCCCGCGTCCACCCAAAGAGCCGATCATCAATCGCTTTATGCAAATTGGCGTCGCCATTCAGACGGTAGCCATCACGGCGGCCACGCTCATTGCGTTTGCCCTGGGCTTGCGTCAGGATGCCACCCTGGCCGGCACATTGGCATTCGTTACCCTTTCCAGTTCCGAACTCTTACGTGCCTACACCGCGCGCTCCGAACGGTATCCTTTACTCAAAATCGGTTTGTTCAGTAACCGCTGGATGAACTTGGCTGTACTCAGTTCGCTAGCCCTGCTCCTCATGGTCGTGTATGTGCCGTTTTTCAACCCCATCTTCGCCACCGTCCCACTTTCATGGGCGCAGTGGAAACTCATCCTGCCCTTAATTTTCCTGCCCGCGGTGGTGGCAGAGATCACTAAGATGGTGTTAGGTGCACGTAAGGCTTAAGCGGGGTTAGGGATGATACAATTATTGAGAGAGGCTTAAATCCATCACCCTACGGAGGCAGGCTTGTTGACGCACACGCTCACCATCGCGATCCCAATGGCCGGTTTTGGCACGCGCATGCGCCCTCACACCTGGAGCAAACCCAAATCCCTGCTCCCCCTGGCAGGTAAAACCGTTTTAGATTACGTCTTGGCACAATTTAACAGTGTGCCGGCCTCTTTCAACATCGAGTACGTTTTTATCGTCGGGCCAGGACAGCAAACCGCAATCGAAGCCCACATGCGCCAGCATCATCCCGATCTGACAGTGCATTATGTGGTGCAAGAGGTCATGCGTGGGCAGTCAGATGCGCTCTACTTGGCACGGGAGCATCTACACGGGCCAATGCTGATGGCGTTTTCGGACACCTTGATTGAAACCGATCTATCATTCCTCGCTCATACCGATTTAGACGGCATTGCCTGGGTCAAACCGGTGCCGGATCCGCGGCGCTTTGGCGTCGCCGAGGTGAATGCTGAGGGCTGGGTGACCCGCCTGATCGAAAAACCCCAAGACCTTTCGAACAACTTGGTGGTCGTAGGTTTTTATTATTTCCGCAGCGGCGAGGCGCTGATTGAGGCCATTGCCGAGCAGATGCGGCGCGGGCTGGCATTGCGCGGCGAGTATTTCCTGGCCGATGCCATTAACATCCTGCTCGAACGCGGCGCCCGCTTCCGCACCCAGAAAGTGGACATCTGGCTCGACGCCGGGATCCCGGAAGCCCTCTTGGAAACCAACCGCTACCTGCTTGAACACGGGCATGATAACAGCGCCGAGGCGGCTCAGCGTCCGGGTGTGACGGTCGTGCCGCCCGTTTACGTCCATCCTGAAGCCCGATTGAACAATGTCGTAATCGGGCCGCACGTATCTGTTGGGCGGGGCTGTGTCTTGGAGTCCTGCGTGATTAGTAACAGTATATTGGATGAAGAAGCCCTTATCCGTGACGCGGTATTGAAAGCGTCCCTATTGGGGCGACGGGCCCGCTTTGAGGGATCGGCCCACCGCCTGAACTTGGGAGATGATGCATGGGTGAAGTGAACCCTGATCCGGTTGAATGCCACTCCGGATATGAATACGCCGAACGCCCGCTGGCCATCCATTGGGAGGGAGAGCGCCTCGAAATCGAGGCCATCGAAGACCGTTGGCGCATTCCCGGCGGCAAATGCTTTCGCGTCCGCGTGCGTGATGGGCGGCGTTTTGAGTTATTTTATGGCGAACTTTATGACGAATGGCGGGTTAATCCGTTATAAGATCTTATCGTAAGAAGGAGCCAAAACCTATGTCCTCCACCTCGTCCACCCTCCCCACCGCCTCTACCCGCACCACGTACATCTCGCAACGCGTAGCCAGCCTCAAGCCTTCCGGCATTCGGCGCTTCTTTGACATCGCCGCTACCATGAAGGATGTGATCTCCCTGGGCATTGGGGAACCCGATTTCGACACCCCACCTTCCGTAATCGAGGCCGGCATCCAGGCCCTGCGCAACGGCCAGACGCATTACACCTCCAACGCCGGTATCCTCGAACTGCGCCAGGCGCTGGCGGCGCACCTGGAACGGCTCTACGGCGTAAGTTACGACCCTCAGACCGAGATCATCATCACCGTGGGCGGTTCCGAAGCCCTTTACCTGGCGGCGACCGCCCTGCTCGACCCCGGCGATGAGGTCATCATCCCCACCCCATGTTTCGTCTCTTATCAGGCTCAGGTCTATCTGGCCGGTGGAGTACCGATTGAAATCCCTTGCCGCATGGAAGACAACTTCGATGTCAATCCTCAGGCGATTGAAGCCGCCATCACGCCCCGCACCAAAGCCATCTTGATTGGTTTTCCGAATAACCCCACCGGCGCCGTGGCTACCCGCGAGCGCCTATTAGAGATCGCCCGCCTGGCCGAGAAACACGACCTGATTGTGATTTCGGATGAGATCTACGACCGCCTGGTTTACGGCGGCCACCAACATGTGTGCTTCCCCTCCCTGCCGGGGATGAAGGGGCGTTCCTTGCTCTTAGGTGGGTTCTCCAAAGATTACGCCATGACCGGTTGGCGCATCGGCTATGCGTGCGGGCCTCAGCACCTGATGCAGGGGCTACTACGCGTGCACCAGTACACCGTGATGTCGGCGCCGACCATGTCCCAAATCGCCGCCCTCACGGCGCTCTATGACCGCGATGAAGCAGTGCAGATGATGGTCGAGGAATATGACCGCCGCCGTCGTCTTATCGTCAGTGAGTTAAATCGGATGGGTCTGCCTACCTTCGAGCCCAAGGGGGCCTTCTATGCCTTTCCCAAGGTGAGCGTCACCGGCTTGGATGATGAGACCTTTGCCCAGCGCCTGCTCCATGAAGAGCATGTGGCCGTGGTGCCTGGCTCGGCGTTTGGCGCCGGTGGTGAGGGATTCGTGCGTTGTTCCTACGCCACCGCCTACGAAAAGATCGAGGAAGCCCTGCGCCGCATTGAGCGATTCTTGAAGCGGCTGTAAACCCGGCCCGCGCCAATATTCCTAATCTGACCCCATAAGGCGTGATATAATCCGCCGATAATCACGGCCTTGGAGGAGACACTATGACCTATCAATTGATTCAGATTCCCTCGGGCGGGGAAGCGATTCGCTTTGGCGAGGGGCGCCTACACGTTCCCGATAACCCAATCATCCCCTATGTTGAAGGGGACGGCACCGGACGGGATATTTGGCGTGCGGCGGTGCGCGTCTTTGATGCCGCCGTTGCCCGCGCCTACGGGGGCCGCCGCAAGATTTACTGGATGGAGGTTTACGCCGGGGAGAAAGCCTTCCGCCAGTTCAACACCTGGTTACCGGATGAAACGCTCCATGCCTTCGAGGAATTCCGCGTTGGCATCAAAGGCCCACTAACCACACCCATCGGAGGGGGTATCCGTTCTCTGAATGTCGCTCTGCGCAAGGCATTGGATCTCTACGTCTGCCTGCGTCCGGTGCGCTATTTCAAAGGCGTGCCCTCGCCGGTGCGCCAGCCCGAATTGGTAGATATGGTCATCTTTCGTGAGAACACCGAAGATATCTACACCGGAATTGAGTTCCAGCACGGTACACCGGAGGCTGAACGCTTTAAGACCTTGCTACGGGAGCACTTCCCGGATCAGTTCGCTAAGATCCGCTTCCCGGAAACTGCCGGCTTCAGCCTTAAGCCCATCTCCGTCCAGGGCAGCGAACGCTTGGTGCGTGCCGCGATCCGTTGGGCGCTGGAAAACCGCCGCCGCAGTGTCACCTTGGTGCACAAGGGTAACATTATGAAGTTCACCGAAGGCGCCTTCCGCGATTGGGGTTACGCTCTGGCCAAGCGCGAATTTCGCCACCAGATTGTCACCGAACGTGAATCATGGATCCTGGCCAACCGCGAGCAAAACCCCGATCTGAGCATCGAAGAAAACGCCCGCTTGATCGAGCCGGGTTATGATATGCTCCCCCCAGATCAGCAAGCCAAGGTGCGTGCGGAGGTCGAGGACACGCTGACCACCCTCTGGCCAACTCACGGGGATGGCAAGTGGAAGCGCCTATTACTGGTCAAAGATACCATTGCCGATGTCACCTTCCAGCACGTACTCACCCGCCCACGCGATTTTGACGTCCTCGCGACCCCCAA
The DNA here is from genome assembly GCA_964427505.1 of uncultured Thermanaerothrix sp. Taxonomy (GTDB): domain Bacteria; phylum Chloroflexota; class Anaerolineae; order Anaerolineales; family Anaerolineaceae; genus Thermanaerothrix. Next base: position 96,583 of record CAYRUO010000007.1, read on the forward strand.
CCTCAACGGTGATTATCTCTCCGATGCGCTGGCCGCCCAGGTCGGTGGAATTGGCATCGCGCCCGGAGCCAACATCAATTTTGAGAGCGGGCACGCCATCTTTGAGGCCACCCACGGCACTGCCCCCAAATACGCCGATCTCGACAAGGTCAACCCGGGGTCGGTGATCCTCTCCGGTGAGATGATGTTGCGCTACCTGGGCTGGCACGAAGCAGCGGATCTAATCATCAAAGGCATGGAGGGCGCCATTGCGGCACGCACGGTGACCTACGATTTCGCCCGCCTAATGCCCGACGCCACGGAAGTGCGCTGTTCCGAGTTCGGCGATGCCATCATCCGCCATATGGACGACTGATCGTTTCACCTCTGGTCAACCCAGCATGCCGACATAAAATTCCTGCGCAATTTGACTTGAATGCACAAATTATTTTCGCTACAATGAAATACACATTAATAATCATGCAGGGAGCATGTTGCACGTGGGCTAAACACCGAGGAAAAGGAGCGCGCAATGGACGTCATCAAAGTCAAGGCTAATTCCCGCACCGCAGCCGTAGCAGGAGCCATCGCCGGCGTAGTCCGCGAGCACAAACGTGCCGAGGTGCAGGCCATCGGCGCCGGCGCCGTCAACCAGGCCATCAAAGCACTGGTGCTGGCCAGGGGGTATCTGATGGAGGATGGAATCTCCATCGTATGCATCCCCGAGTTTGTGGATGTGGATATCGAAGGCAAGATTCGCACCGCGATCAAATTGATTGTCGAACCGCGCTAAGCCCAAGCGCTCCACAATAACACCGGTGCAGGGATCTCAAGCCACTTCTGCGGGGTCAAAGCGGACTTCTTCTTTACCGGTCAGTTTTTCCTGCACCTTTTGCAAGACCAGTTCAAAGTGGCGTGGGCGCGCGACGTAGTCCAGGTCATCGGCAGGTACCGTCAAGACCGGACAAAGGGTGAATCCTGCCACCCACGCTTCATATAAGGCATTGAGTCGTTCCAGATAGTCCAGGGGAATCTCGCGTTCATAGGGGCGGCGGCGCTGAGCAATGCGCCGCTGAAGCGTGGCCGTTGAAGCCCGCAGGTAAATCATCAGATCCGGCGGGGTCAGGCAATCACACGCGGCCTGGTAAAGCGCGCGGTAGGTCGCATAGTCGCGCTCGCTCAGGGCGCCTTGCAGATAAAGGCCCTGGGCAAAGATCTCAGCATCCTCGTATAAACTACGATCCTGCACTGCTGAATCGGGACTACGCTGAATCTGAAGATGGATGCGCAGGCGGTGCGCCAGGAAGAAGACCTGCGAATGAAACGCCCAGGCCTGCATATCACGGTAGAAATCACCCAAATAAGGATTTTCAACCTCGGGTTCGTAATAAGCCTGCCACCCCAGGCGTTCGCACAACAAACGCACCAGGGTAGATTTGCCCACCCCGATGTTTCCCGCCACAATAATATACTTTTTCATCGGCTGAGTTTCCCCGCCAGTTCCAGATCAATGACCTGCTTGAACACCTCGAACGGCTGAGCGCCCAACAGCGCAATACCATTGATAAAGAAGGTCGGTGTGGAATTGATCCCTAGATCAGCCGCATAGTTGTAATCACCCTCAACCTCGGCCTGGTAACGCCGTTCATCCAGGCAGGTGGTGAACTGATCAAGGTTTAGGCTCAGGCGCTTGGCATACGCAAGATATGTCTCCCGTCCCAACGCTTGCCCACCGCTGAAGAGCAAATCGTGAAACTCCCAGAACTTACCCTGTTCATGGGCGCAGTTAGCCGCTTCCGCCGCCGGAGCCGCCTCGGGATGAATGCTGTAAAGGGGGAAATCGCGGTACACCAGGCGCACCTTGTCGCCATAAGCAGCCTGAATTTTAGGCCAAACCTGCACATGCCAGCGCTGGCAGTACGGGCATTGGAAGTCACTGAACTCGATAATCGTGATCGGAGCATTCTCCGGCCCCAACACCGGATCATCATCCACCGGCACGTCATAACGCGTCACCTGGCGTGGAGCATCAGATTCGGCCTGCTGTGCCGCCAGTTGCGCTTTCAAATCCGCAACCTGGCGCCCCCAAACGCCGTAACCCGCGGCCAGGCCCAGCAAAAACGCCGCCACACCAATGCTCAGGATACGCCACCAACGCAACGACGTCTGAGTACCCGACGTTGCTTGCGGTGAAGAAGGGAGAGAGACCTCACGACTTACAAATGGTGAATCACTCATTGTCATCCATGTCCTCGGCTTCAGGTTCGGGTGCCAGGCCTAAACGACGCGCCTGGTCATAAGTCAGGGCTTCGGGGGTGAGCGGAGAAGCCGCCTCACTTTCAACAGCAGATTCCCAAAAGGCATCAATCGCCTGAGGATCGGCGGGAAGCACCGGTTGTTCCAGGCTTTCCACCAGGGGTTGCAGTTCGGCGGCTTCCACCGGTAGGACTTCTTCCGGTACGATCTCGGCTTCCACACCCGGGGGTAGTGTCAACGGCGGCTCTGGGGGCGGCGGCGCCGTGGTTACGGTGAGATAACCCACCCCCATCTCATCCAAAATGCGCGCAACCTCTTGCGCCGCTTGTAACACCGCCTCAAACGCCAACGGCAACCGCACCGCGCTCTCACTCGCGGGAGTGACCAACACCAATGCAAACACCCCCACCGGCGCAAAAAGAAGGTCTACCTCGGCGCCTTTGAACGCCGTAACCCCTTGCGGCGGACCGGGACGAATCAGGCGCGAGACCTTAACGTTAGCACTAAGGGCCGCCATCAACGGCGGGATCCACTCGCTTTCAAAATAAGCCGGTAGCCACTCGCCAGCCTGGGCTACAATGTGCCCTCGATCATCCAGCAGGAAGACCGCATGCGCATTCACGGCTTGGCGTAGGCGCCCCAGACGTACTGCCAAGCGGGGCGTCTCCTCTCCCGTGCCGGGCACGGTTTCGGCAGGCGGGGGCGGCGCAGTGGGCAGCCCCAGCACCTCGGCCACCGCATCCAGAAAGGTGTTCATACTAAGGGGCTTGCGCAGAAAACGCACCGCACCGACTTCCTGAGCGCGTTGCGCCAATCCTTCCTCGGTAAGCGCCGTGATTAAAATGCAGGGCGTCTGAGGAAAGCGCTGGTGTAACTTCTTAACCAGGTCAAAGCCCGACATCCCCGGCAAGCGAATATCAGCAATCATCAGGTCGGCACCCTGGCGGGAAACATCCAGCAGGGCTTCCTCTGCCGAAGGTACCACATGGATCTCCAACGCCGGATCAAGGGTCAATAGGGCACTGCGCAACATTCGCCCTAATTCCAGTGTGTCTTCAACAATTAACACCCGCCGCGCGGCCATCGGCTCTCCCCTGATTGGATTCAGTTGAGGCTATTATACAGGATTTTGCCGCCCTCAACCGAGCCTAAAAGACCCTTTACCCCCTGCTTTAGGCGGGATACGACGCCCGCGAGGACGTCGAGGAAAGCCACGGCTCTGCCCCAAGGCCGGGGGTTACGGTAACGCCGCCATCCTCCGGTGGGAGTGGAATGAACAAAGGATAGCCATCCGGCGCCGCTTCGGTCATCGCAATACCCACCCCAAATGCCCGGCTTAATAACTCTGGTTGCAGCACTTCGCGCGGGGTTCCCCACGCCCACAACCGCCCCGCCACCAAAAGCGCCACTCGATCCGCATAGCGAACGGCCTGGTTAAGATCGTGCAGCACCATCAACACCCCCCGCCGCGGGAACGATGAGGTGGCACCATTGTCGGCCAGGTGACGCAGGTGCGTCAGCAGGGTCACCTGATACTGCAAATCCAAGTGGGTGGTAGGTTCATCTAAAAGCAGAAACGGCGTTCCCTGGGCTAATGCGCGCGCCAGCAGTACCCGTTGCAACTCACCACCGGACAGTTCGGCGAGACGGCGCTCAACCAGGTGGGCCGCCTCCACCTGTGCCAAAGCCTGGTGAGCAATCGCCTCATCCTGAGGCGAAACCTGACCCAAGATATTCACATAAGGGGTGCGCCCTAAAAGCACAGTCTCCCAGACGGTGAAGGCTAAAGGCAGTTGATGATTCTGGGGCACCACTGCCAAATAGCGCGCCCGCTGCCGAGGTGACGCCCACACCAGGTCAATATTGCCAATGCGGATTTCGCCATCATCAGGTGTAAGCACGCCGCTAATTGCCCGAATCAATGTGGATTTACCGGCGCCGTTGGGGCCGATCAGCGCCACAATCTGTCCGCGTTCCAGACTGAGCGAGACATCCCCCAAGACACGCCGTCCCTGCAGGACGACCGTCACATGCTCAACCGACAATTTGCCAGTCGCATCCGGGTCATGCGAGGCTGATGTTACCTTCCTAACGTTTAGGTTCACTGCACCACCTCCCTCAGATGCGCCTGTAGCCAAGCCGCAGTCTCTAACAGCGAAGGCCCATCGTGAATCAGGTTCTGCCCACGCTGTACCGTTGAAACGATCACCCGCAGGTCAGGAAGCATCTTATCCCAACCGCGCTCGTGCTTCAATGGTTCTGCATCGAGCGGATATTCCGGTTCGGAAAAGAGCACCCACACCTGTGGTTGAGCCGCCACTACCGCGCTTAGATCCAACGGCAGATAAGCCGCCGCACGGTAACCGAAAATATTCTGCCCTCCGGCGACTTCAATCACATCATGGATGAACGTGAGTGCACCGGGCGTGCGCGGGTGTGGGCCAAACCAGAGTTCCACATAGACACGCGGACGAGGCCGAAGCGCACGCGCGGCCACCTCCGCCCAACCCGCCTGCCAGCGCGTTAACAGTGCGCGCGCCGCTTGAACCTCTCCCATCAGTCCCCCTAGGATTACCACATTCTCCCATATACCGTAAATGCTATTGGGCAGCGGCAGCACGAACACCGGCCACCCTTGCCGCAAGAGATGTTGTGCGAGAGGACGTTGCACCCCCGTCGTCAGCAATAGGAGATCCGGCTGTACCTCATGCAAAAGGGATTCATCTACACGCAGGTAATCACCCACGACCGGCACGTTCAAATTAGGCACATAACGCCCACAGTAGGCAGATACCCCCACTACCCGCTCACCGCACCCCATGGCAAACAATGCCTCGGTCAACCCCGAAACCAAGCTAACCACCCGCTGTGGGGGATAGCGAAATGCCACCCCCTGCCCTAAAGCATCGCAAAAAATACGGCGCTTCGTCATTTCAGCCTATCCCTTGAGTTTTGCTCCGGCGCAAGAGCCAAAGGAAGAACGGCGCACCCGCCAGCGCTGTGATGACCCCCACCGGCAGTTCCTGTGGGGCAAGCAACACCCGCGCCAGCACATCTGCCAGCAGTAATGCTGTCGCCCCGCCCAAGATACTGCGCGGGATCAACGCCCGATAATCCGGGCCAAAAAGCAAGCGCATGACATGAGGAACAATGAGGCCGATAAAGCCGATGATCCCGGCAAACGCAACCGCGGCGGCGGTGCTGAGGGCAGCCGCCAGCAAGATGCCCATGCGCACACGCGCCACGTTCAACCCCAATTGTTGTGCCTGCTCGTCCCCGAATTGCAACACGTTCAGCGCATGCCCGCTGATCATTAACCCGCCTAATCCGATCAGAAGGTAAGGCAACATGACCCCCACGGCCTGCCATCCCCCCAAGGCAGCGCCCCCCAGCAACCATGCTAACGCGCGCCGCAACTCCCCTGTGGAACGCAGCATCAAGAACGAGGTTAAGGCTGAGGCAAAGGATGAAACCGCTACCCCCGCCAGGATCAGATTCGCCGTTGGCAACGCCTGCCCACTGCGCGCCAGGGCCATCACCACCAGCACCGTACCCATCGCGGCGAGGAAAGCCGCCGCCGGCACGGCCATCAACCCCCAAAACGAGTATGGCCAGCGCAAACTCATGGCCAGCACCGCCCCCAAGCCGGCTCCCGAAGCCACACCAATTAGATAGGGATCGGCAAGAGGGTTGCGGAAAAGCCCTTGATAAGCGGCACCGCTTCCACCTAGGGCGGCGCCGGTCAATGCAATTAACACCGTGCGCGGCAGACGAATGTCCCACAGGATGGTATGATGGGCGGGATTCGCCGCTTGGCCGAATAAGGCCCGCCAGATTTCCCCCAGCGGGATGCTCACGGCGCCAATGTGCACGCTCAGCGCTAACGCCGCCCCCAGGGCAAGGACTAGGATGATCCAGGAAGAGGTCTTTTTCATATCGGCCAGGTTGCGGCCCCATCCTGATCGTACGATCAGGATAGGGCCAAAGGACTTATTTGAAGATTTCAGGGTGTAAGATTTTGGCCAGGTTTTCCAGCGCATCCACCAGGCGCGGACCGGGGCGGCTGATAGTATCATCATCAAAGGGGATGACCCGCCCCTCTTTGACGGCACGCAGGCCGCTCCATCCGGGACGTTGAGCCACACTTTCCGGCGTGGTGCCCCATTTAGCATCCCCAAGCAGGATAAAATCGGGGTCCGCCGCCACAATTTGCTCTAGGCTCATCTGCGCCCAAGCGCTGTCTAACCCTGCGGCGATATTAATGCCCCCCGCGCGGGCGATTAGCGCGTCGTGGAACGAGCCGGGACCTGCCGTCCAGGGTTTGGCCGGGTCTTGAGAGGCATCCAGTTCATAAAAGACCTTCGGCTTCTGGTTGACCACGGCGATCTTGGCATCTACCGCCGCTACCCGCGCTTTGAGGCTCTCGATCAGGGCTGTGGCTTCTGCCTCGCGTCCGCACAGCCTCCCCACCACCTCCAAGTTAGTGTACAAGTCTTCTAACGTCACCGGGTTAGGCACCAGAAAGACCGTTAACCCTGCCTCTTCCATTGCTTTGACCTGCTCCGGAGATTGAATGCCGGCGGCCAGCACCAAATCGGGTTGCAAGGCGACTAATTGTTCTAAGTTGAGGGTTTCCCAGGTGGAACCGATATCGGTAATTGAGACCGCTTCGGGCGGGTAATCCGAGAACGAGTCGCGCCCGATGATTTGACTGGCGGCGCCGAGAGCAAACAGGATTTCGGTATTCGAGGGGGCCAGCGAGATGACGCGCTGAGCCGGGGCGTCCAGCGTCACCACCCGCCCCAAGCCATCGGTGGCGGAAATTTGGGTAAGGGTGGGGGTGGCAACAACCGTAGGGGCCAACGTTGCTGTTGGCAGTTCTATCCGTGTTTCGGTCACAGTCGGCGTTACCGCAGGTGTGGCCGAAACACAGGCCGTCAGTGTCAGGATGAAAAACAGAGTTAGAACCAGGAAACGGGAAAATGGTTTCATCATTGGCAACTCCATGAACAGACAAACTTATGAAGGGAAAGAACAACTTGTAGGGCCTGAAGCGAAGCCCACTACACACGGCCAAAAGGCCGGTCAAATGGATTCAAATTCGTGTCATCGTCGTTTCATCCGCGGCTCGGGCAGGTAAAACGCGACCTCCCTGTCGGGGAGACAGGGAGGTGAGAAACCAAGGCTGCCAGAGCATCGGTTCCCACCTCCTTTCCACGAGAGGCTGGTGAACCCCTACCGGGCGGGCGACCTGGCTGAGAGGGCCTCAACCCTCATCACAGTTGCGGGACAGCACCGGACTTGCACCGGTTTCGCCTTTAAGCCGCTCCATCCGGGGAGACAGGCACCCGGCAGGTGTTATGGGATTGTCAAACTGGGATGATTGTAAGCGGGGGCGGGGTTCTTGTCAAGAAAAGGATTGCCAAATCTGCCCTTCACGGCTATAATAAAGGCTGTCTCGGGGCGTGGCGCAGCCCGGCTAGCGCGCTTGCATGGGGTGCAAGAGGTCCTGGGTTCAAATCCCAGCGCCCCGACCAATCCCAAAGGGTCTTTTTATTTCTTCTACGGCTCGCACCTGAGCCGTTTTTGTTTTTGAAAAGGGATTTTTTTTCGAGCCAACCCCGTATAGACAATCTTATCACTGTTCCCTTCAATAGCCTGCTATAATGAATCTAGCGGGGTTCTTTTGCCTCATCTCTCCCTCCCCTAAATCGTGCCTTCTCATATTCCCTTAAGGAACTTTTCTGAGGGATTCAGCGTCACTATATGAATGGAAGCCCTGAACTTATTTCACTTGATCCTTATGTGGAGAAACGGAGGAGAAGTATGAGAAAAACGTTACCTTGGGTTAAACTGAGCATCCTCATCCTGGCCCTACTGACTGCCGGGTGCTTTCCCTTCTTGGGGCCGCGCCCCAGTGCCAATCAAGCCGCCACCTACGCGGCACAAACCGTTGAGGCGCGCCTGACCGAGATGGCCCTGCAAACGCTGATCGCCCAGTTGACGGTCACCCCGGCCATCCCCAGCCCCATCCCCACCGCTACGCCGGCGCCGCAAGAGGCCACAGCCACCGCCTTACCCCCCACCACAGCGCCGACCACCTTACCCACCCTTGCGCCGGCCACGCCGACTGCCACGCCCATCCCCTGCAATTGGGCTAAATTCATCAAAGATGTGACTGTGCCCGATGGCACCGAGTTCCGCCCCGGCGAAAGTTTCACCAAGACCTGGCGTTTGCAAAACATCGGCTCATGCACCTGGACGGCAGATTACGCCCTGGTCTTCGCCAATGGCAACGCTATGGACGGCCCGGCCTCCCAGAAGTTGAATACCACCGTTCGCCCGGGTGAAACCGTGGATATCTCGGTTAATTTGAAAGCCCCCACCAACCCCGGCGATTACACCGGCAATTGGAAACTGCGCAGTGCCGACGGTGTCGTTTTCGGCTTAGGGCGCAACGCCGATCAGCCCTTCTGGGTCAAGATTAAAGTCGTTCAGCCCTCAAAGGTCGCCTTTGACCTGGCAGCAAACTACTGCACCGCCGAATGGCGCACACCGGCCGGTACACTGACCTGCCCATCCAGTGGGATTGACACCACCAACGGCTCGATCACGATTAACAACGCGCCCAAACTGGAAGGCGGCCGCCAGGAGGACGAGCCGGCGATCATCTCCGTGCCTTCATCGGGTGACGGTGGCTATATCAGCGGCAAATTCCCGGTCTTTAAAGTCGCCAAGGGTGACCGCTTCAAGGCCATCATCGGTTGTCTAGATGGTGCCCCTAACTGCAACGTCATGTTCCAGTTGAACTACATCGCCGATGGCGGCGCGGAGCAAAGCCTGGGCTCATGGAACCAAACCTCAGACGGAAAGTGGGAGTCCTTAGATATTGACCTGAGCAGCCTGGACGGCAAATCGGTGCAGTTCATCCTCAAAGTGCTCAATAACGGCAACTCCCAGGACGACCTGGCCTTCTGGCTGGCACCGCGCGTCGTGCGCTAAACCCTCCACCCGGCTCCCTCAGGGTTGAGGGGGCCGGGATTTCTCAATCGGGTATAACACCCAACCCAGGAGTCAATCATGAAATCTACCTTTTTGTCTCATTTGCATCTTCCAGCCGGGCCCCGACGCCGCATCGGGTTCAGCCTGAGCCTCATCGCAACCCTCATCTTGGCCTTGTTCCTGCCGCTCTCACTGGCTCAAGCCTACTCTGGTTATCCCACTTTCGATATCGTCTCGGTAAAACCGGACGAATCCGTCACCATCAAGGTGGTCAACCTGCCCCCTAATCAGACCTTCACCGTGCGCATGGGTAAAATTGGCACCCGCGCCATCGGGGGCATTGAGGTTGGGCAGTTCACCTCAGGGAGCGGGGGCACCCAGACCCTGACCTACAACATACCCGCCGGTTTGAAGGGGTTGCGTCAAATCTCGATCCGCATGGACAGCAAACCCGGCGGCTATTTCGCCTATAACTGGTTCTACAACACCACCACCGCGACCGCCACCCCAGGACCGACGAAGACGCCCGGCCCCACGCCCACCCCCAAACCCACCCTCAGCGGCTATACCGGCATCCCCACGTTCACCATCCTGAGCGTCGTCGCGGACGACAAAGTCACCATCCGCACCCATAACTTCCCCGCCAACCAGACCTTTACCGTGCGCATGGGCAAGTACGGCACCAAGGGCATCGGTGGGATTGTCGTCGGGAGCAGTGATTCGGGCAAAGGCGGCGTGCTGGAATTCACCTACACCATCCCGGCAGAACTGAAGGGGCAGAGCCGCATCGCCATCCGCCTGGATAGTCCTGCCGGCTTTTACGCCTTCAACTGGTTCTGGAACAACACCTACCCCTAGATTCCTCGCCCAATAAAAACCAGGGGCAGTCACGCAGGACTGCTCTTGGTTTTCGCTTTTCATCGTTATAGCAAATACTAAGGTCAACGGGCCCGTAAAATAGCCTCGGTCATACGCACTGCTCGCACCACCGCCTCAACATCGTGAACGCGCACGATATCCGCCCCACGTTCTACCCCCAGCACCACCGCCGCCAGGGTACCTTCCAGGCGCTGGTCGGGGGGCAGGTTAAGCGTGTAACCGATAAAGGATTTGCGCGAAGGCCCCAAGAGGATCGGATATCCCAACGCCTTAAAGGCATCCAAGCGCTGGATAAGCACCAAATTTTGCTCCACCGTCTTGCCAAACCCGATCCCCGGATCCAGAATGATGTGCTCGTGGGGCACCCCCGCCGCCTGGGCCAACGCCACGCTCGCCAGCAGTTCGCGTTTGATATCCTCGATCAGATCCTCATAGTCAATCCCCACATAACGTCCGCCCAGACGCTCGCGCAGTTCGGCATGCTGGGGTTGACTGCGGTTGTGCATCAGGATCACCACCGCCCCATACCGCGCCACCACCTCGGCCATGCGTTCATCGGCACGCAGTCCCCATACATCGTTTACCCAATGCGCCCCCAGGCGCAGGGCGGCCTCGGCGACTTCGGCTTTATAGGTATCTACCGAGAGGATAGCATCCCAGCCCTGCCGGCTCAGGGCTTCGATCACCGGAAGGACACGCGCCATCTCTTCTTCTGCACTAACTGGTGCAGCGCCCGGGCGCGTGCTCTCGCCCCCGATATCTAAAATATCCGCCCCGCCACGCACAAACTGCTCGGCCTGCGCTAATGCCCGTGCTACCACCTCCCCCTCAGTCAACAACCCATCTCCTGAGAAACTATCCGGGGTTACGTTGATAATCCCCATAACGTACGTGCGCTCACCCCAATGGGGTAAAGGGGTAGTACTACGGCTCATCCCTTCCTCCACAACCTTAAACTTGATCGCCCGGCGGCCAAACCGCGGTCGCTTCAGCCCACACCACAATCCCATGTGTATCCACCCGCGCGCGCAATGCCTCGAACGTTTCATTTAATACTGGATGGCGCCCTTGGGGATAGAGATCACACAGCGGCACCAGCACAAATGCCCGCTCTGCCATGCGCGGGTGAGGAATGGTCAATTCCGGCAGATCAATCAACCTATCCCCATACAGCAAAATATCCAGGTCAATCAAACGCGGCCCATACCGCACTCCGGGTTGGCGCCCCAATTGGCGCTCCAAAGCCTTGAGATAATGCAACAGCGGCAAAGGCGCCAGATAGGTGCGGGCTTCGATCACCATATTCAGGAAGCGCGGCTGTTCGGTGATGCCCCAGGGCGGCGTTTCATACACCGCCGAAGCCCGCAGGGGCTGAACCTCCGGCGGCAAGGCGGCCACTGCCTGACGCAAATTTTTCAGCCGGTCACCCAGGTTGGTGCCCAGCGCCAGATAAACGGTTATCCAATCGGCACTAAAGCCCGCTTCAGCGCTCATGGTTGCCTCATACCGGTGTTATCGCCACCCCGATCCATCCCGTTCGCACGGCGCTGACCAGCACGGCCACGCCCACCGCTCCCCGCGCGACGCGCTCGGCCCAGGTGGTCAATAAGGTTGGCAGGGGTGTGGTTGGCCAAGGGGCGGCAATACAGGACCAGGCAGCAGGCAGAGGAATGGTCTGCTCTGACGAGAAGCCTAATCCCACTACGACGCCATCGCCTTCAAACTCGACGGCGTTTTGGTTTAGCCAATCGCCCCACGTCCCCGGGAAAATCACTCCATGTGCGCGAGGTGTCAGGTCGTGCAGACGTGCCTGTGGCAAGCGATTGTAGCGCCCAACCCCTGCCGCGCCCGCCAAAACACTCCATGCCATCCCCTCATCCGTAGCCTGAATCAACAGAAGCCACTCCCGCTCATTGTGACGTAACGACGCGATCTGGCCCTGCAGCCAGCGCAAAGCACTAGGTGCCACAAAGGTTGACCAGGTGAAACTCAGACCGGGAGCATCATCGGGAATGTGCTCGGCTAGCAGATGACTTTCTTCGATCCAGCGCGGTTGCAAGCCGTTCTGGCGCAACACAGAAGCAATCCCCTCCCCCGCTGCAACCCCACCGGCGACCCAATACGCTTCGCCCATCCTTATTGATTGCGCAACGCGTTGATCAAGTCGGCCAACAGGCCGTAGGCGGTCGTCTCCGGTCCGGGATTGCTCTCCACAATCCCCAGGCCGGGCAAGACATCTAACTGAAATTCGACATAGGAACTGGTGCCGC
>CAYRUO010000008.1:0-106021 GCA_964427505.1 uncultured Thermanaerothrix sp.
CACGGTTCACATCCGTGAGGTTCGGGGGTTCGAGACCCTCCGCGCCCACCAGAGACCTCATGGCCGAACGCATAACGATGCAGCCATGAGGTTTTGTGTTATTATAAAGACGATTTATTGTTAGCACTTATTGAGACTCCGCGGGCATTGAGCACGCTGATTTTTCACTAAGGCTCGCTATGGACGTACCGGTTCCCATCCTGCCGACCAAAATTTTTGTCCCGCGCCGACGCAATGACCTCTTAAGCCGGCCTCGATTAATTGACGCTCTCCACGAATTATTAGAGTACAAGTTAATCATTATTGCCGCGCCCGCCGGATATGGAAAAACGTCACTGGTGGTGGATTTTGCGCACCATACCGAATGGCCCTTTTGTTGGTATGCGGTGGATGCCTTGGATCGTGAGCCGATCCGATTCCTTAGCCATTTGGTGACTTCAATCACGATGCAATTTCCGCTCTTTGGCAAGCGTTCGCGCGCAGTGTTGCAGAACATGGCGCAGGGGGAATTAAATCTGGATACGATGGTCAGCGCTGTTATCCAGGATATGTTTGAAGCCATCAATGAACATTTTGTTATTGTGTTGGATGATTATCACCTGATCGAGGAAAGTGAACCGGTTGCCCATTTTATCAGCCGCCTGGTCCAGGATAGCGATGAGAATTGCCATGTGATTCTTACCTCACGCACGCTGATTGCCCTTCCCGATCTTCCCCTAATGGTAGCCCGTTCGTTGGTAGGTGGTTTAGGGGCTGAAGACTTGGCTTTTACCCCCCAGGAAGTGCAAGCCTTTTTCCGGCAGACCTTGCGCCAAGCCATTCCGGAAAGTTTGGCTTATGAATTAGCGCGGCTTTCTGAGGGATGGATTACAGGGCTGTTATTATCCTCACAATTGGCTGATATGGGTATTTTGGATCGCCTGCGTCGGGGTCGAATCGCATCGGTGGGGTTGTATGATTACTTGGCAACCCAAGTGCTGGAACGTCAGCCACCTGAATTGCGCGATTTTTTGCTCTATTCCTCTTTATTAGAAGAGTTTGATGCCACAGAGTGCAAGGAAGTTATCGGTGAGGCGTTAGGCATTCAGGCTGATTGGAATGCCCTCATCAATACGGTGTTGCGCGAGAATCTTTTCCTAACGCCGGTGGGGGAGGGACGGGTATGGTATCGCTATCATCATTTATTCGCCGATTTTCTACAGCAGCGGTTGTTAGCCGAACGTCCCGAGCAAGCCGAGCGGCTTATTGTGCGTTTGAGCGAACGCTATCGCCAACAGCGGGCGTGGGATCGTATTTACATGCTCTACCGCCGGCTGGGGCGAGTGGATCAGACTGCGCCGTTGTTGGAGGAAATTGGGGCAGAGTTGTTTGAGGACGGAAGAATAATCACCTTACAAGAATGGCTAGATGAGTTGCCGGAGACGGCTATAAAGGAGAATGCAGTACTTCTTTCTTTGAAAGGAGAACTCCTAATAGTCAAGGGCAGTGTTCATGAAGGGGTAGAACTCTTAAGTCACTCTCTTTCATGGTTGTCTCCGGAACGTCATCGTTTTCAACGCATAGATGCTCTAGTTCGTCGTGCTATTGGTTTGAGGAGATTAGGGGATTACGATAGAGCCTTGGAAGATTTGGAAGAAGCGATTGTCCTCTCAGAAGGCAGGAAAGAACTTGAAAAACTTCATGGCACAATTGTTCAGCAAAAGGGGGTTATTCTATATCATAAGGGCTATGTAAAAGAAGCCTTGAACGTTTTACAGCATTCCCTTAAATTCTTTGATCCTTCTCGTGATGTCAATTATGTAGCCTTTTCCTTGATGCAAATGGGTATTATCAATGTGTCTTTGGGAGATTTCCTTGCTGCTGAGCGATTGTTCTCTCAAGCCATAGATTATTGGCAAGCAACAGGTAATTCTGTGCGCCTGGCAAATGTCCTGAACAATTTGGGGGATCTCAAGCGCCAAACGGGGGATTATGAGGGATCGTTGCTCGCATTAGAAAAAGCCATAGAACATGCTCGCCTAAGTGGATATCAGCGCATGGAGGCTTATGCGCTTGCCTCAATTGGCGACCTTTATCGCGATTTGGGTATATGGCCATCGGCGCATGAGGCCTACCAGAAAGCCCAGGTGATGGTCAATCGCTTAGGAGACCGTTTTCTGAATCTTTATCTTCTTCTTAACTTGGCTAGTCTACACGAGTTACAGGGGCAATCTGGCCATGCCTTAACCCTCTTAGAACAGGCTCGCCAGATGGTAGAGGGTGGGGGATCCGATTATGAAAAAAACCTGTATCGTATGGAATTGGGGCGATTCGAACTTCTAAACGGAAGATATGAATTAGCCCGACAGATATTGATGTTCGCATTAACCTTCTTTGAAACCGAGGGCCATGCACTGGAAGGTTTGCGAACGCGGTTTTATTTTATCCTTGCTCAATGGTATCTGAAGTCTTGGTCGGAAGATTTCTATCCAATGGCTCTGGCTTTCTTTTCACGCCTGCTTAATCACGATACTCCTCCTTTTGTGTTTACCTTGGTGCGAGAGATGCGCCCATATTTAGAGCCACTTATTTCCGATGAGCGACTGGGCCCCTTGACAAATGAATTGATTATACGGTTGGAGCAATTTGATGCTCGGCTCAATCTTTTGCGGCGACGATTGCGACGGCAAGCCTCGACTGTTCCCTTCGCTGGCCCTCAGTTGGTTATTCAGACGTTGGGTAAAATTCAGGTCAAACTCAATGACCATTCGCTCGCGATCAGTGACTGGCAAACGCAAAGTGCCCGTGATTTGTTTCTCTACTTATTGACCCGCCCTGATGGGGTTTCGCGCGAAGATGTCGGAGCCGTCTTTTGGCGCGACTGCTCCCCCCATGAATTGCACCTTCGCTTTAAGAACACACTTTATCGCTTGCGCCGCGCGGTGGGCAGAGATGTGGTCCTATTCCAGGATGGAATTTATCGGTTCAACACGGACTTAGACTATGAGTATGATGTCGAGCAGTTTTTCCGCGAAATTTACCATGCCGAACGGAGCAGCGATTCGCGGCAAAAGATCCTTCACTACCAAAACGCTTTACGTTACTACCAAGGGCCTTATTTACCCGGCTTAGATGAGACCTGGGTGCTGATTGAACGTCAGCGTTTGTTCAACGCCTACACCAGTGTCGTATTAAAACTGGGGGAATTGTACCTGGAACAGGGTGATGCCCAAAGCGCATTAACGTGTGCGCAACAACTATTGCAAGAAGACCCATGTTTTGAAGAGGCACATCGCTTAGCCATGCAGGCTTATGGCGCTATGGGAAATCGAGCCGCCGTAGTACGCCAGTATGATTACTGCCGGCGGGTGCTCTTGGAAGAATTGAACACAGCACCCTCGTTACAAACTCAGTCTTTATTTGAAGCCCTCATTCGTTAGTTTCTTATTAGGTTGAATTCTATATAGTTGTCATGGCGATAACCCTTAGAGGTTGGTAAGGGTTATTGTCTCTTCAGGGTTTTAAGTTGAGTTGAGCCTTGGATTGAATCCTTTACTCATTGTTAACAATTGGGGGGGAAATGAGCCTCGTTTGAAGCCTGGTTTGCATCCTATAGAGTTGCATACTATACACAGATTTTGAACTTGGGTGAAAGCGAAAGGAGATTGGAGCATGAAAACGTCCCTGTTCTCGGTGCGTGTAGCGATGGAAATGCCTCAGGCAAGCGGCGATGGTGTGCGGCGTTCTCCTCAGGCGAGTGGCGATGGTGTGCGGCGTTCTCCGCAGGCGAGCGGTGATGGTGTGCGGCGCTCTCCGCAAGCCAGTGGCGATGGCGTTCGGTAGTCTTTGATTGAAGAATTGTGACGAGTGCTTTCGCGCGCGTAATTGCTACTTAGCGCCTCAACAGGGCGTTGAAAATAACTGCGGGGTTGATGATTGGTCCGAAAGGACCCAAACCCGCAGTTTTTGTTTTGGATGTGTGATCAGATCATCAACCCAGGAAGGAACCTTTGATTTTAGGCCAATGGAGGTAAAAATGCGTTACGCGATGGATTTTGGATCCCAAACCGTAACTTACAACCAGACCACAACCGAAGCCGAAGTGAGCCGTCTCTTCTGCGCTGCGGTGGTCAGCAAGCGTTTTCGTGATCAACTGCTTCAAGATCCCGCCTTAGCGATTGCTCAGGGTTATAACGGTGAGTCGTTTACATTTACCCCTGAGATGATGGAACGCTTCAGCAGCATTCGGGCGGAATCGCTCAGCGATTTTGCGGCGCAGTTCCTGGCGCACGAGATGCCGCTACAGGTTGAGATCCCCATTCCTGTGGTTGCACGTTGAGCCGGGGTGTTGAGGTGTAACCGGGTTGCGACAGGATAACGAACACGACACAAGGATGCCCCCTATGGACTCTCGCCTTCCGGATACGGGTGAATTGCGGCGCTTGGTGGCCGAATCGGTTAACACAACCGGATTCGAACCCAATACGGCGTCGTTTGCACCGGCCATGCCTACCTACGAGGATGCGGTGGGAGTGGCACTATCCGGTTTGGCGGCATGTGTGGTCAGCGTGACACGGGTGGCTTTTTGCAAGGTGGTTGTGTTGGGCTCGGAATGGGGGTTTGAAACCCGGGCTGTGGTCTTTGCAGATGGCGGCGGTCATTTGCGGCGGATGGCAGAACCATTCTATGCACAGCGGTTGTATCACCAAGTGGTTTCTTCAGGACGTCCGCTGTTGATTTCACGGGAACAAGACTCTTTGAGCCTCGATGAAGGGCGAACGTTACGCTATCATGATGCGAACGCATTATATGTCGCAGCCATTGGCGAAGATACTTCCACCGTGAAAGGGGTGTTGATTATTGGACTTAAGCAGTCCGCCCATTTTCATGACGGTCAATTGAGGTTAGCCGGCTTACTGGCACGTTATGCGCAATCTATCTTAACCTTTGCATTACACCCGGAATTGCGCCCACCTTTGTATAACGATGTCGTCATGCTCTCCAAGAGTATTGAGAATTATGATTTGTCCATCACCCAGCACAGCCTGACCATGGTTCAAATGGCCGAACGCCTTGCCGAACGTCTGGGGTGTTTGCCCACAGAGGTTAAGACGATCGGGTTGGCGGCATTGTTGCATGACCTAGGCAAAGTTGGAATCCCATCGGATATTCTACAGAAACCCGAACCATTGTCTGAGGACGAGTGGATGCTAATGCGACGGCATCCTGAAATTGGGGCGCAGATTGTGCAAACCGTTACCGGTTTGAACGGGGTTGCAACGATCATCCAATGTCATCATGAGCATTTTGATGGGAGTGGTTATCCTCACGGCTTGAAGGGATATCAAATTCCGTTGGGATCGCGCATTCTGGCGGTTGTGGATGCGTTTGAAGCCATTACCGGGGGACGCATTTACCGTCCGGCGCGTTCTGCAGAGGCGGCTTTAGATGAGATTCAGCGCTGTGCCGGCGCTCAATTCGACCCGCAAATTGTGGAGGCTTTTGTGGCGCTGATCCATGAAGAAGGGTTTAACGCGAACCAGGGGGAGTAAAGCGTTGCACCAGAACCGGGGTACTGTCGGGCGCAGGTTCTCCTGCGCTCGACGGGTTTAACTTTATTAAAACGAGCATCCGACAGAACATGTGAGCGCTGTCGGATGCTCTTCGTCATTAACTAACCAAATGGGATTCACCTTTAGGGTAAAGTCCCTACAACGTCAAAGGTATTTAAGGCCTGATCGAGGGCAGCCCAATCGCTATCGCTCATTGCGTTGAAAATGAAAGTTACTAAAAAGGCGGTCTTGTTTTGCTTGGGTCGTGCCGTGAGCACAATGAGGGCATTACCGGCACCATTGCAATTGATATAGTAGTCATAAGCGCCCTCGAAAGCGCTGTCTTCGTAATCATATCGGCCTTGCAATTTACACTCGTTGCGGTAACTCTCGCGATAGGCGTCAAGTAACTGTATGTAGCCTGCCAATTGGGCCACACGATCGGAGGCGGCAAAGAAGATCCCCGGCTCATCCCAGTAACTTGCAAAGTTGCTCAAGCTCGCCGCTGCCGTGATGCTTGCGCCAATCACCTCGTTGTCTAATACCCATGGTGAACCATCCACCTCGCTCCAGGTGGAAGGAATGGCAACCTGAATGGCGCCGGAATCATCTTGCACCAAAATATAATCGGTATTTGCAGTGCTTTCATTTGCAGTGTCTCCCCCCAGTTCCTGGGCAAAGGAAAATTTGGTTTCTAGAGGGCGACCGTTGAGTTCGCCGGAGAGAACTTCCTGGGTATCAAAACGCAAGACTTCAATGGCGATTGAGCTGTCAGCACTGCGGGTGCGCAGAATGTCACAGTAATCACCCATCGTGCCATCCGTGGCTAGAACCAACCCTTCCATACGGGTGATGATATCTCCGCCCTGAATGCCGGCTTTACTCGCTGGAGAGCCTGATTTGACTGAAGCAACCCAGATTCCACTCAAACTTCCATCTTCGCTCATCACGGCCTGTCCATTCACCCCAATCGATTCAAAGTCTTGACCTTTGCGTAAGGTCTCGATGATTTTCATTGCATCTTGGGCGCGGATGGCAAAATTCATATCGTAAACGTTGTTGCCAGCGTAATTAATCCCTACAACGCGGGCCTGGTTATCCACCAATGGTCCTCCTGAGTTTCCACCTCGAATGCGTGCATCATGTTCAATGACCGCGGGGATAGACGCCCAAGAAGTTTTCCCATCGGCCTTGGCCTTGGAGACAATGCCTTTGGTTAACGTGTATTCGGGGTCGCCAAGCGGAAAACCGGCGGCGTAAACCTCCAACCCGGGATTAATCTCACCTTCGTGAAGTGCTAGATAAGGGAAACCATCTCCCTCGATATCAATGACGGCCAGATCCCAGCATTCCGAAACGCCGAGGATCCGTGCATTACGCGCCTCAGTCTCACCCCCTACCCATACCTTGATCAACGCAGCGCCGGTGACAACGTGGTTGTTCGTTACTGCGATGCCAGAAGGATCAATAATGAAGCCGGAGCCGCGCCCGGCCACATTTAACATCAATCCGACCTCGGGATCCACAAAAGTGCCCTGGGCTTCAATCTGGATGGTGGCCTTTTTTAGATCTTCGATATTGCTGACTGGTTGGGGGCCCTGGGGGGTAGGAGTGTTTTCTAGGGTGGGGGCTGGGACGGTTGGGGCTGCTGTAGGGGAGGACGGTGGCGACCCTGAACAGGCCGCAAGGATTAAGGCAACAATAAGGAGTATAGTAGCCCTCTTTAGAAACATGCTCATATCCTTTCTATTATTTTGGGATTAACGCACACCTATAAAAGCGCCCCCATGATTGCCCCCTATGGTCAGATCACCCAAGGCATGCTGATTTATATTTTATCTTAATTGAGGCAAAATTCAACTAAATTTATCATAAAATAGAACGTCTTTTGGGACACTATCCGTGAACTTATTCTCATACATACTACTGTTGCTATTTCAGGCATAGCACTTGACGATTCTGCGCCCTCGCGGTATATTATGAGCGCATGACGCCCTCGTAGCTCAAATGGATAGAGCGTTTGCTTGCGGAGCAAAAGGCTGCGTGTTCGAGTCACGCCGAGGGCACAGATGGCGGAGCGGTCGTTCAAACCGCTCTTTTTCATTCCGGTTATTTTCATTCATCCAAAAGGGGTCAGGATATGCAAAAGCCCTTAATCTTACTCACCAATGACGACGGAGTCGAATCACCGGGTTTGTGGGCCGCCGCCTGTGCTTTAGCCACTGTGGGGGATGTTACTATCGCCGCACCGCTGACGCAATCTACCGGTGCGGGGCGAAGCATGCCCCATTTTATGAATGGGCGGATTGAACGGCGGGAGCGATACTTATGCGGTCGAAATTGGGATGCGTACGGGGTAAACGGTTCACCTGCCCAGACTGTTGATCATGCCATTTTGGAACTGATGCCCCGTTACCCCGATTTGGTGGTTTCAGGAATTAATTACGGCGAAAACGTGGGTACCGGTATCACGATATCCGGCACCATAGGTGCTGCGATGGAGGCGGCCTCTTTCGGTATTCCGGCGCTGGCGGTTTCCTTACAAACCGGGATTCAGAATCACCTATCCCATTCGCCCGAGGTTGATTTTTCGGCTGCCGCTCACTTTACCGCGTACTTTGCCCAGCGTATTTTGCAATATGGTTTGCCCGGCGATGTGCAAATTCTCAAGGTTGAGATCCCTGCCTCGGCCACCCCTGAAACACCCTGGCGAGTGACGCGGTTGGCGCTCCACCGCTACTACGTGCCTTATTCTACCCGCCGTGGCGGACTAGATGAGGAAGCCCCGCTAGGTTACCGAGTGCAGGTCTCACCCGAAGAGGTGCCAAAAGACTCTGATATATATGCGCTATTGTATGAGCAGGTTGTGTCTGTTACCCCTCTGACCCTGGATATGACAGCACGCTATCCTCTTCAAGATCTGGAAGCGCACTTGCGTCAGGGGTAGATGGGTCAACCGGCGGCTGGAGCGGCAGCGACGTTGGCAAAAGTGGCGCGGCGCAGACGCTCAACCAATTCGTTCTTGGCTTCGCACCAGAGCGGGCGCAATGCACAATTCTCGCCAAAGGGACAGGCATCCTGTGATTGAGTGCACTCGTTGAGCATAATAGGGCCATCAATGGCTTCAACAACCTCAAGCACGGTGATCTCATGAGGCGGTTTAGCCAGGGAAACACCTCCACGCGCGCCCCGCGAGGTGTGAATTAGACCGGCAATGGAAAGTTGCGAGATAATTTTGGCGAGAAAGGATGGCGGGATATTCTGCTGTTCGGCGATCTCGCTGGTCGCGGCCCGCTGATTAGGCCCCAATTGGGCGAGATAATAGATTGCGCGTAAGGCATAATCGGCTTGACGTGTGATTTGCATTGTTGCTATCCCTCTTTTCAGAAATACGGGTAGAAATTATCTACTTATTATTTAGTTTATGCATTTGTGCCACTTTTAACAAGTGACTAAGGTCATCCTGCCAGGATGACCTTTGACGTAGTTAGGGTCTTGCCGTTATAATGCGTGGCATGAGTGAGCAGTTCCGTTTCTATTATCCGATCCAAGTGCGCTACGGGGATTTAGATCCTCAATGGCATGTCAACAATGCGCGCTTCCTCACCTACTTGGAACAAGCACGTTTGGCTTATTTGATTCACCTGGGTTTGTTTGACGGCCATTCTTTTCTCGATCTGGGTTTGATCGTTGCCGATATCCACATTGCCTATCGTGCCCCAATTGCTTTGATGGAGGAATTAAGGGTTGGGGTTAAGACTGTGCGCTTGGGAAATAAGAGTCTGAAAATGGCTTACGTGATAGAGAATCCCGCAACCGGACAGGTAAAAGCCCAGGCAGAAGTCGTTATGGTGGCGTATGATTATCACCGTCAAACCAGCGTTCCTCTGAGCCAACATTGGCGCGAAACGATTGCAGCCTTTGAAGGCATTCCGGCTTACGCTGAAGGGTAAATCCTTATGAAAACTTTACCGGATGTTAATGAAACTAAATTGGTTGAATTCCTTACCGGTTTGTTGAATACGCCTAGCCCCACCGGGTTTACCGATTTGGCTGTAACCTACCTCGAACAAACGTTGAGCGGCATGAGTGGGGTTCAACTCGAACACACCCCTAAAGGTGCGCTATTGGTGTGTTGGGAAGGAGAAGATAAATCGGCACCGCGAGTGGTTGCTTCACACCTTGATACCCTCGGGGCCATGGTCAAGGAAATAAAACCAAACGGGCGTTTGAAATTGACCCCGATTGGAAGTTTTGCCTGGAATACGGTTGAGACAGAGGGTTGCACCGTCTTTACGCGTGACGGTCGCCGTTATCGAGGTAGTTTGCTGGTCACTGCCGCTTCCTCTCATGTATATGGAAAGCGCACCGCCGAGTTGCCGCGTGAGGCCGAGAACATGGAGGTGCGCTTGGACGTTCGTACCAATAGTGCTGATGAGACGCGCGCCTTGGGCATTGAGGTGGGCGATTTCGTGGCGTTTGATCCTCGGGTTGAGGTAAACGAAGGGTTTGTGCGTTCACGGCACCTCGATGATAAGGCGGGGGTAGCCTGTGTGGTCATGGCCCTACAGACGCTGGCCGACGCGCGCCTAAAGCCGTGGCAAACGGTTTATGCTCTCTTTAGCACCTATGAAGAGGTTGGTCATGGAGCCTCAGCGGGGCTACCCGCGGATATAAAGGAAATGGTCGTTGTAGATATGGCGGCTGTGGGTGAGGGTCAGACCTCGGATGAGTTTCACGCCACGTTGTGCGTCAAGGATTCCGGAGGGCCGTATGATCGGGGGCTGAGCCTGCGACTGCAACAACTTGCCGAGCATTACCAGATTCCATACAAAGTGGACATTTACCCCTATTACGGTTCCGATGGAGGAGCGTTTTGGCGCGCAGGTGGAAATGCACCGGTCGCCTTGATTGGCCCAGGCGTGGATGCCTCTCACAACTACGAACGAACGCACGTAGAGGCACTGATGGCGACTACGCGTTGGCTGTTGGCTTATTTTTTGAACCCATAACTATGATCAACACAAGGGATAGTAACCTTTTACGTCATTTTAAGGAGGCTCTCGACAAGCCTATAAACTCTGGTAGAATTACACATAGGGTGGAGCAATAAATGCTCCCTCGATCTTAAAGTGTCGTTTCTGGTGACGCATGTTTGCGCACCGTGATAGGTTGAGAATTAAAGTTATTTGGAGAGTTGGTTTTGTATTGAAGGAGGATTGCCTTGTCTGGGATGGAACGTTTCACACAGCGGGCGCGTAGAGTGTTGAGCCTGGCGCATCAGGAAGCCGAACGCATGCACCAGAGCACCATCAACACCGAGCACCTGCTGTTAGGCTTAATTCAGGAAGAAGGCGGTATTGCCAGCCGCGTGTTACGCGATTTAGGCCTGGATCCCGAACGGGTACAGGAAATCGTAGATCGTATCAGCGGTTATGGGACGTACCGTGGAGGTCGGATTGATCTTTCACCGGGCGTGCAGCAGGTGCTGGAATATGCCATTGAAGAAGCCCGCAATATGGGGCACTATTACATAGGCACCGAGCACCTGCTCTTGGGGTTGGTTCGCTCCACGGAAGGGAAAGCGCTGGACGTGTTGCGCAAATTGGGCGTAACACCGGAGCAGATCAAGCGTCAAACGCGGCGTGTGTTACAAGAGAGCGGTAGTACTTTGCAGGGTGCCTCAGGGCGAGCGCCGTCCCAACGCCAAGAGCAGAAAAGCCAACAGAAAACAACGCTGATTGATCAACTGGCGACCGATTTGACGGCATTGGCCGAGGAGAATAAACTCGACCCGGTGATTGGTCGCCAGATGGAAATTGAGCGTGTTATCCAAATTCTGGCGCGCCGTACTAAGAACAACCCAGCCCTGATCGGTGAACCGGGCGTTGGGAAAACGGCGATCGTCGAAGGCCTGGCGCAACGCATTGTTGAGGGCGATGTGCCGGCGCCCCTGTTGGGCAAGCGGGTTCTGCAATTGGATGTGGGTTCGTTAGTAGCAGGAACGATGTACCGTGGCCAGTTTGAGGAACGCTTGAAGCGCGTCATTGAAGAACTGAAAGCCTCGGGCGCCATCCTGTTCATTGATGAAGTGCACATGCTGGTCGGTGCGGGCTCTGCGGGTTCGTCTGTGGATGCGGCCAACATCCTGAAACCTGCCCTGTCGCGGGGCGAGTTGCAGGTGATTGGTGCCACTACATTAGATGAGTATCGCAAATATATTGAGAGCGATGCCGCGTTGGAGCGCCGTTTCCAGCCGATCATGGTCAACGAGCCTACGGTAGAGGAGACTATTGAGATCCTGCGCGGAATCCGCAGTGCCTATGAAGAACATCATCGCTTGGTCATTTCGGATGAAGCACTCGAAGCGGCGGCCCGCCTTTCGGCGCGGTACGTCACCGAGCGCTATTTACCGGATAAAGCAATAGATTTAATTGATGAAGCGGCCTCGCGAGTTCGCATGTACAAGAGCCAGTCGGCGAAGACGGTCAAGGAACTCATGACCCGCCTGCGGGCTTTGCGCCAGAATATTGTCTTGGCCAACGAGGACGGGCGTTATGAGGAAGCCCAGGAGTTATCCCGAAAGGCTCAGTTGATCGAAGAAGAGATTGAGCGTTTGCGCAGTGGTTGGGACCGCGAAAACAGCCCGGTAGTTACGGCCGAAGATATTGCCGAAGTGGTCTCCATGTGGACGGGCATTCCGGTTAAACAGATGGCGCAGACCGAATCGGAACGCTTGCTCCACATGGAAGAAGAACTGCGCAAGCACATTATCGGACAGGATGAGGCTATCGAGACCATTGCGAAGGCGATTCGCCGCGCTCGCTCGGGCTTGAAAGACCCGCGTCGCCCGATTGGGTCGTTCATGTTCCTCGGACCAACCGGCGTGGGTAAGACCGAGTTGACTAAGGCACTGGCGCGTTTCCTCTTCGGCAGTGAAGATGCGTTGCTCCAATTGGATATGTCGGAATTTATGGAGCGCCATACGGTGAGCCGCCTGGTGGGTGCGCCGCCCGGTTACGTGGGTTATGAAGAGGCGGGTCAGTTGACCGAGGCGATTCGTCGCCGACCCTACTCTATTGTGGTCTTTGATGAGATTGAAAAGGCCCATCCGGAAGCCCACAACATGCTTTTGCAGATCATGGAAGAAGGGCACCTGACCGATGCACGTGGCCATCGGGTGGATTTCCGCAATACCATCATTATCATGACCTCGAACATCGGCGCGGACATGATCAAACGCCAGAATGTAATGGGCTTCCAGATTAAGCGCGATGAGACGCTTGAAGAGCAATTGGCGTACGAGGAGATGCGCAAGAAACTTCTCGAATCGCTGCGTCGCGTCTTCCGACCGGAGTTTATCAACCGCCTGGATGGTGTAGTGGTATTCCGCGCGCTCAATCGCGAAGACTTGCTTAAGATTGTCGGCTTGGAGATTCAAAAGGTCTCCGACCGCTTGCGCGAGAACAACATCACACTCAAAGCCACCGAAGCGGCCATCCGACTGCTGGCCGAGGAGGGATACGATCCGGAGATGGGCGCGCGGCCATTGCGCCGAGTACTGCAGAACCGCATCGAAGACCGCCTTTCGGATGCGCTTCTGGCCGGCGAGTTCAACGAGGGTGATGTCATCGTCGTGGATGTAGTAGACGGCGAGATTGTGCTACGCAAAGAAGAAGGCTCGCCAACCGAGGCTCAAAAGACGGTTGAAATGAGTATCTAAATGGGTATAGGAAACCCATGAAGGTGTGCATCCTATTCTAGTGAGGACGGGGTTGGCAGGCTGGATGCTTGCCAGCCCCTTTTCTTTGCGGCTATGGCGAAAACACAAACCCGTTATGTCTGTCAGCAATGTGGTCGAACCTCTCCCCGCCCATTAGGGCGTTGTCCTCAGTGTGGAGCGTGGGATAGCATGGTGGAAGAAGTCATTGCGGCGCCCAGTTCGTCCACCGCGGCGGCGGTTTCTCTGCGCGGTTTGACCAGTCGTTCTCGGCCTCTGCGCTTGGAGGAGATTCCCGGCGCGGCGGAGGATCGCTGGATATTGCCGATGGTGGAATTTGCCCGCGTCCTCGGCGGTGGCATTGTGCGGGGCTCGGTGGTACTGCTGGGCGGTGATCCGGGGATTGGAAAATCTACCCTGTTGCTCCAAATGGCGTTGGAGATGATCCAGCAAGGTCAGATCAGTGCTGCGACCGGGCCGGTGCTCTATGTATCGGGTGAGGAATCAGAGCGCCAGATTAAGATGCGGGCGCTGCGGTTGCTTCGCCAAATGGAGCAGGGCGGAGAAAACGAACATAGAGGCGATTCTTTCCCCGAGCATCTTTTCCTGGTGACGGAAACCAACCTCGATATCATCTTGGATCATATTAACGACATTAAACCCGGTTTGGTGATCATTGATTCCATTCAAACTGTTTACCTGCCGGCTTTGCAATCCAGCGCCGGTTCGGTAAGCCAGGTACGGGAATGTGCATCGCGTCTGCGGGAGTTAGCGAAGACCTCAGGCATGACCGTTTTTATGATCGGCCATGTCACAAAAGAGGGGATGATTGCCGGCCCGCGCGTCCTGGAGCACATTGTAGATACGGTTCTCTACTTGGAGGGGGACCGCTACCAGGCCGTGCGCTTGTTGCGCTCGGTTAAGAATCGTTTTGGCGCTACCTCAGAGGTGGGGGTCTTTGAGATGCGTGAGACCGGTATGGCTGAGGTACCCAATCCCTCTGAAGTCTTCTTGGCTGAACGTATGGTAAATGCGCCGGGTTCAGCCATCGCGGTAACCATGGAAGGCACGCGTCCGTTGTTGGTGGAGATTCAGGGGTTAACCAGTCCATCGAATTTGGGCAATCCCCGCCGTACGCCGAATGGGCTTGATGTCAACCGTTTACTGCTGATTGTGGCTGTGCTGACCCGCCGCTTAGGACTGCGGTTGAGCGATCAGGATGTCTTTGTCAACGTCGTAGGAGGATTGCGGATTGCCGAACCGGCGGCAGATTTGGCGGTTGCGGCGGCGATTGCTTCGTCCTATCGCGATGTGCCGATTCGGGCGGATACGGTGCTCATCGGCGAAATCGGGCTCTCGGGCGAGTTGCGGTGGGTGGCACAGATGAATGCACGACTGCGCGAAGCCGCCAAATTGGGCTTCAAGGCGGCCATTGTGCCACGGCGATTGCGTCGCATTGATCCCTGGCCGGAAGGGATTGAGGTTCTAGAAGCACGTTCTCTGCGCGAAGCCTTGCGCCTGGCACTTCTTGATTCCTCTGCTAAATCTTCTCCATCGGGTTCATGAGGTGAAGAGATGGGTTTCAAACGTTGGCAATTGGCGTTCATTCATGCAGCCGTAGCGATTACCCTGGTGCCGATTAATAGCACCTTGAACCGAGTCATGATCAAGGAACTGGGCATTTCAGCGACATTGGTGGCGTTGCTGGCTTCTTTGCCTTATTTATTCTCTCCGGTTCAGGTCGCGATCGGGGCCTACAGTGATCGTCATCCCATCGCAGGATTGCGCCGCACCCCTTATATCTTAGCCGGGTTGCTTCTCTGTGTGGTGGGCCTTGCAGTTGCGCCGATGGTGGTGTTTATCCTGCCCCAAAATTTCTTTTTAGGGCTGGTGTTTACCGTGCTCACATTTGGGGCATGGGGGATGGGATATAACTTAGCCGCAGTGTCTTATCTCTCGCTGGCTACCGAACTCTCGGGCGAACGGGGGCGGACACGTACGGTGGCAACCATGTGGTTTCTCATGATCGTGGGAATTATCCTGACTGCGGCGGGCTTAAGTCGGCTGTTGGCCGATTATTCCCCTGAGCAATTGCAACGTGCTTTCAGTTCTGTTGCAGTGGTGGCCATGGTATTAGGCTTATTAGGGCTAGCGAAATTGGAGCCACGGTCGAATATACGCTCAAGCCAAGCCACCCTTGAAGTGCCGGCCTCTTGGGCGGCGCAACTCCGCTTAATCTGGCGTAACCCCCAGGCACGTCTCTTCTTTGTTTATTTGAGCGCTTTGCTGGTCGCGATTTTAGGGCAGGATATTTTACTCGAACCTTATGCGGCAGAAGTATTTGACCTCCCCGTTGCCGCAACCACACGTATAACTTCAATATGGGGTACGTGTTTTTTAGGTGCGTTACTGGCCGCAACTTGGCTTGAGCCGCGTTGGGGCAAGCGCCGGGTGGCCTTTTTGGGCGCAGTGACCGCGCTACTCGGCTTTGCGCTGATGATCGGAGCGGGTATGGTCGCTTCGGCCCATCTGTTTTATGTGGGCGTTGTCCTTTTAGGCATGGGGAGCGGTTTGGCCACCGTCTCAAATCTCTCTTTAATGTTGGATATGACGACCAAAAGTGTCGGCCTGTATATGGGTGCGTGGGGAATGGCTAGTGCCTTAGCGCGCATCTTGGGATCGGTTCTCGGTGGAGCGGTACGGGACATTATCCTGGCGATAAGCCAAAATGCCTTGTTGGGCTATGGGGTGGTATTCGGTATTCAGGCAATATTATTAGGGGTATCCATAGGACTTTTGCGTCGTGTGGATGTGGAAACCTTCCGTGCGGCATCCCAGCGTCTTTCTCTGGGAACCCGTGTTGCGATGATGCAAGAACTCGATGCCGGATAAAAGAAAGGATGCCTTATACAATGCGAAACTCGATTTTTGAATGGATTGGCCCAAATGGGTGGCTGCGCACCCGCCGCAATCACGCCCTTGAGCATGCAACGATTCAAGTCCTGGCAGCCAAGCGTCCCGACGTGCGCATGGCGGGAAATTCAAATGCGCGCGGATTCTGGATCATCGGAAATGTGGATATTGAGACTTTTCAGGCCGGGCTCTCCGAGGCATTGCAACGTTTACGGGCCGGAGAGCGTGACTTGGCCATTCACCCTCATTGTGGCACCAACTATGCTTCAATGGGGTTGATGGCGGGCTTGGTGGCCTGGCTGAGTATGGTGGGTGTAAAAGGCGGTTGGCGGGAGAAGTTAGAACGCTTGCCCCTTGTCATGTTCCTGGTAACTTTGGCGCTCATTCTGACGGCGCCGCTTGGGCCGTGGCTCCAGCGTACTCTGACCACCGAAGCCGACTTGGGGAATTTGCAGATTGAGCAGGTGGATTGCTTTGAACGCAAAGGCTACATGATTTATCATGTGAAGACGCGTTAAGTGAATTGGGTTTAGGGGTGCCCAATGACGGATATGACCGAGCCTCAGATCCATATTATATATGGTGAAGATCTGCCGGGGATGCAGGCTTATCTCGAGACGCTCGCTCACCGGGTATTGGGTGAACAGGGGACAGGGGATTTTAATTTTGTGCGTTTAGATGCTCAGACTGACGATGAAGAACGCCTATACGCCGAATGCATGACCTTACCGTTTTTTGGCGCTCAACGCCTGGTCGTTTATAACAATCCCCTCCAACGTTTGCGCTCTGCTCAGACTCAGAAGCGTTTCCTTGCTTTGTTAGAGAGCCTCCCAACCAGTACCTATCTAGTGATCTGGGTCGAAGATCACTGGATTCCCAGCGGTAGGGATAAGGGGTGGTCAGCGATGAGAAGCGCCGGGAAATGGTTACTAGAATGGGTGCATGACCACAATGCGCGGGCAGTTGAGAAATCCTTTCCTTTCCCACCTCCAGCCCAAATGCCCACATGGATTATTCAACATGCGCGTGCGTTAGGGGGCGTATTTACCCCTGGTGCCGCCAGAGTTTTAGCCAATCATGTTGGGAATGATACCCACTTGGCGCACCAAGAAATTCTTAAACTATTGACTTATGTGGATAACCGCCGTCCCGTCTCTGAGGATGATGTGCTTCTGCTCACGGCACCCATCGGACAAGCCAATGTGTTTGAAATGACAAACGCTGCCGCCCAGGGGAATGTTAAACAAGCCCTACAGCAGTTAGAAATCCTGCTTACCGAACAAGATCCAATCGGGTTATTGGCCTTGATCGTGCGTGAGTTTCGTTTGCTATTACTTACGCGCGAATTGATCGAGGCCGGCGAACGAAACGCACAGGTAATCAGTGAACGGTTGAAGGTGCAGGATTTCATTGCCCAGCGCTTGATGGAGCGGGTACGCCGGTACACGTTGGCGGAACTCGAAGCCATATATCAGCACCTGTTTGAGACCGATTTGGCTATCAAGAGCGGGGGAGTGGAGCCACGTTTAGCCCTGGAGCAATTGATTGTGAGATTATCACGATTCCAAGGGGTACAGCCTTAATACGCACGAATCAGGGGTGAGGGCGTGGAGAATTCAACCAGTGGTTACCGCATTCGTGATTTAGAAGACCAGGAACGCCCGCGCGAACGCTTGGCTCAGTTAGGTCCTGAAGCCCTGAGCACGGCGGAATTACTGGCGATCCTCTTGCGGGTAGGCATTCCAGGGGAGAATGCAGTCCAATTGGGAACACGGTTGCTCCAGACGTTCGGAGGCTTGAGCGGCTTGCATCGGGCTTCGTTTCATGAATTGCAGTCCCAACATGGTGTCGGCGTTGCTAAAGCGGCTCAAATCAAGGCAGCCATTGAGTTGGGGCGGCGGATGGTCGCCGCCGCGCCGGAAGAACGACCGTCCATCCACAGCCCAGCCGATGCGGCGGCGTTGGTGCTTTATGAAATGTCTGCTTTAACGCAAGAACATTTGTGGGTGATTCTGACCGACACCCGCAACCGCGTCTTGCATATCGAGAAAATGTATAAAGGGTCACTTAACGCCTCTACCGTGCGTGTGGGTGAGGTGTTTCGGGCGGCCATCCAGCGCAACGCGGCGTCTATTCTGGTGGTGCACAACCATCCCAGCGGTGATCCAACCCCCAGTCAGGAAGATATCACCTTAACCCGGGCGTTGATCCAAGCCGGCCATCTGCTGGATATCGAGGTGCTGGATCACCTCATCATCGGGCAGGGTCGTTACGTATCACTCAAAGAGCGTGGGTTGGCTTTTGGGTGAAAATTTAGCGCGAGGGCAGTGGCTCTAACGCGATATACAGGCGTTTATTGATTTTGCCCTTGCTCTTATAATCTACGACGCGGATGAGACCTACCTCGGCGGTATTGCGCACATGGGTGCCACCATCGGCTTGCAGATCTAATCCCACAATCTCAACCGTGCGAACATGGGTGATTTCCGGTGGGAGTAAATTGATCTTGGTGCGGATAAGATCAGGGATTTGAAAGGCTTCTTCGCGGGGCAGGATGGCCGTGCGAACCGGGTGTGCTGCTTGTACTTCACGGTTTACGCTTTCCTCGATCACCGCGACCAGATCCTTGGTCAGGGATTCGAATTCAAAATCCATACGCCCCTGTAAAGGCTCCATATCGCCCCCGGTGACCAGGGCGCCGTAATCGCGAAAAACCACACCGCACAGGATGTGAAGCGCCGTATGGGTGCGCATGAGGGCATAGCGGCGTTCCCAATCAAGTTTGCCCTGAATCATGGTGCCTGGTGTGGGCAAGGGCGCTTCAGGCGGCAGGTGATGCCATAGACCTTCGGGGGCTTTGCGCAGGCGAATGACGGGATAAGATGCGCCAGCATAATTTAGCCAACCATGGTCTGCCGGTTGGCCGCCACCGCCGGGGTAGAAAGTGCTGCGATCGAGCAAAATGGCATGAGTAGTTGGATCAATGCTCGTTACAGAGGCTTCAAATTCGTGTAGGTATGGGTCTTCAAGGTAAAGTAACGTGGTCATCGCTGGTCTCCAGGATTGGGATTGTGAAATTTTGGCTCAATGCCGGTTGACAAAACAGCCCGCTCATAGTATTATTTTGGCGCATTGGCGAGGTAGCTCAACGGAAGAGCAGCGGACTCATAAGCCGTTGGTTGTGGGTTCGAGTCCCACCCTCGCCACTGAGTGTTTTAAAAGGGCTATGAATTGTGGTTAACCTCATCATTTATCTAACACAATACGGCAGTCCAGAACCAGCGCCCCTTGCCCTTTGGGTCGCACCAGCAGGGGGTTGATTTCGGCTTCTTGGAAGGCGGGAAAGTCTACCGCCAGGAAACTAAACCGAAGCAGGATATCTACCAGTGCATCTAGATCGGCTTCCGGTTGGCCGCGGAAGCCGGCCAAGAGGCGCCCGGCATGGGTCTCGCTAATCATTTGTAACGCGTCTTCACGGGTCAATGGGGCGATCCGAAATGAGACATCACGAAAGAGTTCAACATAAATTCCCCCCAGGCCGAACATCATCAGCGGGCCAAAATTAGGATCGCGCCGCATCCCAATAATCACTTCGTAGCCCTGCGGTGCCATGGGTTCGACCAGCACACCAACCAGTTCGGCTTGAGGTAGCTTGGCTTTGACGTGGGTCATCATGTCAGAGAAGGCTGTGCGCACGTCCTCGGCGTTGTTTAAGTTCAAACGAATGCCGCCAACATCCGATTTGTGTAAGATGTGTGGCGATACAATTTTCAATGCGACCGGATAACCCAAACGCGCGGCGATTTGAACTGCTTCGTGTGGGGAGCGCGCCAGTTCGGCAGGGATAAGCGGAATTCCATAAGCCTCTAAAATCGGGCGGGTTTCGAATTCTCCCCAAACCGGACGCTCAGGTTGCCCTTTGAGTGCGTCCACCACCTTTTGGGGGCGGCAGTCCTCGGGCCGCTGGGGGGTAAGGGTCGGTTTTTGACGCCATTGGGCATAGTCGGTCATGGATTGCAGTACATAACCGACCGATTCCGGGAAGGTGTACATAGGGATGCCCCCTTGGTGTAAAACCTCACGGGCTTGTCCTACACTATGCTCACCCATGAAGCAGGCCAAAACCGGTTTATCCCTCCGAATCTGAGCGGTTTCGACAACGCGCTGTGCAACCTCAGCCGGATTGACCAAGGCTTGCGGCACCAGGATGGTGATAACAGCGTCCACGTTGGGGTCTTGTAAAGTGTGGGACAGCGCAAAAGCGTAATCTTGGGGTTCGGCACCTCCCAGCATATCCACCGGATTATCCACCTGAGCCGCCGGGTTGAGATGCCCGCGCAGTGTTTGCCGCGTCGTGGCACTCAGCGTGGCCAGAGTCAACCCATGTGCGGCAAGGCTGTCCGAGGCCAGGGCCGCCGGGCCGCCGGCGTTGGTGACAATGGCGACGCGGCGGCCTTTCGGCAGGGGTTGGGTATCTAAAGCCGCAGCCATATCGAAGAGTTCGGCCACGGTTTGGGCTTCGATGACGCCACTTTGCACGAAAGCAGCGTGATAGGCTTCGTTAGCCCCGGCCAGCGAGCCGGTGTGCGAGGATACAGCGCGCGCGCCGGCCTCGGTACGCCCGGCCTTGAGCATCACAATCGGTTTGTGACGGGTCACCTCACGGGCTATGCGGAGAAAGCGCTGACCATCTCGAATTGATTCAACATAGGCTGCAATGACCCGGGTGTTGGGATCAGTAGCGAGGTACTCGATCACATCCGTTTCGGTAACATCGGCCTCATTGCCCAGGCTGGCGAAGGCAGCAAAGCCGATGCCTTTATTGCGTAAATAATCAATCACTCCGCCGCCTACTGCGCCGGATTGGGAGACAAAACTAATCCCACCCCGGGCAGGCACGCCTTGGATAAAAGTCGTGTTTAGACCGGTATAGAGATCAAGCGTCCCGACACAGTTGGGGCCAATGAGCCGCATCTGATAGTGACGGGCAATTTCCAGGCAGTGCTTTTCCAGAGCCGCACCCTCAGGGCCCACCTCTTTGAACCCACCGGAAATGATGATCGCCGCACGGATTCCGCGTTCCCCGCAGGCTTCTAAGGCTTCAGGCACGAGCGGCGCCGGGATGATGATGACGGCCAGATCTACCGGATCCGGCACCTGGCGGATATCTGGATAGCATGCCAATCCCAGAATGCGAGTGCTTTTCGGGTTAACCGGATAAACGGCACCTTGGTAGCCGTAAGAGACCATATTTTTTAAGATGCCATGGCTAAGTTTAGAAGGATTGTCAGAGGCACCAATAAGAGCCACGCCTTGGGGAGCGAAAAAGGGGTGCAGATTAGATGTCATGGCTGGCTGGTCTCCACTTGGGGGATATGAGACTGTCCTTATTGTACATGAGGTTGCCTTTAGCGTCCAAAAATTTTCGGTATAGCGGTGAAGCCTGCACGGCTGTGTTAGAATAGCGGGGCAATGACAAATCCCCAGATTGGTGTGCGCAATCTTTACTACGCCTATCGCGCTCCAAACGGTGAGGTTTGGCCCGCCTTGCAAGGCGTTGATCTGGAAATAGAAGCCGGCGAATACGTTGCGATCATCGGGGCGAATGGGTCGGGTAAATCCACCTTGGTGCGCCATTTTAATGCCTTGCTGTTGCCCGAGCAGGGGGATGTGTGGGTAGAAGGTTGGAATACGCGGGATGTGACCGCACACCCGTTAATCCGCCAATCTGTGGGGATGGTTTTCCAGTTTCCCGAAGATCAAATCGTTGCCAGTGTGGTGGAAGAGGACGTGGCATTTGGGCTGGAAAACCTGGGATTGGCAGAGTCGGAGATACGCCAACGGGTAGCGGAGATGCTCCAGGTGTTGGGGCTGTGGGAACATCGGCAGCGTCCGTCGCACTTGCTCTCGGCGGGACAAATTCAACGCTTAGCGTTGGCCGGGGTGCTGGCCGTGCGCCCGCGTTGTCTGGTTTTGGATGAAGCCACCACAATGCTGGATCCCCAGGGGCGAATGCGTTTGCTGGCTTTGGTGGAAGCGCTCAATCGTGAGGGGATTACTCTGATCCATGTCACGCACCATATGGATGAAGCGGCACGTGCACGGCGGGTGATCGTCATGCATCGTGGGCGCATTGTTCTTGACGGCTCGCCCGAAACCGTGTTTGCCAATCTGGATGACCTTGAATCTCTGGGGCTCGAAATCCCACTCACCCTGCGCTTGGCTCAACAATTACACATAGTCTATGCGGGCTTCCCGGCGAGAGCGCTCCAACCGGAAGACCTCCTGAACGATATCCCACCCTTTCCGGGCACCGCAAAGGAAAATCCTATCGTTATCAGTGAAACCACGGGCAGGGTTGATTCAACCCTGATTGAGGTCAAGGGGTTAGCCCATACCTATCTTGCCGGCACCCCGATGGCTCATACGGCGTTACGTGACGTGAATTTGCAGGTGGGCGAAGGTGAGACAGTGGCCTTAATGGGCGCTACCGGTTCGGGTAAATCAACCTTGCTCCAGCATCTGAATGGGTTACTTCTGCCACAGAGGGGAGAGGTACGGGTAGGTCCTTTTAAGTTACCCGCCAACCTTGATCTCCGTCAAGTGCGTCAATATGCCGGCTTGTTGATGCAGAATCCTGAGGTGCAGTTTTTTGAGGCCTATGTTGGGGACGAGGTGGCCTTTGCGCCACGCCAAATGGGGGTAAAGAATTTGCGTGAGCGCGTGCGATGGGCGTTAGACATAGTAGGGCTGGATTTTGAGACCTACAAAGATCGTCCGCTTTTTGCGTTAAGTGGTGGAGAGCGGCGAAAAGTGGCATTGGCTTCGGTGTTAGCCATGCAGCCGAAGGTATTACTGTTGGATGAGCCCACGGCAGGGTTGGATCCGGTGTCTCGGCGGGGGCTTTTGTTGAGTTTACGCCAATTGAAAGAAGCCGGTGTGACCCACGTGATTGCAACGCATCATTTAGATGATTTGCTCCCCCTGATCGAGAGAGTGGAAATCCTCGTAAAAGGTACGCATTGGGCAGGCGGTACCCCCCGACAAGTCTTTTCCGACGGCTTTCCTCTGGAAACCAGTGGCCTGTTGACACCTTTGTTTTTCCGTATCGTACAACGTCTTCACCAACAAGGGTGGCCGGTGCCTTGGGTAAACAGTGAGGCTCAATTAATCACCGCCGTGCAAAAGGCCTTAGGGATAGGTTCATGAACGAGTCGTTTGAATATTTGCGTTTGATCTCTTTGGGGCAGTATCTCCCTCTGGACACGGTAGTGCATCGCCGTGAGCCACGAGTTAAGGTTTTGGCCTTAACCGGTATTGTATTGGCGGTGGTGTTCAGCCTGCATTTGAGAGGGCTCCTTCTAGCTTTGCTGAGCGCGTTTTTGGTATTGCGTCTTGCGCGCATAGGCTGGGGCTATCCATTGCGAAGCCTGCTTTTGCCGTTACCATTTCTTCTGCTTCTAATGTTGATTCAAGCGGTTTGGGTCTCCTATCGTTTGGGCGGGACCTGGGTGGTGCAGTATGGATGGTTGCGCATCAGCCAGGGGGGCGTAATGGCCGGGCTGATGTTAGGAACCCGGTTCGTAGTGTTATTGCTCTGGTTGCTCTTGGGTTCGTATTGTATTTCAAATACTGAGATGGTGCGGGCATTGCGTCAGTTGCTGTATCCGCTCAGGTATATTGGCATCCCTGCGCGCGATGTGGCCATGGCAGTTCAAATTGCGTTGCGCTTTATTCCCTACCTAGCGCTTATTCTGGAGCGCATCGCCAAAGCACAGGCCTCGCGGGGGGCTATTTGGGGTAGCGGACGAGGTGGCTTGGTCGCACGGGTGCGGCAGCTGTATCCCCTGCTGATTCCGCTCTTCTTGCTGACTTTGCGCAAAGCCGAAACCTTGGCATTGGCGATGGAGGCACGGGGCTACAGCAATCCTGCGGCGGAACGCCCCCGCAGAGGGCGTCCGTTGACGACCGCAGACGGGTTGTTTCTATTGGTTGCAATCGGTTTAGCAGGTGGAATCCTGCTCCTATAAACGCGCACCTTGGGCACGTCGGGGAAGCCGGCGATAAGCACCGACGACGGCCAAGGTGAGTAGCGCCGAGGCAACCGCTTCGGGGATTCCGTTGAACGCTACAATCGGAAGCATCGCTGGCCAGGGAAGCAGGCCGAGCAGACCTATAGCACCGAGTACCAGAATGGTATTCGTCAGGCTACCTGCAACGCCAGCGATGAGCAAAGAAATCCCAGGCCAGTGTTCCAGGGTGTGCCAAACCCACCAGGCTACCGGCCCGATGAAGAGTCGAGGGATCACAGAAATGAGCGGGTTGGTGAACCAGACATCTGCTGGTCCGGTGGGGGCAATGGCAGCCTGGAGCATACTGAAGGCGCCAAAAATAAATCCAATCCCTAGACCTACAACCGGACCTTCGAGGACGGCGCCAATAATGACCGGTACATGCATAATCGTCAGCGAGGCACCGGTGAACCAAGGGATGAAGCCTAGACGGGTTAAGCCCAGGAATACGGCAATCGCACCCAGAACACCGGTAACCACGACCTTACGGGTTCGTTCGTTTGGCATCGTTTGCTCCTTATGGTTCAAAGGCTGGCACTATTTTACCTAACCCACATTATCCGTAAAGGTTGCGGCTGAGGATAGTTCTTGACGGAGAAGCACTTAATGCGCCCTTTTGCTAAAATGGAACCATCCTGATCACAAAAACCATAGATGAGGTGTTCCTGTGTCCGCATCACATCCTCGTTGGTACGATTACCTTCGTTACAATCTCTACTGGTTTGCTCTGACCACGCGTGGGCAAACTATCTCGCCGATTATCGTTCCCCTGTTGGTACAGCAATTTGTAGGCGAGGCAACCAAGGGTACCTATTTGGGCACGATACGTCTGTGGGCGTTAATGGTGGCCTTGTTGGTGCAGGCACTGATGGGCATGCTCTCAGATCGGAGCACCCATCCATGGGGAAGGCGGCGCCCGTTTATTTTATTAGGGACGGTGGGGGAAGTGATTGCATTTATCTTGATCGGTATCGCGGCGGGTTTACACGGGTTGGAGGGCTTTTGGGTGCTCTTTGGACTGTATATTTTCTCCATGATCAGTTCAAATGTCGCCCATGCGGCGACACAAGGGTTGATCCCTGACCTGGTGCCCGAATCACTGCGGGGACGCTTTTCCGGGGTAAAGGCCTTTTTGGAGTTGCCTCTGCCTCTTATCTTTGTTTCTTTTGTTGTAGCACGTTTGATCGGCAACGGAAATTTGTGGGGGGGCATCGGTGCCGTCATTGGGGTTCTTGTGATATGTGCTGCGGTAACGATGACGATCCCCGAACAGCGCCTGACAATCCCTCCCTTTCCTCTGGATTGGCGTCCATTTTTGCGCTTGCTGCTGATGACGGCGTTATTCACGGCGATTATTCTGGGGGGTGGTGCAGCCATTCGCTGGGGAGTCACAGCCACCCAAACCATAGCATTGGAGTGGCGGCGCTGGCTAATAGGCGCCCTGGGTTTGTTGATGATCATGATCGTGGTTGTGGTTGGCGTTCTGGGAAGTTTGCGAATAGGGCTGGGTCAAGATTGGAAATTAGCGCCGGGTTTCCCGTGGTGGGTGGTGAACCGTTTGTCCTATCTGGTAGGCTCAACCAATTTGGCCACTTTCCTCATTTACTATCTGCAAGAGCGGTTTGCGGAACTGCAAGGGGAGCGGGCGGCGGCACCGGCGGCCAGTATTGTGATGATGGTGGGGATTTTCGTTTTGCTTTCGACGCTCCCCAGCGGTTGGTTAAGCGACCGCTTTGGTAAGCATCCTATTCTACTGGTGGCGGGAAGCGTGGCGGCGCTGGGAGCAGGGATTGTGGTGTTGGCGCCTGATTTGACGTTGTTACGTGTTGCCGGTGCCATATTAGGCGCAGCAACCGGTCTGTTTTATGCGGCGAATTGGGCGCTGGGCACCGAAGTTGTGCCGGAAAAGCAGGCTGGGCGTTTCTTGGGGTTGTCTAACTTGGCCGGGGCGGGGGCTGGTGCCATTGGGGCTTACATTGGAGGGCCGATTGCGGATGCTGTGGGTTACACCCCGTTGATGTTGATCTTCGGTCTTCTGTTTCTTTTCTCAAACCTCGCTCTGATCGGTATCCCTAGGACTCGCTGAGATCATCCAATACCACAGATGTAACCTTTGAGGATTAAATGCATCAAAGTTATTAGGAAGTAAATTTTTTCGGTCATGGGAGGTAAACCATGCGTGTAAATGAAGCCGGTTGGGATCGCATTGTGCGGGTCATTCTGGGCTTGGTCCTGCTCGTTCTAGGTTGGGGTGGTATTGTCGGTGGTGGTTGGGGCACAGCCTTTAAGATTTTGGGATTTGTGCCCTTGCTTACCGGGTTGGTGGGATGGTGCCCGCTGTATGCGCTTTTTAAGGTCCGCACCAACAAGGCTTAGCATCTTCCGTTATTCTGAGTTTGCGTGGTTGGCTTGCCGGAGTCGCTACCGGCAAGCCAATTCGTGTGTTGTATTCGTTATATGAGGGACATTGAAATGAATCTTGAAGAATGGCAAAGCACGTTTAACCAATCATCTTTACCCCTCGTGGTTGAGTTTTGGGCGCCCTGGTGTGGGCCGTGTCGGGTTATGGCGCCTGCCTTTGAGCGGGTGGCACAAAAATATGCCGGCCAGGTGACGGTTGTGCGCATTAATGCCGATGATTCGCCGGAAGTGGTACAGGCCTTAGGAATTTTGGGTATTCCGACGGTGCTCGGTTTCAAAGATGGACGGGAGGTTTTTCGCCGGGTTGGTTTGCAATCGGAATCGGCTTTGAATCAATTGTTTGCGGCATTGGTGCAGGGACGAGTTGACGTTGGTAACTCGCTGGGAATGACCGAACGGCTGTTGCGCTTGGTCAGCGGAACGGCGCTTCTGGCTTGGGGATGGTTTAACGAATCGTCCGTTATTCTAATGGTTGTCGGCGCTGGGTTAATGTTTAGCGCGGTATATGACCGCTGTCCGGTTTGGCGGGCATTAACGACTTGGGTTAAAAGCCGATTACAGTCCCGAACGAGTTAATTTCTCTTGGGGCCGCCTCAATCTAATACCCCTTATGAAGTACGGTATTGGGGGATATTATGTTATTTTTTATCAAAATTATCACAAAATAGGTTAAAATAACCCTGCGTGCATCGTTACCTTTGGGACATTATCTCAAGGGTAATGGCATAGATTCTGGTCGAGTGAGGAACCGATGTTCGCTGCGTACTTATTAGCCTTGCGGGAAGGGCTTGAGGCCGCGTTGATTATTGGCATTCTCATGGGGGCATTGGCAAAATTCCAATTGTTATCCCTTAAGCGTTATGTTTGGTTGGGGTTAGTCTCGGCGATAACGGCAAGTCTGCTGGTTGTGTGGGGGTTGGACGTGGTGGGCGTGGCATTAGAGGGTCAGGCCGAGACCATATTTGAAGGGGTGATGATGACCCTGGCCGCGATTCTGTTAACTTGGATGATTTTTTGGTTGCGTCGTCAAAGCAGGACGATTCGCCAGGAACTGGAATATGAGGTACGTGTGGAAACACAACGCCGTGGTACCTGGGGGCTTTTCCTGGTAGCCTTTACGGCTGTAGGACGCGAAGGTCTGGAATTGGCAATCTTTTTGTCGGCAACGCGCTTTACGGCTGGCGCATTACCCACTTGGGGTGGGGCGCTGCTGGGTTTAGCGACGGCCGTTTTTCTAGGATGGGTCATTTTCACTACGACGTATCGTCTTGATCTCAAACGCTTCTTTCAAGTCAGTAACATAGCGCTACTTCTATTCGCGGCGGGATTGGTAGCCCACGGAATCCATGAGTTTAACGAGATTGGCTGGATACCTACTTTAGTGGCTCCCATATGGGATCTGACTCACTATTTGCCTGAAGACACGTTTGTGGGCCAAATATTGGCAACTCTGTTCGGCTACAACGCTAATCCTTCTTTGACCGAAGTGATGGCTTACCTGGTTTATCTGTTGGGAGTTGGGGTCCTGCTACTTCCCAAACCTTCCTGGCGGGTTGTTCGGACCTGATCAATCTCATTTAGTTTTTTTCATCTTTTCTGCCGCACCTCTCCCGCACCTCTAATGCAGAGGTGCGGTTTTTCTAGGGGAAAATAGGTATGGCTACGGTAGAATAGGCCGTAAGAATGACTCGATGTAAAATCGGTGCTCGGTTATGGATGCAGATGTGATTGTCGTTGGTGCGGGACCGGCGGGGGCTTTGTGTGCCTATCTACTTTCTCACGCCGGAGCCAAGGTGATCCTGCTGGAGAAGTCCGTGCTTCCACGTTATAAGCCCTGTGGAGGCGGGTTAACCCTTCGGGCGCTTAAATATCTGCCGTGGGATCCTTCAAACGTAATCAGGGTTTATGCAGTCGGGGGAGAACTTACCTGGGAGGGTCGGCTTATCTTGAAGAAAAACCGCGCGCCGTTTGTTGCGGCTATGGTGAGGCGTGACCACTTTGATGCCTGGTTAGTGGCTAAGGCGCAAGAGGCGGGGGCTACTCTAATGGATGCGACGCCGGTGTTGGGCGTTGAGGAATTGGACAACAGGGTTCAGGTTGAGACCCCGGGCAGGATATTTCGGGCTGCCTACTTGGTGGGGGCGGATGGCGTGAACAGCATCGTTGCGCGTCACTTTCCGAATTTCCGGCGCGCAACCGGCGTGGCGTTAGAAGCCGAGATAGACGTGCCATCTGCTGAGTTGGAGGCACAAGGATGTTATCTGACGTTTGATTTCGGAATTTTGCCCCATGGATATGGATGGATTTTTCCCAAAGGGGATCACCTTTCGGTGGGGGTGTTTGCCGCGCATGAGGGACGAATTCCCGACTTAAAGGCTTACCTCATGCGTTTTATGGCGTGCTATCCTCATCTGGTCAAAGGACAGGTGCGTCTCTTGCGAGGACACCGCATCCCTTTGGGAGGTCAAAGGCAACCCTTGCATACCCGACGGATGCTTTTGGTGGGAGATGCCGCGAACCTGGCCGATGCGTTCTTGGGCGAGGGCATCTCTTATGCATTGTGGAGCGCACACTTAGCCTCGCAGGCGATATGGGCTTGTTTAACCGATCCTCAGGTCGGTTTAGCCACCTATACAGGGAAAGTGCAAAAAACTTTAGGGCGGGAGTTGCGTTTTGCGGCGCGCTTGGGGCAATGGGTGTATTCCCATCCTAAACAAGCAGCAATGATCTTGGCGACGAGCCCTAAACTGCAAGCCTTGTGGCTGGATACGCTGACCGCACGCCAGTCCTTTGCGCATCTGGTCTCAACATTACCTCTCTACCTACCCATCATGACGGTTCAATATTTACAAAATAAGCCCTATCGGCAGTGGTGAAAGAAAGATGCGAAGGTTGATTTATACAGGCTCACAATTGGGATTGATCATCATAGGGGGGCTTCTGTTGGGACTGGCCTGGTGGCCTTCTCGTACTACTCAGACCATTTTGCATCTCAATTTGGCATGGTTATCAGAACAACCGGAGAGTGAAGAAATCCATCGCTTTGCTAAAGTGCTTGGCGATGGACAGGTGATATTACATTGGCCTCAGCGCTTGCGACCCGGAGAGTGGGGAAAAATCTCATTAAGTTGGAGACCAGGTGTCGCAACTCCCTCCCCGAGCCATCAAGACACGTCTCCCTTGCGTTCGATATTAGCCGCGCGGTTGGAGGTAAATGGAGGACACGTTGAGCCGGTGGGTGTTTGGCGTGAGGTCGTTGATCTGCGCAAAGCACTCACCCTGACCTGGCGAATTGTAGGTCAGACAAACCAACCCCTTCAAGGAACGCTTTGGATGTATATTCACCCTTCGTCGGTAGGGGACAGCAGTGATGTGGATTTACCTATTCTGGCCTGGCCGTTTACCATTACTGTAGCATATCCTTTGGGAATACCCGGATGGGTTTGGGGCGGGCTGGGTGGCTTAGCGTGGATAATTGCTTGGGTGTGGCGAAGCCGGTGGATGAAGCGTTTACCCCACGCTAGAAAATTGTGAAAAATCGCACTATTTGGATAACCACACTCATGTTGCTTTACAAGATAGCAACCCATTGATAGAATTGAAATCACAGGCGGGGATGTATAAGTTCCTGCCAAGATAGAAGAATCCTGACATCCATGAGGCATGACATGTTAAGCACATGGTTATATGTTGGAATTTTTACCCTGGTAGCGGTTGCTTTGCCTGCCATCGCTATTTTCTTAGCCAGTTTACTGGCACCCAAGAAGCCTAATCCCATCAAAGAAGCCACCTATGAGTGTGGTGTTGAAACCGTTGGACCAACATGGACGCAGTTGCGTGTGCAGTATTATCTATTTGCCCTGGTTTTTCTAATTTTTGACGTAGAGTCGGTGCTTCTTTATCCCTGGGCGGTAGCGTATCAACAGCTACCGCTTTTCGCGATTGTCGAAGCCATCATTTTCTTGGCCATTCTTCTGGGTGGCCTTTTTTATGCCTGGCGCAAGGGGGCTCTCAACTGGCAGTGAGGCCTTGATCGAAGTTTTTACACGGGAGGGGTAATGACCGCGTTTTGGCAGGATCCGATCACGTTTTTGCGCTTGTGGCTGGAAAACCTTTTGCTCTCGTGGGGTGTGTCAGAGGGATGGGTGCTGTTGGTTCGTTATGCGGTAGGGGCTATATTGCTTGCAACGGCAGCCCTGTTGTTCGTTATCTTACAACTGTGGTTAGAGCGAAAATTGATTGGACGGCTACAGGATCGTCTGGGCCCGAACCGGGTTGGACCATGGGGATTGCTTCAGCCCATTGCAGATGTGCTCAAAATCTTTACCAAAGAACACATCACACCGGCAGGTGCAGATCGGGTGCCCTTTAACCTAGCGCCAGTGCTTTCGGTGGCAGCGGCACTCATGGTTTGGGCGGTGATCCCCTTCTCGGCGACAGTGTTTGGGGCCGATCTCAATGTGGGCATTTTGTATCTCTTGGCCGTTGGCGCGGTGGGGGAAATTGCTATTATCTTAGCCGGTTGGGGTTCGAATAATAAATATGCCCTTTTAGGGGCATTGCGCACGGTAGCCCAATTGATCTCTTACAGCGTGCCAATGACGCTGTCGGCGCTGGTTCCGGTTATGTTCAGCGGAAGCCTCAACTTGAATGCCATTACGCGGGCGCAAGAGGTATGGTTTATCGTCCTTGCCCCCTTGCCAGCGCTGATCTTCTTTGTTGCCTCGGTGGCTGAGGTGGGGCGTGCTCCCTTTGACTTGCCCGAAGCCGAATCCGAACTGGTGGCCGGATACAGCGTGGAGTATTCAGGTTTGAAATTCGGTTTCTTCTACGTGGCCGAGTTCTTGAAAGCATTTACAGTTTCGCTGATCTTCGCGGTGTTGTTTCTAGGTGGATGGCGTGGTCCGGGCGTAGAGGCATACCCGGTGCTTGGGTTTGTGTATTTATTCCTCAAAAGCGGTGTGGTATACCTATTGATGATCCTCTTCCGCGGGACATTGCCGCGCTTCCGTATTGACCAGGTGATGGATTTGAATTGGAAGGTCTTTACCCCGTTGGCCCTAATCCTTTTAATGGTCATCGCACTGGTGGACTACTTCTTGCGGGGGGGATTGCCTTTGGTACGGGTTCTAGTGTTATTGGGTGTCAATACCTTAGCCTACATTGTTTTAGACCGCTTATTATCCTCGCGTGAGCGTGTGCGCCGCCAGCCGGTTGCTCAACCGGTGCGCCCGGTAGCACGGCCCGAGAATCTGATCAATCCGACCGAAACAGGGGTGGCTTCATGAATGTCTTGCAATGGGTTTTTGTTGTCACCGCTTTCCTGACCGTGGGAGCGGCGGTGATGATGGTGCTTTCGCGCCGCATGATGCACGCAGCCTTGTGGTTGGCGGTGGCTCTGTTGGGGGTTGGGGTGATTTTCATCACCTTGGAAGCCAGTTTCTTTGCCATCGTCCAACTTCTGGTTTACATTGGGGCGATTTTGATTTTGATTGTTTTTGCGATTATGTTGACGCAGCGAACGGATGAGAGCGGGCCTCGCCTAAACGCATATGCCTGGGCTGCCGCAGGTGTGGCCGCGTTGATCGGGGC
Organism: uncultured Thermanaerothrix sp.; assembly: GCA_964427505.1. Classification (GTDB taxonomy): domain Bacteria; phylum Chloroflexota; class Anaerolineae; order Anaerolineales; family Anaerolineaceae; genus Thermanaerothrix. The sequence continues at coordinate 32,250 of CAYRUO010000008.1, forward strand.
TATTCTTACATTTTCCATGGCCGGCTGGATGCTCGGGAATACGGGATTGCAAGAGTTAGGTCCAGCGTTTGACGCCATCTTGCCCTTAGGGCAGGCACTGGTAGATACAGAAGGGTTTGCGGTGCCCTTTGAAGTGGCTTCGGTGTTGTTGCTGGCTGCGCTGATCGGAGCAATTTATATTGCCTTTGAACGGAAAGGGGAACGCTCATGATCCCACTTACCTGGTACCTCATTTTATCTGCGGTTTTATTTAGCATCGGTTTATTTGCGGTATTGGCGCGCCGACATGCCATTGCCATTTTGATGGGAGTTGAACTGATGCTTAACGCTGTCAATATTAATCTTTTGGCTTTTTGGCATTATTGGTCGCAAGTGCGGGGGGCGCCTCAAGTGAATGGAATGGTCTTCGCGGCGATGGTGTTTGTGCTGGCCGCTGCCGAGACAGCAGTTGCTCTAGCATTGATCATCTCGGCTTATCGCCGCCACCATACTGTAGTGGTAGATGAGATGACCTTGCTCAAAGGTTAAATCCAAGGACAGAAGGGAAAGCAGTATGCCGTTTGAGACCCTGATCTGGTTACTACCTCTACCACCTTTGTTGGCGTTTTTCTTGATTATGACGTTTGCCCATCGGCGTAACGGCCTCAGCCATGGACTGGCAATTGGGGCGGTGAGTCTTTCATGGCTGGGGAGCATGGTGGTGTTTGGGCGTGCACTGCAGACGGAACACCTCGCCGAACACCCCTGGCATGCGGTGTTAAATTGGATTCCAACCGGAGATGCCTGGTTCCAAATCGGGGTTCAGGTTGATCCTTTAACCGTTGTGACCCTGTTCTTTGTGGCTTGGACCATCCTGATGATTTTCATTTACAGCGTGGGGTACCACAACTACGGTCAGCCCCGTGGGATGCAAGATCGGCCTGGTTTGCCCCCCCAGGGCGCCGAGGTAAAGGATACCCATGGCCATCTTCACCGCGTACCCTCAATTGAGCCCATGTACGCGCGGTTCTTTGCGTTGGTGAGTCTGTTTGCCTTTGCCATGTATTTATTGGTGGTCAGTGATAACTTGCTAACGCTCTATATCGGTTGGGAGGTCATGGGATTATGTTCATATCTGTTGATCGGTTTCTGGTACGCCAAGGAATCGGCTCGAAACGCCGCGGTTAAGGCTTTCCTTACCACTCGCATTGGGGATGTCTTCATGCTATTGGGGCTGGCGGCGCTTTACACGCTCACCGGCAGCCTTAACTACCGTGTGATTTTGAACAATCCACAAGTGCTTGAAATTCTGGCGTCTACGGCTTCGCCGATTGCCGGATTGTCCTGGGCCGCTCTGATTGGTTTATTGCTTTTTGCCGGCACGGTGGGTAAGTCGGCACAGTTTCCCTTACATGTATGGTTGCCAGACGCCATGGAGGGCCCAACGCCGGTTTCGGCCATGATTCATGCCGCGACAATGGTATCGGCGGGGGTATATTTGATGATCCGCTTCTTCCCCTTACTCTCCGCCGGTTGGATGCCGGGAGACCCGCTAACGCCCCCTATGGCGGCAATGGCATTTATCGGCGCGTTTACTGCGCTCTTTGCGGCGACCATCGGTTTGGCCCAGCGGGACATTAAACGCGTTTTAGCCTATTCGACGATTTCGCAACTCGGGTACATGATTGCCGCGCTGGGGATCGGTGCCTATGTTGCCGCTACCTTTCATCTGGTTACCCATGCTTTCTTCAAAGCCCTACTCTTTTTGGCCTCCGGCTCGGTTATTCACGGGATGGAGCACGGGGTTTACCACACCGGTGAGCACCTGGATGCCCAGGATATGTTCAACATGGGCGGTCTGCGCCATAAGATGCCCTTGACCTTCTGGACATTTCTGGTCGGCGGGCTTTCGCTGGCCGGTTTCCCGCTGATCACCGCCGGTTTCTGGTCGAAAGATGAAATTTTGACTGCTGCTTTCCAAAGTAATTTGCCTGTTTTTATCACCCTAGGTGTGGCTGCGTTGCTGACGGCGTTTTACACTATGCGCCAATTGACGTTGGTCTTTCTAGGGCAGCCGCGCACTGCGGCGGCGGCACAGGCACATGAATCACGACCGGTTATGACCCTTCCTCTGGCCATCCTAGCCGTTTTTGCGGTAACTGCAGGTTGGGTGGGTATTCCTGCCTATTTCCCGCTGGTAGGGGGAATGCTTCCCAATTGGTTTGAGATTTTCGTGGGCAGCATGTTGGGACACGTTGGCGAGGGAACTCATGCGATCTTTACGCCCACGCCGTTGATGATTTCTGTTCTGGCCTCACTGGGTGGGCTTTTCCTGGGATGGTGGGTTTACCAATCCCAGCATGATCGTGTTCAGGATGTGTTGGCCAAACCTTTGGGAGGACTTTATCGGTTGTGGCAGAACAAATATTACCTTGACGAACTCTATCACGCAGTGTTTATTCGCCCCGCTCTCTGGGTTGCAGAGGTCTTCACCTATCACTGGTTGGATCGGAAACTCATTGACGGCATTCTACATGGGGTTGGACGCTTGGGGTTGATGGTTGGCCACGGCTTCCGTGAACTCATTGATCGTCCGTTGATTAACGGCGCCGGGGATGCCTTGGCGGAAGGAACACGTGAGGTTGGGGCGCGCTTGCGCGTTCTGCAACCAGGGCGGTTGCAGGTTTACCTTCTAATCGCACTGGTGGGTATCCTGCTCATTGGGTTGGTGCTCTTCTCCATCGGGATGGTATAAACTCGGCTTTTAGGAGCAAAGAATGGCCTGGTTGGAAGCACACTGGTTAACCCTGATCTTATTCGTTCCCACAGCGGGAGCCCTCATTTTGCTCATCTTACCTTTGCGCACGGAAAAAAGCCTGCGCGGTTTCGCAGTATTCTTTTCTCTCATTCCCTTGGGGCTCACTCTGGCTTTATGGGCGCGCTTTGAGGCGGCGCCCATTGTAGAAGGTTTTCGATTTGTGGAACGGGTGGATTGGTATAGCGCGATTGGGTCGTCTTACCATTTGGGGATTGACGGCCTTTCGCTACCGCTTGTCTTGCTAACAACATTACTTACGCCACTGGCCCTGCTGGCCTCGAGCAGTATCAAAGAGAATCTTAAGGCTTACCTGGTACTCTTTCTGTTGCTCGAGACGGGCATGTTGGGCGTCTTTCTGGCGTTGGACTTGTTGCTCTTCTTTGTTTTTTGGGAAGTGGGTTTGGTGCCCATGTATTTTCTGATCAGCCAGTGGGGAGGTGCCAATCGGCACTACGCGGCCCTTAAGTTTATCCTCTATACCATGGGCGGCTCATTAGGATTGTTGCTGGCGATTCAGGTCATGGGGTTGAGCAGTGGGACGTTTGACTTGGTGACGTTGTTTCAGCGTTGGCCGACCCTGGCGCGCTTGGATCTCCCATTGGGGCTGTCCATGAGCACGGTTAAGGCCATTACCTTTTGGGCATTCGTGATCGCATTTGCGATCAAAGTCCCGGTTTGGCCGTTTCATACATGGTTGCCCGATGCCCACACCGAAGCCCCGACGGCAGGTTCGATGATCCTGGCAGGTGTTCTGCTCAAATTGGGAGGTTATGGGTTTATCCGCTTGGTATTGCCTCTATTCCCTAACGAAGCCCAGCAGTTTGCCCCCTGGTTAGCGGCGCTGGCAGTGGCGGCGATCATCTTCGGTGCGTTGGGGGCGCTGGCGCAACAAGATTTCAAGCGTTTGGTGGCTTACTCTTCGATCAACCACATGGGATTTGTGATCTTGGGGGTAGCGGCCGCTGCTCTGACCTGGCGGGCTGTAGATTCTCAAGCCCGTCTGGATGCCAATCTGGCCTTGAACGGGGCCATGTTGCAGATGTTTAACCATGGTCTAAGCGCGGCTGGCATGTTTTTCCTGGTGGGTGTTATTTATGATCGTGCTCACACGCGCGATCTGCAGGATTTTGGCGGCTTGTATGCCATTCTTCCCGTTTACGGAACGATGTTGGTCTTCACCGCCATGGCGTCCTTAGGACTGCCGGGGCTGGGTGGATTCGTTTCGGAATTTCTGGTCGTGCGGGGGGCATGGCCGCAACTTACACTGGCTACCGCCCTAAGTATGATCGGATTGTTTTTCACAGGGGCATATATCCTGAAAGCCTTGCGTTTGGTGTTGCATGGGCCGCTTAATCCACGCTGGCAAGGTGTGCTCACAGACATGAATAGGCTAGAACTGGTGGTTATTTTGCCTCTGATTGGCCTTAGCCTGCTGACCGGGTTATGGCCAAGTTGGCTTCTGGGAATGATCAACCAAGCCATTGCGACATTCTTCTAATGAGGTGAGGAATGAACTTTCCCATTCTGAGTGCCATCGTTCTCATACCCCTCGTGGCCGGGTTGATCTTACTATGCTTACCCGCAGATCGCCGCGCGTGGGTGCGCGGGACAGCGCTGACCGCCGCTACTCTGGTTTTAGGGTTAGCCCTGGTGCTTTATTTGCGCTATGACGTTCGTGTTGGCGGATACCAATTCATTGAACGTTACCCCTGGTTACCGGATCTGGGCATCTCTTACGCGGTGGGGGTGGATGGATTTAGCCTGCCGATGGTTCTACTGGGCGCCCTGGTGTTATTTTCAGGTGTGCTGGTTTCCTGGAATGTGGAAGAACGCCCGCGCGAATTTTTCGCTTTTATGATGTTTCTGGCCACCAGCATCTTGGGGGTTTTTATTTCTCTGGATCTCTTTCTCCTGTTCTTCTTCTTTGAGATCGCCGTCTTTCCAAAGTATTTGATGATTGTCCTGTGGGGATATCCCAAAACCCGCGATTATGGCGGCATGAAACTAACCTTATATTTATTTATTGGTTCGGTGCTGGCTTTGGTGGGGGCGCTGGCCTTATATTTCAATTCGGGCTTGCGCACTTTTGATCTTCTGGCTTTGGAGAAAGCCGGTTTTGGGGTGGATTTTCAGCGTTTCTGGTTTCCCTTTATTTTCTTGGGATTCGCCGTGCTAGGCGGTATCTTCCCCTTTCATAGTTGGGCGCCAGACGGTCACGTTGCCGCCCCCACCGCTATCTCCATGTTGCTGGCCGGGGTTGAGATGAAGGTGGGTGCCTTCGCGGCGCTGCGGACAGGGATCATGCTATTGCCGGAAGGGGCACAGTTTTGGTCACCGCTGATTCTGATCCTGGCTACCATCAATGTGGTCTATGGGGCGGCGATTGCCATGGTGCAGACCGATTTCAAGTATGTGATCGGTTTCTCGTCGGTTTCCCACATGGGGTTGGTGCTAATCGGTTTTGCGACCCTTTCCCGTGAGGGGTTACTGGGGGCCGGACTGCAGATGTTTTCGCATGGAGTGATGACAGCGCTTTTCTTTGCCATTGTTGGCATGGTGTATGATCGCGCGCACACCCGCGACATTCCTGCTCTAGGTGGGTTGGCGCGGGTGATGCCCTGGGCGGCAGTTGGGTTCATTATTGCAGGTTTGGTATCCATGGGAATGCCCGGCTTCTCCGGCTTCATCGCGGAATTTCCGGTTTTCCTAGGCGCCTGGCAACGCGCTCCCTGGGTGGCTGTTATTGCCGTGCTGGGCATCATTATCACGTCGGCCTATATTCTTCTGGTCGTTCGGCGCGTGTTTTTTGGTGATCTGCCTGCGGCGCTGGTGGGACAAGTGGGAGATGTGAGCGGTAAGGATAAGGGGGTGATCTTACTGCTTTCAGCCATTATGGTCCTATTAGGGTGGTTCCCTTCACTGCTTACCCCGCTGGTTGAGTCGGGGGTGCGTCATATTTTAGCCCTGGTGGGAGGTGCGTGAGTGACGACGTCAAACGTACCGATTGACTATATTCATGCATTGATGCCCGAAGTTGGCTTATTGATCTTGGCCGGGCTGGTGTTAGGATTAGACTTGTTCACCTCCGAAGCCTCGCGCCGGCGTTGGTTAGGCGGTGTGGTGGCGGTTGGGATTCTTGTAATAGGGGGATTAAGCCTTGCCTTCGCCTTACCCTCGACACCGCGCCTTGTGTGGGGAGGAACGCTACGCCTGGATGAGGTGGGGTTTGTTTTTCGGATGATCTTCCTGGCCGGCGCGGGATTGACAGCGCTCTTTGCCATGCAAGTGAAGACCATTGCAGGCAAAGGGGAATTCTATGCCTTGCTTCTGATCAGCGCCTTAGGGTTCAGCCTGATGGCTTCTGCCGCGGATATGGTCATGCTGTTTATCGCCATTGAGACCGCCTCAATTCCCCTCTATGTTTTGGCCGGGTTTTATCTCTATGATGTGCGGTCGGCTGAGGCCGGGTTGAAATATCTGCTCTTTGGTGCGATGGCTTCGGCGATGTTGCTGTACGGTTTGAGCCTGTTCTACGGAATGAGTGGTACCACACGTTTATATGACCTTGAGTCGGCATTGCGCCAGGCCGAAGCGCCTCTCTGGCTGATAGCCATGGCATTAATCCTTGTCTTGGCTGGGTTCGGGTTTAAGGTAGCCGCTGTCCCGTTGCATTTTTGGGCGCCTGATGTCTATGAGGGTGCGCCTACGCCGGTGGCGGGTTACCTTTCCACGGCATCGAAAGCAGCAGGTTTTGCGGTTCTCTTGCGTTTTCTTATCGGTGTTTTCGCCGATCAAGCCTCGTTCTGGACGCTTTTGATCGGTGTTCTGGCAACGGCGAGCATGCTGGTTGGTAATTACCTGGCACTCGTACAATCCAATGCCAAGCGCCTGTTAGCCTATTCTTCCATTGCTCAAGCCGGTTATATTTTGATCGGCGTTGCAGCCGGCACACCCTTGGGCGCGACTGGCGCTGTATATTATCTGATTGCCTACTTGGTGACCAACTTGGCGGCATTTGGAATTTTAGCGGTCATTGAGCAGGCCATCGGTTCGAGCGACTTGAAAGCCCTGGAGGGGTTGCAGCAGCGCTCGGCGCCGCTAGCGCTTGCTATGTTAGCGGCACTGCTTTCTCTGGGTGGCATTCCTCCCTTTGCCGGGTTCGTCGCTAAACTGCTGGTTTTGGGCTCAGCGGTTGAGGCAGGTCAGATTTGGTTAGCCTTTGTGGGCGTGTTCAACTCGATCATTGGGCTTTATTACTATTTGGTGGTCCTTAAGACCATTTATCGCTTTACGCCCGGTGTTGAACCGATAAAAGAAATCCGACCGGCTTGGCGTTTGGCGTTAGGGATATGTGTGGTGGGTATCTTACTCGTCGGAATTTGGATCGCTCCTTGGTACACCTGGGCCGGAAGCGTGGCACGGGCGTTATGGGTTTATTGACGCCGCTTTTTAGCCCATGTTATAATCGCAACGTCATGACGCCGCCACAGCCCGAAAAGGACCGCAGGCAGCAAATTATCAACCTTACCATCGCTGGCATTGCTGGTCAGGTGGGGTGCCTGACCTTAATCATTGTGTTGCTGGCGGTTTTTGGGGGCATCTGGTTGGACGCTCGTTTAGGAACTCGACCCTGGTTTACGCTGGGCTTACTGGTATTAAGCATTCCGATATCGCTGGCGGCCATGTTTTATGTGGTGAAGACAACGGTATCAAAAATTAAGCCTATTCCCCCGCAGGCGACTAAATCTACGCTGAAGGAGGCAGACCTTGGAGACGACGCGTAAAAAGTGGCGTTGGGGTGTCAATCGCTGGATTGTGCTGGCCTGCATTATCCTGGGCATCTTTGCCGTGAATATTGCGGCGCCGGTGCAACCTCACATACAGGTGGCACCTGAGAAACTCATTGAGGAGCCGCTTTTCAACCTCGGCCCGCTGGGTGATTTTTACCTCGTTAACACGATACCAGCCCTGCTGATCGTTGATCTGATCATCTTATGGATAGCATGGTCGGTGCAGCGGACGGTGCGCAAAGGGGATTTGGTGCCACGCGGGATTGCCGGGGCATTGGAAGCGCTGATCGAGATTCTTTATAACCTCACCGAGAGTTCAGCCGGAAAATGGGCGAAGGCGATCTTCCCCTGGTTCGCTTCCATTTTCTTGGTGGTTTTAATCGCCAACTTGATGAAGTTGATCCCCGGCGTGGAGACAATTGGCATTATTCACCATGCTGAAAAGGATGGCCACGCGATCCAAGCGCTGGGAGGGGTATGGTATACCCTTACGCCGGAGAAGGGGGAGTATACGCTAACGCCTTTTGTGCGCGGACTCTCAACCGATCTTAACTTCACGGTGGGGTTGGCACTGGTTTCGGTGTTTATGACCCAGGTCATCGGCGTTCAAGCCCAGGGATGGCGTTATTTCCTGAAGTTTTTCAATGTGACGACGTTGTTTTCACGCCCCTTCTTCGGAGCGATTGACTTCTTGGTGGGGTTATTGGAAACCATTTCCGAGTTTGCGAAAATCCTCTCGTTCTCGTTCCGGTTGTTCGGAAATATGTTTGCCGGTTTTGTGCTGATTGCCCTAGTGGGCACGCTACTTCCGGTCTTTATTCCCTCATTTGTATACCTGTTTGAGGCGTTTATTGCCATCATTCAGGCCTTTGTTTTCGGTATGCTGACGATGGTGTTCATGGCTCAGGCCACGCGTGGTCATGGCGGTGAGGGTGAACACCACTAAAGATCGCACAAGGTGAAAATTTTGGAAACCAAAATTCATCCAGAGGAGGCAATTTAACATGACGGGTGATATCATCCTGGCGGCTAAGTTTATCGGTGCGGGTCTCTCCATGATCGGTGCTTTGGGGGCGGGTGTGGGAATTGGCTTAAGCGTGCAAGGTGCGTTACAAGGTATGGCACGCAACCCCGACGCTTATGGCAACCTGCTCACGAACATGATTCTCGGTATTGCGTTCTCGGAAGCCATCGCCATTTACTGTTTGGTGATCGCGTTCTTGATGCTCTTCGTGCTCTAATTCCTAAGACAAAGGAGTGAGCCTTGGAAAAGTTAGGTATCAGCCTGGGGTTGTTGTTTGTTCAAATTCTTAGTTTTGTCATCATGGTGGTGGTTTTGCGTGCCTGGGTGTTCAAGCCGCTCATGGCTCAGTTGGAAAAACGCCGCAAGATTGTGGCACAAGGTTTAGAGGATGCTCGGGTGGCGGCAGAAGCGCGCGCCAATGCCGAGAAAGAGGCCAGCCGTATTATTGCGGAAGCCCAGGCTAAGGCTGCGGATATCGTGCGTGAGGCAACCGAGCGCGCCGAAGCAGTGGCCCGGGAAGTGCGGGCGGCACAAGAGGAGGAACTGCGCAAACAACGCGAGCAGACTCTGGCCGAATTAGAGCAGGAGCGTAACCGCGTACTGAGCGAACTGCGCGGTCAGATTGCGGCATTGGCCATTGCGGCCACCCAAAAACTGATCAAGGAAACGCTGGATGAACAGCGTCAACGGGCACTGTTAGCAGAATTCTTCTCCGGTGTTCGCGATGGTAAGGTGGTTGTGCTGGAGGAAGAGACACTGACGGGTGGCGCCGCAGAGGTTACCAGCGCATTGCCCCTAACCCCGGAAGAACAAGAGGTCGTCAAGCGAGATATTCTCACCCGCTTGGGTGGAAGCGCTTCGGTGACCTTTCGGGTTGACCCCTCTATTTTGGGCGGCTTAATCGTCCGCGTTGGTGATCGGGTGATTGATGGTTCGGTGGCGGGGCAGTTGCAAAACCTGCGCCAGCATCTGCAGTGAGGCCTCCCCTCATCGCTTGCTCTTGTTCTTACGAAGGACTTCATTCCAATAAAACCCCTGTCCTCCTTGGCGGGGGTTTTGATTATAAAAAGGGATAAAATTTGTCTTATGCCATACGCTTCGGTGATTACCCTTCCGCAACCTGTTGCCCTCAGAGACCTTGTGGCTCAAACACCGATTGAGGTGCTGAATCCTGAGCCACTGCCTCATCTTATGATCCAGGGTCTCTGTATGGACTCGCGGGATGCCTTCGCAGGTTGTTTGTTTGTAGCCTTGCCGGGTACGACCACCGACGGTCATCGTTATATTCCTCAGGCGGTCCAGAAGGGTGCGGTAGCGGTTATAGGGACTCAGCCCTATGATATCCATGCTCTGTCTGTGCCCTATATTCAGGTGCGAGATGCGCGCTTGGCCCTGGCGTATCTTTCTGCGGCGCTCTATCGCTTTCCGGCGCGTTCCATGACTATGATCGGGGTAACGGGCACAGATGGGAAGACGACAACCACCAATTTAATTTATCACATCCTTCTCGCCGCCGGTCTGAAAGCGGGTATAATCTCAACCGTCAATGCCGTGATCGGGGATCAGGTGCTGGATACCGGTTTTCATGTCACCACGCCAGAAGCGCCCGATGTTCAGCGCTATCTTGCCCTGATGCGCGATGCGGGTCTCACCCATGCTGTCCTTGAGGCGACATCGCACGGTTTAGCCCAGGATCGGGTAACGGCGTGTGAATTCGATATCGCTGTGGTTACCAACATCACCCATGAGCACTTGGATTACCACGGATCCTATGAGGCATACCGCGCTGCGAAAGCCCGCTTGTTTCAATTTCTAGAAACGACGCTGCCCAAACCGCAAGGAAATCCACGTCTGGCTGTGCTCAACCGCGATGATGCTTCGTATGGTTACCTGAGCGCCCTGGTTAAGGGCCCTCAAGTTGCGTATAGCCTGCAACCGGGGGCAGAGGTATGGGCTGAAGCCGTCCATCAAGACGCTGAGGGGCTCTCATTTATGGCGCACGTGGGTCAACAGGTCATTCCTATTCACAGCCGATTGATTGGTGAATACAACGTTTCGAACATCCTGGCGGCTTTAGCGGCGACCGTGTTGGGATTAAACGTGGCGCCCGAAGCGGCGCGGCTTGGGGTTTCCAATCTTCCGGGCATTCCCGGGCGCATGGAACGGATTGATTTGGGGCAGGATTTTTTGGCTATTGTGGATTTTGCTCATACCCCTAACGCCCTTAAGCGCGCCTTGACTACGGTGCGCCGGTTGACGAGCGGGCGGGTGATTGCGATCTTCGGCTCGGCAGGACTGCGGGATCGCGAGAAGCGACACCTCATGGCGACAGAATCGGCTCGCCTGGCGGATATCACGATTTTGACCGCCGAAGATCCGCGCACCGAATCACTCGCAGAGATCTTAGAAGTGATGCTCCGGGCGGCGGTTCAAGCAGGGGCTGTGGAAGGCCAATCCGTTTTTTGCGTTCCGGATCGGGGTGAAGCGATACGGCTGGGGGTGCGGTTGGCTCAACCCGGGGATGTGGTGATTGCCTTGGGCAAGGGACATGAGCAATCTATGTGCTTTGGAACGGTGGAGTATCCCTGGGATGACCGCTTGGCGATGCGGGCAGCCCTGGCGGAGCGCTTGGGATTGTCGGGCTATTCCATGCCTTATCTACCAACTCAAGAAGGAATTAAATAAAACAGCCGCTCCCCCTGAACGGATTGGGGCGGCTGTTTTGTCTAATCGCTTAGTTTAGCGGCGTCCACTTGAAGGGGGCTTGGAGCCGCGCGAGGGTTTACCTGCCGGGGCCGATGGACGCCGTGGCGCACCGCCTCCACGGGCTTCGCCGGAGGGTTTGCGCGCACCACCGGTGCGGCCATTTCGATCATGGGCCTGGGCTTCTTCCGGTGTCCAACCTTCCAGAACGGCTTGGCGTGAAAGGCGGATGCGTCCGTTCTCGTCAATGTCGGTGACCATGACCGTGATCTCGTCACCCACACGGACGACGTCCTCCACGCTCTTTACACGTTCGGAGTCGAGTTGTGAGATGTGCACCATGCCATCTACATTGGGCAGGATTTCGACAAAGGCTCCGAAATCGGTGACTCGCACCACGCGGCCGGTGTAAATACGTCCAATTTGGGGTACTTCGCACAGACGCTCGATCTTTTCGCGCGCCAGAGCCGCTCCATTGCCACTGGTGGCTGCAATGTAAACAGTGCCATCCTCTCCAATATCAATGCGCGTATCGGTCTCGTCCTGAATAGAGCGAATCATCTTGCCGCCCGGTCCGATAATGGCGCCAATCTTATCCACCGGCACCTTGATGATCGTGATGCGCGGTGCATGCGGCTTCAGTTCGGGGCGCGGCGCGGGGATGACCTTCAGCATTTCGTCCAGGATGAACAGACGAGCACGGCGTGCCTGCTCCAAGGCTTCGCGCATCAGTTCAGGGGTGATTCCCTTGATCTTGATGTCCATTTGCAGTGCGGTGATGCCTTTGGCCGTCCCGGCTACCTTGAAGTCCATATCCCCAAGATGATCCTCAAGCCCCTGGATGTCGGTGAGAATCCGGTATTGGTCACCTTCTTTGATCAGCCCCATGGCAATGCCGGCAACGGGAGCCTTGATCGGCACACCGCTGTCCATCAAGGCCAGCGTCGAGCCGCACACGGAGGCCATAGAGGTGGAACCGTTGGATGAAAGCACCTCTGAGACCAAGCGCAAGGTGTAAGGGAATTCTTCTTCGGGCGGGATGACCGGCACCAAAGCGCGTTCAGCCAGAGCGCCGTGGCCGATTTCACGCCGCGATTGGCCGCGCAAGGGTTTGACCTCGCCGGTTGAATAAGGCGGGAAGTTATAGTGGTGCATGTAGCGTTTGGTTTCAATCGGCTCAAGGCTATCCAGTTCCTGAGCTTCGCGTGGGGTGCCGAGGGTGGCCAGGGTTAACACCTGGGTTTCACCGCGGGTGAAAAGCCCTGAGCCGTGAGCGCGCGGCGAGATCCCCACTTCACACCAAATGGGGCGGATTTCATCCGGCTTGCGCCCATCGGGGCGAATGCCTTTTTCGAGGATGCGGCGACGCACAATCGCACGATAGACCTCGGTGAAGGCTTCCTTTACTGCCCGCGCCTGGGCGGCGTCTTCACCCGCCAGTTCTGCCACTAGGCTTTCTTCGAGCGCGTCAATTGCATCGTTAAGTTCGCTCTTGGTATGCGGGGCATCAAGAAGGGCTTCAATCTGTTCTGCAACACGCTCGCGGATGGTTTCCACCAAGGCCGGGTCAACTTCAAAGATAGGTACTTCTCGTTTGGGCTTGCCGGCTTCGGCGGCCATTTGCAGTTGGGCATCAATTAGCGGCTGAAGGGCTTGATGCCCGAAAGCCAAGGCTTCTACCATGACATCTTCGGGCACTTCATTGGCGCCGGCTTCAACCATCAGAATGGCCTCACGCGTGCCGGCGATGCGCAAATCAAGGTCTGATTTTTCCTTTTGCTCAAAGGTGGGATTAATGACAAATTGGCCATCAATGCGGCCAATCCGGACGGCACCGATTGGCCCGCCCCAAGGAATATCGGAGACCATCAGCGCCGCGGAGGCAGCGTTGACCGCCAAGATATCCAGGGGGTTTTCCATGTCAGCCGAGATGGAAAACATGATGACCTGCACCTCATTGCGCATCCCTTTGGGGAAAAGGGGGCGGATGGGGCGGTCGGATAAGCGGGCGATCAGGATGGCTTCTTCCGAGGGTTTACCCTCGCGGCGGAAGAACGAGCCGGGGATGCGCCCACCCGCATAGAGGCGTTCTTCGTACTCCACCGTGAGGGGGAAGAAATCCACATCCTCTTTGGGTTTATCACCCATTGTGGCCGCGGCGAAGACGACCGAATCGCCTAAGCGAACGGTCACCGCACCGCCGGCTTGCCCGGCTAGTTTGCCGGTTTCAAAGATAATCGGGCGACCACCAACAATGGCCGTAAATTGTTTGGCTTCTGGTTTACTCATATTCTCCTTTACCTCTTTTTTATCCCCCCAGCGGGTTAGGAACTGAAAACCATTGAGGACATGTGTCCTCACCAGATTTCAACTCCCAACCGCGTGGGGGGAGAATGACCCATTTAGCCTCAAAAAAGTGAGTAGATGGTCAACGTTTTGCCATCTACTCACCGTTTCTTCCGGCTATCGCGCTCGCAAGTTAAGGCGTTCGGTTAGTGCAGCGTATCGGGTGTAGTCCTTGCGGCGCAAATACATCAGTAGACGGCGACGTTGCCCCACGAGTTTGAGCAGACCGCGCCGTGAGGACTCATCGTGTTTGTGAGTCCGTAGGTGCTCGGTTAATTGATTAATCCGATGCGTGAGCAACGCGATTTGCACCTCGGGTGAGCCGGTATCGCCCTCATGGCGCCCAAACTCGCTGATCAGTTTGTTTTTCTCCTCTTTTGTTAAAGTCATGACGTCTGCTACTCCTTATGGTTTTATTGATTGTGTTGAGCAGGTCTCCTAGTGAGCAGGTTGCTCCCACCCACCGGTCTAGTCACTGCGATATTTATTATACCAGAGGTTAACGGCTTGGTGGAGGTTTTTGCGGTGGTGTGGATTGCCGCAAGGCGCTCTGAAGGCGTTGACGGTAATCTTCGGGGAGCATGGGGAGAACAGCCCGAATGAGCCGCCGGGCATTTGAGGGAGGGAGCGAACGCATTAATTGACGCGAAAAATAGGTCGTTTCTGCCGGTGAACGCTCGGCCAGGACTTGGAGCAAATCCAATACTTCCTGCGGAAGCGCGGGAGAGACGTGTTCTCGAAGCCATTGAGTAAGCCAATCAAAAACGAAGGGAAAGTTATCGAAGTTGGGATCTTGGATCAGATTTCGGATGGCGCTTAGGGCAACCCGTCGGGCTCCGGGTGATGGGGAGAAGAGCCATCCCTGGATCAGATCCAGCCAGGAATCCCAGGCTGCTTTTTTCATCCCTTCGGTGGCCAGGACAAGGGTAGAAATGAGGTGAGACGAATTCTCGATCCCTTGAACCCATTGGGTGAGGCGGTCTTGGATGCTCGAACGGGTTTCATCGGTAACAGGTACGGCACGAATGAGAACAGCCGCTAAATAGCCATCGAGGGAGGAACCCTCTGCCCACAAGAGATTAGCCAGTTGAAGAGCGGCTTCAGGGTGCTGAAGAGCGAGGGTATTGAGCGCGGCTTCAACTTCATGGATAACGACGGGTGGCACGGACAAGCGCTCTGAGGCTCGGGCCAACGGGATCGCTTCGCCAGGCCGGTAGGATTGATCGGCATATTGGTCTAATAAGCGTTTGAGCCCGCGCTTAAATTGGGGTACGTCCTCAAAGATGGAGGATAACTCTTGAAGACGCTGGCGTAAGGTGTGTAAAGGGACTGCCGGCATAATTAGCCGCTAATAAGCACGGGCAAAATACACCTTTTGGGTAGCGCGCTGACCACAGACGATACAGCGTCCCTCACCACCCGGCTGTTCCAGCGGAATGCACCGAGTGGTGGCTTTGGTATCCTCTTTGACCTTGGCTTCACATTCGGCGCTACCACACCACCAGGAAAAAGCCCAGCCGTGTTGCACAACCTCGCGCAGTTCGTCGTAATCCTTGGGATCAAAAATGTGCTCATCGCGAAATTGAGTGGCCCGCTTGAGCATGGATTGATGAATATCGTCCAGCAGTTGAGCAAACTGGGCTTCAAGGTTATCCGGGTAAAGGGTGGATTTACCGGCTTTGCCCGGAATATCGCGTCGTGCCACGGTCAATACCCCTTTCTCAACATCCTTAGGCCCGATTTCAATGCGCAACGGCACGCCGCGCAGTTCCCAATCGTTGAACTTAAACCCGGGGGTTACCTCACTGCGATCATCCACCTTTACCCGGAAGCGCGTGCTCAGTTGCTTGTGCAGTTGCGTGGCTACTGCCATGACCTGGGACTGCTCGGCATCACTTCGGTAAATGGGAACAATGACGATTTGAATCGGCGCCAGCCGTGGCGGTAGGATAAGACCCTGATCATCACCATGGGTCATGATAATTGCGCCGATAAAGCGGGTCGAAAGCCCCCAGGACGTCGTCCAGCAATACTGCAGTTGGTTGTTGCGATCTAAGTATTGGATATCAAAGGCGCGGGCGAAATTTTGCCCGAGAAAATGCGAGGTGCCGGCCTGCAGGGCGCGGGTATCGCCCATCATGGCTTCAATGGTATAAGACTGCACGGCACCGGCAAATTTTTCGGTTTCGCTTTTACGACCCGGGATCACCGGGACGGCAGCTTCGTTGTAGGCGAAGTCGGTATAGACGTGGAGCATGCGTAGCGTTTCTTCCAGTGCTTCTTCTTCGGTGGCGTGTGCGGTGTGACCTTCTTGCCAATAGAATTCCAGGGTGCGTAGGAACAGGCGGGTGCGCATCTCCCACCGCACGACATTGCCCCACTGATTAATCAATACCGGCAAGTCGCGATAAGATCGGATCCATTTCGAATACATGTAGCCGATAATGGTTTCCGAGGTAGGACGCACCACCAGAGGCTCTTCCAAGGTCTCTCCACCGCCGACGGTCACCACCGCCAATTCCGGCGAGAAACCCTCGACATGTTCTTTTTCTTTCTCCAGAAAAGACATGGGGATGAAGAGGGGAAAGGCAGCATTGACGTGCCCGGTTTCTTTGAAACGCCGGTCGAGTGCCTGCTGAATATTCTCCCACAACGCCCACCCATAAGGCCGGATGACCATACAGCCGCGGACGGGGGCGTAATCGGCCAATTCGGCCCGTAGCACGACCTGGTTATACCATTCCGAGAAATTTTCGCTTCGTGCAGGTAACTTCTCTGTGCTCATGGGTTTCGTCCATCCTTGGGGAGAGATTGAAGGGCTTTTAGGGTTTCATGATAAGCCGTTTGGTAATCCGGGGCAAAAATGAGCCAACGTTGTTCGTTGGGCGCAAGCAGATGATCCATTTCCAGAAAGAGGGTGTGAAAAACGTTTTGCCATCCGGCACCGACCAGGATCAGCGGTTTGGGTGGAATCGCCTGAATGATCAGATGATTCCAGAACAGACTGATTTCTGCCAAGGTGCCGGCGCCTCCCGGCAGGGCAATTGCCGCATCACATTCGCGGATCAGGATGGCGATCCGTTCGATGAGGGTGCGGGCTCGAATCTCTTCACCAACCCAGGGATTCGCGCCGGTAGGACGCCAGCGCTCGATTTCTTCACAGGTGACCCCGATAACGTGTCCTCCGGCCTCTGCGGCGCCGCGTGAAGCGGCTTCCATGGTGCCCATGTAACCACCGGTCAGCAGGGTATGGCCTCCCTGTCCGATCAGTCGTCCGAGGTTGTAAGCGGTTTCATAATCGGGTTGGCCAGGCTGTGGCCGTGCGCTTCCAAAGACGGAAATTTTCATACGTTTAACCTTGCGTTGAAGATACTATATTTTAACCTAATCTCTGCCGTGTCTTTGCCGTAGAAGGCTATCTCAACCCTTCCTCGTTCAACTGATCTGAAACAAATCCCAAGGCTTTGAGCGCCGCGCGAGCCGAAAGGCGTTGTTCGGGATGCCAACCCGGTTCGGTGGCCATGCGATAGAGGTGTTGCAAAACGGCTTGTTTCTCCGCACGACCCAATGGCGCGAACGCCGTCCGGACCTGCTGTGGATCGCGCGAAAGGATGGCGTCCCAGAAGGCTTCGGGATCCAAGGGAGTGATGTTTTCGTCAGGTGAGGTCATGGTATTGTCATCCAGAATAAAACTCTGGTACGGGCGGCGGATTGCCCGTACCAGAGAGGCTACATTCGTCAATAGGGATGGGGTCAATCCGCCTTTTGGGCTTGGAGTTCTTTCTGCCGCGCTGCTACGATTTCCTGTTGAATGTGAGGTGGCACCATTTCGTAGTTGTAGAATTCCATTGTGAAGAAGCCACGGCCACCGGTCAGGGAGCGCAGTTGCGTGGTGTAGCGCAACATCTCGGCCAAGGGCACGAGCGCGGTGATGACCGAACGCCCTCGCTCGGTGTTCATCCCCAAAACGCGGGCACGGCGGGAGTTGAGATCTCCCAGGACATCGCCCATGTTGGCTTCGGGGACGATGATCTCGACTTTCATGATCGGTTCGTAGAGCACCGGGCCGGCGTCTTTGAAGGCAAGTTTGAAGGCCTCGCGACCGGCAATTTCGAAAGCGATGGGTTTGGAATCCACCGGGTGCTCTTTCCCATCGTAAACCGCAACTTTGATGCCCCGGATGGGATAACCGGCTAGAACGCCTTCCTTCATCACACTTTGGATGCCCTTTTGAATGGAGGGGGCAAAGGACGAAGAAATGGCACCGCCGAAGACTTCCCAGACGAACTCCAATTCCTGATCCGGTGTCAGCGGTTCGATGCGCAGGTGAACCTCGCCGAACTGACCGGCACCGCCGGTTTGCTTCTTGTGGCGGTACATGGCGCTGGCTTTCTTGGTGATGGCTTCAAGATAAGGCACCTTGGGCTCGCTGATGACTAAACCAACCTGGAATTTAGTCTCTGCCCGCCGTACAGCAACTTCAATGTGCTGGTCGCCCATGCCCTGGAGAATAGTTTGGTTGGTGGCAGGTTCCATGTGCCAGGATAGGGTCATGTCCTCTTCGCACAGGCGGGTCAAGGTTGGGGTAATTTTCGCCGAATCGGCCTGGGTCTTAGGCGCAATGGCGACCTGGTAAAGGGCCTTCGGGTACTCAGGAATAGGCAGGGTCAAGGGATGTGCCTTATCGCAGAGGGTGTTGCCGGTGACCGTTTCGGAGAGTTTGGGCACGACGCCGATATCCCCGCAGTGGAGGGTCTTAACCGGGAAGAGTTCCTTGCCCCGCGGAACGCTGAGGGTGCCCAGGCGTTCTTCAACCCCTTTGCTCTGATTCCAGACGCGTGTGTCAGAGGCGAGGAAGCCGGAATAGATGCGGAAGAAGGTCTGGCGCCCAACGAAGGGATCTGCCGTGGTTTTCCACACATAAACGGCCAGCGGGCCGCTATCGGAGGCGGGTAATTCTTCCTCACCATCCTTGCCAATCGCCCGGGCCGGGGGTACTTCTGCCGGTGAGGGCAGTAAGTTGACGATAGCGTCTAACAGCGGTGCAATACCAATCTCGGCGGTAGCGGCAGTGACAAAGACCGGGTAAGCCGTATGATTGCGGAGCGCACCTCGCAGGCCGCGCACAATTTCTTCATCGGTCAGGGAACCGCTTTCAAGGTATTTCTCGAGCAGTTCATCATCACCTTCGGCGGCGGCTTCCACCAAAGCCACGCGGGCTTCTTCAGCCGCCGCACGGTATTCGGCGGGAATCTCCACCGACGTTTTCCCTTCGCCTTTATAGGCTTTCATGGTAATCAGGTCAATGACCCCTTGGAAGTTTTGTTTTTCGCCCCACGGCAGTTGCACCGGCACTAAGCGAACCTCGGAGAATTCTTGAATAGACGCCAGCGCCTTCTGAAAGTTGGCATTCTCGCGATCCATTTTGTTGATAACGACAAAGCGAGGCAACTTAAACTGGTTGCAATAATTCCAGGCAATTTCGGTGCCGACCTCTACGCCTGAGACGGAATCAATGAGTACCAATGCACTATCGGCCACCCGCAGGGCCGAGATGACCTCCCCGATAAAGTCGGTGTAACCCGGGGTGTCCAAAAAATTGATTTTGACATCACGATACTCAATGGGAATAACCGAGGTGTACAGCGAGATGCCACGACGTATCTCTTCCTCATCAAAGTCGGAGACGGTACTGCCATCCTCAACCCGTCCCATTCGAGTGGTGGCGCCGGTAAAGTGCAAGAAGGCTTCGGTCAGCATGGTTTTACCGGCGCTACTGTGAGAGACCAAGGCAACATTTCGAATAAACTCAGTGGTATACTCTTTCATGCGCTCAACCCTTCTTATCCTAGAATCACAGCCTTGTTATTTTAAGGCCTCTCGACGTTCTTGTCAAAAAGGAATTCTCATTTGCCGGTTCTGCGGGGAATAAACCAACTGAGGCGGCGGCTATACCTGGAATGGCGATACCTGAGGCGCCCGCCCTGGGATACCGGTATCTCACCCCCCGAGTTGATAGATTTTATTACTTCCCATCCACCCGGCCGGGCGCTAGATATTGGATGTGGCAGTGGAACCAATATGTTGACTCTGGCGCGTGCCGGCTGGGAGGTTCATGGGGTGGATCTATCCTGCTTGGCCATTTGGCGGGCTAAGCGTAAATTACGTGCTCATGGCGTTTCGGCCAATCTGTATTTAGGGGATGTGCTTAATTTGCCCCTTCCTGAGGCGTCGTTTGATTTGATCCTGGATATCGGTTGTTATCATCAGTTGGGCTCCTTCGAACGGCACAGATATCGTGAGCAAGTGCGAACCTGGCTCGCCGCGGAGGGATACTTTTTGTGGTACGCCCATTTGCGCCAAACGGTTGGAAGACGGAAAACCCATGGGATAGATGACGAGGACATTAATGCATGGGAATCTGTTTTGCATCTGATCTGGCGCAAAGACACCTGGGAGGGTAACCAAAGGCCGGCAGTGTGGTTCCTTTTTCAGAAAAGGTCAAGGGATACCTAACCATTTTTGCATCCGCCAGGCCGGCTCTTCTACGACGCGCCGTTGCCCTTCGTGATCGAGATACGACCAACATCCCGGGTCGTAACCCACTACGACAAAACCCAGTCGTTCGTAGAGCCTTCTCGCCGCCGTGTTCTCAATGGCCACGTTTAAGGTGAGCCAGGTATAACCCCGTTGTCTCAGGTCATTAATAATTGTGGTGAGCATAAAAGTACCCAGGCCGGCATTGCGATAGGCGGGTTTGACGCGAAAACCATAAAGGTAAGCACGGTGCTCCCCATCGGCCAATTCTGGGCGGGAACTGGCCAATTGGATAAAGGCTTGCCCGATGATGCCGGCTGTTTCATGGTCGGCCACCCAGAGCAGAGCTTGTCCTTTCAGGCTGGCCAGGTAAGCCTCACGGTAAACGTGTCGAAAATGGGTATAAGCGCCATCCCATTCTAGGGCTGGTAAATCATCTTCACGTAGAAAGCGCAAACGGACGTGTGTTAACCAGTCGCGAGTGAGAGTGGAAACAGTAGTTGGGTCCATTATGGCGTTCTTGAAGCGAGAAGTTGCTCCAATAAGGCGCGTTCCTGATCCGCAGAATGCACCTGCCCATCTAGCCATGCGGCGCGTAGTGTCCACAAGATACGGCGGTAGGTTGGGCCGGGGGGAAGGCCCATTTTACGTAAGGTGTGGCCATCGGTTACAGGGAGAATATGACGCCATTGGGTAGCATAGGTACAAAGGACGTTGGCGATTTCAGTGCCATAGTGTAATTGGTAAAGCGCATAAATCACCGGCAGGGGGACGCCATCCAAGCGTGCTACAACCTGACTGGGCGTGAGGTCGGGTAAGTTTTTTAGATCGGGGATCAGGTTGGCGCCGATCCTCAGACCTTCTCGTAGGTGGTGTGGCAGGCGCAAGCGTTGTGCGATGCCGGCGCTCTTTTCGGCTGGTAGAGATAGAAACCATACCAGGTAGGCCAGTGCACGGCGAATCGGAGTGCCGCCCCAACTTTCAGGGAGATCCCAGGCCGGTTCAAGGGGCTCTTTAAGCACCTTGTGCATGGGCTCGGCGAGGTGGGGTTCCCAATGCAAATCGGGATGAATCGCCGTGAGCAGTTGGAGGTCTTCCAGGCGCTTTAGGGCCGGTAAGGGATCCTCTTCGGCCAAGATCAGGTCTAATTCATGACGCAGGCGATCTCCGGAGACCTGGCGGAGCAGATCACGCGCCTCGTGCATCAGTTGCAAGGTGCGTTCTTCAATTTGAAATCCAAAGCGCTGTTCGAAGCGCACAGCACGCAACATGCGTGTGGGGTCGTCCACAAACGAAAGCGAGTGTAAGACGCGGATCAATCCTCGTTGGAGGTCGGCATACCCGCCCCAATAGTCATAAAGATCTCCATAATGCCGTCCATCAAGGCGTAGCGCCAGAGTGTTTATCGTAAAATCACGGCGATGAAGGTCGAGTTTAATGCTGCTGCGCTCGACGGTGGGTAAAGCGGTAGGGTAGTCATAAAACTCGGTGCGCGCGCTGATTAAGTCCAGAAATTCCGGCAATTCGTTCGCGTTGGATTCATCCAGGTGCAGTGCGTTCTTCAAGAGCGAGGCGCGAATCTCGGCAATATGCCACTTGGCAGTACCAAAGCGGCTGTGGCTGGTAACACGCCCACCGAATTCACGCTCCAAAGCCCGCGCCAGGGCAATTGCATCTCCCTCGACAACAATATCGAAGTCCTGGCTGGGGCGATTGAGTAACAGGTCGCGCACAAAGCCCCCGACCACGTAAACGGGCAGGCGGCGCTGATGAGCACGTTGGGCGACCAATTTGAGCAGAGCCAATCGTGCCGGGGGGAGGGCGGCTTCGAGGCGGTCGGCAAAATTCTGGCGCGAAGGCGCGGCAAGATGGTTGCGCCCCAGTGCTTTTAGTAAATCCGTACGGGTGACGATCCCAATGACGGTGTGAGTTTCTGGATCTACAACCGGGATTTGCCCCCAACCGGTCTCGGCCATTAGGCGTTGCACAACCTCGAGCGGATCCTGGGGATGTACTACTACTTCGCCGGCTTCCATCAGGCTGGAGGCGGGGAGGTTGAGCCGGTGGGCAAGGGCGCGATCTACTGCGCGGCGGGTCAGAAGTCCGATCACCTTCCCTTCTTTGACAACCGGATAGCCCTCATAGCCATAACGTTGCATCAGTTGAGCGGCTTCTTGAGCAGAGGTTTCAGGGGAGAGCACCATAGGGCGCGGCGACATGATCTGTTCAACGGTAATCGCCGGCTCAACCAATTGAGGTAGCGCGTCCAGCAGCCGTTGATAGATGGTTTCGAGGGCTTCATCATTACCTGTTTCCAGGTCAGAGGGCCGAATCAGTGCGGCGGCGGCACGTTCGTGCCCTCCGCCCCCAAAAAGACTGGCAATTTTGGCGACGTTGATGCGGTCGGTTGTGGATCGCGCAACCAGGCGGATGCCTTCGGCGGTTTTCACCAGTAAGAACAAACCGTCAGGATCTAGCAAATCGCGTAATTTATGCGCAATGCTGGAGACTTCTTCTACCAGTCCGGTTGCCTCTCCCTTGGCGATAACAATCGTCTGGCCGTTAATCTCATGCGTTTCGGCATTGGCCAAAAGGCGGTGGTAGACTTCACGCTGATCGTCGGAAAGGGGCGGGTTGAGAAACTGATTGGCAAGATGCAGGCTGGCGCCTTGCTCCAATAAATAGGCGACGGCTTGAGCGTCACGTGCGGTGGTGCTGTTGTAGGTGAGTGATCCGGTATCTTCATAAATGCCGAGGAGCAAAAGAGTGGCCAAATGGGCATTGAGGGGCTCCAAGCGTTCGCGCAGGGCCTCGACGAGCAGGGTCGTGCAGGCTCCCACGCGCTCGATAGTCACCTGCCACTCGGGAGGGAGGTCGGGGCGGGGTTGATGGTGATCAATGACGCGCACGCGGGTGGTTTTCCCCATTCCCTTGAGAGTAACCAGCGATTGGGTGTCCACCAGTGTAACGCATTCAATGGGCTCGTTGGGCAAATCCCGCACTTCGTGAAACGGAAGTTCACTGCCGTAAAGATTCAAGTAAGCCCGAACGTTGCGGTTGAGGCGGCGCGGCAAAACAGGGAGCGCTCGCTCATCCAACAATGAGGCGCCGAGCAGGGCGGCTATGGCGTCAAAATCGGCTTGTTCGTGCGTTAAAATGACGTGCACGGCTTAATTGTAACATCTGCGGTAGAATTAAAACCCGGATAAACTGGCTCTGATTTAAGGTTGAGCGCTATGGAGGGTAGTATGTTACCCGAGTTGACTCAAGAGGAAGTGCTACGCTATTCGCGTCATCTGGTTATCCCCGAAGTTGGCATGGAAGGCCAGCGCAAACTGAAAGCGGCTTCGGTGCTCATTGTGGGGACGGGAGGACTGGGCTCACCAATTGCTTTGTACCTGGCTGCGGCAGGGGTGGGGCATATTGGACTCGTGGATTATGATGTCGTGGATGAGTCGAACTTGCAGCGCCAGATTGCCCATGGCACGGATCGTCTGGGCATGCTCAAAGTAGAATCGGCACGCAAGCGCCTTTTGGAACTCAATCCGTTCATCCAGGTGGACGTTTATAACGAGGTTTTTTCGGCGGAAAATGCAGAAACTATTGCGTCCGGGTATGAGATTTTGGTGGATGGAACAGATAACTTTCCCACCCGCTATCTAATAAACGACCTGGCTGTTCTTACCGGTCGTCCTTATGTGTATGGTTCGGTTTTTCGTTTTGAGGGGCAAGTGAGCGTTTTTGATGCCCGGCACGGCCCGTGTTACCGGTGCTTGTTCCCCGAACCACCCCCTCCGGAGAGCGTGCCCTCTTGTGCCGATGCCGGCGTGTTTGGGGTTTTGCCCGGGACAATCGGAACCTTGCAGGCCACGGAAGTCATTAAACTCATTCTGGGAGTGGGTCAGCCTCTGATCGGCAAACTGCTTCTCTACGATGCCCTGGATATGTCGTTTGAGATCATTACATTGCGCAAAAGTCCACAGTGCAAGGTATGTGGTGAACATCCTGAAATTACGCATCTCATTGACTATGAGGCTTTCTGCGGTGTGCCGGCGCGCCCGCATCCTCAGGCCGAAGTGGGAGAAGGGTTTGATCTTTCCCCCGAGGAACTGGCCTGGCGCCTGCAAAGCGGTGATTCGCCGGTGTTGATAGATGTGCGTCACCCGGTTGAAAGCCAGATTGCGGCCTTGCCGGGCGCACTGCAGATCCCGCTGGAGAAACTGCCTGCAAAATTGCAAGAGTTAAATCCTCATGCGGAGTATGTGCTGTTCTGCCGGACCGGCGTGCGTTCGGCACGCGCGCTCAAAATCATGCGTATGGCCGGCTTTCAGCATGTGAAACACCTAAAAGGTGGGCTGAACGCGTGGGCAGAACGCGTTGATCCTAAGATGTTGCGATATTAAGTTGAACGGCACCAGTATTAGTGGTAGAGAAAGGGGCAGGTGTTGATGATGGACGAATTGGTTACCAAACCCACTTTATTGGCGGTATTAGCTCATCCCGATGATGAGTCCTTTGGAGTCGGTGGCACCCTGGCATATTACGCTCGCCGGGGTGTGGATGTCTATCTGATCTGTGCCACACGAGGTGAAGCCGGGGACGTGGATGAAGAATATCTACAAGGCTATCACTCGATTGCCGAACGTCGCGAGGCCGAATTGCGTTGCGCGGCGGGAAAGTTGGGCTTGGCGGGGGTTTATTTTCTGGATTATCGCGATTCGGGCATGCCCGGCAGTGCCGACAATCATCATCCTCAGGCGTTGATGAATGCGCCACTTGAAGACGTGGCGCGCAAAATTATCGTGTATATTCGCCGCTTGCGCCCACAAGTTGTGATCACCTTTGATCCCATTGGGGGTTACCGTCATCCGGATCATATTGTCATTCACCAAGCCACCGTGCGGGCGTTTGAATCGGCAGCGCAACCCAATCCATTGCTCGATGCTCAGGGTTTACCCCCCTATCAACCGGCAAAACTATATTTTCACACCATCCCGCGCGCATTTCTGCGCCTGAGCGTCCGCCTCATGCGGTTGACCGGACGCGATCCTCATCGGGCTGGGCGGAACGGGGATATTGATCTGGCCGCCATTGCGGCGGTAGAGTTCCCCACCGATGCGGTCGTAGACTATCACGAGGTGGCAGCGATTCGTGAAGAAGCCGCGGCGTGTCATGCCAGCCAAGGTGGCGGTGGTTTGACCGGCGGTTGGCTGGGTCGTGTTTTCCGGCGCTGGATGGCGCGTGATACGTTTATGCGCGCCTATCCGTTGCCGGTAAATGGACACGTCGAACGCGATCTCTTCGCGGGGATTGCCGACTTGCCTCCCCTACAGCGTTAATTTCTACCTATCACTCTAGGTCTGGATGACGAGCAGACGCGGTAAACCGGCAAGATCAGGACGGACTTCGATCCGGGCGCGAGGAAAGAGACGCCGAGCCAGCGCAGGTAGAACCTCTGCTTGGGAAGCATCTATTTCGACGAGCAGTAGACCCCCTGCGCTTATGCAGTAAGGCGCCTGTTCCAGCAATCGCTGAATGAGATTGAGCCCCTTGGGACCGCCGTCGAGCGCCTCGAGGGGTTCATAGTCAGTCACCCTCAGCGTGGGTAGGCGTGAGGTGGGAATATAGGGCAGGTTGGCGCAAATCAGATCAAACGAGGTGTCCACCGGGTTGAGCAAATCTGCCTGAACCAAGTAAACCCGGTTCATCAACCCAAAGTGGCGCACGTTTTCTTGGGCCACCTGGAGTGCAGCGCGGGAACGGTCTAGTGCCAGAACCTTAAGGTTTGAGATATGATAGGCCAGGCTGATCGCAATGCAGCCTGAGCCAGTACCGACGTCAGTGGCTGCCCGCCGTGAAGGATTTTCGCGCAGCCAGGCCAGAGCATATTCGACCAGCACTTCAGTTTCAGGACGAGGGATAAGCACGGCCGGGGTAACCTTTATAGGTAAGCCGTAGAACTCTTGCCGGCCCAGCACATACGGCAGGGGTTCGCCTTGCTCGAGTCGCCTTAAGAGGCGTGCTAACGATTCAAGAGCGCTTTCGTTGAGAGGTTGCTCGGGATGTGCAAGTAGGTAAGCGCGCGATACTCCAAGGACATGCGCCAGCAGGGCTTGGGCTTCGATGGATGGGGTCTCAGTAATCGGGCGAAGGGTTTGGGTAGCCCGGTTAAGCCACTCAGCGATGGTTATTGTCGTCGTCATCCTCGTCGAGGCCGGCGGCCAATTGCTGTGCCTGATCGCGCAGTGCGAGTTCTTCGATGAACATATCCAGGTCGCCATCCATCACGGCCGGCAGGTTGTAAGATGAAAGGCCTATGCGATGATCGGTGACGCGGTTCTGCGGGTAGTTGTAGGTGCGGATTTTCTCGGCCCGCTCCCCTGTGCCAACCTGTGCCCGGCGGGTGGCGTCCAGTTCTTGCTGGCGTTTTTGCATTTCCATTTCATACAGGCGCGCGCGTAAGATGCTCATCGCCCGCAGGCGGTTTTGAAGTTGGGAACGTTCATCCTGGCAGGCAACGACAATCCCTGTCGGCAGGTGGGTAATGCGCACGGCGGTGGCATTTTTCTGGACGTTTTGCCCGCCCGCGCCGGCGGAGCGATAAACATCAATGCGTAGATCGGATTCGGGGATGTGGATATCCACCTCTTCCACTTCGGCCAGAACAGCGACAGTGACGGTGGACGTATGGATGCGCCCCGAAGCCTCGGTCACCGGAATGCGCTGTACGCGGTGGACGCCTGACTCATATTTGAGGCGGGAATACGCTCCCTTTCCTTTGACCAAGAAGATGATTTCTTTGAATCCGCCGATACCAGTTTCGTTCTGTGAAAGGACCTCGACTTCCCAACCTTGGCGCTCGGCATAACGGGAATACATGCGGAATAGGTCGGCAGCAAATAGTGCTGCTTCTTCGCCTCCTGTGCCAGCGCGGATTTCCATAATGACGTTGCGCTCATCGCGGGGATCTTTGGGTAAGAGCAGGGCTTTGAGTTCACGCTCCAACTGTTCCAGGCGCGGCTCCAATTCCTCAATTTCCTGCTCCGCCAGTTCGCGGATCTCGGGATCATCGGAGTCGCGCAGTGCCCGGGCTTCTTCAAGGCGTTGTAGCGTCTGACGGTAGGCTTGCGAACGGGTGACGATTTCTTCGAGTTCGGCGCGTTCCTTCGCCAACTCCGCCGCCCGCTGGTAGTCATCCACGACTTGTTCCAGTAATTGGTTAATTTCGTTGTAGCGTGCTTCAATTAAAGCCAGTTTATCCAGCATATCCGACATAATCGTTTCATCCTTTGAGGTTACCGCTCACCAATTATACCAAGGCGCTGAGGGTTACGAAGGCTTGGATCGCGAGTGATGTGGTCACCGGGACTTAAGCGAGAGTTTACCAGTTCACAATTTTCTCTTAACCTTTTTGGGGTATCATTAAGACAACTGTGTGAAACCTGTGCCAGGGATGCTTATTTCTTATGTGATAAAATTGGTGGCGGAGTTGATGCCTGATGGAATCCAAACCTGACGCCCTTGTCCGTATTGCTACTCAGGCGCGTGCCTCGGTGACGCCCCCGACAACAAAAGATTACGCCATTGAAATGCGGAATGTGAATGTGTATTATGGATCCTTCCGCGCCGTTAAGGATGTGAATCTCCAAATCGAGGCGCGTAAGATTACCGCCATTATTGGCCCTTCGGGGTGCGGAAAAAGCACCGTGATCCGTTGTTTCAACCGCATGAATGAATTGATACCGGGCGCGCGTTTAACCGGTGAGGTTCTCTTTCACGGAAAAAACATTTATGACCCCGACGTGGATCCGGTCCAAGTGCGGCGGTTGATCGGGATGGTTTTTCAGAAGCCTAATCCTTTCCCCAAGAGTATTTATGAGAATATCGCCTGGGGCGCCCGTATCAACGGTTACCGTGGAAACATGGATGAATTAGTCGAGGAATCTTTACGCCAGGCGGCATTGTGGGATGAGGTTAAGGATGATCTGCACAAAAATGCGCTGGCCCTCTCAGGCGGGCAACAGCAGCGTTTGTGTATCGCGCGCACGATTGCGGTTAAACCCGAGATTATCTTGATGGATGAACCCTGCTCGGCATTGGACCCTATTGCCACCTTGAAAATCGAAGATTTGATGCGGGAGTTAGCACGCGATTATACAATTATTATTGTGACCCATAACATGCAGCAGGCCGCGCGGGTTTCGGATTACACGGCCTTTTTCACCGTAGATGAGGATCGCGCGGGCATCATGGTCGAATATGGACCGACAAACCAGATTTTCACCCGCCCGCGTGATCGCCGCACCGAAGATTACATCACCGGTCGCTTTGGGTAGACCTTAGAAAAAGGATACTGTCCATGCCTTTGCGAAACACGCTAACCCGCCAAATTGGTCAAATTCAGGATGAACTGCTTGTTTTGGGCAGCATGGTGGAACATGCGGCGTTGGGGGCAGTAGATGCTCTGAAACGTCGCGATGTAAAGGCAGCCAAGGCAATTTTTGAAGAGGATCAGCAAATCAATGAAAAGCGGTTTGCCATCGAGAACGCCATCTTGATCTTGATGGCGACCCAACAGCCGATGGCCCATGACTTACGCCAACTAGCGGCCATGTTAGAGGTAAACACCGAACTCGAACGTATCGGTGATTATGCCAAAGGAATTGCTAAGGTCACTATGCTCTTGGGTGATGCCGATATCCCCATCCCGATCCAAGAGATTGATCAGATGGCGCAGTTGGCGGTCTCGATGTTACACCGTGCACTTGGGGCTTTTGTGGCCGAAGACGTAGCCACTGCACTTGAAATCCCCAAGGAAGACGACAAAGTAGACGAACTCTATAATGTGGTCTATCGTCTGGTCGTCCAGACCATGATTAGTAACCCCGAAACGATTGATCTCGCTAACTTGCTCATGTGGGTGGCGCACAACTTGGAACGCATGGCGGATCGGGTAACCAACATCTGTGAGCGAACGGTTTTCTGCGCGACGGGGGAACTTTTTGAAGTCAACGGCATGGATGAGGATGATCTGAACGTTTGAAGCCGCGGTTCTCGTCATTTTCACCCCATAGGGGATCGCCCTATGGGGTAATTTTTCCAGATTTGATCTGCTTAGGATTGGTTCAAAAAGCACTCATGTTATATAATAAATTTGACTGATCAAGTTAAGATTGTCAGCAAAATCAACAGGAGTTAACCGTGTTAGTTCCGCATTCCTATCGAGGAAAACTGATTGTAGTAGAAGGCATTGATGGGAGCGGTAAATCCACGCAGATTGACCTGCTCTATAAATGGCTCAAGGCACAAGGTAAATCGGTTCACTTCACCGAGTGGAACTCATCCCCGTTGGTCAAAAGCACGACTCGCTTGGGCAAGAAGGAAAAAATCTTTACCCCGACCACGTTCAGCCTGATCCAGGCAACCGATTTTGCCGACCGCTGGGAAAATTATTTGCTACCTTTACTCAAAGCAGGAGTGATCGTGTTGGCGGATCGGTATGCCTTTACCGCGTTTGCCCGCGATGTGGCACGGGGGGTAAACCGCAGTTGGGTGCGTAATTTATACGCTTTTGCCCCTCAGCCCGATCTGGTTTTTTACTTCCAAGTTCCGGTTAATGTTGCTGTGGAACGCATCCTTTCGGGCCGGGCCAAACTTAAATACTACGAAGCCGGGATGGATTTAGGCCTTTCAGATAACAAAGTGACTAGTTTTCGCCTGTTCCAACAGCGGATTGTCAATGAATACGATGCGATGATCGAAGAATTCGGTTTTACGGTGATTGACGGCACGCTTCCCGTAGAAACGCAACAAAATCTGGTGCGGAAAACGGTGCGCAAGTTGCTACGCGGTTGGGAGGGTTTGCCCACACCGGAAGTTCTGGCTCAGCGCGCGCGGGCGGTCTATAAAATGCGTCAATCGGAAACCGCCCAGGAAGAACTGGTGGGAGCAGGTGAGATCGTGGATGAAGCCGCAACCATTGCACCTACACCTCAGGAGGAGGCGGCATGACCAAAGCGCAGTTCTACGGCGAGGGATTCCCTTACCTCAAACTCAAGGACATGCCCGGGCGGTTGATCGTTCTGGAGGGGAGCGATGGTGTAGGTCGATCCACCCAAATTCAGATGCTTCGTGAATGGCTAGAAGCGCAAGGCATTGCAGTTTCGGATACGGGGCTCCGCCGTTCTCCGTTGACCCAACCTGGTTTGGATGCGGCGAAACAAGGACATACCTTCAGCCGTACTACCATGAGCCTTTTCTATGCGACCGATTTTGCCGACCGGCTGGAAAATCATATCATCCCTGCGCTTAAGGCGGGCTTTTTTGTTCTCTCGGATCGCTACTTTTTCTCGATCATCGCTCGTGATGTAGTGCGGGGCGCGGATCCACAGTGGGCGCGTAAGGTCTATGGGTTTGCGCTCAAACCCGATGTGGTTTTCTACCTCAAAGCCGACGTTGAAACCCTGGTCTCGCGCATTGTGCATGGCCGCGGGTTCGATTATTGGGAGTCGGGGATGGATGTGCGTTTTGCTGATAACATCTATGATAGTTTTTGCATTTATCAGTCCCTTCTGATTGCTCAGTTTGATGAGATGGCTAAGGAATATGGCTTTATCACGGTGGATGCCACCCGTCCGGTTAAGGATGTTTTTTCGGATCTACGTGATTACATCAAGACCCATTTGCTTCCAAAATAGCCAGGTGCTTAGGGTCAGGGCAGGGGTGGAGGGCTGAGGGTCAAGGGACAAATGCCAGAAATCTGGTTACTGCGCGGTTACGGCAGTGAAATTTTGCTAAAACATCTTAAAGGGTTGGTGGGGGAAATTGAAGGCGTGCGTGCGAATACGGATATCGAGCCAGTTCACCGCATGCGGGTTGCTTGCCGCCGCTTGCGCAGTTTATTGCCCGTTTTCGGCCCATATCTTGCGCCCAAGCGCTATAAACGCTGGCGGCGAGCATTCCGTAAACTCGGACGCGCTCTAGGGAGCGCTCGAGATACGGATATCCACATTGAACGCGTCAAGACTTTTTTGCAAGAGGTGGGAAAAAGAGAACGCCCTGGCATAGCGCGCTTGTTACTGCGCCTTATGCAACAGCGCTCGGCACTGCAGGTGGATGTACTTGATGCTCTGGTAGCATTCGAGCAGAGCGGGGTGGCCGATGAGATGCGCGAGGTTTTAGTCCCCTTGGCGGCAATGGTAAAGGGGATGACCTGGTCATTGGTTGCAGATGCGGGTTTGTCAGAGTTGGCCCGGCAGACCATACGCGAGCGTCTATCTGATTTTCTTGCGCTTCAGGCTTACGTGGAGCGTCCCGAATGCGTCAATGAACTACACCTGATGCGAATCCGAGCCAAACATCTGCGTTATACCCTGGAAGCCTTTAGTCCTTTATATGGAGACTCTCTCAAACCGTATGTTCAAGCGGCTCGAACATGTCAAGAACTGTTGGGTGCGGTCCATGATCTGGATGTTTGGTTGCTCTATTTGCCCGAGTTCTCGATCCAAGAATACGAACGGACGTTATCCTACTACGGACACGTCCGCCCGTTTGCCCGATTACAACCAGGGTTAACAGCGTTTGAAAATTATTGCCGTGCCGAACGCCACCGTGCCTATGCCCACTTTCAAGAGACGTGGCGAGGCTGGCAAAATGCCCGAGTTTGGGATAGTCTCTCGGAATGGTTAGACCGCGTGTCTGATAAAGATGCGATGACCGTACCCCAGGTGGGCGGTTCCCCGGCTGAGGGATGAAATTTTCCTTGAAATCGCGTTAACCCCAATGGTGGACAAGCGGCGGAACCTACCTGGCCGCTCGGTGTAAAAACAAATGAGCGCTGGCTGTAACGGCATGACCAGCCAGCGCTCGACCCAAATTTAATCTCAGCCCTAGAGGTCAAGAGATCTAATAATGTCCTTCAAGACCTCGGCAGACTTACGTAATCCCTCGACTTCTTCAGGGCTTAGGTCAAGGCGGATCACCCGTTCAACGCCATCCAGATCTATCACCGTGGGGAGGCTCAGGCAGATATCACTGATTCCATAGTAATCTTCGAGGTAACTGGACACGGAGAGGACACTGCCCTGATCGCGGATAATGGATTCGCAGATGCGCACCAGCCCTGAGGCAATCGCGTAGTAGGTCGCTCCCTTGCGTTCAATAATGTGGTAAGCCGCATCGCGGGTCTGCTGGAAAATATCCTCAAGGATGGAGGACTGGCACCCCATCTGATTCATTGCACAGTACTGGGGTAGGCGCATACCAGCAATGTTGGCCAAAGACCATACCGGAACTTCGCTGTCACCGTGTTCGCCGATGATATAGGCGTGAACACTGCGCGGATCAACATCGAAGTGCTGGCTGAGTAAGTAGCGGAAGCGCGCCGTATCCAGAACCGTACCGGAGCCAATCACATGGTTTTTACGAAACCCCGAAAGTTTCAGCGCGACATAGGTCAAAATATCCACCGGATTGGTGGCGATGAGCAAGATGGTGTTGGGGTTGTGCCGCACAATTTCGGGGATGATTTGTTTGAAGATGGCTACATTACGGTGAACCAGGTCGAGCCGTGTTTCCCCGGGGCGTTGGGCCGCGCCTGCGGTAACAACGGTGATCAGCGCTGTGGCGCAGTCCTCGTAGGTGCCCGCCCAGACGCGCGCCGGTTGGGGCAACAAGGGCACGGCATGGTTAAGATCCATTGCCTCGCCTTCCGCTTTAGCGCGGTTGGCGTCAATCAGGACAATTTCGGTGGCTAACCCGCTCAAAAGCAGGGCATAAGCAAATGTGGCACCAACATTACCCGTGCCAACGATGGCAATGCGAGTGGGGCGCTTGAAGTGAGATACCATGGTTATCCTCCTTTGGACAAGATCAACGACTGCGTTCGGCTGCTTTGCGTGCTTTCAGAAAGCGATTATACACACGCTTCCAGGCAGGGGTGGGTGCACTGGGTTGGATTTTCTTGTGATTGGGACTGCTGAGGTAAAAGGCAAAATCTTCGATTAACTCACTGAAACGTTCTGCAGGTTGATAGTAGAGAATGGGTTTACCCAGATTGACCGATTGGACCAAGAGGTCCGGGACATAGGGCAAAACCAGGGTGACCGGATGCCCTAGCGCTACTTCAATTTTGTCACGCGGTAGGGCGTAGCGCGGGAACGTATAGTTGAGCACGATTTTAATTTTATCTTTTTCGTAGTTGAGTTTGGCATAAGTGTCTAAGGCTGCAGCCGCAGCGCGGATGGATGAGAGTTCAGGTGCTACCAGCATGATAATCACGTCTGCCGCATCCAGGATTTGCAGGGTGATATCATTAAAATCATGGGGCAAGTCGGCCACAATATAGTCATAGTGGGGACGGAGGATCTCCAGTGCCCTGGAGAGGGTCTCGTTAGAGATCATCTCGGCTTGGGTGGGCGTCGTGGGAGCGGCAATCAGGTCAACCCCGCTTTCGTGGGTCACAATAATGGACTGAAGTAATTCCAGATCCAAATCTTGAGGGGATACATTAGCCAGGTCGCCCCAGGTGCGGCGCAAGGGCAGATTGAGTAAAAGGGCATCTTGTCCGGCAAGCATGGCTAAATCAAGCAGTAGGGTAGGGGCGTTCCATAAACCTTTTAGCCCAATTGCCAGATTGACGGCTATTAGTGAGGCGCCGATTCCACCGCGTAGGGTGTGCACGGCAATCAAGCGGGCTTGTTTGGGTGGGGTTTGAACCGTACCGGTGGGTAGAGCCTGCCGCAGTAATTCTGCTCGCCGCAACAACACCCGCATACGGGCGATCAATTCCTCGGGTTCGAAAGGTTTATTAATGTGATCATCAGCACCTGCTTCAAACGAGGCCAGTTTGTCTTGCAAGGTAGTCTGACCAGTTAAGATAATGATTGGAACATGGGCAAAACGTGGGTCGCGGCGCAGGCGTTTCGTGACCTCATAACCGGAGATGTCGGGCAGGTTGATATCGGTGATGATGATGTCGGGGTGAACGACCTGCGCGGCTTCCAAGCCTTCGCTGCCAGTGAGTTCGGTGTAAACAACGAAGCCGAGCGGGCGTAGCGCATGTTCCAGCATGTGGTGATAGATGATTTCATCTTCGATCAATAGAACGGTGGGCATAGTTGATTATCCTTCCGACTTTGGGGGTGAAACCTGTAAGGTTGTCCTTAATTCAGACAGATATTGGCGCAATTTTGGCAGTGTCTCTGCAATGGCTTCGATCAGAGCAGGTGCGCCTTGGAGGTGGTTTTGGCGCGCCATCTGCTCTAATTGGGTGCAGTATGTGACCAAGTTAGCGGCCTCAAAATTAGCGGCAACGCCCTTGAGATTGTGGGCTAAGAACCTGATGGCAGCCGCATCGTTCTTCTGGGCTGCCTGTCGTAGTTCTTTAACTTTTTGCGCTGTTTGCTCGACAAAGGCTTCAAACATCTCGATAAAGAACGCAGTTTCGTGACCGAAGCGGGGGAGAATACTCTCCAGATATTGGGGATGGCCTAATGGAAAGCGTTGGCCGGTTGGAGATGCTGTGTCGGGCTGGGATGGAGGGGGCGAAGGATGAAGAATATCCGTGGTAGCCCTTTCCGGAATGGCGAGATGTGAAGCCAACACCGCCTTGTCCGGTTCGGCTTCGGCGTGGACGTGGGTGAGCCAGCGTGAGACGGTCTCGTAAAGTTGAGTGGGTTTTAGGGGCTTGGCAAGGTAATCATCCATCCCGCAGGCCAGGCAACGTTGAATGTCTTCACGGAAGGCGTGCGCCGTCATGGCAATGATGGGGGTGTGACACGTATTCCCCTCAAGTTCCCGGATGCGCAGGGTGGTCTCAAAGCCATCCATAATCGGCATTTGCACATCCATCAGAATCAGATCATAGGTTTTACGGCGAATGGCGTCCAAAGCCTGGGCGCCGTTTTCGGCGGTGTCAACGTGAAAGCCAACTTTGGTTAGTAGATTTACCACTACTTTGGTGTTGATGGGGTTGTCTTCAACCAGGAGAATGGATTTGGCCTGCGACAATCGTGAAGGTTCGGGGGCAATGGGAGCCGAGGGAATTTTTACCGGTTGTGGGCTAAAGAGTGTGAGTAGAGTCTGATAAAGGGCTTGAAGACGGATAGGCTTTAGCAACACCCCCTGACACTGCAAACTTTGTACTTGAGCCCGGGTATAGGTGCGGTTAAGCGGTGTGACCAAAACAATCGGCAGGTCGCGTAAAGGTTGTGCGGCGCGCAAGCGTGCAATTAGCGCGTCCCCTTCTGTTTCAAGAAAGCGGGTATCCAGGAAAAGAAGATCGTAGGGTTCTTGAGATTGACTTCTTTGGATTAGTAAGCGTATCCCTTCCTCAGGGTTGCGGGCAGTGGTGATCTGCCAGCCAAGCGCGCCAATGATTTCTGAGAGAAGCAGGCGGTTATGCGTATTACCTTCGACAACTAAGAGACGCTGTGGGGGCAAGGCTGTTAACGCAGGGGGAGGCAACTCATAGGCTACATCCTGCTTGGGCAGGGTCAAGTTGAACGAAAAGACGCTGCCACGATTGGGTTCACTAATGAGGGAGATCTTGCCCCCCATCAGTTCAACCAGTTGGGCGGAGATGGCCAGCCCCAAGCCGGTGCCCCCATATCGCCGCGTAGTGGACATATCGGCCTGGGTGAAACGATCGAATATTGCCGCCTGCCGTTCAGGGGGAATGCCGATCCCCGTATCTTGGACCGAAAAGGTGAGGGTGGCGTGGGTGGGGGTCTCGGATATTCGCTTAACGCGCATCACGATTTCCCCTTTTTCGGTGAACTTAACCGCGTTGCCTACCAAATTGGTCAGGACTTGGCGCAGGCGGTTGGCATCGCCACGCAATAAAGTGGGCACATCAGGGGGAATATGGCAGACCAATTCTAGGTTTTTGCTGGCAGCGCGTTGAGCAAGGGTGCTGGCTACCCCTTCCATGACCGTGCGAACATTGAAATCCTCGATCTCTAATTCCATCCGCCCGGCTTCGATTTTAGAGAGATCCAGGATATCGTTAAGCAGGGTTAGGAGACTCTCAGCACTTTCCAGCGCGGCTCTTAAGTATTCGGCCTGTTCGGGAGAAAGATCGCTTTCCAAAGCCAGGTTGAGCATGCCGATGATGCCGTTGAGTGGGGTGCGAATCTCATGGCTCATGTTGGCCAGGAATTCGCTTTTGGCTAAGTCGGCTTCTTCGGCTTTGCGGCGAGCGCGTACCAATTCGGTTATGTCGTGGTAAAGGGCGAGGAAACCCAGCGTTTGACCGTGGACGATAACCGGAACACCGAAAATCTCCACGTCAATCAATTGCCCGCTTTTCGTAATACACCGCGATACGCTGTGATAGACTTCCCCTCGTTGCATGCTACGGTTGAATTCCTGAGGGGTGTGCCGATACGCCTCAGGGGTAATGAGTTGGTCCAGATGGCCCCCTAATACCTCAATTTGCGTATAGCCGAAGAGACGCTCAAAGGCGGGGTTGCATGCGACCACAGCCCCATCCAGGGCTAAGGTTACGATGGCGACCGGGCTGTTCTGAAAGATGCCTTCAAAGTACTGCTTCTGGCGCTGTATTTCGGCTTCGGCGCGGCGATGTTGCTCGATATCGCGAAAGATAAAAACTTGACCTTGGGTATTATCTTCAAGTTGGAAAGGGTGGGCAGTTATTTCGAACCAGCCATATTGAGAAGGCATTGAGAGGGGAAGGTGGGACGAACTTGGAGTGCGAAACGCCTCGACGACACCGGGAAAATAGGCATCCATTGCCTGCCCAATGATGGTTGTATAAGGTTGTTTGAGCCGGAGCGTTGCCGCGTGGTTACAGCGAATAATTTTTCCATTTGAATCGGTAAGGATGATGGGATCGGGAATAGCATCAAAGGTAGTTTCCCACTCGCGTTTGGCACGGCTGATGATGGTTTCGGCCTGATGGCGTTCCAGGATTTCGCGTTGGGCTTGTTCTTTGATGGCGTGTAGTTCTGCCGTTCGTTCGCTAAGCGCGATAGAAAGGGCATGGGCATGACGATTCACGCGGTTCAAATCATGCCCGGCTTTGAACAGGGTTACGCTTGTGAGGATGGCAAGCCCATCTATGAGCCAAAGCCATGGTATTTCGACCTGAATTTGAAAAAATGTGGAGAATGTAAAAGGAAGCCGACGCAAGGAAAGTAAGAGCCAGGTGACCATGATGGGCAGGCTCAAGACCAGCCAACCGGCAATTTGAAGCCAACGAGGCAGCCAAGGTGAAGAGGGTGGCTGATGGGAGCGGGTGGTGGGAGGGGTGGGGGTAAACGGTAGCATCGCCAGGGAGCGTTAATATCTTGGCCAAAGGAGAAAGGCAATCGCTTGTGCGAGTTAAGGGGGAAAAGAGCGTGAAATTGCGTTGTGAACCCCCGCTCGATGCAGGCGCCATAGGATAAATCGGCTTTTCTCTCTCATATTATAATTGACGCGGTAATCAAATGCTTGTATAATCCAGGGCTTTGTCGGACTGTGATAGCAGGAGGCCCAAAGGGGTTCTATGAACATTGAAGGTCGTGGTAGTACAACGATTGTGCACCGCGAGACAGAATACAAGCCACCGCGTTCCTGGCGCACCTGGCTGATCGGTCGTCCTCTGCCCACTGCAGATGCTCCCCACCAAACCATCGGCAAGTTCATCGGCCTGGCAGTATTTGCTTCGGATGCATTGTCCTCGACGGCTTATGCCACCCAGGAAATGTTGGTCATCCTGGCCGTACTGGGGACGATGGCTTATGGGTATGTTTTCCCACTCTCGTTGGCGATTGTTGTCCTTTTGGCCATTGTTACCCTTTCCTATGAACAAACCATCCACGCTTATCCCAATGGTGGTGGCGCTTACATCGTTTCTCGTGAAAACTTGGGCACCTGGCCGGCTCGTGTTGCCGGTGCTGCCCTGTTAACCGACTATATCCTGACAGTTGCGGTTTCGGTTTCTTCAGGTGTCGCCCAAATTGTTTCTGCTTACCCCCCGCTTTTCCCGTGGCGGGTTTGGATCTCGGTTGGTTTTATTCTCTTCATTATGGTGATTAACTTGAGGGGGGTGAAAGAATCGGGAGCAACCTTTGCTATTCCCACCTATTACTTTATTGTGACAATGTATCTCACGGTTGGGGTGGGATTGTTTCGCTATTTAACAGGGTCATTAGGCGTGGTGCAGAACCCGCCCCCGCTCGAGGTGTTGCATTTAGGGGAAGGTTTCTCGATATTCCTTCTTTTGCGAGCCTTTGCTAGTGGGACGGCAGCCCTCACCGGTGTCGAAGCGATATCCAATGGTATCCCT
This sequence comes from uncultured Thermanaerothrix sp., assembly GCA_964427505.1. Classification (GTDB taxonomy): domain Bacteria; phylum Chloroflexota; class Anaerolineae; order Anaerolineales; family Anaerolineaceae; genus Thermanaerothrix. Next base: position 70,739 of record CAYRUO010000008.1, read on the forward strand.
GCCTTTAAAGAGCCGCGCTCGCATAATGCAGGCATTACCCTAATTATCATGTCTACCATTTTGGGATCGCTTCTCTTGGGAATTTCGTTCCTGAGCGCCCACATCCAAGCCGTGCCCTCGGAGGTGGAAACAGTTATCTCGCAGTTGGCGCGCACGGCTTATGGGGAACGGGGTTTCTTTTATTTTGCCACCATTACAGCCACGACGGTGATCTTGATCTTGGCGGCCAACACGGCGTTTGCGGATTTTCCACGGCTTAGTGCTTTTATGGCCAAGGACAGCCTACTGCCGCGCCAGATGACCTTCCGCGGTAGCCGTTTGGTATACTCACGCGGAATCGTCACCTTAGCCATCCTGGCCTCTCTGCTGATCATTGTTTTTAACGCCAGTGTGACACGTTTGATTCCCCTTTATGCAATTGGTGTGTTCCTCTCGTTTACCCTCTCACAGGCGGGAATGGCACATCGTTGGTGGAAGGTGGGGCATCTTAAGCCGGGTGAAGAGATCCAAGAACGCAGTTCCACGCTGCGCTATGATCCTACCTGGCAGATTAAGATGGTCATCAATGGCTTTGGGGCGTTCTGCACCGGGGTGGTGATGATCATCTTTGCCGTAACCAAATTTGCCGATGGCGCCTGGATTGTGGTGCTGGTGATCCCCAGCCTGGTGGCGATGTTCACCGCAATTGAAACCCATTACCGCCATGTGGCACAGCGCCTGTCGTTGGAGCATTACGGAGCGCCGCCGCGGATTGCGCGTCATCGCATTATTCTGCCTATTTCCGGTGTTCATCGCGGTACCTTGGCAGCGTTGCGGTATGCGCGGACGCTCTCGGATGATATTACCGCCGTGCATGTATCTATAGATCCTGAAGAAGCCGAGAAGGTGCGCCGTAAGTGGGAAGTATGGGGGGATGGGGTACGCTTGGTAGTGTTGGAATCCCCCTATCGCCTCTACATTGAGCCTTTGCTAGAGTATATTGATGAAGTACACCGCCAACGCCAACCTAACGAAGTCATCACCGTGGTGGTGCCGGAATTTGTCTCGCATCATTGGTGGAGCGGTATACTCCATGCCCGGGCGGCGGTAACTCTGCGTGCGGCTTTGCTCTTTCACAAAGATCTGGTTATCACCAGCGTGCCCTATCAAATTGATTGAGGTCTCCGGGGAGGTTAGGACTGGATGGATATCATTGTTGTGGGATGTGGTCGGTTGGGTTCGCAATTGGCCTATCGTCTGTTTAAGGCCGGTCATGAGGTAGCGGTCGTTGATTCCAACCCGCAAGCCTTTAATAATTTGCCGCCCGATTTCAGCGGGCGATTGCACGAAGGTGATGCCATGGGACAAGATGTGCTGATGCGGGCAGGAATCGAAAAAGCCCATGCGTTGGCGGCAGTAACCAATTCCGATCCGCTGAATGCCGTGGTAGGGCATATCGCGCGCTCAGTCTATCATGTTCCACATGTCGTGGTGCGTAACTATGACCCACACTTTCGTCCGATTTTTGAGGCGTTTGGCCTGCAAACGGTGAGTTCAACCTCGTGGGGGGCGCAACGCATTGAGGAATTGATCGCGGGGGGCGATATTCGAGCAGTGTTTTCTGCCGGTAATGGCGAGGTGGAAATTTACGAAGTGGACATCCCCGAAGCGTGGAACGGTCATCCGATTAAGGAACTCGTTCCCTCGAAAGAGTGCATTCTTGTAGCACTCAGCCGAGCGGGGCGAGCATTCCTTCCGGCTCCGGAATTTGCTTTGATGACCGGTGATGTGTTGGTTGTTGGTGCAACGTTTGAAGGGATCACGGCCCTGCGTAAGACGTTACAAGAAGGGACGAGGTGAGGTTATGTTTGTCATCATTGCGGGTGGCGGTCGTACTGGGGCACAACTGGCGCGCATTTTAGTCAGCCAGAACCATAAAGTGCATTTAATTGAGCATCGCAAAGAGGTCTTAGCGCGTATCCACCGCGAATTGCCGACCGAGGTGGTTTACGAAGGCAATCCGATTGAGCCGTGGGTATTGGAACAAGCCGGGATTCGCGAAGCCGATGTGCTGGCGGCGTGCACGCAATCTGATGAGGTCAATCTGACGCTGTGTTATTTTGCCCGCTGCCGCTATCAGGTGCCGCGCACGATCGCTCGAATTAACAATCCCCATAATGCCTGGCTGTTTGATGAAAAGTTCCATGTGGATGTAGCCGTAAACCAGGCTGAAATCATGGCGGCGATCATCGAAGAAGAAATGTCCTTGGGGGATATGCTGACGCTGTTGAAATTGCGCCGTGGCCATTACTCGCTCGTAGAAGAGAAGATCCTGCCGGGTGCAAAGGTGATCGGGATACCGATTAAAGATTTGAAATTACCCGAGCATTGTGTGATTGCAGCCATTATTCGCAACGGCGAGGTGATTGTGCCACGCGGGGTAACCGCCATTGAACCCGGGGATGAAATTCTGGCGGTGATTGATCACGAAGGGGCGAAACAATTGGCCGAATTGCTCTCCCCGCCTGAAGAAACCTGACCCCAACTAAGCAGTGGCTTGACATTCCCCTGGCCAGGATTAAATATAGTAAGTGAGGAGGTTATTATGATGGCCGGGGCGATTCTCTTGGTAGCGGCATATTTGATCGGCTCTATCCCCACCGCAGTGCTACTTTCCCGGGCGGTGCTGGGCAAGGATATTCGTTACTTGGGGGATGGAAATATGGGGTCGCGCAACGTGGCCCGGGTGATGGGATGGCGTTACGGCCTGATCGTCTTCACGGTGGATTTTAGTAAAGGCATCCTGGCCGTGCTTTTAGTGCGAGAGTTGGGCTATCCGCTCGAATGGCAGTTACTGGCGGCAGGCTGTGCGGTGTTGGGTCATGATTTTCCGGTGTTTGCTGGCTTCCGTGGCGGTCAGGGACTAGCCACGATATTGGGCATCCTCTTTATTTTGTTGCCAGCAGAATTTCTTGGGGCGCTAGTCGCCTTTTTAGCGGTTTATGCGTTCTCGCATCATCTCGATCTTAGCGTTGGGATTGGGATCGGGTTATTAATCTCGTTCGCGTTGGTGCTTAAAGAGCCGCCAGTGGTCATTCTGGCTTCTGTGCTCATGGTCCTAACGATCCCATTCAAGAAGTATGTGATTGATCGCTCTCACCGTGCCAGGGTTCAAGCCCAAGTTAAGGATGAGCCCGATAAGGCTCACTGCCATTTACCAAAAACCTAGCGAATTGGCTCACCGGGGAATGAATGGAAATGAAGGGAGTCATTTGCCCAACCCGATTTTAGGGTATAATTCACCTTTGCTGAATTGAGCCCAATAAAAGGTGTGAGGTGATATAGCAATGCCGAAGCGTACGTATCAACCCAAAATTCGTCGCCGGGTGAGAGTGCACGGTTTCCGTGCCCGCATGGCCACGGCAGATGGGCGCAAGGTGCTGAAGCGACGCCGTCTCAAAGGGCGCTATCGCGTCACGGTCACCATGAATGCGCACGTTAAAAAGATTCGGTGGTAGTTGTTGATCGGATTTCAATGGTTCCGGCTCTGCTGGCACCACCTGTGAACGGGTGTATGGGTGAAGCGCAAGCACCGATTGAAGCGCGCCAGCGATTTCAAACGCGTTCGAGCCGAAGGGAAATCTCTTGGGCATCCGTTAATGGCGCTGGCGTTTGTTCCCAATGGGTTGCCGTATTCACGGGTTGCCGTTGTGGCCGGACGCAGCGTGGGCAAGGCTGTTCGGCGCAATCGAGCCAAACGACGGCTAAGGGCTTGCGTCGAGCAGCTTTTCCCACATATCCAACCAGGATGGGATATGATCGTGTATGCCCGCCCAGGTGTGATTGAAGCACCTTTTGGCGCCCTTTTAGAGACGATGGGGCATTTGCTCCGGCGGGGTGGCCTGTGGCAGGCTTTACCTGTGCAAGAATCGGTTGAATCGGATCATGAACGATTATCCGAATGAACCCCGGTTGCGGGATTTGCCGCTGAACCTCTTTACGCTACCGCGATGGCTATTGTTGGCCTTGATTCGGCTATATCAAATGGTCGTTTCGCCTGCGTTACCGCCAAATACATGTCGCTTTTACCCCACCTGTTCCCACTATGGGTATCAGGCGATTTACAAGCATGGGGTTATTAAAGGTGCGCTTTTGGCGGTATGGCGGGTTTTGCGGTGCAATCCGTTCAATCCGGGCGGTTATGACCCGGTACCATGATGATTTTCAACGTAGGGATAAAATCAATGAGGCGTTGGTCGAAAATTTTCTGGTTTGCGAGTATGGTGCTCATTGCGTCATTGTTGGGGGGGTGTGCAGGTACCTTGGCCTCGTCTTCTTGGCCAGGGGTAACGGTTGTGGATGAAACAGCCTATGTGGCATATGGGAATCACGTGTTTGCAATCCGCACCAGCGATGGCAGTATGGTTTGGCGTTTTCCGGAGAAGGCTGAAGGGCAGAGGCTCTTCTTTGCCGCTCCGGCAATTGCAGATGGGCATTTAGTAGTAGGGGATTATCTGGCCGTTCTTCATAGTTTGGATCCTCAAACCGGCCAGGAACAATGGACGTTCACCGGGGCCCAAGGGCGTTGGATTGCCAGCCCATTGGTTTTGGATTCGCGCATTTACGCGCCGAATGCTGATCACCATTTATATGCTTTAGATCTCCAAGGTAACCTGCTTTGGAAATTCCAGGCCTCAAAGGCACTTTGGTCACAACCGGTGAGCGATGGCCGGCGAATCTACCAGGCTTCGATGGATCATTTTCTCTATGCGCTGGATCCCTCGAGCGGGCAAAAGATTTGGGCGCGAGATCTTGGGGGAGCAGTTATTTACTCCCCGGTATTGAGTGAAGAAGGGGTCATCTACGTCTCAACCTTGGCTCGCAATGTCCTGGCCATTCGGGCTGAGGATGGGAGCGTGGTTTGGCAGAAAGCCTTCGAGCATAACTTCTGGTCACAGCCTTTGCTCCACGGGGATCGGCTTTACCTGGGTGATCTGGGGGGTAAGGTTTACGCGATCTCGACCCAGGATGGCGCTGTGATTTGGGAAAATACTGTGGGCGAGCCGTTAACAGGTGCTCCAACCTGGATGGACGGACAGATTGTCTTTACCACAGAGAACGGAAAAGTGGTCGCCTATAGTGAAACGGGTGAACAAAAATGGACGGTGACCCTTGAAGGTAAACTTTATAATGGCCCTGTGGTTGCCAATGACCATTTGCTAGTTGGCATTACCCAGGGCAAAGTCCTGGTTCAGGCGTTGACCTCGGGTGGGCAACAAGCCTGGGCGTTTGAGCCTCCAAAATAGGTAGGATGGGTAAAAAGTCATGTGGGACGCGTTAATCATTACGCCTTTTGTAAATGCATTGCTGTTTATTTACAACCTGGTAGGCCAGAATTTTGGCCTGGCGATCATTCTGTTTACGTTGCTAATCCGCCTGATCACGCATCCCTTGATGGTTAAGCAGATCAAGGGTGCAAAAGCCATGCAGGAACTGCAGAAGAACGAAAAATGGCTCAAGATTCAGGAGAAGTACAAAAACGATCGTGAGAAATTAGCACAGGAGCAAATGGCGCTTTATCGTGAATTGGGTATCAACCCCTTTGCATCCTGCTTGCCGACGCTGATCCAGTTTCCGATCATTATCGGTTTATATCAGAGCCTGATCATTGCATTAGCCAGTACGCCGATCGAACTTCTGAATCTGATTCGCCACATCTATCCGGCTCTGCTCAAAGTCGAAGCCCTTATTCCACTCAACAGCCAGTTCCTCTGGATGGATTTGGGACTGCCGGAGCGTTTGGCGCTGCCGTTTTTACCGGTAGGGATACCAATCTTAGCCATTGTGGTGACTGTAACCACGTACTTGCAGGGTAAATTGATGACCCCGCCAAGCGCGAATCCCAAGGATCAATCGGCGATGTTTTCGAATATGATGAATCTCTATATGCCGTTCCTGATGGGCTATCTGGCTCTGACTCTGGCGTCAGGCTTGGCGCTTTACTTTGTGGTCTCTAACCTTATTGGTATCCTCCAATATGCCATGTTGGGTCAACTGAATTGGCAAAATATTCTCCCCAAGCGGGCAAGTGAAAAACCCTCTAAAGCGGGGGCGAAAAAATAAAACGTGAAATATCACCATGATGAGGCGGTCTTATGAAACAAGAGCGAACAACTCTGGAGGTCATTGCGCCGACCGTTGAGGAAGCCATTGCGCGTGGATTGAGCCAGTTGGGGCTCTCCCAGGATCGAGTGGAGGTGGAAGTATTGGATCCTGGTAGTCGGGGTTTTCTGGGAATCGGCAGCCGCCAAGCGAGGGTAAAACTTTCGGTCAAGGCGGCTGGCGAGGCTCAGGCCTCTGTTCGGTCAGACGTCAGCAGTGCTCGTGCTCTAGAAGAGGAATACCCAACCGAGGCAGGAATGCCCTTGGGACAATGGGATGAGCAAAAAGCCCTTGAGGTGGCACAGCGGGTTGTAGGGGAATTACTTGAACGGATGAAAGTGCAGGCGCGGCTGCGGGTTCGCCTTCAACCTCCACAAGAAGAGAATGCCCAGCCGGCAGTTTGGGTTGAAGTTCAAGGGGATGATTTGAGCATTTTGATTGGACGCCGTTCGGAGACGCTGAATGCTTTGCAGTATATCAGCAGTCTGATTGTGAGCCGCGAAATGGGGGTTTGGGTACCGCTTATCATTGATGTACAGGGGTATCGCGCTCGGCGTGAACGGCAGTTGCGCATCCTGGCACGGCGGATGGCCGAACAAGCCGTGCTCACCGGGCGGCGGCAGGTGCTGGAACCCATGCCAGCGAACGAGCGCCGCATTATCCATCTGGAACTGCGCGATCATCCGGACGTGGTGACCGAAAGCATTGGCGAGGAACCCAATCGCAAGGTCACGATTGTGCCCAAGCGTCACACAAGACGACCATAGCACTAACAGACCTCCCCCAAAAGGGGAGGTTTTAACGCATGGAGCCACAATGACGTTTCACTGGAGTGATCCTCAGGATGGCATTCTCCTCTTCCTGTTGGTGCTCCTGCTAATCGCATGTTCTAACCTATGGTTCTTCAAGCGCCCTTCTAAGTTCTATCATGTATCTCATTGGCCGCATGTAGCCGTTTTGATTCCGGCCCGCAATGAAGCCCACAATCTTCCCCAGTGTTTAGAAAGTATACATCAGCAGGACTATCCAGGCAGATTAGAGGTGTGGGTATTAGATGATGATTCTAGCGATGGAACGGGAGATATCGCCGCGCATTTTGCTGTCAAGGACAACCGCTTTCATTATTTACGTGGGGCACCCTTGCCGGAGGGGTGGTTGGGGAAACACTGGGCTTGCCAGCAGTTGGCGGAAGCCACCAAGGCGGAGATCTTTTTATTCCTGGATGCGGATACCATACTCACACCTTCTGCGGTGCAAAGAGCGGTAGCAGCCTTTGAGGTAGATCGGGTTGATCTGCTCTCGTTGGTGCCCTACGAGGTTATGCGAACCTGGGGCGAACGCCTCATCCAGCCTTTTTTTCTGTGGGCGATGCTGGCATTTTATCCATTGGGGCTGGCGTTTCATCTTCGGTGGGCAGACTTATCTTTCACCATCGGTCAGTTTTTAATGATCCGACGGCAGACCTATTTCACCATTGGTGGACATGCGGCAATTCGGAACATCGTTGTAGACGACTTGGCTTTGGGGCGTAATACGGTTAGGGCGGGCTTTCGATGGCGCTTGATGGATGGGGGCGAATTGGTGCGCTGTCGTATGTATCGCTCTTGGCGCGAGGTGTTTGCAGGTTTTGCTAAAAATTTATTTGCGGTCTTCAATTATCGCGTGTTGCCTTTTCTTTTTGTCTTGGGCTGGTTGGGGTGGGTCTTTCTCCAGCCGTGGGGGGTGATTGGAATGTATGGGTTAGGCGTTCCATCAGCGTTTAGTCTGCAAAAAGCACTGGCGGCTATTCTGGCTTCATTAATGCTTTTTGGGCTTATTTATGCGCGTTTGCGCATTCCTCTTTACCTCATACTCTTCTATCCTCTTACCATAGGCATAAGTATCCTAATTGGTTTATACTCATGCTTACTTACCTTGCGAGGCGCTTCGGTCTGGAAAGGACGGCAGTTGGTCAAGCCGCGCATTCGTTGGTTATGATCTCTGAAGCGGAGGTTATCACGTGCGAGCAGTAGATATCATCATCAAGAAACGAGATGGGTTGGAACTCAGTAGAGAGGAAATTGAGTTTTTTATTCGCGGGATGGTTGCGGGAGAGATCCCGGACTATCAGGTCGCGGCTTGGGCGATGGCCGTGATGCTCCGGGGGATGACCGAACGCGAAACAACCGACTTAACCTTAGCGATGGCCAACTCTGGCGAAGTGTTGGACTTAAGTCACATTGTGCCCGTGGCGGTAGATAAACACTCTACCGGTGGAGTCGGGGACAAGACAACCTTAGTGGTCGAACCGACTGTGGCGGCTTGTGGACTGCCGGTTGGGAAAATGTCCGGGCGCGGGTTGGGTTTTAGCGGGGGCACGATAGATAAAATGGAATCCATTCGCGGTTTCCGGGCTAACCTCAGCGTGGAAGAATTTCTCTCCAACCTAAAAAACTACGGCATTGTTTTGAGTGCCCAAACGGCGAATCTGGCGCCCGCTGATGGCATCCTTTATGCCTTGCGTGATGTCACGGGAACGGTGCCGTCTATTCCTTTGATTGCTTCCTCGATCATGAGCAAGAAGATTGCGGCAGGGGCGCAGGCAATTGTGCTAGACGTGAAAGTGGGCAAAGGGGCGTTTATGCGCACCCTGGATGATGCCCGCCGCTTAGCCGAATTGATGGTGGCGATAGGAAAACTAAGCGGGCGGCGTGTTATTGCATTGCTTAGTGACATGAATCAACCGTTAGGGCGAGCCGTTGGTAATGCATTGGAAGTTAAAGAGGCGATTGCAACCCTACACGGGCATGGCCCGGCGGATTTTGTGGAGCATTGCTTGGTGGTTGCCAGTTATATGCTAGTCCTTGGAGGCAAGGCAAAAGATTTGGATCAAGCCCGCCAGATGGCGGAAGAAGCGATCCAAGAGCGACGAGCCTGGGAGAAATTCCGCACTTTGGTTAAAGCGCAGGGAGGGGATGTTGAACAGGTGGATCACCCGGAACTTCTACCGCACGCTGCGTATGTTGAACGTGTGACCGCGCCGCAGAGCGGCTATCTAAGTCAAGTGGATGCACAGCGTGTCGGCGAAACGGCTCTATTCCTCGGTGCAGGGCGGGCTAAAAAAGGCGACCCGATTGATCATGCGGTGGGGGTAGAAGTGTTACACAAGGTGGGAGATCTCGTCGCACTGGGAGAGCCTCTGTTTGTCATTCACGCTAATCATTCTGATCACCTCGCCGTGGCAAGAGAACAACTGCTGGCGGCATGTCAGTGGAGTGATCATCCGGTAGAGCCCTTGCCGCTCTTCTATGGGGTGGTAGGTGATCTCCCTGCCGAAGATGATAAATCATAATTTTTCAAACTCGTGATGGTGCAAGAGCACAGGTCCTACCCCATGGAGATTCGCGCAGCCGATTTCGAAAGTGAGCGGCTTCCGTTATCACGCCTCAGCCAGGTGGCGGCTGTGGTTTGTTTGGGATATGCTGCCCTGCCCTTCTTGCACCCGCCTTTAGAGTCGCCCGTCCTGGTTTTGCCCGGTTTCCTTTTCGTGCTACCGGTTTCCCCTTCCAGTCTTGCAGCCATTTGGGTAACGTTGTTGGTCATCAGTGGTATGGATTGGATCCTGCAGGGGCGTGGGGATTCTCCACCTTTGCGTTCCCGTATGGTACATTGGCCGCTCCCGGCGCTTGTGGCTTGGGCACTAAGTGTTCCGTTGGGGACGCTTCAAGTAGGGCCTCAGTGGTGGTTGGTCTTCGGGTTAGGGAGTGCGTTGTTGATCGCGGTTATGGCCGCAGAGTATGTAGTGGCAGGACATGTCGGAGCAGGACAGTTTTGGGCGTATATCACGCTCACCGCGGTCTCTTTTGCCCTCTTTTTAATCCTGGCGATGACCTTGCGCACCACCGGAACGCGCCTCTATCTTCAATGGCTGGTGCTGATACCGGCAGTGGTACTGATCGTCTTACGTCATCTTTATCTTCGCTTGGCCGAGCGCTGGGCATGGGAGTGGGCGGTTGTAGTAGGGCTCTTAATGGTTCAGGTTTCTACCGGGCTTCATTATCTTCCCTTGAAGCCTTTATCTTATGGATTAATTCTGACGGGTATTGCTTACTCTCTAACCAGCCTAGCCGGGGCGCTTGAGGAAGGGCGTCCATGGCGGAGTGCGTGGGTGGAGCCGGTGGTCATGTTGTCGGTTTTGCTGATACTAGCGTTTGTTCTTGAACGCTGATGGAACGGTCTTTGCGTTTATCCGCTAACCAGAAGGCGATTATATTAGAGCATGTTGTCCGGTGCCTTCCTGAAGAAGCCTGTGGCCTGCTAGGGGGATATGGATCTTTCGTGAAGCGCGTTATTCTGGTGACCAATCGTCTTCACAGCCCGGTGCGCTTTTATATGGAGCCCTCTGAACTTTTGGAAGCCTTGGAGGCGCTGGAGGAAGAAGAATTGGAATTAGTGGGGATCTTTCATTCGCATCCCCACGGGCCGCCAGTACCCTCTGAGACGGATTTGCGCGAGTTTGCTTACCCCGAAAGCCTGATGGTGATCCTTTCACCTCAGGGCAAGGATTGGCAACTACGTGCTTTTGAAATTGATATGGAGAATCGCACCTTTCGTGAGGTTGATTTAGTGTTAGAAGAAGAGTAACTTTTAAAAGGAGTTCGGGTTAGGAAAAGAGGAGGTAAACGATAATGTCAGAAGCCGTGAAGGTTCTGCTCAGTCTGTTGGGGTCGTACCTGGTTGGGGCCATTCCTTTTGGGTTGATCGTGGTATGGGTGGCGCGGCGTCAGGACGTACGCCGTATTGGGAGTGGCCGCACTGGGGGAACAAATGTCATGCGTGCGGCAGGATGGCTGGCAGGGGCCATTACAGGGATTTTGGACGTTCTTAAGGGGGTGGCAACGGGATGGATTGCCCGAGCGCTGGTGCCTGATAATCCCTGGGTTTTAGTGGGTTCGGCACTGCTGGCTGTTGTTGGTCACAATTATTCGGTCTTTCTGATCGAAAAACGCGAGCAAGGTGGGATCCGTTTCAAGGGTGGTGCGGGGGGAGCAACCGCATTTGGCGGTGCCATTGCCATATGGCCTCCCATTTGGATGTATATCCTTCCAATTGGCGTGCTGGTGTATCTTTTCATCGGTTATGCTTCGGTAACCACGATTAGCGTAGCGGTGATCACCACGGTGGTGTTCACGGTTCGGGCTATTCAAGGCGAAGCGACGTGGGTTTACGTCCTTTACGGGGTGGCCGTCCTGGGGGTAGTGTTATACGCCCTACGGCCTAACCTCGAACGCTTGCGCCGAGGAACTGAGCGGGCCGTAGGACTGAGAGCCTATCTCCAAAAGCGCCATGGACAGCGCGGTGGCTCTTCGATGAATTCCGGAAACCAGAATGCGATGCCGTGAAGTCCGTTCAGTCGCTGGCGGGGGTGGATTGGGAAACCGGAGTCCCTTCTTCACGGCTGAGCAAACGATAGAGGTAACGCACGTTGCGGCGGTGGAGCTCGCGGGCTAAGCCGCCGAGATAAACGTGGCTTTTACCGCAGGATTCGATATCAATGGAATCCAGGATTTCCTGCGGATTGCGTCGCTTGAGCGCAGCACGCACGGCCTTACGCACGGCACTCAGGTAGGCCAGGTTTTCGCGCACGGCTTCGTCTATCTCGCCGCGCAAAATGATATCGCCATGACCTTGGACAATATTTTCTAATCCCATTTTGCCGATGGCGCGGATAGTATCTGCGAGGGTATCCAGATCACCATCCACAAAATAAGGCAAGGGCAGAAATGCATCCCCAGCAAAAAGCACGCGATCTTCCTCAACCAACACCGAGATACCGTCAGCACTATGTCCAGGCGTGGGGAAGAGCACCAGATTTTTTTTGCCCACCCGGAGGGAAAGAGAACCGTGTTCAAACGTGAGGTGAGGTAAGATCAATTTCACTTGCTTGAAAGCGGCGTTTTGACGGCGGGCCGACTCAAGAGCGGCCGGGCCACGCTGCTCAAGCAGTTGACGGCAGAGCGTATGGCTGATGACCGTGGCGCCGGGGAAAAAGCCGTTTCCCCAGGCATGATCGGCATGATAATGGGTGTTGATAATGTAGCGCACCGGTACGCCCAATTGTTCTTCAATAAAGGCGCGCATGGCGAGGGTTTCTTCCGGTAGGGCCAGAGTATCAATTAATACGGCCCAGTGGGGGCCGGTTACGGCACCGGCAGTAACCTGGGCGTAGATGTCGCTTTGAAACCAATAAACGTTTTCGGAGATGCGTTCGCGTTGCATGCTTACACCTGCGGAGGAGAATAGAGTGTGCCCCCTATTGATGACCTTGGGGTAAAAAGGGGTCACGGCATTAACAATAGCATAAACGTGGGCAAATGTCAAAAAATTGCCTATGAGGATTGATCTACCCAGGTGGATTAGGAATTTGGCTATAATTAGCACGATCGCATATCGCGGAGGACAACCATGAACATCGCCAGTTTATTACAAGGGTTTGCGTCACTGGTATGGCTTCTTTTAATTGCATTGGTTGTGCTGAGTATTGTGCGCGCTGCCCAGAACCGACCTTTGCGTAAAGCGGGCTCCATGATTTTAGTCACTGCAGCGATTGCAGTGGTATCAAGTCTGATCGCGGCCGGGTTAGTGTTTATTGAGCCTCAGGAACGCGGGGTGGTCATTTCCGCGATTTCCCCGAAAGGATATCGTGACCAGGCCCTAGAGCCAGGGTTGCGGTGGGTGATCCCGTTTGCAGAGTACGTCGTTCGCTATCCAATATCGAATCAAACCTACACCATGTCCAAGATTGCCGGCGAAGGTGAGGTTACGGGGGATGATTCGATCGCCGCGCGGACAGCAGATGGACAAGAAATCTTTGTAGATGCCTCGGTCATCTTTGCGGTGGATCCGGACAAAGTGGTACAGGTTCACATTAAATGGCAGGATCGTTATGCTCAAGACTTGGTGCGTCCCTTGGCGCGGGGTATTGTGCGCGATGCCGTTTCCCAGTATGGGGTTGAAGAGGTGGTAAGCGGCAAGAGGTTTGAGCTAGTGGATCGCATTCGGGCCACTTTGGCGGAGAAATTAGAAGAGAATGGTTTGGTGTTGGTGGACTTTGTCTTACGCAATGTGACATTCTCGCCTGAGTACGCGGCTTCTGTGGAGCAAAAGCAGATCGCCGAGCAGCAGGCGCAGCAAGCGCGATTCATCGTTGAACAAAAGAAGCAGGAAGCGGAACAAGCGCGCCAGATAGCGCAGGGTAAGGCGGATGCGGCGGTGATTGAAGCCAAGGGCCAAGCCGAGGCCCGTATCATTCAGGCTAAGGCGGAGGCCGAGGCGCTCAAGGTCATTGCCGAAGCCTTGCGCGAAGATCCCGAGTTGCTTAACTATCTTTATGTCACGAAACTTTCACCGAATATCCAAGCCTTACTGTTACCCAGCAATGCACCGTTCATCTTACCGTTGCCAACGCCAACCACGCCGACACCACAGTCTCAGGCTACACCCGTTCCGTGAGGTCACACATGGTTAATCCTCCCTCGGGTCGTCAGATTCGACTAACTAGCCTGGCCACCTGTGCGGGTTGAGCCTCTAAATTAAGCGCGGAAGCGCTGGCGCACGTGTTGCGTCCACTCAAAGAGGTCTTCAACCCCAAAGATTATCCCAACCTGGTGGTTGGGCTGGAAACCCCCGACGATGCCGCCGTCTGGCGGGTAGATGAAACGCATGCCATTATCGTGACCACGGATTTCTTCACCCCCATTGTGGATGATCCTTACGCTTATGGGGCAATTGCGGCAGCCAATAGCCTCTCGGATGTGTATGCGATGGGAGGGGTGCCATTCCTGGCATTGAACATTGCGGCGTTGCCGCCTAACTTGCCCCATGACCTGCTGAGCGAAATTCTACGTGGCGGGGCAGAGAAGGCGCGTGAGGCTGGGGTGGTCATTGCGGGTGGACATACCATCCAGGATAAGGAACCCAAATACGGCTTGGTCGTGTTGGGATGGGTCAACCCGCAGCAGATGTTTACCAAAAGCGGAGCGCGTCCTGGAGATGTCTTGGTATTGAGCAAGCCCCTGGGTTTTGGTGTAACGACGACGGCGCTAAAACGTGACCTAGCCCAACCCGAAGATGTGGAAGAAGCAGTAACTTGGATGATGCGCTTGAATCGCCAAGCTGCCGAGATCGGGCGTCAGACTGGCTTGAAAGCCGCTACGGATGTCACCGGGTTCAGTTTGCTGGGGCATGGGCTGGAAATGGCGGATGCCAGCCGGGTGGGACTGCGCATTTACTATGACAAGATCCCCTTTCTCAAAGGGGCACGCACGTACGCCGAGCAGTGGACGTTTCCGGGAGGGGCGTCTGATAATCGCCTTTATTTCGGCGCGCACGTGCGTTTTGCACCTACGTTAGATGAAGCTGCCCAAATGCTGTTGTTTGATCCCCAGACCAGCGGCGGGTTACTGATGGCGGTACCCAAACAGAAATTGGATTTTCTTCTGGCGCAGGCCGAGGGGCAAGGGCAGCCGTTGTGGATTATCGGCGAAGTCGTTGAAGGGCAAGGTATTGAAGTTCTGTAAGCGCCTTGGGCAGATAACATGGGGCGTTTTTCATCGTTAGATGAATTCATGCCTTACCCCTCGCGGCGGTCGGTGGTTGTAGGCACCCGCGGAATGGCGGCCGCTTCACAGCCCCTAGCGGTGGCCGCGGGGATAAAGATGTTGGATCAGGGTGGAAATGCTGCGGATGCAGCCGTGGCGATGGCGGCGGTATTGGCTGTGACCGAGCCCGGTTCGACCGGGCTAGGGGGTGATTGTTTTGCGCTCTACTACGAAGCGAGCACGTGCCAGGTCTATGCACTGAACGGTTCCGGGCGTGCTCCCCGGGCGCTGACCTTGGAACGCTTGCGACGTGAAGGATTTAGCACGGAATTGCCGCCTTTTCATCCTTATACCATCACCGTGCCGGGAGCTTGTGCCGGTTGGTGCGACCTGGTGGGGAGGTTTGGGCGATTGAGCCTCGCCGCCATACTTGAGCCGTCTATCGAACTAGCCGAACGGGGGTTTGCGGTGGCACCACTCACCGCCTATTTTTGGCAACGAGGCGCGGAGACGCAGCTGCGGCATGCCCTAAATGGCGGTGAACTGCTCATGGAAGGGCGCGCACCGCGGGCGGGTGAGGTGTTCCGCAACCCCAACTTGGCACGTGTGCTACAGCAAATTGCCACACATGGGAAGAAAGCCTTTTATGAAGGACCCATCGCTGAGGCAATCGTGGACACGGTGCAAAAGGCAGGGGGGTGCCTGGCATTGGAAGACCTCGCCGCGCATCACAGTACTTGGGATAAACCACTGGCTGTGACCTATCGCCATTTCAAGGTTTGGGAGTGTCCCCCCAATGGTCAAGGACTGACGGCGTTACTGGCACTGAATATCCTAAAGGGGTATGATCTCACGACCGTTGACCCGCTTTCATCACAACGCTTACATTTACAGATTGAAGCCTTGCGTTTAGCCTTTGCCGATGCCTTTCGCTATATTGCCGATCCGGCATGGGGTGATCTGCCGTCAGACGCCCTCTTAAGCGACACCTACGCAGCAGAACGACGGGCTCTGATTCACCCTCAACGGGCCTTAATGCGGGAGTGCCCCGGCGAACCCTTGAAAGGCTCAGATACGGTGTATTTCTGCGTCGTAGATGAAATGGGCAACGCGTGTTCAATGGTCAACAGCAACTATATGGGATTTGGTACCGGCATTGTTCCACGCGGTTGTGGCTTCAGCCTGCAAAATCGAGGGCTCAACTTCAGTCTTGATCCGAACCATCCGAATGCTTTGCAACCGGGAAAACGCCCTTATCACACAATTATTCCGGCCTTGGTAACCCATGAAGAGGATGATACCCTTTTTGCCGTGGTGGGGGTCATGGGTGGATTTATGCAACCTCAGGGTCATGTGCAGGTGATCACAGCCCTGGTAGATGACGGTCTAGATCCTCAAAGTGCTTTAGATCGGCCTCGCTTCTGTGTGCAGGTTCAAGAGCCTGGCGGGCGCGTTGCCGTAGAAGAAGGTATTCCCGAGCCGACTCTGGCAGCGCTGGCAACGATGGGACATCCTATTGAGCGCGTGAGTGGGATGGGGCGAGCGCTTTTTGGACGGGGGCAGATTATCCTGCGCGACCGTGAAAGTGGGGTGTTGTGGGGCGGAAGCGATCCGCGGGCGGATGGGTGCGCGCTGGCTCAAATCTGACCTACCCATTCCCCTGAGGTGATGGGGGCGTTAAAATTATGCCATGATGGTGCTGAGCGAACATATTCAAGGCATTTTAGAGACAATTCCCACCAAGCCGGGGTGTTACATCATGAAAAACGCCGCTGGCGAGGTGATATACGTGGGTAAAGCGGTTAACTTGCGTAACCGCGTGCGTTCTTATTTCCACAATCCGATGGCACATCCGCCCAAGGTGCGGCGCATGGTGCAACAAATCGCGGATATTGAGTGGATTGTGGTGGGATCAGAACTGGAAGCGCTGATCCTTGAGATGAACCTGATTAAGAAATACCGCCCGCGCTACAATGTGCGGCTCAAGGATGATAAGCGCTACCCCTATATTAAAGTGCATTGGGCAGATGAGTTCCCGAAGGTGACGGTAACCCGTCAGATGGTGGAGGATGGCTCGCGTTATTTCGGGCCATATACCAGCGTTTGGGCGGTGCACCAGACTCTGGATGTGCTGCGACGTTTATTCCCTTACCTAACATGTGATCGCAAGATAACCGGACAAGACGAGCGGGCTTGTCTCTATTATGACATCAAACTATGTGCCGCTCCCTGTATTGGGGCGATTGACCGCCAGGGTTATCGTCAAATGATAGATGATCTGTGTCAATTTTTGGAGGGGCGCACGGAACCGATTGTGACGCGTTTGCGCCAGGAAATGGAAGCGGCCGCGGAGGCGCTGAATTTTGAGCGTGCGGCGGCGCTGCGGGATCAGATTTTTGCCATTGAACGCGTAGTAGAGAAGCAAAAGGTCATTACCACCGAGCAACTAGACTCAGATGTGATCGCCATGGCGCGGGATGATGGCGAGGCTTGCGTACAGGTGTTTTTCATTCGTAACGGCAAGTTGATCGGACGCGAATACTTTATCTTAGAGGGCGCTCAGGATAGCGAAGATGCCGAGGTGCTGGCCGAGTTTATCAAGCAGTTCTATGCCGAAGCCGCCAACATTCCGGCGCAAGTACTGCTCCCACACGAGATTGAGGAAGCAAATATCATCCAGCAGTGGCTTAAGGATCGCCGCGGAGGACCTAAGGTTGAATTGGTGGTGCCGCGGCAAGGAGTCTCGCAGGAATTGGTGGAGATGGCGGCGGAGAATGCCGTCGAAACCTTGCGCGCGCTTCGAGCCCAGTGGGAAGCGGATAAGAATCGCCAGAGCCAAGCTCTGAGCGAGTTGCAGCAGGCATTAGGGTTGCCCCACCCACCTAACCGCATTGAATGCTATGATATTTCAAACACACAGGGTACTTATGCGGTGGGGAGCATGGTGGTCTTTGAGCAGGGGGTGCCGAAGAAAGCCTACTATCGCCGTTTCAATATTCAGACGGTCAGCGGCCCGGACGATTTTGCCAGCATGGAAGAAGTGCTGACCCGCCGCTTCCGCCGTTATATGGCCGCGCAGGAACAAGCCGAGCAACCGGGGGGCAAACCCGATCCGGCCTTTGCGCTACTGCCCGATCTGCTGATCGTGGACGGGGGTAAGGGGCAATTGAGCCGTGCGCTGAGTGTGCTTGAGCGCTTTGGTTTACAGGATAAGGTTGCGGTGGCGGGGTTGGCCAAACAACAAGAAGAACTTTTCCTTCCGGGGCGCAAGGATTCGCTCATGCTCCCACGTCATTCCCAGGGCCTATACTTGTTGCAACGGATTCGGGATGAAGCCCATCGCTTTGCGATCACCGCGCACCGCAACCGCCGTACGAAAGCCGGGCTGGCTTCAAGACTGGATGCGATTCCTGGTATTGGCCCGGCGCGGCGTAAGGCTTTGCTACAGCGCTTTGGAAGCCTGGACGCGATTCGTCAGGCCAGCATCGAGGAATTGACCAGCGTGAAAGGAATCACCCCGGAGATCGCCCAATCCTTACGGGCTCATTTGGAGTAAAGGGCTTATTCGTGTTCGGGGGAGAGGCTAGGCCGCGTCATTAACCCCAGAAGATCGGGAGAAACACTCCACGTGATTAAACCCAGGGTTACTCCAAACCACAAAGTCGCCAGGCGGATCAAAAGTGTGGCTGCTGCGGCCTGGGCATGAGGGATATGCGCGAGTAGTACGAGCATGCCGGTGATGGAGGCTTCAGCGGCACCCAGTCCGCCGGGTAACGTGGATACGGCACCGATGACCGTGGAGAACGCCAGGATAAAGATCGCCAAACCCGCGGTTTGGGCGGTGGCCGGTAGCCCTAAGCCGGTCAGGATCAAGTAAAACCCAATGCCTTCGCCGAGCCAAGAGATACCACCCAGCATAACAGCAATAAGGGTTGCTTGAGGGCGGAAGAGAATAAACGCCCCTTCGTAGAATTGGCGCAGTGGGGGGATTAGGCGATTTATCCAACGCAGGCGGCTGATAAGGTCAAAAATGCCCAGGATCAAAGAGCGAAACTGAGAGAGGATCACCCCTGCCAGCAAAATCAGCGCGATGGTGGCAAAGGCCGGCCAATATTGAGGATAGGCCAGGACACCGGAGGCTGAAAGGATTAGCACAGCCAGACCGTCGCTGATGCGTTCGGCCAGCACAACCGAGATCCCTTGTGCCACGGGAAGCCCGCTCTTTTGGTGCACCCAAACGGCTTTGAGCGCTTCGCCTACCTTACCCGGGGTGACAGCGAGGGGAAAACCGGCGATAAACAGGCGCAGGCTCTGATACCAGGCCAAGTTGGTAACCCCCATCTGATGGAGGTAATAATGCCATTTGATGAAACGTAGGGTGTAGTTGAACAGAGTCAGCCCCAACGCAAGCGGGTAAACGCGCCATTCAAAATTCTGGGCGGTGCGAATCACCTGGCGGATGTCTCCAAACAGGGCTAACGCCAAGAGCACCAGAAAGCCTAGGATTAGACCCAACCCCAGACGTTGCCACAGCGAGCGTATGG
Organism: uncultured Thermanaerothrix sp.; assembly: GCA_964427505.1. GTDB lineage: Bacteria > Chloroflexota > Anaerolineae > Anaerolineales > Anaerolineaceae > Thermanaerothrix. Next base: position 90,003 of record CAYRUO010000008.1, read on the forward strand.
AAGGCGGCTTGTTCATCATCTGCGGTATTATACCCGCTGGGAGAGGGGGCAGGGATGGTATAATAGTTTCAGCCTTCACCTATTTTTTGATTCCCAATTGACGAGAAAAGGAGGAGATGCCGTGAAAAGGTTTGGTCTCAAAGCCCTAGTATTGGGAGTGATGGTTGGCTTACTGCTTGCCGCTTGTCAACCTGCCGCAACGCCGACCGCGGCAACAGGCGGGCAAGGGGGGTATCCTGCACCTACGAGCGAGGGGGCCGCTCCACAGGCTACTGCTTATCCCGCCGCAACACAGATCACAGTTCGGGTGGCGACCGATGCCACTTTTCCACCTTTTGAGTTGGTAGATGAAAACACGAAAGAATTGACCGGCTTTGATGTGGAACTGATGAAAGCCATTGCCGAGAAAGCAGGCTTCAAATTGGAATGGACTAATCTCCCATTTGATCCAATGCTGGCCGGCCTTTCTGAGTGCCAGTATGATGCCGCCATTGCAGCCATTACCATCACCGATGAGCGTAAACAGTCCATGCTGTTCTCGGATCCCTACATCAACGCTGGGCAGATTGTTGTGGTGCGTAAAGGTGAAACGCGCATAAAAAGCAAAGATGATCTAAGCGGCATGACGGTAGGGGCTCAATTAGGCACGACCGGGGCCATTGAAGCCCAAAAAATCCCCGGTGTGACGTTCAAGCCCTACGATACGTATGATTTGGCGTTCTTGGATCTCGCCAACGGTCAGATTGATGCCGTGATCGCCGATTATCCGACTGCACTTGGTTTTATCGGTAAGAACCCGGAGAAGTTGACAACGGTGGGAGAGGTCTTCACGGAAGAATCCTACGGCATCGCCATTTGTAAGAATCGCGCCGATCTGGTGGATAAGATCAACAGCGCACTAAAAGTGCTTAAGGATGAGGGATACATTCAGCAACTCGAGCAAAAGTGGCTGGCCTCAGCCGCTCAGTGATGACGAAAAGAGTCTGGCAGGGCCGATGCGTTAGGCACCGGCCCTGTTTGTCATTTATTCCCGCTTGATTTGAGGTTTTCATGAATCTGGCGACGCGTGGCCCAACCCAACCGCAAACAGAAAAAAAGTTCCGAGATCCCTGGTGGCTATTGGTTCTAGCCATTGTTCTCATTGTGGCGGCGCTGGTGGTGCTACAACCAGACCCGTTCCAGCGTATTCTCTTGTTTGTTCGAGATGGGATCCAGGTTACCATTTACGTTACGTTGGTGTCCTTTGCCTTAGTGTTGTTATTAGGGCTGGTGGTGGGTTTGATCCGCCTTTCCAAACTCACTGTGCTAAGGGGCATTGCTACCGTTTATGTGGAGGTAATTCGCGGCATCCCGGTTTTGGTACAGTTGATTTTCTGGTATTTTGCGTTTCCTTCGCTGGTGCAGGATATCGGGCGTTCTTTAGGGTGGCAGGCGCTAATGGATTATCGGCCCAACCCGGTGGCGATGGCCATTTTGGGGCTCACCATTTGTTATGCCGCCTATATGAGCGAGGTGTATCGCGCGGGCATTCAAAGCATCCCCCGCGGACAAATGGAAGCCGCGCGCAGTCTGGGTATGTCCTATTTTCAGGCGATGCGTTATGTGATCCTGCCCCAGGCAGTGCGGGTCATTTTGCCACCGGTGGGGAATGAATTTATTACGTTGCTTAAAGATTCGTCCCTGACCAGCGTGGTAGCAGTACCTGAACTGACCCGGCGGGGGCGTGAATTCATGGCGGCCAGTTTCATTCCCTTGCAGACTTGGTTGATGGTGAGTTTGTTATACTTAGTAATGACGTTGCTGGCGACGCGGGTGGTGGCCTGGATTGAATATAAGACGCGGTTGGAGAAATAGCACATGGAGCGAGAGCCGATTATCCATATTGAAAATGTGCACAAGTGGTTTGGGCACGTGCACGCCTTACGTGGGGTAAATTTAGACGTCTACAAAGGGGAGGTGGTGGTCATAATTGGGCCTTCGGGGTCGGGCAAGTCCACCCTACTACGGTGCATCAACCGTTTGGAGGAATTCGATGAGGGCAAGATCATCGTGGACGGTATCCCACTAGATAGCGCGGAGAACATCAACGCCGTGCGCACCGAGGTGGGGATGGTCTTTCAGCAGTTCAATCTCTTCCCTCATCTCACCGTGCTGGAAAACATCTGCCTGGCCCAGCGGATTGTGCGCAAGCGGAAGAAAGAAGAGGCCGAAGCCATCGCCATGGAATTACTGCGTAAGGTGGGCATTCCTGAGAAAGCCCATAACTTTCCGGCCCAACTTTCCGGAGGGCAGCAGCAGCGGGTGGCGATTGCGCGGGCATTGGCCATGAATCCGAAGATCATGCTCTTTGACGAGCCGACCAGTGCCCTCGATCCGGAGATGATTCAGGAGGTATTGGATGTGATGTTAAACCTGGCGCGGGAAGGCATGACGATGGTGGTGGTCTCGCACGAAATTGGCTTTGCCCGCGCCGCTGCCCATCGTGCGATTCTAATGGACGAGGGGCAGATTATCGAGGAAGCCCCGCCGGATATTTTGTTTAACAATCCGCGCCATGAGCGCACTCGGGCTTTCCTGAGCAAGGTTCTGCATTAATGGCAAAAGCGTAGGGTTTTAAGCAGACCGAAGTGGGGTCTTATGCGTGGTCGAGTGTGGAGCATTGTGGTATTGTTGGGGGTGGGGATTTTTGCTACTTGGGTGGTGAGGGTCTTCTCGGTCGCGCAAGCCCAAAGTGCACAATCGAACACGTTAACCTTGCTTGGCCCGTTAGCGTGTCCGGCGGCAGGGTGTGCAGCCGGGCAGCGTTTGAACGTGCGTGCTGCCTTCTCGCTTAGTGGGTATGATCCGGCCCAATCCCCGAATGTACAGGTATGTGTGTATACCCCTATAAATTGGTCTGTTCCTGAGGCGACTTTTTCGCCCAGTGGGATTATCAGTGGCGCGACTTACGCTTTGGGTGACCTTTCTGCCTGTGAACCAGCACCTTCCGGCTATGAATTGAAAAATGGGGCTAGCGCAGCGCTGGGGGCAGATCAATTTGGGGATGCTTTGGATTTTGCATTTCGCATCGGTACCAATGCTGCATCCTCTGGCACACTGCGGGTGCGGGTGTTGGAAAGGAACAGCAATGGCTGGGTGCGAACGCAGGACCTTTTCCTTTACCTGCGGGTGATCCCGAAAACAACCAATGTTTATGTTGCCAACGATGCCACCGCCTGCGGTCAATTCAGCCCTTGTTATGTTAATAGTTTTGATGACCTCGCCAATGGTATTGGCACCGGGTTAAAGGACGCCGTGGATGCTGTGGATGCCGGTAGCGTGGTTAATCTACTGGGGGAGTACAGCATCAAAGGGCAAACGGTGATCATTGACAAACCCTTGACCCTTCAGGGGGTAAGCAATGCCACGCTTACGTATGTGGGCAGTATCTGTGACCAACCCATGCTTTATCTCAAGGGCGGTGTGACCCTGCGCGACTTGACGATCAAGGATGGCGCTTGTTTCTCGCCCAGCCGTGATCTCGTTGTCGTTGAGCCCACGGGAGACGTGCGTATTGAATATGCCACACTGATCAACGGCAAAGATGCGCTTCATGTACTGGGGGGCGGAGGACAGGTGTTAATTCAGTTTAGCCATATCCAGGGCAATAGTGGATATGCCATTTGGAGCGATCCCGACCCGGCTTCGGGCAAGGTGATTGCTGTGGGAAATAATCTCTATGGAAACCGCGCCGGGGCTCAAGTGGAATGCAATAATCGTGGTAGGGTCAATCATAATTTTCTGGGATGGGGCGGTTCACTAACATCTGCAGTGTCTCAATGTGAATTCGACCCTATTAAAGCCCTGGGGGCGCCGGCCTTACGCCGCACTGATCGGCCTGGAGTGAGCGCCGCTCGAGTGACGGTTACCGAGAGCAAGGCCTATGCTTTTGAGGGACGCATTGGCTTCCAGCGTGTTGGGGGGGCTGATTTTGATCTTTATATCATTGAACATGGAGCGGGTAGTACGCTTAATGTGCCCTTTACCGGTGGTTCCGGTGATGATCTGATCCCTTGTAGTAGTTATTGGGATCTCTTTCTGACCGAGGGAGCATCTCCGGGAGGTGTACTCGATCTCTTCTTTCGCTATGACCTAAGCCCGGGGTGTGTTTCCAGCATTGAGTCGGCCCGGTATTGTGGTAGTGGCAATCCCGCGCTTTACCCACTGTGGTGGTATCATCCGGCCGGCAATATCACCCAGGGCTGGGATACCACCGGGCAAAACCCGGCTGGATCGGGCGCGGGTGGAAGTGCAGGGCAGGTGACCACATGCCTTACCAATGTCAAAGAAATTCAAGTCAGCCTTGATGACAGCGGACGTCCCGGGTTGACCGCAGATCTGGGATACCTGCCGTTTGTAGTAGGGTTGCCTGTTCAACCAATAATGCTGACCCCCTCTCCTACTTTGACCTATACCCCTGCCATTACGCTTACTCCCAGTATTACACCTACCCGGACGGTTACGCTCACCCGAACGGTTACGCTCACCCGAACGATCACGACCATTCCGACCTGGACGAGTTCGCCCATGCGCCCGTTTCTGCCTACCCGTTCGCGCACCCCAACGCCGACTCGCACACCCTTTGCGACGCGCACACCATCGCGCACCCCGTTCGGGGGAGTGACTATAACCCCCACGCTTCAGGCGACACGATCAGTTACCCCCACACCGCCGGGTTTTTCAGGTCAGACGCTAACCCCCGCAGGTTATCCCTTGTCATCCCCGACCGAAGGCGGTTTGACATCCGGAACGGCTTATCCGGGGGCAAAAACTCCAGCCCATACGGAGCTAACGCCGAAAGAGGGTTACCCAAGCGGCGGCATCACAACCCCTGTTCCCCAAACTTCGATGTTACCCACCGATTCTTCGGTGCACACGCCGAGCGCTAACGCGAACACGAAACCACCCCAACCCGACCGACAGGGGGTCATTTGGGCGGTTGGTTTGGTTGGAGGTATTCTTATAAGTGGGGTGTTGTGGGGTTATTGGCACTACCGACGTTATCTCAAAATGAAAGGGTTGGCTTGGGTCGGAGATGCCAAGGCTTTAGAAGAGGGCCCCCCATCACCCGATGAACCGAGCGATCATTCTCCGTCCTTCTGAACGAGAGGATCTGGTAGCATCAATAGAAGCATGCGTACGTCAGTGTGAGCCACCAGGGTGTGAGGGGTTTGGGCTTCCATAAAGAGCCAGGCACCGCTTTGGAGCCGGTATTTATCTCCGCCGACCTTTAGATCGCACTCACCCTCAAGAATATGGATAACCGCCGGCACAGAGGCAGTATGTTCGGATAGTTCTTGCCCGGCGGCGAAGAGGAAGAGAATGACCTTGAGGCGGGGATGCTGAAGAAGTGAGTGACTCAAAATGCTGTTCGGGGGTGGGTTGGGGACGACGGTGGTCAGATCTTCGTAAAGCGTATAAGGCTTTTGCATGGCGGCTTATCCTCGGTTGAGAGTGTGGTAACTATAGCCTTGTTTTGAAAAGCCGGCTTTGCGCTGGCGCAAATTTCTTATTGCGTTATCGCAAACTTATTGTTCATTGTCGTTTCTATAATAAAGGAAACTCTATTTGTGAAGAGGTTATAGTAACTATGGAAAAGATGTTGGATTGGCAGATAGCCCCTATGGTATGGAGCAAAGCGAATCTAAATGTCCCGGTGTGGGAACTTCGCGGCTTAGAACCTTTGCCCGAAGAAACCTGGGATCACCTCAAAGAATTTCTCCATCTTGATGAGGGCGATATTCAAGCCATGCTCGAAACGGTCGAGCCCCTATTGGAACACGCCCATTCTCTCGTGGTGGAAAATTATGCTTATCTGGAATCCTTTCCGGAGACGGCGGCGCTGTTGGGGTGGAGTGGGGGCGCAGATCCGGCGCACTTGGCCGAACGGCGGCGCTTCTTCACGGTGTGGTTGGCGCGCACGTTAGGGTTGGATTTCAGTCATGATTTCGCTTCTTATCTCTTTCGTGCCGGTCAAGTGCACGCCGGGCATGGCAAGCGACACATCCACATCCCGAGTGACTATGTCACCGGGGCGATTGGGCTGATGACGGCGGCATTCGCTCGTGTCTTGGAGCAGACTCAAATAGACGCCAATATCAGGCTGAGAGCCCTGGCGGGTTGGAATAAGGTGTTTATCCTGCACCTTCAGATGATGCTGCGCGGTTATCAGACCGCTTTGGCGTTGGGGGAGGGGGATGTTGAAATCAATGTGACCCTTTATGGGCGCATGCGAGCACTTGTTGGACGGGAGGCGATAACCATTAAAATCTTTTCCGGACCGACCGTCTTGGATGTCTTGCGCAAATTTTTCAACTACTATCCCCGTGTTCGTTCGGAAGCATTGGAAAGTCGGTGGGAAAGCCGTCATCATGAGGATGCGCGCGGGAATCCCTGGATGGATGTGGAAAGAGTTTATCGGCCTCGTCCTGGTTGGCGGGTGCTACGGAATGGACGGGATATCGCCTATCTGGAATGCGAGCAGTGGCGATTGGCAGAGGGAGATGAGGTGGCAATTTTCCCTCCCGGGCGGTAGCAGGTATAAGTAAGGGGTCTCTGCGCATAGGATTGTGAAAAGCCTGTTGAAACCCCCGCGGGACTGGTTATACTATAATAAAAGACCAGAGCGGAGGTTTTCGATGACGGTCATCCCAGAGGTGCGTCCTTCGCCCATCGCGGGCTTGTGGTATAGCGGTGATCCACTCGAACTGGCTGAACAAGTCGATCGTTACCTTGCCGAGGCTAAACTACCCCCTCTGGTGGGGGAAGTGGTAGGAGTGATTGCCCCCCATGCCGGACATCGCTACTCGGGGCGTACGGCGGGCTACGCGTTTCGCACGGTCTTAGACCAGGAACGGGATGTGGTGGTAGTCGTCTCTCCGTTTCACCGTTTCCATCCCGCCCCGGTACTGACGACGGCCCATCAGATGTATGAGACGCCGCTGGGCACGATTGAGGTTGCTCATGACCTACTAGATGAACTTGATCGAGGGTTGAGGCAGAAATTTCAGGTGGGTTTGACCCCGATTGCAAATGATGACGAGCACTCGCTTGAAATTGAACTGCCGTTTCTGCAGAGGGCGCTGCGTGGGCGTTTTCGCTTGCTCCCACTTATGCTGCGGAGCAAGAATGAAACGCTGTTAAGGGTTATGGGTCAAACGTTGGCGGAAGTGGTAAAGGGAAAAAATTGTTTATTGGTCGCCAGCACTGATCTTTCTCACTTTTATCCGGAAAAGGTGGCGCGCCGTCTGGATGGTGAGATGTTGCGCCAGATCGCGCGCTTCTCTCCTGAAGGGGTGTTACAGGCGGAAGAAAACGGCACGGGGTATGCGTGTGGTGTGGCGGCAGTGGTTACCGTGATGATTGCAGCAAAGGCTCTGGGCGCTAATCATGTTGAAATCCTGGACTACACCACCTCCGCCGATGCCACGGGGGATACGACCTCGGTGGTGGGGTATGGTGCCGCCGCCATCCTGCGCCGCTAAACCACAGATTTTTAGGTGAAATTTGGGCAACGAGGCACATCGTTACGCTCGGGTTGTTGTTGATCTCCCCGGAGTTGGGCGAGAGTTTGATTACTTAATCCCTCCAGCCTTTCAGGGACGGGTGCACAAGGGTACGCTGATCGTTGTACCATTTGGCGATCGGCGAGCCTATGGGATTGTTATTGAGACCTGTGCGCAATCAGAACATGCTCAGCGGGCGATTGAGGCAGTGCTAGATGACCGTCCCGTGGTTACCCCGGCTCAAATTGAATTGGCGCGTATCCTCAGCGAAAGCACTCTCTCGCCATTAAATACCGTTCTCTTTGCGATGCTGCCCCCAGGGCTTTCTCAACAGGCCGACGTGCTCTATACGTGGCTCGGTTCGGACGAGATAGGTGGAATGGGAGAAACCGAAAGGGCACTCGTGCACTTACTGGTGCGACGTGGTGCCTTGCGCGGACGCCAGATTGATGCCGCACTCCCTTATCGGGATTGGCGCACTGCCGCCCGCCGTCTAATCCGGCGTGGATTGCTGCGCGCCGAACCGGTGCTACCGCCATCTTCGGTGCGTCCTAAGGTGGTGCGGACAGCCCAATTGGCTTGCTCACCGGAAGAAGCACAAGCCCAATTACCCTATCTTGGGCGATCGGGTACTGTGGCCCTCGAGCGTCGTCAGGCGATGTTGCGTTTTCTAATCCAGGAACCCTGGCCGCTGGATGTGACCTGGTTATATGCCGTGAGTGGGGGAAACCGCGCTGACTTGGACTACCTCGCCGAGAGGGGATTAATTCGGCTGAGTGAAACTGAGGTTTGGCGTGATCCACTGGAAGGAATTGCTATAGAAGACGAGCCCACGGCGCCGCTTAACCTTACCCCTGACCAACAGCGCGCTCTGGCGGTCATTTTACAAAATCTGCGTCCATCTGATGAAACGGTCAAAAAACCCATTCTGCTTTTCGGGGTGACGGGATCGGGCAAGACTGAAATTTACCTTCAAAGTGTTGCGGCAGCCCTGGCACAGGGAAAACAAGCACTTGTTCTGGTGCCGGAGATTGCGCTCACGCCTCAATTGGTGCGGCGCTTCCTGGCACGCTTTCCGGGTCAGGTGGGTCTAATGCATTCACGACTTTCTGCCGGGGAGCGTTATGACACCTGGCGTCGGGTGCGGGAAGGGCGTTTAGCGATCGTTATTGGTCCACGGAGTGCACTATTTACCCCCATGGAGCGCTTGGGGCTGATTATTTTAGATGAAGCCCACGAACCTTCTTATTACCAAGGAGAAACACCCCCTTATTATCATGCGGTCCAAGCCGCCATGGAATACGCGCGCCTGACCGGTAGCGTGTTAGTACTTGGATCCGCAACCCCAGATGTTGTTCATTATTATCGGGCTCAAAAAGAAGGTTGGCCGATTTTGCGATTACCGGAGCGGGTGCGAACGGCTCGGGACCCGAATGGGCAAGCAGGGCAAGGCGGGGCTGTTGAGCCTGCCCCGCTCCCCGAGGTCAAGATTGTGGACATGCGGCAGGAACTTAAAGCCGGTAATCGTTCCATTTTCAGCCGAGTCCTGCTGGAGAGCCTAGAACACGTCATTCAGGCAGGGCAGCAGGCCATTCTTTACCTGAACCGCTTGGGGGCGGCTACCTATATATTTTGTCGTGAATGCGGTTATGTGCTCAAGTGTCCGCGGTGTGATATCCCTTTGACCTATCATCTCGCCCCGGTTGGCCTGATTTGTCATCGGTGTAATTACCGCCGTCAGGTACCAAAGACATGTCCCCAATGTGGTGGGCGAGAGTTCCGCCATTATGGTTTGGGGACGGAGCGCGTAGAGCAAGAATTGGGGCATGTTTTCCCGGGCATACGCGTCCTGCGGCTGGATTCCTCGACCAGCCGGGTCAAGGGGGCTGTAGATTTGATCCTGACCCATTTTGCTCATCATCAGGCCGACGTTCTCGTTGGAACGCAAATGCTGGCTAAAGGTTTGGATCTCCCCTTGGTGACGTTGGTGGGAGTGATCCTTGCCGATGTGGGGTTAACGTTACCGGATTTTCGGGCCGCGGAACGTGCCTTTCAATTGCTCACCCAGGTCGCCGGACGAGCAGGACGTGGGTCATGGGGGGGCCGCGTGATTTTGCAGACGTTCCAACCCGAGCATTATGCCATCCGTTACGCTGCTCAACACGACTATGAGGGCTTTTTTGGCTATGAATTGGAATTGAGGCGCCGGATAGGTTATCCACCTTTTGCGCGTCTGGTGCGTTTAGAGTTTCGCCATAAAGAGCAACGCGTGGTAGAACAGGAAAGCGAAAGAATGGCGGAACGCATCCGGCGTTGGATGGCGGAAAGTGGTAAACCTCGTTGCGAGGTGATTGGGCCAGCGCCCTGCTTTTACACCCGCTTGGAGGGATGGTATCGTTGGCAGATTATTCTCCGGGGTGAGGATCCAACCTTTTTGCTACATTCACACCTTTCCGAATTAAAAGACTGGCGGGTCGAAGTGGACCCGCCCAGCCTGCTTTAGATTTTGGGAAAGGGATATCTCTTAAGGTAACACGTACCAGGGGTTGACAAACCCACCCATGTAGCGCACCTCGAAGTGGAGGTGGGGGCCGGTCGAGCGTCCGGTGCTGCCGGCCAGGCCAATGACCTGCCCTTGGCGCACGCTGGCGCCGCAACTCACCCGAATGGCGCTTAAGTGGGCATAAAGGGTTTGGTAGCCGTTACCGTGGTCAATCATGACCATATTGCCGTAACCACCGCTGATCCAACCGGCATAGACCACCACGCCGCTATCGGCGGCATATATCGGATCGCCCATGCCGGCGGCAATATCAATAGCCATATGACCATCCCAGTAATCATTACCTGAAAGGACATGCTGTGGTGCTGGCCAGATAAAGGTGCCGCTTCCATAGGCACCGCCCTGACCGGTATCGCAAGCACCAGGACCGAGGATGCTCTTATTGACCCCGGCTGGGCCACGCGGAATGCTAGGTACCACCCAGGTGCGGAATTCGCGCCGTCCACCCGGCACCATAACGTATTGGCCTGGCTCGATAACCGGATTAGTAATATCGAGTTTATTCCCCGGCCAAAGTAAGATATCCTCAGGTTTGACCCGGAAAGAGGCGGCGACCGATTCGAGAGTATCGCCTTCTTTCCATTTGTAGTAAACCCCATCGGTGGGCGGGATGATTAGCTTAAGCCCAACCTCGATCATGTGTGGATCGTCATTTAAGACGTCATAATTCGCCCATAAGACGCTCTCGGGCTTGAGGTTGAACTTTTTGGCAATTCCAAAAATGGAATCGCCTTTCTGAACCTCATAAGTGATAGCGCCTTCACGAGGTTGGGAAGCCACAATTGTGTGTGGGTTTGCCGTACGGGTTATGGAATCTTGCCCTTGTGATTCCGGAAGCGGTGGGAGTGTGGCAACGCCACTGTTGGCCGGAAGTTCTAGTGGCGCGCTTATAGGGTCACTTGGAACAGATGAAGAAGCCGCGGTCACACGTTGGACGATGAGGAACACCGCCAACGCCAGCATGGCCGCAGCGACCAGCCAGAGTAAGCGTGCCAGCCAAGGTGATGAAGTGCCCCCCGAAGTCTCCGGAATCCGCGGTGTGCGGGTCGGGGTGACTTGGGTCACAATTCCTCCGTTAGGGTTTCCAGAAATTCCATATTGTTTTTCGTGCGGAGCATGCGCTGAAGGATCGCCTCGGTTGCTACAGCGGGATCCATGCCCGCGCCTTGCGGCGGCGGGCTAATCATTTGCAAGTACATGCGCCGCATGAGCCAAACGCGCTGTAAGATATCAGGACCCAGCAGCAATTCCTCACGGCGGGTTGAGGAACGCTCAATGTCAATGGCAGGGAAGATGCGGCGTTCCTGCAAACGGCGTGAGAGATGCAGTTCCATGTTGCCAGTGCCTTTGAATTCTTCATACACCACATCGTCCAAACGTGAGCCGGTATCCACCAGCGCCGTGGCGATGATGGTGAGCGAACCACCTTCTTCGACGTTGCGCGCGGCACCAAAGAAACGTTTGGGTGGGTAAAGGGCGGAGGGATCCATACCCCCTGAGAGCGTGCGCCCGGATGGGGTCACCACCAGGTTGTAAGCGCGGGCCAAACGGGTGAGGGAGTCGAGCAAAATGACCACATCACGCCCGATTTCCACCAGGCGCTTGGCACGTTCGAGCGTGATTTCCGCGGTGCGAACGTGTGAGGTGACCGGCTCGTCAAAGGTTGAAGCGACGACCTCGGCTTCAACCGAGCGGTCCATGTCGGTCACCTCTTCTGGGCGCTCGCCGATCAGGGCAATGATAAGGTGAACCTCAGGGTATTTTGTTGAGATGGCATTTGCAATCTGTTTCAAAATCGTGGTCTTACCCGCTTTAGGCGGAGAAACGATAAGCCCACGCTGTCCCCGCCCGATGGGGGCAATCAAATTGATCAGGCGGGTTGAGAGGATGGTGGGATCGGTTTCTAGGTCGAAGCGCTTGTTGGGGAAGATTGGGGTGAGCCGTTCGAACACGGGGCGATCGCGCGCTTCCTCGGGTGAAAGTCCGTTGATGGATTCGACTCTCACCAGCCCGTAGTGACGTTCGGCTTCGCGGGGGGGACGCACGACGCCGATGACCAGATCGCCCATACGCAGGTCATAGCGCCGTAACTGAGCCTGCGAGACATAGACATCGTCCGGGCCAATTTGATAGTTTTTACGCAGGAAGCCAATCCCTTCGGGCAGGATCTCAAGGATTCCCCCACGCACTTCCAGCCCTTCGCGTTCGGCTTCTACCTGGCGGATTGCCAGGATGAGGTTTTCTTTCTTCATGCGCGAGGCATTGGGGATATTCATTTCTCTGGCGATCTGGCGCAGATCAGCCAGGGTGGCCTTTTCAAGTTCAAGGAACTTCATATGGGTTTATCCGTATTGGTTTGGGTTTAGAATGGGTTTGGAATTATACCACGCCTATAGAGGAGCATTCATGCTCTTTAGCCGCTAATTCTGAGGTTTCACACGCATAAATGAGGGAATTTTGAGCGGCCCCCTAGGTGATATGCTCGCTCCATAAGGTAATTGGATTATAACATGAGGCACTATTGATTGCAAGCCGCGCATGAGGATGGTCTTATGGGTTATACTTACCAAACTACTTTACATCGGGGTTAGATAAGGGATTATGAACATGGTTAAAACATTGAATATCGGACTGCGCTTTTTGCTTGAATTGTGCCTACTGGTGATTTTTGGTTACTGGGGCTTCAATGTCGGTCATAATTTATTGGCAAAACTACTGTTGGGTTTAGGCGCTCCCATCTTAGTAGGAATTATTTGGGGCGTGTTCCTGGCCCCGAAGTCGTCTATGCGGCTTGATATGCCCTGGTCGCTGTTGGTGGAACTTCTCATTTGGGGGCTGGCATTGGTGGCGTTATTCAGCGTGGGTAAAGAAAACTTGGCCTTGGTCTTGGGATTGGTTTATATTCTGAACAAGGTGCTCATGCTTATCTGGAAGCAATAGTGTTTTTGGTAACACCTTTTCGGACAAAGGGGTTGCTCCTATAACTAACGCATGTCTCGGTTGCGGTTAATGGCTTTAGAACCTGCGGATTGCTTTGGGTGAAGTGGTCACAGGCGGTTGGGGAGCAGACACAGGAAACGCCTAAGACGGAAGGGTTCACCCGCGAGCAGGTACTGGGTTTGAAAAAGACGGGCAGTTACACGGGCAGATAAATGGTCGTGGTTTTTCCCGCACCATTGGGCCCTAACAGACCGAAAATTTCACCGTAACAAACGATAAAGGAAATATCATCCACGGCTTTGTGGACGCCAAATGTCTTGGTGATGTGCTCGACCTCGACGGCGTTGGTCTTATCGCAATCGGTATGCACCATGCTTCAGCACAGTGAATGGCTATTCTTTCTCATAAGGAACGCCATCGGCGGCGGGCGGGCGGGCGCGCCCGATAACCCCGGCTAGGACGATCATCGTGGCAATATAAGGCGCCATGAGCAGGAATTGGGAAGGAATGGCAATCCCCAGAATGGCCAAGCGCGAAGCCAGCGCATCTGCGAACCCAAAAAGCACGCCGGCCCCAAAGGCACCAAAAGGATTCCAATTCCCGAAGATCATTGCGGCCAAGCCGATGAAGCCTCGCCCGGCGGTCATGACTTCGTCGAAACGACCGGCAGAACCCAAGGTGAAGTACCCCCCGGCAAAGCCTGCCACCATTCCGCCAAGCACCACTGCCATGTAGCGAGTCTTGAAGACATCAATGCCCAGGGTGTCGGCGGCTTTGGGATGCTCTCCCACGGCGCGCAGGCGCAGTCCCCATCGCGTTTGGAAGAGGGCGATATGTAAAATGACCAGAAGGATGAACATCACGTAAACAAAGATGCTGTTGCTGAAAAGCACTGGCCCCAGGATGGGAATTTCGCTTAGTAAGGGGATGGGGGTGCCGCCAAACGTGGGGGGATTGTTCAAGGCCTGATTAACTTGGAGGAACTTAGCGGATATATAGGATGTTACCCCGGTCGCGAAAATATTAATCACCGTGCCGGACACAATCTGATTCGTCTTGTATTTAATGGAAAGTACCGCGTGAACGAGAGCGAGCAGTGCACCGGCAATGATGGCGGCCAATAACCCAATCCAAGCATTTTGGGTGAGACTTCCAACTAAGGCGCTCACCATTGCACCGGTCAGCATCATGCCCTCAATGGCAATGTTGACCACCCCGGAGCGTTCACATAGAATCCCGGATAGGGCGCCCAAGGTAATAGGCACAGAACGGCTGAGGGTGGTATTGAGCATCCCAACTAAATTGAGAGATTTGCCAGCAGCAGCCCAAACCAAAAAGCCGAAGATAAAAAGCCCGACGACCAAACCTAACATCCAGTTCGTGTAACGTCCAAAACCGCGGGCAAGTTGAATCCCACCCAGGATAGCGCTAACCACAGCCAACCCATAAAGGGTGGAAAGGGTATGCACCTGCCAGGGCGGAAGTTGTACTTGAGAAGTAGCCAGTGATAGTCCAAAGGTCGTGGTCTGATCCTGCGTCAAACCCGGGGTGAAGAAGAAGACTAATGCCAAACCGAGCAGGATGAATAACACTCCCATCACCCGCTGGCGGGTGGGAGAGACGACCTCGATTTTGCGATGAAAAGCGCTGGTTGTGGTTGCCATGGCTTAACCTCCCCACCCTTTGATGGTGATTAAACCTTCGCCTTCGGCCGGTTTGCGCAGGCGGTAAAGTGAGCGAATAATGGCTGGCGCGGCGATGAAAGCCAAAATAACGGCTTGTAAGACCGAGATGATATCAATAGGAATATCGGCTGAAAGTTGCATGCGTGTGGCACCGTTGCGCAATGTACCAAAAAGCAGGGAAGCAAGAACAACACCCACCGGATGGTTATTGCCCAAGAGTGCCAGAGCGATACTGTCGAAACCGTAACCTGACGAGAACGCCATGGCCAAGAAGTGGTTGACGCCTAAAACCTCATTGGCACCGGCCAGCCCGGCCAACGCCCCCGATAAGGTCATGGCCAGGATGGTGTTCTTGGTAACATCCATGCCGGCATATTTAGCGCCATAAGGATTGCTTCCAACCGTGCGCAATTCAAACCCCCATGTGGTCTTGAAGAGGAACCAATAGACAACATAGGCTAACCCTAGTGCCAGGAAAAAGCCCAGATGGAAACGAATGGGGTCATCAAAGAAGCGCGGTAACCAGGCTGAGGGCTGGATTTCGGGGCTGACGGGATTATAAGAGCCCGGGCGTTTCATTGGGCCGGTGAGCAGCCATTCACTCAAGCGAAAGGCAATATAGTTCATCATGATCGTATTGATGACTTCATGCCCCCCGGTTTTGGCCTTTAGCCACCCGGGGATAAACCCCCACAGTGCACCTCCCAGAGCACCAGCCAGCAACGCCAAAGGCAGGTGGATGATCATGGGCAATCCTACCAACTTATAGCCGATATAGGTTGCGGTGATAGCCCCGATAAACAACTGGCCTTCGGCGCCGATATTGAAGACACCGGCCCGGAAGCCCAACGCAACGGCTAAACCAGCGAAAATATAAGGTGTGGACGTGACCAGGCTTTCCAAAAAGGGGTTGAAGGCACGGCGAATCTCCAAGGCGTTGCCCGATTGAAGCGCATTGATCATACGCACGGGGTCACCAAGGGCACCGGTAAAAAGCGCGTTGTAAGAACGTGCAACCACATCCCACATCGCGGCAAAACCGGCGCCGAGGGACTGGCCAAATCCGGTATAAACTTCCTGACTGGTTAAGATAATAAAGATGGCCCCAAAGATTAAGCCAGTTAGGACGGCCAGTAGGGGAATAAGGACGCTTTGGGGAATACCGCGTTTGCGTTTTTCGGGCTGAGGTGATGGGGTGTGATTTAGTTCGTTGAGGACAAGTTTGCCGAAATCCGGCTTCTGGGGTGTTTCCTCAGGATTCAACGGACTCCCTCCCTGAATGGATTA